>NZ_CP085725.1:0-1200000 GCF_036840915.1 Flavobacterium hankyongi
TCTATTTTATTTATAGCGTGTCCCTATGCTTTGCATTGGGTCGGGCTTTTTGCACTCGCTTTTTAAAATCTATTTTAAAAGAGCTCAAACAAATTCTCCAATCCCTCACGCGTACCATATATATAGTATACCTATATATAATAGTGTATAGGATAAGTATATATATAGTATAGTAAAAAGAAAGGTACTTATTATATATGTATAGTGTAAAACGGATGTTTAAATTCCATTACTTTTCGACACTGTAATACTATCAAAAAAAACTTTTACATCTAACTTACTGTGGGTCAGAGTAAGTGTAAAAAAGATTAAAAAAAGTTTTATAAAAGGCTTGCGTAATTGAAAAAAGGTGGTACTTTTGCACCCGCAATCAACAACAAAACGGTTGTAAACAAGCAAAGTTCTTTATCATAGTGTTAAAAAATCTTTAAGTGATTGAGTTTAAAGCGAGAGCAAAAAAATTAAAAAAAATCACGAAAAAGATTTGGAGATAAGAAAATAAAGATGTTATCTTTGCACCCCGCAACGGAGAGGTTCTTAAGTATTATTGATTAGAAAAACGGATTGAAAATTTTCTCAAAAAAAAGTTTCAAGAAGTTTTGGTAAATAAGAAAAGAGTTTTTACCTTTGCACCCCGCAAACGAAGAGAAGTTCATTTGAAATATTGAGTAAATAATTTAAGATTTTAGTCTTGAAAAAAGATAAAAAATAAATCAAAAATTATTTGCGAGATTAGAAAAAGATTTCTACCTTTGCACCCGCAAAAACAACGAAAGAAGTTTAGCGAAAAACAAGAAGAAACGTTCATAGACATATTGGATTGACAGCCGCTTCGAGCAGAGATGTTTGAAGCACAAAAAAATAAGAGTAAGAGAAATCGAGAGATTTGAAAAACCTAGCATTCTTTGTCTACAAATCAAAAGCGCAAGCTTTTAAAAATTATACGATGAAGAGTTTGATCCTGGCTCAGGATGAACGCTAGCGGCAGGCTTAACACATGCAAGTCGAGGGGTAGAGGAAGCTTGCTTCCTTGAGACCGGCGCACGGGTGCGTAACGCGTATGCAATCTACCTTGTACAGGGGGATAGCCCAGAGAAATTTGGATTAATACCCCATAGTGTAATGAATAGGCATCTATTTATTACTAAAGTTCCAACGGTACAAGATGAGCATGCGTCCCATTAGCTAGTTGGTGTGGTAACGGCATACCAAGGCAACGATGGGTAGGGGTCCTGAGAGGGAGATCCCCCACACTGGTACTGAGACACGGACCAGACTCCTACGGGAGGCAGCAGTGAGGAATATTGGTCAATGGGCGCAAGCCTGAACCAGCCATGCCGCGTGCAGGATGAAGCATCTATGGTGTGTAAACTGCTTTTGTACGGGAAGAAACAACTCTTCGTGAAGAGTCTTGACGGTACCGTAAGAATAAGGATCGGCTAACTCCGTGCCAGCAGCCGCGGTAATACGGAGGATCCAAGCGTTATCCGGAATCATTGGGTTTAAAGGGTCCGTAGGCGGTTTTATAAGTCAGTGGTGAAATCTGGTCGCTCAACGATCAAACGGCCATTGATACTGTAGAACTTGAATTACTTGGAAGTAACTAGAATATGTAGTGTAGCGGTGAAATGCTTAGAGATTACATGGAATACCAATTGCGAAGGCAGGTTACTACAAGTGGATTGACGCTGATGGACGAAAGCGTGGGGAGCGAACAGGATTAGATACCCTGGTAGTCCACGCCGTAAACGATGGATACTAGCTGTTCGGAGCAATCTGAGTGGCTAAGCGAAAGTGATAAGTATCCCACCTGGGGAGTACGAACGCAAGTTTGAAACTCAAAGGAATTGACGGGGGCCCGCACAAGCGGAGGAGCATGTGGTTTAATTCGATGATACGCGAGGAACCTTACCAAGGCTTAAATGGGAAACGACAGGTTTGGAAACAGACTTTTCTTCGGACGTTTTTCAAGGTGCTGCATGGTTGTCGTCAGCTCGTGCCGTGAGGTGTCAGGTTAAGTCCTATAACGAGCGCAACCCCTGTTGTTAGTTGCCAGCGAGTCATGTCGGGAACTCTAGCAAGACTGCCAGTGCAAACTGTGAGGAAGGTGGGGATGACGTCAAATCATCACGGCCCTTACGCCTTGGGCTACACACGTGCTACAATGGACGGTACAGAGAGCAGCCACTACGCAAGTAGGAGCGAATCTACAAAACCGTTCTCAGTTCGGATCGGAGTCTGCAACTCGACTCCGTGAAGCTGGATTCGCTAGTAATCGCAGATCAGCCATGCTGCGGTGAATACGTTCCCGGGCCTTGTACACACCGCCCGTCAAGCCATGGAAGCTGGGGGTACCTGAAGTCGGTGACCGCAAGGAGCTGCCTAGGGTAAAACTGGTAACTAGGGCTAAGTCGTAACAAGGTAGCCGTACCGGAAGGTGCGGCTGGAACACCTCCTTTCTAGAGACTATAAAAAGAAGTTAGGAAAAAGTTCTTAAGATTTTTTTTACTCTTGCTGTTAATTCAAATAATACAATAATTAAAAAACAGAGTCTCGTAGCTCAGCTGGTTAGAGTACTACACTGATAATGTAGGGGTCCCCAGTTCGAGTCTGGGCGGGACTACTAAGTTTTTTTGATTAAAAAAGGAAATTTTAGAGGTTGAGTAACCGTTTGAAGTACTGTTAACTGAAAACTGTTAACTGACGACTAAATATACGGGGGATTAGCTCAGCTGGCTAGAGCGCCTGCCTTGCACGCAGGAGGTCATCGGTTCGACTCCGATATTCTCCACTGGTTCCAAAAGGAACAACCGTTCATTGACATATTGAGATAAAAAAACATTTAAAAAGTAGAAAGAACACAGTTTTTATACAGTAATGTATAAAAACGAAAAGTACAATAAGCAAAATAAGGGCGTATGGGGGATGCCTAGGCTCTCAGAGGCGAAGAAGGACGTGATAAGCTGCGAAAAGCTACGGGGATTGGCACACACGAATTGATCCGTAGATATCCGAATGGGGCAACCCACTATATTGAAGATATAGTACCCGATAGGGGGCAAACCCGCTGAACTGAAACATCTAAGTAGGCGGAGGAGAAGAAAACAAAAGTGATTCCGTAAGTAGTGGCGAGCGAACGCGGATTAGCCCAAACCAATGTTGTTACGGCAATGTTGGGGTTGTAGGACCACGATATTTCTTGCGGATTGAATTAGAATTACCTGGAAAGGTAAACCACAGAGGGTGATAGTCCCGTATAAGTAAGAAAAGATAAGAATAGTGGTATCCTGAGTAGGGCGGGGCACGTGAAACCCTGTCTGAATCTGGCGGGACCATCCGCTAAGGCTAAATACTCCTGAGAGACCGATAGTGAACCAGTACTGTGAAGGAAAGGTGAAAAGAACCGTGAATAACGGAGTGAAATAGATCCTGAAACCATACGCTTACAAGCGGTCGGAGCCCTTTCGTGGGGTGACGGCGTGCCTTTTGCATAATGAGCCTACGAGTTAACGTTGCTGGCAAGGTTAAGTGATTAAGTCACGGATCCGTAGCGAAAGCGAGTCTGAATAGGGCGCTTTAGTCAGTAGTGTTAGACGCGAAACCGTGTGATCTACCCATGGGCAGGATGAAGCTGTGGTAACACATAGTGGAGGTCCGAACCGGTTGACGTTGAAAAGTCTTCGGATGACCTGTGGGTAGGGGTGAAAGGCCAATCAAACTCGGAAATAGCTCGTACTCCCCGAAATGCATTTAGGTGCAGCGTTAGTTATAAAGTTATATAGAGGTAGAGCTACTGATTGGATGCGGGGGCTTCACCGCCTACCAATTCCTGACAAACTCCGAATGCTATATAATGTTCACTAACAGTGAGGGCTTGGGTGCTAAGGTCCAAGTCCGAGAGGGAAAGAACCCAGACCATCAGCTAAGGTCCCCAAATGTATGCTAAGTTGAAAGAACGCGGTTTGTCTGCATCGACAGCTAGGATGTTGGCTTGGAAGCAGCCATTCATTTAAAGAGTGCGTAACAGCTCACTAGTCGAGCGGACGAGCATGGATAATAATCGGGCATAAGTATACTACCGAAGCTATGGATTTGTATTATATACAAGTGGTAGGGGAGCATTCTAACAGGGTTGAAGGTGTATCGTAAGGTATGCTGGACTGGTTAGAAAAGAAAATGTAGGCATAAGTAACGATAATGCGGGCGAGAAACCCGCACACCGAAAAACTAAGGTTTCCGCAGCTATGCTAATCAGCTGCGGGTTAGTCGGGTCCTAAGGCGCACCCGAAAGGGGAAGTCGATGGCCAACGGGTTAATATTCCCGTACTTCTTATAATTGTGATGGGGTGACGGAGTGATGAAAGCACCGCGAACTGACGGAATAGTTCGTTAAAGCACTTAGCTATAGGTTCTCTAGGCAAATCCGGAGAATTTGGTGAAATGCGATAGTACTCGGCGTCTTCGGACAAAGGGATAGTGTGCCTAAGGGCTTCCAAGAAAAACCTCTAAACTTAGATTATAAGAACCCGTACCGTAAACCGACACAGGTAGTTGAGGAGAGAATCCTAAGGTGCTCGAGAGATTCATGGCTAAGGAATTAGGCAAAATAGACCTGTAACTTCGGGAGAAAGGTCGCCAGCGCAAGCTGGCCGCAGTGAAAAGGTCCAGGCGACTGTTTATCAAAAACACAGGGCTCTGCAAAATCGTAAGATGAAGTATAGGGCCTGACACCTGCCCGGTGCTGGAAGGTTAAGAGGAGATGTTATCTTCGGAGAAGCATTGAATTGAAGCCCCAGTAAACGGCGGCCGTAACTATAACGGTCCTAAGGTAGCGAAATTCCTTGTCGGGTAAGTTCCGACCTGCACGAATGGTGTAACGATCTGGACACTGTCTCAGCCATGAGCTCGGTGAAATTGTAGTAACGGTGAAGATGCCGTTTACCCGCAGTGGGACGAAAAGACCCTGTGCACCTTTACTATAGCTTAGTATTGGTCTTGGATAAGTGATGTGTAGGATAGGTGGGAGACTGTGAAATGGCGTCGCCAGGCGTTGTGGAGTCATTGTTGAAATACCACCCTTTGCTTATCTGAGGTCTAACCCCATATTGTGGGGGACATTGCTTGGTGGGTAGTTTGACTGGGGTGGTCGCCTCCAAAAGAGTAACGGAGGCTTCTAAAGGTTCCCTCAGCACGCTTGGTAACCGTGCGTAGAGTGCAATGGCATAAGGGAGCTTGACTGAGAGACATACAGGTCGATCAGGTACGAAAGTAGAGCATAGTGATCCGGTGGTTCCGCATGGAAGGGCCATCGCTCAAAGGATAAAAGGTACGCCGGGGATAACAGGCTGATCTCCCCCAAGAGCTCATATCGACGGGGGGGTTTGGCACCTCGATGTCGGCTCGTCACATCCTGGGGCTGGAGAAGGTCCCAAGGGTTGGGCTGTTCGCCCATTAAAGTGGCACGCGAGCTGGGTTCAGAACGTCGTGAGACAGTTCGGTCTCTATCTACTGTGGGCGTTAGAAATTTGAGTGGATCTGATTCTAGTACGAGAGGACCGAATTGGACTGACCTCTAGTGTATCTGTTGTCTCGCCAGGGGCATCGCAGAGTAGCTACGTCGGGAAGGGATAAGCGCTGAAAGCATATAAGCGCGAAACCCACCACAAGATGAGATTTCTTTTAAGGGTCGTGGAAGATGACCACGTTGATAGGCTATAGATGTAAAGGCAGTAATGTCATAGTCGAGTAGTACTAATAACCCGTAAGCTTATGTACGTGCATGCGCCCCGCAAGGGGCGCGGCAAACTTTCTCCCTTCGAGTATACCTCAGGGATCAATGATTTTTATCTCAGTATGTTAAGATATTGTGTAATGTTGGTCTGGTTTTAACCAAATCACCCTTGCAAAACGACCTTAAGGTGGTTATTGCGGCGGGGCTCACCTCTTCCCATCTCGAACAGAGAAGTTAAGCCCGCCTGCGCAGATGGTACTGCAATCCTGTGGGAGAGTATGTCGCTGCCTTTCTTTAGAAAACCCTTCATCATTCGATGAGGGGTTTTTTGTTTTATATAGTTTTATGAAATAAAAAAATGAAAAATTGCCCCGTTATTTTATTGAAAATATAGCGTGAGGGATGGAAACGATATCCTTTTGCAAGTTAAATGCAAAAGATATAGTGGACAGCCCGACACCCTTTAGGGGCACGCCATAAAAAAAAACTGCTTTGTGTTGATTTTTAATATGTTATATTTTGTGCTTCAGTCTAATTTTTAAGCGTCTTGAAGTAGTCACAATGAATATTAATCGGACATTGATCACATTTAGGATTGGTAGGTCGGCAGATTTCGCGCCCTAAAAATGAAATAGCCATGCCAATTTCTCCCCAAATTTCTTTTGGTAAAACTTGCATTAGCTGTTTTTCAACTTTGTTCCCGTCTTTGGTTTCGGGGATTAAGCCAATTCTAGGAGCCACTCTTATAACATGTAAATCACAAATTATGCCTTCTGAAGGGGAATTCATTCTTATGAATAATTTGTGTTATAATAATTTGATAATCAATTGATTGGATTTAGTTAATTAATTTTTTAAAAGGTCTCTTATGTGAGATACTAACAAAAAAGCTGCCTTAAGGCAGCTTTTAAAATCTAACGTATTTAATCAATTTATAAAATTATAAATTGTTTGGTTTTTACAGATGAGTCATCTGAAATTTGTATTATATAATTTCCTGGTGTCAAGTTATTTATGTTTGCTGAATTCTCACTTACTGTGCCATTAGCAACAACTTGTCCTATTAGATTAAAAATTTTGTAAGTTGCATCATTTCCAATTCCTTTAAAATATACTATGCCATCTCTAACTGGATTAGGATATAGTTTGAATGGTTCTTTAAGTATTTCTTCTTTATAAGTTATTTCTAAATTTTCATCTTTAGTATTAGTTGCTGTTTGAGATTCTGTTTGATCTTTAACAATAGTTCCTGTAACAATGTTAACTGTATAATCTTCTACTTCACCATTTGTAAATACTTCACATGCAGTTGGTATTGCATTATATTTCATTGAAACTCTCATTCTAGTGTTTCCAGTCAATGCAGTAGAAGGAATTACAAAGCTACCACTTACTGATGTAGATTTACTTTTAGATTTGCTGTAAACAAGTTCGTTTGATTCAAAATTTCCATTTTTGTTATAATCTATCCAAACTGCATATGCTTCATTAACTGACATTCCATTCCAAGCTGGAGTTATTGTAATTGTTGCAGATGAACCAGTAGCAAGAGTTGTAATTAGACTAGTATAGTTACCATAACCATTGTTATTTCCTGAAACATTGTTAATAGTTCCAAGTTGGACTTTATTGATGTATTCTCTACCAGTACTTCCGTTCGAATTACAATACGTTAAAGCTGGACTTAAAGTTGTAACAGATACAGTATTACTTGTAGATGATACATTCCCAGCCGCATCTTTAGCAGTAACATAGAAATTATAAGTTGACGAAGCAGATAAACCAGTTACTACTAAAGATGTAGCAGTAGTTGTAGTTTTTAATACTCCATTTTGATACACATTATATCCAGTAACTCCATTGTTATCCGTAGCTGCAGTCCATGATAAGTTAGTTGATGAAGTTGTAGTTCCAGAAGCTGAAATTGTCGAAGCAGTTGGAGCAGTTGTATCGGCTAATGCTTGTGTTGTAACACTTGTAGTATTACTTGCAGATGATACATTTCCAGCAGCATCTTTAGATGTAACATAGAAATTATAAGTTGACGAAGCAGATAAACCAGTTACCGCTAAAGATGTAGCAGTAGTTGTAGTTTTTAATACTCCGTTTTGATATACATTATATCCAGTAACTCCTATGTTATCTGTAGCTGCAGTCCATGACAAGTTAGTTGATGAAGTTGTAGTTCCAGAAGCTGAAATTGTTGAAGTTGTTGGAGCACTTGTATCTACTAAAGACTGAGTTGTAACAGACACAATATTACTTGTAGCAGATACATTTCCAGTAGCATCTTTAGCAGTTACATAGAAATTATAAGTTGAAGAAGCAGATAAATCAGTTACCGCTAAAGATGTAGCAGTAGTTGTAGTTTTTAATACTCCATTTTGATATACATTATATCCAGTAACTCCTATGTTATCTGTAGCTGCAGTCCATGATAAGTTAGTTGATGAAGTTGTAGTTCCAGAAGCTGAAATTGTTGAAGTTGTTGGAGCAGTAGTATCTGCAGAAACAGAGCCTGTAATTGTGAAATTAGCATTATTTACATCAAAGAAAATATTGTTAGTTCCTTTAATCATAATTCTATTTGTTGTTCCAGGATTGTTAGGAATCATTACATTTTGTGATCCGTCATTTGGAGTTCCAGCTAATAAAACAATAGGGAAAGTTTGTCCACCATCAGTAGATAATAAAATGTCCACATTAGCACAATTTACGCCATTAGCATTTGTTCCAGCTACTGTCCAATTAATTGTTTGTGAAGTACCTGCTGCATATGATACTGAAGTGTTTTGAGTATCTACAGTAAAAGGTCCAGCAATACCATCAACAGTTACAATCATATCATCCATATTATTAGCACCACCGCCTATTTTGTTATCACGAACGGTTAAACGGAAATTCAAAGTTCTAGCTACTCCTGGTAAAACTTCTGAAGGGATATATAATCCAGAAGTACTAGTTGAACCAGCTAATATTGTGTTCATATTAGGAAAATATCTTGTAGAAGAAGTTGAAGGCGCGTATGATCTAAATAAAGGGCCATAAGTGCTTGTAGCTGAAGGAATTGTTACATTTGCATCTCCTAAATTCATCTGTTCCCAAGTGTAAGTTAGCAAATCGCTAGTGTTAGCATCAGATGCTGAACCTGTTAACATAAAAGGAGTTCCTTTAGGGATCGTGAAATCCAATCCTGCATTTACTACTGGTGCAGCATTACCTGTTGAAATAATAACTGGACATGTTTTAGTCTTAATATAATCAGTTACTTGTTGGATACTAATTGCATGAAAATAAGAATCTTTATAACTTTGATAATCTTTTATAGAAGTACCTCCATAACTCATAATAGTAGAACCACTTCCAGCTTCTAATTGATCATTATTTCCAGTTTCTGTTTTGTGAGTAAATGTATGTCTTGCTCCTAATTGGTGACCCATTTCATGAGCTACAAAATCCAAATCAAAAGCATCACCTTGATAGTTTCCAGAATAAGCACAAGTATAACCTCTACCTTTGTATAAGTCTGAACAAACTGAACCAATACCACCAGAGTCTCCACTGCTTACAGTTCCTGCCCCTAATAAATGGCCTATGTCAAAGTTAGACAAACCAATAACTGAAGTTAAATTGTTATGATTCTCAACTCCCCAGTTATATTTAGTAGCATAATCAGAATATGGGTCAGTAGAAGGACTTGTATAAATAATTTGATCATTGTTTGCAACCAATATTAATTTGATTCCAAAATCACGTTCAAAAATACTGTTGATTCTTGTAACTGTATTATTCATTGCAGCAAGAGTAGTAGCTTTTGATCCTGAAAAATAAGCAGCATATTCTCCTGTACAAGCTAATGCTAAACGTAAAGTTCTTAATTTGCTATCATCAGCCCCACGAGCAAATGTAGTTGTTGATTGACTAGTAGTTTGTGATGCAACATCAATGATGCTACATTCAAAATTGTCTAATGATTTTTCTTTTTCTGATTTTTTATAAACGGTATAAGTTGTATTGTCAGCATTAATTGGCTCAATAAAAACTGTTTCTTTATTAGGATAGGTAGTTATTGATTTGAAACCTAGCGGAGAATTACTAAAATAGGCACGAGCATTTGGATTATCAATACCCACAGCTACATAAGATTTAATTTCAGGATACTTAGCCGCTAATTCAGGAGCCATTACAGTGTTTTCATAAACTCTGAAATTTTCTATTTGACCTTCTGCGTTTGGTAAAGTGATTATAGTGTTAGATGTAATGTTAGTTGCTTCTCTTTTTGGAGATTTTGCCAACATCTTTTTCATTGATGATAAATCTAAATCGAAAATATTTTTTTGAGGTAAGTTTAATTTGGAATTTTTTTCAGTATTCTCTTTTAAATTACTCTTTTTCCATAAATCATTTTTGCTTTGTGCAATTCCGAATGTTCCAATAAAAAGTAGTGCAATACAAATTAATTTTCTCATAAATCATTTTTTAACTGCTTCAAAATTAAATAGTTATATAAAATAATCGATGAAATTAACAAAATAATCGATGAAATACATCTTTTTGTTAGATTTATGAGAATTTCATTATATTTTGATTTTTTTTAGTTTTAAAATTTGATAAATATTTTCTGTAATAATCTATATATCAATTGTTTGTGTAAATTTTTTAATTGTATTTTTTAAGTATGGTTTTTGAATTATTATAACTTTTTTCTTTCATTTTTTTAATGTTGAATTTTTTAAAATAAGGAAAAGTTGTACAGATGTTTTCATGAAATATTTAACTTATTTTTCTTTCTAACTAATTTTAGGTATAAATTGTAAGTAATTGATAATTAGATACTTGTTAAAATTGTTAAAATTTTATAAAACGTATGTGATTGTTGAAAGTGTATTGAAAATTGTTCTAATTTTGCTTAGCAAACCTTCAAAAAGGTTAAATGGAAAGTTCTATTGATAGATTGTGATTGCCAATAGGCAATTAAATACTTCCACATCAATCAATCACTCACTAGATGGTTCTATTGGTTAATTGTGTTGCTACATGCAATAATACTACCGCATAATCAATTAATTTTTTTTTCTACGTATTTATTTTACTTAAGACTTTTAAAGTTTCAATTCATGATTGGAAAAAATTTGATTTTACTAAAAGCTCTTTCTATCTGTAATCTACTAATGATATGGTTCTAAAACCGTATTATTATGAAAAAAGTTATATTATTTTGTCGTAAAAATTCCCTATGTTTAATTGATTCTTTTCAACATTCAACGAGGGTGTTTGTAGATTATCTTTTATGTTCCTGTTGTCAGGAAATTAAATTTAAAAAAGGTTGGTTCTTTTCTTTGTCATTTTTATTCTTAGTTTTTTGTCAGACTTCTTTTTATGGTCAGTCAAATACTAATAATTCTCAATGGGGTAAAAATGGACCAGCTTCGGCACCTGCGAGTCCAGTTAATTGGGCTAACGGGAATGCACAAGGGACAAATTCACATTTTAGAGAAGGAGAGTCAGTCCCTACTCGTATTGAATTGGTAGATTTGACTCCTAATGTCCCAGCTTCTGTAACATTTAATATTAATATTATCCAGGGGAGTAATGTTAAACATGCTTTTGACTTTTTTACAGGAGCCAATCGTATTGCTGAAACTGTTAATCCTTTAGATGGTTTATCTGGTTATGGTCCAAGATCACTTTTCACATTTCCTATACCTAATGCTGGAAATACTGGAGGTGTACCTGCCGGATATTATGATCAAACAGCCATCAAAATGGCTTGCCAACAAACAAATGATGCAGGGTCGCCTGAAAAAAATTCTATTTGGATTTATAATGGAACAGTAACAGGAATAACATATGTTTGGGGAAATGAAGAAGGAACAAGTACTCAACAAACTTACTGTACAGTAACATTTATTCCTACTGCTACAAAAGTTTTGTTGGCATTAGGATGTCATGTGGCTGCCGAAAATTCAGTAGGTTGTGGAGGTTGGGGTATTGGTAATGGAGCTTCTGCAATAAGCGGATCACCCTACCATTTCCATATTCAGCAAATATGTTCTCCACTTAGTAACTGTGTTGTTTTAGGTAGTCAAGATCAACAAATGGCTTCTGATGCCGTTATCATTCCACCAACATGTTCTGTTAGCCCTTCTTCAGCTCAAGTATGTGCTGGTTCAACAGCTACGTTTACGGCAACTGGAATTAATGGATCTGGCGGAGCACCATATAGTTATTCTTGGACAGGTCCTAATGGCTTTACAGCAACAACAGCATCAATTACTGTTGGTGTAGCGGGGATATATTCAGTAATTGTTCGTGATAAAAATGGAGTTCCAACGGAATCTCCTTGTACGGCAAATTTGATAGTGAATGAGTTGCCTAATGTTGTAGCCAATGATGCTCAAGTTTGTACAGGGCTTACAGTTCAGTTATCAGCGACACCTCTTGGTGGAACATGGAGTGGCGCAAATATAAGTGCTTCAGGATTGTTCAATGCTTCAGGTCTTAGCGCAGGTCCATACAATGTTACCTATACCTATACTAATGGCAATCAATGTACAAACAGCGATGGAGCAGTTGTAACAGTAAATGCTTTATCTACTGTTGTGACTAATGATGCCCAAGTTTGTACAGGGTTTACAGTTCAGCTATCGGCAACACCTCCCGGCGGAACATGGAGTGGCGCTAATATAAGTGCTTCAGGATTGTTCAATGCTGCAGGTCTTAGCGCAGGTCTATACAATGTTACCTATACCTATACAGATGGTAATCAATGTACAAATAACGATGGAGCAGTTGTAACAGTAAATGCATTACCAGTAGTAATCTGTCCAGAAAATGCATCAGCTCCAGTACTATGCGGTGTAACACAATCTATAGCTCAAGCACAAGCTAACTCAGATTTCCAAATATGGATGAGTCAATTTGCAGGACTTAATCCTACTTTGAATTCAGATTATGTAATTACTCCTAGTTATACCTATTCAGCTGGAGCCACTCCACCAAATGTAGGCGATGCACCATTAATATTGGCATTTAATAATCCAACAATAATTAGTACATCAGTTACGGTAAAATGGACAGTAATAAATGAAATCACTGGATGTATAAATGATTGTAGTGCTACCTGGACATTAGAGTTTGGTTGTGCTGTACAATGTATTGCTACATCAACTAATGTGTTGTGTAACGGAGCAGCTACAGGATCAATTAGTGTAGTACCAACAGGAGGAGCATTACCGTATAATGTTTATCTATACAGATTACCTGATTTGGTTACACCAGTTGCTCAAGTTTTGAACATATTGACTGATGGAGTGCCAATTCCTTTTAATAATTTAACCGCAGGAAACTATGTGGCAATTACTACTGATGCAACCACTACAATAGAAAACGGCTCAGCTTGTACAGCTACAATAAATCAACCATCCGCTTTAGAAGCTAACGATTCTCATACCGATGTACTTTGTAATGGAGGTTCTACTGGATCAGTTACTTTGAATTTCAGTGGAGGAACAGGTCCTTACATGGTTAATTTTAACGGTGGAGGCTTTGCATCACAAGTTTCAGGAGCTGTTTACAGTAATCTTGCAGCTGGAAATTATCCTTGGGTTGTGAGAGATGTTAATAACTGTACATATGAAGGCAGTGAAGCAGTGGGTCAACCATCCGCTTTAGAAGCTAACGATTCTCATACCGATGTACTTTGTAATGGAGGTTCTACTGGATCAGTTACTTTAAACTTTAGTGGAGGAACAGGTCCTTACATGGTTAATTTTAACGGTGGAGGCTTTGCATCACAAGTTTCAGGAGCTGTTTACAGTAATCTTGCAGCTGGAAATTATCCTTGGGTTGTGAGAGATGTTAATAACTGTACATATGAAGGCAGTGAAACAGTGGGTCAACCATCCGCTTTAGAAGCTAGCGATTCTCATACTGATGTACTTTGTAATGGCGGTTCTACTGGATCAGTTACTTTAAACTTTAGTGGAGGAACAGGACCTTACATGGTTAATTTTAACGGAGGAGGCTTTGCATCACAAGTTTCAGGAGCTGTTTACAGTAATCTTGCAGCTGGAAATTATCCTTGGGTTGTGAGAGATGCTAGTAACTGTACTTATGAGGGCAGTGAAACAGTGGGTCAACCATCCGCTTTAGAAGCTAGCGATTCTCATACTGATGTACTTTGTAATGGCGGTTCTACTGGATCAGTTACTTTAAACTTTAGTGGAGGAACAGGACCTTATATGGTAAATTTTAACGGAGGAGGCTTTGCATCACAAGCATCAGGAGTTGTTTATAGTAATCTTGCAGCCGGAAACTATCCTTGGATTGTGAGAGATGCTAATAACTGTACATATGAAGGTAGTGAAGCAGTGGATCAACCGTCTGAATTACAAGTCAGCGATTCTCATACCGATGTACTTTGTAACAGTGGTTCAACAGGATCAGTTACTTTAAACTTTAGTGGCGGAACAGGTCCTTATATGATAAACTTTAACGGAGGAGGTTTTGCATCACAAGTTTCAGGAGTTGTTTATAGTAATCTTGCAGCCGGAAATTATCCTTGGATTGTAAGAGATGCTAATAATTGTATCTATGAAGGTAGTGAGCAAGTAGGTCAACCAACAGAAGTTGAACTTTCTTTAACTGCTGAACCTGAAAATTGTGCTGGAACTAACAGCGGTAGTATTACTGCTACTTTCTCTGGAGGAGCAGGCAGCTATACAATTAGTATCGACGGAAGTCCTTTTGAGCCAGCCACTTCACCACATGTGTTCAATAATCTTGGTACTGGACTACATACAGTTGTACTGTTAGATCGTAATGATTGTCGAGATAGTGCGGAAATTAGAGTTAGTTTAATAGTTTGTGATGGTCCTCATTGTACTTATACACAAGGATATTATGGTGCTTATAACGGTAGTGCTTGTACTGTAGAAGGAGCTCCAACAAATGATTATCTAATTATGTTGGATGCAATAACCGATGTTGGAGGTACATTTGATTTTGGTAGAGTAGCAACAGGAAATTATTTTAGATTATTCGCTTCTGATATTACTGGAGCTGCTAATATAGCAAATAATAAAATCTTTATAATGTTGCCTGGTGGTGGAACACCAAGAGCATTGGTAGGCTATGATTACTACGATAATCCAGCGGGAGTACCATCTTCATGGAGAAATGATGGTAACCCGCTTACTAAATCAGGTCCAAAAATGGGAGCTATAAATAATAATTTGTTGAGTCAAACAATGACGTTGTTCTTTAATATACATGTTGATCCAACACTTCTTAGCTTTCCATTAGAAATTAAATTTGCTACTCAAGATGTTGCTTGTGGTTCTAGTGTTCCTATTCCGGGGACCTATAAAGAATTCACAATACCATCTTCAGTTATAAATTATTTTACATCACATGGAGGAGCAACAGTTGGTAATTTATTTAACCTAGCGAATGATGCTCTGGGTGGAATGAATATTGGAGGTTTGAATCATTCAGATGTTAATAAAGCTGTAGATGCAATAAACAATGCATTTGATCAGTGTAGAGTTAGAGTTCCATTACAAGTGACATCACTCCCAACTACTTTTGTTTATAATTCACTTGTAAGTTCGGATCCTATTTTTACCGTTTATCCAGTTCCGTTTAGAGATCAGTTGACTATTAGATATCAATTTGACTATATTTCAAAAGCTAAAATTGATATTTATAATTCAACAGGAACTTTATTAATGTCACAAGATGATAATGATGCGTATTTTAATAAAGAAGTTACAATTACACCAAAATTCAGTGTTGGTGAAGCACAATTGTACTTTGTTAAAGTAACGACTGATAGAGGTCAAAGTGTTTTAAAAGTTATTTCAGAGAAATAGGTGTTTTTTAGTTAATTGAAAATGAGAGGAAAAGGCTGGGTTTTTTAACGCCCAGCCTTTTTTTATTTAATCGAGTTTAATCGAAGAATTATTATTTAACTAATCCTCTTGATATTACAATTCTTTGAATTTCTGAAGTTCCTTCATAAATCTGAGTAATTTTAGAATCTCTCATCATTCTTTCAACATGGTATTCCGCAACATAACCATTACCTCCATGAATCTGAACTGCATCATTTGCAACTTCTAGTGCAACTTCAGAAGCGTATAATTTGGCCATAGCTCCAGAATGAGCAATATCTAAACCTTGATCTTTTTCAGCCGCAGCCTTGTGTACTAATAAACGAGCAGCTGTGGTTTTTACATGCATATCGGCTAATTTGAATGCAATTGCTTGATGTTGGAAAATTGGTTTGCCAAAAGCAACACGCTCTTGTGCATATTTTAATGCTAATTCATAAGATCCTTGAGCAATTCCTAATGCTTGGGAAGCAATACCAATACGACCACCATTTAATGTCGACATTGCAAAAGCAAATCCGAAACCATCTTCACCAATTCTATTTTCTTTTGGAACTTTTACATCATTAAATAATAATGTGTGAGTGTCTGAACCACGAATACCCATTTTCTTTTCCTTAGGTCCTACTTCAAAACCTGGCATTCCTTTTTCAACAATAAGAACATTGATTCCTTTGTGACCTTTAGAAGCATCTGTTTGAGCAATTACTAAATATGTTGAGGCAGTACCACCATTAGTAATCCAGTTTTTAGTACCGTTTACTAAATAATGATCTCCCATATCAATTGCAGTTGTTCTTTGTGAAGTAGCATCAGAACCAGCTTCTGGTTCCGATAAACAGAATGCTCCAATTACTTCTCCTTTTGCAAGGGGTGTTAAATATTTTACTTTTTGTTCTTCAGAACCATATTTTTCTAAACCTGCACAAACTAAAGAGTTGTTTACAGACATAATTACCGCTGCAGAAGCATCAACTTTTGCAATTTCTTCCATTGCTAAAACATAAGAAAGGCTATCAAGTCCAGCTCCACCATATTTTGGATCTACCATCATACCTAGGAAACCTAGTTCAGCCATTTTTTTTACTTGTTCAGTAGGAAAAATAGAGTGTTCGTCTCTTTCGATCACTCCAGGAAGTAATTCATTTTGAGCAAAATCTCTCGCTGCTTGCTGAATCATTAATTGCTCTTCAGATAAGTTAAAGTTCATTTTATTTTGTGTTTTGTTTGTAATCTTTAAAAAGTTTTCAAATATAGCTATTAAAACCAATTTTTCAATAAGAATTATTAATTTTAACCCATGCAAAATGAAAGCTATAACGTTGTAGGTGTTATGTCAGGAACCTCGCTTGACGGAGTTGATTTAGCACATATAAATTTCACAATTAAAGAAGGTAAATGGACTTTTGAAATTCATGAAAGTGAAACAGTTGCTTACTCAGAAGAATGGATAAGTAAATTAAAAATAGCTGTTGATTTTTCTGAAACAGAATTAACAGAGCTAAATGAAGAATATACAAGTTTATTATCTAAAATCATTTCAAATTTTATTAGTAAAAATAAAATAGAAAATTTAGATGCCGTTTGTTCACATGGTCATACTATACTACATCAACCCCAAAAGGGAATAACGCTTCAAATAGGTAATTTGCCTAAAATAGCTAATTTGATTCATCAAAATGTAGTCTGTGATTTTAGGGTTCAAGATGTTAAAATGGGAGGGCAAGGTGCACCTTTGGTTCCTATTGGAGATAGGATTTTATTTTCAAATTTTGATTACTGTTTAAATCTGGGTGGATTTTCAAATGTCTCTTTTGAGGAAAATAATAATCGAATTGCATTTGATATTTCACCCGTAAATACTGTCCTTAATTTTTATGCCGAAAAATTAGGGTTTAAGTATGATGATGGTGGGAAAATTGCGAAAAGTGGATTTGTTAAAAATGAATTGTTTACAGACTTAAATAATTTTGGCTACTATAAAAAGAAGTACCCTAAATCATTAGGTTTTGAATTTGTTAAAACAGAAATGTTACCTTTGATAGAAACCTATTCAATATCTGAAAAAGATAAATTGCGAACTTTTGTTGAACATGTTGCATTTCAAATTTCTTTGGCTTTGCCTAAAAAACAAGGAGCCTTACTAGTGACAGGTGGGGGTGCCTATAATGATTTTCTTTTGGAAAGAATGAAGTTTTATCTTCCAGAAATAATAATTAAAATACCTGATACAAAGACCATTGAATTTAAAGAAGCTTTGATTTTTGCTTTGCTAGGGGTTTTAAAAATTAGAAACGAAGTTAATGTTTTAGCGAGTGTAACAGGTGCAATCAAGGACCATAGTTCAGGGAATATTTACAGAATATAATTTTTTTATTTTTTTTAACATTTTGAAGGCTTTTTGTAAAATATTAATGTCTAATTTTGCGCAAATTTTTAAAAAACCTCAAAATGAAAAATGCCCTTTTATCTTTGTTTATCCTACTATTTGGGATTCAATCATTTACGGCTTCTGCTCAAACTCAATTTGAACAAGATGGAGTTGTTGTTCCAAGAACAATTTCTTTCGAAAATAAAACTTTAGAGCTAAATGGATACGGAACTCGTTCAAAGATGTTTGTTGATGTTTACGTTCAAGCTTTATATTTATCTAGACTTTCTCAAGATCCTAAAGATATTTTAGAAAGTGATTCTGAAATGGCAATCCGTATTCAAATAACTTCTTCGTTAGTTTCTTCAAGAAAATTGACAAGAAATATGGAGATTGGCTTTGAGAAATCGGCAGGTGATAACATAAACGAATTAAGACCTAGAATTGAAGAGTTAAAGAAATATTTAAGTGATGAGATTGTAGAAAAAGACGTTTTCAACTTAATTTATAATCCTACAGATACTTCAGTTCATATTTTTAAAAATGACAAATTCAAAGGAAAAATCCAAGGAACAGACTTCAAAAAAGCATTATTTGGAATTTGGTTGTCTGATAAACCAGTTGATGATAAATTAAAAAATGAATTATTAGGAAAAGCGAACTAATACATTCTTTTTAAATAAAAATTAAAATAGAATAATGCATAATTTTGCGTTATTCTATTTTTTTATATTTGCACAAAAATTAACAAACCACAACATAATGAAAGAACTATTAAAAAAATTCGAAAATAAAGAACCTGAAGTAGTATTTAATTGGAAAGATCCTGAAACAGATGCTGAAGGATGGACAGTTATAAACTCGCTAAGAGGAGGTGCTGCTGGAGGTGGAACTCGTATGCGAAAAGGGTTAGATATGAATGAAGTTCTTTCGTTAGCAAAAACAATGGAAGTTAAATTCTCTGTTTCTGGACCAGCAATTGGTGGTGCAAAATCAGGAATTAACTTTGATCCTAACGACCCTCGTAAGAAAGAAGTTTTGCAACGTTGGTATAAAGCCGTGTCTCCATTATTAAAAAGCTATTATGGTACTGGAGGTGATTTAAATGTTGACGAAATTCACGAAGTGATCCCAATGACTGAAGATTGTGGCGTTTGGCATCCGCAAGAAGGTGTTTTTAACGGACATTTTAAGCCAACTGAGGCAGATAAAATTAATCGCATAGGACAATTACGTCAAGGTGTGGTTAAGGTAATTGAAAACACAACCTTCTCACCTGATATCCAAAGAAAATATACTGTTGCCGATATGATTACAGGCTATGGTGTAGCGCAAGCTGTACGCCATTATTATGATATTTATGGTGGAAGTATTGTTGGTAAAAAAGCAATTGTTCAAGGATTTGGAAATGTAGGTTCAGCAGCAGCTTTCTATTTAGCAGAAATGGGTGCTAAAGTTGTAGGTATTATTGATAGAGACGGAGGTTTAATTAATGAAAATGGTTTTTCATTTGAAGAAATTACTCAATTATTCCTTAATAAAGACGGAAACAAATTAGTAGCTGATAACATGATTTCTTTTGAAGAAATTAATCAAAAAATTTGGACTATTGGTGCCGAAATTTTCACGCCATGTGCCGCTTCAAGATTAGTTACAAAAGAGCAAGTTGAAAATATGATTTCAGCTGGTTTAGAAGTTATTTCTTGTGGTGCTAATGTTCCGTTTGCAGATAAAGAAATTTTCTTTGGTCCTATCATGGAAGAAACAGATAGTAAAGTGAGTTTAATTCCTGATTTTATTTCTAACTGTGGTATGGCTCGTGTATTTGCTTACTTCATGGAGAAAAAAGTTGCTATGACAGATGAGGCGATCTTTAACGATACTTCAGAAGTAATTAAAAAAGCAATCCAAAAAACATTTGACGCAGGTTCAGATAAAAAGAATATAAGTGCAAGAGCTTTTGAAATTGCCCTTAAACAACTTGTTTAACAATTTCGGTTTCTGAACGAGTTTATGCTGAGCATAGTCGAAGCAAAGAATGGTATAATTCTTGTATTTTTGTTCTGTAACATAACAAAAAAATAGTATTTTCGTTACTATTATTGTTAACAAGAGCAATACAATGAAGACTTTAGAATTATCAGCAGAAGAAAAACGTAAATCATTACTCTTAACGGTTGTGATTTATGTGCTTTTTCTGCTGATTTTATTTTTTATACGTTTTTGGCCTCCCGCTAATGCTAAGGATTTAGCGATGCTAGCTGGTGGAGGCGGTGGAGGCGGAGTAACCATTAATTTTGGTAACAGTGATTTTGGTTCTGGAAAAGATTTTCAAAATGAAGAACTGAATGTAAAAAGCATTGCAAAACCAACACCAGCACAATCTGAACCAGAAGAAGATATTATTTCTAGTGAAAGTAGTACTGATGAAAATACAGCGGTTATTCCTAAAAAAGTAAATCCTGTAAAAACCGAAAAGCCAAAGGTTAAAATTGATCCAAAACCTGTTGTCGAAACAAAGCCTAAAGTGTCTAAAAATACTAATGATGCCTTATCAAGTATTTTGAGTGGTTCCAAAAAAGGTGGAGATGGTGATGATTCGCGCTCTGGAAATAAAGGTAAAGCTAACGGAAGTTTAGGTTCTAACGATTATTACGGTAGTGGTGGCTCTGGTGGAGGAACCGGAGGCGGTAATGGTACTGGCAACGGAACAGGAACGGGAAGCGGTTCCGGATCTGGTTCAGGCGGAGGTTCTGGAAGCGGAAACGGCGGCGGAATTGGATATTCTCTAGGGAATAGAAAAGCCTTGTCTAAGCCGAGACCTAATTATACTTGTAATGAAGAAGGAAATGTGGCTGTCCAAGTTACTGTAGATAAAAACGGAAATACTATTGAGGCTGTTCCTGGTGTAAAAGGAACTACAAATACAGCGTCATGCTTGTTGCAGCAAGCCAAAATAGCTGCAATGAATACTAAATGGCAAGCCAGTGACGATGCACCCGATAGGCAAGTGGGTAAGATTATTTACAACTTTAGTTTGAATTAATAAAAAATAAAAAAAGCCGACCATTTGGTCGGCTTTTTTATTGAAGAGGAGTTAAGTTTTTTAAAATAAAACTATAATCATCTTTTGGTGTCTTTTTAGATATTTTGATGATGAATTTTGAATCTGTAAAACTACTGTCTATAGTCGTGTAATTCTTATTTCCTGAAGTATCATCTTTGGATAAAATATAATAATCATAAATTGGGTCATAAATGGTTTTGCCGTAAACAATAATATTTTTGAATTCAGGTTTTTTCTTAGGACTTAGCTTTTTAAATTCTGCCAAATTACTTGCAAAAAACACATCTCCAAACGAAAGAGATTTTAACTTTAATTCTGAATTTGTAAAAGAATTGTATCCCTCTTCTTTATCAAATTTATTTACTTTAGCTATTTTGTCAAATGAGGAGCATCCAAAAAGGAATAAAGATGCGAATACGATTATTTTGTTCATTTTGGCGGGTATAAAAAAATCTTTCTTAAATACTGAAAAAATCAGGCTAAAAGAAAGATTCTAATTAGTTAAAAATATTATTTGGCACTCGTGGCAATTACGAACTTCAAATTGTTTTTTACACCTATTTGTAATACATCTACCAAGTCTTGAACTTGCAAGTTGTAAGGAATGCGCACAACAACTGCTTGTTCTTTATTGTCTCCAATTTTTGCTAAAAGTTGTGTTTCTAGCTCTTCAAAAGGAACTTCTTGCTTGTCTAAATAAAAACGTTTTTCTTCTGTTACAGATAAGCTAATAAGTTGCTTATTTGTTTTTTCGTTGTTTTTAGATTTTGGCAATGTCATTTTAATCACATTCGGATTTGCTAATGTCGAGATAATCAAGAAGAACAAAAGCAAGAAGAACATGATGTCACTGAGTGAGCTTGTTGCTACTTCAGCTTCAAATCGTTTATTTCGTTTTATCGGCATTTGGTCTCTGAATTATATTAACAAATTCTAATACGTGACGTTGCATGTTTAATGAGTAGTTATCAATCATGCTATTGTATAAATGGTAAGCCGAGTAGGCAACAATACCCACAATTAGTCCAGCACCACTACTAATCATTTTTTCGTATAATCCTCCCGAGATATTACCAATACTAATATTTTCAGTAACTGATATGCTGTAGAAAATTTTAATAACTCCTGAAATAGTACCAATGAATCCTAAAGTTGGAGCAATACCGGCAATAAGTCCTAAAACTCCTAGTTTTCTTTCCATTTGACCAATTTCGATATTGGCTACTTTTTCCATATTTGATTCAATTTCTGCAATTGGTCTTCCTATCGTCATGATGCCTTCCTTAATCACATTAGCAGATGCTGCTCCATCTCTTTCTGCAGCTGTTACGGCTAAATCAATATTTCCACTACTCAAATGAGTTCTAATGTCTTTTAATAGATGAGGATCGTGTTTTGTAGCTTTTTTAATGTATATATAGCGTTCAATTATAATATAAATCGTGTAAAATAATAGTAAAGCAATAGGGATAAGGAAAAAACCACCTTTAAAAATAAATTCTAATACAGATATTTCAGTATTAGGAGCAATATTCTCAACCACTGCACCTGCGGCTTGAGCAATTGTGTCGTTTTGAGCCTGTAATAAAAATCCAATCATAAGTCTTATTTGTTGTAATGTATTTTAAAAAAAAATCTCAATTTTGCACTAAAGATAAAAGTCTATAATCTAAATAACTAAAAAATATAGGTTTTATTTTGTGTATAGTACAGAAGTGATAAAATAGAAGTAAAATGACTTATCAAGAAACTATAAACTGGATGTTTGCCCAATTGCCAATGTATCAACAGCAAGGAGCATCAGCCTATAAAAAAGATTTAACGAATACAGTATTACTGACGAATCATTTAGGAAATCCGGAAAATAAAATAAAAGCGGTTCATGTTGCAGGAACCAACGGTAAAGGTTCTACATCGTCTATGATTGCTTCAATATTGCAAGAAGCTGGTTTAAAGGTAGGTTTGTATACTTCACCACATTTAAAAGATTACAGAGAACGAATAAGAATTAATGGTGAAATGATTTCTGAGGATTTTGTGGTTGAATTTATAACAAAGAATAAGTCATTTTTTGAAGAAAATAGTCTTAGTTTTTTCGAGATGACTGTAGGACTTGCGTTTGATTACTTCGTTCAGGAAAACGTGGATATTGCAGTGATAGAAGTAGGGATGGGAGGTAGACTAGACTCTACAAATATTATTACACCACTGGTTTCGGTTATTACGAATATTGGATTTGATCATACTCATTTTTTGGGTGATACGTTAGAATTGATTGCTTACGAAAAAGCCGGAATAATAAAACCTTATATTCCAGTTGTTATTGGTGAGTATACCGAAGAAACTAAAAAAGTTTTCATGAGAAAGGCAGAGGAATGTAATTCAGATATTTATTTTGCTTCCGATTTGATTTCAGAAGATTATCCTTCCGGATTGCTTGGAGACTATCAGTATCGCAATAAAAAGACTGTTCTTCAAACTATAACTATTTTGAAACAGCAATTGAATATTTCTGAAGATGATATTAAGAAAGGGCTTTTAAATGTTGTCGAAAATACAGGTTTGCTTGGTCGTTGGCAACAAATAAATGAAAACCCTAAAGTGATTTGTGACACGGCTCACAATAGTCACGGCTTAAAAATAGTCTTAAATCAGATTCAGAAGCAAAAATTCGATACGCTTCATTTTGTTTTAGGGGTTGTAAATGATAAAGATTTGGAAGATATCTTGCCTCTTTTTCCAAAAAACGCAAAATATTATTTTTCTAAGCCAAATGTGCCAAGAGGATTAAATGCAGACCTTCTTCAAGAAAAAGCAAAAGAGTATGGGTTAATTGGGGATGTATATGATTCGGTGTCAAAAGCTTATGAGGAAGTGTTGAAAGTTTCAGCTTCGAATGATTTTATTTACATAGGCGGAAGTACCTTCGTTGTTGCAGAAATTGTGTAATTTTTTTTAAATAATGTTTGCAGATATAAAAAACTGTCCTATATTTGCACCCACAATAACGGAAGACATGCTTCCAATGTTATTGGGCGATTAGCTCAGCTGGTTCAGAGCACCTCGTTTACACCGAGGGGGTCGGGGGTTCGAACCCCTCATCGCCCACAAATGTTTCTCGAAGACATTCAAAATAATTTCGGGCGATTAGCTCAGCTGGTTCAGAGCACCTCGTTTACACCGAGGGGGTCGGGGGTTCGAACCCCTCATCGCCCACAAAAAGCACTCAATTTGAGTGCTTTTTTTATTTACGGTTGTTCCATTATTTTTACTTTCTTACCTTTACTTCAAAGAGAACAAAATGACAAAAATCCTATTGTTGGAAGACGATTTAATCTTGTCTAAAGAAATTAGTAATTTTTTGAAGGCTAATGATATGGATTGTGATTGTGTTTTTGATGGAGAAGTGTTTTTCCGTCAAATAAAATCTAATAGTTACAATCTGTACCTTCTTGATATAAATGTTCCCAAACTCAATGGTCTGGATGTTTGTAATAAAATAAGAGTAACAGATAAAAATACACCAATAATAATGATTAGCGCTTATGGTGATTTAAACGATAAGATGGATGCCTTTCAATTGGGTGGTGATGATTATTTGGTAAAACCCTTCCACTTAGAAGAATTATTGATTCGAATTTATTCGGTATTAAGAAGAAGCTCGGTTCCCCAATTGAAAGAAAACCTCATAATAGTAGAAGATTTAGAAATTTCGCCAGATACAATGATTGTAAAAAGAGCTGGAAATACTATTGATCTAACCCAAAAGGAATATCAGTTACTATTATTACTCGCTAAAGCAAAAGGTAGAGTTCTTTCTAAACAAAGTATCTCTGAGCAAATTTGGGATGTACATTTTGATACCAATCTAAATACGATTGAAGTTTATATCAACTTCTTAAGAAAAAAAATAGACAGGAATCATGAGGTGAAACTCATTCATACACGACCTGGTTTTGGGTATTATTTAAAAGCTGACTCATGACTTTAAAAAGACGAATAGCTGTTAATGTTAGTATTGCATTTTCAATATTATATGGTGTTTCTGCAGTATTGATATATCTTTCATATTCTTCTTTTCGAAGACAAGAATTTATGAATCGCTTAGAAGAAAAAGCTTTAACTACAACTAAATTACTTCTTGAAGTAAAGGAAATTGATAATCAGATACTAAAAGTAATTGATAGAAATACAATTAATAAACTCTACAACGAAAAAACACTAATTTTTAACCACAATTTCAAGCTTATTTACAGTAGTATTGATGATACTTCTGTGAAATGGAATATCGATTTATTAAAAAAAATAAAAAAAAGTAAAAGAGTTTATTCCAGAGATGGTGAAAACGATATTTTCGGAATTTTCTATGACTACGAAAAAGAAGATTATTATGTTTTAATTGCCGCAGAAGATAAATATGGAAACAACAAACTAGAGCATTTGTTACAAATTTTACTTGTAGTCTTCTTTGCAGGAACAACCTTAGTTTGGTTAATGACCTATTATTTCATTAAAAAATTATTGCGCCCGTTAGACGATTTTCAAAAAGTAATTACAACAATTTCCATCAATAAATTAAATACCAAATTGGAAGAAAACTCTAGTGCTGATGAAATTAATTTGCTTTCTATTGCTTTCAATCAGTTAATGTCACGTATCGAAACTTCTTATATTGCTCAAAAAGAGTTTACATCAAACGCTTCACATGAATTAAGAACTCCTGTTAGTAGGCTTACACTACAACTTGATAATCTTTTAAATCAAGATAATCATTCTGAAGTGACTTTTGATTATTTAAAGAGCATGCGTAATGATATTAATCAGATTTCAGATTTGATTAATTCGATGTTATTATTAGCGCAGATTAACTCAAGTAATTTTACTCCAAAATTTAAAAAAGAACGTGTAGATGAAATTATTTTCAGTTCCTATGAGAAAACTTTAAAATCATTTACTGATTTCAATATGAATTTTGAAATTATAAGTGAAGAGAGTAGTCTAGAAGTTAATGGAATTTATGGATTGCTGGAAATCGTTTTTTGTAATCTTTTCAAAAATGCTTATTTGTATTCTAATGATAAAAAAATAAATGTTTTAATAGAAGAGACTAAAAGTAATGAATTAGAAATTAGACTGATTAACTCAGGAGAAAAATTGAATTCTGATGAAGAAAATAAAATTTTTAAACCTTTTTTAAGAGGAAGCAACAACCAAAAAATTGCTGGCTCTGGTCTTGGTTTGAGGATTGCAAAAAGAGTATTGGATATTCATAAAGCTTCACTTTCGTACGAATATAAAAACAACTCACATTTGTTTACAATCAAGTTTCCTATTGCTTAAAAAAGTTTAATCATTTTTAAGTTTTTTTTAAGGTCAGATTTAAGGCTGTTTTAAGGTTAGTGTTTGAAAATTTGTATTGATTTAATTACAATACAAATGAGACTACCAATCTTAATAACCAGTTTGCTTTTTCTGCATACTTTTTATTCGCAAAAAAATATGACACTTAAGGATTGTGATGATGCTTTGCAAAAAAACAATCTAATTTTAATTGCGCAGCAATATGGCATCGATGCTTCAAAAGCTGCAATAATACAAGCCCGAATTTGGGATCAACCCTACGTTTCTGGGGAAATAAACTTGTTAAATCCTGATGCTAATAAAACTTTTGTTATTGGTAAGAATGGTCAAAAAGCAGTCGCTATTCAACAACTTATTTATTTAGGGGGTAAAAAAAGAAATGAAGTTGACTTAGCAAAATCTAATGCTCAACTAGCAGAACTTCAGTTTGAACAACTTTTGAATGATTTGAAGTACAATTTGAGACAAAGTTTTTACTCAATTTATTTTGATCAGAAGAAAATTGAAAGTATAGCATCGCAAACAACTCAAATTGAAACGCTGTTAAAATCGTATGAGATTCAGGCAGAAAAAGGAAACATTCCATTAAAAGATGTTGTTAGACTACAGTCGTTACTACTAAATTTAAAAAACGATAAAATAGCCATTGCAAAAGATATTAGTCAACAAAGACAAAATTTGGCTCTTTTAACAGGAAACTCTGAAATAATTACACCAACGGTGAATGAGTTTGAAGTAATTCAAAAATTTAATGAACCCAAATATGACGAAGAAGGCTTGTTTAAACTTGCCCAAGAAAAAAGTCCAGATTATTTGCTTGCAGTAAAACAAGTTGAGAATCAGGAAACAGCTATAAAACTACAAAAATCATTATCTGTACCTGATATAAATGCTGGATTCTCTTATGATCAGCACGGTGGAGCATTTCACAATCAAGTGAATTTTACATTGGGAATTCCGCTACCACTTTGGAATAAAAATAAAGGGAATATTAAACTTGCCGAAGCTCAACTTGGAGCAATTAGAGCCAGTAAAGATTACAAAACACTTGAATTGCAACAAGATTTAAAAAATGCACTATCACTTTGGAATGAACAAAAAAAGCAATACAGCTCAATGTCACAATCTATTAATCAAAATCTAGATACTGTCTATAATGGTGTGTTGCAAAATTTCCAAAAACGTAATATCACGTTGTTTGAATTTACAGATTTCATGGAGAGTTACAACCAAAGTATTCTTCAAATAAATGAAATGCGCAAACAGTTTATACTTTCAAGCGAAGAACTTAATCATATTGTTAACACTATTGTTTTTTAAAATGAAACATTTAATTATCATAACCTTGTCAGCCTTAGCTTTAACTTCTTGCAAAAAGGAAGTTGAAAAAGGAGAAATAAAAGAAACTTTTGTTTTAAGTGACAAAATGTTAGAAACAACAAAAACTTCTGTTGTTTCCATGCAACCGTTAAAAAATGAATTAACGTATTATGGAAAAATCACTACTGATAATAATAAAACTATTGAAGTATTTCCTGTTGTAGGAGGTAGTGTTTCAAAAGTGTATGTCGAGTTAGGCGATTATGTAAAAAAAGGTCAATTGTTAGCTACGATAAGAAGTACTGAAGTTGCAGATTTCGAAAAGCAATTGGAAGATGCTAAAAATGACGTTGTTGTTGCTAAAAATAATTTAAAAGTTGCACAAGAACTTTTTGAAGGAAAATTAAATGCTGAGCGTGATGTTTTTGAAGCTAAAAGTAATCTTGATAAGGCTAAGTCTCAGCTGTATCGTATTCAGGAAACCTATAAAATTTACAACATCAGACAAGGAGCCATTTATGAAGTGCGTTCGCCTTTAAACGGATTCGTAATCGAGAAAAAAATAAATCAAGATATGTTACTTCGTAATGACAGAAGTGATAACATTTTTGATATTGCTGAAATCAATGATGTTTGGGCTATTGCGAATGTTAATGAAAGTGATATTAATCAGGTTAAAGAGGGTGAAAACGCAGCAATTACAACATTGAGTTATCCTGATAAAGTTTTTAATGGAAAAGTTGATAAAATTTTTAATATCATTGATCCAGAGACTAAAGCTATGAAGGTCTTAATAAAACTTCCTAATCCAGGTTACATTCTAAAGCCCGAAATGCGTGCTAACATAAAATTATCCTACACAGAAAATAATAATAAAATGTTGGCTATTCCTTCTGATGCTGTAATATTTGATAAGAGCAAGAATTTTGTCATGGTATATAAAGACAGGAATAACATTGAGACAAGACCTATTGAAATTTTCCG
Organism: Flavobacterium hankyongi; assembly: GCF_036840915.1. NCBI lineage: Bacteria > Pseudomonadati > Bacteroidota > Flavobacteriia > Flavobacteriales > Flavobacteriaceae > Flavobacterium > Flavobacterium hankyongi. The sequence goes on from NZ_CP085725.1 coordinate 28,731, forward strand.
TCAGGTAGGCAATATTACTTATGTGTCTAGCGGTTTGAGTAATGGAGAAAAAGTAATGACTCACAATCAACTATTGGTTTATGATGCCTTAAATGATTAATTATGAATAAATTTATTCGAAATATAATTGCTTTTTCTTTAAAGAATAAAGCATTCACCTTCTTTTGGGTTGGAATCCTTGTGATTTCTGGTTTTGTAGCATTCAAAAATATGCCTATAGAAGCTTTTCCAGATGTAACTAACACACAAATTATCATTGTAACTGAATGGAATGGGCGAAGCACTGAAGAAATAGAGCGTTTTGTAACTACTCCAATAGAAATTTCTATGAACTCAGTTCAGAAAAAAACGAGTGTTCGTAGCGTTACAATGTTTGGACTATCAGTTATTAAAATAATTTTTGATGATGATGTTGATGATTCTTTTGCACGTCAGCAGGTTAATAATCAGTTACGAACTGTTTCACTTCCCGATGGTGTTGAGCCAGATGTGCAACCGCCTTATGGACCAACAGGTGAGGTTTTTAGATATACATTACAAAGTAAAGACAGAGATACTCGAGACTTGTTAACACTTCAAAACTGGGTAATTGATAGACAACTTCGTTCTGTTCCAGGAGTTGCTGATTTAGTTGCTTTTGGAGGTCAAGAAAAAACATATGAAATTAGTGTAGATCCGGGAAGATTATCTAAATATGATATTACACCTCTTGAAGTTTTTGAGGCAGTAAATAAAAGTAATCTCAATGTAGGAGGTGATGTTATAGAAAAGAACGGACAAGCTTATGTTGTACGTGGAGTAGGTTTATTAAGCTCTATTAAAGATATTGAAAATATTATTGTTACTGATGCTGGAGGAAATCCTGTTTTAGTTAAAAATCTTGCAGATGTAAAAGAAAGTTCATATCCGCGAGTAGGTCAAGTTGGTTTAGACAAGAACGATGATGTTGTTGAAGGAATCGTCGTAATGCGAAAAGGTGAAAACCCGAAAGAAGTACTTGAACGTGTTAAGGAAAAAATAGATGAATTAAACAATTCAGTCCTTCCAAAAGATGTTAAAATGGTAACGTTTTATGATCGTGACAATCTGATGAATTTCACTACTGCAACAGTAATGCATAACCTTTTTGAAGGAATCATTTTTGTAACAGTTATCGTGTTCTTGTTCATGGCAGATTGGCGTACTACGCTTACCGTTGCCATAATTATACCATTATGCTTGCTCTTCGCCTTTTTATGTCTGAAATTAAAGGGAATGAGTGCCAATTTACTTTCGTTAGGAGCAGTTGACTTTGGTATTATTATCGATGGTGCCGTCGTCATGGTAGAAGGGATTTTTGTCACGCTCGACCATTTGGCTCATAAAAAAGGAATGCAGGCCTATAACAAATTAGCCATTGGAAGTGTAATCAAAAAAACAGGAACAGAGATGGGTAAAGCTATTTTCTTTTCTAAATTGATTATCATCACAGCTTTAATTCCAATATTTTCATTTCAGAAAGTAGAAGGAAAAATGTTCTCACCGTTAGCATTTACCTTAGGTTTTGCATTACTTGGAGCTTTGATTTTTACATTGACACTTGTTCCTGTATTATCGCATCTTCTGTTAAATAAAAATGTACGAGAGAAAAATAATCCGTTTGTTAATTTTTGGAATCGCCTTGTAGAAAGAGGTTTTGCATGGACATTTAGACATAAAAGAAAAACACTTGTTTTCTCGCTTCTGTTTATGATAATAACGTTTGTATCTGCTAAGTTTTTAGGAACCGAATTCTTGCCAGAACTAAACGAAGGAGCGCTTTGGGTTGAAGCGAAAATGCCTATGAGTCAGAGTTTAAATGAAACTGTAAAAATGGTTCATGTTTTAAGAAAAGAAATCAACAGCTTTGATGAGGTTAACGGAGTCCTTTCCCAAACAGGACGAAGTAATGATGGTACAGATCCCAGTGGTTTTTATTATGTGCAAATGCAGGTTAATCTAAAACCAAAAGACGAGTGGAAACGTAAAATTTCGTTACAAGAACTTATCAAGGAAATGGATACAAAATTGAGTAAATATCAAGGAATTGGATATAATTATTCGCAACCAATTATTGATAACGTTGCTGAAAGTGTTGCTGGAATCAACGCATCTAACGCAGTGAAAATATATGGTGATGATTTAAATAAACTCGATGAAATAGCTAATAAAGTGATTGATCAAATTAAAAATGTGGATGGAATTAAAGATGTAGGTATTTTGCGAAACATTGGTCAACCTGAGGTTAGTGTAATTTTAGATAGAGAAAAAATGGCTGCTTATGGTGTCACACTTTCAGATGCACAAGCAGTTTTGGAAATGTCATTTGGAGGAAAAACAGCAACACAGAAATATGAAGGTGAGAAAAAATTTGATGTACGTGTTCGTTATGCAAAAGAATATCGCTCTGACGAGAATGATGTACTTAATATTAAAGTGCCTACCATTGATGGTGTAAAAATTCCATTGAAAGAAATTGCACAAGTAGAAAAAGCTACAGGACCAGCTTTCATTTATAGAGATAACACTAAACGTTTCATTGGAGTAAAGTTTTCAGTTCGTGAACGCGATTTAGGAAGTACTATTTCAGATGCACAGGCTAAAGTAGCCAAAAACATAAAATTGCCTGCGGGTTATAAAATTGGTTGGACGGGTGAATTTGAAAATCAGGTGAGAGCTACTAATCGTTTAGGGCAAGTTGTTCCAATTAGTTTGATAGGAATATTTATCTTGCTATTCATCTTATTCGGAAATATTAAAGATTCTTTATTGGTCTTGGCCAATGTTCCTTTTGCAATTATAGGAGGTATTATTGCTTTACATCTTACAGGTATGAATTTCGGGATTTCAGCTGGAGTTGGTTTTATTGCACTTTTTGGTATTTGTATTCAAAATGGTGTAATCCTGATTTCGGAATTTCATAAAAATCTCAAAGAAAAAATGACTTTAAACGATTCTATTATTGAAGCAGTAAAAATTAGAACAAGACCAGTTGTAATGACGGCTCTAATGGCATCAATTGGATTATTACCTGCAGCTATTTCTACAGGTATTGGTTCAGAATCCCAAAAGCCTTTAGCAATTGTAATTATTGGAGGCTTAGTGACTGCAACAGTATTAACATTGCTTGTTTTTCCAATTATTTTCTGGGTTTTCAATAAAAAGAAACATCAAATTATTGAATAGCCTTTTTTAATACCTTTTAAAAGTATGCACTGTCGTCTTTTCATTTTTTGTTTTTGAAGGCAGTGCATATCCTTTTTTATTTCTCATAATTGATTTCCATTTCTTTTATAGAATCAATCATTTTCTGAATTCTTTTATTTTCTTTCTTCTTTTGTTTTTTACCTAAATAAAAGTAAGCAAACAACATCCAACTAGTATATACAGTAAGTACGATCAATTTTAATTGTAATGACATTGGTTGCATTACTTCAATAAAGTAAAATACAAATGCTAAGTTTAATAGAATAAAATACATTAGACCAACTTTGTTGCTTACAAATTGCTGGAAAGTATATGTTTTTTCTAATTCAATCAGTGTTAAAGATGGATTTTGAGTGAAGTCAATCTTTTTAATTTGAAACATTTGATAGAGCCTTATTATAGAAAATCCTAATACACATAGACACATCAATCCTAAACCTATATAGGAAGTTATCATTTTGAAATTTATTGTTGTTCCTACCCAAATCAACGCTACAATTGTTAGTAAAAGAATAGCTACTTGTAAAATTATTTTATTGGTAAAGGTGTTTTGTTCTTTTTTTGCTTTTTGAATGATTGAGTCAGCATCTGGAATTTTAACCTCTTTCTGCTGTTTCCAGACATCCATTATGTTATCAAAGTCTTTCATATTTAGAATAGATTTCGCTTAATTGTTGTTTGATTCGATGAATTTTTACTCTCAAATTTCCTTCAGATATTGATGTAGCTTCGGCAATTTCACTATAAGGTACTTCTTCCAGCATTAATGTGATGATAAGTCTGTCGGTTTCATTTAATTCACTTATACACTTATATAATAATTGAACTTGTCCTTCTTTGTCATTATTATCATCACTAATTTTTAAAGTAGTTTTCTCAATATCTACTTTAGTGTTTTTTTTTGCATCTCTTAAATGTAATAGGCATGTGTTTACTGCAATTCTGTACAACCAAGTGCTTACTTGAGATTCACCTCTAAATTTTGGTAAATTCTCCCAAACTTTAATGAAGACTTCCTGCATTAAATCATCGGCTTGCATGCTATCTCCTGTATAACCTAAACATAGACGGTGAACTTTTTGAGAATAATCGGTGTAGATTTGTTTAAATTGATTTTCCACAGATATCTAGTTGGTTATTTTGAACCTAAAAATAAATCAATTTCGTTATAAAACCATTGTGGTTGGTCGTACATAATAAAATGTTTTGCATCTGCTACTTTTATAGTTTTATTTTTAAGTTCAGCATATTGTAAATTATACTCTTTTTCACTTGCTTCTTTTGTTTCCCAAAGACTTGCAATAACTAGAATGGGTTGTTTTATTTTAGCAATTTCTTTTCTTAAGTCAGTAGTAGACATTTCTACAATTGTACTTCCTAAAGTTGTTCTGTCACTTTTAAAACTCCACTCAGCAATTTGCTTAGCTCTCACTGAATCATTTACTTGATATAGCATTTGTTTAGTCATGTTTTTTACATAACCTTCTGCGGGTAATGATTTGAAGTTTTTAATAACTGCTTCTTTATTAAATTGAGGGTTAGCTTTAACAGCATCTGCAGTTGTTTCTGGTTTGCCTACAGCAGATACAAAAGGAAGTCCATCAACACAAATGCTTTTGCCAAACAAATCTGGTTCTGTGCTTTGTAGCCATAGTGTCATAAAAGCGCCTAAACTATGACCAATTAGCATTGGTTTTTTTAGTTTGTTATCCTTTACATATAGGATAATTTCGTTACGAACTGTTTTTAGAATTTCGTCATTTTGGATAGGTTTTGCTTCTCCAAAACCTGCAATTGTGATAACGTGTAATTGATAATTATTTTTTAAATGATCAACAGTTTCGTTCCATACTTCACCACTACATGAATAACCTGGGATTAAAATTATTGGATTTCCTTTTCCAATTACTTTTACTTCAAATGATTGTTGTTTTTGAGCAAATACATTTATAAATGCAAAGATTGCTAATACTAAGATGATTACTTTTTTGTTTTTTTGAATAGTTGATTTCATGATTATTGATTTTTAGTTTGTTTATTTTCTCTTATGATACAAACCGAAATCAATTGTTACAAAAAAAGTAAAAAAATTATGTATTTATTTCTAAATCCTTGATATAGTCTTGGTTTTCGTAGAAAAATATTTCGAAGTTGGTCATTTTTTCATTAAAAAAATCGAAGATTTCATCCCAAGTAGATTTATTATTGACACTTACATTTAGTAATTCAACCCAAATGCGACTAATTTCTTTTCCTGATTCTAGATAAAAATGTCTTTCAAAAACTGCATCAGGTAAATAATCTTCAACTAAAATAGATTTTAGAGATTCTACTTTTTCATAGTATATTTTTCTTTTTTCATCATCTTTAGGTTCTATGTCTAATAAAACTTGTGCTTTTTTATTATCTACAAAAAATTTAAAAGAAAAATCTTTAATCTTTGTATCGTAAAGCATCCATTTTCTTGGATAAGTTTCAGCAAACTGAATCCAAAATTCACGTTTTATTCTCTGACTTTCTTCTTTGCTATACATGAGTTTGTAAAGGATATAATTGTTAAATTAAAAAATATAAGTTATCTTTATGAAAGTGTTGACTGAAAATCAATAGGATAACTATTGTTAAAAAGTATCAAAAAAATGGACTTTTCTGAGTTTTTAAAATATGTCCCAAAAATAACAAAAGAAACGCTACCTGCGACCGATGCACATGCAAAAATGGTTCCGCCGGAGAGAATCGATTTTTTGAAAGCTAACAACTTTTCGAGTTTAGTACCCAAAAAAGCAGCTGTTTTAATGCTTTTGTACCCTAAAAACGAAATAACACATTTGGCTTTGATAGTGAGAAATTCATATCCTGGTATTCACGCCTCTCAAATAGCATTTCCTGGTGGTAAAGTAGAACTTTATGATGCCGATTTGTCTCAAACAGCTTTAAGAGAAACCCATGAAGAAATTGGCGTTGAGAAAGAAAAAGTAAATGTAATTAGAGCTTTTAGTGAAGTTTATATTCCGCCAAGCAATTATTTGGTATCTCCATTTTTAGGTTTTTCTAATATAGAATTGTCTTTTGATCCAAATCCTGAGGAAGTTTCAGATATAATAGAGTTACCTCTTGCAATGTTTTTAGATGAAAGTATAGTTGTAAATGTAAATATGTCAACATCTTATGCTGTAAATATTAGTGTTCCAGCCTTTCAAATTGAGGAACATTTGGTTTGGGGAGCAACAGCAATGATGATGAGTGAACTTAAAGAAATGTTCAAAAAGATATTATAGTGCAATACTTTTTGTAATTTTGCAGCTTATTTTTTAAAAATATGGGATTATTTAAGAGAAATCCTTTTGGGCATATACTTTTTTTAAAGCGGTTAATAATAATGGTTTTTGGTGCCTTTACGCATCGTAGATATCGTGGTTTTAATCAACTTCAGATTGACGGTTCAGAAATTATTCGAACTTTACCAGATAGAAATGTTTTATTTATTTCTAATCATCAAACTTATTTTGCTGATGTTGTAGCAATGTTTCATGTTTTTAATGCCAGTTTAAAAGGTAGAGAAGATAATATTAGAAACATTGGTTATCTATGGAAACCAAAATTGAATATGTACTATATTGGTGCAAAAGAGACTTTACAGGCAAATCTTTTAACTAAAATAATGGCTTATGTTGGCGCAATTTCAGTAGAAAGAACTTGGAGGGCAGATGGGAAAGATCTTGAAAAGCATGAACAAAAAAAAGTTAATTTAAGTGATTTTAAAAATATTCAGATAGCCCTTGAAGATGGTTGGGTAATTACGTTTCCTCAAGGTACAACAAAATCTTTTAGACCAGTAAGAAGAGGAACGGCTCATATTATAAAACATTACAAACCAGTTGTTGTTCCTATTGTAATAGATGGTTTTAGAAGGTCTTTTGATAAAAAAGGATTACGCTTAAAGAAAAAAGGAATCTTACAATCATTCATAATAAAAGAACCTTTAGAAATAGATTATGAAAATGACACGGTGGATCAAATTGTAGAAAAAATAGAATATGCAATAGAACAGCATCCATCTTTCTTGAAAGTACTTTCAGTTGAAGAAGTCGAAGAGCAAAAAGAATTAGACAGACTTCGCCGATGGCATATAGATTTATAAAAAAAGTCCCAAACTTGGGACTTTTTTTATAAATCTATTTTCTTTAATTCGTTATAGTTCTTATATAATTTCTTAAGCAGAATACCATAAAGTAATCTGTAGAATAGCCAAAAAACACCAACTAATACAACTATTGCGACTAAGCAAATAACAATTGCAATATAAAATACACTGTCATTGTGTTCTGTAAGTTTTATCAAATTAGGGTCTGTATTGAAAGCCAAGATAAATCCTAAAATAGTACCAACAATAATCATTGCAAGATTGTACCATATGTAATAATTGACAGTTTTTCGTGTATTTAAAATACTCTTCATCAAGTGTTTTGTTGAAGAAACCACACAGATGTTTTTGTAATTTTTATAAAATATATAAATAAATGCTGCTATTACTGCATAATTTATGACTGTAAATACATTGAAGAAATCAACTAAAAAACTAGAGTTTAGCTTTCTAAAGTATTCTTCAGAATCAAAAAGAAGACCAACAAAAAACCAAAGAGCAACTTCTAAAACGCTTATTATTAAAATAAGTTTTACAATTGATGACGATTTTTTGTGTAACATGCCATAGATTTCATTTTCAGAAATCTCTGGGAAATTTTGATTCTTTTTCCAGTCTTTTTTTAATAAATCCAACTCTTCCATTTATGCCTTTATCTTTACGGATTAATAATTTGTTTTAGTTTAGTTTTTATTCTGTTCATTTTTACACGAGCATTGACTTCGGTAATACCTAGTGTCTCTGCTATTTCTGTGTAATCTTTGTCTTCTAGATACATAAAAACTAATGCTTTTTCAATGTCATTTAATTGATGAACAGCTTTATAAAGCAATTTTATATGTTCCTCTTCTTCATAATTATATTCTTCTTGGGAAATAAAATGCCTGCCAGTTTCAAACTCAATAGTGTTGACTTTTTTTGTCGATTTACGATATAACGTAATAGCAGTATTAAGAGCTACTCTATAGGCCCAAGTAGAAAATTTACTTTCACCTCTAAATTTTGGATAAGCTTTCCATAGCTGAATGGTAATTTCTTGAAATAAGTCATTGTGTTCTTCTTCACCATGTGTATAAAGCCGACAAATCTTGTGAATTATATTCTGATTTTCTTTTAGTTGACTAACAAATGACTTTTCTAGTTCATTACTCATGTGTAATAAGTAGTAGAATTATATATTTTGTTACAAATATAATTGAATAGAATAGGTAAAAATTTTATCTTTAATTTATAAATATTCAATCATTTCAAGAGAATGAACATACCTCAGTCTGATAAAAAAAGAGTCATCATAATTGGTGGCGGTTTTGCAGGAATTGCATTGGCAAAAAAACTTAAAAATAAAAACCTACAAGTCGTTTTACTCGATAAACACAATTATCATACTTTTCAACCATTATTGTACCAAGTTGCAACTGGAGGGCTAGAAGCTGGTTCTATTGCTTATCCAATTAGAAAGGTAATTCAAGGTTGTAAAGATTTTTATTTTAGATTGACTTCAGTAAAAGAAATTGACACTCAATCTCAAAAAGTAATATCCGAAATTGGGGATTTGTATTACGATTATTTAGTAATCGCGACTGGTTCAAAAACCAATTATTTTGGTAATAAGGAAATAGAGCGAAACTCTATGTCAATGAAAACCATACCACAAGCTTTGAATATTCGAAGCTTAATTTTAGAAAACTTTGAACAGGCAGTTTTAACAAAAAATCAAGCGGATAGAGAAGCATTAATCAATTTTGTATTGGTAGGAGGTGGACCAACAGGAGTTGAGCTTGCTGGAGCTCTTGCCGAGATGAAAAAAGCGATTCTGCAAAAAGATTATCCTGATTTGGATATTCAAAAAATGCAAATCAACCTTATTCAAAGTGGCGACCGAATTTTAAATACTATGAGTGTTGATTCTTCTAATGCGTCTGAAGCGTTTTTAGAAGGGTTAGGAGTGAAAATTTGGAAGAATGTAAGAGTAACAAACTATGACGGAAGAATAATATCTACCAATTCAGATTTGACTTTCGACTCTGCTACAGTAATTTGGACGGCAGGAGTACAAGGAGCAGCAGTATCTGGGCTTGATGCAAATTCATTAGTTGAAAGAGTTGAAAGAATTAAGGTGAATCAGTTTAATCAGGTAAAAGGATATAATAATATTTTCGCAATTGGAGATATCGCTTCTATGGAATCAGAATTATATCCTCAAGGACATCCTATGATGGCCCAACCAGCCATTCAACAAGGTGAATTGTTAGGTGATAACTTGATTAAATTTACTCAAAATCAATCTATGGAACCATTTGAGTATAATGATAAAGGTTCAATGGCAACTATTGGAAGAAATAAAGCTGTTGTCGATTTGCCTAAGTATCATTTTAAAGGGGTTTTTGCATGGTTTGTTTGGATGTTTGTGCATCTTTTTTCATTGATTGGTTTTAAAAATAAAGCAGTCGTTTTTCTAAACTGGGTTTACAATTATATTCGTTTTGATAGAGAAGGAAGATTAATTATAAGACCTTATAAAAAGAGAAGTTTTACGACATTCACAAGTGATGAGGTTTGATTATAATTCTTTAGTTTTATAATAATTAATCAATATATCAACAAATTTACTGTAACTCTGCAATCCGTCTTTTTGTTGATTAAGTTTTAGGAAATTATCGTAAAAAGCTTCAAAAAAAGTATTTACGAATGTTTCATGTGCTTTATGAAAAGCTTCACTTTCTTTATAGTTTTCAAAAATTCCAGGATGAACAGTTTTCTTTAAATCATCATATAACTTTTCGTTTTTAAAGCCAATGTTATTTAAACAATATCGCAATGCGAAAGTGTATCCAGCGTATTTAAAGTATAAGTTATCATTTTTTGTAGCTGACATAAAGCCAATAAAATTACACTCACTTTCGCTTCCAAAACCTATTTGATGCGCCATTTCATGACATAAAGTAGCTGGAAAAGCATACATTGGGATTTCACTGTTTACTTGCGCTTCATTTGTAAACGGATTTAAATATCCTCCAAAACCCATGTAAGAAAGGAAATAACTTATCAGCGATTTTTTCTGACTTGGAATTTCATATTTGAAATACGAATATTCATCAGACAAATTTTTGTAACCTATTAGAGCAGTTTTAAAAACATCATCTTTTGCAAATGGACTTTCAACTTTTTTAGTTGAGTCTTTTGTTATCTGAAGGTGAACTTCGTTAGTTTTTGCAATTAATTTTTTGGTAAATGTTATTAATTGCTCATCAGTATAATCTGTCTTTATGTTTAGCTTTTGATAGAGTGGTACTCTGTAATAATTCAACGCCCACAATAAATTAAAAAAGAAATAAAAAACAGATATAAAGTTTAATGCAGCAATTGTTTTTTGTTTCCAGTTTTCTTTTCTGTGTTTATAAAACCAAATGATAATCCAAATAATGACTAAAGTGTAGATTATATCTCCAAATGAAAAAGGAATCCAACCAAAAAGAGTTCTTGAAAAATGTGAAATGTAAATGTATAACCCGTTGGTGTAGCATTTTTCAATAAATTCTGGAAAGAAGGTAAGTATTTTCAATCCAATGAATTGAATCAATAAAAAAAACGATAAATAGTATTTTCGGCTCACAAAAAATTAAATTATGCGTAAATATATGCAATATGAATTAGTCAAAAAAGAATTTAAACTTTGTAACTTTGACACTTTCAATAATCAAACTACTTAAAATGAGTCAAGAAATAAGAAATTTGGAACCAAAAGCACTGTGGAACAAATTTGCCGATTTAAATGAAGTGCCTCGCCCTTCAAAAAAAGAAGAGCGTGTAATCGAGTTCATGAAAAAATTTGGAGAGAGTTTAGGCTTAGAAACATTCGAAGACGAAATAAGAAATGTAATTATTCGTAAGCCAGCTACTCCAGGTATGGAAAATCGTAAAACCATTGTAATGCAAGGGCATTTAGATATGGTTCACCAAAAAAATAACGATACAGTTTTCGATTTTGATAAGCAAGGAATCGATATGTATGTTGATGGTGATTGGGTTCGTGCCAAAGGAACTACATTAGGTGCGGATAACGGTTTAGGAGTTGCTGCAATCATGGCTATTTTAGAAAGTAAAGATATTCCACATCCAGCAATCGATGCATTGTTTACAATTGATGAAGAAACAGGAATGACTGGTGCTTTAAACCTAAAAGGCGGAATTTTAAAAGGCGAGATTCTTTTAAATTTAGATACAGAAGAAGATGATGAAATTGATATTGGATGTGCAGGTGGTGTAGATGTAACAGCTACTCGCGAGTATAATGAAGAAGAAACTCCAGAAGGATCTGTAGGATACACAATTACTGTAAAAGGATTAAACGGAGGACATTCAGGAATGGACATTCATAAAGGATTAGGTAATGCTAATAAAATTATGAATCGTTTATTGTTTGATGGTTTTGAAAATTTTGGTTTGCAAATTTCAGAAATATCTGGCGGTAGTTTACGTAATGCTATTCCTCGTGAGAGTGTTGCAAAAGTAATTATTGCAGGAATGTATGATGAAGCTTTTGTTTTTGATATGCAGGAAGTAATCAATGATATTAAAGCTGAGTTTAAAACCACTGAGCCAAAATTAGAAATCCTTATAGAAAAAGCTGATTTACCTCAAAAGGTTATGGATCTTGGCGTTCAGGAAGGGCTTTTACGTTCTATTTATGCTGCTCACAATGGTGTATATAGAATGAGTGCTGATATGGAGGATTTAGTAGAAACTTCAAATAACATTGCTAGAGTAGTGGTGAAGGACGGGGAAATTTCTATTCAAAACCTAACTCGTTCTTCTGTAGAATCGTCTAAGTTTGATTTGGCAAATGCATTGCGTTCAGCGTATGAATTATTTGGATGCGAAGTTACTTTTGCTGGTTCATATCCAGGTTGGACACCAAATGTAAAATCAGAGATTTTAGATGTTTTGGTTAATATTTACGAAAAACAAAATAATGAAAAGCCAAAAGTTGTTGCTTGTCACGCTGGTTTAGAGTGTGGTATTTTAGGAACAAATTATCCAGGAATGGATATGATTTCTTTTGGTCCAACAATCCATGGAGCACATAGCCCAGATGAAAGAGCATCGATTAAATCATCTCAAAAATTCTGGAAATTTCTTTTAGAGATATTGGAAAATATACCTGCTAAAAATTAAATACTATCGATTTAAAATAATTAGAAAACCTGCTTAATTTTAAGCAGGTTTTTTTGTAATAAAATGGTTGGCTTTATATAATTTTATAGGATTTTAAGTTATAACAAAAACCATATACTTTATGAAGAAGTTACTTTTTTCAATAATCATTTTATTCCTTTTTTTGTCATGTTCTAATAAAGTAGAAAAGGTTGAGAGAGCCTTTTATTATTGGAAAAGTAACGAATGGAGTTTGTCAGATAAAGAAGATTCTATAATTAATAATGTAAAGGTTAATAAATTTTATGTTAAGTTTTTTGAAGTAGAACATAGTGATGCCATGGGGAATTATCCTGTTGCAAAAACAGATATCAATTTTTACAGACATGATAGCATGCAAATCGTGCCAACGGTATATCTCCGAAATTCAGTTTTTATAAAAGCCAGTAAAGGAAGTCTTGATACACTTGCTGATAATGTGAATTTTTTAATTGATAAGTACTGTAAAGAAAAATTTCAAAGACAACAATCAGTAAAAGAATTTCAGATGGATTGTGATTGGACTCAAAAATCTAGAGACAATTATTTTTATTTTCTGAAAAAATTAAAAAATATTTCAAAGAAAGAGATTAGTTGTACATTACGTCTATACCCCTATAAATACCCTGAAAAAATGGGTATCCCTCCAGTTGATAAGGCTACTTTAATGTGTTATAACTTAATAAATCCTTTGGAGAATCATGATAAAAATTCAATTTTAGATATTGATGAACTTAAAAGTTATCTCAATACAAATAATAAATATCCATTGCATTTAGATGTTGCATTACCTGTTTATTCTTGGATGCAAGTGTATCAAAACAATCAATTTTCAAATGTTATTTATACAAATAACAAAACTGTCAGGAAAATTCTAAAACCTATAAAACCTCTTTGGTTTGAAGTTTTGAGAGACACTGTTGTTGAAGAAACCTATCTAAGAATTGGTGATAAAATAAAGTATGAAGAAATGGATGCTGATAAAATTAAAAAGGCCATTAATGTCATTAAGAATAATGCCAATTTAAGGAAAGAAGTTACAGTAACGTTATTTCATTTTGATGTACAACAATTAACCAATTATTCTAATGAAGAACTTTCTAGTTTTTATACTGATTTTAGTAAGTAAATCTCTTTTTGCTTGTGGATTTTATCCCTTTGGAGAGGAATTACGTTTTTCATTTTTCCGACTTGCTGAGTCAAGATATTATTCTTATGCTGAGTTTAATTATTCTGCGAATACTTTTGAACCTAGAGCTGTTTATAAGGATAATGAAGTTCTTCCTAATGAAAAATTATGGTTGAATTATTGTCAAAATCAAGTTCCAATTTCTGATATACGATTGGTTTTAAATGAATTAAGTTCATATGATATTAACCCTAGTAATAAGAATAAATTACTTCAATATTTATATAAAATAAAGGATTATGAAGCCCTAAATTATTTAAAGTTCGCAAAAGAATGTGAGTTTTTTAACTCTTGGATGGATGATCCTTGGGAACGTAATGAAGGAATGGTTTTGCCCAAAAGAGGAAAACTTTTAAGTGAAGCTATTAAATTATCTAAACAGTCTAAAAGGGATGAGTTAAGATTTCGTTATGCCTTTTTAGCAATTCGATTGGCATTTTATAATCAGGATCTTAAAACAGTAAGAAATATTTATGATTCTGTTTTTAAAAATGATAAGCAGCAAAATATAATTGACTATTGGAGTTTGTATTTTCGTTCATTAGCTGAAACCGATAAGGCTTTGGCTAATTTTTATGCTGCTCAAGTATTTGTAAATGCCCCTGATAAAAGGTTTATGATTGCGCAAGGTTTTGATTCAAAAGTTCCATTGGAATCTGTTTTAAAATATGCTAAAACAAATAAAGAAAAGGCAAATATTTATCTTTTAGCTGGGATTAAGAAACATGATAAAACCATTGAATACTTAGAAAAAGTTTATCAGTATGATTCAAATTTTGATGGATTAAATTTCTTGTTGTTACGAGAAATAAACAAAATAGAAGACTGGGTTTTCACTCCATATTATTCTTTGTTTAGCCCTTCTATAGAAACTAATAGTTGGAATAGTGATGAGATTTCTATACAAAATATCCTTAGAAGAGTGGAAAAGGATAGAACTTATGCTCTTAAAGTGTTACAGTTTGTAAATAAAGTTGATTTGAATAAAATAAATGACTCTCAATTTTGGAAAACCTGTAAAGCATATCTTTTGTTTGTTACCAAAGACTATTCTGAAAGTCTTGCATTGATAGGAGAATTGGAAAATTCAATAAAAAAATCGGATTTATTGTTTAACCAACTTGAAATGTTAAAAGCTTTGGCTACTGTTGCCAATCAGAAAAATGGAGAAGCTTTTATTTCTCCTGAAATACAGTTAATTATATTGAAAAACAAAGGTTTTAACAAATTCATTTTTGCAATTGGTAGGGAATTAGAATATAAAGGAAATACTACTGATGCAGCACTCTTGTACTCAAAAATGCATGATAATGAGGTGACTGAAGGGCATGATTATTATGAAGTTGCCTATTGGAAAACTATTAAAAACAAAGGGGACACTTATTCAGATTTTTATTCTGATTGTTTCGATTATATAAATGTAATGTATACACCACAACAAGTTGAACAACTTATTAAGGATGTTCGTTTTAATGCTACAAAAAAAGATGAGTTTTCACAATGGAAATATAGTTTTCTTAAAAAGCAGCTTCCAGAATTGTATGATTTAGTAGGTACAAAATACATTCGTCAAAATAAACTTTCGAAAGCGTTGTTAAATTTTAAAAAAGTGAATATTTCTTTTTGGAATGAACGTTATTCTGCTTGGGAGCGTAACAATTATAATTGGGATGGCAGTAATGTGTTTGATAAAAATCCTTTTTATGAATTAAAATATACACCATCATTCATTCCTATTAAAGATACTATACATCTCACAAAGACTTCGATTACAAGTCAGTTAATAAAGTATATAGACTTGGCTAATGATAAAAAAGAAAAAGACAGGGATTATTATTATTTTCTAGTTGCAAACTGTTATTATAATATGACTCAACATGGTAACGCATGGATGATGAGAAGATATTTGTGGAGTAGTGATGGTAATCATTCTATACTTGAAGATGAGTCTGAATATTTTCAATGTAATCTAGCCAAAAAATATTATACACTCGCAAAAATTAATGCTAAAACAGAAAAGTTTAAGGCTTTATGTATGCGTATGATTGCACGTTGTGAACGAAACAGACTTGAATATTTATATCCTTACACTTATGATAGTAAAATAGCGGATTATGGAGCTTACATTTTAAGCAAAAACAAATATTATTCAGATTTGAAGAATGATTATAGTGCTGATTATATAAAACTGACCAGTGATTGTTCTTATTTTGAAGATTATTTTAGAGGAAGAAGATAAAATTTCGGTGATGAGTTTTTAACTTTTTTTGCGGAAAAACCGTAATGGGTTCTTAGTGGTTTAATTAATTTTATATAAGAAAATATTTACAATTAAAAAACCAAGAAACTATGATTAAGAATCTTTCAAATCTGTCAGGAGCTCAAGAATTAAGCAAGACAGAGCAAAAAAAAATTGTGGGAGCAGCAATCAGAAGATGCTGTGAATATGATTACAACGCAAATGGTGTATTAGTATGCACTCTTTGGGTAAGTGGAACACAACAATGTCCATAATTTAAGTTACGGTTCTTTATATTTTAAAGAGAGTTTATGTATGAAATAAAAATCCTTTCTTACGTAAGAAGGGATTTTTTGTTGCCTAATTCCAATTGATTGGAAAAATAGGCTTTTTAAAACAAATGAAATATTTTTTAGTTTTCGGTTTTGTGAGATGTTGTAATTCAAATAATTCAAATTCATCAATCATGATTAAGAAATTGCTTTGCAATGTAGGAATTGGAATTTTTTTGGAATAAATAGAATTTGAATATTCTTTTTCCCAATAATTACTATCAATTCTAATAAGAAATTTATGTAATGTAATTAGCTCATTGTGATTTAAACTAAAACACAAATTCTTATAAGTAAGCTGATACTTTTTACATCCTTTTAAAAAGACCAACATTCCTTGGTTTGATTCGTTTATTATTGAATAATTGCAACACATATTTATTTCTTTTTATTTCTTCGTCCCCACCATACTAAGAAGCCTGTTATTGGTAATGAAGCACAAATTAGACTCAACACAAAGGCTAAGATTTTTCCAGGTAACCCCCAAATAGCCCCTATATGAGTATCATAATTTGCAGCTATAGCTTTTTCACCCATATTTTTCTCCTTGTGATCATGAACGAGTAATAGTTCACCAGAATTTTCATCAAAAATTAAACTATGGTTTACATGGTATGAATAGGATAATTGTTTTATAAAAACTGAATAATTTGGATGTTCGTGATCATCAATGTGTTTATGACCAAAATCAAGTGAATATCCATAAGCAGTTGGGTAGAGTTCTTCTACTTTTTTTCCAATTTTGTCTAATGTAGTCTCAGTTTTTAATTCAATAGGTGCTTTAGTAGTTATATTTGAAAAATCAGGAAATACTGTACTTCCTCCAGAAAAGATGAAATAAATTCCAGCTTGGATAAAAAAGAAAGAATAAAATAAACCCGTAATGGCAACTATTAGAGCCAAAAAAGAAGCATAAAACCCTAAAATATTATGCAAGTCGTAGTTTTTGCGTTTCCAATTTTTAACATTTTCCCAATTGAACCAAAATCTCTGTTTTCTTGCCGCTTTGTTTTTTGGCCACCAAAGAATAATTCCGGAGATAAGCATGAAAACAAAAATCAATGTTGGAATTCCACAAATATAGGCTCCCCATTCGGTTTTTAGTAAAAAACTATAATGTATTGATTTGACTATATTGAAAAAGTCAAGAGTTTCATCATATTCACCAAGAACTTTTCCTGTGAAAGGATTCACATAAACCGATTTGTAAATTACATATTCGTCAAAGTAATTCCATGCTTTGGGATTGTGTTCATAGTAGTAAAAAATATAACTTAAATTTTTATCAATAGGAACATTTACCCAATGAACAGGGTATTTTTCTTTAGTATATTCGTTTACTTTTTTCTCTAAAACTTTTAGCGGTAAAACAGATTTAGTTTGAATATTTTTCTCTTCATGATAAATAACATCTTCACGTAAATAATTAGTAATTTCTGCTTGAAAAGCATAAAGTGCTCCAGTTAGAGAAATGATAAATACAAATACACCAATGGTTAATCCAAACCACAAATGGAGCTTGCCTATTTTTTTCTTTATTGATTTTTTTTTCATGTAATAAGGTAAAAAACCCCTCAAATGAATGAGGAGTTATTCAAACAAAAAAAGTATAAACAAATGAACTCTGCTTAAAATTTATACGTTAATCCTGCTGCAATATTTCTTAGCTTTTGAGGAGTAACTGTTGACCAACCTGAATAATATTTTTCATTGAACATATTATTTAGTTTAAGAGATAAGCCAAATTTATTTGTGTTATATGAAATTGTGGAATTTAAAATGCTATAATCAGGTAATTCAAAGGTTCCAATATTTGATCTGTTTAATGTTCTGTATTCACTAGCATAGTTTCCACCCAGACCAAT
The DNA here is from genome assembly GCF_036840915.1 of Flavobacterium hankyongi. Taxonomy (NCBI): domain Bacteria; kingdom Pseudomonadati; phylum Bacteroidota; class Flavobacteriia; order Flavobacteriales; family Flavobacteriaceae; genus Flavobacterium; species Flavobacterium hankyongi. Next base: position 46,918 of record NZ_CP085725.1, read on the forward strand.
ACCAAGACCTTTTAGTTTGCCATTTCGAAGAGTATAATTAATCCATAAGTTAACTAATGTTTCTGGTCCTGCCTCTTCAGGGCGTAATCCTAAATAACCATTGTCTGGAATATCTTTTGTCACTTCACTCTTATTATTACTGAATCCCGCTACAATGTTTACTCCTTCTATTGGATTAGCAATTAAGCTAAATTCAAAACCTTTACTTTCAACTTCACCACCTTGTACAAATGTGAACGTGTTGTAAGTCATTACTTTGTTTTTTACATTGATGTTGTAATAACTTGCAGTAGCAGATATTTTATCACTAAATAAGTTTACTTTTACACCAAATTCATATTGGTTTGCTTGCTCAGGATCAAAAGTTTGCATGCCCAGAAAATTAGTTCCATCTATTTTTTCTTGAGGGGCTATATTGATAAAACCATTCATGTAATTTCCAAAAATTGATACTTTATCTTTTATAGGTTGGTATAGAATTCCAAATTTAGGAGATAGCGCTGTTTGACCTTTGTTTTCTTCAGAATATGTGTTTGTTGCTCCTTTGAAATGGTCAATACGTAAACTTGCCATAGCAGACAATTCAGGCAAAATGTTTAAAACATCAGAAACATAAGCACTATACACTTCATTTTCTGCCTTAGAAATACCTGTATATGATCCAACTAATAAATTATCAACACCTGCTTGTGTTAAATCTCCATCATCTGTACCGTTAACTAATGAAACAGTGCCATTGGTAACCCATCCTGGGCTTGCACTTGTAATGGTAGATTTGTAATAATCTAAGCCTGCAATAATTCTGTTTCTTAAACTCCCGATTTTAAAATCACCAATGAAATTTTGTTGAATGTCAGTTGCATATGTTTCTCCGTTTGCTTTAGATATGAATCTTGTAAACTCATCTCCATTTGCAGAATCCCATAAGTAAGAATAGTATCCATTTGTTTTACTATTACTTCTTGAAAGAACTGTTTGTGAAGTCCAGTTTTCGGATAATTTGTAAAACATTTGAGCCTGAAGATTAAAAGTTGGATTGCTAATTGTTAATTCGTTTGAGTTAAATGAATTTTTATAGTTTTTTTTAAATAAGTCCATCGAATTGAATGATAAAGGAGCATAACGACTCAAGAAAATCATTGGAGCGTTTGCAGCTTCGCTTTGTGTAAATTCTGTATTGATTAGGAAAGATAATCTATCGTTAACTGTATAGCTTAATGAAGGAGCAATAAAAAATGATTTATTGAAGCCAGAATCTTGAAAACTACCTTCTTTTTGGTATGCTGTTGTGATTCTTAAAAATGCATCATTTTCTTTTGATAATGGAGTATTAACATCTGCGGTAACACGATTTAAACCATAAGTCCCAGCAACATAGCCAATCTCTCCGCCAAATGATTGATATGGTTTTTTTGTAACGATATTGATTAATCCACCATACGAAATTAAACTACTCCCAAATAATGTTCCAGAAGGGCCTTTGATTACCTCAATGTTATCAACGTTTACTGGATCAATTTTCCCATTATTAATGCCTGGTAAGCCATTTATCATTGTTGGCTGTACAGCAAATCCACGCATCGAATAAAATTCCGCTCCATCAGTTCCACGTCCAGTAGATTCCCATAAACGACTTATACCTGTTGCATTTTTAAGAGCATCATTAAAGTTTGTTACAACTTGTTCTTTCAATAATTCTGAAGAGACAACATTATATACTTGTGGGTTTTCAATGTCAGCAAGTGGCATTTTTGACACGGTATTGCTTTTTTCTCTTTTGAATTTGTTTTTTGTACCGTTTATTGAAACTTCATTAAGTTTCTTTATTGAGTCTTGTTGAATTTTGTTTGTTTCTTGCGCTTGAAGATTAAAGCCCCATAACGCAATTAAAAAAAAGGCTAAGTTTTGTTTTCTCATTTTTATTTAGAATAAATTAAAATAGTAAAACAAAAATAGTCATCAAGAGGGTAATTGCAAAATTTATTTAGACTAATTTTAAATAAAATATTATAAAAATTTCTTTAAAATAGTTACTTATTAAATACAAAAAAGCCTGCGTTAGCAGACTTTTGAGAGGTGTAATATTAACTAAACAAAAAAATATAAGAAAATGAAAGAACAACTATTCATCTTCTTTTGGAAATTAACTCAAATTAAAATTTGTATTTTATAGATGTCATTACTTGTCTTGGAGCAATAGGATTAACACTATAGTTTTCGTGAACTGTATAGTTTAACTCATTTGTTACGTTAGATAATTTGAAAAGTAATGAAAATTGATCCCATTCATAACCTATTGAGGCATCTGCTGTGAAGTATCCTTCTAAAGGAATATCACGATCTCTAATACTTACAATATAAGCAGGATTTGGATTTGGATTTGCAGGGGTTGGCTTTACAGCTGTCCATTGATAGTCGTCATTCCACCCTCCTGTACGATCTCCAATATAATTTCCAATAGCCCCCAAACTTAAACCTTTAAATATTCCATTAGGTACTTTGTAAAAGAAACTTAAATTGGCAGTATGTTTTGGTGTTCTTGCCAAAATATCTCCAACGATAAGACTTCCGTTTGTTCCTGATGATTTTGAAACTTTTGTTTCATTAAAACTATAACCAGCCATAATGTTTAAGCCTTCAATAGGTTTTGCAGTAACATCAATTTCAAATCCTTTTCCTTTAGTAGCTCCTACTAATTCTTTTATATTAGAGTTAGCATTTTGAGTAATACCGTCAGCTAAAAATTGAGCGGTTTGTGCCAAATTATTGTTTTCAATCATGTAAGCAGTTATGTTTGCACTTAGAGTTCCTCTCCAAAAATCTTTTTTGATACCTGCTTCATATTGATCAATTATTGAAGGTTTAAGTGGTTCTAAATTAACGTTTGTTCCTGAGTTGGGAGTGAATGAGTTTGAATAACTAGCAAATAATGAAAAGTCCTTATTAGGTTGGATTACTATTCCTCCTTTTGGAGAGAAAGCTCTATTTAATATCTTGTTTGCTTCTACAGGGGTTGCATCTTCAAGTCTTGTTGTTAGTACATCAACACCACTTATTTTTTCTATTACTTCTTTTGTAGTTGTAACTTGACTTTCTTGCCAAGACCAACGTATGCCTGCTAAAACTTTAACATAATCAGTGATTGAAATTAAATCTTGCGCATAGGCACCAAAACGTTTTGTATCTGTTGTTGCCAGTTGAGTAGCTCTGCTTGGGAATGGAGCATTTAGACTTTGTGTGCTATAATCATAGTTGAAAAGATTTATGGCAGTTGATTCAGTTGTTATTGCAGTTGTCCCATTTGGAGTTGCAAAGAATCCAAAAGTGTAACTTGGTGCAGTAGAATTTTCAAAGTCAACTCCTGTGAATATTTGGTGTTTAATACTGCCAGTATAGAAAGTTCCTTGCAAACTTAATTGATCTCCAAATATTCTTTCAGCTGCATCATTTTGAACTAATCCACGTTTCCAGTCACCTCTAACAGGATAGGTGTCTAAGCTAGACATTTGTGCAGTCGATTTTTGAGTTCTTCTGTATGATTGGAAAGAAGAGTTAAAGCTTAATTTCCAGTTTTTATTAAAATCATGGTTGAATAATAACGATGCACTAGCAGATTTTGTATTACCAGTTGACCAAAGCGCTCCAAAATAAGTGTTACGAGGTAAGTCTAAAATTTCTTTTCCGATAATTCCTGTTCCAAAGTCTGGAGTCCAGTCGGCACTTAAGTAATCCCCTTGTAAAGTAATATCTGTTTTTTCAGAAATTTTAAATAAAAGGGATGGATTGATATAGATACGATCATTTTTTACATAATCTCTAAAACTGTTCGATTTTTCATATGATCCAGTAAAACGGTATGCAATTGAATTATTTAAAGGGCCATAAAAATCAACAGATGGTTTGTAGTAATCATAACTTCCTAGTTGCATGTTGATTTCGCCACCTTTAGTAAATTTTGGAGTTTTAGTAACTAAATTTAAAATTCCTCCAGGAGTAACATTTCCATATAGTAGTGCAGAACCTCCTTTTAAGAATTCAACTTTTTCTAAAGATGATACTTCTGGGATTGATCCAGAATTGTAGCGAAAACCATTTTTAAACATATTATTGGCTCCCATATCATAACCTCTTGACCAAAAAGATTCTTGTGCTCCTCCACGAGCTGAACCTACATAAACACCATTGGTGTTTTTAATAACTTCACTCAATCGAATAGCTTGTTGTTGCTCAATGATTTCGTTTCCAATAATTTGAACACTTTGGGGATTGTCCATGTTTTTCAAGCCAGATCTTACCGCACTTACTGGCTTTCTTTGCTTGTTTGCCGTTATAGTAATTTGGTCAAGGACTTTTCTTTTTTTGTTTTTTACGCTATCATGTAATTCAGAATAATCTTCTAAATCATGTTCTGCTTTTGATAGATCGCTTGTTTGGGCAAAAGAAATTGTAGTAAGGAGTAAAAATACAGCTTGAAGAGACAGATATTTTTTCATTTATTTAGAATTAATTAAAATAAGGTTTGATTTCGAGTGCAAAAATAAAATGTATTTCTCGATTTCTAAAACTTATTTAGATTAAATTTAAATAAATTTTTTAAAAATAAATTAAGTGATTGTTTTGTAGTGTTTTATGATTTAATTTTTTAAGGCATTTTGTCTTTTTAATGTTTGTTTTTCCTCATTGGGTATTCTTCTGAAGCTTCTTTTCCATCTTTTTTACCCGAAATTTTAGCGACTAAACTGTCTGACGAAATTTTATTGTAGGTTATTTTTTGTGGAAAGTCATGTTTAGAATTTTCAAAAACGATTTGATTTTCGGTTAGGGTAGATGCTTTGAAAGAAACAGTTCTACCTTCATTTTGATTTGAGACTTTAGTGTTGTATAACAAGCTATCGTTAATTTGAATTATTTCGATTGTTTCTGTAAACAAAGTGTCTTTTCCTGTAATGAAAGCTGTTTTTCCAGATAAAGTACTATCGTTAAGCTGACTCCAAGTTTCACTTAAAACACCTTCTTTAGTTGTGTTGCCCCAAGAGCCTATTATCCATTTAGCATTTTCTAGTTTTTCGTATTTTTTTGTTTCGGCCAAATCTTTTTTGTCATCTTTTTTTAAACACGAAGTAAATAATAATGAAATTATTATTGTTACTGAATAAAAAATTACTTTTTTCATGTTTATTGGTTTTAGGTTTTTATCAAATTTAAAAAAAATAGCCCAGATTGAGATGATATCCTTTTTGTGGTAGCTGAGGTGCCACACTGAGCTTGTCGAAGTGTTCTCGAAGTTGCCACAAAAAGATAAAGGCGAAAGCTGGAAATAGCTTCTGAAAAATCAAAATTAAAATCTGAAATCTTTTTTGTAATTTTGCACTCCAAAATAGAAGACAATAAAATGTTAGACAGACTTCAATACGTAAAACAGCGTTTCGACGAAATTTCAGACTTGATTATTCAGCCAGATATTATCGCCGATCAAAAGCGTTATGTGCAGTTAAATAAAGAATATAAAGATTTAAAAGCTCTTGTTGAAAAACGTGAAGAGTACATCAATCTTGATGGGAATATTAAAGAAGCTAAAGAGATTATTGCTGATGGTAGTGATGCCGAAATGGTTGAGATGGCAAAAATGCAATTAGATGAAGCTCAGAATCGTTTGCCTCAGTTAGAAGACGAAATTAAGTTTATGCTTATCCCTAAAGATCCAGAAGACGCTAAGAATGTTATGGTTGAAATCCGTGCTGGTACTGGTGGTGATGAAGCATCTATTTTTGCTGGAGATTTATTTAGAATGTACACAAAATATTGTGAAAGTAGAGGCTGGAGAACTTCTGTTGTAGATTTAAATGAAGGTACTTCAGGCGGATTTAAAGAGGTTATTTTTGAAGTAACTGGAGAAGATGTTTACGGGACTTTGAAATTTGAAGCAGGAGTGCACCGTGTACAACGTGTACCTCAAACAGAAACTCAAGGACGTGTACATACATCTGCAGCAACAGTTATGGTTTTGCCTGAGGCTGAAGAATTTGATGTGCAAATTGACATGAATGATGTTCGAATTGATTTCTTCTGTTCGTCAGGTCCTGGAGGTCAATCGGTAAATACTACAAAATCAGCTGTTCGTATGACACACATTCCTACAGGTTTGGTGGCGCAATGTCAGGATGAGAAATCGCAACATAAAAATAAAGATAAAGCATTAACGGTACTACGTTCACGTTTGTATGAGAAGGAGCTAGCAATTAAGCAAGAAGAAGATGCTAAAAAGCGTAATTCTCAGGTGAGTAGTGGTGACCGTTCAGCAAAAATTAGAACTTATAATTACCCTCAAGGACGTATTACTGATCACAGAATTGGTATGGATATTTTTGATATGGATGGTGTTATGGCTGGAAAAATTCAAAAATTCATTGATGAACTTCAACTTGTATCTAACACTGAAAAACTAAAAGAAAGCGAAGTGTTTTAATTTTTAGTTAAAATCAATATAAAATTTCTTCATAAATTTATGCTCCCAAATACAATATTTATTGTGTTTGGGAGTTATTGTTTTGGCTAATTTTAACCTAAATCTAAATGAAAAAAAATCTTTTAATAGTTTTAATGGCTGTAATAGTTTACTCCGTTAAGGCACAATCATATTTAGGGTACTTTAGTGATAATTACAGTGGTACTCAAGGACTTCTCTATAACCCAGCCAATGTCGCTGATTCTCCTTATAAAATCGATATTAATTTGATTTCTGGAAGTGTATTTGGATCAAATGATTATTATGGATTTAAATTTACGGATGTTTTAAAAAAGGACTATGATTTTGAAGCAAGTGCTAAGAAATTCCCAAGTATTAGTAATAATGGTTACATAAATGTTGATACTCAAGGTTTATCGGTAATGTTTAATATTGCTCCCAAGCATTCATTAGGACTTTTTACAAGAGGAAGAGCAATAGTTAACGCTACTGATATTAATGGTACAACTTTTAGTAGAATAGATTCTGGTTTTTTAGGGAACAATGATTTTACAATAAATGAAGGGGATTACAGCATTACCGGAAATAGTTGGGCTGAAGTAGGTCTTACCTATGGTACAATTCTTCTTGATAAAAGCGAACATTTTTTAAAAGCGGGTATAACTGCAAAATACTTAAGAGGTATAGCCAATGCTTATTCAAGTGGTAAAAATGTCAATATTACATATAACGATAATATAGTTCCGGCATTAAGTACAGTTACCGCAAGTGGTGAAATCACATATGGAGGAGTTTCAGATTTTGAGAAAACTGCTAAAGATTTTGATTTTGACTCAAAATCAAATGGTTTTGCTGCAGATTTAGGGCTTGTGTATGAATGGAGACCTGAGAAAGTTATTGTTAATAGTCTTAGCAAGTACAAACTTAAACTGGGATTGTCTGTTACTGATTTAGGATCTTTAAAATTTAAAAATGATACCCTAAGAAAGTATTCATTTAATAACAGGACAGTTTCGGCCATAGCTGTTGATAATGCTAACGATTACAGAGATGTGTTGGAATTGTTTGACCCAAATCCTGAAATTGTAAAATCGGTAAAAGCTGTTTTGCCAACAGCCTTGCATGTTAACATTGATTGGAATATCTATCAAAGATTTTTCTTGAATTTAAACAGCGATTTTGGATTAACAGCTAAGGATGGATTAAATAAAAATTTTAATCCCACAATGGTTATATTGACACCTCGTTACGAATCAAAATGGATAGGTATTTATCTTCCTGTAAATTATTCGGAGTATAGGGATTTTCAAGCAGGTTTTGGTTTTAGAGCAGGGCCATTATTTTTAGGTTCTGGCTCTATAATTACAAATTTGATTACTGATGAATCTAAAGGAGCTGATATTTATGCAGGTTTAAGAGTTCCTATTTATGGAGCCAAAAGAACTCCTAAAGTAAATGATAGGGATGGAGATACAGTTTTAGATAAAGATGACATTTGTCCTGACATTGCTGGTCCTTTCGAAAACAGAGGATGTCCATATAAAGACACGGATAAAGATGGTATTATTGATAAAGAAGACTTATGCCCAACTGTTGCTGGAGAAAAAGAAAATAGAGGTTGTCCTTGGGAAGATTCAGACAAAGATGGAATTTTAGATAAAGACGATAAATGTTCAGATGTGCCAGGACCAAAAGAAAATAAAGGTTGTCCTTGGCCGGATTCTGATAAGGATGGCGTAGCTGATAAAGAAGATAAATGTCCAGATGTAAAAGGAACTGTAAAAAACAATGGCTGTCCTGAAGTTACTGATGAGGTTGTCAAAAAATTAAATGATTATGCTAAAACAATTTTGTTTGATACAAGTAAGGCGACATTCCAACAGCAAACCTATACTGTATTGCAAGCAATGGTTGCTATTTTAAAAGAGTATCCATCTTCTAAATTCTCAATTGAAGGGCATACAGACAGTGATGGTAAAGATACATTGAATCAAAAATTATCTGAAGATAGAGCAGCAGCAGTAAAAAATTACCTTATTGAAAATGGTGTTGATGCTTCTAGGCTTTCGTCAGTTGGTTATGGAGAAACAAAACCAATTGCAAACAATAAAACAAAAGCGGGTAAAGCACAAAACAGAAGAGTAGAAGTTAAGTTAATCAAGTAAATAAATTAAAGTGAAAAAGACCAGCTGTAATGGCTGGTCTTTTTTTATTACTAACTTTTCGCATCTGAATTTTCTTCAGATTTTGCTCCTATTCTGTTAAGTTTAAACATAGTGGCAAATTCTGTTTTTAAAGTTGCAATTTTTAAATTGTCTTTAGTAGAAAGGCCTTCTTTTTCAACAGTGTTTTTACGAGTGTCTAATGCTTCGTAAAGTAATTTGATTTCGTCCCAATCCTCTCGAGAATATGTTTTTTTATTGGCTGAAACGGTATTTACAAAATTTTTATACACTTGATGAATATTGTCTTTATTCACCCAATTAAAGTTAAGATCTTTGCCAATCACGATTCCAAAAAGGCTTTTACTTAATGGAGTTGTTTGTGTCGTGTTTCCTGCTCCAGTTCCACTAGCAACTTCCATTTTAGATTCTACACCTTCTTTATACACATCAAATTTTTTAGAACTTTCTTCTAATTTGCTGTCGAAAATCTCTCTTCCTTCAATGGCATCAAGAGCTTCTAATGCTTCAGATTTTTTAAATTCGGCACTCGCTTCAATATCTACCCAATCTTCTGCGGCAACTTCTGGCTCAACTTTAATAATAGAATCAACATAAGATGCATATTGATTGACATTTTTTTCTGCTTTTAATTCGTTCTCATTTTTACACGACGTGGCTACAAAAACAAGTATTGTCAGTGCAGCAAATAATTTAATTGCTTTCATGATTTATAATTTTATGGTTAAATATGTTTTTATGCTAGTTTTAAATTTGAGGCAAAATGGACTATCTTATTCAAAAAAGAATTTACTTTTTTAGGAATAAATTTCTGAGATACATATCCTACTCCTAAACTAATAAGTGAGTTTAAAATACCATTTTTTATATTTGGTTCAGATGTAATAACCCTTGAAATTTGCCCCATCATATTCAGAGGCTTAAAATCATTAATTACTGTTTCGCATTCGGTTTTTAAAACTCTAAATTCTGCTTTCTGTTTTTCTTCCAAAATCGAAATGGCAGTTTTTAGTTTTATAGAAAGATTATCCTTTTTCATGGCTTTCATTTTTAATTGTTTTGAATGATGTTGTCTATTTCTGCTTCATGAATCATTTTTTGTATCATCATATCGCTGATTGGTTTTTTTATCATTTTGTATCTGAAAATAAATACAAAAGCTAAAAGGATAATGTAAAAACCAGAAACAATGAAAAAACCTAAAAAGTACTCTCCCAATGATTTTCCTATCCAAAAGGCTAAACCTATATTAGCAAACAAAATGAACAATGAGGCAATTACGATAATGGTGATTCGGGTAATAAGGGATGAAACCACATCGGCTGATTTTTCGACAGAACTCAGTTTGAATAGGGTTAAACTAGTTTTAGTAAAACTTTCTATTTTTTCAAAAAGAGGATTTGTATTTGCTGATTGATTGTCCATTTTGTTTGCTTTTATGTTACATAATAGATTTATTGATATTTTTTAGGTTAGCTATCTCATGATCAAAATCATCCTTAGCTTCTTTTACTTCACCTTTCAAGGAAGAATAAACTTCATTAGCTTTCTCTGATAAATTATTCAGATTTGTTTTTAATGAGTCTTTCAAATCTTTTCCTTTAGATGAAATTTTTTTTCTAGTTACACTTCCTTTATCTGGAGCGAATAAAATTCCTAATGCTGCTCCTACGGCCGCTGCTCCTAAAATTCCTAATACTACTTTGTCTGTTTTCATAATCTTTAATTTTTAAATTTATAATGGTTTTCCTTTTATTATCCTTAATAGAACTGCTATTACTGCTATAAGCAATAAAACATGAACTAAGCTTCCTAAGCTATAAACAAAATATCCCAGTGCCCATAGAATGATACAAACTATCGCGGCGATGTAAAGTAAATTTTGCATGATTTATATTATTTAGGTTTGTAAATATTAATGTTTGATTACATTACAAAGATGCAAACAGAAAAAGAGGTATGTGTTATAACAATTTTTTTAAATGTTATAGAATTTCCACTATTTGATTAAGAAGCAATAAAAAAGCCATACAAAGTAAAGTATGGCTTAGATGTTTTGAGTTTACGCTTCTTTTGGAAGATATATGGTAAAGGAACTCCCTTTGTTAATTTCGCCTTGAGCAAAAATATAGCCTTTATGATTTTCGATGATTTTTTTACAAATGGCTAGTCCAATACCAGTTCCTGCATATTCGTCTTTATTATGAAGTCTGGTAAATAGTGTAAATATTTTATCAGCATATTCTTGGTCGAAACCAATTCCATTGTCTGAGAAAATTATTTTGTAAAATTTATTATAACCATTTGGAAGAAATTTTGCTTCTTTTTCAGCTTCAACTTCAGAAACAGTAATATTTATTATTGGAGGAATATTTTCTTTACTGTATTTAATAGAGTTGTTAATTAAGTTGCTGAATAATTGTTGAATTTGAAAAGGGACAACTTCAAGTTCAGGTAATTCATCGGCATTGATTATGGCTTTCTTTTCTTCAATAAGTTGTGCCTGTTCTTGTTTAGCGTTTTCGAGCAATTCGTTTAAATCTACTTTTGCAAAAACTTGTTCTGCTCTTGTTGTTCTAGAGAATTGAAGCAAATCATCAATCAAGATTCGCATTCTTCCAGCCGAAGCATTTATTCGGGTAATGTACTGCTGACCAGATTCAGATAAACTATTAAAATCCTTGTCGATTAGGCGTGAAATAAATGTCTCTATTTTTCGTAATGGCTCTTGTAAATCATGACTGGCCACATAATTAAAAGCTTGTAGTTCTTTATTGTTCAATTCCAGAATTCTATTACGTTCTTCAATTTCATGATTGGCAATAATTTCTTCGGTAACATCAGTAGTAGTGCCAATTAAAATTCTTTCGTTAGATTTATTGATAACAACTCTTCCTGATGCTCTAAAGTATCTTAATTCACCATCTGTTTTATAAATTCGGTAGGTGAAAGAAGGAAGATATTCTTCATGAATCATTTTACGGTTTACTTCTTGTACAGTTTCTTTGTCATCTGGATGAATATGTTTCATGAAATCTTCAAGATTAGCCTTGAAAGCATTAGGTTCATATCCTAAAAGACGATATTCATTAGCAGAAAATGTGTACTCGTGGGTTTCAAGATTAAGCTGCCAAGTGCCATAATTGCCAACAATTTCTGATAGACTACTTGATTTGTTTGCCACGATCAATTCGTTGTTGTACGATTTTATATTGTGCAAATCTTTACTCATTTTTACATAAGAAAGTACTAGTAATCCAAGTGTGACAAGTAATGTTAGATAAATGTATAAAGGAGTTGTTTTTTGGTTGTTTTGATAAATGCTATTTCTTTTTAGTAGTAAACTCTCCTCGACAGCAATCATTTTATTAATTACTTTTCGTATATCATACATGACTTTTTTACCAGATAAAAAATCATTATTAAGTTCTGTACTTCCTAATACTCCATTTGAATAATCTTTTGCAAGAATGATGTTAACAATATGATATTTATGATTGATCAATCCTCTTAAAATTTTTGTGTACTCCCTTTGTGTTTTATTGTCTTGAGTTATTTTTTCTACTTTTAGCAATGCTTTTTCTATTTCTTTTTGATGAATTTTTATAGAAAATTTTATCGTTTGATCGTTTGAAGCAATATAGTCTCTCTTGGCTGTTTCTAAGTCATTAACATAGGTGTACATTTTTTCGAGTTCGACAGCAACATTATAGGTGTTTAAAACTCTATTTGAAGAGTCAGATAAAGCATTAATATGTTTAAAAGTGATGGCTGCAATGAAAAAAATAATCGCAATTGATAAAACAAAAACAATACGTAAAAAAAGGGGAGATTTATAAAAGGCTATAATATTCATTTTACATTCGTAGTAAAAAATTATCTTTATTAAGTCCAGAGGTATGGTATTGCCAGTTTATGGTTATTACATCAGACAAAAACTTTTTTAGTGTATTAAAATCATTAGGTTTTTTTATATACACATTAGCACCTAATACAAAAGTTTCCTCAATATGTTCTTCAGAAGATGAGGTTGAGTAGATAGCAATGGCAATGTCTTTAAACTTGTCATTTGACTTAATCTCTTGCAAGCATTCAATTCCGTTTTTGCGAGGCATGTTTAAATCTAAAAATAAGACATTGGGTAAAACAACATCGTCCTCATTTAGATAATTCATGAGTTCAACACCGTCGTTATAAGTCTGTACTTTTGTGCTTATTTTTAATTCGCTAAAAGCGTCTGTAAAAAATAACCTATCATCTTCGTCATCATCAGCAAGGATAATGTGTATATATTCTTTTTCCATGAGTTTATTTGGTATTGGCAATTTCCCTTCTTTTCAAAATAATTCGCTGAAACTGAGAAGGAGTAATTCCTGTTGTGTTTTTAAATTGTGTACTTAAATGTGCTACACTTGAATAGTTAAGTTTGAATGCAATTTCAGTTAAGCTCAATTTATCATTTACTATAAGCTGTTTCGCATATTCAATCTTTTGAATAATGATAAAATTTTCAATTGATGTATAAGTTACTTCAGAAAATAAATTAGATAAATAGCCATAGCTATGATTTAGCTTCTCTGCTAAGTAAACTGATGCTTTTACATTTGGAGCATCTTCTTTAAAAACCATTTCAACAATAGTATCCTTTATTTTTTGAACTAAAACCGTCTTTTGATTTTCGATAATATCAATTCCATAGCTATTAAGTACAGAAGTTATTTCTTCGATTTTGTCTTCGGGAATGGTTTCTAAAAATTCAATTTCACCAAAACCTGTTACTGAAAATTTTACTCCTAAAGAAGCTATTTTTTCTTCCAACAACTTCTTTGTCAAAATATTGAAATCAAATTTTAAAAAGGCTTTCATAGTTTGTTACCAGTTTATTCTTTAAATATATAAATTTTTAACTGAAAATAGTGCTTTTCAATTCGATGCAAAAGGCAATCAAAAACATTTCAAAATAATTATGATGTCCAGCAAATAAAACCAAATCATTGCATAACGCTCCAAAAAATGATTTTATTACTTTGATAATAATTAGACTTATAGTTTTCATTTTGGCTTTCATTTAGGTTATATTCAAAGTTGCCTTTTTGCCCCAAAATTTGCCTTACATCTTGTTCTCTATTTGTTATAGAATTTTCATTTAAACAAAAACCCCGATAAAAATCGGGGTTTTCAAAACCAACTAACTAACTCAAATAAATATATATGTACATTATTTTCCTAATGGTAAATTATAACTTACTCCAACGCCTAAACTAGCTGCGTTATAATCCTGATTTCCAATTTCTCCTTTACTTCCCGTAAACAATTTTGCGTATTGTACAGAGAAGTTCCAATTTCTATTATGCCAACCCATTTCTGGTTTTATATAAAAACCACCATCGGGTCTGTCAACATCACTGTTACTAGCAACTTTTTTATCGCCAACTAAAAATCCGTATCCAATATCGGATCCTAAATAGAAACCTGTTTTACCTGGGTAAACATGAATTAAACCAGCTACTGGAACAATTCCAAAGTCATTATTTTTAATTCCATCATTATCTTTTCCAAAAAAATGATTGTAACCCGTAGCTACACCTAGTCCAAATCCTGGTACTACTAAGTTTTGATAAGCAATATCAACACCTGCATTAGCTGTTGCATTTGTTGATGGCAAAGCAATACCACCATTTATACCTGCTTTTATCATGTTATGCATTTTTTCGTTTTGAGCCATCATTGTACATGTCGCTAATAACCCTAATCCTAAAATTAAATTTTTCATCGTTTTCATAATTTCCAAATTTTAATGTTTTGATTACATGACAAAGATGCATCGACTGGTTGAGGTTTGTTTTACATGATTTTTGGAGAATGTTATATAATTTTGAGAATTGAGTTTCTACTTTGTACTTTTGCACAACAACTATAACAAATGACAACACAACAACTTATTGAACAAATTCGAATCAAGAAATCATTTTTATGCGTAGGGCTAGATGTAGATTTGAATAAAATTCCACAACATTTACTAGCTACAGAAGATCCAATTTTTGAATTTAATAAAGCAATTATAGATGCGACACATGATTTGTGCGTGGCGTATAAACCTAATATTGCTTTTTTTGAAGCTTACGGAATCAAAGGTTGGCAAGCTTTACAGAAAACGATTAACTACATTAATCAAAACTATCCTGAATTATTTACTATTGCAGATGCTAAAAGAGGAGATATTGGAAATACATCTTCTATGTATGCCAAAGCTTTTTTTGAAGATTTAGAATTTGATTCGGTTACGGTGGCACCGTATATGGGTAAAGATTCTGTTGAACCTTTTTTAGCTTTTGAAGGAAAACATACTATTATGTTGGCTTTAACATCAAACGAAGGAGCTTTCGATTTTCAAACATTAATGGTAAACGGAAAAGAATTATACAAACAAGTAATTGAAACATCAAAAACTTGGAAAAAATCTGAAAACCTGATGTATGTTGTAGGTGCTACAAAAGCAGAATATTTTACAGAAATAAGAAAGATTGTACCATATAGTTTCTTTTTGGTTCCTGGTGTTGGAGCACAAGGAGGAAGTTTACAGGAAGTTTGTAAGTATGGATTGAATAAAAATGTAGGCTTGCTGATAAATTCTTCTCGAGGAATTATTTATGCTTCAATTCAAGAAGATTTTGCTCAAAAGGCTAGGGAAGAAGCTTTCAAGTTACAACAAGAAATGGGACAAATTTTAGAAACTTTATGAAATCAAGTTTTATACTTCGTGTCGCTGTAGCCATCATATTAATTATGCACAGTGTTCCGGGAATGTTTAATAACGGAATAAATGATTTTGGTAATCTGTATCTAAATCAGATAGGATTTGCTCCTTTTGGTTTAGCCCTTGCATGGAGTATTAAACTATCGCATCTTGTAACTGCAATTTTATTACTTATTGATAAATATGTAAAACCAGCGGCTATAATAACTATTTTAATTCTGATTGTTGGAATTTTTATGGTTCATTTACCTGATGGGTGGTATGTTGTTGGAGGTGGCAGAAATGGAGTAGAATTCAATTTTTTACTAATCGCTGTATTAATAGCCATAATGTATCCCAACGGAATTAGTATTAAAAAATAAAATAATAGAATTTGAAAATCTTTGTAGACCAAATAGGAAACCAACACAGCTTTGAAGTTTCACCAAAAAGAATTGTTTCTTTAGTGCCTTCTCAAACCGAATTGTTATATGATTTAGGTTTAGAGGATAAGATTGTTGGGATTACTAAATTTTGCGTGCATCCGTTTCATTTTAAATCGACCAAAACAATTGTTGGTGGTACAAAACAGGTAAAAGTTGATAAAATAAAAGCACTTCAGCCTGATATCATTATTTGTAACAAAGAAGAAAATACTTTAGCGATTGTAGAAGAATTGAGTGCAATATGTCCTGTTTGGGTGACTGATATTTATACGATTGAGGATAATAACAAAATGATTGAAGATTTCGGGAAGCTATTTAATGTACGTACCGAATCTCAAAAATGGATTGATAAGATTAACTTTGCTCAACAAGATTTTCAAAATTTTATAAAAGAGTACGAAACCCAAAGTGTAGCCTATTTTATTTGGGGAAAACCGTACATGGTTGCTGCCGACAATACTTTTATTAATCATTTATTGGAGTTAAATAAGTTTACAAATATTTACGCTCACAACGAAAAATACTCAGGTCGTTATCCAGAAGTTGTAGTGCAAAAAATGCGAATTCAAGGAGATCCAGATTTACTATTCCTTTCTTCTGAACCGTTTCCTTTTAATGATGAACATGCTTTTGAATTGGGCAGACATACACATCATGCAAAAACAGTTTTTGTAGACGGAGAAATGTTTTCTTGGTACGGGAGTAGATTAGTCAAAGCTTTCGATTATTTCAAAAAACTTCGCTTTAGAATAGGAGAATTGCACTTGCAACATGGTCATGACCATTAATCTATTATATTTGTTCAAAAATAGTCTGTGATAAATTATACTGTTTACGAAAATCATTCAAATACTCAATGGGTAACATTTGTTCATGGAGCTGGTGGTAGTTCGTCAATTTGGTATAAACAAATTAGAGAATTTCAAAAGCATTTTAATGTTTTGGTTCTTGATTTAAGAGGTCATGGTGACTCTAGAAAAACTGCTTTTACAAAAAAATATACTTTTAAATCTATTGCACAAGATGTGATCGAAGTGATTGATCATCTTAAAATTCAGTCATCACATTTTGTGGGCATTTCTCTCGGCACAATTGTAATTCGTCAATTGGCTGAAATGTATCCTGAAAGAGTAAAAAGCATGATTATGGGAGGCGCTATTTTGAAAATGAATTTCCGTTCCCAAATTTTAATGCGAGTAGGGAATGTTTTTAAGTATGTACTTCCTTATCTGGTACTTTACAAATTATTTGCTTTCATTATTATGCCAAAGGATAATCATAAACAGTCTCGTTTGTTGTTTATTAATGAGGCCAAAAAACTGTATCAAAAAGAATTTATTAAGTGGTTTAAATTAACTGCCGAGATTAACCCAGTGTTAAGATGGTTCCGCCAAGTGGAGCTGAATATTCCAACATTTTACATTATGGGAGAAGAGGATTATATGTTTTTACCTTCTGTGAAAAAAGTGGTGGAAGCACATTATAAAACAGCTAAATTATATGTTGTAGAAAAGTGTGGACACGTTGTAAACGTAGAGCAAGCTTCGGTTTTTAATGCTCAAGTAATTAATTTCCTGATGGAATTCAAATAAAAAAGCCGGTACCTAGATACCGACTTTTTTGTAAACTAACCAAACCAAACAAAATTCTATGAATTTCTCTTACAAAGGTCAGTATTTTTTTCGAATGCTATTGTTAAGATAATGTTATTATCTTCTTGATTATGAAAATTTTAACTATTTCTTGTCTTGTAAGCTGAATACCCTTTTTAACAAATCAGAAGTTCTTGCTGCAATGTTAGTTCGGATATTTTTTTCTTCAATTGCAACCATTTTGAATACCCCTTCCATTGCTTTATTGGTGGTGTAATCTGTTAAATCTGGGTTAACTTTTTTAACCAGCGGAATGCTGTTGTATTTGTTGATGATATTGGTCCAAACTTTATCTGCCCCAACTTTTGCAAATGAATTTTTAATCACGGGATTAAATTTTCCATACAAAGCCGTTGAGGTAGAGTTTTGTAAATAAGTTGTTGCTGAACGATCGTCTCCTAAAAGAATATTTTTAGCATCTGTAAATGTCATTCCTTTGATGGCATCCACAAATATTGGTGTCGATTCTTTTACAGCATCTTCGGCAGCTTTGTTTAAAACTTTTAATCCTTCATCGGCTAATTTTCCCATTCCAATGTCTCGAAGTCCTTTGTCAACCTTTTTTAATTCTTCGGGAAGTAAAATTTTGACCATTTCGTTTTTATAAAACCCATCTATAGCTGTAAGCTTTACAACTTGCTTGTCGATACCATTGTTTAAAGCTTCTTTTAAACCCGATGCAATTTCAAATTGTGAAATACCTTGCTCAGTAGGTAATTGATTAATCACCTGTTGCATTTCGGCGCATCCTGAAAATAAAGGAAGGATAGCTAGTAAAATGATAACTTTTTTACTCACAGTTTTTAAATTGCTTTTTTGGTGTTCGTGAATCGTTGATTTCATGGCCTTACTTTTTATCTTGTAATGCAAAAACTTTTACTAATAAATCAGATGTTCTTGATTTAATATTAGTTCTAATATTTTTTTCTTCCACAGCAATCATTTTATAAACACCATCTAAAGCTTTATTGGTTACATAATCATTAATGTCAGGGTTAACTTTAGAAACCAGTGGTAAACTGTTGTATTTTTTGATGATATTGTTCCAAATAACATCAGCTCCTACTTTTCCAATAGATTTTTGAACCACAGGATTAAATTTAGCATAAAGCGGATTTCTAGTAGAACCTTGTAAGTAGTTTGTTGCGGCGTCTTGATTGCCAAGTAAAATATTTTTGGCATCAGTAATTGTGATATTTTTAATGGCATCTACAAATATTGGTGTCGATTCTTTTACAGCATCTTCAGCGGCTCTGTTTAAGGCTTTTACACCATCATCGGCTAATTTAGACATTCCCATTTTTCGCAAAGTTTTATCCACTTTTTGTAATTCTTCGGGCATTAAAATTTTAACCGCTTGGTTTTTATAAAAACCATCAGTAGCGGTTAGTTTAGTTACTTGTACATCTACACCTTTGTTTAAAGCTTCTCTTAAACCAGCTGCAATATCTAGCCCTCCGTCTTTTTTAGTGATTGATGTAAGTTGTTCTTCAGCTTTTTTTAGTAAATCTTTTAATTGTGCGTTACTAGCAAATGGGATTAAAAATAATAGTAGGAATATCTTTTTCATAATAAAAATTTGGTTTACCAAAGATAATCAAACTCTATGCCTTTTTAAAAAATCGAATTAATTTGAAGGTAATTTTTGAATTGTTTTTTAATTAAAATGCAATCGCAGTAGTGAATAGTGAGATAAATTTTACAGAAGTTTTGTAATGACTCTTTTTTATTCGTAATAATACAAAAAATAAGGCTTTTAATTTTTTAGAAATATGTAAATTGCAGCACAAATTTATTACCATAACAATGGAACAAGTACAACCTTATCAACCAAAAAATAAAGTTAGAATTGTAACTGCGGCTTCACTTTTTGACGGCCATGATGCAGCAATTAATATCATGCGTCGTATTATTCAGGCAACGGGTGTGGAAGTTATTCACCTGGGACACGACAGAAGTGTGGAAGAAGTGGTAAATACTGCTATTCAAGAAGATGCCAATGCGATTGCGATGACATCCTATCAAGGTGGTCACAACGAATATTTTAAATACATGTATGATTTGCTAAAAGAAAAAGGAGCAGGTCATATCAAAATTTTTGGAGGCGGTGGCGGAGTAATCTTGCCTTCAGAGATTTCAGAATTACACGAATACGGTATCGAAAGAATTTATTCTCCCGATGATGGTCGTGAATTAGGATTGCAAGGAATGATTAATGATTTGGTGATGCGTTCCGATTTTCCGGTAGGCGATGTGCTGAATGGTGAGCTGAATCATTTAGAAGATAAGAATCCGACAGCGATTGCTCGTGTCATTTCTTCGGCGGAAAATTTCCCTGAAGTGGCGAAACCTGCTTTGGAGAAAATCTACAAAATAAATCAGGACAGTAAAACGCCGGTTTTGGGAATCACGGGAACAGGTGGCGCCGGAAAATCATCTTTGGTAGATGAATTGGTTCGTCGTTTTCTAATCGATTTCCCTGAAAAAACTATCGGATTAATTTCCGTGGATCCGTCAAAACGTAAAACGGGTGGTGCACTTTTGGGAGACAGAATCCGTATGAATGCGATCAATAATCCTCGTGTTTACATGCGTTCGTTGGCAACCCGTCAGTCGAATTTGGCCTTGTCAAAATACGTTCAGGAAGCGATTGAAGTATTGAAAGCAGCTAAATACGATTTGATTGTGTTGGAAACTTCCGGAATCGGTCAGTCGGATACGGAAATCATGGATCATTCTGATGTTTCGTTATACGTAATGACGCCTGAATTCGGTGCGGCAACTCAGTTGGAGAAAATCGACATGTTGGATTTCGCCGATTTGGTAGCTTTGAATAAATTTGACAAACGCGGTGCTTTGGATGCGATTCGCGATGTGAAAAAACAATACCAGCGTAACCACAATTTGTGGGATGTTGATCCTGATAAAATGCCGGTTTTCGGAACGATTGCTTCGCAGTTTAACGATCCGGGCATGAACACGCTTTACAAATCCATTATGGATAAAATTGTAGAGAAAACGGGAATCGATTTGCACTCGACTTTTGAAATTACGCGTGAAATGAGCGAAAAAATCTTCGTGATTCCGCCACACAGAACGCGTTATTTGTCGGAAATCGCAGAAAACAACCGAAAATATGACGAAACAGCGCTTTCTCAGGTTGATGTGGCGCAAAAATTATATGGAATCTTCAAAACGATTGAAACCGTTTCTGGAAAAGCTCCTAAATTAGATAAATCGGGTGTAGTTGAGGAATCGTTGAATCATTCGCCGGAAAAACAAGAATTCTTATCATTATTAACAAAAGAATTCGACCGCGTAAAAATGAATTTGGATCCTTACAACTGGGAAATCATTTTAACCTGGGACGAAAAAGTCAACAAATACAAAAATCCGGTGTACTCGTTTAAAGTACGCGATAAGGAAATCAAAATAGCAACGCATACCGAGAGTTTATCGCACTCTCAAATACCAAAAGTAGCCTTACCGAAATACCAGGCTTGGGGCGATATCCTAAAATGGAATTTACAGGAAAACGTTCCGGGAGAATTTCCTTTTACTTCGGGATTGTATCCGTTTAAACGTGAAGGAGAAGATCCATCACGTATGTTTGCCGGGGAAGGCGGACCGGAAAGAACCAACAAGCGTTTTCATTATGTGAGTGCCGGTTTACCAGCAAAACGTTTATCGACTGCTTTCGACAGTGTGACGTTATACGGAAATGACCCACACGTTCGTCCGGATATTTACGGAAAAATCGGAAATGCTGGGGTTTCTATCTGTTGTTTGGACGATGCTAAAAAATTATATTCTGGTTTCGATTTGAGTCACCCGATGACTTCGGTTTCCATGACCATTAACGGTCCAGCTCCGATGTTGCTTGGTTTCTTCATGAACGCGGCCATAGACCAGAACTGTGAGAAATACATCAAAGAGAACGGTTTAGAAAAAGAAGTTGAAGCCAAAATTGCTAAAATTTATAAAGAAAAAGGCGTAGAACGTCCACGTTACCAAGGCGAATTGCCTGTAGGAAACGACGGTTTAGGCTTAATGCTTTTAGGTGTTACCGGAGATGAGGTGTTACCAGCGGATGTTTATAACGATATTAAAATAAAAACCTTAGCACAGGTTCGTGGAACGGTTCAGGCCGATATCCTAAAAGAAGATCAGGCGCAAAATACGTGTATTTTCTCTACAGAATTTGCCCTTCGTTTAATGGGTGACGTTCAGGAATACTTTATCAAAGAAAACGTTCGTAATTTCTATTCGGTTTCGATTTCTGGTTACCATATTGCCGAAGCAGGAGCGAATCCTATTACGCAGTTGGCGTTCACGTTGGCAAATGGTTTCACTTACGTGGAATATTATTTAAGCCGCGGTATGAACATCAACGATTTCGGTCCGAACTTATCCTTCTTCTTCTCGAACGGTATCGATCCAGAATATGCTGTTATTGGTCGTGTGGCACGTAAAATCTGGGCAAAAGCCTTGAAAAACAAATACGGTGCGAATGAAAGAGCTCAAATGTTGAAATACCATATTCAAACATCCGGTCGTTCGTTACACGCGCAGGAAATCGACTTTAACGATATCCGTACGACATTACAAGCGTTGTATGCGATTTACGATAACTGTAACTCGTTGCATACCAATGCGTATGATGAAGCGATTACAACACCAACGGAAGAATCGGTACGTCGTGCGATGGCAATTCAGTTGATTATCAACAAAGAATTAGGTTTAGCTAAAAACGAAAACCCAATTCAAGGTTCATTCATCATTGAAGAATTGACCGATTTAGTCGAAGCTGCTGTTCTTCAGGAATTCGACAGAATAACGGAAAGAGGCGGTGTGTTAGGTGCTATGGAAACCATGTACCAACGCTCGAAAATCCAGGAAGAATCGTTGTATTACGAAACATTGAAACATACCGGAGAATTCCCGATTATTGGGGTGAATACTTTCTTGAGTTCAAAAGGTTCGCCAACTGTAATTCCTGCTGAGGTAATTCGTGCAACGGAAGAGGAAAAACAATACCAGATTGTAATGTTAGATAATCTGCACAAAGCCAATGCGCATAAAGTGGAGGAGCAGTTGAATATCATTCAGGAAGCCGCTATCCAAAACCAAAACATCTTTGAAAAACTGATGGATGCCACTAAAGTGTGTTCGTTAGGTCAGATTACTTCAGCGTTGTTTGAAGTAGGAGGACAGTATAGACGAAATATGTAAGCAGAGAACCGAAATCTTTGAAAAGATTTCGTGTAAATCGCTTACACTGAGTCTTGGACTGAGCTTGTCAAAGTCTTGTCGAAGTGTTTTAAAAAAGCAAGTTTATATAAGTTAAAATGCCCCGATTGGGGCATTTTTTATTCTTCTAAATAATAATACTACTTTTATTATCTATTCTTTGTTGGGTTACTCTTTAAGTCTAAAACTTCAATAATTTCACAATCTGCTGAAAACATAGGACCTTCTCTGAAATTTCCTTTCACGCCAACTTTAATTTTCTCATAGTGATAGGGTCTCATTTGATTGTTTATAATCCACATTCTTGCCGTTCCTGAGTTTGGTACAGATATATTATTTTGTAATATAACATTTCCTTCTTCATCTTCAAATTCTGGCCATATCATATACATTTTATTTTCAGATTCATCAATGAATGAAAAATCACAACGAATTCCTTGATAAGGTTCACCTGTTTTTCTTCCGCCGTCTTCTGGACTTCTGAATTTATATTTTACTCTGAAATCTGCTTTGTGATTAAGTCTTTTTTCATAAGGTTCATGCATAAACAGATGCTTAAATTTTAATGATAGGTTGATTGTTTTCAATCAAAGATATGATAAATGAATATTTTTGCTCTTCTAAGCAAAGTCTCTTGACTTTGAGTAGGAAAATATCGTATGTTTCAATAGACACGAGCGAGACGCCATAAGTGTTCGAAACCTTAAATTTTATAATTTTACAAGAAACTATGCAAGTTTCAGAAGTATTAAATTATATCTCCAAAGAGGAATTAGAAAGATTATCATTAGATTACAAGGTTGATTACCAAGTTAAAAAGCTCAATGAGCAAACGATGTTTCAACTTTTACTTTTTTCAATGCTAAATGTAAAGCATAATAGCTTGAGTGTCATGGAGGAATTTTATCATTCATTAGCCTTTAAAAGTATTGCAAACAATAGTTCTGAGGGGGTAAGATACAATTCGATAAGAGACCGATTAGTTGCTATAAACCCGTGTTATTTCGAGGCAATTTTTAAAAGTTGTTTAAAACAATTTCAAAATAAATATCTTAAGAAGAAACACAATATTATTGCTTTTGACTCTACTTTAGTAAGTATTTCTTCAAAATTATTTGCAGAAGGAATGCAGATTAACAAACAAGGAGATAAAAGATTTGTGAAGTTTAGTATGGCTTTTTCCAATGTCCCATACATTCTAAGATATTTACAGACCAGGCTTTCGTTTCTGAAGATTTTGCTTTAAAAGATTTAATAAATGAATGTCTACTAAGTCCAGAAAACATATTGGTCTTTGATCGCGGACTTCAGGCAAGAAGTGTATTTGAAGGTTTCAATAATCAGAACTTTATTTTTGTTACTCGCCTTAATAATTATACTCGCTTTCAAATAGTTGAGGAATTTCAAATAGTTCAAAAAGAAACAGAAAGATTATCTATTGAAAGAGATTTGAAGGTTATATTGTTTGATAAACGAAATAAAAAAACAACTTCATTTTTAAGGTTAATCATTGCACGAGAAAAGGAAAGTAATGAAATATTCTATTTTTTAAGCAATAGTAATAATCTAACTTCTAAAGAGATTGTCGATATCTACAAACAGCGATGGGAGATTGAAGTATTTTTTAAATTTATAAAACAAAACTAAAATTTGCTAACGAGTTAGAAGTATTAATCATCAAAGAAATTGTGGAAAAATGCGGAGGAAATCCAAATCAAGTTGAGGATATTTTTAAACCGAAATAAGGTTTCGAAACTTATGATTTTTAATCCATGCCATAAATAATTTAAAACAAATCTACTAAATCAAATTATAAATTACCTGCAAAGAATTAAAGCCAATAATATTTACCTTTGTAACAAAAATATAGCATGCCAAGAATACTCGCATTAGATTACGGAATGAAACGAACAGGAATTGCCGTTACAGACGAACTGCAAATTATAGCATCGGGTTTAGAGACAGTTCCTTCAGAAAAAGTGATTGATTTTTTGAAAGATTATTTCTCAAAAGAGCAAGTTACTAAGGTGCTTATTGGCGAACCAAAACAAATGAATGGACAACCATCTGAAAGCGCTCCCATAATTGAGGCTTTTGTGATAAAGTTTAAAGAGATATTTCCTAAAATTCAGGTAGTTAGGGTAGATGAGCGTTTTACTTCAAAAATGGCGTTTCAAACTATGATTGATAGTGGACTAAAAAAGAAACAACGTCAAAATAAAGCCTTAATTGATGAAATTTCGGCAACAATTATGCTTAGAGATTATCTATCTCGAAAAATGATATAGGTTTTTTTATCAATATCTAAAATTCTATTAAGGGTTGAAAATTAAGATAAATTTTGCATTTTTTGATAGTATCTTTGTGGCACAATTCTAAGAAATGACAACAACAACACAAAAAATCGAAACAGATGTAGTGTTAATAGGTGCTGGAATTATGAGCGCTACGTTAGGACTACTTCTAAAAGAATTACAACCTGATTTAAAAATCGAAATATTTGAGCGATTAGATATCGCTGCTGCAGAAAGTTCTGATGCTTGGAACAATGCGGGAACCGGTCACGCTGCTTTTTGTGAGTTAAATTACACTCCTGAACTAGAAGACGGTTCTATTGATGTAAAAAAGGCCGTTAAAATTTCAGAATCATTTGAAGTTTCACGCCAGTTTTGGGCATATCTTGTCGAAAAGAACTTATTGCAAAATCCAGAAAATTTTATAAAAAGTGTTCCTCATCTAAGCTTTGTTTGGGGTGATGATAACGTTGAGTATTTAAGAAAACGTTTTAACGAACTGCAAAAATTCCACTTGTTTAAAGAAATGGAATTTACTGAGGACGCCAATCAAATAAAAGAATGGGCGCCTTTAGTAATGGAAGGCCGTAAGAGCAAGGATAAAATTGCAGCGACAACCATGAAGTATGGTACTGATGTTAATTTTGGAGCATTGACACGCAGTATTTTTAAATATCTGGAAACGCTTGAAGGTGTTACAGTTCACTACAATCATGAAGTAAAATCACTTAAGAAAAGAGATACAGGAATTTGGAGAATTAAGGTTAAGGATATTGCTTCTGGAGAAAAGAAAAAAGTATATATGCCATTTGTGTTTATTGGTGCTGGAGGAGGTTCGTTATTACTTTTAGAAAAAGCCAATATCCCTGAAGGAGAAGGTTATGGAGGATTTCCTGTAAGCGGACAGTGGTTGAAATGTACTAATCCTGAAGTGATTAAAAAACATGCTGCTAAGGTGTATGGTAAGGCTTCTGTTGGTGCACCACCCATGTCGGTTCCGCATATTGATACGCGCATGATTGATGGAGAAAAAGCATTACTTTTTGGTCCGTACGCTGGGTTTTCTACTAAATTTCTTAAAAATGGTTCGTATTTCGATTTAATTAAGTCGATTGAATTAGACAATATAAAGCCTATGATAGGAGCAGGAATTAAAAATATTCCACTTACAAAATATTTAATTGAACAGGTTTTTCAATCGTCAAATGATAGAATGAAGGCGTTGAAAGAATATGTTCCCTCTGCTAAAAAAGAAGATTGGGTTTTAGAAAATGCTGGACAACGTGTTCAGGTTATCAAAAAAGATAAAGAAGGTAATGGGGTGTTGGAATTTGGTACCGAAGTGGTTGCAGCTCATGATGGTTCTCTAGCAGTATTACTTGGAGCATCACCGGGAGCATCTACAGCGACTTCGATAATGATTGAATTACTTGGGAAATGTTTTCCGGAACAAATGAAGTCTGAAGCTTGGCAAAACAAGTTAAAAAACATGATTCCGTCATACGGGCAAAGTTTGTGTCAGAATACTGAATTGTGTGACCAAGTAAGAAAAAAAACAAATGAGGTACTAAAATTGAAAGTAGATTAACCTCAGTTCAAGTGTTTTTTGTGAAATGTAAAGGAACAAAAAATGACCCGAGGTATAGCTGAACGGAACGAAGTTAATCGAGAACTAATCGTTAAAATTTCTCAATAAGATTTTCCCTATTTTAGTTCTGAAAATGAATCAAAGTAGCGTTGAGTAACAAAACTTATAGCAATGCATTTAATTTTAGTAAAATTAATTACTTTTGCACTCTAAATTAAATGCGTTAAGGATAGAAGCAAGGTGTCATGCACCGCGAATAGCCTGACCCTAAGTTTACGAAGGGGAACGCCCAAATTGAAATAGAATGATTTATCCAATTGTTGGTTATGGAGATCCTGTTTTAAGAAAAGTAGGAGAAGAAATAACTAAAGAGTATCCAAATTTAAACGAGGTTTTGGCAAACATGTATGACACGATGTATAATGCATGTGGAGTAGGTTTGGCAGCACCTCAGGTTGGTTTGGCAATTCGTTTATTTATTGTAGATACGGAGCCTTTTAGTGAAAGTGATGATTTGTCAAAAGAAGAAGCGGAACAGTTAAAAGGTTTTAAAAAGACATTCATTAATGCTAAAATTCTTAAAGAAGAAGGCGAAGAATGGGCTTTTAACGAAGGTTGTTTAAGTATTCCTGATGTGAGAGAAGACGTTTACCGTCATGAAAAAATTACAATTGAATATTTTGATGAAAATTTTACTAAGCATACAGATGTTTACGATGGCTTGATAGCAAGAGTTATTCAACATGAATACGATCATATTGAAGGAGTTTTGTTTACAGATAAAATATCGTCACTTAAAAAGACGTTAATTAAAAAGAAACTTCAAAATATAATGGACGGGAAAGCAAGACCAGATTATAGAATGCGTTTTGCAGGTCCTAAAAAAGGTAGATAAACTAACAAATAAGATATATAAAAATGAATTTAGAGAGAATATTAGCCATTTCTGGTAAACCTGGATTATATGCATTAAAGATGCAAACAAGAACTGGTTTTGTTGCTGAATCATTAGTTGATGGTAAAAAAATCACAGTAGGTTTACGTAGTAACGTAAGTTTATTATCAGAAATATCTATGTATACTTACAGTGAAGAAAAACCACTTGCTGAAGTAATGACTGCTATTGCTGCAAAAGAAAACAATGGAGCAGCTCCTCAATTAAAAGATGATAAAGCAGCTTTAACAGCTTATTTTTTAGAAATATTACCAGATTACGATCAAGAAAGAGTTTATGCTTCAGATATTAAAAAGGTATTAAACTGGTATAATATTTTACAATCTAAAGGTTTAATTGTTGTAGAAGAAGAGAAAAAAGCACCTAAGAAAGCTGCAAAAGCTAAAACTGAGGAAGCTGCTACAGAAGAAAAACCTAAAAAAGCAAAAGCTACTAAAACTAAAGAGTAATCGAAGTTTTAACATAATTATAAGTCCTGCAAGTGATATTCATTTGCAGGATTTCTTATTTTTACACGAATCACTTTTTTTGCACACTGAGATTGTCAAAGTTTGAGTAAACAAAGAAAATGAATATATAAATAACAAAGCTAATGAATACACGTCAACAACAGCTTGATGCCTTTAATAGATTGCTAGATATCATGGACAATTTACGTGAAAAATGTCCTTGGGATAAAAAGCAAACACTTCAAACACTTCGTCATCTCACTATTGAGGAAACCTATGAGTTAGGAGATGCAATTTTAGACAACAATCTTCAAGAAGTGAAAAATGAACTTGGTGATTTATTGCTTCATATTGTTTTTTATGCCAAAATTGGAAGCGAATCAAACAGTTTTGATATGGCTGATGTGGCTAATGATATTTGTGAAAAGCTAATTCATCGTCATCCGCATATTTATGGTGATGTGATAGTAGAAAATGAAGAGGAAGTTAAACAGAATTGGGAGAAGCTAAAGTTAAAAGAAGGAAAACAATCGGTTCTTGAAGGAGTGCCTAAAAGTTTGCCCGCTTTGGTGAAAGCAAGCCGAATTCAGGATAAAGTAAAAGGAGTAGGTTTTGATTGGGAAGAACCACATCAGGTTTGGGAAAAGGTCCAAGAAGAACTACAAGAACTTCAACACGAAGTAAAAACTAATAATCAAGATAAAATCGAAGCCGAGTTTGGAGATGTTTTATTCTCTATGATTAATTACGCTCGATTTCTTAATGTAAATCCAGAAGATGCTTTAGAAAGAACGAACAAAAAGTTTATAAAACGTTTTACTTATTTAGAAGGCAAAGCAAAAGACTTAGGTAAAAATCTTTCTGAAATGACTTTGGCCGAGATGGATGTGTTTTGGGAAGAAGCTAAAAAGCTATAATTAGAGATGATGAAAAAAATAATACTTCTACTGACTTTATTATTTAGTGTTTTTGTTTCGGCTCAAAAGGATTTTGTGTTGGGTAAAATAGAAACGATTCCTTCAAAAGTATTAAATGAAGAACGAACCATAAATATATATTTCCCTGCCGAGTATGATGCTACTAAAGCATATCCAGTAATTTATTTATTGGATGGGTCTCAAAGTGAAGATTTTATACACATAGCGGGAATTTTGCAGTATGGTAATTATGAATGGTTAAATATGGTTTCTAAATCTATTTTAGTTTGGATTGCTAACGTAGATAGAAAACGCGATTTTACTTTTCCTACAACTATAGAAAAAGACAAAAAAGATTATCCTACTACAGGAGAGTCTGAAAAGTTTATTTTTTTTCTTGAAAAAGAACTACAGCCTTTTGTTGAAAGCAAGTATAATACAACAAGTAGTAAAACACTTATAGGGCAATCATTAGGAGGTCTTTTAGCTACCGAAATATTGTATAAAAAACCAACTCTTTTTTCCAATTATATAATTATAAGCCCAAGTATTTGGTGGGACAATGAATCCTTATTTAAACTAACTCCTGAATTCTTAAAGCAAAATTTTAATCAAAAAACAAAAGTCTTTGTTGGAGTTGGGAAAGAAGGAAAAGTAATGGAAGGTGATGCTAAGAAACTTTACGATATTCTATCAAATAATAAGAAAAACATAGAAAGTCATTTTAAATATTTTGGTGATGCTAATCATGGAGATATTTTACATTTAGCAGTTTATAAAGCATTCGAAACACTAAAAATATGAAGCCACCATATTACGCAGTAATTTTTACTTCGGTAAGAACAGAAGTTGAACAAGGTTATGCACAAATGGCTAATCTTATGGTTGAAATGGCTAAAGAGCAAGAAGGATTTTTAGGAGTCGAATCGGCTCGTAATGAAATAGGTATTACCGTTTCGTATTGGAAAGATTTAGAATCTATTAAAAACTGGAAAAGTAATTTAGATCATTTACAGGCGCAACGTATGGGAAAGCAAAAATGGTATGAGTCTTATAAAGTTAGAATTGCCTTGGTTGAAAGAGAATATGATTTTGAAAAGTAATTTGGAATAATTTTTGATAAATTTAGATTGTGAAAAAAATAATAGTAATACTGTTTTTGTTGCCAATTATAGGTTTTGCCCAAGAAGGAAAGCCTATAAAGTCTATTGCTATACCAAGAACCGATACTCCGTTACCAGATAAAAAGCCCGAAGATCAAACGGAAGCACCTCAATATTCAATTTCTAAACCGTTTGAGCCTAAAATGTTTAAATCGCCTAAGAAAGTTTATGAAGCGCCACAATTAGAAACAACAATAGGAATGGGTAATCAACCTAAAAGTGATATTAAACCTGGTTTAGATTTTGAAAAAAAATTGAATAAACCATTTCAACCAGAAGATGATGCTAAAGTGTATAGAGGAAATCAATTCTTGGGAGATTTTAAAACAAAATCTGGTTCTGCAAAAATTGTATATCGTGATCACGAATTTGTAGATGGTGATTTAATTAGAATTTGGGTAAATGGGGTAGTGGTTGTAGATTATGTTTATTTAGAAGGCTCTTTTGGGAAGTTGAATTTAGGACTGACAAAAGGAATTAATAAAGTTGAGTTTGAAGCACTAAATCAAGGCTCTTCAGGACCTAATACCGCTGAATTTAGAGTTTATGATGATAATGAAAATATTATTTCATCCAATCAATGGAATTTAGCCACAGGTTTCAAAGCTTCTATAATAATTGTAAAAGAATAAAAAATAATAATATAATAAAAAGCCTAGCATTGCTAGGCTTTTTTATGATTATAAACTTCTAAGTTGCTTAAGCTTGTCTTTCCAAGTTGCAAGTTCGTCTTTATGACGATCAATATTTTTGTTAATTTCTACAACCATCGGATTGTCTTTTTTGGTGTTAGCAAAAAACTGAATATTATTTTCTAATTGGAAAATTTCTTTTTGTACTTCCTCAATTTTACGTTGAATAAATATTTTTTCATTATCCAAGGCTCTAGGATCATTTGAGTCAGTTAATTGCTCAATACGATTGTTAAAACGCATCATTTCAGCATCTTTTTTACTTAAGCTCAATTTTTCAAATAAAGCATCAAGTATTTTATTGAATTTACCTTCAATATGACGTCTTGCAAAAGGTACTTTTCCGAAGCTTTTCCAAGTTTCAATATGTTTTTTTATTTCGTCTAAGTCAGTTTTGTGATTTCCGGTAAACTCAAAAAGGCGAACAGTTTCTAAGTATTCTTTTTTCTTTTCAAAAGCTTCTACTTCTACAGCCTCATTTTCGTTTTTCACAGCATGAAGTCTATCAAAATAATGATTGCATGCCGCTTTAAAATCGGCCCAAACTGCATCAGAAAATTTACGTGGCACATGACCAATCTGTTTCCATTCTTCTTGGATTTTCTTCATGATTGGTGTTGTGCTTGCAAAGTCATCACTTTCTTGCAATTCTTTGGCGCGAGCTACTAAAGCATTTTTCTTATCAAGATTGTTTTGTTGTTCTTTTTTAATGTCTTTATAAAAAGAGTTCTTATGTGCATTAAAGTTACGAACAGCAGTTTTAAAATCAGTCCAAGTTTGCTCATTCACATCAGCAGGTACTTTCCCTGTCGAAAAGAATTCTTGACGTAACGCTTCAATTTTATTGATTTGGCCTTGCCATCCAGAGTGAATTTCTATATGTTCTGTTGCAATAGTTTCAATTGCAGCAATAATCTCTTTTTTCTTAGCCAGATTTTGCAACTCTATTTCGTGTTGTTGAGCAAATAAACCCTCACGTTTTTCATGCATTTGTCTAGTAACCTCACTAAATTTTTGCCAAACTTCTTCACGTTTTTCTCTAGAAACAGGTCCAATTTCTTCTTTCCAGATTTTATGTAAAGATTGAAGTTCTCTAAACGCTTTAAAAACATCTTGTTCTTGAAGTAAATCTTCTGCTCGGCTAATTATTTTTAGCTTTAAATCTAAATTGTGTTTAAAGTCTAAGTCACGGGCTTCACGATCAAGGTGTAGATAATCGTAAAAATTTTCTACATGGAAATGATAATTATTCCAAACGTGGTTGTATTTGTCTTTTGGGATAGCTCCAGCATTTTTCCAGCGCTCACGTAAATCGTTGAATCTTTTTAGATTATCACCAATATTTTCACTAGGATTAATCAATGTTTTTAATTCTTCAATAAGTTCTAAACGTTTCTGAAGATTATCTTTAAGTTTTGATTCTAAACTTTTAAAATGATTATTCTTCTTCGTTTTGAAATTGTTATATAAAGAATCGAATTTTGATTTTAGAGGCAAATGATATTCAAATTCTTCAGTAGAATTAGGATTTTCATGAAGAAATTCTTCCTTCTTCTCCTCAATAAAATGATTGTATTTAGATAAAAATGCTGTTTTTATTTCCTCAACATGGTCTTTTATAGCAAGAATATTGTCCTTTGCAACCACATGTTCAAGCTCAACAACCAATTTATCCATGTCCATTGCTTCATAATCAAGCATAGGAATTTCATGGCTATTGTCTGTTGATGTGTGTTCGCCAGCTTCAGCATTTAAATTTTCTATGGTCTCAATAGCTTGATTTGCAATATTTTGCGTAGTAGCTTCTGTGTTTCCGTCTGCGTGAAGCAGGTTGTCGTGTTGTTCTTCTTGCATATTGCAGGATATTACTGTTTAATAATTAACGCCGAAGTTACTAAAAAGCGTATAAATTAGAAAGTAAAAACTGCTATAAAGATGTATAAATCGGTTAAAATGAGTTATAATCATCTTTTTTTAGGAGCTTAATCCAGCTGTTCACTATATCTTTTGGTAACTTCGAGAGTACTTCGACAAGCTCAGCATGACACCTCAGTTACCAAAAGGATGCCGCTTCCATCTGGGCTATGAATTCCAAATTTCCCAAGCTTTTTCGGCTTGTAAAACCAGCATTTCGTAACCATTTTTTATCGTTGCTCCTTGTATTTCTGCTTTACCTAAAAAGGTTGTTTTTTCTGGATTATAAATTAAATCATAAGCAATGTGCTTCGAAGTAAAATATTGATAAGGTATATCTGGACAGTTTTCAATATTAGGAAAAGTGCCTAAAGGAGAACAATTGACAATGATGTGATATTCATCAAAAGTATCTGAATTTAAATCATTGTAAGTAATCATGCCAAATGCTTCTTTTCTTGAAACATACTGAAAATGAATTCCAAGTTGATTTAAGCCGTAAGCAATGGCTTTTGCAGCGCCACCTGTTCCAAGAATTAATGCTTTTTTATGATTAGACTTAAGCAAAGGTTTTAAAGATTCTGTAAAGCCAAAATAATCCGTATTGTGACCAATTAATTTTCCTTCTGGAGATACTTTTATAGTATTTACTGCTCCAATCTCTTTAGCGTTGTCTGATAGGTCATCTAGAAACGGAACAACATCTTGTTTGTAAGGAATGGTGACATTCATTCCAATTAAATCAGGATTATTTTTTAGTACTTCAGGAAATTCATTTATGGATTGAATGTCAAAATTATCGTAACAGAAATCATTAGTAATTCCATCTTTTTTAAATTTTTCTGCAAAGTAATTTCTTGAAAAGGAATAACTAATATTTTTACCTAGTAATCCTAGTTTCTTCATTAGAGATGTTGGCTTTAATATCAATTTGAATAGGAACCATATATTTTGTCCTTACTGGCTTTTTGTGTCTTGTTCCAGGTTTCCATTTTTTTAGAGATTGAATGGTTTTAATTGCTTCAGTTCCCATTTGTTGTCCTAAGTTTCTTAAAACTTTAAAATGTGTTAATGAACCATCTTTCTCAATAATAAATTCAATTAGAATTTTTCCCTTTAAATCTTCACTAACTGCTGGATTAAATGCTTTGTTAAAATCCTCATCAAATTTAACAGCACCATCTAAATATTCAGGAAACGAATCTAATAGATTAGCATTTTTGGGATAATCATAGATATGATTTTCATCAAAAACAGGTTCCACACGAACAATTTGATTAACATCTTTTTTGACGTTAGATTCTTTTGTTTTACTAGCTTTGTTTCTGATTTGGCAAACTACTATTGCCGGAAATAGAATAAAGACTAAAAAAAATATTTTCTTCATTACTTACTATACTTCGCTACGGTTTCTTGAACAAGATTTGTATCCCAAACACCAGGAAAAATTTCTTCGAGTAAAAATCTGTTTTTAAAACTTTGACGTAAACCGTTATTAAGATGATATAAACCTTTTTCGGTTTCGTTTAGCATTAAGTGTAAACCAGCTAGTCGATACTCAATTTCATATTCGTCAGGAAAATGATCGCAAGCTTGTAAAAGTGTTTGAATTGCTGCGTCAAATTCACCTAAATATTGTAAAACATTTACCCAATATAACCAAGTTTCTAATTCTGTAGCACCAAATTCTACAGCTTTTCTATAGCCGTATTCGGCTTCTTCAAATAAATTTAAAGCCTTATTAATGGCTGCAAAGCGTTTCCAGTAAAAACGATTTTCTCCATCAATAGCAATGGCCTTGTTTACAAAGTATAATGCTTTTTGGAAGTCGTTATGTTTAAAATGATGGTCGGTAATAGCAATCCAACCTTTGTCTAACAAAGGGTCTTCATGAACTGTTTTATTGTAGAATTTTAAAGCTTCTGAATCATTACCTAATTTTTCGTAGCACTTACCAATACGTAGTAAAGCATATGAAGTAGGGTCTTCTAAACGAATCGTTTCGTTGTAATTGTAAATAGCTTCTTCATATCTTTTTAAACGTTCTAGTGATTTTGCTTTTTCCATAAATGCTCCCATAAACTGGTCGTCAATTACAGTTGCATAATCAAATGCAATATAAGCTTCTTCGTATTTTTTAATGGTATAGTTTAATCTACCTAACTGATGCCAAGCAATTTCACTGTAAGGATTTTTGTCGATGTATTCAGTTAAAAACTCAATAGCTTCTTCGTATTGTTCTAAAAATTCAAAGCAATAAATAACATTATAAAGGCTCGATTGCTCTTCTGGCTCTTCTTCAAGACATTTTATAAAATTTTCTTTTGCCAATTCCAGTTCATCCATAAAAAGGTATTCCATACCAATTAGGTTGTGAACATCAGCATAATCATCAGTATACTTTAAAGCTACTTTAAGCAACTCTACCGCTTTTTCGTGATTATCTCTTTTAGAATAAATATTAGCCTTCTGAATGTAGATTTCTTCGTTAGTAGGTTCAATTGCGTAAAGTTCATTTAAAAGTTTTTCTGCTGTTTCAAGTTTGTCTTCAAAAATCAGCATTTCTACTTGAACTAGTTTTAATCCTGTTGATTTTGGATGTTGCTCGAGCGCTAACTTAAGTGCCTTCTTGGCAAGACTCGGTTTTCCAATATCCATGTAATGTAGTATGATATCCTCGAATTCTTCTGAATCAAAAAACAAAACCTTGTTTGTTTTAAGCATTGATTCAAAACGTGATAAGGATAAATTTCGATCTTCTTCTTCGTGACTCAAATGCATACTCATTGTTTTTAGAATTATCCTTAATAAAGTTAGGAAACCTTTTAATTTGTTGTTGGCATCGAAAATCAATTGTTGTGAACAATTTAATTAACAATTTTAGTGTGATCAGCTCTTATTTTTAGTAGCTTTTTCCAGCTTTCGCCAGTCGCTTTTAATTGTCAAGTTCAATAAATTGACTCAACAATTAAAGAGCTTCAACAAAGGCTCAATCTGGGCTATAACTATAATTCGGCCATCACTTCATTCATAGCTTCAATAATAATGCCACAACCTTCTTTTATTTCTTCATTTGATAGGGTTAGAGGAGGAGTTATTCTGATGGCGCATCCTTCAAAGAGTAACCAAAATAAAATAAGCCCTTTCTCCTGACATTTAAAGATTACTTTGTTAGTGATTTCAGGACTTTCTGTCATGGCGGCTAGCATTAAGCCTTCACCACGTATTTCTTTTATTAATGGGTGAATCAATAGCTCTCTAAATAGCTTTTCTTTTTCAATACATTGAGGCATTAAATCTGTCTCTAACAACTCTTGTAATGTTGCCAAACAAGCGGCAGCAATTACCGGATGTCCTCCAAATGTTGTGATATGTCCTAATTTTGGGTCATGGCTAAGTAAATCCATATATTCAGATTTTGCCATAAAAGCACCAACAGGCATTCCGCCGCCCATACCTTTACCCATGACTACAATATCAGGGACAACATCGTAATTTTGAAAACCAAATAACTTCCCTGTCCGACCAAAACCTGGTTGAATTTCATCAAGTATCATTAAGGCTCCAACTTCTTCACAACGTTTTTTAACTTTTTGTAAAAAATTATCATGAGGCTGAATAAAACCAGCACCACCTTGAATTGTTTCTAATATTATACCAGCTGTTTTTGTGGTTATTTTTTGTAAGTCTTCTTCGTTGTTGAAAGTGATAAAATCGACATCAGGAATTAACGGACGGAAAATTTGTTTGCGTTCCTCAAAACCCATAACACTCATAGAACCCATTGTATTCCCATGGTAAGCGTTAAAACATGAAATTAACTGACTTCTTCCAGTTACACGACGTGCTAGTTTTAAAGCGCCTTCGGTAGCTTCGGTACCAGAATTTACTAAATATACTTTCTCTAATGGAGCAGGAGTATTTTCGGCTAATAATTTACATAATTGTACAGACGGATCTTGAGCATATTCGCCATACACCATCACATGAGTATATTTATCCAGCTGATTTACAATGGCTTCACGAACTCTTGGATGTTGGTGTCCTAATGTACATGCTGAAACACCTGCAACAAAATCCAAATAAGCTTTTCCGTTAGTATCGTAAATATAGGAACCTTTTGCATGTGAAACTTCCATTCCTAAAGGGTATGGTGAAGTTTGTGCTTGATATTTATAGAAATCTTTTAACATTTGTTTAAGTATCGATTTGATTATTTGAAAACAAATAAAATTGATTAGGATATTATTTTTTGACTTTCGACGACTTTGGCCTTTGTACTTTGGCTTTTGTACTTTCGACTTTTTTAGGTTTGTCGTACTCCAATGTTTCCTTAGTCGCTTCCATTGGAAGATCTGGTTCAAGTAATTTTTTCTTGGCTTCTTCTTGAACTTTAGCGTCTATTTCTAGTTCTTCTTTGGGAAAAATATCAGCTAATGAAAGAATTTGTTCATCACCTCTCCAAATAAATCCTTTTAATAGTCGTGCATTTTCAGGAAGTTCATTTTCAGGATAAATGTTTCCATCAACATTAGTGAAAAATGTTATGGTTTCAATTGTATTTCCTTCCAAAATCATATTGATTTTGCTACTTACATTTTTATTAATTCCTATTAGTTCCTGCTTGTCATTTCGCATGTAATAGATAACCTCTGTATTTTTAACCACGTCAACTTCATGAAGTTTGTTGTCTTTAAATTTCCCGTACAGATTTTGTCCTTTCACTTGATTATATCCTGTTCCAACTGTATCTTTTGAAACAATAAATGCATTGTTTAGTACTTTCAAGGAATCTATTCGTTCTGATTTTGCATCAGAAATTAAATGCATTAAATCTCCTGTCATTTGGTTTTTACCGTTCCAAAAAATAGGTTTTCCAATCATTTGTGTCAGACCTTTTTTCTGATCATAATGAATAGAATCACATTTACCGCTCATATCTTTTTTGTAAAAACGAGCGTTGTTGTATCCTTTAATGATTCTTTCTGTAGGTTTTCCTGTTACTACTAATTTTTTAGCATGAAAATAAACAGAGTCTTTTTCGAAAAGAGTAGTTACCAATGCTTTTTTAGTAATAAACATGGAATCTTTTTTCTTGTAAACCTCTGCATAATGGCCTTTAACTACAAAGTTGTTTATAGTATCTGTAATTTTTACATTGTTTTTCGCTTTAGCAAAATCTTGTTTTCGGTCATAATAAATATCATCACCTTCTATGAGTCGGTCTTTATAAACTATTTTGGATCCTTTCTGGAGTTTTCCTTCATCCTTTTTAGTATCATAAAATCCTTTTGTTGTATGAATGGTATTGCTGCTTGAAGTAATGGTGGATGGCCCAAAAACATAGGCATGTCCTGAGTTTGTGTAATAATCTAAATGATTAGTTTTAATTGTCTGTCTAGGATTAGTAACTGTTACAGCCGTTTGGAACTGAAACTTTTTTTGTGATAAGTAATATTTACCTGATTTACTAGTCAAAGTATTTTCTGGATCAGTTATAGTTCCTTGAGAATTATAATAAGCCAGTTGAGAATTACGATCAAAATTAATAGTGTCAGTCACCAAAGTCATTTTTGGATCACGCATCACTACATTTCCTGTGGCGTATGCAAACTTTGTATTTCCGTTATATTCTGCATATTTACTGGTCATTGTAAGCGTATCACCTTGAACCATATTAACATTTCCAAAAGCTTTAACAAAATTTGCTTTAGTAAAATGATAGGCTTTGTTACAAGTCATACGAACTCCTTCGTGAATGATGCGCACATTTCCAGTAAGAACAATTGCTCCTGGGACTTCACTTTCTGAAATATCAAAAAAATCTGAGTTTTCTATGATAACTTGTTTACTGTCTTTAGGAGCAGGTTGTGTTTGTGACCAAATTGGCGACAAACTAAAGAGTAGAGCAATACAAGTAAGTTTAATATATAGTGTATTCAATGAATAGTATTTTTTGTCAAAATTAAATAAAATACGACAACCAAGAATTTTATTAAGAATAATTTATAAAACCTATGCGGATTATTCGATTACAATTTCTTTTAGTTTTTTTCTGTAGGCTTCTAGAATAGCTATTTTTGATAGAAAACCATAAAATTTGCCGAATTTTATAACGGGTAAAATTGATTTTTGTGAAGTTTCAAATTTTTGCATAATGCTTTCTATGCTTTCATCAAAATCAATGCTTACATCTGGCAATTCTACAACATCTTTTATCGGAGTATATTTTACTTGGAACGAATTAAAAATTATTGGTCTGATTTTTTCAAAATCAATAAGTCCTATTAACGCAGCATTTTCATCAATTACTGGATAAATAGTTTGTTTTTTTGATGAAAGTAATTCAACTAAATTTTCTAAGTTGCTTTGAAGAGTAATTGTTTGTATATCAGTATCAATTAAATTTAAAGAGTTAATGCTTTGCAGAATGTTTAAATCTTTATTGCTCGTAAAAACGTCTCCTTTATCTGCTAATGCCTTAACATCCATTGAATGTTTTTCAAATCTTTTAGACACTGCAAAACTTACTGAAGAAACAATCATTAAAGGAATCATTAAATTATAACCACCAGTAATTTCTCCAATTAAAAATATAGCAGTTAATGGAGCATGAAATAATCCGCTAAGTATGCCAGCCATCCCTACAATTGTGAAGTTTACAACAGGAAGACTTGATGATATGCCTAATAATTCTATTGATTTAGATACGAAAAAACCTAAATAAGAGCCTACAAATAAAGATGGAGCAAAATTACCTCCGTTACCGCCACTTCCTAAAGTAATTCCAGTAGCAACAGATTTTACCAATGCAATAACACCTATGAAAATAAGTAATATCCATTCGTTGGACATATATTTTTCAAGTAAAGTATTTTCTAATAAACTTTCAGGGTTTGAAGAAGATAATGTTTTGATACTCTCATATCCTTCGCCAAATAATGTAGGAAATAAAAAGATTAATCCTGCTAACATTGTAGCACCAAAAATGGCTTTGCGGTACGGTTTTTTACTAAAGTGATTAAAGTAATGCTCTACTTTTCTAAATGTTCGCGCATGGTGCACTGAAACAAATCCTGCTAAAAGACCTAATAAAATATAGTATGGTGTATTGTGAAAGTCGAAATTTTGTTCTCCTTTAAAGTTTAATAAAATGTCATCACTTAATATCATTTGAGATACTAAAGATCCTGTTGCCGCCGAAATCATGATTGGAATAAAGGCGGAAATAGTCACATCAGTCAATACAACTTCTATTGCAAATAAAACCCCAGCGATTGGAGCATTAAATGCTGCTCCAATACCAGCAGAAACACCACAGGCAAGTAGTAAAATTCTATCTTTTTGAGAGAGTTTATATTTTTGAGCAAAATTAGAACCAAACGCGGCACCCGTAATTACAATGGGACTTTCAAGTCCTGCCGATCCTCCTAAACCAACTGTTAATGAACTAGTAAGAATTTGTGCATACATTTGTTTTCGAGGTACAATTCCTCCTTTTCTGGCAACAGCGTAAAGGATGTTTGAACTTCCTTTTTCTATGCTTCCATCAAGAAAACGTTTCACTACAAAAACAGTCAATACTATTCCAATGATAGGTAAAATACTATTGGAATAAGGTAACTTTAAGTACTTGTTTATATAATTTGCCCAAAGAAATACATTATGAGCAAAGATTTTTAATACAATTACTGCCAAAGCACAAGAAATGGCAACTACCAAACAAGAAAAATAAATGAAATTTCTTTCAGATAATAATTCTTTGACTATAAAAAATAACGTTTCAAAGCGTCTTGAAAATTTTCTTAATCTTAGTTGTAGGTATGCTGATATTCTATTGGGCATTTTTTTTATTGAAGTAGTACAAATATACGTTTTATATTTTTTCTTTCAATTTAGTTGTGGGATTAATCATTAATCCAATCATCATAATGATTGCAGTAAGAACAATTACTTGTATTATTAAGGATTTATTAACTAGTTCAATTTTTTCGTTAATAGGTATTGATAAGTATAATAAAATTGTAATTAATCCTCTTGGGGCAAAAAATAGTAAAGATTTAGTTGGTAAGGAAAAGATCTTTAAAAAGATAAAGCGCACGGCAAAAATGCTTATAGTTATACCAAGCGACCAAATGAAAGTTTCAGAATTTAATAATTCTGAAGTATCAATGAGAAAACCAAAAAGAATGAAAAATAAAGATCTTATCAAGAAAGTAATTTCGTTGGTTAATTTACTAAGTTCCTTGACTTCTTTATTTAAAATTTCAGTATGAAACTTTTTGATATAAGGAATATGTTTTAATTCATCTACATTGCCAATTATCAAACCAAAGAAAAGTATAAAAATTAAAGCAGGTAAATGATATAATTTGGATACAGCGTAAATCAGAATTATGATTAGAATTATTGGAATAAATTTGACATGATTTTTTATTTTACCCAATAAATAAGTTAGAAGAAGTGTTGATGCAAAAGAAATAATAATCATCAAAAGGAACTCAAAAACAAAGTATCCGAAAGATTTTGTTCCAAAATCAGTATTTAATGCTACAAAATTGAAAAGAATGACTCCAAAAATATCAGAAAGACTACTCTCGTATGTTATAAATTCTTTTTCACTAGAAGGTATATTTTTAGCACTTGGTATAGCGATAGCGCTACTTATTACGCTAATAGGAAAAATATTGGTGAGAGCAGTTTTTAAAGGGATGTTATAGTAGTAACCCATTAAATAAGCTATTCCAAAACTAAGAACTAGTATTGGCAGTAAGGCTACAACTACAGATTTTTTTACGATATTTAGTTTAGATGAATTAAATTCCAGTTCTAATGAACCTTCTAACACAATTAAAATTAATCCTATTGTTCCAAGTATTGGTAAAACATTAGATAAATCAGGGAAATTAATTTCTAATACTATGGTGCTTTGTTTTGTTAACCAGCCTAAAAGGAGTAATATAATAACAGATGGTATTTTGGTTTTTGAAGATGTAACATCAAATAGGTAGGCAATTAATAGTAACGAACATAGTGTAATAATTATGGCGGAAGTCATATTTTTTATGATTTAGGACTTCAATGTAAAGAAAATTATTTAAAAAAGAAAGACTCAGAATTTATCTGAGTCTTATGAATTATTTTTTTATTGTTTGTTTTCTGTCAGGTCCAACAGATACAATTGTAATGGGAACTTCTACTTCTTTTTCGATAAAATCGATATATTCTTTTAATTCTGTTGGAAGTTGGTCGTATGAACTCATTCCAGTTAAATCGGCTTTCCAACCTTTAAACTCAGTATAAACAGGCGTTACATTTTCTGGTTCAATAGTATAAGGTAAATGATCAATGGCTTGACCATTGTATTGGTATGATGTACACACTTTTAATGTTTCAAATCCTGATAATACATCGCCTTTCATCATCATTAATTGAGTTACACCATTAACTCTGATAGCATATTTTAAAGCAACAAGATCTAACCATCCACAACGACGTTGACGTCCTGTAACAGATCCAAATTCGTTACCAACTTTAGCCATTGTATCGCCAGCATCACCAAAATCTTCAGTTGGAAAAGGACCACTACCAACACGAGTTGTATAAGCCTTGAATATTCCAAAAACTTCTTTGATTTTATTTGGTGCAATACCTAAACCAGTACATGCTCCAGCAGCAGTTGTATTTGATGATGTTACAAATGGATAAGTACCAAAATCAACATCTAGCAATGAACCTTGAGCTCCTTCACATAAGATTGATTTTCCTGATTTTTGAGCCTGATGTAAATATTCTTCAGAATCAATAAAAGTTAACTTTTTAAGTTCTTTTACAGCATCAAAGAATTCTTTTTCTAATTCTGAAAGATTGTATTGGATAGCAACATCATAGAATTTAATCATTTCTTCGTGTTTGTTTGCCAATGAACGGTATCTTTCTTCAAAATCGGCCAATTCGATATCTCCAACACGGATTCCGTTACGACCGGTTTTGTCCATATAAGTAGGCCCAATCCCTTTAAGGGTAGAACCAATTTTAGCTTTACCTTTTGCTGCTTCAGAAGCTGCATCTAGTAAGCGGTGAGTAGGAAGTATTAAGTGTGCTTTTCTAGAAATTAAAAGTTTATTATATATATCAATATTGAATTTTTCAAGACCTTCAATTTCTTTGATAAAAACTACTGGGTCAATTACAACTCCATTACCAATAATGTTAATTGAGTTTTTGTGAAAAATTCCTGAAGGAATAGTTCTTAAAACGTGTTTAATTCCATCAAATTCTAATGTGTGTCCAGCGTTTGGTCCGCCTTGAAAACGAGCAATAATGTCGTATTTTGAGGTTAATACATCGACAATTTTTCCTTTGCCTTCATCTCCCCATTGTAATCCTAGTAGTAAATCTACGGTCATTGTGTTGTGTTGTGTTGTTGTATTTATAATTTTATTTATTCTGAATATATAAGTGCTAAAACAAATGGAATTGATATTAATAATGAAATTATTAAAGGTTTCCATATTGCTTTTTTAGAAAAGCTTTCGAAATTAGGTATGTATTTTGGAAGAAAAAAATAACTCAAAATACCACCACCAATTAAATTTAAAAAAAGAGCTGGATTACCAACTGTTGAAGGAAGTAAATTAATTATGACAATTGATATCGCAGTATATAGTAATGATATTCCTAATACAAGATTAGCTTCCTTCTTTTTTCCTAAATCTTTTAAATTTTGCATTAATAATACGCCACCAAAAACTGTAGAAAAAAATATTGAAAATCCGTAGATAGCACCTTTTGAATAAATTTTGAAATTACTCTTTTCGATTTCAGTATTGAGTTGATCTTGATTTAATTCTGTGCTCATTAATTATTGTTTTTTTGTAGCGTAAAAATAAAGAGAGTGGTTTTGTATTTCAATACCAAAAATTTCTTCCATGGTTTGTTTGATGGTTTGAATTCTTGGATCACAAAATTCGATTACTTCTCCAGTATCGGTCATAATGATGTGGTCATGTTGCTTATCAAAATATGATTTTTCGTAATGAGCTTGGTTTTGTCCAAACTGGTGTTTACGAACCAATCCACAATCTAAAAGTAATTCTATAGTATTATATAAGGTCGCACGAGATACACGATAGTTTTTATTTTTCATTTTGATATACAAATTTTCTATATCAAAATGTTCTTCGCTATCGTATATTTCCTGAAGTATAGCATAACGTTCAGGAGTTTTTCTGTGACCTTTTTCTTCAAGATACATTGTAAAAACATTTTTTACAATTTCCTGATTTGTAGTATTATCAGATGATATTTGTGTCATATCCGGCAAAGATAATTTTTTTGTTTTGAGTATAAAAGTTTATTAGAAACTTAATTTTTATAAACTCTAGTCACTCTGTCTACACCATCAATTTTTTTAATGTTTTCAATCATTTTTTTAAGAACAGTATTGTTAGGTACAATAACAG
Source organism: Flavobacterium hankyongi (assembly GCF_036840915.1). Lineage (NCBI taxonomy): Bacteria > Pseudomonadati > Bacteroidota > Flavobacteriia > Flavobacteriales > Flavobacteriaceae > Flavobacterium > Flavobacterium hankyongi. The sequence continues at coordinate 91,088 of NZ_CP085725.1, forward strand.
CTAATTTACCGTTAAAAATTCCTGCTTCTCCGCTAAGGGAGATACTTTGAATATTTACCTGCATGTTGTTAGAAATAACCCTTGTTAATTCATTAGTAAGCCCTATGCTATCCATTCCAGTTATTTCTAATATTGCTTTGAATTCTTGTTGAGAAGAATCTATCCATTTTGCCTGCATGATTCGATATGCATAGTTCGATTGCATACTTATGGCATTAGGGCAATCACGTTTATGGACCTTAATTCCTTCGTTAATAGTCACAAAACCAAATACTGGATCGCCAGGAATAGGATTACAACATGAAGATAATTTATAATCAAGTTTATCTTGTTCGGGGCCAAAAACTAATAAATCATAATTACTTGTAATTTCATCTTTATGGATAAACTCTGAGTTTGGAGATGATTTTTTTATCTTGTTTTTGAAGAAATTAAAAAATGTATTGCTTTTTTGTGCGGCAAAATCTTTCAGTTGTTGATTATCAACAGTTCCTATACCTACACGATAAAATAAATCTAAACTTGTTTTTAGATTCAAGTAAGATACTAATTCGTTTACAACAGTTTCGTTTAATGTGATTTTAAGATGTTTCAGTTTTCTTGCCAAAACTTCTTTTCCGTCTTCGGCAATTTTTTTAGTATTCTCGTTAAGAACGTTTCTAATTTTATTTTTAGCACGAGCAGTGGTTACATAATCCAACCAGTTAGCTGTTGGTTTTTGATTAGGGGAAGTGATAATTTCTACTTGATCACCACTTTTTAACTCATGATTTAAAGGGACTAACTTTCCATTAACCCTTGTCCCTCTTGTTTTTACTCCAATTTCTGAGTGAATTGAAAAAGCAAAATCTAATGAGGTAGCTCCCTTAGGCAGGGATTTAATTTCTCCTTTTGGTGTAAATACATAAATTTCTTTTGCATAAAGATTCATTTTGAAATCTTCAACAAAATCTACTGCGTTTGTTTCGGCGTTTTCTAAGGCTTCTTTAAGTAGATTTAACCAAGTGTCTAGACTACTTTCTTCATTAGCGCCTTGTTTGTATTTATAGTGAGCTGCATATCCTTTTTCAGCAATTTCATCCATGCGTTCACTACGAACTTGAATTTCTACCCATCGGCCTAATGGCCCCATTACTGTTATGTGTAACGCTTCGTATCCAGTTGATTTTGGTGAAGAAATCCAATCACGTAGTCTACTTGGTGAAGGGCGGTAATGATCAGTAACAATTGAGTATATTTTCCAAGCTAAGAATTTTTCATCATGAGGATTCGATTTGTACACAATACGCAAGGCAAACTTGTCATACACTTCATCAAAAGTAACATTTTGAGCAGCCATTTTTCTACGGATAGAATAAATAGATTTTGGACGTCCTTTTATAATGTATTCAATACCTTCTTCGTCTAATGATTTTTTTAAAATATCAGAAATATTTTTTATGTAAGCATCTTGTTCTTCTTTAGTCTCCTTTATTTTACTTACAATATCGTTGTACACAATAGGTTCTGTGTATTTTAATCCTAAATCTTCAAGTTGCGTTTTAATATTGTATAGACCTAATCGATGCGCAAGGGGAGCATAAATGTATAATGTTTCAGAAGCTATTTTTACCTGTTTGTAATCAGCCATAGACTCCATGGTTTGCATGTTATGCAAACGGTCGGCAAGTTTGATTATAATTACGCGAACATCGTCGTTTAAGGTCAATAACATTTTTCTGAAATTCTCTGCTTGCATAGAGATATTCATGTCTTTTTTGACTTGTGCGATTTTAGTTAAACCTTCAACAAGTTGTGCAACTTTAGGATTGAAAAGTTTTTCAATGTCTTGGACAGTTATATCGGTATCTTCAACTACATCGTGTAACAATGCAGCGGCAATTGAAGTTGGACCTAAACCAATTTCACTTGCAACAATTTTTGCAACAGCAATAGGATGGAAAATATAGGCTTCTCCTGATTTTCTTCTTTGGTCTTGGTGTGCTTCAACAGCCACATCAAACGCTTTACGGATAAGCTTTTTATCTTCAGGACTTAAAGTTTGATAACTTATTCGAAGTAATTCTTTGTATTCTTGAGCAATTGCTTTGTTTTCTTTTTCTATATCAATCTCAACCATGGCATTTAATCTTCATTCTTTAAATTTACGAATTAGCGTTGATATACACAATATATTTAAATTTCTGTAAAGTTAAAATCCGCGTTGTCTTTTAGCTTCAAAAATTAAAATGGCTGCCGCAACTGAAACATTCATGCTATCTATTTCCCCTTGCATAGGAATAATAATATTCTGAGTGGCGTTATTTCTCCATTCATCACTTAATCCCGTTGCTTCAGTACCTACAACAAGTGCTGTGGGTTTGGTATAATCTTGAGTATGATAAGAAGTGGAATTTTGTAATGTTGCTGCGTATATATTTATCTTATTTTTTTTTAAAAAATCAATAATTTCCTGAGTAGTACCTGTGCCGATTTGATTAGTAAAAATACACCCTACACTTGAACGAACAATATTCGGGTTGTACATGTCACTTTTAGGATTGGCTATAATAACCGCATCAAGGTTTGCAGCATCGGCCGTGCGTAACATAGCGCCAATGTTTCCTGGCTTTTCTGGGGCTTCAGCGACCAAAATCAAAGGGTTTTGTGGTAGTTTTAAATTCTCTAAGCTGAAATTTTTGGTTTTTGCTACAGCTAAAATACCTTCTGTAGTATCTCTGTAAGCTAATTTTTGATAAACTTCTTTTGATATTTCAATGAGGTTTATTTGTTCTTGAGAGTATTTATTTATCTGATCATTTGAAATGATTTCAGGAAGGAATAAAATAGTTTCAATTTTATAATTTCCTTTAATGGCTAATTCAATTTCACGATGCCCTTCAATTAAAAAAGTACCAGTTTTTTTTCTTTCCTTGGCTTTTTCCTGAAGTAAAACCAGTGATTTTATATATAGATTTTGGACAGAAGTTATTTCTTTCAAAACGAATTAAATTAAAAAGCTAAAGTACTAAGAAATAGATAGCCTTTCAAATTATTTTGTAGATAGGCTTTAAAATATGTACTTTCGGGTTAAATTATAGTTTTGAAACAATTTAAAATAAAAAAATATAACCAAACCGACTTTAATCTTTGGAACAATTTTGTAGCCAATGCTAAAAATGGTACTTTTTTATTTCATCGCAATTTTATGCAATATCATAGTGATCGATTTGAAGATTGTTCATTATTTGTCTCTGATGAAAAAGAAAAGTTGGTTGCAATTTTACCTGCAAATAAAGTAGGTAATGAGTTATTTTCTCATCAAGGATTGACTTATGGAGGACTTGTTTATAATGATAATTTAAAGCTTGAAGTGATAATCAATATTTTTCATGATGTTTTGAAGTTTTTATATGAAAATAGCTTTGAAAAAATAACTATAAAATGTATTCCGCTTATCTATCATAAAAAACCTGCCGATGAAATGTTGTATGTTCTATTTTTATTGGAATCGAAGCTAATAAGAAGAGATTCATTAGCTGTTATTGATCTGAAAAAAGAGAATTCAATATCTAAAGGACGGATGGAAGGAGTTTCTAAGGGGGTGAAGAATGAGTTGGAAATAGTTGAAGAATCAAATTTTGAAAAATTCTGGAATTCTATTTTAATTCCAAATTTGAATGAAAAGCATAATGCTTTACCAGTTCACTCATTAAAAGAAATAGAATATTTACATTCTAAATTTTCTAAAAACATAAGACAATTTAATGTTTATAAAAACAGTGAAATAGTTGCCGGGACAACTATTTTTGAAAGTGAGCAAGTTGCCCATGCACAGTATATTTCGGCTAATTCGACTAAAAATGAATTAGGAAGCCTTGATTATTTGTATTACCATTTGATAACGAATGTATTTAAAGATAAGAAGTTTTTAGACTTTGGAATTTCTAATGAGGACAATGGTAAAATACTTAATAAAGGTTTGTCTTTTTGGAAAGAAAGCTTTGGAGCATCAGCTATAACTCAGGATTTTTATGAAGTTTCAACTTCAAAATTTATCAACTTACTTAATGTATTGAAATGATTTCATTTTTAGATATTCATAAAATAAATAAACCTTACGAAGAAGCCTTTCAAAATAAGCTGAAGCAGGTGATGGATAGTGGTTGGTATATTTTGGGAGAAGAAGTTAAACTGTTTGAGAAAAATTTTGCGGATTATTGTAAAGCAAAATACTGTATTGGAGTAGGAAACGGATTGGATGCTATTATACTTTCGTTTTTAGCGTATATAGAAAATGGTCATTTAAAGAGAGGTGACGAAATAATAGTTCCAGCAAATACTTACATTGCTTCAATTTTAGGAATTTTACAAGCAGGCCTGGTTCCAGTGCTAGTCGAACCAGATATCGAAACTTATAATATTGATGCAAAATTAATAGAAGAAAAAATTTCCCCAAAAACAAAAGGAATTTTGGTAGTTCATTTATATGGCCAATTGGCTAATATGGATGATATAATAGGAATTGCTTACAAACACGATTTATTAATTGTTGAGGATTGTGCTCAAGCTCATGGATTAAATTTTAAAGGAAGTCATACTCGTACATTTAGCTTTTATCCTGGGAAAAATTTAGGAGCGTTAGGAGATGGAGGTGCTGTCATAACGAATGATGAAAAATTATCAAAAACAATATATAAACTCCGAAACTACGGTTCAGAAAAGAAATATTATAATGAATACATTGGTTTTAACTCTCGATTAGACGAAATTCAGGCCGCTTTTTTAAATTGTAAATTACCTAATCTATATTCAGATAATGAAAAGAGACGTTTAGTTGCGAAAGGTTATCTCTCAGAAATTAAGAATGATAAAGTTGTATTGCCAAAAGTCGAAAACTTTGATGATCATGTTTTTCATTTATTTGTGATTAGATGTGAAGATAGAGATAAATTACAGACTTATTTACTTGATAATGGCATCCAAACCTTGATACATTACCCTGTTCCTCCACACAAACAAAAGGCTTTAGAAAGTTGGAATAATTGGTCATTTCCTATAACCGAAAAAATTCACAAAGAAGTATTGAGTTTGCCAATGAGCCCTGTAATGACAAACGATGAGATAAACAAGGTAATTCAAATTTTAAATAGCTATTAATTTTGAAATTTTATCAAAAAATAATTTCTTCAGAACTATTTAAAATTTTTTCTTTAAATGGATTAAATGTATTGACTAAAATTGGAGTTGGGGTTATTAGTTCCAAAATTTTAGCCATCTATGTAGGGCCTTCAGGAATGGCTTTAATAGGAAATCTTAGAAATTTTTTATCGTCTTTTGATAGTATCTCTTCTCTGGGATTTCAAAATGGTATCATTAAATATGTCGCCGAAAAAAAAGACTCTGAGTCTGAATTAAAAAAAATCATTTCTACACTTTTTTTAAATCTTGTAATTCTTTCCTGTCTATTTGGAATTTTACTTTTTTGTTTTGCTGATTATTGGAATTCAATCGTTTTTGGAACTAATAATTTTTCATATTTATTCAAAATATTAGCGTTTTTAGTGCCTTTATACATATCATCTATTTACTTAAATGCTGTTATAAACGGTCTTGGAGAGTTTAAGAAAGTAATGTACATCAATATCATTGGTAATATCATTGGTTTGTTACTAACCTTATTTTTTGTATTGAAATATGATGTGTTTGGAGCGATGTTATCAATAATTGTTGCGCCATCACTACTTTTTTTTGTGAGTTTATATTTTTTATCTGGAAAGTTATCTTTAGGTAATTATATAAACTTCAGATTTTTTGATTTTAAGTTGATTGAAAATTTGTCACATTACTTCCTGATGGCTTTAGTTTCAGGAGTTTTAGGACCTTTGGTGATGTTGTTGATAAGAAATAATCTTATTGAAAACGAAGGGATAGATCAGGCTGGATATTGGGAAGCAATGAGTAGAATTTCATCTTATTATTTACTTTTTATAAATACGCTCCTTACAGTCTATTATTACCCAAGATTAGTTACAGCTCAGAATAATGATGAGACAAAAAGTGTTTTGTTTGATTTTTATAAAAAAGTCTTGCCTTTTTTTGGAGTTGGACTAGTGATATTGTTTCTGTTGAAGAACATTATAATTTCAGTATTGTTTACAGATTATTTTAAACCAGTTTCAGAATTGTTTTTCTGGCAATTAATTGGTGATTTTTTTAAGGCTTTTTCATGGATATTAGCATTACAGTTTTTCGCAAAAAAAATGACTAGAGCATTTATAATTACTGAAATGATGTCTTTAAGTGTTCTCCTTGTTTCTAGTTTTTTATTTATAGAGTATTTTGAAAATGAGGGAGTTGTTATAGCTCATGCCTTTACTTACCTTGTTTACTCTATAGTTTTAGGAATTTATTTTAGAAAAAGCTTGTTTTAATTTGTAAGACATTTATTATGTAAAATTTTAAAGCAAGTAAAGATAAAAAAAAATTATTCTTAGGTTCTTTTGTAAGTAGTAATGCTAAAATTAGTACTGGTTCAGGAGGTGCATCAAGGGTACTACCTAATTCACCAACAACAAATACTAATTTAGGAATTGGTACAAACACACCAAACGGGAAGTTTGAAATAGCTGCTTTAACAAATGGACAAACATTTACCTATTAGTGATTCTTATAAAAAATCTTTATTGTTAAATGTTGGTGCTTTTAGAGATGGATACTGCAGATTGTTAACTTTTGTAGATTTAACTAGTTCTAATATAAATGCTAATCCGTTTTTATTCAAGTTAAATTATATCCAAATCCCAACAATGGAAATTTTGAAGTATTACTTATTGACCTAGAGGAGTAAATGAAATAACTATATACGATTATTTAGGGAAACAGATTCATGCAACCTAAACTCATACAGAAAGTACATATGTAAATTTACCTAACCTAACATGAATAGTGGTTTGTATTTCTTGAAAGTAAGAAACTATAAAGTCACAAGAACAACAAAATTTGTAAAAGATAATCTCTCTGATTATCTAAAATTTAAAAGTTACCTTAAATTAATAAAGGCAAAATACGCCATTGTAGTTTTAGGTAAATTTTTTATTTGTATTCCAAGTACTAATGTATTTTTTGGATATTCCAACATAATTATGTTCCTGTTCTATAAATAATCTAGCATTTTTTTGAATCTTAATAATCTCATTAGGATTTTCAATTAAAAAACTAAGTTCATTTACTAAGTATTCAATATCGTCTTTGGCATGTATAGCAACTTTTTCCGTGAGATTATATCGTTGTACAAAATCATCACCTGCTCCTGTAAAAACTACTTTTCCTTTAGCCATTGCTTCTAGAGCATTATATCCTTGATCCTTAGCATAAATTTGATCTAGTAAAATATGACACTCATTGTAGGAATTAATGTATGTTGCGTAAGGTACACTTCTACTAATGATAACTTTTACTTTATCAGGATATTTAGATTGTATTACTGTTAGTGCCTTTTCAAAATAATCACAACCTTTTTTATAATAGGTTTGATTATTAATTCCTAGAAATATCACAATTTTATCTGTAATGGGATTTTCAGTAAAAATCAATTTATTGATATTTATAGGGTTAGGAATCAATCCTGAAAATCTAGGATGATTTAATAAAGGAAAATAATAATCTAAATCGGAAGCAATTACCCCACAACAATTTTTAAAGATAAAATCATGAAGTTTTTTAAAATCAGGTTGTTTAAATTTTAAAGTATTTTGAAAATTTTTATCTAAAACTTTACCTTCTAAATAAGAAGTCACTTCAGTTTTTAATTCAGGATTTTTAAAATTAAAAGTCACGCTTAGATAATCATTTCCACAAGATAGTAAAAATAGTTTTTGATTATTTTTAAGAAGTAAATTAATAATTTTTATTTCATATTTAGGCACACATAAAAAGCTGTTTTCATTGATTAATTGAACGACATCAAATCCGCTAAATTTGTCTAAATTGTTTTTCACCTGTCTATAGGTAAGATAAGAAGTAATATCAAATCCAGTACATTTTAAAAAAAGTAATTTTAGTTTTTTTAGAATGCCCGAATTCCATTTTCTTTTTATTTTAAAATCAACAGGGTAATTTTTAAAACCATCGTTTAATCCATTAAGTGCTACTTCGTGACCTAATTCTTGTAACCCTTCTTTTAATGAATTATGTAAACGGCTGTATTCTCCTACTAATAATATTTTCATATATTGTTATATTTGTCAAATATATCTACATTTTTTCTTGATGCCTATCAAAAAAACAAAAAAGAAAGTTTTACTAGTAACGACTTCATTGGCTAATGGAGGAGCCGAGCGTTCAACAGCATTGTTGTCTATCTTGCTTACCCAATTAGGATATGAAGTTCACATTACAACGGTTTTAAATAAAATTGAGTTTGAGTATGAAGGACAATTACTTAATTTGGGGTTATTAAAAGAAAAAAATAACACTGTACTAGGTAGAATTAATCGTTTTTTTGTTTTTAGAAAATATATTAAAAAGCATGAATTTGATTATATCATTGATAATAGAACAAGAACTAAAACGGTTTTAGAATTTATTATTTCTAATTTCGTTTATAATTTAAGTCTTCCTATTTATATGGTTCGAAGTGGAAATATTCATTTATATTTTCCTAAAAATAAATTCATCGCCAAAACTATCTATAAAAAAGCATATGCGATTATTGGTGTTTCTAGAGAAATTGAGACTGAAATTAAGTCAGTATTTCATTATATGAATGTAAAAACTATCTATAATCCAATTCATGAACAAATTTTAATGCGACAGTCTTTGGCGCTTGATATTTTGGGGAATTTTATTTTGGCTTATGGCAGAATTGATGACGAAGTTAAAAATTATACATTGTTAATTAATGCTTATGCTAAATCTAATCTACCTAAAATGAGCATTCAACTATTTATCATAGGAGAAGGACAAGATTTAGAGATGTTAAAAGAAAAAGTTTCTCAACTTAATTTATCAGATAAAATTCTTTTCAAAGGAAAACTTGTTAACCCATTTCCGTATGTGAAAAAGGCAATATTTACCACATTAACAAGTAAATATGAAGGATTTCCTAGAGTTATTATAGAATCATTGGCATTAGAGACTCCTGTTGTAACTGTTAATTGTAAATCGGGTCCAGCGGAAATTGTTATCAATGGAGTAAATGGATTATTAGTTGAAAATAATAATCCAGATATTTTAGCTCAAGCAATGAACAGGATGATTGAGGATAAAATTCTTTATGAAAATTGTAAAATGAATGCTAAAGAAAGTATAAAGCATTTATCTTTGGATAATGTGAGTAAAGATTGGCAAAAAATCATTGAAGGATAAATGACAACAATAGAAGATTGTAAATTAATAGAAATACCAAGAATTCAAGACAGAAGAGGAAACCTTTCGGTTATTGAAGGTGATACAATTCCTTTTAACTTTAAGAGAGTTTATTATTTATTTGATGTTCCTAGTGGTTCTAAACGAGGAGGACACGCTCATAAGCAACAATTTGAGTTTCTAATCTCACTTAGTGGTAGTTTTGATGTTGTTTTAAAAGACGGTAAAAATAAAAGAATAATAACATTAAACCGTCCTAATCAAGGTTTACTCATAGCTGAAGGAATTTGGCGTGAATTAGAAAACTTTTCTTCTGGTTCGGTTTGTCTTGTGCTTTCTTCAGGACTTTTTGATGAATCTGATTATATAAGAGAATACAAAGACTTTAAGTTACTTAAAAAATGATTTTTTCCCTAGTTTATTTTGATTTATAATCAAAGCTTTTAATATAAAGGTAGGTAGGTTTAGTAAAACTTTTTTCTTTATTGGTAATTGTTCGTGGTTTATTTGAGAATACATTAAATTAAAATGTTCTTTGTTTCCATAAATTTTAGCTTTTATAGCGTCTGAAAAACGATTGTAATCTAAAAATGTTTTTAACGATAAATTCTTTTGTTCTAAATCTTTAAAAGCACTGTAATTTAAGCTTTTGCCAAAATCTTTAATCTGTCTGGACAATCCTTTTTCGTCATAATTGTATCGAACTAAAATAGAATTGATAAATAAAATAGAGTAGTGTAAGCCTATTCTGATCCAAAGATCAGTATCTTCTCCAGTTTTCATTTTTTCATCAAAATGGCCAACTTTTTCGAAAACAGTCTTATGTATAGCAACCGCCGAAGTAAATAGTATAGATTGTTTTAAACTGGCTTCAAAGTAATTAAATAATTGAGTATTTCTTTCTTGATTGATAGCGTAAACTGCAGGAGAAATTATTTTTGAAGTTTGAATTTCGATGGCACAAGAGAAAACTTTTTGTTCAGAATGATATTGTATTGTATTGTGAAACTGAGTTAAAAATTCAGGATACCAATAATCATCCGCATCCAGAAAACAGATATAGTTTGAACTTGCTTTCTCAATTCCAAAATTTCTTGCAGAAGAGACACCTCCATTCGTTTTATAGAAATACTTTATTCTAGAATCTTTAAAACTTAAAACTTTTGCTTCACTTTTATCTGTCGACCCATCATTTACTATAATGATTTCAAAATCATTGAAAGTCTGATTCAAAACACTTCTTAAAGTACTCTCAATGAATTCTTCTTTATTGTATAGCGGAATAACGACTGAAAAAAAAGGCATTTTTTTAATTATTTTAAGTTACAAATGTATCCTAAACGATATAAATCGAATGCAAGGATACTTGGTTTTGAACTCAATATTCTTTTTTTAAGAAAAGGTTCACTCAATCTAAATAAAAAGGAAATAATAATATTCAGTTTTGATTTGTGAAAAAAATTATAGTTTTTAATTAATGAGTCAAAATTATTTATTCCAGGTTCATTTTTAAGTAATTTAATACGTGAGTCAATGGAATTGATTGATTTATTAAAAAAAACTTCATTGTCTTCCAGACCCAAATGATAAATTGGATTGTCAATATGCTTAATGGTTACTTTGTTTTTAAAAAGTTGAAAAGCAAAATAATTGTCTAATCCATAAATATTATTTGGATATGGATAGTTGTATTTTAAAAAAATATCTTTTTGAATTAAAATATTCCCTGATAATATATTTTTATGAGGAAATTTATTTCGTAAATCTGCCGCTTTTTCTTCTCTTTTTTTTCCATAAGTGTATCTGAATACTTTATTTTTTTGTGTTTTTTTGTTTTCATATGCACATCCACCTATTATAACATCAAAACTATTATCTTTAATTTCATTGATATACTTTTCTATGAAAGAAATATCTTTTGGTATTACATCTGCATCTAAAAAAAGTAACCATTCATATTTTGCATTATTTGCTAAAATTCCTCTCGAAAATGTTCTTCCATTATTGATGTTGCTTTCTGTATATGAACAATTTTCTAAATTGTTGATAGATCTATTTTCTTCAATGATTTTTTTGTTGGTTGAGCAATCATCCAAAACCAATATTTCGTAAAGAATTTCGATACCTTGTGCTTGATTGCTCAGCTCTTTAACTAAGCTCAAAGCACTGTGGTTATAAGTAGGAATAAGTATCGAAATCATATTTGAAATTTATGCTGCAATTTATTTATAATATATTTAAAAATCTATTTTATTAGAATACTATATTTGTAAAAAAAACTTATGACTAGAGAGGATTTGTCGGCATTAATTGTTGAAAAAATAGAGAAAGAAAAAAAGTCTTTGTCAGAAAGTTTTCATAAATCTTCTAATAAAATAGGTTTCTTTTTTTTAGATGATCTTCTTCCTTCACATATTGTAGATGAAATTTATTCTTCATTTCCCAATTCTGAAATAATGAAACTCAAAAAAAGCATTAGAGAGTTTAAATATGTTTCTGCACAAATGGATGAGCTTAACCCTTTACTAGAAGAAATAATATTTGCTTTTCAAGATGAGCGAGTGGTCAAACTTATTGGAGAAATTTGCGGAGTTAACGATTTGCATCCTGACGAAAAGTTATATGCAGGAGGGATTTCGATGATGGGTAAAAATCACTTTCTTAACCCTCATTTAGATAATTCACATGATAAGGATAGAAGTCGTTGGAGAATTTTAAATGTTTTATTTTATGTCTCACCTGATTGGACTATTGAAAATGGTGGAAATTTAGAGTTATGGCCAGATGGATTGAATAATAGTCAAATTACTATTGAAAGTAAATTCAATCGCTTGGTAGTAATGGCAACACATAATAATTCTCTACATTCTGTTTCAAAGGTAGTAGTTGACAAATCAAGATGTTGTGTATCTAACTACTATTTTTCAGACAACCCTTTGTTGCCTTCAGATACTTATCATGTTACTAGTTTTAGAGCTAGACCCAATAATAAATTGACTGATGTATTTTTGCGCCTTGATACAATGATTAGAGGGGGGATAAGAAAAATTGTGAAGAAAGGATTAATAAAGAATCCACATTATTATAAAAAAAAGTAAAACTACTGATGATGGTAAGGCTCGTTTCGCAGTATAGTGAATCCACGATACAATTGCTCTATAAAAAACAAGCGAACCATTTGGTGAGAAAATGTCATAGCAGATAAAGAAATTTTGCCATTTGCTTTTTTATACACTTCTTCACTAAAGCCATATGGACCGCCAATTACAAATACCAGTGTCTTAATGCCTGAATTCATTTTTTTCTGTAATTCTTCTGAAAATGTCACACTTGAAAATGTTTTACCATTTTCATCTAATAAAATAAGCTGATCGGTATTCGATATTTTAGATAGGATTATTTCTCCTTCTTTTTCTTTTTGTTGAGCTTCTGAAAGATTCTTTACATTCTTAATGTCAGGAATTATTTCTAAATCAAACTTTATATAAAAGGAAAGCCTTTTAGTATAATCATCAATGAGAGATTGTAAAGCTTTATTATCTGTTTTACCTATTGCTAAAAGTTTAATATTCATTTCCTTTATTTTCTAGCAAATTTAGCAAGTTAAACATGATTTTACTTTAGTATCAATTTTTAATTTATAAGACTGTGATTAAATGTTTTAAAAATTAATAAAAATTTATTGTTTTTCAATAAAAATTTACTGATATTTGCTTTGTAATTTTACAATTTGCAGTGACGAAATCAAGAACAAAACAAATTTTAAAAGTGATGAATGTTGTTTCGTGGATAATATTCATAGGATTATGTGTAGAAGCGGGATCGTTTATTTTCAATGCAGTTTTTTCTGTATGTATAAATCCTTATGCGGCTCATTATTTTAAATTAAGAGAATTGTTGGATTATGATTACGGTTATTTTATAGTTGTTTTGATCTTTTCATGTATTGCAGCAACGTTAAAAGCAATTCTTTTTTATTTGATAGTAAAGGTTTTGCATGAAAGAAAAATTAATATTGAAGCTCCCTTTACAGAAGAATTGATTAAGTATTTGTCTAAAATGTCGTATGTAATTTTAGGAATTGCTATTTTTTCATTTTGGGGGCAAAAATATTTAGGATGGATAGCTTCAAAAGGAATAAAAATGTCTGATACTGAATTGTTGAGAATTAGTGGGGCAGATGTTTGGTTCTTTATGTTTATTACTCTTTATATAATAGTTCTTATTTTTAAGAGAGGAGTTGAGATGCAATTTGAAAACGAATTAACAATTTAGTTATGCCAATAGTAGTGAATTTAGATGTTATGATGGCAAAGAGAAAAATGTCATTAAACGAACTTTCAGAAAAAGTAGATTTGACGTTATCTAATCTTTCAATATTAAAAACAGGAAAGGCAAAAGCAATACGATTTAGCACTTTAGAAGCTATTTGTAAAGTTTTAGATTGTCAACCAGGAGATATATTAGAGTTTAAAGATGTTTAAAACATCTTTAAACTCTTTTTAAATTATTTTGCAGGTTCCCAAAGTTCAATTTTATTTCCATCTACATCCATAATATGAACAAACTTTCCATAATCATAAGATGCAATTTCGTCAAGTATTGTAACTCCTTTCTCTTGGAGACTTTTAACTAACGATTCGATATTTTGAACAGTGTAATTTACCATGAATTCTTTTTTTGATGGTGCAAAATAGTCACTACCGTTTTTAAATGGACTCCATTGTAATGAATTTATTTCTTCAGGACGTTCTAAATTTCTTGTCTGAAAAGTTGATCCCCAATCGTTTATTTCAAATCCTAAATTTTTTGCATACCATTCTCTTGTTTCTTTTGGATTGTCAGAAAAAAAGAATACACCACCAATACCTGTTACTTTTGGGGTTACTTTACTTGATGAATTGTTTGTTGAGTCTTCCATGTTAATGTTTTTTGTTCTAATTGTTCTATTAAGATTGTAACTAAATATATAAAAAAACTTTAAACTTTATTTGAATGCCTTTTTTATAACTACTACTTTGTGTATGTTTTCTCTTTTTTAATTATTTCGTAAACAAATTCATCAGCATACAATTCTTTCATTTTTGCATATCGTTTTTTATTCTGATTTACTTTTTTAGCTGATTTGTATTTCATTCTATCTCAATCATTTTTTCTTAAAAATCTCGCATCAGAATGTGTCTTTCTAAAGATTCGCTATTCTTGAGGTAAACATACAAGTGATGCTGAATTTAATCTAAAATTCCATTCAATGAATTTCTGTATCGTTTAAAAAAAACTGCTTGCTTTTCAATTCTTTGATTTCTATTATAATAATATTTGTGTTTAATTAACCCAAAGTCTTTTTTAAATTCTTATTCATTATCATAAATTATATCAATATAAAACTACTTTTAGCGGTTTGTGTTTTTATTGATTATCTTTCATTACAGTTTCTTTTACACCTCCTTTAGTCAAAATTATTGAACTATAAACACCTTTCTTGTCTTCAATAAATTCAATTGTTCTGTCGTTATTATCAGCTCTAAAAAATTTTGTTTTTGTTTCTGGTAAAAGCTCCATTTCTGAACTATTGAAATATAATTTACCATTTAATTTGATGATTTTGTTTTTTCCATATTTACCTACATATTTATCATATATCGTGGTATCAATTTTAGTTTGGTAATGTTTATAAGGAAGTTCTACGACTTTTTGTAAAGCAATTGCCGATAACCCATAACCTATAATATGAGAAAAGGATTCATTATTTGAAAGTACAGTTACAAAAATTTTATCATCAGTGTATCGGTTAAATGAAGTCATTGTGCCAAAAAAACCACCGTCATGAGCAATTAGTTGATGTCCATGATTATAAAATGGATTTATCATAAATCCATAACCCCAATTTTCGTTGCTATATGAAGTAAACATTGCCTTTTTTGATTCTGCCGACAAGATTGTAGTTCCATAAAGGGATTTGTCCCATAATGCTAAATCTTCAACAGTAGAATAAACACCATCATGACCAATATTAAACGTCCAATTAATATAAGGATTGTGTACTAGTCCTTTTTCTGTAAGATGATAAACCTTTGCTTTTTTTAGAATTATCGAATCATTATTACTTATTCCTGTGTTTTTCATTCCTACTTTTTCAAATATATTTTTATTTAAAAAATTGGCATACTTTTCACCTGATGCTTTTTCTATAATCTTACCCAATAAGTAATAACCTATATTGCTGTAAGCCGTTTTTGTTCCTGGTGGAAATTCATAAGGAATTTTTTTAATTTCATAATAGGCAGAATCTGCTGAAATAGTACTTATTGCCAACTCCTTAAAACCTAATGCAAGTCCTGATGAATGAGATAATAGCATATGAACTGATACACTATCTGCTTTTGGGTAATCAGGTAAAAATTTATTTAGTTTATCATTTAGTGATAATTTTCCTTTTTCTACCAATATAAGAATAGCCGCAGCCGTAAATTGTTTTGTTACAGATGCCAACTGAAATTTTGTATCAATAGTGTTTTTAACATTCCATTCATAGTCAGCCAATCCGTAGGCTTTTTTTAATAAAATTGAACCATTTTTTGAGACAAGAACAGTTCCGCTAAAATTATTGACATCGACTTGTGCTTGCATATATTTTGCAAGATCAGTTGATATATTTTTTTGTCCAAAAATTAATGTTGGAAGAAAAATGATTATAAAAAACAATCTCGATATAGTTATTTGATGTGCTTTTTTCATTTTATTTTCTACAGTTTGAAAGTATTTTAATAAGTATTTTATCCAATGATTCAATTTCATTGTCTGTTAATCCTTTAAGAGCATCTTGTCTGTTTTTGTTTATTACAGGTGTTAGCAACTGAATTGTTTTTTTTCCTTTCTCTGTTATTTCAAGGTCAAATTTTCTTCTGTCCAATTCGTTTATTTTTCTTGTCAGATATTCTTTTTTTACCATAAGTTCAATAATTCTAGTAATTGAAGTATTGTCTTTGAAAATCATTTCGGCTATTTCTTTTTGAGAATAATGAGGATTTTTATTAAGCACAATTAATAACAAACATTGGTCAACTGTTATATCATTTACTATTTTCCTTATGTTCTTCTGTGAAATTTTTCTATATTCTTTTATTGTTTGTTCAATTGTATAAAGAACGGTTCCTGTTGGATTGTTTTTTGTCATATTAAATTAATTGATACAATTATAATTGATATAAATATAGTTGTTGCGTCAATTATATAAAAATAATTTAACAATTTATTTTAAAACAAGTTTTTTAAATTGAATTATTTAGTGAGGAGGTATTACTGATAACTTTTCAGGGCTTTATGCTAGTGAGGATTTTTAGCACAAACGTTCAATAGAAGTACTGCTGTTCAACCTTGCACAAATGCTCAATCGAGGCGCTTTAGCCCCGCTTTTGGTAAACCCTTGTTAGCGGCAGGCAGTTCTGTAATTAATTGTTTTTTTCATTTAGTTTCTAATGATTTATTGTCTATTGTCAATTTTTTTAATAAGGTAATTTGTCCTAAATGGTAATAACTGTGTTCTATAACTCCTTCAATGTTCCGCAAAAATGTTCCATATTTTTCATCAATAAAAGGCTTGTCAAATTGTTGGTCATCCATTTGTTCTACTCTATCTGCAAACTTTTCTGAATTGGTTAAAAAGTCGGTAACTAATTCATTCCAATCTGTTTCGGAAGTAATTGGTGGAAGGTCAAAACTGTATTTATCGCTAATTTCAAGTTTTCCATTTTCAAAAGCTTTTAATAGTCCTGCCAAATAATAGTTTATGTGGTAAATCAAAGCTGCAATAGTATTTAAATTGCCAATTTTTTGTGTCGCCTGTTGCCAATTTACGCTTTGTATCTGCTCTCTGTAATTTGTGTAGGCAATCCAACGTCCGTTCAGTAAAACTTCTCTTAGTCGGCTCGCAATCATTATATTTCTTGTCATTATGTTTAACGTATTTATTGTTTTCGGCTTCAGCTTAGTCAATCAGATTTTTATTTTGCTGTGTGTTGGTCTTCTTGCAGTTAACGTTCGTTTTGAGGCTTCAAGAACTGGCGAACTTCGTAACCGCTTAATTTTCCACTAAGATAATATTTCTTGTGAAACGTGAACTTGAATTTACTACAAAATTCGCAATTGCGCCAAACGCTTTTTGTGCGTTCGTTTTTTTATTTTTTTTAAACATATTTTCATAGTGTTCAACATGATGAGGAAATTCTTCCTCGTAAAATGGGTAACTTATTCCCAAAATTGAGATTTTGTATCCTTCATCTTTTATACCCGTAATTGCGTTTCCAGCAACTCCTTTTATTTCAAGTCCATGCTGTCTGAATACTTTTAATTCTGATATAACTTGAGTATCAATAAATTCAAATTCTGGGTCGTCAGTATTTATTGCAATATTATTTTTCAAGCAGTATTCTTTGAAGAATTCGTAAGGCGTTTCAATTCCATTGAATTCAATAGTCCAAATGCAACTCCCATTCGTGCGTCTGCTTTTTCGAGTTTTGAAGTTCCAATTTCTTTGTCTCCTAAAACTACTTTATAGGTTTTACAGCTATTTAGTCCTTTTCGTTGTAAAAATCTAAATAATAGTCAGAAGCAAGGCATTCGAATGTCTCGTCTTTAAAAAAGAATATGAAATGTTTTCTGTCCGAATTATCGTTTTGAATTCTCTTAATTGGATTCGGTAATTTTCTATCTAATCCATTTTTAATTTCATAAAATTCTCCTCATTCTAATTCCGTTGGTTTAATTCTATACTGATCATAGTAAAAGCCTTCGTCATTACAAGTATTCATAGAATATTCCGCACAGTTTTTAAATCGGACTTTAACTTTGTCGCCTTGATATTTGTCGAATTGGAAATGATTAAGATAAATATTCATTATTAAGTCAATTCCGTCCACTTTTAATTCAATTTCAGGTGAAACTGGGTCAGCGTTCCAATCTTTTGTTGTTTGGATATAGTCAATTTTTCGAGTTGGAATTTCCTCTACCTTTTTAGTTCCAAATATTTTATTTATCCAACTTAATTTCTTTTGTTTTTCAGGTTGTGGGACGTTATTTTTTATATAAATCTTCAATCTTTGAGTATTTTTTCTCCACAAAATATTCTAAATATTTAATTGAATCGTTAAGGTTTAATGACCAAAAATCATCAACAACCATTTTTTCAGATTCTCCAAGAAGGCCAAACAACACTTTAACTTTTTTTGGACGGTTATACCACAAAGAAAACATAAGCTTATTTTGGTCGTCATACATAGCGGTTAAACAAAAACTTTGTCCATTTTCAATGCATTTGAAATCTATTGAAGGATTATAGTAAACCTTTTCTCCAAGGGATTTCATGAAATTCAATTTTTCTTCCCAAGGATAATTTTGGGCAATTTCAAGCACTTCTTCTTCTGATAAATGTTGATTTTTATAATCGATTTCCTTTTTCTCGGGATGGCAGATAGAATACGTAAATGTCATGTTTTACAGGGTTTTAAATAATGTTGCATAACGTTTCGCAGCTTGGCGACAGTAGCGAAGCCAGCGAAAGATTTATTTTCTGTTAAAGATACACATTTTCGTAAAGAAAATTTAGAATTTAGAGCAAATTAGCTATTGCGCCAAACTGCTGTTGTGCGTAGCTCTTGTTATTCAGTTAATTGGTTTTCAATATCCATTTTTTCATGTAAAACTCTAATGATTTCTATTTCATTAGTTTTTGTTTTCTTGAAAAAAACTAAGTGAGACTTTACTTTTGAACATCTGTAATTTTTTCTGACGTTTCCAAAGTCACGAGCCATTTCAAAATTATCAATGATATATTCAATTTCGTCAAGAATTAGATTATAGTAGCGGTCAGCTTGCTCGATTGACCAGGTTTCTGCTGTGTAAATCCAGATTTTGTTAATGTCATCAAGAGCTTTCTCGTTAATTATATATTTTGACATTATTTTTGAAAGTTCGCTTTAAGCTGTTCAAGATTTTTGTTACGGTCAAAATTTCTAATCTTAGCACTTTTCTCTCCGATTTTAAGTTCGTTTATTAAAGATTTTGTTCTGTTCTCTTCTTGTTCAAAAACTCTCAAAGCAGTTCTAACCACTTCACTTACAGAATTATATTTTCCAGAAGCAATTTGCTCATTGATGAAGTTTTCAAAATAATCACCTAACAATATTGAAGTATTTCGTGCCATCGTTTTTAATTTTTATCAAATATACCAAGTTTTGGTATTTCTGCAATTTTTTTTAACGATTTTTTTGAGGTCGCTGGGCGAGTTACGCACAACGTTCCGCGGCTTTACGCAGTGGCGGGACGTTTATTGATTAGTTGTAAATGTAAACAAAAATTCCAACTTAGTAATTTCCGGCGAAGAAAACAGAAATGGAGCCATTGCGTAAAACCGCCTTAAGTTTACTATTGATAAATTTATATTATAAACAGAAAGAACAAAAGAGAGGAGTAAGGTTTACGATAACCGCAGGAACTTAAGATTCCGTCAACAGTGATAATCCCCTCTCTTTTCTACTTAAATTTCGAACAGTTCTGTGAGATTTAATCTCGATTTTAAGGTGATGAAAAGCAAGTAGTCTGTCCTTTCCAAAAAAAATTTGTTATGAGTAAAGATAAAAAAACATTTGGTATTGACATCAGTAAAGACACATTTGATGTTTATGATTGTTCGGGTAATTATTATCAATTCTCTAACAATTTAAAAGACTTTTTAAAGTTTTTGAAATTGTTGGATGCCACTTCCCATTGTGTCATGGAGGCAACGGGCTATTATCATTATCAATTGGCATATTTTTTAGTAGATCATCATATTGCAGTATCGGTAGAAAATCCGTTATCGATAAAGCGCTTTATTCAAATGAAACTGAGTAGGGTAAAGACGGATAAATCAGATGCTAAGATGATTTGTTTGTATGGTCAGCAACAAGAGCTTCCCTTATGGTTTGGTTATTCAAAATACCAGACACAATGTTTGCAAATGTTGAGATTATTAGACACTTATACCAAGCAAAGTGCTGCTTTAAAGAATAAAATACAAGCAGAGGAGGTATTGGGTAATCCTTGTAAAATAGTGGTTAGTTCATTAAAGAAGATTCTAAAACATTTACAAAAAGAGATTGGTTTGCTGGAAGCAGAGTTGTTGGTTTTGGTCAAATCAGAACAACAAGAGATGTTGACTAAGGTAGAGAGTATTCCAGGAATTGGACGTAAAACAGCGATGATGCTTTTAGTTTTAACAGATGGTTTTAAACGTTTTGAGGACAGTTCACAATTGTGTTCATTTTGTGGTTTAACTCCAGTAATTAGGCAGTCAGGAAGTAGTATAAAAGGAAAGGTTAGGATAAGTAAAGTTGGTAATTCCAAACTCAGAAATTTACTGTTTATGTGCAGTTTTACTGCTTGTAAATGCAATAAAGCTTGTAGGGAACTTTATGAACGAATAGTTAACAAAGGAAAAAGCAAGAAACTAGCTTTAATAGCGGTATGCAACAAGCTTTTAAAACAAGCATTTGCAATAGCAAAGTCAGGAGTAGAGTACAATGAAAACTATAGAAGTAAACTAGTAGTTAAAAACTAAAAATAAATCATTTTTTATTTGTTTTTAAGCACAGTTCTTTGTTAGCAGACGTTCTAGAGTGGTTCACGCCCATAACTTCGTGAAGTAAAGATATATCCAGCAGAATCTAAATAAAGTCTTGAAATTTTTGATGTTGCATATGACTTAAAAACGTCATCATTAAGCTTATTTAATTCTTCGGTTACTAATGGTTTAAAAACAAACCCAGGTATATTAAAAACAACATCATTTTTAAATTTCGCATATTCCTTATCAATCAATTCTATGGATTTCGCACGATTTGCTTTTTGGAGTTTTAATTCAAATTTTTCAAATTCGGCAAAAAGATTTTCTAACTTTTTGGTTTCGACAGAAGTTTGTTTATTTTCTTCTAAATTTATTGAATATATCGCTGAGAGCAAACCGTGAAATTCTCTTTTATTAGCGAGTGTCAACTCTTTTGACTGCTCTAAAAGCAAAGCATTTGAAAAATTAATTTCTCTTTTTTGACAAGCAGAAATAATTAGTAATATAAAAGTCAATAATAAAATTTTCTTGATACTAAATAGATTTTTCATGGTGAGGTTTTAAAGAATGTCTGCTAACGTTTTGCGGCTTGCTCTCAGTGGCGTTGAGCCAACACCAAGCCATTACAAATATAACAAAACATTCCATTTAGCAGCGGATTTTCCGTAGGAAAATCCGGAAGTAGCCATTGAAGCAAACCGCTGTTAGCGGTAGTTTTTATTTATATCTTTTCCAATCTGAGAAAAAACTAAACGGCACAAATCCGAGATTTTTCAGTTTCGTTTCAATTTCGCTTTTAATTTCCTTATAATTTGATAAATGAAATTCTGAAATGTGAACTAAAGTTTTATTATTCTTTACTAAAAATAAAACTTCGTAGTTTCCGCTTTTAGAAGTCTCAATTGTCGTTTCAAAACCGTCTAAATCTTCAAGTCTAATTT
Source organism: Flavobacterium hankyongi (assembly GCF_036840915.1). Lineage (NCBI taxonomy): Bacteria > Pseudomonadati > Bacteroidota > Flavobacteriia > Flavobacteriales > Flavobacteriaceae > Flavobacterium > Flavobacterium hankyongi. The sequence goes on from NZ_CP085725.1 coordinate 112,979, forward strand.
TTTTTTCTGATTGCAAAATATTTTTCACAACAATTTCACGATTGGATAAGTCCAAAGAAATTACTCTTCTCAATGTTCCAACAAAAAGCCAGAAACAGGTAATTAGCATAAGTGAACCTACAAATAAAAACTTGAAATTGTAATTTTCTCCGAAAGCTTCTTTTCTGTTGAAGAAAAGATAGATTGGTAAAATTAGAGTTGGAATTATTAATCCCACAAAAAAATATGCTCGATACGAAAATTTAGATTTCATTTTTGTCTTAAAAATTGCCTTAGATTCTTAGATTAGCCACATTTTTGGTAAAATTACCGCTAACGTTCTGCGGCTTGCTCTCAGTGGCGTTGCACCAACACCAAGCCATTACAAATATAACAAAACATTCCATTTAGCAGCGGATTTTCCGTAGGAAAATCCGGAAGTAGCCATTGAAGCAAACCGCTGTTGTGTGCTGTTTTTTTTTAATCAAAACAATCATAAATTCCTTTTTTTTCTTTCTTCAATATTTCTTTTTCGAGTTTTCGATAGTATCTTCGATTTTTTTTAAATGTTTTTCTTGATTCCCAAACATCAAAATCTTTTGACCACAAAAAAATTTTATAGCAATTTTTATCAGTAATTAATATTTTTTGTTCATCATATCCAAGAACACTAAAAATCAATTCATCACCTTCTTTTACCTCTATTTGAAATTTTCCGTCTTTGTCTGTCTTTGTTTCTCTTACTCTTCCATCTGTATATATTAAAATATCTGCTTCAAATACTGGAATTTGAGTTTTTATGTAAGAAACACTTCCAAAAACAAAAACTTTAATTGTTTTAGTTTTAATATTTTGCCCAAAAGACAAAATGCTAAAAAGGAAAAATGATATGTAAAGTAGTTGTTTCATTTGTTATTGTAATATTCTTGTTGTTTTTTGAGTTCTTTCCAATATGGTGTTAGAAAATATTCTTCGCCATATTCTGAAATTAAATAGGTTTCTTTACTTAAATGACTCATTCCATAACAATACAAATCAAAGTCAATATTAAATAGCTTTTTCAAATATTTTTTGGTTTTGTTAAGTATTTTCCAATCACTAACAGTAAAATCATCAAAGCCTTTTCCTGCCATACCTGTATTATGAATTATTTTTAACAAATCTTCTCTTATTTTCAAATGTTCTTTTAAAGTAAATTTTGAATTGTCTATAATAAATTCCTTTTTTTCTTCTAAATCAAAATAATTCAAAATATTTCCTAATTCATCATATCTGACTTTGTCAATATTTCCTTTTTTATCAAAAAACCAAATTGTTTTAGCTAGTTTTGAATATAATCGCTTAGGTTTTCCATTTTGATAATAGTAAATATCTAATACTTCTTCATCTCTATTGTAGTTTTTAATGTTTATTACTTTCTCTTTTAAATCTTTTTTAATTTTAATCCTTTTAAAAATTATTTTTTGATTTTGATAAACATAATTGGTAAGACTTGCAAGTTCTATATATTCATTTAGTCCATATTCATCTTCATATAATCTTGTTCTGTATTTCTCGATATCAAAACTACATTTAAAAGTTTCATTCTTTTCTTGGGAAAATCCATTGAACGTAAAAACTTCCATTGAGTCTTTTTGGGTTTGTTTGCTTTTCTCCAATATTTCAAAGAAATCAGGGGTTTTTAGATATGATTTATATGGTTTAAAACTCTCTTCAGTACCTATTTGCGTTTGAGCAATAGTATTAAAAAAAGTCAAAAGCAAAATTGTACTTAAAAAAAACTTTTTCATAAAAAATTTTATAAAATAAACACTAAAAATAAACCAAAAGTTGAATTTGTTCTATAGGTTCTATAAAATAGCACACAACGTTCCCGCGCTTGGCGTCAGTTGCGAGCTTCGGAACGAATTATTTTCTATCAAAGATAATATTTCTTGCGAAACGTGAACGTGAATTTACCACAAAATTCGCAATTGCGCCAAACGTGTGTTAGCACTAGTTTTTTAATTTAGATTTCAAATTTTCTATTTTCTGGCTTAAATCTTTTTTTTCAAAATCGCTCATCTTTCTCGCTAATTTATATTTCTCGCAAAACTTGTCAAGATTGTTACTTAATTCAGACGTTTCTTTAACAGATTTCTCAATTAACAAAAGTCCTTCTTTTAGTTTTTCTGCATCGAATATTTCGTTTTGATTTGGTTCATTTAAGTGTTTTATAATTGGAAGAATAAAACTATCAAGTATTTTTTCAACTGTTTCCAAATATTTAATTGTACTTTCTTTAAGTTTTATTTCATTGTCAACTTCAACTAATTCATTCAAAAATTCATTTTGAGCTTTCAAAGTTTTTTTACAATTGTAATATTCGTTCATTGATAAGTTATCTATTTCTCCATCGTTTAAAAGAATATTTATTTTTTTGATTAATGGATTTATACTATTACTTACATTTTCTATCGAATATTCAACTGAATTTTTTAAATATAAATTTTCGCTATTCTTTTGTTGCGAACAACTTGTATTAGTTGTCAACGCAAATAAAATGAATAATATTATTGAACTTTTCATGTTTTTAAGTTGTTAAATTCTCCGTTCGCTGTAAAATTAGTGCTAACGTCCCGTGGCTTTGCGAAGTTTGGGATAAGTTTTCCCAAAACTAACGATTTAAGATTAAGTTTACAAATACAAAACCAACTTTAAATTAAGCCTTAAAGCCCAAATTGCGCAAAACCACCTTAAGTTTACAATTGATAAATTTATATTATAAACAGAAAGAACAAAAGAGAGGAGTAAGGTTTACGATAACCGCAGGAACTATAGATTCCGTCAACAGTGATAATCCCCTCTCTTTTCTACTTAAATTTCGAACAGTTCTGTGAGATTTAATCTCGATTTTAAGGTGATGAAAATCAAGTAGTCTGTCCTTTCCAAAAAAATTTTGTTATGAGTAAAGATAAAAAAACATTTGGTATTGACATCAGTAAAGATACATTTGATGTTGTAGATTGTTCAGGTAATTATTATCAATTCTCTAACAATTTAAAAGACTTTTTAAAGTTTTTGAAATTGTTGGATGCCACTTCCCATTGTGTTATGGAGGCAACGGGTTATTATCATTATCAATTGGCATATTTTTTAGTAGATCATCATATTGCAGTATCGGTAGAAAATCCGTTATCGATAAAGCGCTTTATTCAAATGAAACTGAGTAGGGTAAAGACGGATAAATCAGATGCTAAGATGATTTGTTTGTATGGTCAGCAACAAGAGCTTCCCTTATGGTTTGGTTATTCAAAATACCAGACACAGTGTTTGCAAATGTTGAGATTATTAGACACTTATACCAAGCAAAGTGCTGCTTTAAAGAATAAAATACAAGCAGAGGAGGTATTGGGTAATCCTTGTAAAATAGTGGTTAGTTCATTAAAGAAGATTCTAAAACATTTACAAAAAGAGATTGGTTTGCTAGAAGCAGAGTTGTTGGTTTTGGTCAAATCAGAACAACAAGAGATGTTGACTAAGGTAGAGAGTATTCCAGGAATTGGACGTAAAACAGCGATGATGCTTTTAGTTTTAACAGATGGTTTTAAACGTTTTGAGGACAGTTCACAATTGTGTTCATTTTGTGGTTTAACTCCAGTAATTAGGCAGTCAGGAAGTAGTATAAAAGGAAAGGTTAGGATAAGTAAAGTTGGTAATTCCAAACTCAGAAATTTACTGTTTATGTGCAGTTTTACTGCTTGTAAATGCAATAAAGCTTGTAGGGAACTTTATGAACGAATAGTTAACAAAGGAAAAAGCAAGAAACTAGCTTTAATAGCGGTATGCAACAAGCTTTTAAAACAAGCATTTGCAATAGCAAAGTCAGGAGTAGAGTACAATGAAAACTATAGAAGTAAACTAGTAGTTAAAAACTAAAAATAAATCATTTTTTATTTGTTTTTAAGCACAGTTCTTTGTTATAGGCAGTTTTTATTTATCTATTTTTATAGTATCCAAAAGATTTTTGAGCCTTTCTAACAACTCATCATACAATACAAATTCAATATCTTTTAAACTCTCTCTTAAGTTTTTAAAATGATGCTTTTTCTTTTCAGTATCTAATTGACTAGTTGTGCCAATAACTATTATTGCTCTTGGATTAATAATATTTACTTCTAAACCTTCTTCGGTTTCTGTTTCAGTTTCTGTTTTGATTGCTTTTGAGTAACTCAAAGCATTCTCTTTTGCTTTTTGTAAATAATCTGAAGCTTGAGCAATCACCATTGAAACATCTTTGCTCCAATACCATGTTTTGTGGCTTTTGTCATATTGAATCAATTCTGTTCCACTTTTTTTGAGTTCATAAAAATCAATATATCCATAAATATCTACTAAAACTAAATCTGGAAATTTAGTAAGTCCGGTTGCAATGTTTTTATAATTTATTTTGTGAACATAACGACTATCAAAAAGAGTAATATATTCATCAAAAAACTTTTGCCATTCGCTTTCTGCAGGATTATCTTTTAAAAGCTTTTCATATTTTAAGATTATTTCATGTAAAGTGAGGATTTGAGCATTTTTGAGTAATCCCGCTGTCATTTTTTTTATAATATGACCAGCTTTAAATTTTCTCGCCGCTTTAACATAGAAATCCCCAATTTGTTGAATTTCAGAAGCAGTTAATTTTTCGATTAGCTTATCGTTTAAGTTTCTTAATATTAAATCTTTATTATTATTTGTTTCTTGAAAGTCAAAATTGATTTTTGGAAATGCTTGAACTATCAAGTTCTTAATCAATATTTTCTTTGTGTCATTGCAAGCTCTTTGTTCTTGGTTTATTGAAGTTAAAAGACTTTCAACATCGTCGTAATTTAATATTAATGACTTTCCCGATTTTGATGATGGTTTGGTTTCGCTCAAAACAATTTTATCTATTTCAGCACTAGTAAAATTGAATTTAAAATAGTTGTTGAAACTTTTTTCCTGAAACCCATATCCAAAAGCACCTAAAAAACTTGGAATTTCATGAGAGTTTTCAACGACAATTTTTTTTATCGTAGTTCCTTCAAATTCGTATTCAATATTGTTTTTCACATATGAGTAAATTAGAATTTTTTTAGCATCGGCGTCTTCTTTACTCTGTCTGTAAATTTTTTTTGTTGTACCAGTTTCTTCCTCGAAAAGTAATAACTTTTCAGTTTCTTTAACCTGTTTCATTTAATTGTGGTGGTGTTTAAAATTGCCTATAACGTCCCGTGGCTTGGCAGTCCGTTGTGGTTTCGTGACTAATTTGTTTTCCGCTAAGATAAGATTTTCCAGCGGAAAATCGGCAAACTACTTAAACAGCAACCCACAATGGCGCCAAACCACCTTAAGTTTACAATTGATAAATTTATATTATAAACAGAAAGAACAAAAGAGAGGAGTAAGGTTTACGATAACCGCAGGAACTATAGATTCCGTCAACAGTGATAATCCCCTCTCTTTTCTACTTAAATTTCGAACAGTTCTGTGAGATTTAATCTCGATTTTAAGGTGATGAAAATCAAGTAGTCTGTCCTTTCCAAAAAAATTTTGTTATGAGTAAAGATAAAAAAACATTTGGTATTGACATCAGTAAAGATACATTTGATGTTGTAGATTGTTCAGGTAATTATTATCAATTCTCTAACAATTTAAAAGACTTTTTAAAGTTTTTGAAATTGTTGGATGCCACTTCCCATTGTGTTATGGAGGCAACGGGTTATTATCATTATCAATTGGCATATTTTTTAGTAGATCATCATATTGCAGTATCGGTAGAAAATCCGTTATCGATAAAGCGCTTTATTCAAATGAAACTGAGTAGGGTAAAGACGGATAAATCAGATGCTAAGATGATTTGTTTGTATGGTCAGCAACAAGAGCTTCCCTTATGGTTTGGTTATTCAAAATACCAGACACAGTGTTTGCAAATGTTGAGATTATTAGACACTTATACCAAGCAAAGTGCTGCTTTAAAGAATAAAATACAAGCAGAGGAGGTATTGGGTAATCCTTGTAAAATAGTGGTTAGTTCATTAAAGAAGATTCTAAAACATTTACAAAAAGAGATTGGTTTGCTAGAAGCAGAGTTGTTGGTTTTGGTCAAATCAGAACAACAAGAGATGTTGACTAAGGTAGAGAGTATTCCAGGAATTGGACGTAAAACAGCGATGATGCTTTTAGTTTTAACAGATGGTTTTAAACGTTTTGAGGACAGTTCACAATTGTGTTCATTTTGTGGTTTAACTCCAGTAATTAGGCAGTCAGGAAGTAGTATAAAAGGAAAGGTTAGGATAAGTAAAGTTGGTAATTCCAAACTCAGAAATTTACTGTTTATGTGCAGTTTTACTGCTTGTAAATGCAATAAAGCTTGTAGGGAACTTTATGAACGAATAGTTAACAAAGGAAAAAGCAAGAAACTAGCTTTAATAGCGGTATGCAACAAGCTTTTAAAACAAGCATTTGCAATAGCAAAGTCAGGAGTAGAGTACAATGAAAACTATAGAAGTAAACTAGTAGTTAAAAACTAAAAATAAATCATTTTTTATTTGTTTTTAAGCACAGTTCTTTGTTAACCGCTGCTACTTATTTCATTTTTAAACAAGTTGATTTGAAGATTGTTTTTAGTGTAAATATAAAGGAAGATTGTTTTGTTATGTATATTTGCAATCTATTAAAAACCAATATTAATGAATAGGAGAGAAAGAAGAAATAGAATCTTTAGACCACAACAGCAAGGTGAAGTTGTAGTAGATTCTGAAGCTTGGCACGAGAATTGCTCTTCTAATAATGTAAGACATCATACTAATTTTGTTGAAACACTTCAAGTAGAGTTTTGGTATGATAAACATTACTGGGATAGGTTACACAAGGGTGATGGCGATGGAGAAAGAGAAGGTATAGAGTTTGAATTTGTTGAGCCACTAGTTATTAAGTCATATAAGTATCTAATGTATTATGCTTTAAAACATAGGGATTTATTATTTGTCAATCATCCACCACCTAAAGATAGAAGGAGAAATTTAAGAGTTGTATTAAGACAAAAGTTTGATGATAAAGAAACACTAAATGTAGTAGTTGAATATCACTTTATTAGTTTAAATAAACTTGAAGTAACTATCGTTACTGCAATGAGTAAAGAAGGATTTAATTTAGGTGATAATCAATATGCAATAGAGTTTATAGATGATGATTCAACTCTTTATCGACTTGTTAATTCTAAAGTTGTTGAAGTGGATAGTTATAGAGCAGAAGAATAAGAAACTTATAACGATAGAAAAAAATTATTCATATGTGTAATACTATAAGATAATAGTATAGATAATATAGTAGTTAATTATACAGTTGTTTTACATTTGTATTATCAAATAAGAATATTAATCCTGCGGGACGTTATACGATAATGAGATAGGGTTAAAATCTGGACAGCCTGAAAAAGGCAGGGTTTAAATCTGGTCAGTCTCAATAATAAGAAGCCTCATAGAAATATGAGGTTTTTTTATTTTAGGAACTAACATATAATTGTAGTGTTTTCTTTTAATCAAAAATATTTTAAGCGTCTCGTTTTTTGGTAGTTGCGGTTAACGTTTTGCAGCTTGGCGAAGTGGCGGATTTCGAAGCACTTACTTTCAATTTAGCACTAATGTTTATTAGAAATCCAAATGTTCAATTTAGCACTGAACCCGCCATTTTGCCAAACTGCTGTTGTGCGATCGCCCTTTTTTATTCCGTTCATTTTTTCAAATATATTTCATCTCTCACATAGCTGTTATTCAGCCAAAAGCAATGTTTTGTGTATTCATTTTCTTTTGTCAATTTATCTTTTTTAGGTAACGAATATGTGTCGGAAGCATCTTTTGCGTGAGGTCGAACGTGTGATATTTTACTAAATTCTTTGTTTGGAAAATTAGTTTCACGACTTACTTTTCCATTTTTGTCTGTTTTGAAACCTTTTACTATTTCTCCCTTTGCAACGATTTGTTGTGTTTTTGTCCAAACTTTTTCAACTTCTAGCAAATCTGTATAAGGCATATTCCAAAATTTCACTTTTCGTAAAACCAATTTTTCGTTTTCAAATTGAAAGAATACAAACAAAAATTTATGTTCTAAAATGTCTTTAAAATCAGAGTTTTCCCAATCTTCATTTACGATTTCTTCGTACTTGAATGTTGGAAAAGAAATGTCTTCTTTTGGCAAATTATTTTCTTTTAAGCGAACAGTTTTTACAATAATTTCTGCTTTTTCAAATTCTTCAATTTCTTTGTCAAGAGAAATTCCAAGAATTGATTTTGTCAAGTTTGCATAAAAACTTTTTGCTTTTGTGTTGATTTCAATTTTCAAACTTTTCACAATTTCCTCTTGTGTTTTTCCGTAATATGGTTTGAATTTTGAAATTACAATTTCTTCAATTGTCTGTTTTTTTGCAACAGCAACCGATGAAATTAATTTACCATAAATTTCCGTTGGTTCATTTGCAATTGATGCAATTATATGATTAACATAACCTTGCTTAAATGAATATGCTCTTTGTTTTGCAGGAATTTCAGAAAAAGGTTGTTTTCTTACCGATGAAGCGTTTGCACCTTTGGTGCAAGCTCCAAGATAAAAAGTGTCGCCTTCCGAAAGTTCGTGTGCTTTTCCGTCAGCAATTTTTTTAGTGATTGTTTCCCAATCTTTCTTGATGATTTCTAAATCTGTTGATGGAAAACTCCATTCGTCAACCAACTTTATAATTAAATCCAAAATGTCGTAACCAGCTTGATGCAAATAGAAAATCAAAAGAATGCTTGCATTCTTTTTAATGAAATCACTATTTTCAAAATTTTGGTTTACAACATTAAAGTAATTGATGATGTTTAAAACCAATCGCTCTTTTGAACGATATTCATTATTTTTAAGTTGTTTTAGAGGCGAAGATTTTAACTCCATTCCAATTTGAGCAAAATCGGCTTCTGCTGTTGAATTGGGTTCGTAACCAAAGTAAAATTTTTCTAAAACTTGTCCAAAATTTCCTTTACCTGAATAAGAATGCTCCAAAATTGTTGGGTCACAAACTTGGCGTAAAGATTTTCCTTTCAATTTTTTTGCGTACTCAATAACAGAGTTTTTGTCGCTCGGATTATACGGTAACTTCATTCTTTATTTTTTCTGTTAGAGCAATTCCTATTTTTTCTATGACACCAACAACCAAAGCATTTCCCATAAAAAACGCTCGTTTTGTGTCTGAAATTCCGTTTAATTTTGTGTGATCGTCCGGAAACATATTTAAACGCTCTAATTCTACTGGCGATAATCTTCTAAAACCTTTTGGCGTTTGAATAACATGTTTAAATCTTGATGCAGATTTTCCGCCTTCGCCTGTTATAATTGTTCGTGATGGTTTGTCTAATGGATCAGGAAAAATCATTCCACCTTCGCTATAATTGTACTCAAAACCGTCTGCATTTTTACGCATTTCTTTTTTCGGACCTTTCAAATATTTCCATTTGTCAAGTTCTTCATTGCTGATATAAAATTCTTCGGTAACTTCTCCGTTTTGGATTAAGTCTTTTAAAATTGTAAATTTTCCCTCGTAATTTGGTTGTGTTTTTATGGTTGTAACATTTCCGTCAATCATCAATCCAGAGTTTTCAAACATTCCTGTTTTTCCGTTTTTATTGAAGTTTTCCGAAATAGAAACAATGTCGCCTTTTAGTTTAAATTCTTTTGGGAATAGTTTGTTTTCGGTTGTTACAGGAAAAGAATTTGCCAACGTTCCGTCTTCCAAAATCCACTCGATTGGTTTAATGTTTTTAATGTTTTCGTAAATTTCGGTATTGTTTAAATATGCCAAAATAAAAATTCTTCTTCGTCTTTGTGGCATTCCAAAATCAGCAGCATTTATTACTCGCCATTCTACAGCGTAACCTAATTCGTTTAAACTTTGAAGAATAATTGCAAAATCTCGTCCACGTTGTCCTGATGGCGAAATTAAAAGTCTGTCCACGTTTTCAAGAAACAAGTACTTTGGTTTGTTTTCTTTTTCTGAAAGAATTTTGTGAATTGACCACCACAAAACGCCTTTTTTACCGATTAAACCTTTAGAATTTTTCAGTGTTGTTGCAACCGAATAATCTTGACAAGGAAAACCGCCAACCAACAAATCGTGGTCGGGAATTTCAGAAACTTCAACGCTTGCAATATCTTTGTTGGAATGGTTGTCCATACCAAAACGATTTTCGTAAACAGCAGATGCGTGTTGAATTTTTGTTGAAGGTTCCCATTGATTGCTCCAAACAACTTCGTAAGGACTTTCAAATTTTTCTTTGTAATTTGAAGACGCAGATTTTCCGTTCCAGCCTTCTAATCCAAGTCTGAAACCGCCAACACCTGCAAACAATTCGACAACTTTTATTTTATTTTCCATTGTTCACAGTTTTTAGGTATTTTACTTTTTCTTCAGCAACTTTTAGGATTTCAATGTCCGCTTCTTCGTCTAAAATTTTATAAGCGATTTGGTCGCTTAAAAATTCAGTTTGCAATTCTTTTTTATCAACATTAAAATATTCAGCTACTTGACTTATAATTAATTTTGTTGGTTGTCTTTCGTTGCGTTCAATTTTCGCAAGTAGGGAAGTGTCCATTTCCAAATTTTCAGCAACAGTTTTTAAAGTCTGTCCCGTTTCCTCTCTCAAACCTCTCAAAAGTTCGCCAAAAGATGTATGTTTTTTAATTGTAGTCATTTGGTCATATTTTGTCCAAAGATACAATTATTTTTAAAATGGACAAATAAAGTCCAAAATATTTTCGGAAGTTTGGTTTTTGCGGTCAGTTCGGCAAGGGTGTCGCACAACGTCCCCTTGCTACAAGAGGTTTGGGATTAAATAAAGCCTTATTTTCGGATTTGCCAAAACATTCCAAATACAAGACCATTTTTAAATTAAACCAATTGCCCAAATCTCTTGTAGCAAGTGTTAGTAGCTGGTTATTTTGACCGAAATTATGAATTTAACCGCAAACTTTTCACGCTTCTGTTGGCAAATTCCAATTTTCAAGTTTCGCTTTTTGGTTCGTAATTTTCGGCTTATTATTTTTTGCTTTTCTGTTTTTTCGGTTTCTACTTTTCGATTCCAATTTTCCAGTTTCTGCTTTTCCAGTTTCTGTTAGCAAATCCAACTTTCACGTTTCTGATATTCACATTCCAATTTTACTTTTCGGTTTAGAATTTTCAGCGCAACGCTTTTTAGTTTTCTGCTTTTCAAAATCCAATTTTCACGCTTCTGCTTTGTAAGTTTCTGCGAAAACAAATGTTTATTCCTAATTATTTTTATCTGCGTAATTTCGGTATAACTAGCTACTAACGTTTCGGCGCTTGGCGTCAGTTGCGAGCTTCGGAACTGATTATTTTCTTTTAAAGTTAATATTTCTTGCGAAATGTAAACGTGAATTTACTACAAATTTCGCAATTGTGCCAAACGCTTGTTAGCAGTAGTGATATTTTATTTAAGTTCAATTCCGTTATACAAACCTTTTTCGTCATCTATTTTTCCGTTGCATCTTAAATTTTTCGCTTCGCTTATTAAGTTTAGTGGTTTTTCAAATTTCATTCCGCTACTTATTTCTGCATTTAAGTATAATTTATTTTCCTTTTTTAAAAGTTTGAGATTGTATTCATAAAAATCATTGTCATTCGTACAAAATTGTCTGAATTGAAAGTAATATTTATTGTCATAGATTAGCAAGAAATCATTTTCGCCGTATTCAGTTTTTGCTCTTCCATTAGATTTTCCGTCAAATACAATTTTCGCAGACTTATCATTGAAAATTTCGGCGTCATTTTCTCTGTTTATTGTATAGTAACCTTGATAAATTTTTACCTTTTCAACGTCAATTTCGTTTTCCGTTTCAACATTAATTGAAGTTAGTTCTATTATTTTTATTCTCTGATTTATTTTAAAAAATAAGAAAGTCGAAATAAGAATTATGCTTAAAATTAAAAACCATTTTTTTGCTTTTTTATTCATAATTACTTTTTTAAGATGTGCGTCAAAATCATTACTGCTAACGTTTTGGGGCTTTGCGTTCGGGCGGGTTTCGGAGCACAAAGTTTCATTTTTTACTAAAGTTTAATAGTAGCACAAAGCTACAAGTTTGCACGTCAGCCCGCCTGACGCAAAACCCGTGTTATAGGCGGTTTTTCTTTGTCCGTCCACCACTACTGTTTCAATTTTTTAATGACCTTCTCATAAATTTCTCTGTAAGTTCCGTCCTTCTTTAACCAGTTGTTGGTGTCGTTTGGTATCCAGTCAGCATTAGCAAATTCTTTCTTTGCTTCTTTTTTTACGTCAAGTATGTTTTGAACTGAACCTATTTCTTTAAGTATAAAGTCGTCAAAAGTTGGGTCAAGATTTAATGTATATTTCTCTGTTGAGTTAATGTTAGGTTGTCCTTTTACTTCTTTGAGTTTCTCTGTCAAATCTTCAACAGTCGCAATTTTTGTTAGGTTGTCTTTGAAAAAGTAAATACCTGCTAAGGCTACTAGAACATCATTGATATAGTTGTTCTGAAGAATTTCGTAACTGTTTATTTTTTCTGTCTTGATACGATTTACTCGTTCCGCTATTCTGTAAGCCAACATTAGCTTATAAAATTGGTCGTCTTCGTTTGTCGTCATACTGAAAATTTGGTCATAGTATATTTCAGAGAAAACAAGTTTGTGTCTACCAGCCGTTGAGATTGGAACTTGTAAATAGAAAGATAGATATGCTACACCTAAGTCTGTGTTGTGTATTTTCAAATGCATTGGACTATTGCCAAATGGATTGCGGTATTTCTTTTTTGAAAGTGTCGCCCATTCTCCGTCCTTTTTGTCGTAGAAGATACCAACTGCATCAAGATTGGCGAATATTTTATTTTGTATTCTGTCGCCTGAATGCAAGTCCCTTGCACTAATTGCATTTTGACTGTTGCTTGCAACAGCGATGTCCATTGAAATTTTTGAGGTCTGTGTCTTGTCTTTGATTTTCGTAAGTCGCATTAATATTTGGACTTCATCGGGCAAATCATTGACAATTCTTGTAAGTGTCTTTGTTGTTTGTCCACCGTTAACGATTTGAAAGTTTTTGATTTTTAAAGAACCGTTGTCAATTTCAAAATCTTCACAAACGGCATTTATTCCGTTGTTCAAAATCCAAAAATTTGATTTTTTCCCTTTGGAATATTCCGTTTTTATTTTTGAGTTTATGTCATTTTCACCCTTGTAATAGCGAACATTCAAGGCAAGTATTAGCTCTTTCTTTTCTTCAATTATTGGCTTCAATGAATTAGCCATAATACTTGTTACGATTGTTTCAACTGGTGTTTCAATAGTGTCGTGATAGCTTACCTTTTTAATGAAGTATTCATTTGGAACAACTTTCAAAGTAACTTCATTCTTAGGAATTTCTATGTCGTCATAGAGTTCTTCAAGCTCTTCATAGTTGTAAAACTTGATTTGAAAGTTAATGCCCTTGTCATTGTAATTGGTGTAAAGGGCTTTTATATCTGTTTTAATTGTTCCTTCAAATCCGTTGTCAATGTAGTAGAAGCTAACACTGTAATTGTTTGTTGCTATATTCTCAGGCGTTAGAATTAGCGAAATTTCTTCATCAAGTATCTTTTTCAGTTTTGGGTTTGGTGTCAAATGGTCTGGACTTATGTTTAAAATCCAGTCAACGAATTTTTTGTTTTTCTTGATTTCATTGGTGTTTAAAAGCTGTCCGTTGGAATACTTGAATTGAAAAACAATTATTTCACGGTTTTTTTGATTGGTAAAAATTGCATCATTTCCCAAGTCGTTTGCCATATCAACAATATGGTCTTTAATAAAACTGTCATAGTCCGTTCCATCATATTCAAAGTCTATGATTTTGTTGAAGCACTCACGTAAAATAAAATGTCCGAATGCAGTGCCGTCATTTGGGTAGTTGAACTGTCCGGTCAGTTCGGTTACTTGGTCTTTGATTTTTGCGTAAAAACTCATTTCTATTTTTTGTCTGTTTGTTAGTGGTGGTGTCGTTCTTAAAATCGCCCATAACGTTTTGCAGCTTGGCGAAGTGGCGGATTTAGAAGCACTTACTTTCAATTTAACACAAATGTTCATTTGAAAACCAAATGTTCAATTTAGCACTGAACCCGCCATTTTGCCAAACTGCTGTTATGCCCAGTGCTTTTTTTCGCTATATTTTTCTTTTAATATTTGGTCTATTTTATAAATTATTTCATCTCCATTTTTATTGTCAAGAATTAAACTTTTGTATTCCTTATACAGTTTTAAAATATCATTTGATGTCTGTTTGTCAAGTAATCCTAAATCAAGCATCATTCCTTTATTGAGGTCGTTAGGTTCAAATTTTTGAAGTCCATTACCATATTGTCTACTGTTGTCTTCAAAAATTTGTTTAGCAGTATCTGTTAATAGATAAGCAAAAAGTAAATCAATATCAATTTCAGAAAACAAACTTGTTTGTTTTGGATAAATGCAGTGGTATGAAGTTAAGTTAGAAATATTAGCTTCATTTCTAATAAACCGCAAACCTGACCGATTGAAAACAGAAACCCAAATTGGTGCAGGTTTTCTGTTTTCTAATGAATACCAAGGAGTTCTACTTGCAGTAAGAAAGCGTTTATTTATCTCTTCACTTTCACCTTTTTGGATATATGAACTTATATTTTTATCAGTTGAATTTTGAGCGTTAAAAAGAAAAACAGATTTGTTACTTTTCTTTAATTCTTCAAAATCTTGTTTAGTGAAAAATGATGTTTTGGCATCTTTTGCACTGCAAATACAAGGTAATAAATATTGTTCGTCAATATTAAATTCCTTGGCTTTTGAAAGATTAAAAGTAAAATATTCATTAGAACCTGTTGCAATGCCACGAACTACTTTTGCATAAGTCGAAAATGGCACAAGATTTTTAAATTTAATGCTATTTTGCTTTTGATAGTAAGCTTTCCATTTAATCTCTGGATTTAATTCAGTAAAACTATATGTCTGTTCTGTTTCTGAAAGGTTCGGATATTTATTTATTATTTCATCTATCTTACTTAAATCTTGTAATGACTGGATATTACTAAACTGAACTTTATCTGTTAAATTGTCATTTGCACAAAGTATAATTGATGCAGTTGTTAAAGCGTCATCAAATACGTTTTCTTCAAAGTCAATTACAATAATATGTCTTAATGTTTTACTTTTTATTAAATAAGTTTTTACTAATTTTCCATAATCCGAATTTAAAAATTCGGAAGGAATTATATAAGCACAACGTCCATTTTTACTTAATTGATGAATTGATTTTAATAAAAATAAGGTATATAGATTTGTAAAACCATTCAATTTGCACTTCAAATTGGTTTCAATTTCTTTTAAAATATTTTTATTGTCGTAATCGTGAAATTTAAAGTACGGCGGATTACAAATAATCCCATCATATTTGTTTTTCCAATCATTATACATATAATCTTGCAAATGAAGATTTACATTTTCAAAATCATCAAAATATTCTTTTGCGTTTCCGAAAATAGTTTCATCAACTTCAAACCCTTTTATATTGATTTCTTTATTTTGACTTAAAATTGCTCTTGAAAAAACACCAAGACCGAAAGCAGGTTCAAGTACAGTTTTTAATTGTTTGTTGCCTAAAATCCATTTAGCCATTGCGTTAGCAATGGAAAAAGGCGTAAAAAATTGTGCAAATCTTTTACGATGCTCTAAAGAAATTGATTTTGAGTAATCACTTTCAATGGAATTATTGATAATATGTTCCGTTGTTTCTACCATTAAAATTCAGCTTCTTCAATTCCTAAAATAGTTCGTAAATTATCTAAATCAAGGTAAGCGGTTCCACCTTTAAATGTTACATAAAACAACAAACGCCCTCTGTCCATTTCTTTTCTGATACTTTCGTGAGTTGGTTCATCAACCTTTGAAGCAATCGGATAACCAGTTTTTGAGTTGATTTTTATTGTTGTTTTATTTTGATTTTGTACATCTTTTTCAACCGAAAAAATTACGCCATCATTATCAGAATTGGAGATAATTGTTAGAATTTGTTCAAATGAAATACCAAATACTTTATCAAAAAATACTTGAAAATAAAAATGTGGTACATTGAATGTTTCTATCCATTTGTAAACAACTTTAATGTCTTCAACTTTTGGTGTTATTGAAAGGTAGTCTCTTTTTTGAATTTCTTTTATAGCAACTTTTAATCTTTTGAATAAATTATTTACTTCTATAAGTCTTTCATTTGACCTCCAACCTGGAACTTTGAAATCAAAAATAGAAATAGTTTCAGGAGTTAATGTGCTTAATAAAGTAATGTATTTTGTTCTACTTGGATGTTCTAAAACATCTATAAATTCTGCTAGTATTATATCTCTAGTTTGAAAAGCAATTTCAGTGAACTTTTGAGTTCTTACTTGCATTGCTTCCTCATATTTGTCAATTAAAAAAGCACTTGAGCGAACTTCAATTCCTGCAATTGCTTTTTTTACATAATCTGTAATATGATTATGTGGAATTTGGCTAATGTCAAATCCTAAATTATCGTCAAAATCAGATTTCTTAAAAATAAGTAAATCAGGTCGCTTTCCAATTGTGTCAAGTTCTGTTTGAAAATCTTGATAAAAAGTATCAAATCCATCTTCTCCAGCTACTAAATCATCGGATTTGCCATATTTTACTGCGACAAAGTTTTTAGAATTTTCATTTATTGCTCTTGTGACAAGGTTTTCAGCCCAATCACCTTGTTCTTTATTTGTAATAAAGTTTGAAGATGCTTGTGTTGGTGTTCTTGCCAAATCTCTTGGTTGTTCAAAGTCAACCAATTCTACAGGAACATTTTTTGTTAATTCTCTTATTCTGTCGTAATAACTCATCTTCTTTTATTATAAAATTTTATTCTACAAAGTTAAACTTTTTTTGTCGTTTTTTGGAGTGGGTTAGTCATTTTGCACGGTCGTCATAGCATTGGGCATAACGGTCAAGTATAAGCGTAGTGCGGGTTTTCGAATACGGGATTTTCATTTTATCCTGAATTTTATTGCGTGAATAATTTTTCAATTTAGCAATAAATCCCGCATTACGCTTATACAATGTTAGCGGTTTGTTGTTTTTTCAGCGTATTAAGCTTATGGAAGATTTCAAACAATATTTATATAATATTCAAAGTCATCATATATACTAAAAGTGCTGTAATTGCTGTATAAATTAAGCCACCAAAAATAATATAACCTGTTGTTTTATGGAATTTTGACAGTTTCCCAGGAAGACTTTTTTGGAATTTATTATTGGAAATTATAATCAGAATTGCCCATAGTAAGTAACTTAGAATTGCTACAATAATATGAGAGTATAAAGTAATTTTAAAGAATTTAGTATCATAAAAATTACTTGAAGAAGCTAAGCTGCCAGATCCGCCTTCTGAACGAATTAATCCTTCTAAAGCTAATACTCCGATAACACAGACAATAAAAATAATATTTTGGATTTTTCGATGGGCTTTATAATCCTTTTTCTTTGCTATTTTTACTCCATAATAAACCCCAAAAGGAGAAAACAAAGTGAGCAGTAACACTGCTGTCATAATGGTAATTGTTACATTCATTTTTCGTTCTTTAATTTAATTTTTGTTTACTGTTTAAAATATTTGGATTATTGTGAATAATTGTTCTTGGGTTTTGTTTTGCAATAACCGCTAACGTCCCGCCGGCTTCACGAAGTGGTGAACTTCGGGACGATTTATTTTCCACTAAGATAGAGTTTAAAAGCGAAAAATAAATATGAATTTAGTAATATTCTCACCATTTCGTGAAACCGCCTTAAGTTTACAATTGATAAATTTATATTATAAACAGAAAGAACAAAAGAGAGGAGTAAGGTTTACGATAACCGCAGGAACTATAGATTCCGTCAACAGTGATAATCCCCTCTCTTTTCTACTTAAATTTCGAACAGTTCTGTGAGATTTAATCTCGATTTTAAGGTGATGAAAATCAAGTAGTCTGTCCTTTCCAAAAAAATTTTGTTATGAGTAAAGATAAAAAAACATTTGGTATTGACATCAGTAAAGATACATTTGATGTTGTAGATTGTTCAGGTAATTATTATCAATTCTCTAACAATTTAAAAGACTTTTTAAAGTTTTTGAAATTGTTGGATGCCACTTCCCATTGTGTTATGGAGGCAACGGGTTATTATCATTATCAATTGGCATATTTTTTAGTAGATCATCATATTGCAGTATCGGTAGAAAATCCGTTATCGATAAAGCGCTTTATTCAAATGAAACTGAGTAGGGTAAAGACGGATAAATCAGATGCTAAGATGATTTGTTTGTATGGTCAGCAACAAGAGCTTCCCTTATGGTTTGGTTATTCAAAATACCAGACACAGTGTTTGCAAATGTTGAGATTATTAGACACTTATACCAAGCAAAGTGCTGCTTTAAAGAATAAAATACAAGCAGAGGAGGTATTGGGTAATCCTTGTAAAATAGTGGTTAGTTCATTAAAGAAGATTCTAAAACATTTACAAAAAGAGATTGGTTTGCTAGAAGCAGAGTTGTTGGTTTTGGTCAAATCAGAACAACAAGAGATGTTGACTAAGGTAGAGAGTATTCCAGGAATTGGACGTAAAACAGCGATGATGCTTTTAGTTTTAACAGATGGTTTTAAACGTTTTGAGGACAGTTCACAATTGTGTTCATTTTGTGGTTTAACTCCAGTAATTAGGCAGTCAGGAAGTAGTATAAAAGGAAAGGTTAGGATAAGTAAAGTTGGTAATTCCAAACTCAGAAATTTACTGTTTATGTGCAGTTTTACTGCTTGTAAATGCAATAAAGCTTGTAGGGAACTTTATGAACGAATAGTTAACAAAGGAAAAAGCAAGAAACTAGCTTTAATAGCGGTATGCAACAAGCTTTTAAAACAAGCATTTGCAATAGCAAAGTCAGGAGTAGAGTACAATGAAAACTATAGAAGTAAACTAGTAGTTAAAAACTAAAAATAAATCATTTTTTATTTGTTTTTAAGCACAGTTCTTTGTTATATGAAGCCTAAATCTGTTTCTTTCTTATTACAAATATAAAATGCTCTTTGATATAACTCGTCATAAGTAATTATATCAATATTTTTTAAGTTCTTTCTGAACATTTCAAAAGATGAAAACTTAATTTCGTTAATTCTGTCATCTTTGATAAATTCATTTAGGTTTCCAATTAATATAAAAGCCTTAGGATTATACAAATATAAAGTTTCACCTGTCAAAAAATCTTGGTGGTCTTTGGTTTCTGTTTTTGTTGAAATTTCCTTTATTGCTTTTTGTATAGTTCTCTGAACTTGAGCAATAGCTCCTGATAATTCATCAGAAATTTGCCAAGCTTCTTCACGATACGCATCTTTTACTTGTTTAAGTAATTTATGAGTGTCTAATTTTAGTTCACAAAAACATAATGAATTAATTGCTCCTTGTGATTTTAGTAAAGCATCAATTCTTTTGCCATTAGATGCAAAATCTGAACCAGAAGTAACTTGCTCTAATTTTTTAGAATCAAGTTCCGAATTGAAAATATAGTCTAAACCATAACCTAAAATCCAAGTATTTTTTTCAAAGAATTTTTGCCAAACTGCTTCATCATTTTGATTTTTATTTAATTTTTCTTTTAGAGCTTCTTTATATTCTTCAAAATAACCTTCTTGATGAAGTAGTTTGTGGAAAATTTCAAGTTGACTTTTTCTATATCCAAAATTTATTAAATCTTTTGAAGTTATGTTATTGTTTAATGCTTCTTGAAGAATTTCAATGTTTTCTGCGATTATTTTAGTTGCTTGCTCTTTGTTTAGCAGCATTTTAGAAAGTGTTTCATCATTAACATTAAAAGTATGGTCTGATGGAAATTCAACTTCTTTTATACTTTTTAGAAATTTATAAAGATTTTCAACTTCTGCTCGATGAAATGAAGCTTCTTTTGTAACGTTTTTTATTGGGTTATTTTGTGGTCCAAATTGTTGAATAATTAGTTTTTCAATTGATCTATTTTCATTTTGTAAAAATAATGCCTTAAGTTGTCTTAAACCATTTATTGAATAACCTAACGTTGTTTCATCTTTTAAAAGAAACTCATTACCTTCGAAATCTAAGATTTTATGAGCAAATTTTTTCTTAAATTTGGAGAATTGTGTCTCAAAACTTTCTGAAAAATATGTTTTACCAACAACACGTTGTGATGCGTAAAATTCATCTGGATTTGTTTCTTTTTCCATTTAGTAATTCAATAGGTTTCATATAACGTTTTGCCGCTTTGCGAAGGCGGGGATTTTCAGCACTAAACTTCATTAGAAGCACAAAACCTGAATTTAGCACTTCACTGTCATAGAAGCACGAAACCCCCGCTTTTGCAAAACGGCTGTTAGTGGCTGGGCTTCCTTTTCCGTCTATACTTATTATACTTTCCATTGTCAGCTTATTGGCGAGTTTACTTTGTTTAAAATTGGAAGTCGTCCGTGAATATTTGTAAACTGATTTAACCAAGTTCGTTCAAGTTTTGGTAAATTTTTAGGGTCGAAAGTTGTATAGTAAAACCAAATGGCTTTTCCTTCTGAAGTTGGATTTGTCTTTTCTGGATTTTCCAAATGTTGCTTAAATCTATTATTCAGATTTACAGCTAAACCAATATAGAGAATGTCATTTTCAAAGGTTGTCAGAATGTAACAGCCATTGTCGTGTGGCACTGATTTAAAAGATGCAAGTTTAAACTGCACTTTGTCTATCGGTTTTGGTGTCAACTCTTCAACTTTCATATTTCAATGTCTCTTTGAAAATTAGTTTTATGTAATGCTTTTACCATTTCAGCATTAATCACGTTTAAGGCACCTGAATTTAAAAAACTTGCTGTGCTACCTTTTGTCCAAAAGTCAGTATGTCCTACACCTGCATAGTCGCCTTCAACTTCTTCAAAAGCTTGCTCTAAAAGACTTTGCATTGTTGAAACCTTAAAGTCAGGCATATTTATCATCTTGTTGAAAAACGGAACGGAAAATTTGCAGAACAATTCAACTCCATTATACTTGAACAATACAGTAGGTTCTTCAATTCCTAAAATGTTTGTGATTGCTTTCCAATAGTTTAAAAATATCTTGTGTTGTTTGTCTGCCGTTTGAATGGTAATTGGGTTGTTTGCTACCAAAACATATTTTTTGATTGACTTTACAAAGCTTTGTTGATTGATACTTCCGTCATTGCTTTCTTGATTAGCCATTTTGATTTTGTTGAGCCAAGGGCTGTCAGGGTCAGAATTTAAAAAGTCAACATACTTTAATGCTAAATCATCTTCTCCTTTTTCAATTGTCTTAGAAATCCATTTTGGCAAATTTGGAATGTCTTCTATTTCCAAGGCTTGAGTTAGTCTTTGGTAAATCCTTTGTTCAACTCCTTTCTCAACACTTTTTTGCGTAGTATTCACAATAAGAAAATGGCACATTTGAGCTATTTTAGGAAGATTGATAGCAATGTTAACAGGAACTTCAAAGTCTAAAACTCTTGTGTCTTTTTCAGCTGCCATTTTCAAGCCTTCAACTCTGTGTTGTCCGTCAACTACGCTGAAAGGTCCAATTGTATCAATGTTGATTTCAATAGTGTTGTTGGTTGGATTGAAGTCAATATTTTTATGTGTAGCCATAAATATACTTGTTGGTAAAAAAGCGTCTTTTGTTTCTTGACCGTCAATAATGTAGTCTGCAAGTCTTTTTGCTCTCGCTCGGTTCAAAAGTCTTTGATAACCTTTGTCATTGTCGTCATCTGGGTCTAAAGTCTCAACGCTGTAAAAGTTTGGAATTAACAAGTCCGAAACTTTCAATGAAGTTGAATAAAGTGTCAGTTGTCCTTGTTTAACTAAAGCTGCTGGTCTTACGATTATTTTTGTCATATTTTTGTCTTACGGTTTTGTTTTGTTCTGCGGTCTGTTAGCCTTGCCACTAACGTTCCGGCGCTTGGCGAGGTTGCGAATTTCGGAACTGATTATTTTCTATCAAAGATAAAATTTCTTGCGAGAAATAAACGTGTAATTACTACAAAATTCGCAATCTTGCCAAACGCCTGTTAGCGGTTCGTGCTTTTAAAACTAAACTAAATTTGCTAAACCGAATTCAGCAAGTTGATCAACTATTGGTAAAGTTTTTAAACCCAATTCAGTTAATCTGTATTCTACTTTAGGTGGAATTTGTGGATAAACTTCTTTACTAACTAATTTGTTTTCAACAAGCATGTTAAGTTCTTGTATCAGCATTTTTTCACTTATGCCAGTAACGGCTCTTTTCAGTTCGCCATATCTCATAACATTTTCATTGATTTGAAATAGAATCATTAATGTCCATTTACCGCTTAAAAGTGCTAAAGAAGCTCTAACGGGACATTTTTCGCCAAAAGCTTCATTTATTTTTAGGTTATTTTCCATAAGTAATAATTAATTCTAACTATTTAGTGAGTACTTTACTTTTTGGTAAGTACTTGTACAAAGGTAAGTTAATTGTTAACTTTGCACAAATAACTTTATTAAAAAATAAAATTTATGAGCAAAGCATTAATAATAATAGACATTCAAAATGACTATTTCGAAAATGGAGCAATGGAGTTAGTAGGTTCTTTACCAGCAAGCGAAAACACCAAACTCGTTTTGTCAAAATTCAGAAAAGAAAATCTACCAATCGTTCACATACAGCATCTTTCTGTTGCGCCAGGTTCTGTTTTTTTTCTACCAGAAACAAAAGGACAAGAAATTCATGATAATGTAAAACCATTAGAAGGGGAAAAAGTAATTACAAAATATTACCCAAATAGTTTTAGAGATACCGATCTTTTCGAATACCTAAAATCTCAAAATATAACAGAGCTTGTAGTTTCAGGTATGATGACACATATGTGCGTTGATGCTACCGTGAGAGCTGCAAAAGATTTTGAATTTGAATGCACGGTAATTGGAGATGCTTGTGCTTCCAGAAATTTAGAGATTAACGGTAAAACAGTAAAAGCAGAAGATGCTCACAACGCATTTTTAAGTGCTTTATCTTTTTTCTATGCTGATGTGATAAACACTAATGAATTTCTTAATAGATAATTGTAATAATTTAAAAACTAAAAATATGACAGCAAAAGAAGTAGTAGAAGCTTACTCAATAGCTCTTTCAAAAGGTGATGTTCCAACAGCATTTTCGCATTTTAATCCAAATGCAAAATGGCATCAACCAGGAAACAACAAATTTTCAGGTACACAAACAGGTCTTGAAGCTATTGGTAAAATGTTATCTGAAATGATGGCAGTAACACAAGGTTCATTAGCTATTAAACCCGCAGGAGAGATGATGGTTAATGGGAATTTCGTTTCTTGTCCAGTTAGATTTAGCGCAAAAAATGGTAACAAGTCAGTTGAAATGAACGGAAACGATTTGTATGAAGTTCTTGATGGTAAAATTGTTCAAGTTTGGTTATTTTCAGAAGATCAAGTCGCAGAAGATTTGTTTTGGGATTAAATTTGATTACGCCAAAAAAAGACAATTAATTTAGATAATAAAAGCGATATTTTGGGATTACGATAGGTTATAATTGTAATTTCAAGGTGTCGTTTTTTCATTTTAGCACTATTTTCGTAGCATGACCGCTAACGTTCCGGCGCTTGGCGAGGTTGCGAGCTTCGGAACTGATTATTTTCTGTTAAAGATAAAATTTCTTGCGAGAAATAAACGTGTATTTACTACAAAATTCGCAATCTTGCCAAACGCCTGTTAGCAGTAGTGGCTTTAGTTTTCAATATTTATTGCGTTTAATTTTTTCGATTTGTAGGTCGGATTAGTTTGAACACATTTTTTGTTTGTATTAATCAATATTTCAAAATTTTTGTTTTTTGTATTTCCTAAATAAATTATAGGAGAGTTTTTACCATTTTCATCTTTTTCAATTCCAATAAGAATAAAATTGTTTTCATCAATCCAAATTACATCATTTATAACGTGTGAATATTCTCCGTAAAAAATTCTTTGCCAATATTTAGCTTTTATATCGCATAAATATATTGCTTGTCCAGAATTTTTTGTCGAGAAATATTTTCCATCTTTTTTTTCAAGATTAAGTTGATAACTATAAATATCAATGAATTTTTCTTGATTATTATTGTAAGTTATAATTGGATTGTAAATTGATAAGAATTTTTCCAACTTTTTGAAGTTCTGTTTTTCAACATTTTGAAATTCAGCAATACTGTCAACTTTAATAAAATCTTTAATGTTGAAATTTTCAAAAGATTCCTTCCAATCTTCAGTTAAGTATTTTTCAACATTTTCTAATTCAGAAGATTGTGCTTGAATATAATTAAAAAATATAAGAAAAAAAGAAATCATTATGTATTTCATAACTTATTGTTTTTGTTTGTTTTACGTTCTGCTGTGCCATTACTGCTAACGTCCCGCCGGCTTTGTGTCAGGCGAGGATTTTTATTACTGATGCTTACAAATATACCGAAAAGTTATAAAGGAAAAAGCCCAAAAGAAATAAGAAAATGCAAACACCAAGCCTTTACCGATAAATCCCAAAACCTCGCTTGCACAAAACCGCCTTAAGTTTACAATTGATAAATTTATATTATAAACAGAAAGAACAAAAGAGAGGAGTAAGGTTTACGATAACCGCAGGAACTATAGATTCCGTCAACAGTGATAATCCCCTCTCTTTTCTACTTAAATTTCGAACAGTTCTGTGAGATTTAATCTCGATTTTAAGGTGATGAAAATCAAGTAGTCTGTCCTTTCCAAAAAAATTTTGTTATGAGTAAAGATAAAAAAACATTTGGTATTGACATCAGTAAAGATACATTTGATGTTGTAGATTGTTCAGGTAATTATTATCAATTCTCTAACAATTTAAAAGACTTTTTAAAGTTTTTGAAATTGTTGGATGCCACTTCCCATTGTGTTATGGAGGCAACGGGTTATTATCATTATCAATTGGCATATTTTTTAGTAGATCATCATATTGCAGTATCGGTAGAAAATCCGTTATCGATAAAGCGCTTTATTCAAATGAAACTGAGTAGGGTAAAGACGGATAAATCAGATGCTAAGATGATTTGTTTGTATGGTCAGCAACAAGAGCTTCCCTTATGGTTTGGTTATTCAAAATACCAGACACAGTGTTTGCAAATGTTGAGATTATTAGACACTTATACCAAGCAAAGTGCTGCTTTAAAGAATAAAATACAAGCAGAGGAGGTATTGGGTAATCCTTGTAAAATAGTGGTTAGTTCATTAAAGAAGATTCTAAAACATTTACAAAAAGAGATTGGTTTGCTAGAAGCAGAGTTGTTGGTTTTGGTCAAATCAGAACAACAAGAGATGTTGACTAAGGTAGAGAGTATTCCAGGAATTGGACGTAAAACAGCGATGATGCTTTTAGTTTTAACAGATGGTTTTAAACGTTTTGAGGACAGTTCACAATTGTGTTCATTTTGTGGTTTAACTCCAGTAATTAGGCAGTCAGGAAGTAGTATAAAAGGAAAGGTTAGGATAAGTAAAGTTGGTAATTCCAAACTCAGAAATTTACTGTTTATGTGCAGTTTTACTGCTTGTAAATGCAATAAAGCTTGTAGGGAACTTTATGAACGAATAGTTAACAAAGGAAAAAGCAAGAAACTAGCTTTAATAGCGGTATGCAACAAGCTTTTAAAACAAGCATTTGCAATAGCAAAGTCAGGAGTAGAGTACAATGAAAACTATAGAAGTAAACTAGTAGTTAAAAACTAAAAATAAATCATTTTTTATTTGTTTTTAAGCACAGTTCTTTGTTATGCGATGTTTATCTTTTCGTTCAGTAATATTCTTTCTTCGTAAGTTATAATTGTGGATAAATTGTTTTTGGCTTTCTCACCTAATTTTACAATAGATATCCAATTCAAATCTTCAAGAATAAGTTTATGATTATAATCGTCATTATTTGGTGCTGTATAATTATCCAGTTTTAGATGCCAATCTTTGATTATTTCAAATTCTTGTTTGGTAATTAAACCTTGATTTAAAACAGTTTTATAATTATCTCTAAGAAATAAATCGTCAAAATAACAATTCATAAATTCAACAAATGAATAATGAGGGTTTTCATTGCTGAACCATGTTTTTCCTTGTAATTCGATTGAAGTTAGTTCATTTATAGAACGTAACCAATTTTCCCGCCATACATTTCTGTTCATTATTGATTTAGATTATTTTGATGTTGCTTCTAAAAAATATTCATATTTATCTAAATTATAGACAATGTTTTCGTTTAATAATTTAGACAATTTACTAAGTTTTTCTTCGTTCAATAAGTAACAATTATACAATAAGTTATCTAATCCATAAACTGAAGGTGTAATCAATTCTAGTAGATCATTTAGATTGATTTTATCTATTAGTTTTTCTCCAACAAACTTATCACTATCCTTTTCGTAAAAACATAAATATCGATTGACTTCTTCCATTGCGTCTCGTTTTTCCTAAATATCGCATAACGTTCCAGGGCTTTGCGAGGGAGCGGATTTTTAGCACTACCTTTGATACGAAGCACGAATGTTCAAATTTACGAAAAAGTTTCATACGAAGTACTAAACCCGCTCTCTTGCAAAACCCTTGTTATCTGTCGTTCTTTTTTCGTCCGTTTGTTTTGTTAGTTCAAAAGTTTGTTCTAAATTTGTAACCAATGTCTAATGTTGTATAATTTGGTTATGAGTGAATATTTAACGATTTCAGAAACAGCAAAAATGCTGAATAAAAGTACAAAAACTTTGCGTAGGTGGGACGATGAAGGCAAATTGTCAGCTGTTCGTGAGCCGATGAGCAATTATAGAGTTTATCGAAAGTCAGAAGTTTTAGAGATGTTTTCAAACTTTATGCAGGTTGATGTAAAAGAGCCTATTTCTAATTATGTTGAGCCAAATTTTGAGTATAAAGTTTTAGAACTTTTTGCAGGTGCGGGTGGTTTGGCTGTCGGAATGGAAAAGGCAGGTTTGAAATGCGAAGCTCTTAATGAAATTGACAAATTTGCTTGTGCTACTTTGCGAAAAAATCGGCCGAATTGGAAAGTTTTGGAAGGCGATATTAAAGATTTTGATTTCTCGGAATACAACGGTAAAGTTGATGTTGTAACTGGCGGATTTCCTTGTCAAGCGTTTAGTTATGCAGGAAAAAAATTAGGTTTGGCAGATGCAAGAGGAACACTTTTTTATGAATTTGCAAGAGTTGTCAAAGAAGTTAATCCGCCGATTTGTATAGGCGAAAATGTTCGTGGATTGTTGAGCCACGAAAACGGAAAAACCTTGCAAGGAATGATTTCGATTTTAGATGAAATTGGTTATAATGTTGTTCCTGTTGAAGTTTTGAAAGCTATAAATTACAAAGTTCCACAAAAAAGAGAGCGTTTGATTTTGGTTGGTGTCCGAAAAGATATTGATGTAAAATACGAATATCCAAAACCTTACAAGAAAATTTACAACTTAAAAGACGCTTTAAAAAAGGGCGAATTGTTTGATAGCAATGTTCCGAAATCCAACGGAGCTAAATATCCACAAAGTAAAAAAGATGTTTTAGATTTAGTGCCACCAAAAGGATATTGGCGTGATTTGCCTTTGGAAATTCAAAAGGAATTTATGGGTGGAAGTTTCCATTTAGGCGGTGGGAAAACAGGTATTGCTCGTAGAATTGGTTGGGACGAACCTTGTTTAACTTTGACTTGCAGTCCTGCACAAAAACAAACCGAACGTTGTCACCCTGACGAAACCCGACCGTTTACCGTTCGGGAATATGCACGAATACAAACTTTTCCTGATGATTGGGAATTTGCTGGTTCGTTGGCACAACAATATAAACAAATTGGTAATGCCGTTCCTGTCAATTTAGGTCGTGAAGTTGGCTATTCGATTGTAAAATTTTTGAACCAATATTACAGCTTTTCAAATCCCAAATAATAGCTGTAATTCTCGAAAGTAATTTGGTCGAGAATAGAGCGTTTTGATTTTTCGGTTTCGGAAGTGATTTCTTCCAAAGCCGAATTTTCTTTTATGCTGTCGTCTTTTTCTACGGATTTCAAATAGTCGTTAATTGCTTTTGGTAACGCTTTGTATAATTGAAAAAGTGCGTTTTCTTGCCCTGAAAGTAAAGCATAAAACTGGTCACCAGAAATTTTAAAAACTCGTGAATGACTATATTCTTTTCCGTTGATTTCGCCTTGCCAATGTTCGTTGAAACTGCCTTTTGCTAAAATCTGAACCCAATAACATTTTGCTTTTTTGTAGTCGTCTGCGTAACGAGCCAATTTTTGAAACAAAGCTTCGGCTGAACTGCTGTTCATTGTGTTGTGCTTGTTTTTGATGTCGGCAAAAAGTGTATTGTCAGTCGCTTTAATGTCAAAACCGCTTAAATTTCCAACTTCAAAACCTTTTATTCCTCCTAAAATTTGTTCGTGAAAAGTTCCGATTGAGTTGTTGATTGACTTATCAATTTGACGAAGAATTTCAGATTGAATTAAATCGTCTTCATTGATGTCGTTGAATTTAGCGTCAAAAGTCAGCTTGATGGTATCAACTTTGTTGGTGTAAAAACTCTTTTTAGAAATATTGTTTTTGGCTCTCAAATAAGCTTTGTGCAAATTTTCAATACAGTTCAGTAAATGTTCGTCTGATATAAAGTTTACATATTTGTTTGCCATTCTATTTTTTCGTTAAAATTAGGTCGCTAAATTACAAAATTTATGTCAATGTTTTTCGTTCGTTGATTTTTGCACGGTCGCTGGTAGAATGACAGATAACGTTCCCAGGCTTTACGTCTGTTGCGGACTAAAGAAGCCGAAACTTTCAGTTTTGCACTGACTTCAAAGATACAAAACAAACTTTAAATTAAGCCCAAAACCCGCAATAGCGTAAAACCTGTGTTGGTAGCAGTATTAATTTGAACTAAAATTGCCACCATTTTTTAGTTTTTTTCAAATTATCTTCGCTTTTTTGCTCTTCTATTTCTGTATTAATTAAATCCTCAGAAACATTTCCATTTTGAATTTCTATGATTTCAATTTCTTCCACAATAGTTTCTTCTTCATTTAATTGTTCAAAGATATATATTTGCATTTCGTAATCTTTTGGATAATCATTTATTGCTCTTTCTTTTTTGGAACAATTTGGTAGTTCATCCATTATTTTTTTTGCCGCAATTTGTTTTTCATAAATATATTGTTGCATTTCATAATCTTTCGGATAATCTAATTCTGCATTTTGTTTAATTTCATCTTCGATTAAAGAATTCATAAACTTTTTTGCAACAATATTTTTTTCGTAAATATGCTTTTGCATTTCATAATCATCTTTATATTGACTAACTGCAAAATCAAATATTTCAATATCCGATACATTTTGCATATATTCAAATGCTATTAATTGATTATTGAAGATGTAATCTTGCATTTCAATGTCGCTTGGATATTCTTTTTTTGCAAACTTGCGTATTTTCGATTTTATTATATTTTCAATATTATCATTCTTAAATTCAATATTTGAAATTTCATTGTTAAAGATAATATTTTCATCTTCAAATGTTATTTCATCATTACTAACTTTAATCTGTTGAAAAACATCTTCTTCTTTGGGAAGTTCGTTTTCAATTAAATTGGAATATTTTTCCCAATCTTCATCAGATTTTTGTTTTTCAATTTTCATTTCATCTGTTAAGACTTCTTCATCAACGAATTTTTTAAGAAATCGAAAAGAAAAATCAATTGGTTTTTCTTTTCCTATTTCAAAGAAATCAATTAGATATTCGTTTTTATCAACATCAACTTCTTTAACTATTCCTTTTTTCCAAATGTCGTGAAAAACTAAATCGCCAATATTGAAAACTTCTGTGTTCTCAATATCATTTCTTTTAAGTTGTAATTTTGCTTCTTCAATTATTTCTTGGCTTAATTCTCCTTTTCTAATGTAAAATTCATCACTGATTTCGAAAAGAAATCTTGACGGATATTTATTTAATCCGTTTGTAAAATTGAAACCTTCAGATTCGGTCATGTAAAACCTTTTTTCAGCTCTTGTTATTGCAACATAAGTAAGCCTTCTTTCTTCTTCTAAAGCTCTTTTTCTTCGTTCTTTTATAGACATTGCACTCGGCAAAACTCCTTCTGTAAAACCGCAAAGAAAAACATATGGAAACTCCAATCCTTTTGAAATATGGATTGTCATTAATTTTACTTTGTCTTGATTATCATTATTTGTGTCTAAATCTGTAAATAAAGAAACTTCTTGTAAATATTCTTCAATGTTTATAATTTCTTTATTTTCATTTTCAAGAATAATCATTGAATTGACCAATTCTTTTATGTTTTCTAATCTATCTTCATCTCCATCTTTTCTATATAGTTCAGATAAACCACTTTTGTCTAATATATCTTTTACTAAATCAGAGATTGATTTTGTTTTAGATATTTCTTTTAATTCTGTAACTAAATTTATAAATTCTATTGAACCTTTTTTTGATAGTTCTTTATGGTTAATATTTTTTTCAAGTGCTTTGAAAAGTGAAAGATTTTGAGATTGAGCAATTGAATTTAAATTTTCGATAAATTTTTTTCCAAGTCCTTTCGTTGGATTATTATACATTCTTAAAAATGAAATGTCATCTTCGAATACAATAAGGCGTAAAAATGATAAAACATCTTTTATTTCTTTTCTTTCAAAGAATTTTATTCCACCAAAAACTGTATATGGTATATTTTCTCTAATAAGAGATTGTTCTATATTTCTTGAAATATGATTGGCTCTGTAAAGTATTGTGATGTCAGAATATTTGGCATTTTCAGTTTTTACAATTTCTTTAATTTCGTTTGAAACCCAAAGAGTTTCTTCAAAATCATTTTGTCCGTGAAAATGGACAACTTCAAAACCCTCTGGGTTTTGAGTTATCATATCTTTGTCAACTCTAATTTTATTATTTTTGATAATATGATTTCCTAATTTTAAAATGTTAGGAGTTGAACGATAATTTTGGTTCATTATTATCGTTTCGCAATTGGGAAATAATTTATCAAAATCAACTAAATACTCTGGTTTTGCACCACGCCATTCATAAATTGTTTGGTCTGGGTCGCCAACCATAAATAAATTATTATGCGTTCTTGAAAGCATTTCTACCAGTAGAAATTGATTATCAGAACTATCTTGAGCTTCGTCAACTTGAATGTAATGTAGGTTTTTCTGCCATTTTAGTAAAACATCGTTGAAGTTTTTTAGAATATAGATTGTATAATTTATTAAATCATCAAAATCTAAAGCATAATTTCTTTTTTGTTTTTCTAAATATTTTTGAAAAACCTTTTCAAGTAAATTTTCTTCTTCTTTATTTTTAATTGTATCGTTTTCAATGATATAATTTAAATATTCAGAACCACTTTTAGACTTTGAAATAAATCTTAATACTTGTTTAAATGTTAATTCTTTGGAATTAATATTTAACTCTGTAAAAACGTCTCTTAAAATTGTTTTTTGATCTTCAACATCAAGAATTATAAAACTTTTTGGATAATGTATTTTATTTATTTCTTCTCGTAAAAATCTAACACAAAAACCGTGATATGTTGTAATTAGGCTTACATCAAATGTATCTCCAATAATGGCTTTTACTCTTTTCTTCATTTCTTGTGCAGCTTTGTTTGTAAAAGTTACACAAAGAATATTAGAAGAATTTATTCCAAGCCTATTCACAATATATGCAAATCTAGAAGTTAAAGCTTTTGTCTTTCCTGAACCTGCTCCTGCAATCACGCGAACATAACCTTCAGTTGTTTTTACAGCTTGAAGTTGTTGTTCATTTAAATTGTCTAAAATTTCATCGTTCATTTTTTTACGATTTTGCGGAAATATTGCTACCAACGTTCCGCGGCTTCGCGTCTGTTGCGAATCCAGCGAACTGCGTACTTTCTGCTAAGATAAAATATTTTCGTGAAGAAAGAAGTTCAATCCAAGAAAAACTAGCAATAGCGCGAAACCGCTGTTGGCAGCTGGCTTTATTTAGAGTTTGCTTTTTTAATTTTCAGAGCATAATTTTTCAGTCCCAATATTTGTTCCGGAGTTTTATTTTCCAAATCTGAAAGTTTCTTTTTAAACTTTTCTGTTAGAAGCAAATAATTGTTTGTAACAATAACGCCTGTAACTGTCGGACGATAAGTTTTGTAAAATGTTTTTTGATGACTAATGATGAAGTTATCGTTAAGAACGATTTGTATTAATTCTGGGATTAATTCTTTAAAGTCTGTCTTGGACGAAAAAGTCAAATCATCAATAAATGAAGTAAATATTAAATTTTGATTGTTTGCAATTGCTTGTAATTTCATGCCAGTTTTTACGAATACTAGATTAGAAATTGTTGGAGAAGTTGGTGCGCCTTGTGGTAGCTTTCCATTATAAGTTGTTAATTGAGTTAAAACTCTTGCTACAGTTGGAGAAAAATTATTTTCGACAAACATATTATAAACCTGTCTATTTGTTATACTTGGAAAATAATTTGATAAATCAGTTGTGAAATTATATTTTTTGCCTCTATGTTTTAAAGCATTTTTCACGTTATCTCTGCCCTTAACTGCGCCGTAAGCATAATCAGGAAGTTCTATTTTTGATATTATATTTCTTTGAATTCTTGACTGAATTATTTTCAAATTTTTTGTACTTGGATTTAGAGTTCTAAAAAGTTGATTTCCGTTTTTGAATTTAGGATTGTTGTCCTTGTCAAGTTTAGGTTCGTTAATTGTATAATAGAAGTTGTCAACTGTTTTGGCCAATTGCAATAAATCCTGAGGAGAAATCTTCAGAACAAAAGCAAGATGTTTAACAGTTTTAATACTCATAAAGTTTAGAGAAAATAATTTAGGATGTCGGTTAAAATAAAGTTAGAGCAGTAATGAGCTTAATAATGAATTGGATTAAATTATAAAACCTGTACAGAAGCATTACTGTTTCCCAAGGTTTCTCCTTAAATCTTTTAATCAAGTTAGCAAATACGTTAACTTTTCCCGAGAACGAACTACGGTTCTCATTTTGACTTTTATGTTTCGCTTTACGCAAAACATTGCTTTTTTTGTTTTTTCTCATTTGAAATATAATTTTAATTAAGGCACAATTGCCTGTTACATTTCAATGTACCCGTATTAAAATTCTAGTCGTAGTTCGTCTTCATCCCAAATAAATTCCTGTTACAAAAAAATAACTGATAATTACAATAATAAATACTACTCAACTCTACATAATGAGTGTGTGGGCAATAGATAGTCTCGCAACTGAACCTAAAAGGTTGTGTAACTTAATACACTTTAAAAAACAATTCTAACACAAGGTCAAAAAAGCATATCTCAAAGAACATAATGGAGCAAATATACTACAAAAATCTTTCGGATTTTTGATGGAAGTTTTATTTTATAAACAAGTTGTCTTTTGCAGGATTTTTCTTAAGCTTGCTGCCAACTTGTTTATATGCGCAACTTTTTATCTTTTATACACCCAAAAATGGGTAGATAAGCGAAGTTTTATTGCGACTTTAAAAATAAAAAAAATTACTTACAAATCATCAAATGGACTTTTAATTTGTTGAATGTTTTTTGTGCTTACATGAGTGTAAATTTCAGTTGTTTTACTGCTGTTATGACCAAGTAGTTCTTGAATATAACGTAAATCTGTGCCGCTTTCTAATAAGTGTGTTGCATAACTATGTCTTAACCAATGCAAAGTAACAGGTTTTTGAATTCCTGTTTTTTGTAATGTATTTTTTAAAACTTGTTGTAAACTCCTTGCATAATATTGTTTTCCTGGATGTTGCCCTTCAAATAAATAAAATTTTGGCTTATAAAGTTTGTAATATTCTCGAAGTAATTCTAGTATTTTTGGACTTAACGGAACAATTCTGTCTTTTTTGCCTTTTGAGTTTTTTAAAATAACAATGTTTCTTTTCGAATCAATATGCTGGGGTTCTAAGGCTAATAATTCGCCACAACGTAATCCACATGAATAAATTAAACTCAACATAACTCGATGCTTAATGTTTATAGGTGAAGTAATAATTTGTTTAACTTCTTCCTTGCTTAAAACATTCGGAAGCTTTTTTTCTCTTTTTGGACGATGAATTTTTTCAACTTCAATAGTCTTTTCTTTAACCGTTTTAAAAAATAGCTTTATAGCATTTACAATTTGATTTTGATAAGAAGATGATAATTTATTTTTTAAAATATAGCTATTATTATATAAAATTACATCTTCGTTAGTGATTTGATCTATAGGTTTTGTATTAAAAAAAGTCAAAAATGATTTTAAAGCATCACAATAGGTAGTTATTGTGTTTGAACTATAACGTTTAGAGGCTAAATAATTTCTAAATATTGTAATGCTATCTATCCCTTCTTGGTTGGGAGTTAAAGTATAAGTAAGCGGAATTTTAAAGTATAATCGGTTTTCTGTTGTATCTGGTAAATGCCAATATCCTTGACTGGAAGACCATAAAGCATTTTCAAAAGTTTTAATTTGTGAAATAAGTTTTGTGTTTTTTTCAAAATAAACAGCAATTCTAGGAGTGTTTTTATGCAAAACGGTTTTGGCTTTCCAATTCATTTTTAAAGGCTTATAATAATTCAAAAATAATGTTTTTTAAAAAATAAAAATCTTTAGTCATATAAATTTGTGTCTAAAGAACAAATGAAGTAAATAATGCCTTGACTATACTCCAACCTTAAGCCGTATCAAAGCCGTACATAAGCCGAGTAAAGCCGAGTAAAACAAAATGTAACTCATAACTCATAATTCGTAACTGATTAAAATACTTTGTATATTTGTGAACCTATTTTTTTAAAGAATGATTTACCCAAAAATACCTTTAGCACAAAGTATTATTGAAATTTGTAAAGCTAAAGGAATTGAACACATAGTAATTTCTCCAGGTTCCAGAAATGCACCGTTAACTATTGGCTTTACAAATAATTTGGCTTTTACTTGTTATAGTATTGCCGATGAGCGTTGTGCTGCTTTTTTTGCTCTTGGAATTGCACAACAAATACAAAAACCAGTTGCTGTAGTATGTACTTCGGGTTCTGCGTTGCTTAATTATTATCCGGCGGTTGCCGAAGCTTTTTACAATCAAATTCCTTTGGTTGTTATTTCGGCAGACAGACCACATGATAAAATTGACATTGGTGACGGACAAACCATTCGTCAAGAAAACGTGTATGTCAATCACATTTTATACAATGCTAATTTGTTGGAAGACGCATCTGAAGAAAATGACTTAAAAATTCAGGAAGCCATATTTTTAGCAATATCCAAAAAAGGACCAGTTCACATCAACGTCCCTTTTGAAGAACCGTTGTATGAAGTTGTTGAAGGGCTTTCGGTAAAACCTAGTTTGGTTAATTTGGTTCCAGAAAAGAAAGAGAAGCCTAATGTAGAGGAGTTTATTACACTTTGGAATCAATCGTCTAAAAAAATGATTCTGATAGGAGGGAATGAGCCTAAAGCTATAGATCAAAAGTATTTAAATATTTTAGGAAATGATGCTTCAGTAGTTGTCATGACCGAAGTTACTTCTAATGTGCATCATGATAATTTTATCACCAACATTGATACTATTATTACTCCGTTTACGGATGAGGATTTTCAAAATTTTAGACCAGAAATTTTGGTTACGTTTGGAGGCATGATAGTGTCAAAACGAGTGAAGGCTTTTTTAAGAAAGTATAAACCTAAACAACATTGGCATATAGATGAGTTACGTGCTTACAATACCTTTGATTGTTTATCTCAGCATTTTGAAGTGACCCCAAATACTTTTTTTGAAGAATTTTTGTCCAAAGTTAATTCGATAGAATCAAATTATCAGCATACTGCTTTGCAGATTAGAAATCAAAGAGCAATTAAACATGGTGAATATTTAAAATCTATCGAATTTTCTGATCTTAAGGTTTTTGAGAAAATTTTATCAAAAGTTCCAAGCAATGCACAATTGCAAATAAGCAATAGTTCGCCCATTCGTTATGCACAGTTGTTTCCTATAGATAAAAATATTTCTGTTTTTTGTAACAGAGGTACCAGTGGTATCGATGGAAGTACTTCGACAGCTATTGGAGCCTCAATAATGAATAAGGAACAAACTGTTTTAATCACGGGTGATATTAGTTTCTTGTATGATAGTAATGCATTGTGGAATGAGTATATTCCTAATGATTTCAAAATTATTGTGATCAATAATGGTGGTGGTGGTATTTTTAGAATTTTACCAGGTCATCAGGAAACCAATACGTTTAATAAATATTTTGAAACATCACATTGCTTAACTGCAGAACATTTGGCAAAAATGTATCACTTCGAATACCAATCGGCTTCAAATGTTGCTTCTTTGGAACAAAACTTAGAAACATTTTTTGCAACAGACTCAAAATCTATATTAGAAATATTTACGCCAACAAAAAGTAACGATCAGGTTTTATTAAACTATTTTAAAAACTTGAAATAAAAAGCAGTAAATTTTCTTATAAATAGTTTAATGTTAGTGTTTTAAAGATTAAATTTGAAAGACTATTAAACATAAACGATACAATTATGAGTAAAAGAGATGAATTAATTGTGAAATATGCAGCAGATTTGAAAGATAAATGTGGTGTTACTCCAGATATGGATTTCCTAACTAAAGTTGTAATAGGGTGCGGACCATCAATTTACAATCCAGATGCTGCAACAGTTTCAGGCTCTCAGCAGTCAGAATTAGATACCGTTAAGAACAATTTTTTAATTAATAAATTAGGATTAAAAGACGGTCCAGATCTAGATAAGGGAATTGATGCTGTAATTGAAAAATACGGAAGATCTAATAAAAATAAATATAGAGCTGTTGTGTATTATTTACTAGCGCAGCACTTTAAAAAAGAAAGTGTGTATAAATAAAAAGAAAGATTTTAAATACAACCCACGCTTAAAGGCGTGGTTTTTTTATTAATTTAAGTTTGTACCTTTGTCGTCTTATTATTAGAAAATGATAGAAATAGGAAGATTTAACGTGCTTAAAATTGCACGTAGCACAAAAGTAGGATTGTATCTTACTGATGGAGAAAATGACGTTTTATTACCTAACAAATATGTTCCTGAAGAATTTGAAATTGGTCAGGATATCGAAGTTTTTGTTTACTTAGACCACGAAGAACGACCCGTGTCAACAACACTTGATCCCTATATTTATTTAAACGAATTTGCTTTGTTAAGAGTAAATTATACCAACCAATTTGGTGCTTTCATGGATTGGGGAATGGAAAAAGATTTGTTTGTTCCTTTTAAAGAGCAAGCAAGACCTATGGAACAAGGGAAGCGTTATTTGGTTTATATGTACATGGATGACAAAACCAAACGATTAGTAGGTTCTAGTAAAACAAACCAGTTTTTAGACAATAAAAATATCACAGTTGAAGAAGGTGAAGAAGTTGACTTAATTGTTTCTCACATTACAGAAGTTGGTATCAATGTAATCATAAACGAAAAGCACAAAGGACTTTTATATAAAAACGAAGTGTATGACGATTTACGCACTGGTGATCGTATCGTTGGTTACATAAAACACATTAGACCTGATGGTAAAATAGATGTTTCAGCTTCTAAACTTGGTTTTGATAAAGTAGAACCTAGTGCACAATACATTATTGACGAACTTAAAGCTAGTAGAGGTTTTTTACGTTTAAACGATGATTCTCACCCAGAAGATATCAAAACGGTGCTTAAAATGAGTAAAAAAACCTTCAAAAAAGCGATTGGGACTTTGTACAAACAAAAGCTAATC
The DNA here is from genome assembly GCF_036840915.1 of Flavobacterium hankyongi. Classification (NCBI taxonomy): domain Bacteria; kingdom Pseudomonadati; phylum Bacteroidota; class Flavobacteriia; order Flavobacteriales; family Flavobacteriaceae; genus Flavobacterium; species Flavobacterium hankyongi. The sequence continues at coordinate 150,839 of NZ_CP085725.1, forward strand.
GATATAAAAGAAGACGGGATTTATTTACTTTAATTCTTACAACAAAAAATGCCAACCTTTTCCAGTTGGCATTTCTCTCAAATTACTCCAAACTTATACTTTTGGAATAACCGATAACATACGTAAAGTGATAATAACATCTTTACTAATCAAAAAATTAAATAAACTTTTTCGGAATAATTCCTTTCACTAAAGGCAATCGTTAACATTAACCTTTTTCTTATTCCAATTTTTTCTTTGTTTTTGTCTTCAAACAACTCGGGGGGATTGTTTAGTACAAAATCAATATTCGCTTTATTAACTGTGGTTTATTAATAATTTTAAGGACTGAAGTCTTAATTATGGTTTACTAATCGAGTCCTTTGGTTCAACCATAGTTGCTACTGTATCAATTTGAGTACTATCTACAACCTCTTGTGTTATTTCCTCAGTGGGCATTTGTTCTTGATTAGTTTCTTCTACTTTTTTGTTACAACTTGTAAGCAATGCACCAAATGTAAGAGCGACAATTAAAACAGATTTTTTCAATAATTTCGTTTTAAATTAATAAATCAGTGAACTAAAATAACCAACTACTAATTTGTTGATTTTCAGTTGTATAAAAATAAAAAATTTTGGATTACAATGCTAATAAGTAACACTTTTTTTTACGATTTTAACACTTTGGTGATAACTTGTAAGATTTCTTTTTATAAGACCATTTTAGTTTAGTTTAAATAATTTAATTTTACGATAAAATTGAATTAAAGTCGAATATGCGTTAGGGATTGTAGCAATGTACCATGCACTGCGAAAAGCCCGACCACTACAAAGGAGTGGGAACGCCCAAATACTATAAAAAATGAGTAAAATAGAGTGGAAAACCGCTAGAGAGTTTGAAGATATTACCTATAAAAAATGCAATGGTGTTGCCCGTATTGCTTTTAACAGACCTGATGTAAGAAATGCATTTCGTCCTAAAACAACTGCTGAATTATTAGTTGCGTTTCATGATGCTCAGGAAGATACCTCAATTGGAGTGGTTTTGCTTTCTGCTGAAGGACCTTCAAGCAAAGATGGTGTTTGGTCGTTTTGTAGTGGAGGAGATCAAAAGGCAAGAGGTCATCAGGGATATGTTGGTGACGATGGTTACCACCGATTAAATATTCTTGAAGTGCAACGTTTAATTCGTTTCATGCCAAAAGCTGTAATTTGTGTAGTTCCGGGTTGGGCTGTAGGTGGCGGACATTCATTGCATGTGGTTTGCGATATGACTTTAGCAAGTAAAGAACACGCTATTTTTAAACAAACCGATGCTGACGTAACTAGCTTTGACGGAGGATATGGTTCGGCATATTTAGCTAAAATGGTGGGACAGAAAAAGGCTCGCGAAATCTTCTTTTTAGGAAGAAACTATTCAGCTCAAGAAGCTTTCGAAATGGGAATGGTTAATGCTGTAATTCCTCATGACGAATTAGAAGATACAGCTTATGAGTGGGCACAGGAAGTATTGGGTAAATCACCTACATCTATCAAAATGCTAAAATTTGCAATGAACTTAACAGACGACGGAATGGTTGGTCAACAAGTTTTTGCCGGTGAAGCAACTCGTTTAGCCTACATGACAGAAGAAGCTAAAGAAGGACGTGATGCTTTCCTTGAAAAGCGCAAGCCTAACTTTGAGAAAAAATGGTTACCGTAATAAAATTTAGAAATTCGAAATTTGAAGTCAGAAATAAGTGACTTTCTAAAAATTCTAAACTCTAAATTCTAAATTCTAATTTTAAAATGAAACACTGGATTGAAGCTGCTCGATTACGAACATTGCCATTATCTGTATCAGGCATATTAGTAGGTAGTTTATATGCCTTAGCTAATCCTACAAACGATATATTGACACCAACACAGGTTTTTAACTGGAAAATCTTTGGACTTTCGATATTTACAACAATTGGTTTGCAGGTTTTGTCAAACTTTGCCAACGATTATGGTGATGGAGTAAAAGGAACAGATAATGAAGAAAGAGTTGGTCCACAAAGAGCAATACAAAGTGGGGCAATATCTCCAGCAGCTATGAAACGTGCCATGTATTTTACTGCATTGTTGACGTTTCTTTCGGCAGTACTTTTAATTTATGTTTCGTTTCACGATAAGTATTTGTTGTATTCGTTATTTTTCTTGATTTTAGGAGTAGCTGCCATAGTATCAGCAATACGTTATACGGTAGGTAATTCAGCCTATGGATATAAAGGTTTTGGTGATGTTTTCGTTTTTATATTTTTTGGTTTGGTAAGTACCTTAGGGGTTAACTTTTTATACTCTAAACAATTCGATTGGCAATTGGTTTTACCAGCTGTTGCAATTGGTATGTTGAGTACAGGAGTTTTAAACCTGAATAACATGAGAGATGAAATTTCAGATAAAAACGCTGGAAAAAATACTCTGGTAGTAAAAATGGGCGGAGAAAAAGCCAAGTTCTATCATTATTTTCTTGTAGGAGGAGCAATGCTGTTGGTTCTTGTTTTTGCGGTAATATATAATGGAATAGGTTTTAGATGGGATCAGTATGCTTTCTTAGCGGCCTATTTCCCATTATTCAGTCATTTAAAAACGGTGTATTATTGTGATGATAACCGAAGACTTGACCCTCAACTTAAAAAATTAGCAATAAGTACATTTTTATTGTCGATAATATTAGCCATGGTTTTAATTTTCTAAAAGCTAAAAATTATGAAAATAACATTCTACGGACATGCTTGTATTGGTATTGAAGTTTCAAGCAAACACATTTTAGTGGATCCTTTTATTTCTGGAAATGCCAAAGCATCTCATATCAATGTTGATGAATTAAAAGCCGATTATATTTTAATTACTCATGCACACAATGATCACGTACTTGATGTAGAGACTATTGGAAAAAGAACTAATGCTGTAGTGGTTTCTAATTATGAAATTGCAATGCATTATGCAGCAAAAGGTCTTAAATATCACCCCATGAATCATGGAGGAAGTTGGGATTTCGACTTTGGAAATGTAAAATATGTAAATGCAATTCATACAAGTTCTTTTGCTGATGGTACCTATGGAGGGCAACCTGGCGGATTTGTAATCGAAGGAGAACATAAAAACATTTACATTGCTGGTGATACTGCATTAACAATGGATATGAAGCTTATCCCAATGAGAACAAAGCTGGATTTAGCAGTTTTGCCAATAGGGGATAATTTCACGATGGATGTTGATGACGCTATTATGGCTTCAGATTTTCTGGATTGTGATAAGATCTTAGGCTATCATTATGATACTTTCGGTTTCATCGAAATTAATCATGATGAATCCATCAAAAAGTTTTTTGATGTTGGGAAAGATCTTATGCTGCTCGAAATTGGACAGAGTATTGATCTTTAGGAGCTATTTCCTCTGGTCCTGAAGACGAGATCACTGTATCTTTTTTGCAGACTTCGAGAACACTTCGACAAGCTCAGTGTGACACATCAATCTACAAAAAAGGATGCCGTTTCCATCGGGACCAGGTAATTCGATAAACTGGCATTTAAATTGCTGGTAAATAATAAAAACAAAAAATGAAATTTAAATTACTTTCAACCTTTATACTTTTTTCAGTTGGTGCTGCTCAATCACAAGATGTAAATGGATACTGGGACAATCAACGAATAACCAATAAAGAAATCAAACTTTCGGCGGGAGATAAAATCATCATTAAATCGGAAGATTTTCCTGTTGGAACTACCGAATTTGTATATAGAATCACACTTTTAGACGAAAACCAGAAAATGGTTAACGATTTGGCTTCTGTACTAAAATCAATTCCTGATCCATATTTTATTGGTAAAGGTACTGGTGGTGCTTTGTCTTTAGTTTCTTCAATTTCAGGTTCAGATAAATGTACGTATGCTGTTTTTACCGATGAGTTTAAAGCAAATGAATTCTCTAAAAATGCAGACTTTAAAACGGCTTGTTTATATCAGCCAAATCCTGTCAGTAAAGATGCAAAAGTTGTTTCTGCAAAATCTACTTGTATAAAAGAAGAAACTAAAAATGTTTGGTTTGCTTTTGAAAACCAAAATTGGCTGATGAACGAAAAAATCGTTCTTGAAATTGTACCATGGGTAGACAATGTCGCTAGTCGTGGATGGTCACAAAAGAACAAGCAGATTGTTCTGACATCAGTATATTCAATAGGAATTGTTCAAACAATGACTGGATCTAAAAAGTCTGAAGTAGGATATAAGACGATTGATTTAATTTCTAAAGCATATCGTTTTGATGATTTTCAAAAACTAGCAGTTGAAGAAAAGAAACTAGTTGTGCAAGAATCGGAAGAAAAAGCCTTTAATGCTCTGGGTATTTCTACTGTTTACAATGATATACAATGTAAAATGGCTTTAAAATTGGCTAAAGAAGGAAAAACAGAAGAAGCCATAGAATTAATTAATAACAAAGTTACTGCTAAGCCAAATGCAACCTCTTTAAATTATAATACATTAGCTGAATTATATATACAATCCAATCAGTTTGACAAAGCCCTTAAAGCATTAAAAACGGCTGAAAATTTAGATGCAAGTGAATTGAAAGTTCAAATGAATTTAGCACACGTGTACATGTTTATGGATGAAGTTTCTAAAGCAAAAGAAATCCATAAAAAATACATGAATCAGAATATTTCAGCAAAGCAAACCTGGAAGAATAAAGCGGTGAATGACTTGGATAAATTTAAAAAATCTAATCTTCCACAGGATAACATTCAAAAAATTTGGAGACTTTATAACTAGTTTTTTAAATGAAAGCATCCTACAAAAGATATATTCTAGATTTTAAAAGACCTTCAGGAACTTCTAGAGGTGTTTTGAATCAAAAAGAAACCTGGTTTCTGATAATTGAAGATGAAGGTAAATATGGAATAGGGGAGTGCGGAATTTTGAGAGGATTATCTGCCGATGACAGACCTGATTATGAAGAAAAACTTAAATGGGTTTGTGCTAATATTGCTTTAGGTAAAGATGTACTTTGGGATGATTTAATAGAATTTCCATCTATCCAGTTTGGAGTAGAAATGGCTTTTTTGTCATTACAAACTAATGATCCTTTTGTTTTGTTTCCTTCAGAATTCACTTCGGGAGAAAAATCAATTCCAATTAATGGTCTTATTTGGATGGGAGAGCAACAATTTATGAAGGAGCAAATTGAAGAAAAACTCAGTCAAAATTTCACTTGTATTAAACTTAAAATAGGAGCAATTGATTTCGAAAAGGAGTTGGAACTTCTTAAGTTTATTAGACAGAATTTCACTTCAAATCAAATAGAAATACGAGTTGATGCTAATGGTGCTTTTAAAGTTGAAGATGCTATGCATAAGCTAAATTTACTTTCAGAATTAGATATCCATAGTATCGAACAACCTATAGCCAAAAATCAAGTCGATATTATGGTTGACTTGTGTGAGAAAACTAAATTACCAATTGCTCTTGATGAAGAATTAATTGGAGTTTTTACTTTCGAAGAAAAAGAAAATTTGCTTAAAAAAATAAAACCTCAATATATCATTTTAAAGCCTAGTTTTATTGGTGGCATTAAAGGCACAGATGAATGGATTGTATTGGCTGAAAAGTATAATATTGGTTGGTGGATAACATCTGCTTTAGAGTCTAATATTGGTCTCAACGCAATTGCTCAATACACTTTTACTAAGAATAACAAAATGCCTCAAGGACTTGGGACTGGGTCACTTTTTATTAACAATTTTGATTGTCCGTTAGAGGTTGTAAATGGCAATTTAAGATATTCAAATTCCAAACATTGGAATATTGGTATAGCAAGTTTTTAAAAGAAAAAGTTATTCTTTACCAGCATTCAAGTCATCTTGCCAATCTTTAAGTTCCTGCCATTTTCCTTGATAAGCCAATAACGCTTGTTTTGCCCATGTAGAAGGATTGTGAATAATGTATATCTCTCCAGCTTCAATAAGTATTTCTTTTGACTTTTCTACCGAAGTCTCAGATAGCTCTTTCCAAGTTTTTATGCCTGCTTTATGATACAGCTCTTCAATTTTAGGGCCAATGCCTTCAACAATTTTTAGATCATCTTGTTTGATTTTTTTTCTATAAACTGAAGAGGCTAATTCAGCATTGAAAGGAATAATTTCTTCTGTAGGGCTTACAAATGAATGAATACTGTGCTTCGATTTTAAATCATCTATTTCTGCTTGTAAGGTGTTATTTTTAGACATACATTCATTTAATTCAATCTGTAAATTATTTGTTTTGTCTGCCGAGTTTTCTTTTTGTAATAAATACAATTGATAATTTAGTCTTTCATTTTCATCCTCAGATGCTTTTAGTTTTGATTTTAAATTAAGATGATTGCCTTCAGTTGTCATTTTACCTAATAAATAACCTAAAATAGCACTAATAAGGCCTACTAAAATGGGTATAAAAAAGCACGGTATATTCATGATGTTATTATTTTAATGTTATCACAGTTCTTCTGTTTTTTCCTTTTCCTTCTGGTGTTAGATTGTCGGCTATGGGTTCGTCTGGACCTTTAGAAGAAGTTTCTATCTTGGATTCCAACATTCCGTTTTTTATCAAATAGTTTTTGACAAAATTGGCTCTTTCTAATCCAAGATTTATATTAACTAATCTATTACCACTATTGTCGGTATGCCCAACACAGCTTATTTTTGAGTTAGGAACATTGTCAATATATTTTGCAATTTCTGCTATACTTTCTCTTTCAGCATCAGTTAATGAAATTTCTGTTTGGTTTGAATCGAAAAAGAGTATCAATGGTGTTTCGGTATATTTTTCTTTAATACCATTCCAGTTTTCAGCCTTAGTAAGCGCTTGTGTTTTATTAATTACAAAATTAATAGGCCCTAAGACTTTATTTTCAACCATTTGTAAACCCTCTTTGATTTCTCCATTAATTTCAAATCGGTTAGAAGGTATACCTTTTGAGACAAAATAATTTTTAATATCATTTGCTCTAGCAAATCCTAGATTCGGAAAAGCTGATGTGTTTTTTTCAGAAGTCGAGGCATAACCAGTAATAATTAGTCTAGCTTCTTTATTGTTGGTAAAATAATTTTTAAGTTTTTCTATTCCAATGTTTAAACAGTCATCAGCTGGTGTGATATAGTTGAATTCACTTTCGTTAAAATTAAAGTTTTTCTCACAAGAATGATTTATGTTTTCATCAGAGAATTGAAATTTATTATTTGTTATTTCTTCTGATTTTGTTGAGACTATTTTATTTTTTGTTTGTGGTGGGTTATTGCACTTTTTGCAGCAAAAGTGATGATATAAAAAACATCCAATAACTATTGTTGTTATAATGCCTAATAAGTACGGGGTTGTTTTAGACATAGTTATGTTTTTTTTATGTTAATTCAAATTTAAGAAATTATATATATAAACCATTTGTTTTTAATATATTCGCAAAAAATTACCAAAAACCATAAAGATGAGAAATAACTACTTGGCTCTTTTTGCTTTTTTATCATTGGGGATGTATGCACAAAAAAAAGTTTATAATCCTAATCAACCAATTCAAAAAAGGATAGAGTATTACAACATTGCAAAAGATCAAGCTATTGCGCAATTCAAGAAATCATATAAACTTGATGAAAATACCACTTTTCTTGAGAAAAAAGAAACGGTAGATATTTCAGGGATGAGCCATCAGAGGCATCAACAATATTTTAATGGTTTAAAAGTTGAGTTTGGAACACTTATTACACATTCTCGAAATGGTTTGGTTGAAAGTGTTAATGGAGAATTATATAATCCAAAAGATTTGGTTCTTAAACCTTCAATTAGTGCAGCAGAGGCTTTTGTTTTAGCTAAAAAAAGTATCAATGCTGAAAAATATTTATGGGAAGACGTAGAATCCGCGAAAGAATTAAATTATGAAATACCCAAAGGAGAATTGGTGATTTTCCCAAAGGTAAATTCAGGAGAGATTAAACTAGCTTTTAAATATGATATTTATGCTGTAGTACCTATTTCAAGATCTGAAGTTTATGTGGATGCACATTCAGGAGAGATACTTTATAAAAATCCTATAATTAAACACTTAAGTTTAGAAGATGGAAGAGAAAATCAGTTAGCCAATCAATTTGAACAAATGGTAGCTACGACTGTACCTACAAGATATAGTGGTAATCAAACTATAGAAACTACTTTTAATGCAGGTTTAAATAAATATGTTTTACAAGATGGTACAAGAGGTAACGGAATTGTAACATATAATTCTGGAAAAACAAATACTTATCCTAGTACACACTTTTCTGATGCTACTAATACTTGGAATACAGGGAATTATACTGCAGCTCATACCAGTAAAGACAATGCAGCTTTAGATGCTCATTGGGGTGCTGAAAAAACATATGATTTTTGGAAAAATATTTTTAGTAGAAATAGTTTTGATGATAACAATTCTCAAATAAAAAGTTACGTTCATTATGATGATACTCCAGCAACAACTACTGGAATGTCAAATGCATTTTGGAATGGAAGTGTAATGAGTTACGGAGATGGTACTTCAAAACCATTTACAGCTTTAGACGTTTGTGGACATGAAATTGGTCATGCAGTTTGTAGTTATACTGCTGATTTAGCGTATCAAAACCATTCTGGAGCAATGAATGAAGGTTTCTCTGATATTTGGGGGGCTTGTATTGAACATTATGGAAGAACTGGATCGATGGGAGGTACAATAAACGCTAATGTTTGGATTGTAGGTGAAGATATAGTAATAGGAGGATTGAGATCAATGTCTAACCCAAACAGTAAAGGAGATCCAAATTGTTTCAACGGAACTAACTGGATAGCTACAGCTGATGAAAATGCATGTACTCCATCCAATGGTAATGATCAATGCGGTGTACATACAAATAGTGGTGTTTTAAATTATTGGTTTTATCTATTGACAGTAGGGGGGTCAGGAACAAATAATGCTCCTATTGCTGAAAGAGATACATATTCAGTTACAGGAATTGGTTTATTAAAAGCGGCTCAAATTGCTTATTTTGCGGAAAGAGATTATTTAACGCCAAATGCAACTTATTTTGATGCTCGTAATGCAACAATGGAAGTAGCTTCTAACCTTTATTGTTCTAGTAGTGCAGAGACTAAAGCAGTTGCAAATGCTTGGAATGCTGTAAACATTGGAGTTGCTTACATAACAGGAGCTAATGATGCTGTTTTAAAATCAATTTCAGGAGGAAATGTAAATGTTGCTTGTGGAAGTACTTTCGCGCCATCAGTGGTTATTGAAAATGGAGGGACTGCTGCATTGACTTCTGCCACCATAACATACAATATTGATGGAGGTGCAAATTCGGTGATAAATTGGACTGGAAATTTAGCAAGTTGTTCATCTGTTCCTCAAGCAATATCTGTAATTGGATTAACAAGAGGTTTTCATGTTCTAAACGTTTCAATAACAACTACTGGTGATGCAAATTCATTTAATAATGATAGATCAGTAGTGATAATTGTTAATGATAATGGAGTAGTTAATACCGTAAATACTTTTGAAAACGCCTCTAATGTTTTAGTTTCTGTCGATGAAAGTGGTAAAACAAATACAGTGTGGGAAAGAGGTACTGTTTCTAAAACATTATTAACTAATTCAGTTGCAGGATCACAAGTATATGCTACAAAATTAAGTGGTAATTATCCTGATAAAACAACTTCATATTTGGTATCTCAATGTTATAACTTATCAAATGTAGTTAATCCGACTGTGAGTTTTGATATGGCGTTTGATTTAGAATCTAACTGGGATATAATTTATTTTGAATATTCTACAGATTCAGGTGTTACTTGGAACGTTTTAGGTACTTCTACAGATGCAAATTGGTATAATAGCTCAAGAACACCAAATGGTACGGATTGCTTTAATTGTATAGGGAAACAATGGACTGGTGATTATGCAACTGCTCCAACAGGAGGAACAGGAGTAAACGGTAATAAACGAAATTATTCACATAGTTTAGCTTCGCTTAATAATCCTTCAAATGCAATTTTTAGATTTACCTTTGTTTCAGATGATGCAGCAAATCAAGAAGGTGTAATTATTGATAATTTTGTTGTTCAAGGAACTTTATCAAGAGGAGAAAATAGTTTTGAGCAATTCTCCGTTTATCCAAATCCTTCTAAAGGTAAATTTAATGTAGTCCTTTCTACTTCAGAAGAAGTTAAAGTTGAAGTCTTTGATATTAGAGGGTGTTCAGTTTATAATCAATCACATAAATCAGAAGGAGAAATTTTTAACAAGGAAATAGATTTAAATACAATTTCTTCAGGAGTATATATTTTAAATATAGAAAGCGCTGGTAAAAAAGAAGCGAGAAGAATTATTATCGAATAGTAAATGCAAATAGTATAATATTTAGCAAAAATAAAATCCCGCTTTAAGCGGGATTTTATTTTTTCAATTATATAACTCAAAAATTTATATAAAAAAGGTTCAAAAAAATTACTTACTCACCAATTAGTCTCCATTCTTTAAGGACATTTTCACAAAATAAGATTGCATCAATGATATCAGACTTGTCTGCAAACGGAATTAATGTCCTCTCAAAAGTTTCAGTTTCTGAGATAAAGGTCTTAATTGTTTGATGTTGCTTTTCTAATATTTTATTGTTTTCAGTGTTATCTGGAATTCCTACATCATTTATAGTAACACCTCTTTTGTTAGTTAAAGCAATAAAAGGAAGTTTTTTACTTATAACATTAATTCTTTCAATATATAAATTTACTAAATCTCCTTTTTGCATTCCGTCAAGTTCAGTTTTTTCGTGAAATTTTTTAATAATAGCAGTTGGACTAATTATACTTTTTGAGATCGTTTTGTTTTGAGCATTAATACCAGTGGGAATTGTAATAAGGAAAGATAAAAAAATAATTTTCTTCATATTATATGCTATGATTTTAATAAATGCTTTTTAATTTATAACAAAGTTAGATTAACTTTATCTGCTAAATGTTGACGACGGTCAATGAATTAAAAATAATTAGATATGACTTTTATACTTTCAAAATATTTATTTAAGAGTAATGAGCTTTTAGATAATGTTAAGTCTAAATATATGCTTGAGTTGGAAAGTATAAAAAGTTTAGAGTTGTTTTCTAAAAATGATATTTTATATGAGGAAGGGAGTGAACCTAAAGCTGTTTATCGACTTACTAAAGGTAAAGTTAAAATAGAGCAACTCAATCAAGACGGAAAAACAAGAATAGTTTATATATTTACTCAAGGAGAGTTTTTTGGTTTCAGACCCTTACTTAGTAATGAAAAGCATCCAGTAACAGCAATTTTTTTAGAAGAGAGTCAAATTGAAATCTATGATGGAGAAAAGTTTATAGAAATATCGAAGAAGGCTCCTAATTTATCTTTTAATTTAGTTAAAATTTTAAGCTTTGAATTTAATGTTTGGATAAATTTAATTTCGTCTTTATCTCATAAATCAGCAAAAGAAAAAATTGCTTTAATTTTATTGATTTTGAATGAAAAGTATAAAGACGATAATGATAAATCAGAAATCACAATAACAAAGTTAGACATAGCGAGATATTCTGAAACTTCTGAAGAGACTGTAGTTAGAGTCATTGGTTTTTTTGAATCTCAAGGTATTTTAGAAAATAACGGACGTTCAATCGAAATTATTGACACTAAATTGTTGTCTATAATTGCTGAAGGATTTTAAATTATCCAATTTAATCACTATAAAGAGTTTTTAAATTTTTTTATCGTATTTTGTTTTATTTGTATATGTTTTTTTAAAATATTTAGTAATTGTAATCATGTATTTTAACAAAGAAAATTTGAAAATAAAAGCCAAACTTAATAACAGTAAGTTTGGCTTTTATATTTTTTAAAGAATTTCTTATTCTTTGATAATCTTTATTGTTTTGGCTTTGTTTTCAGATTTTACTGTAACGAAATAAGTTCCCGATGTGAGTGAAGATAAATCAATTTCAGATTCATTAATTTGAAATGATTTTGTCATTACCTGCTGACCTAAAAAGTTGTAAACCGTTACACCAGTAATCTTATGTTCATATGAAAATTTTAAGATATTTTTTACTGGATTTGGATAAACTTTTAAACCACTCAATTCAAAATCAGAATTGCTTAAATTTGTTTGTACACTGATAACATTTTTTAAAGTAGGTCCCCATGTACCTGTATTATCTTTTATGCGAATATTGAAAACATGTAGTCCAATAGGAGGTAGCACAATTCCTGTTTTTGATAGTTGTTCAAAAGCACTGTCGAAGTTGCCATCTGTTGCTAAAATTGGTGTTCCATTTCCTTCTCCTGGATCTGTGTCCCAGAAATATTCAGCACCTAAAATACTCATGATTGATGAGGTTGCTGCTGGATTAATCTGAATAACGTTAACAAAAACTGGCCCCCACATGCCTGTGTTGTCTTTAATACGAATGCAAAGTTTATGTAATCCTGTTCCGGGTAACTGAATCCCTGTTTGTGTTAATTGCTCAAAGGTACTATTGAAATTGCCATCAGCTGCAGCAATTGCTATACCATTCCCTGTACCAGGATCGTTATCCCAAAAATATTCTGCTTGACTTATAGAGGTTTGTCCGCTGCACAGGCTTATCACTAACAAAGCGATTAAGCTGTAAATGTATTTTTTCATCTGTATCGTAATATTATAGATTATTTAGAAAACCCTGATCCTGAAATATTTATAGTATTTCCGATGGTTATAACTCTTGGTGTTACTAAATAATTTATCTGTGCTTTATTACCACCGTCTACAGGCCAGTAATTTTCCCAGCTGTTTGAACCACCATAATGTCCAGCATCATTTCTGGTCAAATCTAAATCGGTATAACTTACTGCAGGGTTTCCAGCATTTACATTGGCACCAGTAACTGTATAAGTTGTATTATTGAAGTTCATATTGGCTGCACCCACATTGTTGCTTTGTGTAACTGTCCCTTCAGTTACAAACGCATTTGTAGATACGTTATAGCTAGCTGTTACGATTGCAACGCTATTAATATTTTGGATACAAGCATTGGTTTGAGCCACAACAAAAGAAATTGCATTGTTCATAATTGTAATGTTTCCGCCAGTGCCCGGATCGCCATTTAAGCTTATATGGATTGGTGCTATGTCTCCACCATTAGGTTCATAAATAGTGTTATTTAGGATTTCGTTAGTACCACTTGTTTTGGTATTATAAATTCCAAATCCACTTGTAAAGTTATTATAGAATTTAAAATTATAGCTGGTTTGTTGGCTTCCAATTGTAGAAGAGGTAGCATTTCCTATAATTTCAATATCGTTGGTTGCAAGAGAATTATCTGAAGATGTGTTGTAAGCCATTATTCTTTGTGCTCTGTTACCAGTCATTCTTCCGTGTGAAAAAAATACATAGCCACTAACAGTACATCCAGACATATTTGTGGTAGTATTTGCAGGTGTTGTATCAACATTATTCAAATAGCAGTTGAATAAATTGATAGTTGTTCTTCCTCCAGTTGTTGCTCCAGTCGCAACAATGTTGTAGATTGTAAAATTCCCAGAACTTAAGTTGCTTATTGTGACAACCCTTCCAGCTGCCGGATTGATGTTAATGGTTCCTTTGATGAAATATTTGTTATAATTGGTTTCAGAAACGAAAGTTAACGATTTGTTGATTGTAAGGTTTTCAATGTATGCAGATCCGTCTATTTTTGGCTGAATGATAATTCGGTCACCATTGTTAGCTGCTGTTATCGCTGCAGAAACGGTTGTGTAAGCTCCACCTGTTCCAGTTGCTCTAACATATAGATCCGCTGCATTAGCCATCGAATTAAATAAACCTGCGATTGCAATAAAAAGTAATTTTTTTTTCATTTTGATTTTCATTTCCCTTTAATTTCAGGGTTTTGGTTAATAAATTATTTGAGGATTAAATTTTAATAATTAGTTCTTTTTAAAACTGTGGTTATATCAGTTTGTCTACAAACATAAGTATTATTTCATCTAAGATTAATTTCTTTAACATTGTTTTTAAAAAATTATATTACAATAATACAGTAAATAAAAATACAGATTTTCCTTAATGAATATTCGTTCGTTTTGGGTTAACATTTGTTGCGATTGAAAGGAAATTCGTTTTTTTTGAGTTTGATTTGAAATACAAGAGATGAGAATGGAAAAGCCAGTCAATCGACTGGCTTTCTAGAGTTGCTTTTGAAGTGGATATTATTTTAGTTTTTTAAGCCAGAAATAATCATTCCATCCTTCGATTAATCTTGTCGGATCGGTATTTTTGGTTCTGTCTTGTTCAGGAATTAGGACGATCTTTTTATCTTTAACAGTAAAATTGTAGATTCTCGGATCGTTTTCACCTTCAATGGTAAGTTCAATTTTGTAAGCGCCGTCGGTAAGGTCAGCAAATTTAATCTCACCAGGTTTGTTCACCAGTTTAAAGGCACATGAAACTTCATTCCATTTTGCTTGTTCTACTTGAGCAGTATTAGGTCCGTTGCCATAATGTTGTGCATACAATTTATTGTCTTTGAACATATTTACCGACCATTTCACACTTTTGTTGGTTTTTCTGCTGTTAGAAGGGTTAGGCATAAATTCTTCATGAGTAATATAGAAACCAAAAAGAAGATTACCGGTATTGGCATGATTTAAATAAGCAAAATTATTCCATGGTCCGCGTACTACATACATTTCATTCATAGCGGCATAAGGATCTGAATTCGTTAGTTTCGCCAATTCAAAATCAAAAGAATAAAACATTTTGTCTCCTGCATAAAAATCCAATCTGTAATTACCTGGACCCCAGTCTGTAATGAATGATTCTGAATGCCCAACCCATTCGCCATCACGTTGGTAACGGCTACTTGGTTCATTGAATTTTGTTTTCTTTCCGTCATCAAAAACCTGATCTCCTGAATACTCAAAATAGTTCATGTATTGATTGTCTTTGTATACCTTAATTCTCAAATACTGCGACTGATCCGAAAAGGCATTAACTGTTCTGCCATCAACCGTTTTATTGGGAATAAAAGTAGCCGTATAACTGTTAATGGTTCCGGCAGTGGTTCCGTAAAGTAGGGAGTTGAAAGTTACGGCTGGCGTTTGTTTGAAAGTGGTCCAATCTAATTTTAGACCTCCAAAATCACCGCTTTTTCCGCCTTTTCCTGCTTTCCCTTTGGCAGATTTCAGTACTTTGTCTGCTGCTTTTGTATTTTCGATAACGGTTCCGGCATCATCGGCCCCTTTTTTAACTTTATTGAATAATTGTGCATTGGCAGCCGTAAAGGAAAAGAGGAATGCAATAATCAGCGCGCTAGTTTTAATTTGTTTCATGTTTAACTGTTTTTTGAAATTAGTAGTACTTAGTTTTCTTAATTACAGGTCAAACATAAATCAAAAGAAAATGGCAATTTCGGGCAATGAATATCTGTTTCCTTTTAAAGGAAATTCGTGGAAGATGAAAGGAAATTCGTTTTTCGAAAAATCTATCCCTGAAGGTTTTCAAGTAGCAGCATGAACTCTTCTTTTTTACGAACGGAAAGCGGAATGGTAATTTTGTTTTTCATTACAATGGTATTTCCGCCGTCAGTTTTGATAAAATGATCGAAGTAGGCCATATTTATTAAGTGAGACTGATGGGTGCGGAAAAAATTGTGCGGCGTAAGCAGGGTTTCATACTCTTTAAGATTGGTAGAAACAATTAGCTTTGGCGCATTGATAAAATGAAATGTAGTATAGTTTTTATCCGATTCGCAGTTTACAATATCTTGAATATTAACAGAGTAAATCCTGTCTGCCGTTTTTAGAATAAGGTTCTGAAGGTTTTTTGGACGTTCCAAGTTAGCAAACAAATTACTGAGTTTCATGTCAAAAACTTCTTTGCTAAGGGAACTTTCTGCCTTTTTTACGGCTTCAACCAAATCATCAGGATCAAGGGGTTTCAGCAAATAATCAATTGCTGAAAAACGGAACGCTTTAACCGCAAAGTCTTCATAACCTGTAATAAAAATGACTTTAAAACTGAAAGGCTTTAATTTCTGAAGCAAATCGAAACCGGTTCCGTCGGGCATTTCCACATCCAAAAAAACAAGATCGGGCGACAATTGTTTAATAAGCGTCACACCGGATGCTACTGAATCGGCTTCACCAATTAGGGTAACGGAAGGACAGTTCATCTTAATTATGGTGCTGTTCTTCTTTCTAATGTTTTCTATATCGTCAATAATTACGGCTCGTAACATGGGTCTTTAATTTTCGTAAATATAAGGGATTTCAAAACTAACTTTCGCACCTACAACATTAGTGTCTTTGTCTAAAATATTGTCGGCATGCACTACAAAATCCTGATTTTTGGTGTAGCTTACCAATCGTTCTTTGGTAATGGTCATGGCTAAAGATTTGTGGTTGGTTGTTTTTTGAATCGCGTCAAATCCTTTACCGTTATCACTTACCTCAAAAAATAATTTTTGATCCTTGAGGTAAAAATGAATGTCAATCTGCCCTTGATTAATAGTATTGCTTAAACCGTGCTTGATGGCATTCTCAATGAAAGGCTGTGTAAGCATCGGCGGCAAAAAGATCGCTTCCTGATCGATATCGTCCTCAATGGTAATGTTAAAACTGAATTTGTTATCGTACAAAAGCTGCTGGATGGCCAAATAGTTTTGGGTCATTTCTATTTCTTCGGAAAGTGAAATGTAATTTTCATTGGAATTCTCCAGAATTTGACGGGTTAGTTTCGAGAATTTGGTCAGGTAATTAATCGCTTCGTTATCTTTTTCATCATGAATTAATCCCTGAATATTATCAATGGAATTGAATATAAAATGAGGGTTCATCTGTGTGATCAGAAGCTTTTGCTTTATTTGCTCTTTTTCAAGAACGGTTATCGCTTGTTTCTGTTTGCTGTTACGATAATAAAAATAAGCTCCTACAAGTATCAGTAAGAGTAAACTCGATAACCCGATAAGCCAGTTGTTTTTAACAGCAGTTTTCTTTTCGCTTTCAAGTTTGATTGCAGCGGCTTTCTTTTCTCCGAGGATTTTTACGGCCGATACTTTCCTTCCTTGCAGGATTTTCTGCTGAAGTTCTTTTCGTTCAAAATCATACTTTAATTGCTGTTGCGCCAGTTTGTTTTTCGAAGTTTCGAGTGCCGTTTTCTTTTCCGATTCCAGTTTAATTTCAGCTAATTTCTTTTGCTGAATGATTTTTTGTTGGAGTTCTTTTTTCTCAAACTCATATTTGAGTTGCTGCTCAGAGATTTCTCTTTTTGAGGATGCAATTCGGGTAGAATCCGTTATTTGTTTATCAAATTCATAATAGTGAAGTGCTTTTTCATAATTCTTGTTCGCTAAGTTTATCTTGTACAACATCTCGGCAATATCTTTCTGAAGCGTCTTATTGGTTGTTTTTTTGCTCAACTCAAAAGCTTTTTCTTGATAATCACCTGCATTCTTTAGGTCTCCTTTATTAAAACTGATATTCCCAAGACCATAATAAGCCGCCGCCATACTCATACTATTTGTGGAAGTGGATTTTATGGCTAAGATTTCCTGAAATAGTTTTTCGGCTTCCTCAAAATTGGAAAGTTTCATTTGCATATCGGCAGCACCGGATAAAGTAAGAATTGTTTGTGTGTCTGCTCCTAATTTTCGGGTAATCTCGAGCGATTTGTAACTGTTTGCTAAAGCTTCTTTATATTTTTTAAGTTTGCTATTACAGTAAGCTATATTTTGATAATTGGAAGCTTTCCAGTTTAGAGTGTGATTGCTAGGATATTCCTTATACGACATGTCGCAATATTGTATGGCTTTCAAACTATTTTCAATCGCTTTCTCATACTCATTCTGATGTCTGTAAGCATACGCCAATGTAGTATAAGCATAATACAAGGAATGTACATAAGTCTTCTTATCTTTTTCATAAAATTTTAGAGCTTCAAATATCAACGCTATTTGTTTATCCGTCTCATTTGTTGTTTTGTAAAGTCCAGATTTTGTGAGATAAACTGTGTACATGTCTTCATAAGACTTCGTTGCTTTATAAAGTGCTATGGCTTTATCATAATATTGTGCTGATTTATCATATTCTTCTTTCTGTAAATATCGGGTAGCAAGACTGGAATAATAAGTAGCAAGCCATTTAGAATATCTTGTTTGTAGTTTTGGAGGATTCTTTTTTTTATAATTTTTCAAGGCAATCTCACCTAACATGTCCACAACCTGATGAAACTTTGGATCAAAGTTGTTGGTAAATTTAGTACGGGCAACATTATGAATCATCTGCAATCTTGTAGTGTCATGCAGTTTCGGGTTTTGCAGTGCAATTTTTAACGAATCAATAATCTTGTTCTGTGCATATGAAGTTGCTAGCGTTAGCAAGAAAAAAAATAGAATTGATAGGCGGGTGTTTTTGAACATTTTAATTTGGGTAAAATTTTTAAAGCCAAAAGTAATTATATTTTTTCTAGTAATTTTGTCAGTTCTGCAACGAATTTCTAAATAATTTGAAGAGTCTATAAAATAAGAAAGCCTGTAAGTCATACGATTTACAGGCTTTTGCTTCAAAATGAATTTGTTCTAGTGGAGTCGGAGAGAATCGAACTCTCGTCCAAACAAGCAATCAAAAAGCTTTCTACATGTTTAGTTCTTGATTAAATTTTCGACAAAAGGCGATGCCAAGAACAGCAACCTTTTGCTTAGCTTTATCAGTGTCAAGAAGGATTTAAAGCATTACCTTCTCTAGGTTTACATTTACGGTTCCCCTAAATCAACCGCCATAAACCAAGGCTTTTGAGGAGAATCTAGCTTTCCTACCTGGTAGGAACTAGGCAAATCGTACTATAATTCGGATTAAGCAGCTAAAGCGTAATTATTTTCGCCGTGTAAAAGTTTGAGACATTATATTAATGAGCAACACCTCAATGCTCAACATGCTTACTGATTAATTCCACTCGCTGTCAAAACCAGTCGACCCCAGTATTTTGACAAAAGTACTAAAATTAAATCAAATTTTATTCCAAACTTTCTTCTTTACTCTTTATTTCAAAAGGATAATTTCCAAATAATGATGAAAGAAGTTTTAATCTATAAGTACATCTGGTGTATTTGTTTGATAAACAAATTAATGTAACTTTTTCATCTTTAAGTTTGATATATGCCGAAGTATTTCCATGCCACCACCCATTGTGGTAAAACATTTTTTTCCCGTCTTCCCATTCTAAAAGTCTAATTCCTAAACCATAATTTCTTGTGCCTCTGCTTTCATAACTATAGCCTTTAAACATTTCCGATAGTAATTTTTTGTTTAAGAATGTAGGACTGTATGTTGCCATGTCAAACTTTAATATATCTCTTGGTGTTGAATATATATTTTTATCTCCGTAAATATCGTCAAGGTAATTGTAAGCATATCTTATTTTGTTTCCTTTGTATGAATGGCTAGCCGTTTTTGAATCCTTCTTTAAATCAAAAACAAAAGTGTTTTTCATATCTAGCGGCTCAAAAATTAGCTTTTTCATAGCTGTGCGATAATCCATTTTTGTGACCTTTTCAATCATTAAGGCTAACAAAGCATAATTTGTATTACAATAACTAAACCTTGAATCTGTTTTAAACTCGAGATTCACATTAAATTTATTGATAAAAGGAATTAAATCTTTGTTTCGTAAAGTATCCCTTTTGCTCCATTCGCTACTTTTATCTGTAAAATAACTATAATTACGAATACCACTTCTGTGATTAAGTAAGGTTCTCACCGTTACATCTTCATAAGGAAAATCATCAAGAATTGTGTTTACTTTTTGGTCCAATTTAATTTGTTTTGAATCAACAAGCAACATTGTAGCGGTTGCAGTAAAAACTTTACTCAAAGAAGCTATATGTATTGGTGTTTCTTTTGAAATAGGTATTTTTTCTTCAAAATTTGCCATTCCTCTGTAGCTTTCATAAATAATATGTCCATTTTTAGCTACGAGCATACTTCCAGAAAAATCGTTAGGGACATATACTTTATTGTAAAATTCTTGAATAGTACCTTTTATCTTGTTTGCTTCTGCTTTATTGATTTCAGGTAAGTTATTTTCAAAAGGAAGCATTGCATATACAGAGCCAACTTTTGATTTCTCTTTCTTTATTTTAATTTCCTTTTTTTTCTCACTACATGAAGATGAGATGGTTAAAAAAAGTGTTAGTAGGATTATGTTTACAGTATATCTAATTGTCATTTTTTGAAGGGAAAAAAACAAATATAGATAAAGATAGAGCGAAATAAAATACTGTAAACAAATTTATTTTGAGTTGTAAAAGATTTTTAAATTGTTATATTTGTAACAATTGTTTTATTATTAGTTATAATAATCAATTTGTTTAAAATCAGATATTTATATGAAATTCGGTATTATTAAAGAAAGAAAAAATCCACCTGATAGAAGAGTTGTTTTTACTCCTGAAGAATTGGTAAAGCTTAAAAATCAGTTCCCTCAAGCGGAAATAAAAGTTGAAACTTCTGATATTAGAATTTTTCCTGATGCCGAATATAGAAATTTAGGTTTTGAAGTGACTGAAGACGTTTCTGATTGTGATGTCTTAATTGGTGTTAAGGAAGTTCCTGTTGATGCATTAATCTCTGATAAGAAGTATTTTTTCTTTTCACATACTATAAAAAAGCAGCCTTATAACAGAAAATTATTAGTTGCGTGTTTAGAAAAAAATATAGAATTAATTGACCACGAAACTATTGTAAATGAGACTAATCATCGTTTAATTGGTTTTGGACGTTATGCAGGTATTGTAGGTGCTTATAATGGTTTTAGGGCTTTTGGTATCAAATATGAATTATTCAATTTACCAAAGGCAGAAACTTTAACAGATAAATCAGCACTTGTTGAACGTTTGCGTCGCCCTATGTTACCTCCAATTAAAATTGTACTTACTGGTCATGGTAAAGTTGGAATGGGAGCAAAGGAAATTTTGGATGATATGAAAATCAAACAGGTTTCAATTGATGATTATTTGACTAAAACATATACTCAGCCAGTTTATACTCAAATTGATGTTTTGGATTACAATAAAAGAATAGATGGGAAACCATCTGATAAAAAAGATTTTTATATTAATCCGCAAGAGTATACTTCCGATTTTGAACGTTTTACAAAAGTGTCGGATATATTTATGGCTGGACATTTTTATGGAAATGGAGCTCCAGTAATACTGACTCGAGATATGTTAAATGCTGCTGATAATAAAATTAAAGTCGTTGCTGATATTTCATGTGATGTAGCCGGACCGATTGCATGTACATTAAGAGCGTCAACTATCGCAGAACCTTTATATGGTTATTATCCGAGTGAAGATAAAGAAGTAGATATTACTCATCCTGCAGCAATAGTTGTTATGGCTGTTGATAATTTACCTTGTGAACTGCCTAAAGACGCAAGTGAAGGATTTGGTGAAATGTTTTTAGAGCATGTAATTCCAGCTTTTTATAATAACGATAAAGACGCAATTTTATCTAGAGCCGCTATTTGCAAAGATGGTAAGTTAACAGATAGATTTCAATATCTACAAGATTATGTAGATGGTAAAGAATAGATTTAATAAATAATCAATATTCAAAATAGTAAAACTAAATTTTAAGGCCTCAATTTTTGAGGCTTTTTTATTTCTTGTTTTTCAAATTAAAAATCTGATTGAAAGATTAGGGAATCAATTAAAACTAAATTAATTTTGAGAAAACTAAATCACAATAATGAAAAAAATAACGTTTCTATTATTACTTATATCTTTTACAGGATTTTCCCAAATATCTGATGAAGAGCAATTAAAAGCAATTTATAATCAAGCTTTAACCAATTCTAAATGCTATTCACAGTTAGAATATTTATCTAATACCATTGGTCATAGATTGTCAGGGTCAGCAGGTGCAGAAAAAGCAGTTTTATATACAAAACAGCAAATGGAACAGTCTGGTGCTTTTGATAAAGTGTACTTACAGGAAGTAATGGTGCCAAAATGGGTTAGAGGAGGAAAAGAAGAAGCTTATATTAAAGTTCAAGGAAAAAAAATTAAAGTGCCAGTTTGTGCATTGGGAGGAAGTATTGCCACATCGAAAAATGGAGTTACTGCAGAAGTGATTGAAGTACAATCCTTTAAAGAATTAGAACAATTAGGAACTGAAAAAATAAAAGGGAAAATAGTTTTTTTTAATCGTCCCATGAATCCGTCGAATATTGAAGCTTTTCATTCTTATGGTAGTGCTGGAGATCAAAGAAGATCTGGACCAAAAGAAGCATCTAAGTTTGGGGCAGTAGGAGCGATTGTTCGGTCGCTAAATTTTAGATTAGACGATTATCCACATACAGGAGCTACTAGCTATGGAGATATTCCGGTTGAGCAGCGAATTCCAACAGCAGCAATAAGTACAAACGGAGCTGAACTTTTAAGCAAGGAATTGAAGCAAAACCCAAAATTGACTTTTTATTTTAAACAATCGTGTTATCAAGAAAAAGATGTTTTATCGTATAATGTTGTTGGAGAAATTAAAGGTTCTGTAACTCCAGAAAAAATTATTGTTGTTGGAGGTCATTTAGATTCGTGGGATTTGGCTGATGGTTCTCATGATGATGGAGCAGGTTGTGTACAAAGTTTGGAAGTAGTAAATATTTTTAAAAATTTAAATTATAAGCCTAAGAATACAATCCGCGTTGTAATGTTTATGAATGAAGAAAACGGAGGACGCGGAGGTGATAAATACCAGGAACAATCATTAAAAAATAATGAAAACCATATTTTTGCTATGGAAAGTGATTCTGGAGGATTTTCTCCAAGAGGATTTTCAATTGAAGCTGATGATTCAAGTTTTTCTAAAATTGCACAATGGAAATCATTATTCGAGCCTTATTTAATTCATAGTTTTATGAAAGGACACAGCGGATCTGATATTCAGGATTTAACTTCAAGAAGAATTGTAAAAGCGGGATTGCGACCAGATTCACAACGTTATTTTGATTATCATCATGCTGGGAATGATACTTTTGAAGCAGTAAATAAAAGAGAATTAGAGCTAGGTGCCGCAACAATGACATCATTGATTTATTTGATTGATAAGTACGGAATATAGTATCTAAAAAGATTTAAATAAAACGCCTCACTTTTAAAATGAGGCGTTTTATTTAAGGATTTATCTGTATATATTGGGTAATTAGGTTATCGCAAAATTTAGTTTTTTCAGGTCTTATTTTTTTGCATCCTTGAATGTTATCATAAGTTAATTTTGCATTAGCAGGATTACCTTGTAGGATCATATAAATTACTCCTTGAATACCTAATGAATAATTATCAGAATCATCTTTTATTTGCCTAGCTGATTGATCTAAATAGAATTGTACTAAACTGCTTTCAAAACCACTTTTCATAAATTTTAAATGAGCTAGAAGGCTTAACGCATTAAAATAATCGGGGTTAATTTCACGAGCCTTATTGCACCAATTTTCAGCTTCATCTAAGTTATTCTGATGTAAATAAAAATAGGACATATTGACATAGTCATCTATAGATTTTAGATATTTAGAATTTTTCTCAATTTTGCTTTCAAGAGTTTTTTTGTAATTTATATTATCTTTTTTTGATTGATATAGAGTTAGTAATAGTTCTAATGTTTCATCTGAATTGAAGTTATGTGATCTTTTTGATTCAGGGAAAATATCAATTGCTTTTTTTGCATATTCAATTGCTTTATCATTTTTTTTAAGCATGAAATTTAAAATTGCTAAACTTTTATTCCCTGAAAAGGGATTTATTCTTTTGTTTGTCAATTCTTGTTGAAAATACAATTCTAATTCAGAGATTTTTGCAATTTCAAGATTACTGAAATTCATTATTACATTGTACTTGTCGTCCATTTCGAATGTATACATCTTAAAAGTCAATCCCATAACTTCAAGCATGTTTTTTAAATGTTGGATTTTGATATTGTCTTTATTTATCTCAGCATATTTATAAATACTTTTATAATCAAATAATTGGTCAAAATTTTTCTTTTTACTTTCTTCTTTTTTTGAATTATCTAAGAATGTATCAGCCTCTTGGAATAAAATAGTTATGCCTAAAAAAGTATAAGCAAATTCAGGATTTTCGTTCTTCTCTTTTAAAGCAGCTAGGCATATTTTTTTTGCTTTATTGAAATCTCTTTTTTGAATTAAAAACAATGGATAAAAACCAACAGCAATAGAATCTTTCGGATTTATCTCTAATGCTTTTTCTATATCATCTATTGCTTTTTCTTTTTCTAAATTCAGTTTTAAAAGACCTCTAAAAGAATAATAAAAAGAGCTATCCTTTTTTGATGATCCTTTCAGCGATAAATTATTAAGAGACTTTAAAAAATATTTATTGGCTTGTGATTTATCTCCTTTACTTGAATAATAATTCCCAAACTCATTCAAGGTTATTGAGTTTAATGAATCTTTAGCAAGTCTCTTTTGTAATTTTTTCAAAAATACTTCATCATATTGTTTTGTATTTATGTCTTCAAATTTGGATTGACAATCATAACTAGAGAGATTGTAAGAAATGTTTTTATTGATATCAAATATTTCTTCTGTAAGTCCTAAAAAAGCTTTTTGTTCGCTAGGTGAAAAGCTTTTCTTAAAAGAATATGTTTGACTATAAAGGTATTGTTTTGAAAAAAGAAGAAATAATATTAATAGTATTCTATTTACCATATAAAATTGATTTTTACAAAGATGATAAAAAACGTTTAATCTTTGGTATTGCTAAAATATTATAATTTAAAAGCCTCTTAAAAAAAGAGGCTTTTATTGTTTTTTATTTCCATTCAATTTTTCGAGAGAAATACATTACTGCACCCAAGATTGTAAATAATCCAATGCTTCCTACTAGTAAAGCATAGCTTTCTAATTGTATGATGACATAAATAAAAGTATATAAGCCTGTTAAGGCTACCGCTATAAATCCAGCAAATTTTTTATTCAGTATCGATTTTGAATATAAACTAATCATCGCTACTACAGATAAACCTGCAATTAAATAAGCTAGTTTAAAACTCGAATGCTCAGTAATAGAAATCAATAAAGTATAAAACATAATTAGTGCTAAACCTATCATACTGTATTGGAAGATATGAATACTAATTTTACTGATTGATTGAATTAAGAAGAAAATCAAGAAAGTTAATCCAATTACTAAGAAACCATATTTTGATGCACGCTCATTTTGTTGATATTCATCTACAGTTTCAATGAATTTGGCTCCAAAAGCATAGTCATTTAGGTTCGGAATTTTTTCTATATGCTGTTGTGAAAAAGATCTATTAATGTCTAAAATTTTCCAATCGGCGTGAAACCCTTTTTTGTTGATTGCTTTTGTGGTGTCATTTGCCGCAAAAGCGCCTTCAAAACTTGGCGATTCCCAGTCAGAATCTAAACTCACAATACTTTTTTTACCAATAGGGATAAACTTAATGCTGTTACTTCCGTTGTATTCCATATTAAATTGGAAATTTAAAGCATTGCTTTTATTTAAAGTGTTGTAATCAAATTTATCTGATTCTAAAGTACCGTAGAAATTATCCTCATCTGATTTTGATTCAAAATTCAGTTTTTGATTGTTCAAAGCAATGTTTAAATCACTTTTTATGCTTTTTAAATTTGTTGTTTTAACTACGATTGAAGCTTGATTCCATAATAAATCTTCTGCTTTTATACCTAATTTTTCAAAATTAAGCTTGCCAAAGTTTCCTTGAAAATTCATATTGGCAGTGAATACCACATTGTTGTAAATACCACGTTTTAATGAAGTATTCTTTTTAGCATTTGTTTTACTGTTAAAGTTTTCTGGGAAGAAAAACGCATTTTTAGTTGTGATTTTCTTCTCAATGGTTACTGCTCCAGTTCGTGGATTGGTAATATTATATTCATCATACGATTTGTACGGAATCTTTAGAATTGGTCCATAAAAATAAATGTCTTTTCCCCAAAGATTCGATACTTCTTCTGTAACTTCTTTTTTTCGCATAGATCGTTCAGAAATCAAATCTTTTACAAAAGCCAATGGTATAAGTAATATTAGAGTTAAAAAACCTACCATAGCCATTTTTACTGTTGTTGACTGAAAAAAGCTGTTTTTTTGTTGATTGAATTGTGTTTCCATTGTTATTTGATTTAAAAAGGTTGTAAACTGTTGAATTTGTTTATTACTATTATGAAGTAGAAGTAAGCAATAGGTATATTGCTAATTAAAATTAGTAGTCTGATAATAGTATCTTCTTTATTACCTTTTGTTACTAGTTGATAAAGTAGGTTTAGAAAGACTAAAAAGTTAAAAAATATGGCTACCACAACAAGGGCAAGCCCTAACATTAATATACCATCACTTGGAAAAAGCATATAAGAGAGAAATAGTATGGTACCAATGCCAAAGCTCATTAAAGCAAAAGCTGTTGAAAAGGGAATTTTTTTAAGTGTTTTCATTTTTAAAAGAACTTTG
This sequence comes from Flavobacterium hankyongi, assembly GCF_036840915.1. Taxonomy (NCBI): domain Bacteria; kingdom Pseudomonadati; phylum Bacteroidota; class Flavobacteriia; order Flavobacteriales; family Flavobacteriaceae; genus Flavobacterium; species Flavobacterium hankyongi. The sequence goes on from NZ_CP085725.1 coordinate 177,361, forward strand.
AAATTCAAAGTTTTTGTATAAAAAAATAGATTATGTTTTAGATATAAGTTTTTCGAGTGCATCAATATGCTCTTGAAATGCTTTGCGTCCTTCTTTTGTAGCTTTATAGCTTGTGTTTGGTTTTTTTCCAATAAACTGCTTTTCCACAACAATATAATTTTCACCTTCCAATGCTTTTGCATGGCTGGCTAAATTTCCATCTGTAACTCCTAATAATTCTTTTAGTGTAGTAAAGTCGGCACTTTCGTTAACCATAAGTACAGACATGATACCCAAACGAATTCGGTGATCAAAGGCTTTGTTGATATTTTGAATTATATTTTTCAATGATTTTTTTTATTGTAATATAAAAATATTGACCTATCAAAAGGAATATAAAATAGATTATACTATAGAATATTCCAGTAATTGGAGCGAGATTTCTTCCTAAATCAGAAGTTACTTCTCTCATTAGTCTTTGTTGTTCAATTGTTTGTTCTACAGGAGAAAAAAATCCATCACGATCTAAATCTAAAGCATCCAACTCATTTTTAAGATAAATACTTTTTCCAAATGCCCAAATTACTGCTAAGACATAAAATACTAAAGAACATATGACTGATTGATTAAATGTTGAATATTTATTTCCGTAATAATACTTAACAAGTGTAAATACAACAATATTAATTGTTAAGAAAAGAATAAATGATATCATTATTTTCTATCGTATTTAAAATGCATCATTCCGCCATAAACAATATGACACAAACCAAATCCAATGGCCCAAAAGTACAAACCAAATCCTGAAAATTCAACAGCTAATAATCCTAAAATAATTTCTGTTATACCTAAGTATCTTACATCACGTAAAGTATACTTACTAGCGTTCAAGCAAGCCAAGCCATAAAACAACAAAGTTATTGGAGCAACTAAACCATAATAGCCGTGACGAAGTAGGAGCAAAACGAAAATTCCTCCGGTTACTAATGGAATTAAAAAATTAATTAATAGTCTTCTTGAAGATGGATTCCAAACGTTTTCTTCCATTTTCTTAGCTTTTCTAACAGTCATTACATAAGCAGTCATTAGTGATGCCGCTAGGACAACTAATGCTGTAATTAATATTTTCTTAAAGGTTTCGCTTTCAAGAGTGATGTAGGTTTCCTGATGATTTAAAATCAAACTATTTGCGTAAATGGCTCCAACGATAGCATAAATACCAGCTAGAACCCCCGATAAACCACTTAGAGAGATGAATTGTGACGATTGTGACATCATTTGTTTGATATCCTTTATGTCTTGTAAATAATTGTTAGAATCCATTGTAAAGAAATTTTGTTTCCAGATTATTTGGCTTATAAACCTGCAAATGGCGAGTTAAATATTCCTACTGCTAATTCAATCCAAAGTAGCAAAAATACAATTACTAATAGAGCAATTAGACCTAATATGTAAGTTTTGTTAGTAATTTTTCTAAAAATAAATTCACAAGTAAATCCTAATCCTAATAGCAACATTCCCATTACGATAAAGTCACTAAGACTCCAGTTGATCTCGTTTGTAAACCGCATTCCAATTAATGGAATAAGTAATAAAAGGACTGTGCCTCCTAAAAGAAATAGTTGATTTTTGTTTAACATAGTTTTTAATTTTAAAAGAACTTTGAAAAACAAAGTAAATTAAAAAATAACTGATTACAAAATAATTTTACTTTTTTTTAAGAAATTATTGGAAATACGTGTAGTCTATCTTGATGTTTTTTTCGGTTTTATCTTTTATGAATTTAAAGGAAGTAATTTGCTTTTTTTCATTAAGTTGATAAGTGCCAAATAGTTTATAATTTTCTTTTTGATCTTTTGAATCTTCAGATTCTGAGAGGTATCTTTCGAATGTTGTTTCGTTCTTCTTGATAAGCTTTACTTTGTAATGTTGTAAAATATTTTCACCTTGATATGAAGTAAAAGTATGGATGAAAGGAACTTCGTCTTTTTTTGAGAAACATATTTTTCTAAACATCTGATCGTTATAAGTTTGAATTTTACAATTGTTTTCAAACTTGTCTTCTAAAATTGTATTATTGTAAGCTAAATTGTCGTCAGTAGCTAATTGATATTCTTTTTCAAGTAATTCATCATTTTCTAACCAATAAACCTTAGTTTCTTCACCATCAGGCATTTTTTTTGAAATTATCATTTTATCATCATTATATGTTACTGATGAAGGTATTTCCATTTGGCTAATTTTAGAAAGCATTCCGTTTTCATATTCAAAACTTATCTGAGCTTCAATTTTATTATTTTCTTTAAAAGATTTAAATAATATAGGCTGTCCTTGTTGATTAAACTCAATATTTCTCCAAAGGAATTTTTTTACCTTTTTTTCAGAAAAATAAGCTTTGATTTCTTTTATTTTTGCCAAATCCTGATTGAAGATTTTAGTTTCTTTTAAGTCTTCTAGAATAGGAGAAGAGAACATTTGTAGAAATGCTAGCATAACTTTTTTAGATTTATCTGTAATGATATTCTTCTTGGTTAGTTGTGCTAGTTCTTTTTTATATTTTTTTGCATTTATAACATAAGAAGATTCTTTTTTTACCTTCATTTGCTTAGCAAAAAATTCAGTGGATTTTTGAAGGCCTTCTTCTGTTTGAATTTGTTCTTTTATTTTTCCGTTCCAAAAAGCTTTTGACTCATATGAATTATTGAAATTACTGATGTCTAAAGTTTGATTGTTTTCAAAAACTATAAATGAGTGACGAGTAATAGATATAATTTGAAGTTTACTTTTATCAAAATTTGTAAGTATTTCTTTTTCTTCACGAGTATCCCTATATCCTGCTGTATTTTGTGCCATAACATTTATAAGTAGCAAAGCAGGTTTTCCTTTTGTAATATGAATAGTATCTACTGATGTATTAGAGTCAGCAGAAATTGCAGGCAAGGCAATAGCTTCTGTGGCTGAAGTTTTAGCTATGCTTGATTTAGGTTTTTTAGACTGTTTATTTTGTGCTGAAGTCGATAAAGCTAAAAATAAACTTAGAATTGTAGTGAATGTAAATTTCATAGTTTCATTATTTGTGTGAAATGCAAAAATAAATATTTTCTTACAAATAATAAATTTACTTATTGCTCGTTATCGAATATATTGAGAATTTTATCGATAGAATAATGAGTATTAAAAAAGCCCTGAAATTATACAGGGCTTTTTTTTATATTTTGAATATTCCTCCGACAGCAATAATTCTCTGTACGAATGTAAAATGTTGCGAAGCTTTATCGTCATTATTCACTGTAGTTCGGATATCTTTCATATTAATATAACCAGTTTTTAATTCTCCTTGTAAATAAAAATATTTAAAGAAAGTAAAGTTAATTCCGGCTTTTGCAGATATACCATATCCAGAAACATGAAAATCGTCATGACGTTCTTTTCCTAATAGTGTCGTATTTGTCTTAGGGTATAAAATTCCAGCTCCTAAACCTTCAGTTAAATTAATCTGAACTTTATCAGTATTTGGTAAACCTAACCATTTAGAAATATCGTCATGTCTAGAAACTTCTGTATTAACATAATTCAAACCATCTGTATGTTCGTACATTAAAAAAGCGGGACCATTAAGTGGAGTGACACCATTCTCGTAACCACCTTCTTGAGCACCACCTTGAGACATGTCTACGGGTGTATTGTTATAATTTCCATTATATATATGTCCAGGCTGATCAGCAGGTAAATTAATATAACCAGAAACATTAGCTGTTTGATACTGACTCATTACATATTTCATATGATCCAATCCAATTGAAACGCTATAATGGTCACTAAAGAAATAGCCAAATCTAAAATTTGTTTGAGGAATAGTCATGTTTACCGGATTTATGTAATCAATATGCCATCCTTTTGGTTTATCATGAGCAACCATATCATTAACAGTAAAGTTGTAATCTTTTCCTCTAAAGTTTACATCAGATCTACTGTAACTGTCTCTGTTTCCTCCCCAGGAAATAAAAAATTTACCTTTATTGTGTGCTGTGTATTTTTCAGGATTTTCAACTGTTTCTTGTGAAAAGGTGTACTGTGAAAAAACACAAAAAGTTAGTACAGCCATTAAAAATGGATGTTTCATTTTTGGTGTATAAAAAAAATTAGAATTGATTAATTGTTTGACGTATTGCTACCAGTTTCTTCATTAAATCTTCAAAATAATCCAAATGAAGCATATTGGCACCATCACTTTTTGCATTTGCAGGATCAAAGTGAGTTTCGATGAATATTCCATCAACACCCACAGCAATTCCGGCTTTTGCAATAGTTTCAATCATATCAGGACGACCTCCAGTTACACCAGCCATTTGATTAGGTTGTTGTAATGAATGGGTTACGTCTAATACAGTTGTTGCAAGGTTTTGCATTGTTGGAATTCCTCTAAAATCCACAATCATATCTTGATATCCAAACATAGTCCCTCTATCGGTAACCATTACATTTTCGTTTTGGCAATCCAATACTTTTTGTACTGCGTGTTTCATGCTCTCTGGACTCATGAATTGTCCTTTTTTCAGATTCACGGTTTTTCCCGTATTTGCAGCTGCTACAACTAAATCAGTCTGACGAACAAGAAATGCAGGAATTTGTAAAACATCTACATACTCAGCAGCTATTGCCGCATCTTCGTTAGTATGTATATCTGTTACAGTTGGAATACCAAATTCTTTTCCAACTTTTTGTAATATTTTTAATGCTTTTTCATCACCAATACCTGAAAAGCTGTCAATTCTTGAGCGATTTGCTTTTTTGAATGATCCTTTAAAAACATAAGGTATTTTAAGATCATTGGTAATTCCAACAAGTTTTTCGGCAATACGCATAGCCATTTCTTCGCCTTCTATAGCACAAGGTCCAGCTAGTATAAAAAAGTTCCCACTATCTAAATGCTTGATGTTAGGGATGTTGTGTAAGTTCATTGTGTTTTAAATTTTTTGCAAATATACCAATAATTTTTGTTGATAATCAGTCTTTAAACTTCTTTTAAGATTAATGCATTGCATCAGATATATCAACTTTGTTTTTTGAGCGTTTGATGAGTAAAACAATAGGGATACAGCATAAAAACATAATGCCTAATGCCATGAAAATATCCATATAAGCCAATACCGTACTTTGTTTTAAAATAGATAAATCAAATAACTGATAGGCTTTTTGCATTGCTTCATTTGCACTGAATCCTTTTGAACGGAACATTCTTTTCATAGCGTTTAAACGCTCTTGTACTTCAAATTTACTACCATCAAGATTAGCGATTAAATCGACACGATGTTTTTGTGAAAAACGTGTTATGAACGTAGTAATAATTGCAATACCAAACGAACCTCCCAACTGTCTGAACATTCCTGTAAAAGCAGCTCCTTCACCAATATGTTTTCCTTTTAGAGTTGAAAGCGAAAGCGTGGTAATTGGTACAAATAATAATCCTAAGCCAATTCCTCTTAAGATTAATGGCCAATAAAAATGTTCAACGCCAGTATCTGGTGTCATTACGTTATGCATCCAAAAGGTAAAGAAGAAGAATACCAGGAATCCAACTGAAATCATATACGACTGTGGAATTCCTTTCTGAATCATTTTACCTACGAATGGCATTAATATAGCAGTTGTGATTGATCCTGGAATTAAAAGCATACCGGCATCAAGCGCTGTCCAACCTAAAATTTGTTGTGTATAAATTGGAATAATCAATGTTGAACCATATAATCCGAAACCTAAGATGAATCCCATCAATATACCAATACGCAAGTTTCCATCTTTTAAAACACTTAAATTAACAATTGGATATTTGTATGTTAATTCCCTCCAAATGAAGGCTAATAAGCCTAAGAAAGAGACAGTGCTCAAAATTATAATGGTAGAATTACTAAACCAATCGTCTTGCTGACCATGTTCTAATACGAATTGTAACGAGCCTATGAATGCTGATAAAAATATGATTCCCCACCAGTCAACTTGATTGGCTTTTAGCTTTTCACCATATTTTGGACTTCTAACAAATGTTAATGTCAAAAATGTAGCAATAATTCCCAATGGAATGTTGATGTAGAAGATATAAGGCCATGAAAAATTATCTACTAGATAACCTCCTAAAGGAGGTCCCAGTGTTGGTCCTACAATTACTCCCATACCATAAATTGCCTGTGCCATACTCCTTTTTTCTACTGGATAACTTTCGGTAATAATAGTTTGTGCAGTTACCAATAAGGCACCTCCACCAAGACCTTGTATGAAACGAAATGCTACCAGTTCCCAAATATTGGTTGCGTTACCACATAAAAATGAGGCTACAGTAAATACAATAATGGAAACAGCAAAATAATTTCTTCTTCCAAATTGTTGGGACAACCAACTTGTCATTGGTATTACGATTACGTTTGCAATTGCATAGGCAGTAATTACCCATGCTACATCGGTAAGAGTAGCGCCTAAACTTCCGCGCATATTGGTCAAGGCCACGTTTACAATGGTGGTATCTACAATTTCCAGTAAGGCACAAAGTACTGCCGTAATGGTAATAATGACTCTTCTAAAACCGTATTCGACTAAATCGTTGTCTGCTGTTGCTGCTGTTGCCATTTTCTTTTTTCTAAATGATACTTATGATTTTAGTCTGTGTTTTTTAAATTATTTGATGTGAACATCAACTTCAACATTCATACCTGGACGTAATAATTTTACTTTCTCATTAGCATTGTCTAAACTAATTTTAACTGGTAAACGTTGGATGGTTTTTACGAAGTTACCTGTAGCATTATCTGGAGGTAAAATCGAGAATTTCGAACCTGTTGCTGGAGAGAAAGAAGCTACTGTTCCTTCAAATTCTTCGTCAGGGAAAGCATCTGCTTTGATAGATACTTTTTGACCTACAACCATTTTGTTTAATTGCGTTTCTTTAAAGTTAGCAATTACCCAAGTTTCTTGATTATTTACAATATAGAATAATGATTGTCCTGGTTGGATCATTTGCCCTGGCTGAATAGCAATTTTAGATACTTGTCCATCTGTAGCAGCAGTAACAACTGTATAGTTTAAATTTAATTGAGCAGCATTTAATATTGCTTTAGCTCTTTCAATATTTGCAGCAGCTACTTCAGCTTGTTTAGAAGTTACATTTGATTTAGAAGCGGCAACTGTTTTTTGGTATGCACTTGCTCTTTGTTGATCTTGTAATATTTTTAACTGATTTTGTGCTTCTAATTTAGCTGCTTCAGCTTGTTCAAATTGTTGTTTTGTGATTGAATGATTTTTGTACAAATTAGCATAACGCTCGTAGTCGTTAGTTGCTCTTGTTAATCTGATTTTAGCATTTTCGATGCTTCCAACAGTCGATTGTACATTGGCATCAGATACAGAAACATTAGCTTGTGCAGTACCAATATCTGCTTTAGAAACCGCATAATTTTCTTGAGCACCAATTAAAGCTGCTTTCGCTTCTTCTACTTTTACAACATAATCTCTGTTATCAATAGTAAAAAGCGTATCTCCTTTTTTTACAAAGTCGTTATCTTTTACATATACTTTAGTAATGTATCCACCTACACGTGGGATAATTGGATTCATGTTTTTTTCAACTTGTGCATCATCAGTAGTTTCGTGAGCCAATGAGTGCATGTATTTGTAAACTCCGTATGAACCTCCTAGAAGAATTAATATTCCGAATATTAATATGAATTTTTTATTTGTTTCTTTCTTTTTCATAGTATCGTGATTTTATTTTTGGGTCAAATTGAATGAGTTGATTAATTTACCTGAAGCAAATTGTAATTGGTAATATTTAAGAGCAATATCTGCTTGTGATAAAGCAAGATTGATTTTGGTTTGTAATTGTTGTGTATCAGCTTCTAGTAAATCGTTTGTGGTTGATAAACTGTTGTCGTATTTGTCTTTTACAATACGGTAGTTCTCTGTAGCTTGTTCTACTGCTTGTTTGTAAACAACATTTTGCTTTTCAGATAAATTGTAGTTTTCTTGTGCTTGTTGTACTTCTTCCTTTATCTTGTCATTCATCATAGAAACAGCTGTCTTTGCTTGTTCTGCTTTAGATTTGGCTAATTTTACTTCTTTTCCATTTTTGAAGATATTTGATAGATCATAACTTACACCTACGCCAAAATTCATGGCATTGGTTACTGTCATTACATCTTTTAAATCAAAGGCAATATAACCACCCATTAAAGCAATAGAGGGATAGTAGCCACTTTGCGATGCTTTTACACCCGCTTCAGCTGCTTTTTGTTGAAAAGTTAATGCTTCAAGATCACTTCTTTTTGCTTCTATTGATGCATTTTTGTTAGATACCATGTCATTTTTAACAGCGTCAATATCAATATCAACTATAGTTCCTTCAGGTAATTTTAATAAAGTAGCTAACTGAAAGTTAATGATATTGAAGTTTTTTTGAGCGTTGTCCATAGACAATTGTACATTTGATTCCTGTAATTGTGCTTTCAATAAATCGTTTCTAGCCATTAATCCATTATCAACCATCGCCGAAAAATCTTTTGTACGTTGTTGTGCACTTTTTAAATTTTCTTTGAACAGTTCAATCATTTCTTGTGATTGATATAGTTTAGCGAAAAGTTCTACAACATAAAGTCCAACTTCTTCTTTAGTGTGTATTGAATTTGAAGTTTCTGCTTTATATAAATTCTCAGATGCGTTAATAGAGTTTTTCAGTTTAAAACCATTAAATAAAGGCATCGACGCATTGGCTTGCCCAATCATCAATTGGCTTACTTCTATTCCTTTTCCGCTTGAACCTGAAGTTAATGATGAACTAACATCTGCATTAGTTAAACGCATATATTGTCCTGATAATTTTACACTTGGATACTGATTGTTTTTTACAGTTTCCATTTCAAATTTTGCAGTGGCTGCCTTCAAATTAGCCATTGTAGTCTGATCACTTTTAGTAACTGCTAAACTGATAGCTTCTTTGAGTGATAATTTCATTTTCTCTTGGGCAAAACCAGAGAACATTGCCATAAGGGCAATAAAAATTGTTATTTTATTATATTTCATAGGTTAAAAGGGCTTTAATAGTTTGTTTTATATGACGAGTAAGTTCTGAATTGATATACGTTTCAAATTCTTCATCAGTATTCAAATCCATAATAGATTTAAAAAAAGGCTTATTCATTTGAAAATGAAAGTAGGTTCCCATGATAGTTGTAGGTATTAGAACAACATTAATGTCTGTTCTAAATATTCCTTTTTCCTGTCCTTCTGCAATCATATTTTTCAAAATATTCAAATTATCTTTTTTCATTTCATTGAAAGCATCACAATTCATGATTCGCTTTCCAGATGACATTTCGAAATGAATAATTTGATACATTCCTTTGTTCTTATTGATACGTTTGATATACAATTCAATAAGACGGTCAATTTTTTCAAGAGGGGTAAGGTCTTGCTGGTATAAATTTTCCATTTGTAATCGCATGTCAGAAATACGATACACTATTAAAGCATCTAATAATTTTTCTTTAGAACCAAAATAGTAGGAAATCATGGCGATGTTAATATTGGCAACTCTGGCAATATCTCTTACAGAAGTTCCATCAAAACCATGTTCAGCAAATAGCTTTTCGGCCACTTGTAAAATTTCAATTTGCTTTTCGTTAAAATCAGTCATTTTAAATTTGATTTTAAATTCGAGTACAAAATTAAACACTTGTTTAAATTAAACGTTTGTTTAATTTATTTTTAACTTTTTTTTAACAAAAACATTTGACTTTGTGAGTAAATAAAAAGCCCGTCTGTAAAGGAGACGAGCTTATTTTTATTTGATATTTTTAATAAATTCAGGAATATTTTTTATTGGCTGACTTTTTATAAATTTAATGAACGAACTCCCAATAATAGCTCCTTTTTGATGTTGCGTAGCCTGTGAGAAAGTTTCTTTGTTGGAAATTCCAAAGCCTACAATTTGAGGTTCTTTTAAATTCATGTTAGCAATTCTTTCAAAATAGTCTTGTTGGATTGTTCCAAATGAATTTTGACTCCCCGTTGTACTCGAACTACTTACCATGTAGATAAAACTATCACTTAGATTGTCAATTTTCAGTATTCTTTCTTCGGAAGTTTGAGGGGTGATTAAGCAAATGTTTTTGAGACCATAATGATCGAAAATATTTTTAAACTCATCTTCAAAAATATCTAATGGAAGATCAGGAATAATTAATCCATCAATACCAATTTCGGCACATTTCTGACAAAACTCATTTACTCCGAATTGCAAGATTGGATTGAAATAACCCATAATTATTAGCGGGATTTTGACATTCTTTCGAATATCTTTAAGTTGTTCGAAAAGCAATTTCGTGGTCATTCCGTTTTCTAAAGCCATGCTAGAACTTTCCTGAATTGTCGGACCATCAGCTAATGGATCACTAAAAGGTAAACCAATTTCAATCATATCAACACCACTTTTTTCAAGCTCTTCAATAATAGAAACGGTGTCGTTTAAATCTGGAAACCCAGCCGTAAAATAGATTGAAAGTATTTTTTTGTTTTCCTGTAATTTTATATTTATTCGATTCATTTTTTGATTTTTAAAATTATGTAGCCTTCGAGTACCTCAGGTTACTGGGTGGCTGAGGCTCTCGAAGCCACCATTAAAGTTCAAAGTAACTGATATATGTGTTTAAATCTTTGTCGCCTCTACCTGATAAATTGATAACCACAATATCATTTTCATTGAATTTCTTCTGATTTAATACTGCCAAAGCATGTGAACTCTCGATAGCAGGAATAATCCCTTCAGTTTTGCATAATTGTAAACCAGCGGTCATAGCTTCATCATCAGTAATAGCGAGGAATTCGGCTCTTTTGGATTCAAAAAGGTGGGCATGTAACGGTCCAACACCTGGATAATCTAAACCTGCCGAAATAGAATACGGTTCAGTAATCTGACCATCTTCTGATTGCATCAAAAGCGTCTTGCTTCCGTGGATAATTCCGGTTTTACCCAAGACAGATGTGGCCGCACTTTCACCCGAATTAATGCCCTTTCCAGCAGCTTCAACAGCAATCAGTTTTACATTTTCTTCTTCTAAAAAGTGATAGAAAGCACCAGCAGCATTGCTTCCGCCACCTACACAAGCTATTACATAATCAGGCTTTTCTCTATCTTCTTTTTCAACTAATTGTTTTTTAATTTCCTCTGATATAATACTTTGAAATCTAGCTACCATATCTGGATAAGGATGTGGCCCAACTACCGAACCAATAATGTAATAGGTGTCAATCGGGTTGTTGATCCAATCTCTAATGGCTTCATTGGTAGCATCTTTAAGAGTTTTAGAGCCAGATGTTGCTGGGCGAACTTCGGCACCAAGCATTTTCATTCTAGCCACATTGGGTGCTTGACGTTTAATGTCAATTTCTCCCATATAAACAACGCATTGTAATCCCATCAATGCACAAACGGTTGCTGTGGCTACACCATGCTGCCCAGCTCCAGTTTCGGCAATAATTCGGGTTTTGCCTAAACGTTTTGCTAGTAATATTTGTCCAATAGTATTGTTTATTTTATGCGCACCAGTATGACACAAATCTTCTCTTTTTAAGTAGATCTTGGTATTGTATTTAGCAGACAAACGTTCGGCAAAATAAAGTGGAGTTGGGCGTCCCACATAGTCTTTCAATAGTTGTTGAAACTCGCTTTGGAAACTTTCTGTTTGTATTATTTCAAGATATTGAAGGCGTAATTCTTCCACATTTGGATAAAGCATTTCAGGTATGAAAGCCCCACCAAATTCACCATAAAACCCTTTTTCGTTAACTTGATAATTCATGTTGTAGTTCTTTTAATAGTTGTGTGTTTTTTAATCCTGGTTCGATTTCGAATTTGCTGTTCACGTCTATGGCATGTATTGGTAAATTCAATTGTTTGATTTTATTAATTTCCGCTAGACTAATTCCTCCACTTAAGAAGAAAGGTTTTTTAGAAGGATAGTTTTTTAAAATTTCCCAGTTAAATAATTTTCCGTTGCCGCCTGGATTTTCTCCTTTAGTATCAAATAAAAAGTAATCACAAACAGTTTCATAAGGTGTAATTGCGTCAAAATTAAATGCCTCATCAACAGAAAAAACTTTGATAACTTTAGTATCTGTTTGTTTGAAAAGTTTACAAAAATCAGGTGTTTCATCACCATGCAACTGAACAAATTGTAAATTATAGTTACGGACTTTGTCCAAAATATCATCTAAATAAGCATTTACGAAAACGCCTACTTTCTGTGTAGGTTTGGGTAATGTAGGGATTTCACCATTAAATAATCGTGGTGATTTATCATAGAAAATGAATCCCAAATAATCAGGCTGTAGGAAAGCAACTTCTTGAATATTATCTAAATATTTCATTCCGCATATTTTCAGTTTCATATATAAATTTATTTTTTAGTGGTTATATATGTTATCGCCTTTCATTTATTGATGTTTGTTTGCAACAAAATAGTTTTAGTGGTGATTTCATGATTTCTGAAGTATTGAATTGATAAATGTGGTTGCAGCTTTACCTGGATTTTCGGTTTTCATAAAGTTTTCTCCAATTAAAAACCCTTGATAACCAAAAGATTGTAATTCGATTATGTCTTGAGGACTAGTAATACCACTTTCAGAAACTTTTACGAATTCGTCTGGGATATGTTGCGCTAATTCTTTGCTGTAATCGAGACTGACTTCGAAAGTTTTCAAATTACGGTTGTTCACGCCAATCATGTCCAGACTTGGCATAATGGATTTGTCTAGCTCTTCTTTATTGTGAACTTCCAACAAAACTTCAAGTCCTAAGGAATGTGCAAATTCTGAAAGTGACTTGATTTCAGGATAGGTCAAAACGGATGCGATTAACAAAATAACATCGGCACCATTAGATTTTGCTTCTAAAATTTGATATTCATCAATGATAAATTCTTTCCTTAATAAAGGAACTTTTACAGAAGCTTTTGCTAGTAATAAATCGTCTAATGAACCTCCAAAATACTCTCCGTCTGTCAATACTGAAATTCCCGAAACTCCAGCGTTTTGATAGCCTATGACAACTTCTTCAACTGAAAAATCATTACTAATTACTGATTTAGATGGAGAACGACGCTTGTGCTCTGCAATGATTCCTACCAAATTATTTCGTAAGTTCTTGCTCAATGAATAGGTTCTGTTCCCAAAAAGTACTGAATTTTCTAGCTGTGTTACAGGAATTAGTTGTTTTTTAAGTTCTACTTCCCGTCTTTTATCTGCTATGATTTTATCTAAAATAGTCATGATTATTTGCTTAATTGTTGGAGTTTATTTAGTTTTTCAAGAGCTTTTCCACTTAATAAGCTTTCTTTAGCTAGTTCAAATCCGTCTGAAATCGAACAGTTTTTTACTGTAGCAATTGCCATTCCTGCATTAGCACAAACCACATTGTTTTGTGCTTGTGTACCGTTTCCTTTTAAGATGTTTAGGAATATTTCGGCTGATTTTTCAATAGTTATACCTCCTAAAATTTCATCTTCATTTAGTTTGTTTACTTTAAAATCTTCGGGCTTTAAAATCTGTTCGTAGTTTTTGGAAATGATTTTAGTATTTCCGGTTAAGGAAATTTCGTCATAACCTTCTAAGCTATGTAAAATCGTAAAATTTGTTTCGGTATTTTGGTACAAATAAGCATACATTCTGGCTAATTCCAAACTGAATACGCCTACTAACTGGTGTTTCGGAAAACTTGGATTTACCATTGGTCCTAACATATTGAAAAAGGTTTTTATGGTCAATTCTTTACGGATTGGAGCTACATTCTTCATAGCAGGATGGAAGAGTGGTGCGTGCAAAACGCAAATTCCAGCTTCTTCAATGGACTGTTTTAAAAATGCTTCATCATTACTGAATCGAATGCCCAAAGTTTCCATCACATTACTGGATCCGGAAATGGATGAAACTCCATAATTTCCATGCTTTGCTACTTGAATTCCTGCTCCAGCAACTACAAAAGAAGCCAATGTTGAAATGTTGAAGGTATTTTTTCCATCCCCACCAGTACCACATAAATCTATGGTATTATAATCTGATAAATTGATTGCAATACATAATTCCAATAAAGCTTCACGGAATCCTGCAAGCTCTTCAATGGTAATGCTTCGCATCATATAAACTGTCAGGAAACTAGCGATCTGGCTTGTGTTGTACAGTCCGCTTGAAATATTTTTCAACACCGTTTTGGCTTCCTCTTTGGTAAGCGTTTCGTGCTGAATTAATCTATTTAATATTGTTTTCATTTCGCTATGTGTTTATTTGCTATAAGTGCTCAATGCTGTCGTCTTGCAGGCTCGAGTCATAATTTTTAAATTAGAGATAAGTTGTGCTAGGTCTTAAGTTTTTTGTACTTAAAACAGATGTTTTGTTTCGATAAAATACTTGCTAATTAGCTATTTACCCAGTTTTCTAAGATTTTCTTTCCGTTGGGTGTAAGAACGCTTTCCGGATGATATTGTACACCGCGAACATCGTAGGTTTTATGACGTAGCGACATAATTTCTCCGTTTTCATCTACAGAAGTTATTTCTAAAACTTCTGGAAAATTCTCGTTGGAAACTACCCAAGAATGATAACGACCAACTTCTATTTCACTCGTTAAATCTTTAAAAAGGGTTTCATCTGCAACGATGATTTTGACATGTGTTGCCACACCGTGATACACTTTTTCAAGATTGGTTAATTGTCCTCCAAAGACTTCTCCAATTGCTTGTTGGCCAAGACAAACACCGAGTATGCTTTTGGTAAGAGCATAGGTTTTAATGACTTCCTTGAGTAATCCTGCCTCATCAGGGATTCCCGGTCCTGGTGAAAGAAGAATTTTATCAAATGGTTTTACTTCATCAATATAAAATTCGTCATTGCGATAAACAGTAACTTCACAATTCAAATCTTCCAGATAATGAACTAAATTGTAGGTGAAACTGTCGTAATTGTCTATAACTAATATTTTTTTCATGATCCTAATTTTAAATTATTTCAGCTAATTCCAATGCTTTGTTTAAGGCGCCTAATTTATTGTATACTTCTTGGGTTTCACTTTCCTCGTTTGAATTTACAGTGATTCCAGCTCCAGCTTGATAATGTAATTGATGATTTTTACTCAAAAAAGTGCGTATCATAATTGCATGATTAAAATTACCTTCAAAATCCATAAATCCAATAGCACCGCCGTAGAAATTTCGATTAGTGTTTTCAATTTTTTCAATGAGTTGTAAGGCCTTGTGTTTTGGTGCTCCTGATAAAGTTCCTGCTGGAAACGTATCTGCTACGACCTGCATTGTAGTTGCATTTTCATGTAATTTTCCACTCACTTTAGAAACTAAATGGATAACATGTGAGAAGAACTGTACTTCACGGTATTTTTCAACTTCTACGTTATGTCCATTACGACTTAAATCGTTACGGGCTAAATCTACTAACATTACGTGTTCGCTATTTTCTTTAGGATCTTCGGTTAATTGTTTGGCTAATATTGTATCATTTTCATCATTTCCTGTCCTTTTGAAAGTACCTGCAATAGGATGAATTTCGGCTTTTCGATCTTTGATAACCAATTGTGCTTCTGGAGATGAACCTATAATTTTGAAGTTTCCATAATCAAAAAAGAACAGATATGGAGAAGGATTTATACTTCGTAAAGCTCTGTAAACATTGAATTCATCACCTTTAAAACCTTGTGTAAATCGTCTTGATAAAACCAGCTGAAAAACATCACCACGTTGACAATGTTTCTTGGCAAGAGAAACATTGGTTTTGAAATCATCTTCGGATAAATTGGAAGTTGAATCACCTTCTTTGGTAAATGAATAAGAAGCAAAGTTTTTTGTTTGGATTAGCTGCTCAATTTCTGTCAAGTTATTTTGATTTTCAAGGCTGTGACTGAAAAGATAAGCTTCATTTTTAAAATGATTTATGGCAATGATATTCTGATAAACAGCATAATACAAATCGGGAATATGTAAATCGGAAGTCTTTTTTTCAATGTTTACTTTTTCAAAATAACGAACCGCATCATAACTTGTAAATCCGAATAAACCGTTAGTGATGAATTTAAAATCGCTTTTTTCAGTTTCAAATAGTGATGTAAATTCCTGAACTGCTTCCACAACATCGTTTTGGTTTTGAATTGATTTACTTGTTGTATTTCCGTCTGGAAATGTTGAAGAAATGGTTTCATTTTCAATTTTGATACTCGCAATTGGATTGCAACAGATATAAGAAAAACTATTCTCATTACTGTGATAATTGTTACTTTCTAGCAAAAGGCTATTTGGGTATTTGTCACGAATTTTTAAATAAATGCTTACTGGTGTTATTGTGTCAGCAAGGATTTGTTTGTAGTGTGTATGTAATTTATAGTTGTTCATGATGCTTAAATTTTAGAAAATAAAAAAAGGCTTGTCGTGATTGACAAGCCTTTTTATCTATGTTGGTTTTAAAAATACAGATAGGAGGATTCGCTCACGATTTTCGACGTAAGTTGCTCCACCACCAAGTATTGTTTAAAATATTGTTCATTTTGTGTTTTTTGTACAATGCAAAGTTATAGAAATGATTTTCGAATACACAAATTTTTTTGCTAAAATATTTTTTAGAGCAAAATGAGACTTCTTTTTAAATTATAAAAATATGATAAAAAATTATTGTTTTACAATAATTAATTATTACATTTGCTT
The DNA here is from genome assembly GCF_036840915.1 of Flavobacterium hankyongi. Lineage (NCBI taxonomy): Bacteria > Pseudomonadati > Bacteroidota > Flavobacteriia > Flavobacteriales > Flavobacteriaceae > Flavobacterium > Flavobacterium hankyongi. The sequence continues at coordinate 194,082 of NZ_CP085725.1, forward strand.
TGTTGTATTAAAATAAAAATTATGAAATTAGTTCGGATTATAGCTTCGTTTTTGTTTGTACTTGTACGAATTGTCGCTTTATTTTATTTATTAACGGCAATTTATGCTTTAATAAATTGTTTGTTTGAAGGACCATTTTTTGAAAAAATAGAGAATAATCGATTTGCAATAAACTTTCCATTTACAACTCAACATTTTTTATTAGGTTCAGAGTATACATTGGAATATGTTGTTGAAATGGTCTTGGGATTAGCACTGTATGGTTTTTTCTTTTTAGTGTTGAGTAATGTTTTTAAAACCTTCAAACAAGAGCGCTTGTTTACAAAAGCCGGATTGAAAAATCTAAAGCAGTTTTATCAGTTTAATTTGTTGTTATATCCAGTTTTGGCAATACTCTGGTCGCTTTTTAGTGTGGAAGATTTTCCTTTTTTTGCTATGATAGTAGCGCATGCAATAATGGGGATTTTTATCTTTTTCATGGCAGCCATTTTCCAACAAGGTGTGAACCTACAAAACGAACAAGATTTATATATATAGAATTATGCCAATTGTAGTAAATGTTGATGTGATGCTGGCCAAGCGCAAAATGCAATCGAAAGAATTGGCAGAAATTCTGGGAATAACCCCGGCAAATTTATCGATTCTGAAAACAGGTAAGGCAAAAGGGATTCGATTTGATACACTCGAAGCGATTTGCAAAGCTTTGGATTGTCAGCCAGGCGATGTTTTGGAATACATCAGCGAGTAAATAACATCTTTTTTTAGCGAATTAAAATATCGGTTTTTTGACCGTCAGGACTTCTTTTGTCTCAATCTTCAGGAAATCAAAATTTATATAAATCAATCAATAATCATCACCCGAGGCGTAGCCGAATTGTTGGAGCGTAGCGGAAAAATAATCAATCAAAATGAACAGTTTAATTATCAAAAATCTCCAAAAAACCTATGGTAATGGAGTAAAAGCCATCGACGATGTTTCGATTGAAATCACTAACGGAATGTTTGGTTTATTAGGACCTAACGGAGCAGGAAAAACCTCTTTAATGCGAACCATTGTTGGCCTGCAATCGGCAGATAGCGGTCAAATTTTTTTCAATGACATCAATGTTTTGGAAAAACCTGATTTTATCAAAAAACAACTCGGATTTTTACCACAAGATTTTGGAGTGTATCCAAAAGTATCTGCTTATGATTTGTTAAATCATCTGGCTATTTTAAAAGGAGTTGCCATTTATGGGGAACGTAAAGATCAAATTCTTTCATTACTGGAAAAGGTAAATTTATCAGCACATCGTAAAAAAGAAGTCCATACTTTTTCTGGAGGAATGCGTCAGCGTTTTGGCGTTGCCCAAGCTTTATTAGGCAATCCTAAAATTATTATTGTAGATGAACCAACAGCAGGTCTAGATCCAGAGGAACGCAACCGTTTCAACCGTTTGCTTAGTGAAATTGGAGAAGACCGTATTGTGATTCTGTCAACTCATTTAGTAGAAGATGTTCGCAATCTGTGTTCAAAAATGGCAATTATGAATCAAGGAAAAGTATTATTGCAAGGTAATCCAGAAGATTTGATTACTTCCTTGGAAGGAAAAATTTGGAAGAAACAAATCCAGAAAGAGGAACTTGCACATTATAAAAGCGAATATTCTGTGATTTCGTCCCAATTTACTGCAGGAAAACTCAATATTTATTTGTTTTCGGATAATTCACCAAAAGGGTTTCAAAATGTAAATCCAAGTTTGGAAGACGTTTATTTCTCTACGTTAAACACTAATTCACTAGCGCTATGAAAACAGTTTTTTTATTTGATATAAAAGGCTTTTTCAAAAAATGGACCTTTTATGTGATATTGATTTTAATTATTGCTTTTGGAATTTTCGCAGGAGAGAATGCACGTTTTTCTATTAGTGAAAATGTGTTTTACAATTCATCGTATCAGGTTGGATTTATTACTGCTTTTGTTAGCTTGACAACAATTTTTTTCAGTACGATATTTACATCTCAATTAGCAATTAGGGAAGTTGACAACAGGTTTGAACAAATTTATTTTTCTACACCTATTACCAAACTTCAATTTTTAGCTGGAAGATATACTTCAGTATTTTCAATTAGTTTTTTGTGTTTGTTTTTGATAACAGTTAGTTTTTTTATTGGCCAAAGTATGAATACAAATCTTCAAAAAGGTGATTTCAATTTCATGTTTTATTTGGTTCCAATGTTTTACTTTTCTCTGATAAACACTGTGTTTGTGACGACAGTTTTGTATGTAGTTGCCTGGTTTTCTAAAAGCAAAATGTCGATTTATGTTAGTGGGCTGATGCTTTATATTCTGTATATGGTTACGCTAGTATTTTCAAGTTCACCATTTATGGCACAAAGTTTACCACAATCGGAAGAAGTGAAATGTATTTCAGGTATTTTGGATCCCTTCGGTATGTCAGCTTTTTTTAACCAAACGGCGCAATGGAATGTAATGCAGCGAAATACTGAGATAATAGGTTTCGATGGAGTTTTTATTTGGAACAGATTAGCAATACTTTTCATATCATTCGCTTTGTTGTGTATAGCTTTCAGAAGCTACTCATTATCAAAGAAAATCAAGAATAAAAAGAATGTTTTAGTAGAAACGAATAGTGAATTGGACGCCACTTCATTTAAATTTATTGAAACAGAAGAAGGGGCTAGCACTAAAATACAAGCATTATTTTCATTCGTTAAAGTCAACCTTATTTACATTTTTAAAAGTATTCCGTTTGTACTCATTGTCTTGGCTTTACTTTTTGCTATTGGAATGGAAATGTATGCTGAAATAGAAAAAGGGATTCGACTTCCTCAAAAATATGCCTCTTCAGGGTTGATGGTCTCTACAATTATTCAAAATTTTTATGTGTTGGGTGTAATTGTTGTTTTGTTTTATTCCTATGATGTTTATTGGCGAAGTGCAGCTGTCAATTTCAATCTGATAGAAAACAGTATTGAAAACGCAAAGACTCAATTTTGGGCACATTGGATAACCTTATTGCTAGTGATTGTAAGTTTTTCATTGGTTTTAATATTTGAAGGGATTACGTTTCAGTTCTTGTATGATTATACTGTTCTGGAATGGGGAATTTATTGTAAAGTTTTATTATTTAACGCATTACCATTATTTGCTTTAAGTGGGTTCTTACTTGTAATCCAAAAAATAATAAGACAAAAGTATCTGGCTTTGGTATTATCAGCATTGTTTGCTTTTGTGATGGCAACACCGCTTGGAAAAAAAATAGTGACTTGGCCTTCCTTGAGATTTCTTTATAGTATCAATTTTGATTACAGTGACATGAATGGTTTTGGAAGTTATGAATCGGCCTTTGTTTTTAGATTGTTGTTTGGTTTTCTTCTTTTACTGATATCATTTTATCTTGTTTCGTTGAGAAAATTTCATTTTAAGAAAGTTTATGTGTATCTCATTGTTCTTTCACTTGGTTTAAGTGGTTTTGGATTAAGTCAGAAAATCAATGACGGATATTTACCAAAAGATGAAAATTCCGAATGGCAAGCACAGGCCGAATATGAAAAACAATTTCGAAGCTATCAAAAGTTACCGCAACCAACAATTACGGATGTAGTAACTAAAGTCGAATTATTTCCAGAAAATTCAGCTTATACTATTGAAGGAACGTATGAGATTGAGAACAAAACCAATAAAAATATTGAAAAAGTATTGATTGGTTTTTCCGATGGTTTCCAAATAGAAAAAGCTTTTTTTGAGTTTAATGAAGAGATAAAATCTGTCACTAATCAATATGAAATTTTGTATTTAAAGAAACCTATGTTGCCAAATGCTAAAGCAAAATTGACATTCAAAATAGCTTATCATTGGAAACCAGTTAACGGACATCAGTCTTTTAACGCAATTATTAAAAACGGATCTTTCATGAGAATCAGTCGTTATTATCCTCAGTTTGGGTATGATTTTGATAATGAAATTCAGGAAGATAACATTAGAAAACAGTTCAATCTTGGTAAAAAAACAGAACCGAAAACTTTTGACGCACCAAAAGAACCTAATAATGATTTTATTAATTTGGATATGGTTATTACCACTTCAAAAAACCAAACGGCTATTGGAATGGGGGAATTAGTGAATCGTTGGAAAAAAGGAGACAGACATTTCTTTCAGTATCAAGTCAAAAATATCCCTTTTCGTTTTGGGGTTTCATCAGCAGAATATGTAATAAGAAAAGAAAAATATAAAGGCAAAAGTTTTGAAGTGTATTATCATCCATCACATTATGAAAATGTTGAACATCTTCTAAAAAATGCAAAGTTGACGATGGATTATTGTGAAACAAATTTTGGACCATATCCTTTTAAAACCATACGTTTTGCAGAAGTTTCAAGTTTTACAAAAGGTTTTGCAGCCACAGCTTATCCAGCAACGATTTATATGACAGAAGACATGATTTTTCATTGTAACATTAAAGCCGATGAAAATCAAGATGTAATCAATGATTTGGCGGGACATGAATTAGCGCATTTATGGTGGGGAGGAAATCAAATAAATCCTGATCAAAGAGACGGAGCCATTATGCTTAGCGAAACTTTAGCAATGTATACCGAAATGATGCTACTCAAGAAAATGTATGGTAAACAAGAAATGTTGAAAAGAGTTCAAATGCACTTGGATATTTACAACAATGAAAGAGGTTTTAGTAAAGAAGTTCCTTTGTACGAAGCAAAGCCAGATGACAGACATATTGCGTATTCAAAAGGAACTGTAGTGATGTATTTACTTAGCGAAATGATTGGGGAAAATAAAATGAATTTGGCTTTGAAAAGGTTTTTACAGTCTAATAAATACCCAAATCCAAAACCGGTAACTACAGATCTTATTAATGAATTTTACAAAGTTTCTCCAAAAAATATTCATCCAAAAATTGATAAATTATTTAAGAAAATAGAGAATTATTCGTCTGAAAGTATTAAAAACAGATCAAATATTTAAAATATTTTAGCTTTAAAATTATTGATATTCAGTTATTTGTGAAATTAGTTTTAAAAAATAATGATATTTTATTTGGAAGGAATTAAAAAAAAGTTATAGGTTTGCAGTGTTCAAAAAAGAAACAAAAATGAAAATTCAAAATAATAACATGATGATGTGTATGTGCTGCTCAGAAAATGAGGGGTTATATGCTACGTGTTAATGTTTGAACATTCACAATATAAAAGCTAAAAACTCCTCAAAAATTTGAGGAGTTTTTTTTACAAAAAAATTTAAATTAAGAAATAAAAATCATGAATACAATAACTAACATGTCAATAATACTACTAACATCTACAGCTTGTATGATGATGATGTGTTGTATGCAAAATTTCGCAAGAGGCCGTCTATTGTATTGTTTGTAAAAAATAATAAAACTCATAAACATAAGCCTCTTGATTTCAAGAGGCTTTTTTTATAACCAAATTTTAAAGTATCAAAAATTAAAATAATGAAAACTGAAATTATAAATCATTTAATCCAAAGCGAAAATTTTGAAGAAGGATTACGATTTCTGTCTGAAAACTTTGAAGATAGAATTGTTTTCTCAACAAGTTTTGGTATAGAAGATCAGGTGATTAGTCATGCTATATTCAGTCAACGATTAAAAAATATCGAAACATTTACATTGGATACTGGAAGATTATTTCCAGAAACCTATGCAGTTTGGGACAAAACGTTGTTGCAATACAGTCAGCCCATTAGAGTGTATTATCCAAATGCAGATGAGTTAGAAACGTATGTAAACAAAAACGGAATCAACGGATTTTATAATTCTGTTGAACTTAGAAAAACATGTTGTCACATCAGAAAAGTGGTACCACTTAAGAAAGCTTTGAAAGGTGCTAAAATTTGGGTTACAGGATTACGAGCCCAGCAATCGGATAACCGAAATGGATTGGAAATAATAGAATGGGATGAACAAAATAAGCTGTATAAATACAATCCATTGTTACACTGGTCAACTGATGAAGTGGTTCATTATTTAAAGCAAAAAGGAGTGCCTTATAACACTTTGCACGATCAGAATTTTATCAGTATTGGTTGTGCGCCATGTACCAGAGCGGTAAAACAAGGAGAAGATTTTAGAGCGGGTCGCTGGTGGTGGGAAGATAAATCTAAAAAAGAATGCGGATTACATAAGTAGAATAAACAACGCCATTGGCAATAAGAAACATAAAATGAGTCAGACAAATAATTATTTAGAGCAATTAGAAAACGAAGCCATCTATATTCTTCGTGAAACTGCAGCGCAGTTTGAAAAACCTGCTTTGTTGTTTTCAGGAGGTAAAGATTCGATCGTGTTGGTGCATTTAGCACTGAAAGCCTTCCGTCCAGGAAAATTCCCTTTTCCGCTAGTGCATATTGATACCGGACATAATTTCCCGGAAGCTATAGTATTCAGAGATAAATTGGTTAATGAAATTGGTGAAAAACTGATTGTAGGAAATGTAGAAGACAGCATTAAAAAATACAATTTGAAAGAAACCGCTGGAAGATTTTCTTCTCGTAATGCTTTGCAAACGTATTCTTTACTGGATACCATTCAGGAGAATGAATTTGATGCTTGTATAGGGGGTGCAAGACGTGACGAAGAAAAAGCAAGAGCTAAAGAACGTATTTTTTCGGTACGTGATGATTTCGGGCAATGGGATCCAAAATTGCAACGTCCAGAGTTATGGGATATTTTGAATGGGAAAGTGCAAAAAGGACATAATGTGAGGGTATTTCCTATCAGTAACTGGACCGAATTAGATGTATGGAATTACATTCAGAAGTATAACATCGAATTACCAAGCTTGTATTTTGCTCATGAGAGAGAATGTATAGTGCATCAGGATAAATTGGTAGCCACATCTGAATTTATCCAACCACAAGAAGGTGATAAGGTAGTGGTTGAAAAAGTGCGCTACAGGACAGTAGGAGATATGACCTGTACAGCGGCGGTTCCTTCAGAAGCTACAACTATTCAAGATATTATAGAAGATATTATCCAAACAAGAATTAGCGAAAGAGGACAAACTCGATTAGATGATCAATTATCAGAAGCGGCAATGGAAGACCGAAAAAAACAAGGATATTTTTAAAACGCTTTATGCTTATAGCATAAAGCCTAAAGCAAAAAAACAATGAACACATTACGATTTATAACAGCAGGAAATGTAGATGACGGTAAAAGTACTTTGATAGGAAGACTTTTATATGATTCTGACAGCATACATACCGACCAATTAGGGGTTTTACAAAAACAAACCAAACAGGAAGGAGTTGATATTGATTTATCATTAATCACAGACGGACTTCGTGCCGAAAGAGAGCAAGGAATTACGATTGATGTCGCTTATAAATATTTTTCAACATCAAAAAGAAAATTTATCATTGCCGATGCGCCTGGACACGAGCAATACACGCGTAATATGATTACAGGAGCTTCCAATTCTGATTTAATCATCATTTTAGTTGATGCTCGAAAAGGAATCACTGAACAAACCAAGCGTCACGCAAGTATTGGCTCTTTAATGGGAATTAAAAAAGCAATTATTGCGATTAACAAAATCGACTTAGTGAATTATTCAGAATCTGTTTTTAATCAAATTCAATCGGATTTTGAGCAAATTAAATCAGAGTTGAATTACAACGAAATTATCTACATTCCAGTAAGCGCTTTGGTTGGAGATAATGTGGTAAATACTTCTGAAAATACACCTTGGTATAACGGAAAATCAATCTTAGAAACCTTGGAAAGTATTGAAATCGAAACCACAGAAAATCTAGCCTCTCGTTTTCAAGTGCAATGGGTAATCCGACCTAAAGATAAGGCTAATCACGATTATCGTGGGTATGCAGGGTCAGTGTTAAGTGGAAGTTATAAAGTGGGAGATAAGGTAACCATTTTACCTGTCCGTATAGAAACTGAAATTGTTAAAATAGAAAGAAACCAGCATGAAGTGAGTCAAGTGGTAGCCGGAGATAATGTGGTATTGCATTTTGATAACAATATCGATATCAGCCGTGGTGATACGGTGGTGCTTAGTCATCAGTTACCTATTGAGTCAAACCAAATCAAAACATGGATTTCCTGGTTGGACAATGCATCGCTACAAGTAGGAAAAACCTATTTACTGCAGCACCGTTTTAAAAATGTTAGAGTAAAAGTGCAAGAGGTTAATAATAAATGGAATATTAACCAATGGCAGTTTACCGAAGGAGACTCGATTCAGTTAAATGACATCGCACAGGTAACCCTGAAAGCTAATCAGCCGTTGTTTTATGATGCTTTTGATACAAATTCAAAATCTGGGAATGCGGTTTTAATAGATGAAACAAGTTATAATACCGTTGGTGCTTTAATGTTTTTGTAATATGTCCTATTCAATTTATTTAAAAAATCAGGAAAGAGTCAGAAATCCAATAAACAAGAAGAATGTTGAAGATTGGGTTGACGAATTAATCAATTGGTTGTTTGATATCAATCAGGAATATAATAATTATCGTTTTTTTCAGAATAAAGAAAAATTACTCCAAATCAAGCTTCAAAATATTTTGGCTAAAACCGTTGAAGATACCAATCAAACTGTAGTCTATACCAACTACTTTTTCGAACAACTTGAACAATTGCATTATGTTTTGGATAACGATTTAGAAACCATCGTGAATTTTGATCCCGCGGCTAAATCCAAAGAAGAAGTTTTAATTGCTTATCCCGGTTTTTTTGCTATCACGGCATATCGAATTGCCAATGTGTTTTGGAAATTAAATGTGCCAGTAATTCCTCGCGTAATTTCGGAGTATGTGCATGGTAAAACTGGAATTGATATTCATCCAGGTGCAGAAATAGGAGAAAACTTCTTTATTGATCACGGAACTGGAATAGTAATAGGCGAAACCACAAGAATAGGCAAAAATGTAAAAATCTATCAAGGAGTAACACTAGGTGCATTATCAGTTTCAAAAGAAGCCGCAACCGCACAAAGACATCCAACCATAGAAGACAATGTAACTATTTATGCTAATGCAACCATTTTAGGAGGAAAAACTACAATTGGTAAAAATTCAATAATTGGAGGTAATGTATGGTTGACGCATTCGGTGCCACAAGATTCATTAGTCTATCATAAAAGCGAAATCGAGATCAAGAAAAAAAGCGAATTTCCCGAACCACTTAATTATGTGATTTGAAAAATAATAACAACACAATTAAAAATAAATAAAGATGACTCAAGCCTGAATGGCGACAGCATCGAACACCTTAAAAAAAATAAAAACTTAGTGAGATGAAAGCAAATACTATTTTAGAAACAATTGGAAATACTCCTGTTGTAAAAATCAATAAATTATATGGAAACCAAAATGTCTTCATAAAATTAGAAAGAAACAATCCTGGTAATAGCATTAAAGATAGAATTGCTCTTGCTATGATTGAAGATGCGGAAGCCAAAGGAATTTTAAACGCTGATAGTGTAATTATTGAACCCACTTCTGGAAACACAGGAATTGGATTAGCATTAGTCGCAGCAGTAAAAGGGTACAAGGTAATCCTAGTAATGCCAGAATCAATGAGTGTAGAAAGACGTAAGTTGATGGAAATCTATGGTGCCGAATTTGACTTAACACCTCGTGAAAAAGGGATGAAAGGAGCTATCGAACGTGCTGCCGAATTAGTATCGCAAACGCCTAATGCCTGGTCGCCTTCCCAGTTTGCAAATCAAGCCAATGTAGAAGTACACAAGCGCACTACGGCTCAAGAAATTCTAGCTGATTTTCCAGATGGATTGGATTACATTATCACAGGTGTAGGAACAGGCGGACATATTACGGGAGTAGCTTCAGTACTAAAAGAAAAATTTCCAAACCTAAAGGTAATAGCGGTAGAACCAGAATTATCACCCGTATTAAGCGGGGGCAGTCCGTCGCCGCATCCATTACAAGGGATTGGAGCAGGTTTTGTGCCTGAAATTTACCAAGCTGGTTTAATCGATGAGGTTATTCAAGTAAGTAAGGAGGAAGCTTTTGAGTACACTAGAGCTGTGGCTAAAAAAGAAGGGATTTTAGTAGGGATTTCAACAGGCGCTTCATTAGCAGCAGTTGCTAAAAAAGCGGCAACTTTACCTGATGAGGCTACCATTCTAACCTTTAATTACGATACAGGAGAACGATACCTTTCTATCGAAGGATTATTTTAAACTAAATCAACAGTAAACCTAACCTAACAGGTTTTTGAAACCTATCAGGTTTAATTCTCAATCGGGTCAAAATTGGCTCGACAGGGACAACTCATACCTAAAAAAAATGGAAAGAAGTATAAAACATACCGGAAAAGTAATATTGGCTGGAGCTGGACCAGGTGATCCTGAGCTTATTAGCCTAAAAGCTTTGAAGTATTTGCAAAAGGCAGATGTGGTATTAACAGACAGATTGGTTTCACCCGAACTTATCGAAGAATATGCTCGTAAAGATGCCGAAATTGTGTATGTGGGTAAACAATGCTCTAAAGGAGTTTGGACACCGCAACAAGATATCAATGAGTTAATTGTCCTTTTTGCACAACAAGGAAAATTAGTACTTCGCCTTAAAGGGGGGGATTCTACTCTGTTTTCAAATATCTTGGACGAACTTCAAGTTTTAGCAGAAAATAAAATTCCGTATGAAATTATTCCTGGAGTTTCTGCAGCTTTTGGAGCGGCAGCATATACAGGTATGCCTTTAACGGCAAGAGGCTATTCCCGCGGACTCCGATTCTTGACGTTGTATGAGTTGGAAAATGTGGAAAGTCAGCAATGGACCGATTGGGCTTCAACTAGCGATACACTTGTGTTTTATATGAGTGGTCAAAAACTAGAGGTGTTGGCTAAAAAATTAATCGAACAAAATATCGATCCAGAAAAAGGAGTGGCAGTAATCCAGCAGGCTACTACACCGAATCAAAAAACTAAGGTGTTTAGTTTCAAGGATATTGCCAGCAAGCCTTTGCCTGATTTTGAATACGTACCTACATTAATTGTTGTAGGTAAAGTAGTAGCACTTCACCAGCAATATGCTTGGTTTGCCGAAAAATCAAAAACCGAATCTTATTTCGATAATCACAAAACTATCTATCAAAATGCTATCTGAAACTAAAAATAATTTATTACAACAATTGGTGCAAAATGCCACCAATGAAGAGCTGATTTATACAAATGGATATTTGGCGGGATATTTAGCTAAGAATTTCGGAATCCAATCAACGGGCGTTATTCCGTCTGTTCAAAATACAGCTATTGCTGTAAAACCGCTAATCGTTTATGGTACCGAAACTGGAAATTCAAAAAAAGTAGCATCACAAATTCAAGCTACTTTCAAGAAAAATAAAATTCAAGCAAAAAGTATTGATGTAGCGCAATTTGATTTGGCTAAACTACAAAAAGAAACGCATGTTTTATTTGTAGTGAGTACGCAAGGCGAAGGCGAATTTCCACAAAATGCGGTTGGATTTTACGAAGCTATCAAAACATTCAATGGGAAGCTTGATAAATTATCGTTTGCCGTATTTGGATTGGGGGATTCTTCCTATCCTTTGTTCTGTAATGCAGGGGTTTTGTTGGATGAGGTTTTAGCCGAAAAAGGCGCAAAACGATTAATACCGTTGGTTAAAGCCGATGTGGATTATGCGTGTTTAATTCCCACTTGGGAAAGTGATTTGCAAAATACATTCGGAAGTGCAACAACAGTAGTTGCAAAAACGACAGGAGCAACTACGTCACACAAACAGAATTTTACAGGACAAATTTCACATAAAATTGTATTGAATGATAGAGGTTCTAATAAAGAAACCTATCATATCGAAATTACGCCTAACGAAGAAGTGATTTATGAACCTGGAGATGCTCTGGGGTTAATTCCAAAAAATAATGAAGCTGAGTTACAAAGTATCGCTTCTTATTTTAATGAGTCGGATCTAACAAAACTTCAAGATAAAAATATTCGTGGCTTATCTAAAAAGTCGTTAGAAGCTATCGGAAAAGTTTTAGAAGTAGCGATTGAAGAAGATAAAGCCGATTTGGTTGATATTATTGTTAAATACCAACCTAAAAAAGAAACTTTGGAAGAAGTAGTAGCTGTTTTACACCCTATTGCACCTCGTTTGTATTCTATTTCATCTGCACACGAAGCGCATGACGGACAAGTGCATTTAACGGTGAATTTGAACTCTTTTAAAGTAGGTGATCAAGTAAAAACGGGATTGACTTCTCAGTTTTTAGCTGATTTTCCTTTGGATACCGATTATGATTTCTATATCCATAAAAACAGCAACTTCCGTTTACCTGCAGAAGATATCGATGTGATTATGATTGGCCCAGGAACAGGAATTGCACCTTTTAGAAGTTTCTTAGCACAACGCGACACGGCAGGTGCTGAAGGAAGAAACTGGTTATTCTTTGGAGAACAACATTTTGCTTTAGACTTCTATTACCAAACCGAAATTCAGGAATGGTTGTCTACAGGAGTCTTAACCAAATTGAGTACGGCTTTCTCTAGAGACCAAGAGTGTAAAATTTACGTCCAAGATCGCATCAAAGAAAATGCAGCCCAGTTCAATGAATGGTTAGAAAACGGAGCTTCTATTTATATCTGCGGACAAAAAGACCCAATGAGCAAAGATGTAGAAAATACGATTATTGATATAATCGCAACGCAAAGAAACATCTCATTAGAAAAAGCAAAAGAAGTTTTAGACCAATTAGAAGAACAAGGAAAATATCAGAAAGACGTGTATTAACTGAGTAATTAGTAGAAAGTGAATAGTAATTAGAAAAGTGCTATTCACTAATCACTAATCACTATTTACTATAAAAAAATGAGCGAGAAATTATCACCAGTAGAATATATAAAGATCAATAGCGACGGATTAAGAGGAACGCTAAAAGAAAGTATCGATATCGATAACCACACGGGAAATGTACGACCAGACGATGAAACACTAGTAAAGTTTCACGGAATGTACGTGCAAGATGACCGTGATCGTCGCGTCGAAAGGGCAGCCAAAAAATTAGACAAACTGTATTCGTTTATGATTCGTCTGCGAATACCAGGAGGTGTAATTAATGCGGAACAATGGTTGGCAACACACGAAATTTCGGAACAATACGGAACAGGAACGTTAAAAATCACAACCAGACAAACAGTACAATTACATGGCTTGTTGAAGCATCAGTTGCGTCCAACAATTCAGGCATTCAATACAGCTAAACTAGATTCGATTGCAGCGTGTGGCGACGTCAATCGTAATGTGATTGTGAGTTCACATCCGCAAATTTCGCCCATACATCAGCAGATTTATGAATATGCCGATAAAATTTCAACCTTGCTATTGCCTAAAACACAATCGTATTATGAAGTGTTTATTGATGGAGAAAAGATTTATGAACGTTCTTCCGAAGCTGATCCGTTGTATGAAGATCGATATCTGCCAAGGAAATTCAAAATTGGTATCGCTATTCCACCAAGTAATGATGTAGATGTGTTTACCAATGATATTGGACTGATTGCCATTCTTGAAAATGATGAGCTAAAAGGATTCAATATCGCTATCGGTGGCGGCTTAGCAACTACGCACGGTAATCCAAATACCTATTCCCGTTTGGGAAGTATTATCGGATTTACCGATACGGAAGAAAAAACGTTAAAAGCGGTGTATGAAATCTTAACTGTACAACGTGATTTTGGAAATCGTGTTGATAGAAAATTATCCCGTCTGAAATATACGGTGGATAAATTAACTGTGGAAGGATTTAAAAAAGAACTGGAGAACCGTATCGGATTCGAATTTGAACCGGAAAGGCCTTACAAGTTCACTGAAAGAAGCGATCGTTTCGGTTGGGAGCAAAACCATCAAGGAAAATGGTTTTATACGTTGTTTGTTGAACACGGTGTGGTACAGCCTGAGCAGAAGCAGTTTCTATATGAATTGGCACAATTGAATATCAGCAATTTCATCTTTTCTGGAAATCAAAATCTGATTTTGGGTGAGATCAAGGAAAGCGATAAAGTAAAAGTAGTAGCACTATTGAAGCAACACAATATCGAAAAACAGGTTAGTGCTTTGCGTAAGAATTCGATGGCGTGTGTGGCCTTACCTACCTGTCCGCTGGCGTTGGCAGAAGCACAGCGTTATTTGCCAGAGTTGGTAACGAAAATAGAACCTTTGTTGGAAAAGTATAGTTTAACAAACGATGAAATCACCATTCGTATGACGGGTTGTCCTAACGGATGTGGTCGTCCGTATGTTGCCGAATTAGGTTTTGTAGGAACTGGCTCCGAACAGTATAATTTCATGTTGGGCGGTGACCGTTTCGGGGAAAGACTGAATAAAATCTACAAGGAAAAACAAACGGAATCCCAAATTTTAGAAGAAATAGATGTTCTATTAGGAAGATATGTCAACGAAAAATTAGAAAAGGAAACGTTTGGGGACTACGCTTACCGAGCAATTTTACAGTAATGAGAAGAGTAGTTTTACTGTCTTTATTGCTATTTTCTGAATTTCTCTCGGCACAAAAAAAAGTAGAACATCAGCAGTTGATTTGGTACGGTTATTATAACACATTAAAATTTAATGAGAATTGGTCGTTGTTAAGTGAAATTCAGGAACGCCAGTTTTACAATCCAACGGCTCAGCATCAGCTGGTTTTTCGGTCGAATTTGGAACGAAAATTAGTAACAAATTGGAATGCTTATCTCGGAATGACTTTGTTTTTGCAAAATCCAAATAATCCTGAATCAGAAAGCAATCTAACAGTTCCTGAATTACGTCCCGATTTCGGATTCAATAGCAAACAAAAGGTAGGCCTTTTAACGATTAATCATAAGTACAAAGCAGAAGCTCGATTTTTTCATGAGGTAGAGAATAATAAATTAGTTGGTGGTTTCCGATTTTCAAATTTCCGATTGCGTTATCAATTAGGATTAGATATTCCGCTTTGGAAAAAACAAGGGAATGAAAAATTAATAATAAAACTGAAAGATGAAGTAATGTTTAATGTGGGAAGAAAAGTGATTAAAAATACTTTTGATCAAAATAGAATTTACCTAGGACTGAATTATAAATTAAATGATTCTTATACTGTTGAAATGGGGTATATGAATTGGTTTCAGCAACAGAAGACAGGTGTAGATTTTTACAGCAGAGATATTTTACGATTCTCACTATTTCACACAATTGATTTAAAAAAGAAAAACAATGACTAATACACTTTTTCCAGTTTTTTTAAAAACAGAAACGGCACGTTTTTTAATTGTCGGTGGTGGCAACGTTGGTTTAGAGAAAACAGAAACACTTTTACGTCAAAACGTAAACATAAATATTAAACTGGTAGCTACTGAAATATCTTCAAAACTGAAAGAGGTTTTGGAGCATAATCCTCATATTGTTTTCTATCAGCGTCCTTTTGAAGATGCTGATTTGCATGATGCTGATTTTGTTATAACAGCAACAAATGATACAATGATTAACGCTGAAATAAAGCGAAAGGCAAATCAATTAAAAATATTGGTTAATTCGGCTGATCAACCTGATTTGTGTGATTTCTATTTAGGTTCGATTGTAAAGAAAGGTAATTTAAAAATTGCAATCTCCACTAATGGCAAATCTCCAGTTTTGGCCAGAAGATTGAGAGAACATCTAGAAGAATCTATTCCAGAAAATATCAATGAAAGTATAGAGAATCTTAATGTATTTAGAGATCAGCATAAGGGTGATATTAAAGCCAAATTGGCTTCACTGAATGAAGTGACTTCTGTTTTAATTGATAAAAAAAAATCAACAGAAAAAGACAAAAACTATAAAAGCCTTGTATTTCAAATTGCGGTAGTTTTTTTAGCCGTTTTTTTTGGCTATGGCTTATCAACAGTAATTTCTGTAACTGATTTGAATCATTTTGCCAGTGAGATTCCTTCTGCTTTTTTTGCTATGATTGCTGTGGGTTTTTTTGCTCAGATTGTTGATGGAGCTGTTGGTTTGGGTTATGGGGTTACATGTGCAACTAGTATGATGCTTTTTGGGATTAAGTTACCCGCCATTAGCGGAAGTATTCATACTGCCGAAATGTTTTCAAGTGGTATTAGCGGCTTTTCACATTATAAATTTGGAAATGTGAACAAAAAATTACTTTTCTGGTTAGCAATACCAGGTGTAGTAGGAGCTGTAAGTGGTGCATTATTACTGATTTATCTTGGTAACAAATATGAAACAATAACATATGGGATTTTAGCTTCTTATACTATGATAATAGGTATCCGTTTGATAGCTATAGCTTTTCGGAAAAAAATTGAGAAAAAGAAAGTGAATAATACAGGTGTTTTGGGTTTTTCAGGAGGACTCTTAGACGCATTTGGTGGAGGTGGTTGGGGGCCAATAGTAACCTCGACACTTTTAGCTAAAGGAAGAAAATCAAAATATGTAGTTGGAACTGTAAGTTTAGCAGAATTTTTTGTAACGCTTGCTGCTTCAATTACCTTTTTTGTATCATTAGGTGTTAGTCATTGGTATATTGTGGTTGGACTTATTTTAGGAGGTTCACTGGCAGCTCCATTAGCGGCTAAACTTGCCGGAAAATTACCACAGAGGACAGCAATATTGTTAGTTGCTTTCTTAGTGATTATTTTCAGTATAAGAATGTTGTTTAAAATTCTATAAGTTCTATAAGCTTCTAGTTTATACTTTAATAGATTAAAGAGTGTTCTTTAAATAAGATAATAATTATAAAAACTCCTGTATTTTATCACAGGAGTTTTTGTTTTTTATGGGCAAAAAAATCAAGGATAAAGTGATTTATTTCCGTTAGCAACAATATTACTTCCAAGTCCAGAGAATGATACTGAAAACGAACTATAGCTAAAGCTTAAAGATCCCGTTGGAGTGCATAATCCTAATGCATATCTGCATTGACCATAACTGCCAGTTTCTTTTGTTACTTTGCTTTCGCTTCTAGCTGATCCCAAAGACATATATCCCCAATCGTTAACATCTGTATTTGAAACAGTTGAGCCACTATAGTATATTGTTATTTGGTAGCCAATTTCTCCTCTGTCTGAGCCCCAAAGCCAGCTTGCTGTCCACCATTGTTTGTACCATCTTGAATACACTTTTGATTGTCCTTCGTTGGAAACTTCAACTTTTCCTTCTGTATCCATCATTATTAATCCGCTAAGAACATTATCCCAAACGATACCAGAGTTTCTGTAGAAACATAACGATGTAAATTTTTGACCTTTATTGATCCATGTTATTTCTAGTACGTTATCATCAAGTTGTATTTCTTTGACTGCCGTTTCTTTGACGTTTTTTTGAGTAGCTGTTAATATCTCACCTGAATATAGATTTTTCATTTTTCCTATAACAACTGATTTAGAATCTTTAATGTTTCCAAATGCTACTGTGCTTTCTTGATTAGATACTGCATCTTGAGCCATTGTGATTCCTTTACTTGTTGAAACTTTACCTAAAACAATAACTTGATCAATCTGTAAATCATCATTTAAATATTCAGATAGATTAGTTTTGGAAAGATTAAGTTGATTTTGAACTGCTTGAGGTAACTCCTGTGAAGAAATAGGAGACAATTCTTGTTTTAAACTTTCAATTGATTGTTTTTCATTAGAACTTTTTTGAACTGAGTCGATGCTGTCGTCTTGACAACTGTTGATTATTAGGGCAGAAAGCACTAATAAACCCTTAAAGGCATTTACGAATCTTGTTTTCATTTTAAAATGTTTTAAAAGTTAATTGTAGTAAAAATAGTACAAAATTTTAAATAAAACATTTAAAATGAATTAATTAACCTTTTGATGATTTTAAATAAATTTTAAAGAAGTATATCAAATAAAAAAAGCCGTTCATTATGAACGGCTTTTTTATGGGTCAAATTTGAGTTTGATTAGTATTTTAAATTTACTTTTAATTCAAATTCATCATCAATTGCTTTGTCAGCTAAAGCACCAAAGTTTTTAGAAGCATATTTGATGTCATATTTAGTTCTGTCAATCATTACAGTTGCATTAGCTACACCTTTATTAGCAACGATATCAAAAGTTACTGGAGCAGTAATTCCTTTAATTGTTAAGTCAGCAGTTACAGTGTAAGTATTAGCAGCTTTTGCACCAATAGATTTGAATACTAAAGTTGAAGTTGGAAATTTTTCAACAGCAAAGAAATCATCTGCTTTTAAGTGACCGTCTAATTTACCTTTATATTCACCTTGTAAATCTGTTGTATTTATAGATGTCATATCTACAGTGAAATTACCACCTACTAATTTTTTTCCATTAAATACTAATGCTCCTTCTTTTAAGTTAACATCACCATTGTGTTGACCACCAACTTTTTTTGCTAACCATAAAACTTTACTTTTTGAAGCATCAACTTTTTTAGTTGTTTGAGCTGAAGCTGTTAATGTTCCTAAAGCGATTACTAATGCTAAAGCGATTGATTTTAAATTTCTCATGTTTTAAATTTGATTTAATTAATAATTATAATTTGATAAATAATTCTTCTTTTGATTTTCTAACTTTTTTCACGTGTTGATTTGCATCTTCTTCATGGCGATATCCAACAGTTGCAATTAAAGTTGCGTTTAAACCTAATGCATTTAATCCTAAAATTTCATTTACTTTTTCTGGTTCAAAACCTTCCATAGGAGTTGCATCTATTTGTAACTCTGCAGCCGCATTTAAAAGATTTCCTAAAGCCAAATACGTTTGTTTTGCTGTCCAAGTATTTTTTACATCTTCAGGTAATGACGCAATTTTAGATTTCATAAAATCTCCGTAACCTGCAATGTTTTCAACTGGAATTCCTCTTGTTTCAGCAATATTGTTTAAATAAGTATCAATTTCTTTTTCACCCACATTTACCATGTTTGCAAAAATGAATAGGTGTGAGGCATCTACTATTTGAGATTGTCCCCATGCAGCTGGTTGAAGTTGAGCTCTTAATTCAGGATTTTCAACAATCAAAACTTTGTAAGGTTGTAATCCGTAAGATGATGAACTCAGTCTAATTGCTTCTTTTAAGATTTCTAAATCTGAATCAGAAATTTTTTTATTTGCATCAAATTTTTTTGTTGCATAACGCCAATTTTGGCTTTCTATAAATTTACTCATGGTTTTAACTTCTATATTTTTCTAATAAATTATTGAATAATTCTAACTCTTCATCTGTTAACTTAGAGCCGAAAAAGTTTTCGTGTTCAATAGCTTTAGGATCAATCTCAGCCAATATATTTAATCCTTTTTCAGTTATTTCAACTTCCATTTTTCTTCTGTTAGCAGGGCAAATTTCACGGGTAACTAATCCTTTTAATAACAATTTATCTACCAGTCTTGTCGTATTACTTGTTTTAGCAATCATTCTCTCTTGAATGGTGCACATGTTTGCCGGTTTACCTTTTTGGCCTCTTAAAATCCTAAGTACATTATATTGTTCAGGAGAAAGATCAAATGGTTTCAAAATTTCATTAAAATGGTCAGTTACAACCATATCTGCAAACATGACATTAAGTACTGCTCTCTTAGCAGAATTTAATGTTACTGTCGATTTTATAATATCTTCAATTTTCATATTTGTAGTTACTAAATTTGTATGTACAAATGTATAAATATTTTTCATTTGTATATACAAGTATTAATTAAATTTTTGTTAATTTTTAATTTAAGGTTTTTAGATTGATTAATTTTAGGAAGCTCAAAATTTTGAAAGTATGAAAAGAGTTAGTTTGTTATTGTTGTTTTTGTACTCAATAATGTTTTCTCAAAAAAACAGTCATGAACAGGTTAAGTTAGATCCTATTAATGAATATAGAAAAGATGGGACTACTGTAAAGTCATACGATTTTAATTCATTTGAACCCTATTTGCATAAAAGTGATGATACAACTTATGTAATTAATTTTTGGGCAACATGGTGTCTTCCTTGTGTAAAGGAATTACCATATTTTGAACAATTAAATCAAAAATATAAAAATCAAAATGTAAAAGTAATTTTAGTAAGTCTTGATTTACCTAAAAAAGTTGAAACTAATTTGATTCCTTTTATTAAAAAGAAAAATCTCAAATCTGAAGTAATACATTTAAATGATCCAGATGCAAATGCATGGATTGAAAAAGTAGATAAAGGCTGGTCAGGGTCTATACCAGCGACAGTAATTTATAATAAAAAAGGACGAATGTTTATCGAAGATTCTTATTCGTCTTTTAAAGAACTTGAAGAAGAATTATTAACAATAATAAAAAAATAAATTATATGAGAACTATTAAAATGTTAGCTTTTGCTTTAGTGGTAGCGGTTACTAGTGCTTTTACTTTAAATTCAGGAGGCTATCAAGTCGGTGATGTTGCTACAGATTTTTCACTTAAGAACGTTAACGATAAAATGGTGTCTTTAAAAGATTTTAAAGATGCTAAAGGTTTCGTTGTGATTTTTACCTGCAACCATTGTCCATTTGCAAAGGCATATGAAGATAGAATAATTGCTATTGATAAAAAATATAAAAGTTTGGGTTATCCAGTGATTGCTATAAATCCAAACAATCCTGATGTTCAAAAAGAGGATAGTTTTGATTTAATGAAAAAGAGAGCCAAAGAAAAAGGCTTTACTTTTCCGTACTTATTTGATGATGGACAAAAAATATATCCTCAATATGGAGCTACTAAAACCCCTCACGTTTATTTATTACAAAAAACTAGTAAAGGAAATATTGTAAAATACATAGGTGCCATCGATGATAATTATTCAGACGAAAGTGCTGTAAAAACAAAGTATTTAGAAAATGCTATTAATTCGTTATTGAAAGATGAAGAAATTGCTGTAAAAACAACCAAAGCTATTGGATGTTCTATTAAAGCATAGTAAATTTGAATACAAAAAAATAAATTATGAATTTAACACAAGAAGATTGGTGGTCAAAATTGCAAGAAGATGAAAATGCAGTTATTCTTGACGTTCGTACAGAAGATGAATGTAATGATGGGATAATTCCAAATGCAATTAATATAGATATCTATAAAGGACAAGGCTTTATTTATAAAGTTGAAGAGTTAGACAAGTCTAAAAACTATTATGTGTATTGTAAAGCAGGCGGAAGAAGTGCTCAAGCTTGCAACATAATGAACCAAATGGGATTTGAAACAACATATAACTTGATGGGAGGTTTCTCAGAATGGGATGGTCCAGTTGATATGCCAAAATAAAAAAGAGAAGCATCTGCTTCTCTTTTTTATTTATTTTATTCGGAGAGCTTTTTCAACTCTTTTTTATTTTTCAAAATAATTTTTTTTCCGTTAAGTTCTATTAGACCAGCTTTGTTGAATTCAGAAAGTAATCTAATACAACTCTCGGTTGCCGTTCCTATTATACTGGAAATTTCTTCTCGAGATAGGTGCAATTTTAGAGAACTATCTTCATTAACTCCAAAGGTATCATGTAAATAGAGTAGTGTAGTAGCCAGTCTTTCCTTAACGCTTTTCTGAGCAAGATTTACCAAAATGTTGTCTGCTTCTTTCAAGTCGTGACACACATTTTTCATCATGCTTAGTGAAAACTTATTATTGTCATTAAAGAAATCCATTACTTGGCTTTTAGGAACAAAACAAACTGTCATGTCTTCCAGAGCAACTGCGCTTAAATTTGTTGGTTCTTCACTTATTAAAGAACGTTGACCTAATAATTCTCCTCGTGTTACCAGTTTTACAATCTGATCTTTTCCGTTAGAACTCAGTTTAGTCAATTTACAAACTCCATCTTTTACACAAAAAATTCCGTCAAGATGATCACCTTCATCAAATATGACATCTCCTTTTTTTACTACATAAGACGTTTTACAATCGGCGAGTTTTAGCAATTCGTCCTTGTTCAATGCCTTTAAAGCACTGAATTCCCTAACGATACATTGTTCACATCTACCCATTTTTCCGATTGTTTTTTACAAAGATACTAAAGTATGATAAAAATCATATTCAAAAAAAAACTAACTTTAGAAATTTGCAATAGGTAAAATGAGCAAATTATGAATACACAAAATTGTTTCCACTGTGGTAACGATATTGTAAAAAAAGAAGAAATTTTGTTTGATCAAAAATCTTTTTGTTGTACTGGTTGCAAAACAGTATATGAGATTTTCAGTTTAAACGATTTAATCTGTTATTACGATTTTGAAAACGCACCAGGAGCTACTCCACAAGATATTAAAGGAAAATATGATTTTCTGGAAAATAAGGACATTGTAGAAAAACTATTGGAATTTGATGAAGATAAAACACAGGTAGTTTCACTTTATATTCCTCATATTCATTGCAGTTCTTGTATTTGGATTCTAGAAAACCTGAATAAATTGAACAAAGGGGTTTCCGCTTCTCAAGTAAATTTTCACGAAAAAAAAGTCCGCATCACTTTCACTTTTGAAAAGGTTTCTCTTAAAGAAATCGTTTTACTTTTAAGTTCCATTGGTTACGAGCCGTATATCAGTTTAGAGAATTATGAGAACAAGAAAAAAGAAGTGGATCGAAGTCTTTATTACAAAATAGGGGTAGCTTTTTTCAGTTTTGGTAACATTATGTTGCTGTCGTTTCCAGAATATTTCGAAGTGGGTGAATTTTGGATCGAACAATACAAAGGATTCTTTCGCTGGCTTATTTTTGCGTTGGCTTTACCACCATTTTTTTATTCCGCTTGGGGGTATTACGTTTCCGCTTGGAAGAGTATTAAATCTAGGATGTTAAACATCGATATTCCTATCGCTTTAGGAATTGTGGTGATGTTTGTGCGTAGTACATTCGATATCGCCATGGGCTACGGACAAGGTTTTTTTGACAGTATGTGTGGATTGATTTTTTTCATGCTGTTAGGGAAGATGTTCCAACAGAAAACCTATAATTTTCTTTCGTTCGAACGTGATTATAAATCCTATTTTCCAATTGCTGTCACCAAAATTTTAAGCGATAAGTCAGAAGAAGCAATTCAGGTGTATGATATTCAAAAAGGAGATAGACTTTTAATAAGAAACCAAGAATTAATACCAGTTGACGGCATACTGATTTCTGAAAAAACATCCATCGATTACAGTTTTGTAACAGGAGAAGCCGTACCAATTGAAAAGAAATCTGGCGATAAGATATATGCTGGAGGAAAGCAGATTGGGAATGTAGTTGAAATGGAAGTATTGCAGTCGGTTTCTCAAAGTTATCTGACCCAATTATGGAGTAACGATGTATTCCAAAAACATATCGACAGAAAATATAAAACTATTACGGATAAAATCAGTCGTTATTTTACGCCAGCATTGTTGCTTTTGGCTATTGTTTCCTTTAGTTATTGGATTTTTATCGATGCTAATACTGCTTTCAATGTATTTACTGCGATTTTAATTGTGGC
Source organism: Flavobacterium hankyongi (assembly GCF_036840915.1). Lineage (NCBI taxonomy): Bacteria > Pseudomonadati > Bacteroidota > Flavobacteriia > Flavobacteriales > Flavobacteriaceae > Flavobacterium > Flavobacterium hankyongi. Next base: position 217,508 of record NZ_CP085725.1, read on the forward strand.
TTGTCCTTGTGCCTTAGCATTAACAGCTCCTTTTACGTTAGGTAATGTACTTCGTATTATGGGATACAAAAAGTTCTATTTGAAAAATGCAACGGTTATCGAACAATTAGCTAAAGTAAATACAGTCGTTTTTGATAAAACTGGTACAATTACTACTAATAAAAAGACTTCGATAATTTATGAAGGAATGTCTTTAAGCGATGAAGACTTAAAACTTTTAAAAAATACTTTGCGAGGGTCAAATCATCCTTTAAGTAGAAGATTGTATGATTTTATACCAAATCAGGTAAAACTTGAAATCACACATTTTGAGGAAATTATCGGAAAAGGAATTTTTGCAACGGTTAATGGTTATACTATAAAGTTAGGTTCTTCACAGTTTTTGCAACATATGAGTGAAAATACGCATAAGAAAACGAAGGTTCACGTAGAAATCAACGGAATCTATAAAGGAAGTTATGTGTTCAATAATCAGTACCGAGAAGGGTTGGAAAATTTATTTGAAAAGCTTTCAAAGCAATATAATCTGGTCGTTTTGTCAGGAGATAATGACGGAGAACGAAAGATTTTAGAGAAGATGCTACCTTCAGAAACTACTTTGGTCTTCAATCAAAAACCTGAAGATAAACTTGCTTTTATTGAAGGTCTGCAGAAGCAGGGTAAAAACGTGATGATGGTTGGTGATGGGCTTAATGATGCTGGAGCCTTGGCTCAAGCCAATGTTGGAATTTCCATTTCAGAAAACGTAAATGTTTTTTCTCCGGCTTGCGACGGAATTTTAGATGCGTCTCAATTCTCAAAAATTGATTATTTCCTTCGTTTTTCAAAAAATGCAATGAAAACTATCTATATGAGTTTTGGATTGTCATTACTTTACAATGTTGTAGGTTTGAGTTATGCAGTTACAGGAAACCTGTTGCCAATTGTAGCGGCAATCATTATGCCTTTGAGTACAGTTACTATTGTGAGTTTTGTAACCATTACAAGTAATTATTTTGCTACTAGAAAGTAAATAATTATATTAGTATATAAGAAAAAAACTACAAGAATCTTTGTAAAGAGAGAAAATGAGACCATATGATAAAAATCATGTTTTATCTACTCACTACAAAGTAATTTTGAATTATAAATTTTTTAAGGTATGAGTGTTATTTATCTATTAATTTCCATCAGTATCGTTGTAGCGCTTACGTTTTTATACATTTTTATAAGAGCAGTGAGGAGCGGTCAGTTTGACGATGACTACACACCTTCGGTACGTATGTTATTCGAAGACGAATTAAAAAAGAGTAAAACCAAAACAGATATAAATTCAGAAAATCAAGACTAAATTATGGAAATGCAACAATTTTATTATGATAACAAAATTGTAAACAAGTTCATTTATGCTACGATAGTTTTTGGTGTAGTAGGAATGCTAGTTGGATTATTATTAGCCACTATGTATTTATTTCCTAACATCACCGATGGTATTTCGTGGTTAAGTTATGGCCGTTTACGTCCACTGCATACCAATGCAGTAATTTTTGCCTTTGTGGGTAATGCGATGTTTGCTGGATATTATTATTCAATTCAGCGACTTTTAAAAACTAGAATGTATAGTGATGTTATGAGTAACATCAACTTTTGGGGATGGCAGTTAATTATTTTAGCAGCAGCTATTTCATTACCATTAGGTTATACAACTTCTAAAGAGTATGCCGAATTAGAATGGCCAATCGATATTGCCATAGCTTTAATTTGGGTAGTATTTGGAGTAAATATGATTATGACGATTTTAAAAAGAAGAGAACGTCATTTGTATGTTGCTATTTGGTTCTACATTGCCACTTTTGTAACTGTTGCGGTACTACATATCTTCAACAGTTTAGAATTACCAGTTAACGGATTAAAATCATACTCAGTATATGCAGGAGTGCAAGATGCTCTGGTGCAATGGTGGTATGGGCATAATGCAGTAGCATTTTTCTTAACTACTCCATTTCTTGGGTTAATGTATTACTACATGCCTAAAGCAGCTAACCGTCCAGTATATTCGTATCGCTTATCTATTATTCACTTCTGGTCATTAATCTTCTTATACATTTGGGCTGGTCCTCATCACTTATTATATTCAGCTTTACCTGATTGGGCACAAAATTTAGGTGTTGTATTTTCTGTAATGTTGATTGCTCCATCTTGGGGTGGTATGATTAATGGATTGTTAACATTAAGAGGTGTTTGGGACAAAGTTCGTACCGATGTTGTATTGAAATTCTTTGTTGTAGCAATTACAGGTTATGGTATGGCAACTTTTGAAGGACCAATGCTTTCTTTGAAAAACGTTAACGCTATTGCGCACTTTACTGATTGGATTGTGGCTCACGTACACGTAGGAGCACTAGCTTGGAATGGTTTTATGACTTTTGGTATTATTTATTGGTTGTTGCCACGATTAACAAAATCAGAATTGTATTCACAAAAATTAGCTAATTTTCACTTTTGGATTGGAACTTTAGGAATAGTAATGTATGCCTTACCAATGTACGTAGCTGGATTTACTCAAGCTTCAATGTGGAAGCAGTTTAACCCAGACGGTTCTTTAGTATATGGTAACTTTTTAGAAACAGTGAATCAAATCATGCCAATGTATGCTATGCGTGCAGTTGGAGGTACCTTATACTTAATTGGAATGTTAGTATTGGTTTACAATGCTATCCAAACAGTTCGTAATGGAAATGCAGTAGAAGATGAATTAGCTGAAGCACCTGCTTTAACAAAAATTGCTTCGTATCGTTTGAATGGTGAAAAGTTTCATGGGTGGTTAGAAAGAAAACCAATTCAGTTAACCATTTTAGCTACCATTGCTATTTTAATTGGAGGTATTATACAAATTGTGCCAACTATCGTTGTGAAATCAAATATACCTACTATTTCAAGTGTAAAACCGTATACCCCCTTAGAATTAGAAGGTCGAGATTTATATATCCGAGAAGGTTGTGTAGGCTGTCACTCTCAAATGATTCGCCCGTTCAGATCTGAAGTTGCTCGTTATGGAGAGTATTCAAAATCTGGTGAATATGTGTACGATCATCCATTTCTATGGGGATCAAAACGTACTGGTCCCGATTTGTTCAGAGTAGGAGGAAAATATAATGACAATTGGCATTTTAATCACTTATGGGATCCGCAAAGTACTTCAGCAGGTTCAATTATGCCAGGTTACAAATGGTTGTTTGACAATAAAGCAGCTAATTATTCTGAAATAGAGAAAAAAATGAGTGTAATGCAAACCTTAGGAGTACCTTATACAGATGAAGAGGTTAAAAACGCAAAAGCTTCTATTGCTAGCCAGTCAGCTAAAATTGAAGAAAATTTGAAAAATGACCCTGATTTCGTAAAAAGTTATGAGCAAAGTCAGAAAAATGCAAAAGCAAAAGGAGAAACATTTGTTCCTATGAAAGACCGTGAAGTAGTAGCTTTAATTGCTTACTTACAACGATTAGGGACAGATATTAAAGTTAAAGATTTACAAGCTCAAAAATAATTTGTCATGTTAAAATTTGTAAAACATACTATGGAAAACATCTCAGGGATTGAGATTTATCCAATCATTTCATTACTAATTTTTTTCTTCTTCTTTGTGGGGCTGTATTTCTGGGTTTTTACTTATAAAAAAGAAAAAATCAATCAGTTAAGCAATTTGCCATTTTCAGAAGGAACTTCAGATGAATTTTTAAAACTATAGTCCATGAAAAAGTTATTTCCTATATATGTAAGAATTCCAGTTTTTTTCACTTTGTTTTTCTTAGCAATGGAATTCTTTATCGATTCTGGAGACCGACCAGCATTTGTCAAGTATCCTATTTTGATATTGGTTTTGTTAATGTTTTTGTTGGTTTTAATTGCTATCGAACTAGTCTTAAATGCAACAGATAGAGTAATAGATACTTTATTAACAGAAGAGCAACGAAAAGCAAAAGAAATTGAAGAAAACCTTCCTTTTACAGAAACTCAATTCTACAAAGGATTGATGAGAAAACTTACTCGCTCTCGAAAAGTAGAGGAAGAAGGAGAATTGCTTTTACACCATAATTATGATGGTATTCAGGAACTTGATAATGTATTACCGCCTTGGTGGGTGTATTTATTTTACGCAACTATTGCTTTTTCATTTATTTATTTGGTTCGTTTTCATGTTTTAGGACATGATAACCAAAAAGCCGAATTTGACAAAGAAATGGCAGAAGCTAAAATTCAAGTAGAAGAATACAAAAAAACAGCTCCAGATTTAATGGATAAAGAAAAAGTTACTTTATTGACTGATGCTGAAAGTATTAATGCTGGTAAAGCTATTTTTCAAACCAATTGTATCGCTTGTCATAAAGCCGATGGAGGAGGGGCTATTGGACCAAACTTAACAGATAAAAACTGGATTAATGGTGGAGGTATCAAAAATGTGTTCAACACCATTATGGAAGGTGGTCGTGCAGGAAAAGGGATGATTGCTTGGAAAGACCAAATAAAACCTACAGAAATTCAAAAAGTAGCCAGTTATGTTTTAAGTCTTCAAGGTACAAATCCTGCAGGGGCTAAAGAACCTGAAGGAGAAATTTGGGCAGAAGAAGGAGTTGTAACGCCTAAAGATACAAAAGCGCCAACAGCAGTTGACACAACACAAACAAAATAATAAATTTAACGTTGTCACTCTGAGCAATGTCGAGGAGTCTCTTGAGACTCTTCGGCAAGCCAGAATGAAAAAAAGATAAAAAATGGCAACCAATTTACCAGATGATAATTTTAGAGATTCCATCGCTACTATTAATAAAGAGGGCAAACGAGCTTGGATTTTTCCTAAAAAGCCAAGTGGAAAATTATACGATAGAAGAAAATGGGTGAGTTATTTTTTACTAGCATTTCTTTTTTCAGCACCTTTTATCAAGATCAATGGAAATCAGTTTTTACTTTTTAATGTTTTAGAACGTAAATTTTCCATTTTTGGTTTTCCGTTTTGGCCACAAGATTTTCACTTGGTAGTTATTTGTATGATTATTGGAGTGGTTGGGTTGGCTTTATTTACTGTTGCTTTTGGTCGTATTTTTTGTGGTTGGATATGTCCTCAAACCATTTTTATGGAAATGGTTTTCCGTAGAATTGAATATTGGATTGAAGGAGATCGTGGTGCTCAAATCAAGTTAGATAAACAAGCTTGGGATGCCGAAAAAATTAGAAAAAGAATCACAAAGTGGTTTGTTTTTTATGTGGTTTCCTTTCTAATTGCCAATGTCTTTTTAGCCTATTTAGTAGGAAGTGATCATGTTTTAGATATGGTGCGACAAGGACCATTTCATAATACAAATACTCTTATTGCACTTATCATTTTTACGTATGTATTCTATTTTATATACGCTTGGTTTCGTGAACAGGTTTGTATTATAGCCTGTCCTTACGGTCGTATGCAAGGCGTATTGCTGGATAACAAAACGATCAATGTGACCTATGATCATGTTCGTGGTGAAGGAGAATCGGGTAGAGCCAAATTTAAAAAAGGAGAAGACAGAGCACTTGCTGGTAAAGGCGATTGTATCGATTGCCACCAATGTGTAAATGTTTGTCCAACAGGTATCGACATTCGTAACGGAACACAGTTAGAGTGTGTGAATTGCACAGCATGTATAGACGAGTGTAATTCGATTATGAAAAGCGTGAATTTACCCATAAACTTAATTCGTTACGCTAGTGAAGATGAAGTTGTGAAAAAGGAAAAGTTCGTTTTCACTAATAGAATGAAAGGCTATGTTGCAGTATTGTCAATACTTATTGGAATCTTCATTGGGATGTTGTTTTTGCGTAATGATGTTGAGGCTGATGTTTTACGATTGCCAGGTCAATTATTTGAGCATAAAGGCGATAAGATAAGTAATGTGTTCACCTATAAAATTGTAAATAAAACAGTCCGTGATTTTGATAATGTACATTTCAAATTGGCAAACCAAGAAGGCCAAATCAAACTAGTAGGAAATCAATCGTTTCTAGTAAAAAAAGAAGCCATGGCACAAGGAACATTGTTTATCGAAATTCACCCAGCGTTTTTAAAGAGTGATAAAACCAAAGTGACCATTGAAGTATATAACAATAATGAGTTATTAGAAACAACTTCGACCAATTTTTTAAGTCCGAGAAGTTTTAATTAATTGAAAAAGAATGATAATAGACAAATAGATGATAGATAGACAGAAATTGAAATTACGATAAAAAGATAAAAGTATTATAACGGAGTTTTATAGTCTACTATCGTTCGTCTATAATCTATTCTCGAATAAAAATAAAATTATGAAAGCAAATTGGGGCACAGGAATCGTTATAGCATTTGCATTGTTTATTACGTTCATTTTGTACTTTGTGTTTAAAGTACAATCTGACTCGCATTATGACCATGAGATGGTTACCGAAGAATATTATAAAAAAGAATTAAATTTTCAGCAACAGCTTGACAAGTCGCAAAATGCTTACGATTTAAAAGAAAAACTGACAATTTCAACACAAAACGATAGATTACAAATTAGTTTTCCAAAATCGTTTGACCATAAAAAAATCAAAGGTAAAGTGTCCTTTTATAGACCGTCCAACCAGAAACTGGATTTTGAGATTCCTATCTCTTTGTCCAATTCAAATTTGCTCGTACCTAAAACAGATTTGGTTGGCGGTCGTTGGGACATTACAGTAGATTGGGAGTATAATGGTGTTGGGTATTTCAATAAACAGAGTGTGAATTTGTAATTCGATAATTTTTAACTCACAAGTTATAATTTAAAAAAGTGCTGTATTCAGGATTTATTTTAGGATTAATAAGTAGCTTACATTGTATTGGGATGTGTGGTCCTATTGCTATGATGTTGCCACTTGAACATAAAAATCCTACTAAAAAAGTATTACAGCTTTTGATCTATCATTTTGGTCGAGTTTCGGCTTATATGATCTTCGGATTGGTTTTTGGTTTGTTAGGGAAAGGACTTTTTCTGGCTGGTTTGCAACAAGAGTTATCGGTTCTCATTGGTATTTTTATGATTGCATTTGTATTAATTCCAGAGAAAGTTCTTGCCCAATATAATTTTTCAAAACCAGTGTATCAATTAATTTCTAAAGTAAAATCATTACTAGGGAATCAATTTAAAAATAAAACCTATGGTTCCTTATTTACTATTGGTTTGTTAAATGGTTTTTTACCTTGTGGTCTAGTTTACGTAGCTTTATTTGGAGCCATTGCCATGCAAAATGAAGCATTGGGAGTAGGCTATATGTTCCTCTACGGATTAGGCACCATTCCTATGATGAGCGCTGTGGTTTATGTCTCTAATATATTTACTGTTCCAATGCGTAACAGGATTCAAAAAATTATTCCACTCATTACTATTGTAATAGGTACTTTATTCATTTTACGCGGTTTGGGACTTGATATACCTTTTGTGTCTCCAAGTAATGTAAGCTTGTTTGTGCAAAACACACCACATTGCCGATAATTGATGTTTGTTTTCTTTGCTTTTTTAAAGACTTTAAGAAGAAGTCGAATGGAGCCAAGTTAACATGAACCAAAAGAAGGACAGTTTTGAGATTTATTTCCGATTTCATCGAAGCCGAAATTTCAAAGCTAAAATTTCTATAAGGATTTAAAAATTGACTTTTTGATTCTTTTATGTCTAAACAAAAGAATATATATAAATAATTAAAATTTCTAATACTATGGAAAGACACAATTTACTAAACGAATTCCCTGAATTCACTGCAAAAATCCACGAATTAAAAACAACCGACAACCACTTTAAAAAACTATTTGACGAATACCACGAAGTGGAACACGAAATCCACAAATACAATTCAGGTGCCGAAGTAACTTCAGACGAACATATGCACGAGCTGAAAGCCAAGTTACTGTTTTTAAAAGACGAAATTTTCTCAATGTTGAAGAATTAAAAAAAGCCCACTGGTTGAGTGGGCTTTTTTGTTGGTATCAAGTTATAAATGACTTTTTACAAAGCACACCAAACTGTAGATAATTTATATTTGAGTTTTTACTTCATCTATAATAAACTTCCAATTTTCCTTTTGAAAAGGGGCATTGTGTTCACCATTTTTTATTGGAAATATCTTTTTTGATGTTGTCACTGCATTTTCATATAAGTTAACCCCCATCGAATAAGGAAGAACATGATCACTAGTGCCTTGCATTATAACTAAATTTCCTTTAAATTTTTTTATCTCTTCAGTATTTGAAATGCTCAATAAATGTTCTTCAGTTTTCAGTTTTAAAAAAGGTCTAAACAAGATTTTTGGCCCTCTGGTAAATACTTTTTTTTGATAGGCCAAAAGTGTTTTCGCATTCGAAAAAGGAGAAAGTAAATATAAGTTAGGAATATTGTTTTCAGTTCCCAACTTAGTAGCAAATACACTTCCAAGAGAATAACCCATTACAAAATGTACTTTGCCTTCATTGCGAGTAACTTCGTCTAGAAAATATTCATTGTCATTAAATTGGGTTTTAAATGACGGAGTTCCCTCGGATTTTCCGTAGCCACGATAATTTAATACATAAATTTTTGAATTCGTTTGTTTTGCCAAATCAATTAATTCGTTTGAAAAATTTGTTACAGTTGAAGTATTGCCAAGAAAAAATAAACCTACTTTCTCGGTTTTTGGTGGTTCAAAAACAAAATATTCTAGATTTAATGTGTCACGCTTTAAAAACTTTCTCCAAACCAAAACCTTTTCGGCAGTATATATTAATTCATTGTTAGTATCAATTATGCTTTTATATGAGTTGAGAAGACTGTCTTTTTTCGCTTCACTATAATCAGTCCTTTTAATAACTCTAACCATTCTCTCATAATTGTACTTCCCTTCTTTAAAAACAGAACTTTCAACAATTTCAATTGTTTTGCACGAAACAACTGAGAGTATTATAAGAACATAGCATGAAACTAGCTTGTAATTATTTGTTATTAAGCTATTTAAATGACGATAAATTTGATTTGGCTTCATTGTGTTTTTTAGTTATTTGACTATTCCAAGTTGAATTATAGAAACTAAATTTCGTTCACCCAAGTTAATAAAAATATTTAAAGGCAATTCTGGTTGATGCTTTTTCAGAGAGAATATTTGTTATTGTACTTTTGTTGGTGCAATTTTCCAACTAGTGTTACATTCATGAAACTTTAGAAAAAAGTAATTTTGGTTCAGTATGATTGAGATATTCACGGTAATACCTTAATGCACTCATTGACATTATAAAAAAAACCGTTGTCATTGACTGTGACATTAATTAACTAAAAAAGCCAGTCTATTTTAGACTGGCTTAGTTTGTAAAGGCAAAATATATCTTAGATAACGTTTACATTAGTTGCTGTTGGTCCCTTTTTTCCGTTTTCTACAGAGTAAGTTACCGAGTCGTTTTCACGTACTGTTTCATTTAGACCAGTAACATGCACGAACACATCATTACTACCATCATTTGGAGTAATAAATCCGAAGCCTTTTGCTTCATTGAAAAACTTGATTTTTCCTTCGTTCATAAAAATGATTATTTATTAAGCCACAAACATACAATATTTTTTTAAAAATTTTTCATTTATTTTTTTAAAGTATTAAATTATTTTTAAATTAAGGCTTTTAAAAATTATATTTTTTAATTTTTTAAATTGATTGAGTTTGATTCTTCTGTTTCATACAACGGTTTTCCACTTGCAAACGCGAGTTTCTATGTTTTTAAAATCTAAAATTATCATTGATTTAAATCGTAGCCGTTTTAAAAATAAAAAGGGAATACAAACAAATAAACAATAAACCTTCCCACACCGAAATTTTTTTGTCTTGGGTCAGTAAATAAAACAGAAGTCCACATGCTGCCATTACTGGTAATGAAAACTGAATAAGGTTATTTGTAACCGCAATTGTGCCAAAAAAGGATGCAATTGAAGGAATTACCAAGGTGTTAAAAATAGAAGAACCTAATACATTTCCTATGGCCATTTCGGCTTTTCCATTTTTTATGGCACTTATGTTAACTGTTAGTTCTGGTAAGGTTGTTCCAAGTGATAGTAATGTTAAAGCTACAATAGATTTTGGTATTGATAAATCAGTAGCTATTTTTTCAAGTGAAATAATTGTGTAATCAGCACCAAAATAGATTCCTACTGCTGATAATAACAATATCAACAAAGGAACGATAGGGAATTTTTCAGTTTTTATTTTTGCCGCTTCCTTATTTTTTGATTCCCCTTTTATTAGATAAATACTGTAAACAATAAACATTAATAACCCAAAAAATGACTCGGTAGCTTCCATTTTACCATCATAAGCGATTATATAGAAAAATAAAAAACTACCTATTAGATAGTTTAAATCAATATACATGTAACCACTTTTTAAAGAGATATTTTTCCTGTTTATAACCACAGCAAGACCTGTTATAAGAAGAATATTAGAAATGTTTGCACCAATGATGTTTCCTGATAATATTTCTGAAGCACCTTTATTTACAGATATTATACCTGAGATAAGTTCTGGTAACGAGGTTCCTATACCAACAATAAAAACACCAACCACAAAAGATGGCAGTTTTAAGTATTTTCCAATGGCTTCTGCAGAATTTGTAAAATAATTTGAAGATATTAAAAGCCCAGTAAGAGCCAGTAAAAAAACTAAGTAATACATTATCGATTTTATTTTATGCTACTAAAATAATCTAAATTACTTAACGTAAAAAAATATAGTACTTATTATAAAATTGTTTTGTGCTTAATTTTTAGAAACAAAAAAATGATTTGTTTATTTTGCGCAGCGGGTAATGTTATTTTAGCTCAGCACAAGCGAGACGCTCGCGTTATCTGGGATTTCAAATGATATTTGAAACGGATTTACTAATCGAGTTTTAGTTTCATCATTATATCAGTTTGTTTATCATTACCAAGTTTGAAAATATGTTTGTCAAAGGCTACAAATCCGTTTTTCTCGTAAAATCGTATTGCTCTATGATTTTCTTCCCAAACCCCAAGCCAAACATATTTCATATTGTTGACTCTTGCTATTTCAATGGCTTTATCAAAAAGAACTTGTCCCGCCTTTTTGTCATGAAATTCTTTTAGAACATAAATTCGCTCAATTTCCATAGCATCTTCGCTCTTTATTTCTGTTTGAGATTGGCCACTATTTACTTTTAAATATCCAATTGCTTTTCCTTTAAACAATGCAAAATAAAATTCAGAGTTTTTATCTGCAAGTTCTGCTTTCATCTTTTCGCTTGCAAAGCTATTTTCTAGATATTTTTTCATATCCTCTTCACTATTTTCGGAAGCGAAAGTTTCTTCAAAAGTACGTATTCCTATTTCCTGTAATTCATGTAAATCACTTACAGTTATTTTTCTAATTGTAATATCCATGCTTTATTTTTTACAAAGTTCTGTATTTGATTTCTGTAAAAATTTTACAAATGATAAAAAAGAATATTATTTGTTATTATTTCGTATTCTACTCAAACTGACTTGAGTTATGCCTAAATAGGACGCGATATGTCCCAGTTGTATCCTTTGAATAATACTAGGATGGTTTTTTAAAAGTTCGCCATAGCGTTCTGTAGCAGTTCCAAACTGTCTCGAAATAAGCCTCTCTTCAGCTTTTAAGAGTTCATATTCGGCAAATTTTCTGCCCCAGTTGGCTATTTCGATATTATCCTGAAATTGCTTTTTAAGATTTTCGGTAGTAAGTTTATAAAGCACACAATCTTCTAAAAGTTCGATGCTTTCGTATCCTTTTTGATTGTCGATATAGCTTTTTAAAGAAGCTATAGTATCACCTTCTTTTCCAAAGGAAAAAGTGACTTCATTGCCATCAGCTTCAAAAAATGTTCGGGCGATCCCTTTTTTAATGAAAAAGATATTTTTTTCAATTTTATCAGCTCTAATGACGATGGTGTTTTTAGGAAAACTTACTTCTTCCACATTTTCTTTTAGCAAGAGTTTAGCCGAAGTAGAAAGAGGATGTATTTTATCTATTATTTGATCGAAATTCATTTTATTGATGCTAGTCTCAAATATACAAAACGATACAATACAGTTTGCGCTTAACTTTTAAGAATAGAAGCTTAGTTACAGTGCAGTTTTATTTTTTTAGGAAGTACACTTAGCCTGTTGAAGTATCATCACATTAGTTGAAATATGAAATGAATTCAATTGTAGAAGTGTTTTTATGTTGTCTTCGTGAGCCTCAGACAACAGTTGGTATTCTGTTTCTTTTTTTTCATTTTAATTATTTAAGCACAAAATCTGTTTCCTTTTTTTAAAAAATATTTTTTTGAAACAAAAAGTGTGTCTAATTTGTAAAAATTCTATTTTAAAAACAAAGAGAGATTAAAAGTTTTTCATTTGCTACTGCGAGCGTCTCGCTCGTACTCACAGTCTGGGTGATTTCTTAAAAGTGTTTGCTTGTTGTGGTGGTCACAAGCGAGACGCTCGCGCTAACTGGGGGCTTTATATTTTGTATTTTTCTTTGAAGTCTTTAAGTTGTTTCTTTATGCTTTCGTTTTTTACGTTCTTTTCAGTATAGTCTAAAACACTTTCCCAAGTAAGAGGTTTAAAGTGATTTTTTAATTCGCTTTTCACAAATTTTGATTTTGCGTTTTCTGCTTGTTCTTTGATTTTTTTATTTCCACTAGGATATATAAAACAGACATACGAGTTTTCAGCTATGCAAATTAAGTTTCTCAGAATTTGATAATTTTCAAGAAAAACTTTTTGGTCGTGATATTTTTCTTTAATTGCGTTTAAATTGTCTTTATAAACATTGTCAAACTTTTGTTTATGTAAGTCGTCAGGCTTGGCTTTTCCAAATTCTTGTTCGGTATATTTTATCTCGAAAAATACATTTTTGCCTGAAACTGTTTTTATATAAAAATCGAAACTTGTTGGTCTATAGTTTTTATTCTTTTCAATGTCTGACGCTTTTTCAAAGCAAGTATTATCATAATCAATTTCTTCATTTAGACCAATTAACATCAAAATTACGTCGAGTTCATTTTCTGCAAGTAGAGGATAAAAGAAATTCAAACACATTGCTTGTGAAGAATTTAAATGATGGAAATAGATGTGTTTTTTAATTTTTTTCTTTTCAAGATATTCTATTAAATTGTCTCTATATGTCTCCAATAAGTTTAAAACTTCCTCTTCTTTTGGCAAAATATGATGATAAAAGTTTTCACTATTTCTCCACTTTCCGTTTTCTATTTCACCAAACCATTTTTCTTTGTTCTTTTCAAAATGGGCTTTAATTTCTTTTTGATATGACATTGATGGTTTGATTTATTATAGTTTGTTAATAAGCACGAGCGAGACGCTCGCGCTAGCAGGGGAATCCTTGTTAATTACCCATAGGATTAGCATCAGCTTTCATAAAAACAGTTCCCACTTTTTTATATTTCATTATTTTTCCTTTTATACACAAAGAATACATTCCATTTCCTAAACTTTCTGTTAGATTTATAAATTTCACATCTTTGACAGTACAATCATTTTCTACTGCAGCATGTTTTCTTAATCTTTCATTTGCTTTTGATGCGTCTTTTTCTAAATTACATTCAGGTAGGTTAGATTTAACGTCAACATATTCCCAGGTTTTGTCACTTTTTAAAATTACTTTTTTCCCGTTTTCAGTTGTTGCGGTTTGTGTTTGAGAATAGATTGCAGTTGTAATGAATAAAATTAATAAAGTAAACAAATTTTTCATAATTCGATTTTATAAGTTTCTGTTTGATATACTGTTAGAAAAACAGTCATATTACTTACAAATATACATAATAACCGATTGAAATTCTTTATCGTCCATACTATGAGAAATTAGATATTTTGTATGTCTTTTTTAAATATTTTTTGATACAAAGAATGTGTCTAATTTCGAAAAGTTATATTTTAGACAAAGAGTAGTTAAAAGTTTTGCATGGATAAAAATATACACAATCGAGTATAACGAGTGATATGTTTGCATTTGGACACTGCTATTAGAGTAATGTTTTTTTGATAGTATAATTAAATTTCTTTTAATTTGAATAGTTAAATAAATTTAGTATGTCAGAACTCAGAAAATATATTGACTTTGAAGAGGAAGCATTGAATGATGAAATTAATTTAGATATTTTAAATACTTCACTACCAAATATTATTGATTATGTGACTCGTTTCGGAGATTTAAAATTAAAATATGATCATCTGACTTTTTCTTTTGAAAATATTGAAGATTATACTTTAAGATGTTTATTAAAGGATATTTGTAATCATTTTAACAATAATTACCCAAGTATAGATGATATTTTTGTTCAACAATCTTTTATAGTTAGAGATTCTATAAATAACAGATTTAATACAAGAGACTTTTTAATTAAAAGATTTGAAAATTACACCCCAATTTTAGGTTGTCCTAAAAGAGAATCAGAAAACGTTAATTTAAACAATACCTTTTTAGAGTCATTATAATTTCTATAAAAAATGTAGGTTAAGTGAATTCAACTTTAATAATTTGTAAGTATATGAACCATTAATTTACTTAAAGATCATATTACCCAAACCTGCAAAAAATAAAAGCAGGAAAGAAAAATAATTATAAGCAGTATTTTACACTGTCATAGAAAACAACTGTTTTTGAGCTGTTTTGCGTTTTATTTTTTTCTAATTGTTCCAGAGCCAAATTCGGTTTTATCTCCGTTAGGATATAATTTAAAATAGCCAGCTGCGCAAAGTCTCCTGACTTTGAGCTAATATTAGACTGTTAGTTATTTCATTTTAAGTAATTATTTGCTATTAAATAAATGTAATATTCTGTTTTTTTAAACAAAATTCATGATTACACAAAGTCAGGAGACTTTGCGTAGCAGGTAAATTGATTTCCAGTAATCAGCTATTTTTCCTCCAAATTGTTTTGAACGCATTTTTTTACAAAAAATAAAGTTTGTTTAAAATGTTAAGATAAGATTTTAATTTCCAAAACATCTCATTAAAGTTGAAGTAAAATGTACAAAGAGATATTTTTTATTACGATTTAAATTCAAATTTTAGAAAACCACTTTTAGTAGCTGGTTTTTATTGAATTGATTTTTTCTGTTTCTTCCTTTCTATGAAGAAGTAAAACTAATCCTAAAGCAAAAAGTAAACAACTTAGTACCATATAAATTCCATCTTTCAATATAAAAAATGAAAAACCAACTGCTGGTGCACCAACTATAACCATTAAAGAGCTGATAGGATAGGTTTTGATAAAATTTAATGCATGGGCTGCTAATCCAACAAATAGCAAAGATGGCCCAATGATGATAAATGGATATAAAATAGAAGGAGTATTACTTATATGTTTACTTAATTCCATTTTAGCGTTCTCATCATTTCCAAAACTCCACATTATGAAATCAATAGTACAAAGGCCTACGTGTGCAATTACACCTAAGGTTGTAATAAAAGAAGCGAAAGTGTTAAGATTATTTTTAGGAAATACTTTATTGAATGAAAGTAATAATACTGCTCCAATTAAATTAAACCAATGTGCAAAATCTATTGGTTTTTGAAAGTATGATAATTTTGAACCTTGAGAAAACATTATATAGCTAATAACAAAAAGGGACAATCCGATTAAACAAATATTTTTTGGTTTCATAGTTTTTTAATAAAGTTGATTGTTTTATAATTTGTTAAAGCTTTAATTTTTTATTATTTTAGTGATACTAACTTTATTAGAGTCGTTTAATAATTTTACTAAATAAGTGCCTTTCTGAAATTCACTTATGTTATAGTTTTCTTGTGAGTCAAATTCTTTTAATATCTTACCTTCTAAACTGATAATTGTGACTTTAGTTATTTTGGAATTATTTATTTTAAAATAATCGATTACTGGATTTGGGGAAATTATTATCTTTTTATCTTCAAATGAAAAATCATTAGTACTTAAAGATTCATTGGAAAGTTTAATTACCCAAACATCAGAACCCAATATCCCAGAATTTTCTGTTTGACCTGATACTAAATAACCACCATCACTTGTTTGTATTATTGTATTTGCTGCTTCATTTGTTCCAACTCCTAATGACTTTTGCCAAATTAAATTTCCACTCTCCGATATTTTCACTAACCAAAAATCACGTCCACCATTATTAGAGGTTAAATCTCCATTTGTTGAATCAGAAAGTCCAATAGCAATATAGTTTCCATCAGTTGTTTCAATAATATTAGAAATTTGTTCTCCATTCGATCCACCGTATGTTTTTTGCCAAAGTATCGTGCCTAATGGGTTTATTTTTAAAACCCAAAAGTCAAAATAACCTCCATGGTTACTAGTCACGTCATGATTGAAAGATTGTGTAGATGCTCCAATGATGAAGTTTCCATCTGATGCTTCAATAATTGAACTACTATAGTCCCAATTGGAACCACCAAAACATTTTTGCCAAATTAAGTTACCTGTACTGTCTGTTTTTACAACTAATACATCACTACTGCCGTGATAATTTGGCAAGTTTGAAGAATAAGTTTCACCAGTCATTATATATCCTCCATCAGATGTTTTAATAATCTCTAATAATGAATCCAAATCTGAGCCTCCATAATTTTTTTTCCATTCTAAAACACCAATACTATTTGTTTTAATCACCCAAAAATCCCTACTTCCATTATTAGCATTTGAGTCTCCGTCGATTGAATTGGAAAATCCCCCAATGACAAATCCTCCGTCTGGTGTTTCAATAAAATTTCGAGCTAAATCATAATTACTTCCGCCATAAGTTCTTTGCCACAAAATTGTCCCACTTGGATTAACTCTCATTAAAAAAAGATCACTTTGACCTCTATTGAATGAAAAATCATAATCATTAGATTCTGTACCTCCTGAAATCAAATAATCACCGTTTGAAGCTATTTTTATTTCGGTTCCATTATCATTAAAATCACCACCAATTGATTTTTGCCACTCAAGTATTCCTGAACTGTTTATTTTTAAAAGTAAAATTTCTTGATTATAATGATAGTTTGGAATATTGGAAGAATTGGTAACTCCAACTATAATATATCCACCATCAGGTGTTTGTTTTTGATCATATACAGTATCAAAACTATTTCCGCCATAATAATACTGCCATTCAACATTAGGAATTTGCGAAAAACAATTCATTACTATTAAAGTAATAATAAGGGTAATTTTATTTTTCATATGACTCTTTGTTTTGGCTTAATAATAGTATCTCTAATTCAGAAATATTTGTAGTAGCCATCTACATGGCTATCTCAATACCCAAACCTACAAAAAATAAAAGCAGTAAAGCAAAATATTTATTAACAGGATTTTACACTGTCATCGAGAACAATTGTGTTTGTGGTGCATTGCGTTTTAGTCGTAAATCGAAAGCCATGCAAATGTTACGAACAAATGGTTTTCCTTTTTCAGTAACGGTAATGGCATTGTGCTGGATAATGAGTAAACCGTCGTTTTCCATTTCTTGCAGTTGTAATAGCACTTCGGGTAATTCTTCAAAATAGAAATAATTATCGTCCCATGATGTGGTGAACTGACACATTAAATTCAGGATGTGTTTACGGATAATTAAATCTTCATCGTTTAATATATGTCCTTTGCAAACTGGTATTTCGTTGTTTTCTAATCGCGTATAATAGTCTTCTAGTGTTTTTTCGTTTTGCGCAAAACCGTACCAACTGTCACTAATAGAAGAAGCGCCTAAACCAATCATCAACTGTGTTTTAGATGAGGTATATCCCATAAAATTGCGATGTAGTTTCCCTTCCTGAAACGCTTGGAACATGCTGTCTTTTTTGTGTGCGAAATGATCCATACCAATTTCATGATAGCCTTTTTTAGCCAACAATTGTTTACCTACTTCGTACAAACGACGTTTCTCATCATCTTTAGGAACATCTTCGTCTTTAAAACCGCGTTGGCCGTTGCCTTTTATCCAAGGAACATGTGCATAGCTGTAAAAAGCCAATCGGTCGGGGGAAAGTGCTTTGGTTTTTTCTATAGTATCAACAATATTTTCAAGTGTTTGAAATGGTAGTCCAAAAATTAAATCGTGTGAAATAGAGGTGTAACCAATTTCTTTTGCCCAAAACGTTACTTTGGCTACATTATGAAATGGTTGAATCCTGTGAATAGCTTGTTGTACTTTATCTGAGTAATCCTGTACGCCAAAACTTACTCTGCGAAAACCTAAATTGTACAATCTTTGTAAATGTTCACGAGTAGTATTGTTAGGATGACCTTCAAAACTAAATTCGTGGTCTTTTGCTTTTTCAGCTCTTTTGAAAATTCCGTTGATAAGGTTTTCAAGATTTTCGGGAGAGAAAAATGTTGGTGTTCCTCCACCCAAATGAATTTCTTTAATGATAGGTTTTTCAGGAAATACATCGCAGTACAAATTCCATTCTTTTAAAACCGCTTCGATGTAAGGATGCTCAACCTCATGACGCTTGGTTATACGTTTATGACAACCACAAAATGTACACAAACTTTCGCAAAAAGGGAGATGAATATAAAGACTAATCCCTTCAGAAACATTGCTTTCTGAAAATGATTTGATAAAGCTTTTTTTCCAACTTTCTACAGAAAATGTTGTCTCATCCCAATAGGGAACTGTTGGATAACTTGTATATCGTGGTCCTGGAACATTGTATTTTTGAACTAATGAAGTTGTCATATTCTATGATTTACAAGTTCAAAGGTATGATGGTCTTTGTTAATGGAAAATGATAATTGTCATACTCGCACTTTGTCTTGATATACACTTCGACTTCGCTCAGTGTCTTAGAAGTAAAGTTTTATTTTTTTAAGTAATTATGTTTCGGAATTGGTAGGTCGCACACTGAGCGTAGTCGAAGTGTGGGCAAGAAAAGAATCGTAAATAAAAAAGAGAGGCATTTGCCTCTCTTTTTAAAATTATATAACAAATCGTTTAAACTGTTTTTTGTACTACTTCAAAAATAGCTCCATCTTCACATTTTAAAGTTTTAGAAGGGTATTTCATTAATAAAGCATAATCGTGAGTGGCCATAATAATGGTTTTTCCGTTTTGGTTAATTTTTTTCAAAACTTCCATAACTTCCACACTAGTTTGTGGGTCAAGATTTCCAGTTGGTTCATCGGCAAGTATTAACTCAGGATCATTTAATAAGGCTCTAGCAATGGCAACACGTTGTTGTTCTCCACCAGATAATTGATGAGGCATTTTATTTGCTAGATTTTTCATTCCTACTTTATCCAATACTTCGTCAATTTTATCCTGCATGGCTTGGGCATCTTCCCATCCTGTCGCTTTTAAAACAAAAAGCATATTGTTGTTTACGCTTCGGTCTGGTAGTAATTTAAAGTCTTGAAAAACAATACCAATTTTTCTTCTCAAAAAAGGAATGTCATCATCAATTAAACCATTCAAATCATAGTCAACAATAGTTCCTTCACCATGAGTTAACGGTAAATCAGCATAAAGTGTTTTCATGAAACTACTTTTTCCAGATCCAGTTTTTCCAATAATATACAAAAATTCTCCCGGAGTTACCTTAAGATTTATATCTGATAAAATTTTGTTTCCTTCTTGATATATGTTAACGCTGTTTAACGATAATATGGTTTGCGACATGATTTGTGATTTATTTTCGTAAAAGTAATAAGTTAACGAACGTATTCAAAATAAATTTTATCAAATCAAGTAAATAGATACTAAACCTTTTTTTTCATCGTTTTTAAAACAAGAAACCTTATTTTTGAATACTAAAATTTTCTTCATGCATAAATTCAAATTGTCAGTCTTGTTGGTTCTTTTTTCAGGTTCGAGTGCGCTCTTTGCACAACAATCTGAAATTTACACTAATAATTTAGTAGATTATAATAAAGCACTTACTTTATACAGAGATAAGCAGTATCAATCGGCACAAATTATTTTTGAACAGGTTAAACAAAAAGCAAACAATGAACTTGAGGCAGATTGTAGTTATTATATTGCTAATTGTGCTATTCGATTAAATCAGTCGAATGCTGAAGATAAGATGGAAAGTTTTGTGAAAAATTATCCAACAAGTTCTAAGCAAAATTTAGCCTATTCTGAAGTAGCGATGTACTACTTTGAGCAAGGAAAATATCCACAAGCTTTGGAGTGGTTTGATAAAGTAGATGAATCGACTTTAACGCAAGGTGAATTAGAAAAGTTTAACTTTTACAAAGGGTATAGCTTTTTTAATTCTGGAAAGAAGAAAGAAGCTTCACAATACTTCAATAAAGTCATTAATTCTCCAGAATTTGGTTCACAAGCAAAATATTATTTAGGTTTTATGGCCTATGAAGGAGATGATTATAAAGAAGCTTCTAAATATTTTGATGCCGTTTCTGGAGAAGAGAAATACAAAGAAAAACTTTCGTACTTCCAGGCAGATATGAACTTTAAGTTAGGGAAGTTTGAAGAAGCTATCAAATTAGGTAAAGCTGCAATGGCTAAATCGAATGAAATAGAAAAATCGGAACTGAATAAAATTATTGGAGAAAGTCACTTTAATTTAAAACAATACGATAAGGCAATTCCTTATCTAAAAGAATACAAAGGCAAAAAAGGGAAGTGGAATAATACCGATTATTATCAGTTAGGGTATGCATATTATAAACAAAATGATTACGAAAATGCTATCACACAGTTCAATAAAATTATTGGTGGTAATGATTTTGTAGCACAAAACGCCTATTATCACTTAGGAGAAAGTTATTTAAAAACTGATAAAAAGCAACAGGCTTTAAATGCTTTTAAAAACGCTTCTGAAATGAATTTCGAAGCAAAAATTCAAGAAGACGCTTACCTTAATTATGCTCGATTGAGTTACGATATAGGTAACTCATATCAAAGTGTACCTGATGTATTGAATGGGTTTATGACTAAATATCCTAACAATCCTAACAAAACAGAAATCGAAGGACTTTTAGTTAACTCGTACATTACTTCGAAGAATTACAAAGAAGCTTTGACTTTATTAGAAAAAAATAAGTCATTAGGAGCCAAGGGAGCATATCAAAAAGTTTCTTTTTATAGGGGTATAGAATTATTTACTGATGGAAATTATAAAGAAGCTTTAGCCATTTTTAAAAAGTCAATCGCAGAGCAAAAAGAGGCTAAATTTTCGGCAAGAGGAACTTTCTGGAAAGCAGAAACAGAATACGTTTTAGATGATTTTCAGAATGCATTATTGAGTTTCAAACAATTTGCAAATTATCCAGAAGCGAAAACTACAGATGAGTTTAAAAACATTGATTATAACATTGCGTATTGTCATTTTAAATTAAAGGAATACGATCAAGCTGGAAACTATTTTGAGCGTTATACTGAAATTTCACGTGATGATAAAACACGTTTAACTGACGCCTATTTACGCTTAGGAGATTGTCGTTTTGTGACTTCAAAATACAATCCAGCGTTAGAAGCGTATGACAAAGCCATAAATCTAAAAACAGTAGATGCTGATTATGCAGCGTACCACAAAGCCATTTGTTATGGTTTTATGGGTAAGAATGATAAAAAAATAACCGAGTTTAATCAGTTTATTAAAAATTATCCGAAGTCACAATATCGTGATGATGCTATGTTTGAATTGGCAAATACCTATACGACTGTAAATGAAACAGCATCTGCAATAAAGACTTATGATAATTTAATTGAAGAATACAAAAACGGAAATTACTCTGCAAAAGCAATTCTTCGTCAAGGACTTATTTATTATAACGGAGACAAAGACGATTTGGCTTTAACCAAATTCAAAAAAGTAGCTTCAGAATTTCCTCGTACAGATGAATCGTTAGAAGCAGTTAAAACAGCTCGTTTAATCTATGTTGATAAAGGTCGTGTTGATGAATATGCTGCTTGGGTAAAAACACTAGATTTTGTTGAAGTTTCTGATGCTGAATTAGACAATGACTCATGGGAAGCCGCCGAAAAGCAATATTTACAAGGCAATACTAAACAGGCTATTTCGAATTTAAACAGTTATGTCTCTAATTTTCCTAACGGATTGCACGCTTTGAAAGCTAATTTTTACTTGGCTGAATCTTATTTTAAAGACAATGCTGCAAGTAATTCGGTTAAAAATTATGAATTTGTTGTTGCTAAAAACAGAAATGAATTTACAGAACAGTCATTATCTCGTCTTTGCGAAATTTTCGTGAAGAAAGGTGATTTTGAAAAAGCGATTCCAGTTTTAAGTAGATTGGAAATGGAGTCAGATTTTCCTCAAAACAAAACGTATGCGCAAGCTAACTTGATGAAGGCTTACTACGAAGGAAAGGACTATGCAAAAGCGGTAGTATATGCTGATAAAGTATTGGAAAATCCTAAAACAGACAATAAAATAAAGAGTGATGCTCAAATTATCGTAGCACGTTCAGCAATTAAAGCAGGTGATGAGGTTAAAGCTAAGGATGCTTATGCTAAATTATTAAAAATTGCTAAAGGAGAATTAGCCGCAGAAGCGTTGTATTATGATGCCTATTTCAAAAACAAAGAATCAAAATTTGAAGCATCTAATACTGTAGTTCAAAAATTGGCAAAAGATTATTCGGGTTATAAATATTTTGGTGCCAAAGGCTTAATTGTAATGGCTAAAAACTTCTACGGATTAAAAGATAGTTTCCAAGCTACTTATATTTTAGAAAGTGTGATCAAAAACTTTAAGGAATTTGATGATGTTGTCACCGAAGCACAAACCGAACTAAATGCTATCAAAGCTGAAGAGGCAAAAACAAATTCATCTGTTAAATAGATAAGAGATAATAGACGAATGGATAATAGAGATATGAAAGAAGTAGCATTCAAGAGGCATAATTTTAAAAAACTTAAAATTTGGCAAATGGGAATGGAATTAGCAAGAATGATTTTTGAAAAAACTGAAATTTTTCCTGAAACAGAAAAATATGGATTAATTTCTCAAATGAATCGTTGTGTGATTTCTATACCGTCTAATATTTCTGAAGGTTCTAGCAGAACAAATAAATCGTTTGCTCATTTTTTAGATATAAGTTTAGGTTCTTCTTTTGAACTACAAACACAAGTTCTATTGGCAAATATTAAAGGATATTTGACCGAACAACAAACCAAAGATTTAGAATCAAAAATTGAAGAATTTCAAAAAGCAACAATGACTTTTCAAAATACATTGAATTAATTATGATTTCAACAAAGCAAAAATATAATCAATCATCTCGTACTAATTTTAATAGTCTTTCATCTATTTGTCTATTATCTATCTGTCTGTTATTTGGACAAATAACAAAGGCTCAAAAGAAAGACGAGAATATTGGGACAGAAGTAGTAAATGTTGTGAAACCTTATTCACCAACAGTTTCTGATGCGTTCAAAGTAAAAGAAGTGCCATCATTAGATGATAACGAGACGTCAAAAAAAGAGGAAGTGAAATATCAAATTTTTTCATTCCCTGTGGCTTCAACTTTTACACCTGCAAAAGGTAAAGCAGCTGGTGTAGAAAAAGCAAAACAAGAAACCTTATATCCTAATTATGTTACGGCAGGAATAGGTAACTACTTAACGGCAAACACCGAGTTGTTTTTGACTCATAAGTTGGACAACTATCAGTATGTAGGAGGAAAAGTGACTCATTTATCATCACAAGGAGGAATTAAAGGTGTTGATTTAAATGATAAATTTTCTGAAACAGGTATTAATGCTATGTATGGTTATAACAGAAATGAAATCGATTTTAAAGCCATTTTAGGATATAAAACTGAAATGTATAACTGGTACGGAGTCCCAATGGAAAGTTCAAATTATGATCCAGCTTACAATTTATTAATTAAGCCTAGTCATAAATATTCTACCTTGTCTTTGGGTGGTGATTTAGGAATTTCTAAAAGCTTTTTCGAAAAGGTGAATGTAGGTTTTATATCGTTTACAGATAACTATAGTTCTTCAGAAAATAGATTTATTATTAAGCCTGTATTTAATTTTGATGTAGGAGAATCTGCTGTAAAAGTTAAGTTTGGTTTAGATTATTTAAATACAAAATTCGATACATCTTATCAATTAACAACTCCTGTAGCTGGGACTGATTATAGAATCGAAAAATCAAATTTTATTGTAAACGCTAATCCAAGCTTCAAAATTTTAAGAGATGATCTATCAATCGAATTAGGAGCTGATCTTGCTTATTTTTCAAGAATGAAAGATGTTTATGCAGGTATGGAAAACAATACTAAAAGTGATTTCTTTATTTATCCAAAAATTAATGCTTCGTACAAATTAGTAGGAGATTTAATGGTTTTTGTTGCTGGTGCCGAAGGAGGATTAAAGCAAAGCTCATATGCTGATTTCGCTGCTGTAAATAAATTTTTATCACCAACATTATTAATAGAACCTTCAGATAACCAATACAATATTTATGCAGGGTTAAGAGGTAAGTTGGCGAGTGCCGTGGCTTATAATGTGAAAGCTTCTTATGATGCTACAAATAATAAACCTTTGTTTAAATCAAATCCTTTACTGTCTGATCCTTCAACCAATTATAGTTTCGGAAATTCATTTATTGTCGTATATGATAACGTAAAAACACTTTCTTTCTTTGGTGAAATAAAGGCAGATATCAATAAAAATGTAACTTTTGGAATTAATGCAGAGGTTATGGATTACGGGACAAAGTTTGAAAGAGAAGCTTGGAATTTACCAACAGTTAAAGGTTCCTTAACTGCCGATTTTAATATTGGGAAAAAATGGTATGCAGGAACGCAGCTTTACTTTGTTGGTGAAAGAAAAGACGAATTCACTAGCTTTTCAGGTTTTGCAGTTCCTGATGAAACGCAAACTCTTGATAGTTATTTTGATATCAATGCACACATTGGTTATAAATTCAACGACCGATTTACATTTTTCTTAAAAGGCAACAATTTAGCAAATCAAAATTATAACCGTTGGCTTAATTATCCAGTACAAGGAGTTCAAGGAATATTTGGAGCCAGTTATAAATTTGACTTTTAGAAATAAAACCGTCTTATGTGTAGATATTTACTGTTTTTGCTTTTTTTTTCAATCAGTGCTTTTTCACAAACAATTTTAGGTAAAGTAACGGATGAGAATAATGAACCTTTGTATAACGCTAATGTTTATTTTGAAGGTACTACTATTCATACTTTGACAGATTCATCAGGGAATTTTACATTAAATTTAAGTAAAAAAATTAATACTCCTTTAGTGATTACTTTTATGGGATATGATGCTTATTTTATTTCAGATCCTTTCCAAAATACAAAACTTCAAATAAAATTAAACCCTAAACTGAATCAACTAAGAGAAATTAAGATAGAAAGTCAGTATTTTTCTAGGGAAGACAAAATGAAGATTTTTAAACAACAATTTTTAGGAGAAACGCAAGCAAGTAAATATTGTACAATCGAAAATGAAGATGATATAAATTTTTATTACGATGTAAAATCTTTAACCCTAAATGCCTATGCAGATAAGCCTTTAAAAATTATTAATAAGTATTTAGAATATGAACTTGAATTTGATTTGATTGAATTTAAAATTAAGTTTTTTAAAAGAAGTATAAAAAAATCAGATGTGACAGATAGTTTTTATCTTGGAACTTCCGTATTTAAAGATATTTCAAAATTTGAAAAAATAAAAAAGATTAGAGATCATGTTTACTATGGTTCGACAAAGCACTTTTTTAAAGCAATAATTGATAACGATTTTAATGAAAAAAGTTTTCAATTGTTTAAGAATCGTTTCCAAGTCCCTCTAAATATGTATTTTATTACATCAAAAGAGGATGATTTAAATAAAGTTGAGATTCGCGATAAGGAAGGAATGTTTAGAGTAGAGGGGGTAGAGAAATTTTATTCTCAATTTAGTCTTTTATTTAAGAAATCAAATCAATCTAATGTTGTTTTTCGAACAAATACATTCTATGTAGATGATTATGGTAACAATTCAGAAAATGATAAAATAGAATTTGGAGGTAAAATTTCTGAAGGCAGAATTGCAAATATGCTTCCAATGGATTATTTACCAAAATAAAACATTATGACCTTAAAACAAACAATACACCAAAAATATCTTCAAATTATTCAGGACAAAATAGATGTCTTTCAGGATATGATTTCGGGCTTGACAGAAGATTCGCTTAATGATGCCAAAGGTTCTGCCGGCGACAAACACGAAACGGCTTTGTCGATGATGCATATCGAACAAGAAAAGCTTACCAACAAACTTAAAGAAGCCATCGAACATAAAGCTATCCTCGAAAAAATTGACACTACTTTAGTAAACAAAAAAGCTGTAATGGGTAGCTTGGTAAAAACCAATAATCTAACCGTTTTTATATCAGCTGCATTGCCTAAAATGTCTTTAGATGGACAAAATATTTTTGGGATTTCTCCTCAATCTCCGTTAGGTATACAATTGATTGGTAATGAAGTAGGTTATATTTTTCAATTAAACAATGTACAATATCAAATTCTTTCAATCGAATAAAATGAAAAAAAAAGTACTTATAGGTTTGTTTTTTGTAGCACAATCTATTTTAGCACAAAAGCAAAAAGCCGATTTACTGATTACAAATGCTACGATTTATACAGTAAATAAAGATTTTGGAAAAGCTGAAGCTATGGCAATAAAAAATGGTAAAATCATTGCTATAGGAACCTCTACAGAGATTCAAAAGAAATACCAAGCTCCCAAAAATATTGATGCTAGAGATAAATTTTTATACCCAGGGTTTTATGATGCTCATGCGCATTTTTACAGCTTTGGGTTGAACCTTCAAAAAGTAGATTTAAGAGGCACAAAAAGTTATCAGGAAGTTTTAGATCGAGTGGTCAAGTTTCAAAAGGAGAGAAATCTTGATTTTATTACCGGACGTGGTTGGGATCAAAACGATTGGACAGTAAAAGAATTTCCAACAAAAGTCGAATTAGATAATTTGTTTCCAAATACTCCGGTTGTTTTAACCCGAATTGACGGTCATGCTCTTTTAGCGAATAGCAAAGCTTTAGAATTGGCTCAAATAACACCAACTACAAAAGTATCAGGAGGAGAAATCCAACTTAAAAACGGAGAAACCACAGGAATTGTTGTCGATAATCCTATGGATTTGGTGTACAACATTATTCCAAAACCTAGTCAACAAACCCAAATTAGTGCTTTAAAAGATGCAGAGAAGGTAATGTTTGATTATGGATTAACAACAATTAACGAAGCTGGTTTAGAAAAAGATGTTATCGACTTAATAGACACGTTACAACAAAGAAAAGAGCTTAAAATTAATATCTATGCGATGGTAATGGCTTCTCAGGATAATGTTGATTTGTATACACAATTAGGACCTTATAAAACAGACAATCTAAATGTGCGTTCGTTTAAATTCATGGGTGATGGAGCTTTAGGTTCTCGCGGTGCTTGTCTACATAAACCGTACAGCGACAGACCATCTCATTACGGTGCATTGCTTTCTTCTGTTTCAGATATTAAAAAATTAGCCAAACAAATAGCCGAGTCAGAATACCAAATGAATTCACATGCGATAGGCGATTCTACCAATTCAGTTTTATTGAATATATATAAAGATGTTTTGAAAGGTAAAACAGATCGTCGCTGGAAAATAGAACATGCTCAAATCATGCAGGAAAAGGATTTTGATTCTTTTAGTTTAAATATCATTCCTTCGGTACAGCCTACACATGCGACTTCGGATATGTATTGGGCAGAAGAAAGAGTCGGTAAGGAGCGCATCAAACATTCGTATGCCTATAAAAAAATGTTAGACAAAGCTGGAATTATAGCTCTAGGAACCGATTTTCCTATAGAAGAAGTCAATCCTATGTATACTTTTTATGCAGCAGTGGCCAGAAAGGATTTGAAACATTTTCCTGAAGGAGGTTTTCAGTCCGAAAATGCGCTTTCAAGAGAAGAAACATTAAAAGGAATGACCATTTGGGCTGCATATTCTAATTTTGAAGAAAATGAAAAAGGAAGTCTGGAAGTGGGCAAATGGGCCGATTTTACCATTTTCGATAACGATTTACTAACCGAAGATATTGATGCCATTCCTTATATAAAACCAGTAAACACATTTGCTAAAGGAGTTCAAGTGAAATAATTTTAGAGATATTTAAGTTTAAGCCAGTCAATTGACTGGCTTTTTTGTTATGTTTCAAACCTCTTTTTAAGTTTAATAAAAGGTAACTCTATAAGTTTGTAGGATAACTTACTTATCAACAACGTAATAGTTAATGAAAGTGTGAAAATAATTATGGAAAGTATTGTTTTTTCCATTTTAATGCTATTTTTTGTAAGAAGAAAATATAACACAAGTATTACTATGGAATGATATATATAAAGTCCGTAAGTGTAAGTGCCCATTTTTGATAATATGTTTTCTTCGGATATTTTAAGTTTATTGTTTTTTGGGAGCATTATCAAAATAATACTTGAAAAAAACAGCCCTAAAATTAATGGCTCTATAATATTTATATGATTAAAGGAAAAATAAGATGTTCCTAGAGTGTATGAAATACATCCTAGGCAAATTATTAACTTAACAATGAGACTAATTTTATTTATTATGATTGTTGTTTGGTCTTTATAGTTTACATATAAATAAGCGGGTATTGCTCCATACATAAAGAAATCTAAATTTGATAGAATATCTACCAGCCTTATGTTATAAATAAAGTAAACCTGTTTAAATATATATGAAATTATTATCAGAGATATTATCCAAAAAGGTAAATTTTTGATTTTTGTATAATTTAAAATAAGCCCCCATAAAATATAAAAATGTTCTTCAACACATAACGACCAAAGTACAGGAACAATAGGTAAATTAGAAAAACTATTAAAATACATAACTCTATAATTTTCTAAAAATAAGACAGACAAAATCCAGTTTTGTTCGTAGTTGTCTAATAAATTGCCAGATCCGTACATATTATATACTATGTGATATGCTAAAGCTAACCCTAGGGCTATGAAGTATAAAGGCCAAATCCTTAATGATCGCCTTATAAAATATTTTTTAAAATTTATTTTTGAATAATTTTTCTTTTCAATTAATAAAAGATAGGTTATTAAAAAACCACTTAAGGAAAAAAAGAACCAAACTCCAATATCTCCTCTAGTCTCTAATGGTCTTAAGTCAGGTGGTAAATGGAAAATAAAAACTAATAAGAAAGAAAAAAAACGTAAAGCATCAAACGTCTCAAATTTTTCTTTTTTTATCATTTTTTCTTTTTTGCAAAAATAATCAAAGTGTTCTATAAATTAGAATTTCTAACTTTTTTTTGAAAAAGCAAATATTTTTTTTTAATTTATTACGTAATTTCAGTTTTTAATTTATAAATGTAATTGAAATATAATTTTTAGTTTTTAAATATAATCAAATTATTCAATTTTGTTTCAGAAATAAAATAATAAGTAAAATCTAATTATGAACTCATAATTCATAATTCATAATTCAAAAAAGTATGTGTGGAATTGTATGCGCCTTCGATTTAAAACAAAAAGCCGAAATATTGCGTCCTAAAGTATTGGAAATGGCAAAAATCATCCGTCACCGCGGACCAGACTGGAGTGGAATATTTTCAAATGACAAAGCTATTTTAGCGCACGAGCGTTTGGCTATTGTGGATCCTGCATCAGGAAAACAACCGTTGTTTAGTACGGACGGTAATTTGGTTTTGGCGGCTAATGGTGAAATATACAACCACCGAGAATTGCGTAAACAATTCGAAGGACGATATGATTTTCAAACCCAAAGTGATTGCGAAGTCATTTTGGCATTGTACAAAGAAAAAGGGCCAACATTTGTGGATGAAATGAACGGAATTTTTGGTTTCGCATTATATGATGTAGAAAAAGATGAATATTTCATCGCGAGAGACCATATGGGGATTATTCCTTTGTACATCGGTTGGGACAAGCATGGAACTTTTTATGTGGCGTCAGAGTTAAAAGCTTTAGAAGGTTATTGCTCAAAAATCGAATTGTTTCCACCAGGGCATTATTTTCATAGTAAAACGGGTGAATTAGTGAAATGGTACGATCGCGAATGGACAGAATATGATGCTGTAAAAGACAATGAAACGAGTATTCAAGCTATTCGTGAAGCTTTAGAAGCGGCCGTGCATCGTCAATTAATGAGTGATGTACCTTATGGCGTATTACTTTCGGGTGGATTGGATTCTTCTATTACTTCGGCTATTGCCAAAAAGTACGCGAGTCGTCGTATAGAAACCGATGATAAATCGGAAGCTTGGTATCCGCAATTGCATTCGTTTGCGGTTGGCTTAGAAGGTTCGCCAGATTTGGCAGCAGCACAAAAAGTAGCCGATCATTTAGGAACCATTCACCACGAAATTAAATTCACCATTCAGGAAGGATTAGATGCGATTCGTGATGTGATTTATAACTTGGAAACCTACGATGTGACTACCGTTCGTGCTAGTACACCTATGTATTTAATGGCTCGTGTGATAAAATCAATGGGAATAAAAATGGTGCTTTCGGGCGAAGGTTCCGATGAGTTGTTTGGTGGCTATTTGTATTTCCATAAAGCGCCGAATGCCAAAGAATTCCACGAAGAAACAGTCCGTAAGTTGAGTAAACTACATATGTACGATTGTTTGCGTGCGAATAAAAGTTTAGCAGCTTGGGGTATCGAAGGTCGTGTACCGTTTTTAGATAAAGAATTCATGGACATAGCCATGCGAATCAACCCGCAAGACAAAATGATCAATGGAGAGCGTATGGAAAAATGGGTACTTCGTAAAGCATTTGAAGATATGTTGCCTGAAAGTGTGGCATGGCGTCAGAAAGAACAATTCAGTGACGGAGTAGGTTATAGTTGGATTGATACCTTGAAAGAAATGGTGGCCGAAGCAGTTTCTGATGAGCAATTGGCCAATGCTAAATTCCGATTCCCGATTCAAACGCCTATGAACAAAGAAGAATATTATTATCGTACCATTTTTAGTGAACATTATCCGAGTGATACTGCAGCGTTATGTGTGCCTCAAGAAGCCAGTGTGGCTTGTAGTACCAAAATTGCTTTAGAATGGGATGAAGCCTTCAAAAAACTAAATGATCCTTCCGGTAGAGCAGTAGCCAATGTTCATGAAGAAGCTTATGAAAAAGAAATAGTTGTATAGTTTTAGTTAGTTCAAGATAACTTCCGGATAATTCACACTACGCTGAATAGGAAGTAGAAACCTCAGTAATTAAGTTGCTGAGGTTTTTTTGTGTCCAATTTCAAAATAAATCAATTTTTAAAATCGATTTTAAGGCCTTATAATCAATCTTCTGTTTTAGTACTTTTTTTGATTGATTTAAAAAGTATCAAAATCCGTTTTAAGGCTATTTTTATTCGATTTAAGGCATTATCTCTTTATTAACACTTGTTGATAACTTAAAGGTGTTTTTGAGGTTTTTTATAGAAAAAAAAGTTGTGTTTTATTATATTTGCTTGTTATACAAAAAAATAATTTCGAAAAAGATAATATGAGCGAAGAAGTTAAAAAGAATAATTATTCTGCCGACAGTATTCAGGCCCTTGAGGGGATGGAGCACGTACGTATGCGTCCTTCGATGTATATTGGTGATACTGGGGTGAGAGGTTTGCACCATTTGGTGTATGAAGTAGTAGATAACTCGATTGATGAGGCTTTGGCAGGTCATTGTGATACTATTTCTGTAATCATAAACGAAGATAATTCCATTTCAGTTGAAGATAACGGTCGTGGTATTCCTGTTGATATTCATAAAAAAGAAGGTGTTTCGGCTCTTGAGGTTGTAATGACTAAAATTGGTGCCGGAGGTAAATTCGATAAAGATTCCTATAAAGTATCGGGAGGTCTTCACGGAGTTGGGGTGTCGTGTGTAAATGCCTTGTCAGATCATTTACGCGCAACCGTTCATAGAGAAGGAAAAGTGTATGAGCAGGAATATGAAAAAGGGAAAGCATTATATCCTGTAAAACAAATTGGAACTACAGAAAAAAGAGGAACGATTGTTACTTTCAAGCCAGATGGAACGATTTTTACTCAAACGTTAGAATATTCTTATGATACGTTAGCAGCTCGTATGCGTGAGTTGTCTTTCTTGAACAAAGGAATCACCATTACGCTGACAGACAAACGTGATATCGATGATAAAGGAGAAGTTCGTAATGAAGTTTTCCATTCTAAAGAAGGATTAAAAGAATTCGTTAAGTTCTTGGATGGAAACCGTGTGCCTATTATTGGTCACGTAATTTCTATGGAAAACGAAAAAGGAGAAATTCCTGTTGAAGTAGCTTTGATTTACAACGAAAGTTATTCTGAAAACATTTTCTCTTATGTAAATAATATTAATACTCACGAAGGAGGAACGCACTTACAAGGTTTCCGTATGGGATTAACTCGTACGTTAAAAAAATATGCTGATGCTTCGGGGTTATTAGATAAATTAAAATTTGAGATTTCAGGAGATGACTTCCGTGAAGGGTTAACCGCTATTATTTCGGTAAAAGTGGCAGAACCGCAATTTGAAGGTCAAACCAAAACGAAATTAGGAAATAGAGAAGTAGTTTCTCCAGTTTCTCAAGCAGTAGCTGAGATGTTGGAAAACTATTTGGAAGAAAATCCCAATGATGCTAAAATCATTGTTCAAAAAGTAATCTTAGCAGCTCAGGCACGTCACGCAGCGAAAAAAGCGCGTGAAATGGTGCAACGTAAAACCGTTATGGGTGGCGGCGGATTGCCAGGTAAATTATCCGATTGTTCGGAACAAGATCCAGAAAGATGTGAGATTTTCCTTGTCGAGGGAGACTCGGCAGGTGGAACGGCTAAACAAGGTCGTGACCGTGCATTCCAAGCAATTTTGCCATTACGTGGTAAAATTTTGAATGTGGAAAAAGCGATGCACCACAAAGTATTCGAAAACGAAGAGATTCGTAATATTTTTACTGCTTTAGGTGTAACTATTGGAACAGCTGAAGACAGTAAAGCCTTAAACTTAGAGAAATTAAGATATCATAAAGTGGTTATTATGTGTGATGCTGATATCGACGGTAGTCACATTTCTACCTTAATATTAACATTCTTCTTCCGTTTTATGAAAGAATTAATTGAAGAAGGACATGTATATATCGCCACTCCTCCTTTATATTTAGTAAAAAAAGGAAACAAAAAAGAATACTGTTGGACAGAAGCGCAACGTGATGCGGCAAACGAAAGAATGGGTGGTGGAGCAGGAATTCAGCGTTATAAAGGTCTTGGAGAGATGAACGCAGAACAATTGTGGGAAACTACCTTGAATCCTGATTTCAGAACACTTCGTCAGGTAAATATTGACAGTTTAGCTGAAGCTGATCGTGTATTCTCTATGTTAATGGGGGATGAGGTGCCGCCTCGTAGAGAGTTCATTGAGAAAAACGCAGTATACGCTAATATTGACGCATAAAAAACGAATAAAAACAACCAAAATTTATACATAAAATGAAAGTTACTATAGTTGGAGCTGGAAACGTTGGAGCAACTTGTGCAGACGTGATGGCTTACAGAGGAATTGCAAGCGAGATCGTATTGTTAGACATCCGTGAGGGTTTTGCTGAAGGTAAAGCTTTAGATATTACACAATGTGCAACCAATACAGGATTTAATACCAAAGTAACGGGTGTTACGAATGATTATTCGAAAACGGCTGGAAGTAATGTGGTAGTAATTACTTCTGGAATTCCAAGAAAACCAGGAATGACTCGTGAAGAGTTAATTGGTATCAATGCAGGAATTGTAAAATCAGTTGCTGAAAACTTATTACAGTATTCTCCAGAGGCTATTTTCGTAATTGTATCTAACCCAATGGATACCATGACGTATTTAGCATACAAATCGTTAGGATTGCCTAAAAACAGAATCATTGGAATGGGTGGAGCATTAGATAGCTCACGTTTCAGAACCTATCTGTCTTTGGCTTTAGATAAACCAGCTAATGATATTTCTGCAATGGTTATTGGTGGTCATGGTGATACAACGATGATTCCATTAACACGTTTGGCTTCTTACAATGGAATTCCAGTTTCTCAATTTTTATCACAAGAGCAATTAGATAAAGTAGCTGCTGATACTATGGTAGGTGGAGCAACGTTAACAGGATTGTTAGGGACTTCTGCTTGGTATGCTCCTGGAGCTTCGGTGGCGTATTTAGTAGATTCTATCTTAAATGATCAAAAGAAAATGATTGCATGTTCAGTTTTTGTTGAAGGTGAATATGGTCAAAACGACATTTGCATCGGAGTACCTTGTATTATTGGTAAAAACGGTTTAGAAGAAATTATTGATATCAAATTAAACGATGCTGAAAAAGCTTTGTTCGCTAAGTCTGCCGATGCAGTTCGTGGTATGAATGATGCTTTGGCTACAGTTTTAGGATAAACTTTTGAAAATAAATATGAAAAGACTGCTTTTTTGCAGTCTTTTTTTTGATATTAATCAATAAATAAATTGGTTAATCACATTCAGAATTATATATTTGCACGTTTTCTAAAATTGGGGCAGTGTCTTTGCACCTCATTTCTATTAAACTAACCAAAACAAAACAAAAAGAATTAATTAATTTTTACAAAGAATGCAGAATAGAGGACTTATTAAATTTTTTGCAATTTTGTTTGCAGTGGTAAGTATTTACCAGCTGTCGTTCACCTTTGTGGCAAACAAAGTTAAAGGCGATGCAAAAGCATTTGCAAAAGGAGATCAGGAAAAAGAAATCAAATACCTTGACTCAATTGGTAAAGAAAAAGTGTTTTTAAACTATTTTACTTACAATGAGGTTGCTGACAAGCAAATTAACAAAGGTCTTGACTTAGAAGGAGGTATTAACGTTACTCTTCAAATTTCAGTAAAAGACGTATTAAAAGGTTTAGCAAACAATACTGCTAACCCAGTTTTTAATAAAGCTCTTGCTGACGCAAAAAAGAATCAAAAAGGAAATCAATCATATTTAGATGCTTTTTATGATGCTTTTGAAGCGGCTTCTGCTGGTACAAGTACAAAATTAGCTTCTCCAGATGTTTTTGGTAACAGAAACTTAGCTGAAGAAATCAATTTCAACATGTCTGAAAGTCAAGTAAAAAGTGTAATCAATAAAAAAGTTGACGAGTCAGTACAAAGTGCTTTTGGTGTATTACGTGAACGTATCGACAAATTTGGTGTAACACAACCAAATATTGTTAAGTTAGGTAACACTGGGCGTATCCTTGTTGAATTACCTGGAGCGAAAGATGTTGACCGTGCTAAAAAATTATTGTCTTCTACAGCTCAATTAGAGTTCTGGGAAACTTTTAAAGTTGAAGAAGTTGGTAACTACTTAATGACAGTTAATGAAGCTTTAAAGAAAACAGAAAAAGCTCCAGTAGCTGAAGCTGCAAAAGCTACATCAAAAATTGATTCATTATTAGTTGATAAATCAAAAGATTCTGCAACTGCTAAAAAAGGAGACAATCCATTATTTGATAAATTAATGCCAATCAGCCAAAGTGGTCCAATTTTAGGTATGATTGCTACTAAAGATACTGCTGCAGTTAATGCTTATTTAAAAAGAGCTGATATTAAAGCATTATTGCCTTCAAACCTTGCTGATGCAAAATTTGTTTATGGAAAACCAAGAACAGAAGATGCTGAAGCAGTTGAAATGTATGCTTTAAAAGGAAATAGAACAAATACTCCTCCTATGAGCGGAAGTGTTCTAGTTGATGCGTCTGATTCATTTGATCAAATGGGTAAACCATCGGTTACTATGCAAATGAATGGTAAAGGAGCAAAAATCTGGGAAGAATTAACAGGTAGAGCTTATTCACAACAAAGTAATATTGCTATTGTTTTAGATAACATAGTTTATTCAGCTCCTGGTGTTACTTCAGGACCAATTGCTGGAGGGCGTTCTGAAATTTCTGGTGTTTTCTCTGTTGAAGAAACTAAAGACTTAGCAAACGTTCTACGTGCTGGTAAATTACCTGCTGCTGCAGAAATCGTTCAGTCAGAAGTTGTAGGTCCATCATTAGGACAAAAAGCTATTGACAATGGTACCACTTCTGCTTTAGTAGGATTGATTTTAGTAGCATTGTGGATGATGATTTATTACGGAAAATCAGGTTGGTATGCAAACATTGCATTAATAGTTAACTTACTATTTTTATTTGGTATTTTATCAAGCTTAGGTGCGGTATTAACATTACCAGGTATTGCAGGTATTGTATTAACATTAGGTACTGCAGTAGATGCAAATATCATTATTTATGAAAGAGCAAAAGAAGAACTTCATCATGGATTGAGTTTAGGAGAAGCTGTGAAAAAATCATTTTCATGGGCAGGAGCGATGCGTTCGATTATTGATGCTAATGTTACTCACGTATTAACAGGTGTTATTTTATACATCTTTGGTACAGGTCCTATCAAAGGTTTTGCAACAACATTATTAATTGGTATTATTACATCATTATTTACATCTATCTTTATTACTAGAATTTTATTAGATAGAGCTGTATCTAAAAATGAAGAATTAACATTTACTACAAAATGGTCTAAAAACTGGTTCCAAGGTTTCAATTTTGATTTCTTGAAAGTAAAAAAATTCACTTATATCTTCTCTTCATTAGTGGTTATTATTTCTGTAATTTCATTTTTCGTGAACGGATTAGATGAAGGTGTTGATTTCGTGGGAGGTAGAACTTTCCAAGTTAAGTTTGAGAAAACAATTGAGCCTTCGGTAGTTTCTGATGAGTTATCTAAAGTGTTTGGTACTACAGAAGCAAAAGTATTTGGTGATTCTGATCAGTTAAGAATTACAACGAAATATAAAATTGAAGAAGAAGGAGTAGCTGTTGATGCTGAAGTAAACAAAATGTTATATGACAACTTGAAAAAAACACTTCTCAGCAGATATGACTTACGACAAATTCATTACTTTATATGAAGGTAAAAAATTAGGAGTTCTTTCAGGATCTAAAGTGGGTGCTGCTATTTCTAACGACATCAAAACAAACTCTTTCTGGGCTGTAATTGGTGCTATGTTAGTGGTTGCATTATACTTAATCGTTTCTTTCCGTAAATGGCAATATTCATTAGGAGCATTAGCTGCTGTTGCACACGACGTAATTTTCGTTTTAGGAATTTACTCATTATGTTATAAGTTTATGCCTTTCCACATGGAAATGGATCAGCACTTTATTGCTGCTATCTTAACGGTTATTGGTTACTCAATGAACGATACAGTAATTGTATTCGACAGAGTTCGTGAATTCTTAGCTGGAAATACTAAAGGTGATTTCAATCATATCGTTAACGATTCAATTAACACAACGTTATCAAGAACAATCAATACTTCATTAACAATGATTTTAGTATTGGCTATCATGTTCGTTTTTGGTGGTGAATCGATCAGAGGATTCGTTTTCGCGATGTTAATTGGTATCGGAATTGGAACATATTCATCTTTATTCATGGCAACTCCAGTATTAGTAGATACTATGCCTAAAAAAGATAAAGAAGAAATCGAAAGAAGACATGCTGAATTAAACAAGTAATCTTTTAGATTTAAACTATATTTGAAGTCCCGAGTAATCGGGACTTTTTTAATTTTATAAATATGAATGTATTAAGTTGGAACGAATTTGAAAACGTTGAAATGCGAGTGGGAACTATTGTTGAGGTAAAAGATTTTCCAGAAGCAAGAAAGCCTGCATTTCAATTAATAATCGATTTTGGAAGCGAATTAGGAATTAAAAAATCATCTGCTCAAATCACCAAAAGATACTCGAAAGATGAATTAATCAATAAGCAAATTATTGCTGTGGTTAATTTTTCTAAAAAGCAAATAGGACCTTTTATTAGCGAATGTTTGGTTTTGGGATCAGTTGGTGTGGATAATGATATTGTTTTGCTTACAACCGATAAGAAGGTAGAAAATGGGTTGAGAATAGGTTGATTCTATTTGATTTTAAATATTAAAAAAGCCCAAATGTAAGTTTGGGCTTTTCTATATGATTAAATATCGTCAAAATCGATATCAGTAAAGTTGTTTCTTGGCTCTTCGTCTGATCTTTCAGAGTAGTATTCCTTTTTGAAATCTTTTTGATGTCTTTCTGAAATTACTTCTTCTCCTTTTTGTTTAAGAACAAAATCAGTCATTTCTCCTAAAATATCAGTAAAAGCAGCGAAATCTTCTTTATAAAGATAGATTTTGTGCTTTTTGAAGTGAAATGAACCATCTTCTTCAGTAAATTTTTTACTTTCTGTAATGGTTACATAATAATCATCAGCTTTTGTTGAGCGCACATCAAAAAAGTAGGTTCTTCTTCCAGCACGCAAAACTTTAGAAAAAATTTCTTCTTTTTCTAACATGTCGTGTTCGTTCATATTCATTCTATCAGATAGGTTTATTGTTTCCCAAATTTGAAAAAAAAAACACAACTAAACAAAAAATTACAGTAATTCTTTTTCTGTAATTTGTTTTAAATACAATTCTTTGTAGTATCCTTCTTGGTTTACTAGTTGATAATGAGTGCCTTGCTGTGTGATTTGTCCGTTATTTAAAACAATAATTTTGTTGGCATTTTTAGCAGAAGAAACTCGGTGACTAACAATTATTGTGGTTTTGTTTTTACAGACAATTTGCAGATTATTTAGTATTGTTTCTTCGGTTTCTGTATCAACAGCAGATAAGCAATCATCTAGTAACAAAATTTCTGGATTATTGATAATTGCTCTCGCAATTGATACTCTTTGTTTTTGCCCACCAGATAGTGTAATACCTCTTTCTCCTATCATTGTCTCGTAATGATCCTTAAAATTGATTATGTTTTCATGCACATCAGCATATTTTGCGGCTTGAATTACTTCTTCATCAGTCGCATTTTCTTTACCAAACTTAATATTGTTTTTTATGGTGTCTGAAAATAAGAAAGCATCTTGTGGTACAACTCCAATACTATTTCTTAAATCAGTAAGATTTGCTTTAGTTAGACTAATTCCGTCAATAATTACTTCACCAGATGTTGGATCGTGTAATCTACTTATTAAGGATAGAATTGTTGATTTCCCTGAACCTGTTCTTCCTATAATTGCTAAAGTTTCGCCTTTTTTCACTTCAAAGGAAATATTGTCTAATGCTTTAATTTTTGTGTCTTCATATACAAGAGAAACATTTTTAAATGCAATCTCTCCTTCAAATTCCATAGAAGAACTATTTTCGTTTTTTATATCGGGTTCAATTTTTAAAAATTCATTAATTCTTTTTTGTGAGGCTTCTGCTTCTTGAACTAATGATGATACCCATCCTAGTGATGCAACTGGCCAAACCAACATATTGATATATAGAATAAACTTAGCAATTACTCCAATATTTGTAATTGATCCATTAATATACATAAATCCGCCTATAGAAATTATTAATAAGTTACTAATACCTATTAATAATAACATTA
Source organism: Flavobacterium hankyongi (assembly GCF_036840915.1). Taxonomy (NCBI): domain Bacteria; kingdom Pseudomonadati; phylum Bacteroidota; class Flavobacteriia; order Flavobacteriales; family Flavobacteriaceae; genus Flavobacterium; species Flavobacterium hankyongi. The sequence continues at coordinate 257,008 of NZ_CP085725.1, forward strand.
ATGGTCCAAAAAATGCTTGTGTTTTAGCTAATTTTAAGCTCTTTTCATTGCTTTCCATTGCAAGATTAGAAAATTCATTTTGCTTATAGTTTTCTATGCTATATGATTTTATAACTCTAATGCCAGAAAAGAATTCTTGCGAAAAACTGGAAAGCACAGATAGATTTTTTTGGAATTCAGTACTTTTTTTGTTGATTTCTGAGCTAAGCTTGAAAATAAAATAGGATAAAATAGGTAAGGGCAGAAGAGTAATAAAAGTTAGTTTAGGAGAAACTCTATACATGTAAAATATTACAACTGAAAACCTTATAAATGTATTTATAGTATACATTACAGCGGGGCCAACATACATTCTAACTCTTCCAACATCTTCACTGATTCTATTCATTAAATCGCCAGTTCTGTTTTTTTTGTAAAAATTTTGGCTTAGTCTTTCGTATTGCTGAAATACTTCATTTTTCAAATCAAATTCAACATGTCTCGACATCACTATTAATGTTTGACGCATTAAAAAAGTTAATACACCAGCAATTAATGTCGTAACAATTATCCAAAGAATGTTGTTAAGTAATATTTTTTTTACAGATTCTATACTGGAGCTGTCAGATTTTATATGTGATTCTATTGCAGCAATAGAATCACCAATTAATTCTGGAGTATAAAGTGAGAAAAATTGTGCAATTATTGTGATTAAAATACCTCCAATAAAATGAGTTTTATATTTAATAAAATAATGATTTATATAACTTAGTTCTTTCATTTTGACAATAAATGAGGATAAAATGTTAATTTATTTATTTAAAATTTATTTAAATATCAAATTTATTAGTGAATGTGTAATTATTAATTTATTAATATTATATTAATATTTTGTCTTATTATTGCAAACTTTTAATTTAAAACGTAATTTTGCACCGACTTTTTTAAAAAGTGTAAAAATAAAAAAAACACACTATAATATGATTACTGAATCTTTAAAAGCTAGTGAGCTTCACAAAATTGACCCAGTATTTGGACAATTATCATTTGATAATCACGAACAAATTGTTTTTTGCAATGACAAAGATACTGGTTTAAAGGCAATAATAGGAATACATAACACAGTTTTAGGACCAGCTTTAGGTGGTACAAGAATGTGGAAATATACTAACGAATGGGAAGCATTAAATGATGTTTTACGTTTGTCAAGAGGAATGACCTATAAGTCAGCTATCTCAGGATTAAATTTAGGGGGTGGTAAAGCAGTTATCATTGGTGACTCTAAAGTTGATAAAACTCCTGAAATGATTGCTAAATTTGGTCAGTATGTTAACTCTTTAAGCGGTAAATATATCACTGCTGAAGATGTAGGAACAACTACAGCAGATATGGACTTAATCCGTAAATATACTGAGCACGTAACAGGTATTTCAGAATCAATTGGAGGTTCTGGAAATCCTTCTCCAGTAACTGCTTATGGAGTTTACATGGGAATGAAAGCTGCGGCTAAATATAAATTTGGTTCAGACAACTTAGACGGAAAAAGAGTTTTAGTACAAGGAATTGGACATGTTGGCGAAACTTTAGTAGATTATTTAACTGCTGAAGGTGCTAAAGTTGTTATTTCTGATATTAATGAAGATCGTTTAAAAGAAATAGGTAACAAATACGGTGCTAAAATTTTTACTGGAGACGATTTATACAGTGCAGATGTTGATATTTATGCGCCATGTGCTTTAGGTGCTACTCTTAATGATGAAACTATTGGAAAATTAAAAGCTCAAGTTATTGCAGGAGCTGCTAATAATCAATTAGCTAACGAAATTAAGCACGGACAAATGTTGAAAGATAAAGGAATTTTATATGCTCCTGATTTCTTAATCAATGCTGGTGGTATTATCAATGTTTATGCGGAGATTGTTAAGTACGATAAAGCAGAAGCTATGCGTAAAACTGAGAATATCTATAATACAACATTGGAAATTTTCGATTATGCTGATGCTAATAACATTACAACGCATGAAGCGGCATTCAAAATTGCTCAAAACAGAATCGATTTGAGAAAAAAAGAATTAGCTAAATAACAGCATCAAAATTTCTTCTGGCTAAATTTCTAAGAAGTTTAGCTAGGTTTAAATAAAATTGTATTTTTGTGAAGCGAAAGAATTTCTTTCGCTTCATTAATTTTTAAAAGTTCTTATAAGTGCTAAACAGAAGACATATTCGAGTAAAAGTGATGCAAACTCTTTATTCTATGCATCAAAATCATTCTGATAATCTTGAAAAAGAAGAAAGATTCTTGTTTCAAAGTATTGAAAACGTTCAAGATCTATATCTTGTTTTAGTTTCTACGCTAGTAGAAATGAAAAGTAAAGAAGAAGCTTTTATCGAAATTTCTCGTAACAAGCATTTAGCAACTAAAGAAGAGAAAAATCCAAATCTTAAATTTGTAAATAATGCTATTTTAGGCATTTTGTCTGAAAGTAACTCACTTTCTATTGCTGTAGAAAATCGTAAAATTAATAACTGGAAAGTAAATGACGAATACATTCAAATTTTACTTGATGAAGTAAAGGAAAGTGAACTGTATAAAAATTACATGGATAAAAAGGAAAAATCATTTGAAGATGATTTGCACTTTGTTGTTTCTATGTATTCAGATATTGTAGCTCCTAATATTAAACTTTACGAATATTTAGAAGATCAAAAACTGACTTGGATAGATGATATTCCTTTGGTAAATACTTTGATTCTAAAACAATTAAAATCGATTAAGGATGCCGATCATATTTTTATGGTTCCTAAGTTGTATAATGATGTTGATGATAAGGATTTTGTTAGTCAGTTATTCAGGAAAACAATCCTTAATAATGACCTTCTAGCAAAAGAGTTTGCTGATAAAACTCCAAATTGGGAAGCAGAACGTATTGCCGAAATTGATACAATTATTTTGAAAATGGCAATATGTGAGTTTTTAAAATTTCCATCAATTCCTGTAAAAGTAACAATTAACGAATATTTAGAATTAGCAAAAGAATATTCAACACCAAAAAGTTCTATATTTATCAATGGAATTTTAGATAATTTAATTAAAGAATTTACCGCAGATGACAAACTTAAAAAAGTTGGTCGCGGATTAATGTAAAAACTATGATAAGAAAAGTAGTAGGTATTGTAACTATAGCTTCAGCTTTAATAATTGTTTCTTGCAAACAAAAAGATCAATTTTCTGAAATAAAAATTGATCAAAAAAGTAATATGGTTGTTGCTAATGATGAATTTACTGGAGAAGTAATAAGTACCCAGCCAAAAACGACTATGAAACCTGAAGATTATCCGGTAATGGAGATTGAAAATAATGGAGAATTTGATTTTGGAACAATCAAAGAAGGAGACAAAGTTGAACATGTTTTTAAATTCAAAAATGTTGGAAAAAAAGGTGATTTAGTTGTTGTTGATGCTCGTGCAAGTTGTGGTTGTACTGTACCTGACTGGACAAAGAAACCTTTAAAAGTTGGAGAATCAGGAGAGATTAAAATAGTTTTTAATTCAGCAGGTAAACCTGGTCAACAAAGTAAAACAGTAACTTTAACAACTAATACAGATTTAGGACATCAATTAATAAAATTTAAAGCAAACGTAACACCAAAAGAAAATTAAAATGGCGCAATTAACACAATTTTTACCTTATATATTAATGTTTGTGGTTATCTACTTTTTTATGATAATGCCACAACAAAAGAGAATTAAAAAAGAAAAAGAATTTGAAGCATCTTTAAAAGTAGGTGACAAAATTGTTACTAAAAGTGGTTTACACGGAAAAATTTCTGAAATGGCGGAAACTACAATTGTTATCGAAACAATGTCTGGTAAATTAAAGATAGAAAGATCTTCGGTATCAAATGAATTATCAGCTGCGGCTAATAAAAAGTAATATTGTTTTTTCAAGTAATAAAAAAGTCCCAATTTGGGACTTTTTTATTATCAGTATTTATTGTTTAATTCCATTTCTGCATCTTTCAATTTTTTTTTCAACTCGTGAATGAATTCCTCTTCAGGTTTCAATTTTAAATTTTCTTTTCCAGAAAAACAGTTTCACCATATTCTTGTCAATCTTTGCGCCATTTATAAAGCAAAGAATTTTTTATTCAAAATTTTCGAGCTAACTCTGAAAAATTACTTCTTTAATTACTTAATTCTAAAGCTTTAATCTTGAATGTCAGTCATAATTTTTTTTCCTGTTTGAAGTGTTAAAAATTAGGATTTTAGTCTTAATTCACATTGTGAGTTAAATTAGTAAATCCAGTGTAATGAATTATTCAGTTAATAAAAGTATTTTTTTTCTTAATAAATTATATTTTGGACTGCAATTTGATTTAGTTTTTTTAAAAGATTTAATATTTCAAAATATATAGTATTTTAGCCTATTATTACATTTTAATATGATTTCAGAAGAACAATTTCAAAAGGAATTACAAATAATTATTACCAATGCAATTCGCGAAGATGTAGGTGATGGCGACCATAGTTCGTTGGCATGTATACCCTCAAGTGCTAAAGGGAAAGCTAAATTATTAGTTAAAGATGAAGGTGTTATTGCAGGAGTTGAATTTGCTAAAATGGTTTTCAAATATGTTGATGATGAACTTGAAATAGAAGAGTTTATTAAAGACGGTGCCAATGTAAAGTATGGTGATGTTGTTTTTTATGTTTCGGGTAGTTCGCAATCAATTCTTAAAGCTGAACGCTTAGTGTTGAATGCAATGCAAAGAATGAGTGCAATTGCTACTAAGACGAAAGTTTTTGTTGATTTACTTCAAGGGACAAATACTAAAATTTTAGATACTCGTAAAACAACGCCAGGAATTAGAGCACTTGAAAAATGGGCGGTTAAAATTGCTGGAGGCGAGAATCATAGATTTGCATTGTATGATATGATTATGCTTAAAGATAATCACAATGATTTTGCTGGCGGTATTACTAAAGCTATCGAAAAGACAAATACTTATTTGAAAGAAAAAAATCTAGATTTAAAAATTATTGTTGAAGCTAGAAATCTTGATGAAGTTGCTGAGATTTTGGAAAATGATGGAGTTTACAGAATATTATTAGACAATTTCAATTTTGAAGACACCAAGACGGCTGTGCAATTAATTGGCGATAAGTGTTTAACAGAATCTTCAGGAGGAATCAACGAAAAAACTGTTCGTAAATATGCAGAATGTGGAGTAAATTATGTTTCTTCGGGAGCATTAACACATTCTATTTACAATATGGATTTGTCTTTAAAAGCTATTGATTAATTTTAATTAATAATTTGCCCAAAGTGACTACCGAAACAGAACATTTCTTAAAAAAAATACCAGTAATAAAACAACTGGTTATTGTTTTAGACAACATTAAGTTACCATGGTTACAAGGTGTTTCCTTATTTGGTCTTATCGATTTTTATTTTTCTGGTGTTCTACAAGGAGGTATTAGTTACAGAGCGGCAGCAATTGCTTTTAGCTTTTTTATGGCTTTGTTTCCTTTTGCGCTGTTTATTTTGAACTTAATCCCGTATATTCCAATTGAAGGTTTTCAGGATGACTTTTTATCGTTTGTTCGAGAAAATGTACCTCCAACAACTTTTGATGCCATAGAAAATATTATTAATGATATTTTGCATAACAGTCATTCTGGATTGCTTTCGTCTGGGGTTATTTTATCAGTTTTTTTAATGACCAATGGTGTAAATGCGGTGATGAGCGGTTTCGAAACTTCGCTGCACGTAACAGTAAAAAGGGCTTACTTTAGACAATATTTTGTAGCACTTTTGATCTCTCTTTTATTAACATCAATCTTAATTGTTACAGTAACTGCTATAATTGCTTTAGAAGTTTTTATTCAAAAAACCATAATTCAAGATGTATTAACGAATAGAGTTTCAGATAAAATTTCGCTGTTAGAATTTGGAAGATATATTTTTATCGTTCTAATGATTATGCTGGTAACGGCAATTTTGTTTAAATACGGAATTAAACAATCTAAAAAGAAAAGATTAATTACAATTGGCACAGTTTTTACAACTATTTTAATTGTTGTATCGTCTTATTTCTTTGGAATTTGGGTTGTTAAGTTCTCAAAATATAATGAGCTATACGGCTCAATTGGTACGTTGTTAATATTTATGTTTTACCTTTGGATTAACTGTATGGTTTTACTTTTAGGCTTCGAATTAGATGCTTCAATTGCGAAACTTAAGCAGCATCCTACTAAAAACCCCCACTTATAATGAAAAAAACTTTCCTACTGTTTTTACTTTTTGGTATTTCCCAAATGCATTCTCAATCCGTTTTAGGAAAATGGAAAACCATTGATGATAAAACCAATCAGGCAAAATCTGTTGTTGAAATTTACGAGTCAAACGGAAAAGTCTATGGTAAGGTTGTCGAAATTTTTAACGAAGCCAAACGTAACAATACATGTACAAAATGTACTGGCACAGATAAAAACAAACCAGTTTTAGGACTTATTATCATAAAAGGTCTTTCTAAAGATGGAGAAGAATATAATGACGGTAAAATTCTAGATCCTGAATCTGGAAGTTTATACAAATGTATTCTGAAACTAATAGGGAAAGAAAAACTTGAAGTAAGAGGTTACATGGGAATATCTCTTATTGGTCGTTCTCAAACATGGGTTAGAGTTAAATAATGAATTACTTTGTAGAAGTTATTTTACCACTTTCGCTTCCGCAAACTTTTACTTATAAAGTTTCTGAAGCGGAATTTCTTTTTTTGAAACCAGGGATGAGAGTTGCGGTTTCTTTTGGTAAAACAAAATTCTACACAGGTTTGGTTATGCAATTGCATAACAACGAACCTGCTTTATACGAAGCCAAAGAAATTCATCAAATTATTGATGAAAAGCCAATTGTAAGTGAAATTCAGTTAAAACATTGGCAATGGATAGCTTCTTATTATATGTGTTCAATAGGTGAGGTTTACAAAAGTGCTTTGCCTTCAGCTTTGTTATTAGAGAGCGAAACGTTAATTTCTTCAAATAAAGAAGTTTTTATTAATGAAAATGAGCTTTCTGATGAAGAATATCTATTGTTTGAGGCATTATCTCAACAATCTTCTATAAAAATTAGCGAGGCGGCTTCAATTGTAAATAAGAGAAAAGTATTTCCTATCATTCAACAGCTTTTGGCTAAAAATATTATCTCATTACAAGAAGAGATGATAGAAGAATATAAACCAAAGTTGGTTCGTTACATTCGATTAGTTTCTCAATTTGAAAGTAATGATAAGTTGGAAGATTTGCTTCAGATTCTTAAAAATGCTCAAAAGCAAAAGGAATTATTACTTAGTTATTTTCAGTTAAAAGCTTCTCAAAAAACACCCATTTCCGTAAAACAGCTAACAGAGTATTCAGATGCCTCGTCTGCAATCATAAAAGCTTTAATCGATAAAGGGATTTTTGAAGAATATTATATTCAACACGATAGAGTTTCTTTTGATGAGGTTGATGAAAATAAAATTGAACTGAGTGAGAATCAGTTTCAGGCGTTTCAGGAAATAAAAACATCTTTAGAGGATAAAGATGTATGTTTGTTGCATGGCATTACTGCTTCTGGAAAAACGGAAGTGTATATTAAGCTTATAGAGGAATTTATTCAAGAAGGAAAGCAGGTCTTATACCTCTTACCTGAAATAGCGTTGACGACTCAATTGGTGACAAGACTAACTAAATACTTTGGAAATAAAGTAGCTGTCTTTCATTCAAAATACAGTAATAATGAAAGGGTAGAAGTCTGGAATCAGGTTCTAAATAATTCCGAAAAAGCACAAATTGTAATAGGAGCAAGGTCAGCCTTGTTTTTACCATTTCAAAATTTAGGATTTGTTATTGTTGATGAAGAGCATGAACAAACATTCAAACAAGTAGATCCAGCGCCACGTTATCATGCTCGTGATGCTGCAATTGTTTTAGCAAATTTTCATAGAGCTAAAGTTTTACTGGGGTCAGCTACACCAAGTGTTGAAACTTATTTTAATACTCAAAAAGAAAAATACGGTCTTGTTGAATTAAGCAAACGTTTTGGAAATTCCATTTTGCCAGAAATTCATTTGGTTGATTTAAAAGATGCTTATTTCCGAAAAAAGATGACGGGTCATTTTAGTCAGTCACTTATTGAGTCCATTACCGAAGCACTTTCATTAGGTGAACAAGTCATTTTATTCCAAAACCGCAGAGGTTATTCGCCAGTAATTGAATGTATGACGTGTGGTCATGTACCACAGTGTACACAATGTGATGTGAGTTTGACTTATCATAAGTTTAAAAATCAGTTGCGATGTCATTATTGTGGTTTTACTATGGCAAAACCAACCAGATGTCATGCCTGTTCAAGTATTGATTTGACTTCTAAAGGATTTGGTACAGAGCAAATTGAATTAGAATTAAATACTCTGTTTCCAAATAAAAATATAAAACGAATGGATCAAGATACTACTCGAGGTAAATATGCTTTTGAGAAGTTGATTGATAGCTTTAAAAATAGAGAGATAGATATTTTAGTTGGAACCCAAATGTTGGCAAAAGGACTAGATTTTGATAATGTATCAGTTGTTGGGATTCTTAATGCTGATTCGATGTTGTATTTTCCAGATTTTAGAGCCTTTGAACGTAGTTATCAAATGATGACCCAGGTTTCGGGTAGAGCAGGGCGTTCAGAAAAAAGAGGGAAAGTAATTATTCAAACGTATAATCCGTTGCATAATACGATTCAACAAGTTACAAATAACAATTATTTGGGAATGTTCAAAGAACAAATATATGAGCGATATATATATAAATATCCACCATATTATAAGTTAATAAAACTAACGCTTAAGCACAAAGATTTCGAAAAGCTTAAAGAAGGTTCTATGTGGTTGTATCAAGTGTTAAAACAACAGTTTGATATTCCTGTTCTTGGTCCAGAAGAGCCGCCAGTAAGTAAGATTCGTAATGAATATATCCGAACTATATTGATTAAGATTCCGCAAGAGTATCATTTAGGGAATACAAAAAAAACTATCCAGAAAATACTGAATAGTTTTGATGCTATTTCTCAATACCGAAGTATTAAGGTCGTTATAAATGTCGATTATTATTAAGAATCTAAAGCTTTTACTAAATCTTCTTTTTTGTTTCTACTCAAAGGTATTTTTGTTACTCCTATCTCTGCAAATTTACTGTTAAACTTCTCTATCTTATCAATGTTGATAATGAAAGACTTGTGTACTCGAATGAATTTTTCTTTAGATAAATCTTTTTCAAAAGATTTCATGGTTGATAATACCAGATGGCTATCATCTTCAGTAACTATTTTTACGTAGTCACCATAAGCCTCTATCCATTTAATTTTTGAAGTGTAGATTTTAAGCTTTTTCAGATTACTTTTGATAAAGATATGCTCACCTTCTTCTTCAACATTCTCACGACGAAGCTGATACATATCCATGGCTCTTTTTATGGCAGCATTAAAACGTTCTTTCGTAATAGGTTTTTGTAGGTAGTCTGTCGCATCATAATCAAACGCTTTAACTGCATACTCTGCTTTTGCGGTGATAAATATGATTTGTGGTTTTTCTTTTAGACCATCCAATAAATTGAATCCGTTAATTACTGGCATTTCAATGTCTAAAAATAACAAATCAACTTGTTTTGTAGCCAAGCAGTTTTTGGTTTCGACAGCATTCGAAAATTCACCAACAAGGGATAAATTAGGGTGAGCATCTACTAATTTTGTTACCAAAATTCTCTGAATGGAGCTGTCATCAACAACAATACAGTTCAATTTCATAAGCGTCATTTTAATAGATTTGTATGTTAAAAATAGAATAATTTATTTAAATGCCAAATTATTTTAAAGGAAAAAATGATTTTAATCGATTTGTTTGAGTTTTGTTTTGCGTATTGAAATAAAAAGACTACTTTTGCACCCACATTTTTTAACAAATAAAATTTATTATTATGAATCATTATGAAACTGTTTTCATCTTGAATCCCGTTTTATCTGAAACTCAGGTAAAGGAAACAGTAAGCAAATTTGAAGATTATTTAACTTCAAAAGGTGCTAAAATGGTATCCAAAGAGGATTGGGGCTTGAAAAAAATGGCTTACGAAATTCAAAACAAGAAAAGTGGTTTTTACCATTTATTTGAATTCCAAGTAGAAGGTGATGTGTTAATTGGTTTTGAAACTGAATTTCGTCGTGACGAAAGAGTTATGCGTTTCTTAACTGTAAGTTTAGACAAACACGCTATTTCTTGGGCTGAAAGAAGAAGAGAAAAATTAAAATCTAAAAAAGCTTAATTATCATGTCAACAATCGAGCAATCTGCAAAAGGAAAAAAAGACGGAGATATCAGATATTTAACGCCTTTAAACATTGATACGAACAAACAAAAAAAATATTGTCGTTTCAAAAAATCAGGAATCAAATACATCGATTATAAAGATGCTGACTTCTTGTTGAAATTCGTAAATGAGCAAGGTAAAATCCTTCCTCGTCGTTTAACAGGAACTTCTTTAAAATACCAAAGAAAAGTATCTGTAGCGGTAAAAAGAGCACGTCATTTAGCTTTGATGCCATACGTAGCTGATTTATTAAAATAATTAAAAAAATAACAGTTGTTGTCCCGCTACTGCGGGACTAACTTCTATAAAATACAAAAGGACAACAACATGGAAATTATATTAAAACAAGACGTTCAGAACTTAGGCTTTAAAGATGACGTAGTAACGGTTAAGCCAGGATACGGTCGTAACTTTTTAATTCCTCAAGGATTAGCTGTGTTGGCTACTCCGTCAGCAAAAAAAGTATTAGCTGAGAATTTAAAACAAAAAGCTCACAAAGAAGCTAAAGTTGTTGCAGATGCTAAAACATTAGCTGAAGCATTAAAAGCTTTAGATATCAAAATTACTGCAAAAGCAGGTGGTGAGAAACTTTTTGGTTCTGTTACTAATGCTGATTTATCTGAAATTTTAAGTAAAAACGGTCATTCAATCGATAAAAAATTCATCACTTCAGGTATTGTTAAAAGAACAGGTAAGTACAATGCTTCAGTTCGTTTACACCGTGATGTAATCGTTGATTTAGCTTACGAAATTGTAGCTGAACAAGCTTAATTTCTTAAAAAAGATAAGATGGAAGAGTCCCGATGTAAATCGGGACTTTTTTTATAAATTTATAATTGTAAATAGCCTTAAAGAGTAAGTTGTAAAACTTATTGCTTACTGCTTAAAGTTTTAAGAAATGAAATATACAAGATTATCAAAAGAACAATTAGAAGAATTGCATTCTGAGTTTATTAATTTTTTGGCTGCTCAGCAAATAGATAAAAAAGAGTGGGATTTAATTAAAGAACACAAGCCAGAGGTTGCTGAACAGGAAATAGATGTTTTTTCAGATTTGATATGGGAAGGTGTTTTGACTAATGCTAAATACCTTGAGCATTACTCGAAAAAATTTATTTTCCTTTTTCATTGCACAGAGGTTTATCTTCAAACTATTGTTATTAAAACTGAGGTTGCCGAAGTAGATTTTTTAACAAAAAATGGATTGGAATGGTTGAGTGATAATTTGTTTACAGATACAGTCGAGGTGCAACGAGGACAAAAGGTTTTTGCTGGAGAAAGAAATGAAGAAATATTCGAATTGGTAAAGCAAGGTGCTATTTTTAGTAAAGGTGAACTCTACGATCAAATGAATTCTATTTTGGAGAAATAGTTTTTCTTTCTTTACTGTATATATTATTAGAAATTGGTTAAATTAGTTGCTTAAACTAACTAGCCAATTTTTACTTTTTATGGATGTTTTGCAGCAAATTAAAGCCCTTAGAGATGAGCTTAATCAGCATAACTATAATTATTACGTTTTAGATAATCCCACAATTTCAGATTTTGAATTTGATACTAAACTAAAACAACTTCAGGATTTAGAAAGCAAACATCCAGAATACTTCGATGAAAATTCTCCTACTCAAAGAGTTGGAGGTGCTATTACCAAAAATTTCGAAACTATTGTCCATGAAAATAGAATGTATTCATTGGATAATTCTTATTCAAAAGAAGATTTATTAGATTGGGAAGTTAGGGCACAAAAAATACTGGGAAATGTTCCTTTGAGTTATGTTTGTGAACTTAAATATGATGGAGCTTCTATAAATATCACTTATGAAAATGGAAAACTGAAAAGAGCTGTAACACGTGGCGATGGTTTTCAGGGTGATGATGTAACAAACAACATAAAAACGATTAAAGCAGTACCAATTCAATTAAAGGGTGACTTTCCTAATAAGTTTGATATTCGAGGCGAAATTATTCTACCTTTTGCTGGTTTCGAAAAAATGAATCAAGAATTAATTGAAATTGGTGAAACACCTTATGCAAATCCAAGAAATACTGCATCTGGAAGTTTAAAATTACAAGACAGTGCCGAGGTTGCAAAAAGACCTTTAGATTGTTTGTTGTATTCACTTGTTGGTACAAATTTACCCTTTTCATCTCATTTTAAGGGTCTTGAAAGAGCAAGACAATGGGGTTTTAAAGTTCCAGTTCAGTCGAAATTAGCAAATTCTATGGATGAAGTTTTTGAGTTTATTGAATATTGGGATAAACACCGCCATGATTTGCCTTACGAAACGGATGGAGTTGTTATTAAAGTAAATGATTTACATCATCAGGAAGAATTAGGATATACTGCAAAATCACCTCGTTGGGCTATAGCGTATAAATTTAAAGCCGAACAGGTTTCTACAATACTAAATTCAATATCCTATCAAGTAGGAAGAACAGGTGCCATTACACCAGTTGCGAATTTGGAACCCGTTCAGTTAGCTGGTACAGTAGTGAAAAGAGCTTCCTTACATAATGCAGATCAAATTGAAAAACTTGATATCCGAATTGGAGATGAAGTATTTGTGGAGAAAGGTGGAGAAATTATTCCCAAAATTATTGGAGTTGATTTATCGAAAAGACATTCGGATTCTGTTATTACTGAATATATTACCCATTGTCCAGAATGTCATGCACATTTAGAAAGAAAAGAAGGTGAAGCAAACCATTATTGTCCTAACTTTTACGGTTGTCCACCTCAAATTATTGGGCGAATTCAGCATTATATTACACGTAAAGCAATGGATATAGAAGGTTTGGGAGGTGAAACAGTGGCTTTATTGTTTAATAATGGATTAGTGACTAATTACGCTGATTTATATGAACTTAAAAAAGAGCAAGTTGTTGTTTTAGAAAGGATGGCTGATAAATCGGCAGAAAATTTAATTAACGGAATTGAAAAATCTAAAGAAATTAAATTTGATAGAGTTTTATATGCGCTAGGAATACGATATGTTGGTGAAACAGTAGCCAAAAAACTGGCTAAACATTATAAAAGTATTGATGCTATCGCTACTGCTTCATTGGAAAATTTAATAACTGTTGATGAAATTGGAGAAAAAATTGCTCAAAGTGTGATTGAATTTTTTCAAAATGAAGAAAATAGAATTATTATTGAAAGACTTAGAAATTACGGAGTTCAGCTTGAATTAGTAGAAGAAGAAAGTACTAGTGTTTCTGATAAGCTTTCAGGTAAAATATTTGTGGTTTCTGGGGTGTTTGAAAAATTCTCTAGAGATGAACTTAAAAAAGCAATTGAAGATAACGGAGGAAAGGTAGGTAGTTCAATTTCAGCAAAAACAAATTATGTGGTAGCAGGAGATAATATGGGACCAGCAAAACTTGAAAAAGCAAATCAATTAGGAATAGCCATAATTTCTGAAATAGATTTTGAAGCATTGATAAATGATAACTAAAAACATTTCAATATATCTGTATGTTGTTGCTAGTATACTAGCGGTAATAGCTATGATATTTGATAATGAATGGTTAATGTTGTTTGTAAAACCATCAATTATACCAGCGCTTTTTATTCATTATATTACTTTAAATAAATCAAAGATTAGTAAAGATTTATTGGCTATTCTATCGATTTATTTTATTTCAGATGTAATAACACTTTTAGAGATTGAAGAGGCAATATTGTATATAATGGCATTAGATTTTCTGCCATACATTTTACTTTTAAAAGTTGTTACCGAAGATGTCTTTGAATTAAAACTTAATAAATTAAATCTTGGAATTGTTTTAGGGGCTTTCTCTGGGTTAATGTTTGCAATGTATTATCTTGTTCAGTCTTTTGTTCAAACTAATCCTGATTTTATTTTACCAGTTATTGTTTACGGAATTATATTGGCATTATATGTTTCGCTTAGTTTATATTTGTATTTAGAAACAGATTTCGACTTTGCTTTTGACATACTTATTGCAGCTTTATTTGCCTTGATTGCCGATGTAATTTTTGTAATTACTAATATGATTTTTAAAGCAGATGCTCTAAACTACATCGAGTTTGCATTTCAAATAATATCATATTTTTTTATTGTGGCTTATTTTCTTAAGAGAAATATATATAGAAATACAAAGAGTAATTTTTTTACAATTGTAGATGAAGTTTAGATCACCTTCTTTGTTTTTGTACTTTATTGCCACAATTCTTGCAATTGTGGGGGTAACCTTTAATATCGAAACATTGGAGCTAATTGCAAAGCCTATGATTGTGCCATCAATTTATTTTTTTTATGTTAATCAGACTAAAGGCGAAATAAATTTGCTTTTTTCTATTGCAATTTTTACAAGTTTTGTTGCTGATATGTTGGTGTTGATAGATTTGCCAAATGGTACACTTCCTATTTCAATTTTGAATGTTTGTATGTACTCTATTTTTATATATTTTATTGTTGATGATTTAGGGTTTAAGAATATTGAAGATCAAAAAATATTCTCTCTTATTGGATTTTCTGTGTTTTTTCTTTTTTTCTTGTATGTTATTTTAGATTTGATGAAAGGGTTAGATAGCTTGACTTTTAATGTATTTGCGGTTTATGGAATTATTCTAAGCTCTTTGTCTGCTTTAATTTGCTATAATCACTTTAATAAACCATCTTTAAAAAGTTATTATGCACTATTGATGTGTATTTGTTTCATAGTTTCAGATGTTTTTTTTGCTATTTATAATTTTTATCTAAAAATTGATACTTTCATTTCATTGAATGTTACTGGACAATTTGTGTCATATTATTATATGGTGAGGTATATAACAACAAACAATGTTTTACCTGAAAATGATGACTAATAAGAAAAAAAATAAGCAAAGTAAAATGTCTTCGGAGACTAATATATTAATAGTCTTGTTTTTTTTGGTGTCTTTGTCTGAAGTAATTGCTGAATACTTTGAGTATAGAAACTTTATTTTTTTATTTAAAGTGTTATTAATGCCAATATTAATAATACTTTACTGGAGTACATCATCAGTTAGAAATCCTTTTTATTTAGTTGCTTTATTTTTTGCGTTTATCGCCAACATACTTTTTATCTATAGAGAAGATTTTGATTATATCATTTTAGGAGCAACATCTTTTTTAGTTTTCAGAATAATAACGATATACTTAATCATGAAAACTATAAAGATTAAACGATATTTCCCAGTAATTATAGGAAGTTTGCCTTTTGTTTTTATCTATTTTTATTTGACATGCTTGACGATAGATGAACTGGGAGATGGCTTACTAATTTATACCGTACAAGTTGTTTTTATGAGCTACCTGGGAGGATTGTCGGTAGGTTCTTATATGATAAATGATAACAGAAAAAACTATTGGCTTCTGATTAGTACTTTACTTTTTACGGTAAATCAAATACTACTTGTACTAAAGTTTTTTTATCTTTCTGTTATCATTTTTCAACCTATATCGATGGCTTTGTATTGTTTTGCCCAATATGGTTTTTATAAATTTGTTATCCTTTCAGAAGAAAATAATTAGATAAAAATTCTTCTTCCACTTGCAGATAAATTCATTTTGCTGTCAAAATAGAAATCAATTCTACCTAAATTAATTCCATAAGCTCCAACTTGGTTAATTAGCACTTGTTGACCATCTAGATTTTTCTCGATTACTGGTTTGTCTAGAAATGTGTGAGTATGACCACCAATAATTAAATCGATATTTCTAGTTTTTTTGGCTAACATGATATCACAAACTTTGTTTGAATCATTTTTGTATTCAAATCCAATATGTGATAGACAAATAACCAAGTCACATTTTTCTTCATCTTTCAACTTTTTAGTAATATCAGTAGCGATTTCAATAGGGTTGTAGTATTTAGTTTCTTTGTATAGACCTTTATCTACTAATCCATCTAGTTCTACTCCTAATCCAAAAACACCAATTTTAATACCGTCTTTTTTGAAAATTTTATAAGGTTTTACAAAAGTATCTAAGACTGTATTTTTGAAATCATAATTTGCGGAAACGAATTCAAACTTAGCATGTGGTAACTGTGCAAGTAACCCTTCCACACCATTATCAAAATCATGATTTCCAATAGTTGCAAGGTCATATTGCATCATACTCATAAGTTTGAACTCTAATTCACCACCATAATAATTAAAGTATGGCGTTCCTTGAAAAATATCACCAGCATCTAATAATAATACGTTAGGTTCAGTTTTTCTAATTTGCTCAATTAAAGCAGCTCTTCTGGCCACTCCTCCTTGATTTGGATTTTTAGGATGTGTTGCTGGAAAAGGGTCGATATGACTATGTGTATCGTTTGTATGTAAAATTGTAATCTTTTTAACATCAACAGCAGAGTCAAAACTACTCAATGATAAACCTCCAAGACCTAATAATGTAGTTCCCGCTGCAGTTTTTTGGATAAAATCTCTTCTTTTCATTGTATTATTTTTCTTGGGTTATTCTAACTTGGTTGTTTACTTTAATTGTGTCTACATCTTTCATGTAATCAATTAGCATATTTCTTAATTTATAATCAAGTATAGTAGATGAAACACCTTTTTTGAAGAAATCCATTTTGTCTCCACCATTTGCTAAATAATCTGAAGTAGCCACATAGTATACTTTGTCTAAAACAAGCGGTTCGTTATTTACTTTAATATCTTTTACCTTATTATCCACAGTTATTGTAAAAGAAATTCCTGCAGTTGGATGAGGTTTTTTTTCTCTAACAAAATATTCAGTAAATTCAGCTATTTGTTCGCCTTTAAGGCCAATCACGATTGCAGAGTTTTCAAATGGTTGAATTTCAAAAGCTGTTCTTGCAGATACATTTCCTTGAGGCATTATGGCGCGAATTCCTCCGTGATTAAGAATACACATGTCAATATTTTTGTTTTCTCTTTTATTAAAGACAGTATTTCCTTTTTCTAAAACAACCATTGCCAACATGTCACCTATGTTAGATTGCCATTGTCCTTTACTTTTGTCAAGTGTTTCAGGACAAATTGCTAATACAGCATCTAAATCTTTGTTGATTTTGTCTCTGTAAGGAGAAACAAACGTTTCGTATTCCTGTTTAGTTTGAAGATTTTCATTGACATTAATTTGCTTTCCTTCAATAATTGTTACCACAGTTTGTGCAGAGCTTTCGTATCCTGATAACGATAACGTTAAAATTAAAACAAAATGCTTTAAAACTGTGACACTCTTTTTTACATTTACCATATTAATCGAATCTTAATTGCTTAAATTTGTTCTTAAGTTTTGAAACGGTAAATGTAATATGTTTATAAAGTATATAAAAGAATTATCCTTAAAAAAAATATTAAAATCTAGTTTAGAGAATGTCAAACCAAGTTTACTTAATTCCTCAATAAAGACTGTTGGACTTTTGATTGATGAAAGTTATTTTCAGCAAACAGAGGACTTAATAAAGGAATTAGTAGAAAGTGGTATAGTGCAATCTGATATAAAAATTTTAATTTTTAGAAATAAAATTAAAAAAAACGAGCAGCTGGTTCATGATACTTTCAGTAGGAAAAATATGAATTGGAGAGGGGAATTTAAACAAGAATTTGTAGCCGAATTTTTAAAGTTTCCTTTCGATATGCTCATAAGTTACTATGATACTGAGAAAAAAACATTGCTTTTAGCTACGCATCAATCTAAAGCATTATTTAAAGTAGGATTTTCAGCAGTAGACAAAAGACTCAATCATTTGATGATTAATACGAATGTCGAAAACCATAAGGTTTTTGTACATGAGTTGTTCAGATATTTAAAAATTTTAAACAAAATTTAAACCATGCAAGCATTTGTTGGAACGGGAGTAGCACTTGTAACTCCTTTCAAAAAAGATTTTTCGGTAGATACTGAAGCTTTAAAAAGAATTGTAAATTACGTAATTGAAGGAGGAGTAGAGTACTTGGTTGTTTTAGGAACAACTGCCGAATCTGCAACTTTGTCTCAAGATGAAAAAGAAATAGTCATCAATACAATTGTTGAAGCTAATAATGGAAGATTGCCATTAGTTTTGGGTGTAGGTGGAAACAACACATTTAAAGTGGTGGAGGAGTTAAAAAGTAGAGATTTTTCAAAATTTCAAGCAATTTTATCGGTATCACCTTATTATAACAAGCCAACTCAAGAAGGGATTTATCAACACTTTAAAATGATTGCAGAAAACTCTCCAATTCCAGTTATTGTTTATAATGTTCCTGGACGTACAGGAAGTAATATGTTGCCTGAAACAGTTTTACGTTTGGCCAAAGATTTCAATAATATAATAGGAATAAAAGAAGCCGCTGGCGATATCGTCCAAGCAATGAAATTAATTCAGCACAAACCAAAAGACTTTTTAGTGATTTCTGGAGATGATATGATTGCGTTACCAATGGTTTTAGCTGGTGGAGCAGGAGTTATTTCAGTAATTGGAGAAGGTTATCCTAAAGAGTTTTCAGAAATGGTTCGTTTGGGATTACAGAGAAAAGTCGATGAGGCTTATGCTTTACATTATAAACTAATGGATAGTATTGATATGATTTTTGAACAAGGAAATCCTGGTGGAATAAAAGAAATTTTTAAATCATTAGAGCTTTCTGAAAATACAGTAAGATTGCCGCTTGTAAATGTGAATGAAAATTTAGCTAGTAGATTAAATGCTTTTACAAAACAATTGTCTAAATAGCAGTTAAAATAAAGTTTTGTATATAGAAATTAATAACTAAATTTGCGGTTCGTTTTGTGAATAAAAAAATCCAGCAAAACCGAAGTTTTCAAAATAATATGAATAAACTAATATATGTATTCCTGCTGTCAGTGATTTTAACGTCTTGTAGTGAATATCAAAGAGCATTAAAATCTGAGGATGTTGCTTTAAAATTGAAAGCAGCTGAAAATAAGTACGAAGCAGGTAAATACAATAAAGCAATTCGTTTGTTTGAGCAAATATCTCCTGCATACAGAGGAAAACCAGAAGGTGAGAAAGTTACTTATATGTTTGCTCAGTCGTATTACAAAACAGAACAATTTTACTTAGCAGGATATCAATTTGAAAGTTTAGCTTCTATGTATCCTAAAAGTGATAAGGTTGAGGAGGCGTCTTTTTTAGGTGCAAAATCATTTTATGAATTATCGCCTGTTTATACTTTAGATCAAGTTGATACAGATAAAGC
Organism: Flavobacterium hankyongi; assembly: GCF_036840915.1. Taxonomy (NCBI): domain Bacteria; kingdom Pseudomonadati; phylum Bacteroidota; class Flavobacteriia; order Flavobacteriales; family Flavobacteriaceae; genus Flavobacterium; species Flavobacterium hankyongi. The sequence continues at coordinate 276,550 of NZ_CP085725.1, forward strand.
TATTACTAAAATGCAAAATTTTATTAATAAGTATCCAGATTCTAAACATGCCGCAGATGCTAATGCAATAATAAAAGAATTAAGAGAAAAACTTGAGAAAAAGGCTTTTGAGATAGCTAGACAATATAATACAATATCAGATTATAAAGCAGCAATAAAAGCTCTAGATAATTTTATTGCAGATTATCCAGGCACACCATTCAAAGAGAAAGCTTTGTATTACAAATTTGATTCTAGTTATCAACTTGCAATCAATAGTGTTCCTAGTAAAATGGAAGAAAGGTTAAATGCCGCAAAAACAGCATACAGTGCTTTGATAAAATTTAATTCAAGTACTGAATATAAAGAAAAAGCTGATGAAATGTTAGCTAGAATAGATAAGGATTTACAACAATTTCAAAATAAGTAAAAGGATGGATTTAAAGAAAACAACAGCTCCAGTAAACACAATCACTTATAACAAAAGTTTAATTGAAGAGCCAACTGGAAATGTTTATGAAGCTATCACAATCATGGCAAGAAGAGCTAATCAAATTAACTCAGAAATTAAAAAAGAGTTAATTGAAAAATTAGAAGAATTTGCTACTTACAACGATAGCCTTGAGGAAATTTTTGAAAACAAAGAACAAATCGAAGTTTCTAAATTTTACGAAAAATTACCTAAACCTCACGCTTTAGCTGTTCAAGAATGGTTAGAGAACAAAATTTACTATAAATCTACAAAATAAAACTACTATCATGTCGGTTTTAAGTGGTAAGAAAATAATACTAGGAGTTTCTGGTGGAATTGCTGCTTATAAATCAGCATTATTAGTTAGACTTTTTATAAAAGCAGGTGCTCAAGTCCAAGTGATTATGACACCTGCTTCTTTAGATTTTGTTACCCCGTTAACACTCTCTACATTATCAAAAAATCCTGTTTATTCTTCTTTCTTTAATGAAGATGAGGGCAACGGACTATGGCATAATCATGTCGATATGGCACTTTGGGCTGACTATATGATCATTGCTCCTGCTACAGCAAACACCATGTCTAAAATGGTAAATGGAAATTGTGATAATCTTCTTATTGCTACATATCTTTCTGCAAAATGCCCAGTATATTTTGCTCCGGCTATGGATTTAGATATGTATAAGCATCCATCAACTTTAGCTAGCTTTGAAGCGTTAAAACGTTTTGGAAATACAATAATTCCAGCTGAAACTGGTGAATTAGCTAGTGGTTTGTCAGGAGAAGGTCGAATGGCTGAGCCTGAAAACATCATTTCTTTTTTAGAAAAAGATATTGAAAATAAGTTACCCCTTAAAGACAAGAAAATACTTGTAACTGCAGGTCCAACATATGAAGCTATCGATCCGGTTCGTTTTATAGGAAATCATTCTTCAGGAAAAATGGGATTTGATATTGCAAATGCCGCTGCAAATTTAGGAGCTCAAGTTACTCTAGTCTCAGGGCCAACACATTTAAAAACTAAAAATTCTGCTATAAATTTAATCAGAATAACTTCTGCAGAAGAAATGTATCATGCTTGTCATGAATACTTTAATGAAGTAGATGTTGCTATTGCCGCAGCTGCAGTAGCTGATTATAGACCAAAAAATGTAGCGGATCAAAAAATAAAAAAGAATGATGCTTCGTTTTCTATTGAATTGGAAAAAACAAAAGATATTTTGGCATCTCTTGGACAAATTAAAAAAAATCAGTTTTTGATTGGTTTTGCATTGGAAACAGAAAATGAAATTGAACACGCAAAGCAAAAAATACAGAAAAAAAACTTAGATTTGATTGTGTTAAATTCTTTAAATGATGCTGGTGCGGGTTTTGGTAAACCTACTAATAAAGTTACCTTTATAAGTAAAGATTTTATCATTGAACCACAAGACCTGAAATCAAAAGAAGAAGTAGCTCTTGATATTGTAAATAAAATTGTAGAACATTATGCGTAACTATTTCACTTTATTGTTGTTTTTTGTTTTTGGCTTGTCACAAGCACAAGAGCTTAACTGTACAGTATCATTTAATACAGATCAGGTTGCGGCTACAAATCAGCAAGTGTTTAAAACCTTGCAAAAATCACTTACAGAGTTTTTAAATAACACTAAGTGGACAGATAAAACTTTTAAAGGACCAGAGAAAATTAATTGTTCTTTCTTTTTTAATGTTTTGAGTTATAATAATGTTGATCAGTTTACAGCAATCTTACAAGTACAGGCATCAAGACCAATCTTTAATTCTACATATAATTCTCCAATTTTGAATATTAACGATAAAGATTTTAGTTTTACTTATACAGAATTTCAAAACTTAAATTTTAATCCAAATTCATACGATTCAAATTTACTATCTACTTTGGCTTTTTATGCAAATATGATTATTGCTGTTGATGCGGATTCATTTTCGTTAGAAGGTGGGACTAAAGCTCTTGAGAACGCTATGAATATTGTAAGTAATGCGCAACAAACTCAAGATAAAGCTTGGACATCTAACGGAAATCAAAATAGATATTATTTAGTTAATGACATGATTTCGCCAACTTATTCGTCTTTTAGAAAAGCTATTTATGAATATCATTTTGGAGCCTTAGATAAAATGGCCGAAAATCAAAAAGAAGGAAAAGAAGGTATTAGAAAGGCTCTTAAGACATTAAGAGAAGTCGCTAAAGTTCGCCCTAACGCATATTTAACGCGAGTTTTCTTTGATGCAAAAGCAAATGAAATTCTTGATATTTTTACTGACGGACCTAAAGTTGACATCACAGAGGTTGTTGATAACTTAAACAGATTGTCTCCTACAAATTCTAGTAAGTGGAGTCAAATTAGTTACTAAATTTCTCACATGCTTACATTATTATCAATTAAAAATTTTGCATTAATTGAACAGTTAGAAATGAATTTTTCTAACCAATTTTCTATAATTACTGGCGAAACAGGAGCTGGAAAATCAATATTATTGGGCGCGTTAGGTTTAGTTCTAGGAAATCGTGCCGATTTAACTTCGTTAAAAGATAAAGAGCAAAAATGTGTAATTGAAGCACATTTTGACTTGACTAAATATAATTTAAAAGATTTTTTTGATGCCAATGATTTGGATTATGAAGATTCAACAATCATTCGTAGAGAAATTTTACCTTCAGGAAAATCAAGAGCTTTTATTAATGATAGTCCAGTGAATTTAACTGAATTGCAAGATTTAGGTGAGTTTTTGATAGATATACATTCACAACATCAAACTCGTGAATTGACAGAAGAAGCTTATCAAATTGAGATTCTTGATGCAATAGCAAATCATCAAAATCTATTATCAGAGTATAAGCAACATCTTTCTGCTTTCAAATCAGTAAAGAATGAATTAAAGAAGTTGCAAACTGAAAAAGAATCACTTTCTAAAGAGGCTGATTATAACGCTTTTTTATTAGAAGAATTGCTTTCTGCTAATTTGAAAGAAGGAGAACAATCAGAATTAGAATCTACATATGAAAAACTTAATAATGTTGAGTTTATAAAGGAGAATCTTGATAAATCTTTAGCTTTGGCTAATGAAGAAGAAATTGGAATTATTCAAAGTTTAAAAGAGATTAAAAATTCACTTCAAAAAGTTTCTAATTTATCTGATGATTATAAAAACTTATCGGATCGCGTTTCAAGTGTTCTAATTGAATTTGATGATATTGCTAAAGAGATTTTGCTTCAAGGAGAAAAATTATTTAACGATCCTGAGAAACTGGAGTTGGTAAGTCAAAAACTTCAAATGATTTACAATCTTCAAAAAAAACACAATGTTGGATCGGTTGAAGAACTTCTAGTGATTCAAAATGATTTGGATTCAAAAGTGGTTTTGGCTGATGATTTAGACAATCAAATTAAAAAACTAATCCAAAAACAAGAAGAAATAAATTTGGTTTTAGAAGAAATGTCTTCTAAGATTTCTGAAAATAGAAAAGTTGCAGTTCCTGTTTTGGTTGACCAAATTATTGAGGTTTTATCACAATTAGGAATGCCTAACGCAAGATTCCAATTTGAAATTAAAACATCAGATAGTTTTTTACCAACAGGTAAAGATGAGATTCAATTACTATTTTCTGCAAACAAAGGAACTGACTTTGGATTGCTTAAAAAAGTAGCTTCGGGAGGGGAGATGTCGAGAATTATGTTGGCTGTAAAATCTATTTTAGCTAATTATTCTAAACTTCCAACAATCATTTTTGATGAAATTGACACTGGAGTTTCTGGTGAGATTGCTCAGAAAATGGGAGATATCATGAAAGTGATGAGTTCGAAAATGCAAGTTTTTGCTATTACACATCTTCCACAAATTGCAGCAAAAGGGAATCAGCATTATAAAGTATTTAAATCAGATAAAGAAGATACAACAGTGTCTGAGCTTAAGTTATTAGGAACTGAAGAACGTGTTATAGAAATTGCCGAAATGCTTTCAGGAAAAGATATTTCAGAATCAGCTATTACGCATGCAAAAGCTTTGCTTAACTAATAAATTAAATTAAATTTGCCTTACAAACTAATTAAAATAAAGTTATGATTATAGAGCCTAGAATGAGAGGATTTATATGCCTAACTGCTCATCCTGAGGGATGTGCACAGAGTGTAAAGAATCAAATCGAGTACGTAAAATCAAAAGGAAAAATAAACGGACCAAAACGTGTTTTAGTTGTCGGGGCATCTACTGGTTTTGGTTTAGCATCTAGAATAACGGCGGCTTTTGGAAGTGATGCTTCTACAATTGGAGTTTTCTTCGAAAAAGAACCAGCACCAGGCAAAACAGCTACACCAGGATGGTATAATTCTGCAGCATTTGAACAAGAAGCTCAAAAAGCAGGTTTATATGCTAAAAGTATTAATGGAGATGCTTTCTCTGATGAAATAAAACAAAAAACTATAGATATGATTAAGTCTGATTTAGGTCAGGTAGATTTAATTATTTATAGCTTAGCTTCACCAGTAAGATTACACCCTAAAACGGGAATTTTACACCGTTCGGCTTTAAAACCAATTGGTCAAACTTTTTCAGATAAAACTGTAGATTTTCACACAGGTATAGTTTCTCAAGTTTCAATTGAACCAGCAGTTCAAGAAGATATCGATAACACAATAGTAGTTATGGGTGGTGAAGATTGGACTATGTGGATTGATCAAATGAAAGAAGCAGGAGTTTTAGCAGAAGGAATCACAACTGTGGCTTATTCTTACATTGGTCCTGAGGTTACTGAAGCGGTTTATCGTAAAGGAACAATTGGACGCGCAAAAGATCATTTAGAAGCAACAGCTTTTGAAATTTCTGATGTTTTGAAAGATTTAAGAGGAAAAGCGTATGTTTCAGTGAATAAAGCTTTAGTTACTCAAGCAAGTTCTGCGATTCCAGTAATTCCTTTATATATATCATTGTTATACAAAACGATGAAAGAAAAAGGACTTCATGAGGGATGTATCGAGCAAATGCAACGTTTATTTGCTGATAGATTGTTTAATGGGGGAGAAGTTCAGTTAGATGATAAAGGTAGAATTCGTATTGATGACTGGGAAATGCGTGCAGATGTTCAAGATGCTGTAAAATCTTTATGGTCACAAGCTAATACAGATACTTTACCACAAATTGGTGATTTGGCTGGATATAAGAGTGATTTCTTAAATTTATTTGGATTTGGATTTGAAGGAGTTGACTATTTAGCTGATACAGATGAAATGGTAAATATTCCGAGTATTTTGTAAAAAATAAATAACTAAAATATTATTAAGAAAAACCATGCAAAGCGCATGGTTTTTTTGTTTTTTATCGATTAGTTTCCGTAGTTTTTTAATAAAATGTTAAACTTTAGTAAATTTATTGGCTTAATCAAATTATTATTATGAAAAAAATTACTTTTTTATTAGTTACGTTTTTTATCAGTTTGCAGATAAATGCGCAATTGTATCAAGTTCCAACTTGCTCAGGAGGAATTTCAACTAATATTTATGGTAACATGAATAGTGTTGCTACTGCAAATGCTACGAGTAGATCAGCAATCATTTACCCAGCTACACAATTAGCTGGTATTTCAGGTCAAGTCTTGAATGCAGTTTATTTTAAGCGTATGGCAGCTTCTGGAACTATGGGAGGTTCCCCAACCTTAAAAGTGTATCTTAAAGAAACATCCGCAACAGATTTTGGTGCTGCAGCAATAGATTGGGCAACAGAAATTGCAACTGCAACTTTAGTTTACGATTCTAATCCTTCTGTAGCAACGGGTTCTTCAGCAGGTTGGAAATCTTTTTCTTTCTCTAACAATTTTACTTATTCAGGTACTCAAAACTTAGCCGTTTATATGGAGTATGTTAATACTGCATCATCTACAGCTATTGGTTGGGATTACGAATATGGTACTCCTTGTATCAGTACAACAAATAGTAATACTACAAAGTATATTAATAATACTACAGGTACTCCAGGAGCTTCATTAACTTCTACAAATTACAGAAGACCTCAAATAGGTTTTGATTATGTAGTAACATGTCCAGCACCTACTAGCTTTAACTATGCTAATTTAACAGCCACCACAGTAGATTTAAATTGGATAGCAGGTGGTTCTGAAACTTCTTGGGAATATGTAATTCAGCCAACTGCAAATCCAGCTCCAACTTCTGGAACTACTATTGGTACAAATGCAGTAATTGCTGCTTCTGTTTCTCCAAATACAGCATATACAGCTTATCTAAGAGCTAATTGTGGAGCAGGAGGGTTTTCAACTTGGAAAATGGTATCCTTTACAACACCTTGTTCAACTTATAATGTACCTTCAAGTGAAAACTTCTCTACTTATGTACCAGGTTGTTGGCAAGAAGCTGATAATGGTGATACAACAGTAGGTCCTGCAACCTTTGGATCAAGTTCATGGATTGAAGATGGATTTGGAAATGTTGGTTCAACAGGAGCTGCTAGATATAATATTTTTACAACAGGTGCCAATGATTGGTTGATGTCTCCAATTTATAATATACCAGCAAGTGGATATGAATTAAAATTTGATGCTGCTGCTACACAGTATGGTGCAACAACTGCACCAACAACTGCATGGGAAGCTGATGATTATGTAGAAGTGTTAGTTTCAACGGGAACTACAAATTGGACATTATTATATACTTACAATAGTAGTAATGTTCCTTCTAATACTGGTTCTACAAATATTATTGATTTGGATGCTTATGCTGGGCAATCAGTTAGATTCGCTTTTAGAGTTGTTGAAGGTGCTTCAAATGGTTCAGCAGATATTGATTTTTCTATAGATAATTTTGAAATTAGATTGTCACCTGCTTGTTCTAATCCAATAAGTTTGGCAGTTAATGGGTTAACTCAAAGTTCTGCAACTGTTACATGGGGAGTTACAACAGGAAATTATGAATATGTTATAAATAATGTTGCTACTGATCCAGTTGGCTCTGGAACACCTTTATCGGGAGAAACTTATAATGCTACTGTATTGTCTCCTTTAACAACATATTATTTTCACGTTAGAACTGTTTGTTCAGGGCCTTTATATAGTGTATGGTCTACAATTTCTTTTACGACTCCAGCTGCTCCACCTGTAAATGATGATTGTGTGAATGCAATAGCTTTAACTGTTGGAGGAATTTTTGGTGATAATGATATTGCAGGTTCTGTTTTAGGAGGTAATACAACTGCTGGTGTAACCCCTAGCTGTCAGTCTAATTTTTCTGCGGATGTTTGGTATTCAGTTATTGTTCCAGCTTCTGGAAATTTAACAATTGAAACTCAAGTTGCGGCTACTAACTCAATGACAGATTCTGTCGTGGCAGCTTTTTCAGGAACATGTGGTTCTTTAACTGAGATTGGTTGTGATGATGATGGTGGTCCAACTGGAGCTAATAACCTTATGTCGATTTTATCTTTAACTGGAAGAACTCCTGGCGAAGTTATATATGTTGGAGTATGGAAGTATAATACAACTGCTCCAACATCAACAAATTCAGAATTTATCGTTTCAGCTTATGATGCATCATTAAGTACAACTTCTTTTGATAAAAATTCATTGAAGGTTTATCCTAATCCAGTGAATGATGTTTTAAATTTATCTTATTCATCTGAAATTTCATCTGTTGAAGTATTTAATATTATTGGTCAAAAAGTTTTAGTTAAAAATTTGAATGCTACTCAAGGTGAAGTTAATATCTCAAATTTAAACTCAGGAAGTTATATTGTTAGAGTAACTTCGGGAGATCAAGTTCAAACAATCAAGATAGTTAAGAATTAATTATTTTTAACAATATCCAACAAAAACCATGCATTTGCATGGTTTTTGTGTTTTTAATCGATATTATTACTTGTTTTTCTCTTTTTTTATTAAAAAATTATTAAATTGGTCGGAATAATCAAACATAACAATTTTATGAAAAAAATTACTTTATTGTTGTTTTTACTCCTAAGTTTATGGGATGTAAAAGCGCAAATGTCAGTAAATGAGGGGTTTGAATCTTCGACCACCCCTGCTGGTTGGACCTATGTTAGCTTTTCAAGAACAACAACAACACCATGTGTTGCAACAGCTTCTTTGAGAAGAAATTTTTGGTCTTCTGGGCCTGCTGGTTCCGTTACAACTCCAAATTATGCTGCGGCATCTAATGGGCAACAAATTAATGTTTCTTTTGATTGGAAATCAACGGAATATTCTTCTGGTTCAGGTGTAGGTGTTTCTGTTGATGTTCAATATTCAACAGATAATGGTGGTACTTGGAATACATTTGGAAATGTTACTACAACATCTGTAACTACATGTGCTACTTGGACGGGTTCAATTCCAGTTGGTACTGTACCAGCAGGATCTGATTTTCAATTAAGATTTAATGGGACACATACAGGAGGTGATTGCTATTTTTATATAGATAGTGTAATTATTTCTCAAATTGCTTTAACTCCGCCTAACTGTGCTTCAGCACTTTTACCTGCTGATGTTGCTACAGGAGTAGCAAGAAATCCTGTTTTAAGCTGGACGGCTGCTACTGGTGGACCAACATCTTATGATGTTTATTTTGGTACTTCAGCAACTCCACCTTTAGCGGGAAATACAGCAAATTTAACTTTTACACCAACGGCGCCATTGTTGGCAAATACTATTTATTATTGGCAAGTTGTTCCTAAAAATGCAAATGGTAGCGCTACAGGTTGTGCTATACAATCATTTACAACAGGTACAACTGTTAATTATTGTACACCAACAACTACTTACGGTTGTACAGATGGTGATGTAATTGCAAGAGTTGTTTTGAATACTTTAGATAATGATTCAGGTACTGGATGTCCAAGTGGAACTGCTGGATATTCTGATTATACTTCAGATGGAGCATTGACTACAACTTTGCAAGCAGGAAGTTCTTATGGATGTACTGTTTATGCTGGTCAATATACTGAAGGTTATGCTGCTTGGATTGATTATAATGATGATGGAGTCTTTGATAATGCAACAGAGAGAATTGGTTATTCAGCTGGTCAGGTTACAGGAAGTGGACAAGTGGGGGTTTTAGGTAGTTCTGCAACTTTTCCAATTGTTTTATCTTGTAATCCACCTTTAGGTCAACATCGTTTAAGAGTAAGAGCGATGTTTAATACTAATGGTTCGGCTGTTACTCCATGTGCAAATAATAGTTATGGGGAGGTTGAAGATTATTTGATTACTATTTCTGCAGCTGTGGCGTGTCCTCAACCAACAGGATTATCAGCAGCGAATCCAACAACAAATTCAGTTGAATTGAGCTGGAATGTTGGATGTGCTGAAACAGCTTGGGATTTACATGTTACAACTGCTGGAGGTGGTGCGCCTTCGGGAGCTCCTTCACATCCAAATGTTAATGATAATACTTCATTCTTAGTTAATACTGGTTTAGTAGCTGATACTGATTATGAGTTTTACGTTCGTGCTGTATGTGGTGGTGGAAATGGAAGTAGTCTTTGGTCTGGGCCTTTCACTTTTTCAACATTGCCAGTTGCACCTCAATGTGCAACAATAACTACACCAGCTAATGGAGCTACAAATGTTGCTTTAACAGGAGGTGGATCAACTTTTGCATGGACAGCACCAGCAACTGGTTCGACACCTGACAGTTATAATGTTTATTTAGGAACAACTTCAGGTGCCCTTACTCTTTTAGGAAATACAACAAACCTTACTGAGATTATTACAGGTTTAGACTATTCAACTACTTATTATTGGCAAGTAATATCAGTTAATGCAGGCGGTTCTGCTACTGGATGTGTTGAATTTAGTTTTACAACTCAAGCTGCGCCGCCGCCGCCAGCAAATGATGATTGTGCAGGTGCAACTGTTTTAACACCAGGTGCTGATTTTGCTGCTTATGATATTGTTGGTACTAATGAATCTGCTACAGACTCTGAAGTTGCTGACCCATCAATTCCAGATCCAGGATGTGCAAGTTATTCAGGAGGAGATGTTTGGTATAGTGCTGTAGTTCCTGCTTCAGGATCTATTACTTTTGAAGTTAATGAAATAATTGGTGGTTTGACAGATACAGGAGGGGCTGTTTACAGTGGACCTTGTTCGGCTTTAGTTCTAGAAGATTGTGATGATTTGACAAGTGCTTCAGGCGATCATCCTTTAATTTCATTAACAGGAAGAACACCAGGTGAAGTATTGTATTTTAGAGTTTGGGAATATGGCAATAATTCATTTGGAACATTCTCGGTTTCTGCATACGATGCTTCATTGAGTACAGCTACATTCAATTTAGAAGGATTTAAAGCATATCCAAATCCGGTAAAAGATGTATTGAATTTATCTTATACTAAAGAAATTTCTAAAGTTTCTGTTCACAATTTATTAGGACAAGAGGTTTTATCAAAATCTGTAAATGCTATGCAATCTCAAGTTGATTTATCAAGACTTGCAGTTGGAACTTATTTAGTAAAAGTTACAGTTGATGGTTTAGAAAATACAATTAAGATTGTAAAAGAATAATATTCAGAATATAAATGTTAAAAAAGTCATCCTTTGTGATGACTTTTTTTTGTTAAAAATGTAACTTTGCCAAAAAGTGCCAAATGAACTATTCGTTTATCATACCTGTTTATAATCGTCCAGAAGAGATAGATGAGCTTTTAGAAAGTTTGACTAGACAAAGCTATTCAAAACCATTTGAAGTGGTTATAATTGAAGACGGTTCAACAATTCCTTGCGAAAGTATTATTGAGAAGTATAAGAGCAAACTCAATATTACATATTATTTAAAGTACAATTCAGGGCCTGGTGATTCGAGAAATTTTGGAATGACTTATGCTAAAGGAGATTATTTTCTTGTTTTAGATTCAGATTGTATTATTCCAGAAAACTATCTTTTAGAAGTTGATAAGAGCCTTAATGAAGAGTTTGTAGATTGTTTTGGTGGTCCTGATAATATGTTACCAAGTTTTTCTGCTGTTCAAAAAGCTATTAATTTTACGATGACTTCTGTTTTAACAACTGGAGGAGTAAGAGGAGGAACAGAAAAATTAGAAAAATTTCAGCCGAGAAGTTTTAATATGGGGATTTCCAGAAAGGCATTTGAAGCTTCAAAAGGTTTTTCTAATATTCATCCGGGAGAAGATCCAGATTTAAGTATTCGTTTATGGAAACTTGGTTTTAAAACTAAATTGATATCAAAAGCATTTGTGTATCATAAAAGAAGAATTGATTGGGAGAAATTTTATATTCAGGTCAATAAGTTTGGAAAAGCAAGACCCATTTTGAATAATTGGTATCCCGAATATGCTAAACCAACATTTTATTTACCATCACTATTTGTAATATTTTTTATTATTGGTGTTCTTGCTTTAATTTTTGCATTCGACTGGATTCTTAAACTATATTTTGTTTATACAATTATAATATTTTTGTCTTCAAGCATTAAGAACAGAAATGTATATGTTGGATTTTTGTCAATAATTGCAATGTGGCGTCAGTTCTTTGGGTATGGATTAGGTTTTATTGAGTCATTTATTAAAATCAATATTTTAAAGAAAAAACCACAAGAAGCATTTCCGGAACTTTTCTTTAAAGTATAAATGACCAAGATAATAGGATTAACCGGCGGAATTGGAAGTGGTAAAACAACCATTGCAAGACTTTTTGAAGCCGAAGGAATCCCTGTATATATATCTGATGACGAAGCAAAAAAAATAATGCTACGTCCAATAACAGTTGAAAAAGTAAGACAAGAATTTGGAGATTTAGTAATCGATAATGGTCAAATTGACAGAAAAGCATTATCAGAAATTGTATTTAATAATCCTGAGCAGCTCAAAAAACTTAATTCGATTGTTCACCCATTAGTAAAAAAACATTTTGATGAATGGGTAAAGCAAAATTCTCATCATCCTTTTGTGGTAAAAGAGGCTGCAATATTATTTGAAAGTGGGAGTTATAAATATTGTGATAAAGTTATAACAGTTACTGCTTCGGAAGAAACTCGAATAGAAAGGGTAGTAAAGAGAGACCATGTAAAACCTGAAGAAGTTTTACAAAGAATAAAAAATCAAATCCCTGAAAAAGAAAGACTTGAGAGAAGTAATTTTATTATTTATAATGAATATAAGACCCTTGCAAAAGAGCAATTTTTACAAATTCTTAAAATTTTAAAGAATATACATTAAACAGGCTCTCTGTTAATATTTGGTTAATGTTTTTAAGATACAAATGTTAAAATGTTAAATTTGTAGCAATGAATAAGACCTTGTTTCGTTTTGTGGTTGTTTTAATGACAATTGCCCTTTTGGGTATCATTGCTGTACAAGGATATTTAATAAACGCATCTTTTAAAAATAAAGAGGAACAATTTAAGTATCAAGTAAAACAAGTTGTAGCAAATGTTGCAAAAAGTGTTGAAGAACAAGAGACATATACTTTTTTAAGTAGATTTAATCAGTTAAAAGATAGTATTGGTAAGACGCCACAAAGAAGTGAGTTGATGAAGTTTTTTTATGTTGAAAAAAATGAATTAACAAACGAAACAATAATTTATTCAAGCAGTATAATTCCAGAAGATTATTCGGTATCTGCTTCGTTCTTTGATAAAAATAATGATTCGACAAGAATTAAAAATTATGTAGCAAAGCGCGTTACAGAAGTTTATAATCAAAATATTGTAAATTCAGATGTAAGTAGTAATGTTATTCCTTCTGAGAAAATAACAAAAACAGGTGTTGTAGATGTTTTGGACAAGGCAACATTTCAAATTAATTTTAAGGATATTGCTGCAACGAGATCTATTACCCAAAGAGTATCACCAGAGCAGCTTAAAAATTTTTTTGAAAAGGAATTGCGAGAGTATGGTATAAAGACTCCTTTTGAATTCGGAATTTACAGTAATGGTTTAGCTACCAAAGTAAAATCTGAAAATTTCAAATACGATAAAAAGACCACTTTTGATACGCCAATTTTTACAGATAATGATGGTGTTAGTAAATATCAGTTACTAGTTTCGTTTCCTAAGAAGAAATCATTTTTAATTTCTGACTTAATTGGAATTGCAACATTAGCTTTCTTGTTTACAGCAATCATCATAGTAGCTTATTACACAGCTTTAAATCAGTTAAATAAACAACGTCATATTTCTGAAATTAAGACAGATTTTATTAACAATATGACACATGAGTTTAAAACTCCAATTGCAACTATAAATTTGGCTCTTGATGCTATAAAAAACCCTAAAATCATTGATGATAAAGAAAAAGTGTTTCGTTATCTTCAAATGATTAAAGACGAAAATAAACGTATGCATGCTCAAGTTGAGAACGTTTTACGAATTTCTAAACTAGAAAGAAGAGAGCTTGACATAAAGAAAGAATCGTGTAACATGCACGATATAATCGAAGAAGCTGTAGAGCACGTGAGTTTGATAATAGAGGATAGAGAAGGAACAATCAACGTCGATTTAAAAGCAGTAAAAACAACAGTTCTATTAAATGATGTTCACTTTACAAATGTATTGGTAAACATTTTAGAGAACGCAATAAAGTATTCTCCAGAAAAACCAGTAATTAATGTAACATCAGAAAACATTAAAAACTTTATTGTTATTAAAGTTAAGGATCAAGGTCAGGGAATAAGTAAAGCAGCACAAAAGAAAATATTTGATAAGTTTTATCGCGAGCATACAGGTGATATTCACAATGTAAAAGGACACGGACTCGGATTAGCTTATGTGAAAAGAATAGTAGACGACCATCATGGCGAAGTAATGGTCGAGAGTGAAAAAGGAAAAGGAAGTACATTTATAATCAAACTACCATTAATTTATTAAATTATGGATACAAGCAAAAAAATATTACTAGTAGAAGATGATCCAAACTTTGGAGCGATTCTTCGTGACTATTTGTCTATGAATGATTTCGAAGTTGTTCTTGCCAAAAATGGTATGGAAGGTTTCGAAAAATTTAAAAAAGATAACTACGATTTGTGTATTCTTGATGTAATGATGCCTTATAAAGACGGATTTACATTGGCAAAAGAAATTAGAGAAAAGAACAAAGAGGTGCCTCTTATCTTTTTAACGGCAAAAACAATGAAAGAAGATGTTTTAAAAGGATACAAAGTTGGAGCCGATGACTATTTAAACAAACCATTTGATTCAGAAGTTTTATTGATGAAGATTAAAGCAATCATTCAAAGAAAAGCATCTGAAATTAAAGCTGATGTTGCAAAATTTGAATTTGAAATTGGTAAGTTCCAATTGAATTCAAAACTTCGTTTCTTGACATTCCCTGGTGATGAACCAATAAAATTGTCTCCAAAAGAAAACGAATTGCTTAAAATGTTAGCATTACATGAAAATGATTTGATGCCAAGAGAATTAGCACTTACCAAAATTTGGAGAGATGATAATTATTTCACTTCAAGAAGTATGGACGTGTATATTGCAAAACTTCGTAAATACCTTAAATCTGATGAGAATGTTGAAATTTTAAACATTCATGGAGAAGGCTTTAGATTGGTTGTGAAAAAATAACAAAGCTCAATAGTAAAAAATCCCAGTAATTGCTGGGATTTTTTATTTATTCTAACAACATTGCAAAACAAACTTTCTCATCTTTACTAACGGTAAAGTGTGATTGACTTTCATTACTATTAATTGAGATTTTGTCATTCCAATTCAATTCACGAAGAAAATTCATTTCAAAGACTTTTATTTGGCTTTTAAGAATCGTTTTGGGAGGAATTGTGTCTAAACACCACTCAAGGTATTTTGTATTGTTAGCGTGGTTTACAATATCTAAATCAGACAAAAGAACCTTTCTTTCACAAACAAAATTTACATCTTCACTAATGTTAATTCTAGAAAAAGATTTTGAAGTCGCTTTCCATTCGGGGAATTTTTCAAAATGTACGTGAGGTAAAGCTAAAGGTTCAGATTTACGAAGTTGTGTGTTAAAAACTGCCCAGTACGTTGTTGCTCCAGCAATTTTAACATCATTCAAATACATTTCTATATTACGAATCGATTTATTTCCTTCAAGACTTTCGATCCATGTTTTTACAACTACTTTATCTAACCATTTTGGTAATGAATCAATCTCAACTCTAATTCTGCTTAAAACCCATGCCTGATGATGTTCTTGCATGTCATTAAAACTTAGTCCGCCTAGTATCGAATGTTCAGCTGCTGTGAGTTGAAGCAAATTAGACAAATCAACATACTTCAAGTATCCGTTAGGAGCACATTGTGTAAAATTTATTTCCCATTCATGAGAATAAATAGAGGTGAAGTTTTCTGAAATAGGCATTTGAATATTATGAATTATGAATTGTTGTTTCTATTATATTTATTATTTGCGATATATCGTTTTGATAATCAAACCACTTTGTGTTCTCAGTTCTTTTAAACCATGTCATTTGTCGTTTAGCAAAGCGGCGAGTATTGGTTTTTATTTGTTCGATAGCTTCGTCAAGAGAAATTTTTTCGTCAAAATAATCGAATAATTCGCGATAACCAACAGTTTGTAAAGCGTTTAGTTGTTTGTTAGGATATAGAGCTTTGGCTTCTTCTAAAAGTCCTTCTGCCATCATTATATCGACACGCTTGTTAATACGATCATATATAACTTCTCTGTCAGCTTCTAAACCAATAATGATAGGAGTGAAGTCACGCTGATTTTTTCTTTTACCAATAAAACTAGAATATGGTTTTCCTGTTCCTAAACAAACTTCTACAAAACGTTTCATACGCTGTGGGTTTTGTAAAGTCTGCGGATTTTCAGTTTCTATTTTTGAATAATATTCAGGATCAAGTTTCTTTAAGTTTTCTTGTAGAAATTCGATACCCAATTCGTCGTACTTTGTATTGATTTCTTCTCTAATTTTTAAATCGATTTCAGGGAAATCATCAAAGCCTTTTAGTATAGCATCTACATATAATCCTGAACCACCAACCATTATTTGGATATTATTTTTCTGAAATAATTCATCCAATTTTTGCAAGGCTTCTGCTTCAAAATCACCTACCGAATAATTTTCAAAAATCGATTTGTTTTGAATAAATTGATGTGGTGCCGAAGCTAATTCACGCAAGTTAGGAACAGCAGTTCCTATTGACATTTCTTTAAAAAACTGACGACTGTCACAAGAAAGAATTTCACAACCAAAATGTTGTGCCAACTTTATGCTTAAAGCTGTTTTACCAATGGCGGTTGGGCCTATTATTGTGATTAAAAAGTTAGTCATTACTTAATTTTTGGCCACAAAGGTGGCAAAATTTTGATTCTTCATTGTACACAATTGAAGTACAAGAAGGACAAATTCTTTTTTTAGAATTATTGATTTGATTTTTCTTAGCTGAAGCAAATTCGGCAGTTACAATACCTGTTGGCACGGCTATAATTCCATAACCCATAATCATGATACACGATGCTATTATTTGACCTAAAGTTGTAACGGGTGCAATATCTCCATAACCAACGGTAGTTAAGGTTACGATACACCAATAAATACTTACAGGAATACTTGTAAAACCGCTTTCTTTTCCTTCCACAACATACATTATTGCTCCTAATAAAATAGATACTATGAGAACAAAGTAGACGAATACTATAATTTTTGTTCTGCTTGCTTTTATAGCGAGTTTAAGTTGAGATTCTTGTCCCGTAAAATGTACCAAATTTAGTATTCCAAATAGCCTTAAAAGTCGCAAAGCCCTTATAACAGATAACATTCGAGAACCTGGAATGATAAAAGATAGATACATGGGAAGTATTGAAATAAAATCTACAATACCATAGAAACTGAAAATATAGTTTAAAGGTTTTTTGTTACTTATAATTCTTAAAAAATATTCAATTGTAAAAAAAATAGTAATTATCCATTCAGAAATAATAATAAAGCTATGGTACTTTGCATCTAACTGTTCAACTGATTCTAACATCACTAGCAGAACACTTAATAAGATAACGCCTAGTAATATTAGATCAAAAAGTCTTCCAGCAAATGTATTAGAACCATAAATGATAATATAGATTTGTTGTTTGAGGATGTCATATTTACTTTTGAGCTCTCTCATTTTATAAAATAAAGTTGTTAAAACTTTATGATTTTGTGTACTCTACGTTTGTTAATGTAATTCTGAATGATATTACGTGTATCTCTATTGCTTTGCATAGGGATAATGATGTTTTTTAGAATTTCGATATTGTTTATCTGATGATTTAGATCATAAAAACAATAACCTTTGTAAATCCCATTTTCTAATAAAACAGCACTTCGTTCGTTTGTACTCCTTCCTTTATCAACAATTACCATATTCTGATTATTGAATTGGTGATTAGTAATGAAGTTTTCTACACGAATGTTGTATTCTTCAGGACTTTCTTTTCCTACACAAGCACCGTTGCATTGTTTTAAATCATATTGAAAACATCCTTTTTTAGTTTCATATAATCCATTAACCTTTTGACATAATTGATGTTTTTCGGTAATTTTAAACAAAGCATTTTTGCCTTCTTGAGATGTTGAAAAAGAAGTGATTTCTTTTTTTCTACCATCTGCTTTTAAAACTTTTAGTGCCAAGTAACCTTTGTCATCTTTTTCAGCATACAAAGCCCAAGGGAATATTGTTTTTCGTTGTGAGCGATTATAAATGGGCTTATTAACTTTAATTTCTTCGCTTTCTTTTAATAAAGCGACAAGCTCACTTCCCGTTTCTTCAAATGTAACTGCGTAAGCATCTCGTTGTATTTTTTTGCTCTTGTTTGATGTACCAGTAAAGTGTTGGTTAACTCGTTTTTTTATGTTTTTGCTTTTGCCAATGTAAATCAAGTCACCTTTTTCATTGTGAATGTAATAAATACCAGTTTTGGCTGGTAATGATTCTACAATGTCTAATAATTTAGGAGACATTCCCGATTTAATCTCGGTTTTAATAAAACTCTTAACTATTTCTTTTTCTAAGTCTTTAGCCAAAAGCATTTTGAAAAGCTTTACTGTGGCTGTTGCATCACCACTGGCTCTGTGTCTGTCGGCAACTGGGATTCCTAAGTTTCTGACTAATTTTCCTAAGCTGTATGAAGGCTGATCTGGAATGAGTTTTTTTGAAAGTTCAACTGTACAAAGTGTTGGTTTTTGAAAAGTATATCCAAGTCGTTTAAATTCTGTTCGTATTACACGATAATCAAATGATGCATTATGTGCAACGATTATACAACCTTCAGTTATTTCTATGATTCGTTTGGCAACTTCAAAAAATTTAGGAGCAGAACGTAGCATAGCATTGTTTATTCCAGTTAGCTTTACTACAAATGGCTGAATAGGTATTTCTGGATTAACTAAACTGATAAATTGGTCTACAATTTCTTGACCATCAAATTTATAGATGGCTATCTCAGTAATTCCTTCTTCATTGTACTGTCCTCCAGTAGTTTCTATATCAAGTATTGCGTACATTTTTACTATAAACTATAAGCTCGGGCTTAGTGTTTTTATTAAAAGTTAGCTAAAAGTGTAAAGTGTCTTTTACGTTAGCGACCACCAAATATACTACTTCCAACTCTAATCATCGTACTCCCACACTCAATTGCTAATTTATAATCGCTACTCATTCCCATAGAAAGTGTATTTAGTTGGCAATTGTGAGTATTTAGTTGTGAATATTTATCGAATAATGATTTAAGATGTGTAAATTCTTTCCTAATTTGGTCTTTATTTTCTGTAAAACTAGCCATTCCCATTAAGCCCGTTATTTTAACATTCGTTAAAGAGTCGTCATTTTGAACAAATTGAAAAATCTCATCAAGTTCTACTTCATTTAAACCAAATTTTGTTTCTTCTTCTGCGATATAAACTTGTAACAAAACATTAATGTGTTTACGCCATTTTATTGCTAAACGATTAATTTCTTTAAGCAACTTTAAACTATCCACACCATGAATTAGTTTAACATAAGGAACCATATATTTAACCTTATTGCTTTGTACATGTCCAATCATATGCCATTCAATATCCTTAGGCATTTGCTGCCATTTTTCGGTCATTTCCTGGATTTTGTTTTCACCAAAAATACGTTGGCCAACATTATAAGCTTCCATCAAATCACTAACAGGTTTGGTTTTGGAAACTGCCACCAATGTTACTTGTTCAGGAAGTGTAGATTTTATGTTATTAAGGTTTTCTTGAATTGACATTTTAATAAGTCTTTAGTTTTAAAAATTTCTTTTCAAAATAATGATAAGAAATGTATGAAATTGATATTGTAAAGATAAAAACGGCAAAGTTAAATATTACAATCGAATATGTTTCTGAAACCAATTTATTAATGTTAGTCTTAAAAAAAATAAAACCAACAAGTTGGAATACAATAACATGATACATGTAAATACCATATGAAATTTCTCCAAGTTTAATTAAAATTTTATTCTCTAATAGTTTTACAGGTTTTAATGATAAAAAGTAAATACTCATTGGAAAACTTATCATACATATAAAGTTATATATACTTCTGTCGAAAGAATTCTTGAAAAAATCTGTAAAGAAAATTGAAATAGATAAAATATAAAAGATGTAACCAATAAGAGGGTTTGTTTTTGATGTATCAATTTTAATTGAATAATAGGCTATTATTCCACTAAATGAAAAATAAAAGAAATACATTCCGTATTTGATTAAAACTTCACTTAATGTGCCAAAATGAAAGAGAATAAAATAAAAAATAGTGAAAATTACTAGAAACAGTAAACTGCTTTTAGCTTTTAGGCGATAAATTACAGGAGCTATAAAAATATAAAATTGTTCTTCGATTCCTATTGACCATAAAATCTCAATAATCCCTCCAGGTGCATATGTTGCTAAAATGTTCGGAAAAAAAGTAAATCCTAATAGCAATGCTATGCTTAAGTTGTATTCAGTTCCATGTGTAAAACCAAATCTTGGCGCAATAAGATGATAAAAAAGAAGTCCAATTATAAGAACTAGATAGTATAGAGGTAAGATCCTTAAAATTCTTCTCAGATAGAATTTTTTCAAATTGATTTCATCTTTTTCTTTTTCAATAAAAAGGTTTCTTATAATCAAAAATCCACTCAAGCAAAAAAAAGCAAAAACGGCTTCAGTTCCTCTATGAAAAATAGGTAAGTCATTGTAATGAGGAAAACCCCTATTCATACAATATTCGGGAATGTGAAAAAGAACAACTAATGAAGCTAAAAAGAATCGAATTGCAGTTAGATTTGGTAAGTTCTTCATTTGTGAAAATTACAATTCATAAACTAAAAGTCCACTTCTAAACTTAGGTTCTATATAAGTACTTTTAGGAGGCATGATAAGATTATTGTCTGCTAAAAGTTTTATTTCATTGATGTCTGATGGATAAAGCATGAAGCCAACTTCAAATTCGCCTTCATCTATCATTTCTTTCATGTGTAGAATGGCTTGTTTGCCTGGTATGTAATCAATACGTTCATCATTACGCAAGTCTTCTAAACCTAAAATAGGGTGAAGCACATTATCGTATAAAATTTGGGCATCGAGATTCTCTAAAATACCTTTTATTTTTTCTTTGTGTTTGTATTCAAGTGCATAAAAACGTCCGTCAAGATACATTCCAAACTCATATTTATGTTTAGGTTGCCATAACTCTCGCTTTTTATCTTTTATGACAAAATTTTCAGCAATTTGTTTTATGAAATCATCTTTACTGTGGCCGTTTAAGTCACGAACTACACGATTGAATTCGTATATTTTTACATTACTTTCAGCAATTAAAAAGCTCATAAAGTAATTCAAATTAGTATTGCCAGTTGATTTGTTTTGTTCATACAACATTTCTGCAGATGCAGAACGATGATGACCATCTGCAATGTATAAATTAGGGATACTTTCGAAATGTTCGACTAATAAATTAATTTCGGTTTGAGTATCAATTTTCCAAAGCGTGTGTTTTTCTTTTGTAGTAGTTGAAAACTCGTAAATGGGTTTATTGCTTTTGTGTAAGGTAATAAATGTATTAATTTCAGTACTATCAGGATAGGTGATTAAAACTGGTTCAGTATTAAAACCTGTTTGGTGCAAGTAATCTTTAAATAACTCAACTCGATATTGCAGTGTATCTTCGTGTTTTTTGATAATATTGTTTTGGTAATCTTCTATTGAAGTTCCTGCTATAATTCCAGTAAAAGTATTGGTTTTGGTTTGTATTTCGTACAAGTAAAATATTGGCTTATCTTCTTGGATTAGAATATTCTCCCTTTTGAAATCATTGTATTTATGGGTAACTCCTTTAAAACGTTTATCGATTGTAATTTTTTGCGAATTCGTAAAGGTGTAAGCCGGATTAATTACATGCAAAAATGAATAAGGATTAAAATTAAGCCAAGCCGCTAATTCGGTTGGGGTATAATCATCGTACATTCTACAAGTAACTAACGCTACCTTGTCGGGCGCAGGACGAACTGCTTTAAAAGGAATTATTTTTGCCATTTATTAGTTTACAGTTTCAGTCACAGCAGACGTTTTTGGAAACTGTGACTGAAAACTGTGACTTTATTATTTACTAAATTGAGAAGAAACTTTCTCAGCTTTTTTGCTTTCTGAATAGTCATAGAAACCTTCTCCAGATTTTACTCCTAATTTTCCAGCCATAACCATGTTTACCAATAGTGGGCAAGGAGCATATTTAGGATTTTTGAATCCGTCGTACATTACGTTTAAGATTGATAAACATACATCAAGACCAATAAAATCAGCTAACTGTAATGGCCCCATTGGATGAGCCATTCCTAATTTCATTACGGTATCAATTTCATAAACACCACCAACACCATTGTATAACGTTTCGATAGCTTCATTAATCATTGGCATTAAAATGCGATTAGCAACGAAACCAGGGTAATCATTAACTTCAGTAGGGATTTTTCCTAACTTAACAGATAAATCCATAATGATTTTAGTTACTTCATCAGATGTGTTATAACCACGAATGATTTCTACTAATTTCATAATTGGTACCGGATTCATAAAGTGCATACCAATTACTCTTTCTGGATGAACTACTTGGGCTGCAATTTGAGTAATAGAAATAGATGACGTGTTTGTCGCTAATATAACATTGTGATCACAAACTTCACTTAACTGTTTAAATATGTTTAGTTTTAAACCAACATTCTCAGTGGCTGCTTCAACCACTAAATCACAACCTACTACACCATCTTTAATATCTGTGTACGTAATTATGTTGCCAATTGTTTTGTGTTTGTCATCTTCAGTGATGGTTCCTTTCGCAACCATTCTGTCAAGATTAGTGGCAATAGTTGCCATTCCTTTTTCCAGAGATTTTTCTGAAATATCGATAAGTTTTACAGTAAAACCACTTTGCGCAAATGTGTGGGCAATTCCGTTACCCATTGTTCCAGCTCCTATTACAGCGATGTTTTTCATTGTTTTATTTAGTATTGAGTGTGTTTTTTGTTATTTATTCATCGAGTCAATAATCTGATATGCAACTCGTAAAGCTTCAGTAGCTTGCTCTAGAGTTACAACAGGTATTGTGTCATTATTTATTGCATCTGCAAACGATTCTAATTCATCTAAAATAGCGTTGTTAGGCTCTATTGATGGATTATCATAATAAATTTGCTTTTTAACACCTTCTGCATTTTGTAAAATCATGTCAAAATCACCGGGAACTTCGGGTGCATCTTTCATTTTTACAACCTCACATATTTTATCTAAGAAATCTACAGAAATGTATGCATCACGCTGAAAAAATCTAGACTTACGCATATTTTTCATAGAAATACGGCTCGAAGTAATGTTGGCAACGCAACCATTTTCGAATTCTATTCTAGCATTTGCAATATCAGGAGAGTCACTAATTACAGATACTCCGCTAGCGTTTACTTCCTTTACTTTCGAATTTACAACACTTAAAATAGCATCAATATCATGAATCATTAAATCTAAAACTACAGGAACATCAGTCCCTCTCGGATTAAATTCTGCCAAGCGATGTGTTTCAATAAACATAGGATTTTCGATTTTTCCTTTTACTGCTTTAAAAGCAGGGTTAAATCTTTCCACATGACCTACTTGACCCTTAACATTGTATTCTTTGGCCAAAGCAATAATTTCTTCGGCTTCTTCTACTGTAGTTGATATTGGTTTTTCGATAAAAACGTGTTTACCTGATTTTATGGCAACTTTGGCACATTTATAATGAGAAAGGGTAGGAGTAACAATATCTATTACATCAACAGCATGAATTAATTTAGCTATGGTGTCGAAGTGTGTGTAACCAAATTCGGCTGCTATTTTTTTTGCATATTCTTGGTTTTCATCATAAAAACCAACTAATTCATATTTTTCAGATTGATTGAGTAATCGTAAATGTATTTTTCCAAGATGACCAGCACCTAAAACGCCTATTTTTAGCATAAAGACTATTTTTAACAAAAGTAAATTAAAAATAATAAATCTCAACTTTTAAACACTATTTAAAGAAGTTTTTTTTAGAATTCCTAATTTGATTTTTGCGAATATAAAGTCTAATTTTGTTGAATAAATTAAATGTTAGAGTGAGAGATTTGGCCAAACATCAAGGACTTAGAAATCAGTTAGTAAGCATTCTGGAAAAAAAAGGGATTAAAGATAAAAATGTATTGGAAGCTATTAGAAAGATACCAAGACATTTGTTTTTAAACTCAAGTTTTGAAGATTTTGCGTATCAGGACAAACCATTTCCAATTGGTGCAGGACAAACTATATCTCAACCTTATACAGTTGCTTTTCAAACGGAATTACTACAAGTCAAAAAGGACGATAAAGTTTTAGAAATTGGTACAGGATCTGGTTATCAAACAGCTGTTTTGTTCATGATGGGGGCAAAGGTCTTCTCTATCGAAAGACAAAATGAACTTTTCAAAAAAACATCTTTATTACTACCAAAACTTGGAGTACGTGCTAAACAGTTAATTTTTGGAGATGGATATAAAGGATTGCCAGGTCATGCTCCTTTTGATAGTATAATTGTTACAGCTGGTGCACCATTTATACCGCAACCGTTAATGGCTCAACTTAAAATAGGAGGGCGATTAGTAATTCCTGTTGGTGAAGATGTTCAGGTTATGACTTTACTTATTAGAAAAACGGAGACACAATTTGAAAAACATGAACTTGGAGACTTTAGATTTGTTCCTTTATTAGAAGATAAAAATTAATTAAAAAATATATTAAATATAAATGATTTTTATCATTATTCTGTAGTTTTTATGAATTTACCTTTGATGTATAATTTTAAAAAACAACAAAAATGAAAAAAGTTATTTTAGGGTTAGTTGCTCTATTTGCCTTTCAAGCAGGTTATTCTCAAAGTTCGAAATCAACTGATTTTTTAAGATGGAAAATGCGATTAAGGGTTGTAGGTGTAGTTCCTGATGAAAAATCAGATGTTACAACAATAGGTGGAAAAGTAGACGTTTCAAATGAAATTATTCCGGAATTAGATTTTACTTATTTTTTTACAAAAAATATTGCTACTGAGCTGATTTTAGGTACATCTAAGCATGAAGTAAAAACTATAGGTTCAGATATTTCTGCTGTTGGTGGTCCAACAAATTACAATGTTGATTTAGGTACTGTTAGATTATTACCTCCTACACTTACTGTTCAATATCATTTTAATCAAGAGAAGGATAATGTTTTTAAACCTTATTTAGGGGCAGGTGTAAATTATACTATTTTTTATGACATAAAAGCAGGAAATATAGTTAAAGATATAGAATATAAAAATTCATTGGGATATGCATTTCAAGCAGGGTTTGATTTAATGGTAACTGACAAGTTTTTTATAAATGCTGATATTAAAAAAATGTTTTTAAAGACAGATGTAACTGTAGATGCTTCAAATTTAGCTCCTAATTTAAGTATTCCTGCTAAAGTAGATTTAAATCCATTAGTTTTAGGAATGGGTGTAGGGATGAAATTTTAAATAAAAATTACTGCTATAAATAAAAAAAGGCCTTAGGCCTTTTTTTATTTATATGATTTCTTGATTCTGTCTAAGTCTCGTTTGTTATCTCTGTCTTTTATAGTTTCACGTTTATCGTAGTTTTTCTTACCTCTGCAAAGTGCTATATCAAGTTTAGCCAATCCTTTTTCATTGGTAAATAAACGTAAAGGGATAATAGTTAATCCTTTGTTTTGAACATCTTTTAATAAGCCTTTCAACTCTTTCTTGTTCAATAAAAGTTTACGCTCACTTTTTGCTTTGTGATTATAATGATTTCCGTAAAGATATTCTTCAATGTTTGAATTGATTACAAATAATTCGTTGCCACTAAATTCACAAAAACTTTCTGCTATTGAAGCTTTTCCTAAGCGTATTGATTTTATTTCGGTACCTGTTAATACAATACCAGCAGTGTAACGATCAATAATCTCGTAATCGAATTTTGCTCTTTTGTTGAGTATGTTAACTATTTTCTGCATTTGGGGTCAAATTTACTATGAAATTTGGGTTTTTTGACGAATTGTCATTTGTTTTTTTAAACATGAACTTTTGACAAAATTAAAATTATATCTTTTTTCTTACAATTTATTTATAAAATGTTGTAGATTAGGTTTTTGAATTTATTTGTTAACAAACCAAAAAACCAAAACATGAAAAAAAAACTTTTAAGAATTCTTGCAGTAGTAGTTATTGCGTTTTCTTCGTGTACCCAAGATGATTCAAAATTTGAAGAAATTACTGTTTCTCCAGAACAAAAAAATCCTTTAACATCACAACAAATTGTTTCCAAAATTGATGAATCTCTTCAAACAAAAGGTTCATTTAATTGGAAAGACGCTTCGAATCATGAGATTTGGAGTGCCTTAGAAAATGGAAATAATATATGTACTATTGGATTTGGAGATAGTAAGAATGATTTCGACAGAAGTAAATCGATCAGTGGCAAAGGGTACCAAAATACTATTATTCAAATTATTGAAAGGTATGAAGGGAAATCGTCAAAAGATTTTTTAATTTCATCTGATCCATTTTTAAATCTAATTGATGTAATTATTGAAAAACAAGAAACAGTCATCGCACTTAGAAAAAATAATTTTATTAGATATGTTGAACCGTCCGATTTTAGATACTTTCAAAATAAAGGGATGGTTTATCAAAAATCATCTTCAGGATGTGGATTGAGTTCTGAAACGATTTCTTCATCGGATTATACAACTATAGCTCCAAATGCAAAATTACCTTGGGCATTTAACAATCATAATATTCCTGCAGCTTGGAATTATAGTACAGGAGCTGGTGTCACTATTGGTGTTGTTGATACAGGAGCATCAACAGTTAATTCACTTTTGAATTCAAGTTTTAATAGTGGATATTCTTCAGGAAGAAGTGTACAACGTTACGGAGTATATGTAGATTCTGTTTGGCCATGGAGTACAGGGACAGATGGTGTGAATGACAAGTGTGGTCATGGTACGAGTATGTCTTCAGTGGCAACAGCTCCTAGAAATAATGCAGGACAACCTGTTGGTGTGGCATATAATGCTAATTTAATTGCTTATAGAGCAGCTTCAAATGTTGTTTTAGATGGATATCATGAACAAAATGGAGTTAAGAATGCATTTACTGGATTAGCAAATAATTCAAGTGTTAAAATTATTTCGATGTCTATGGGACACATATTTTCTGTAGGAAAAATTGAAGATGGAGTTAAGTATGCTTATGGGAAAGGAAAATTAATTTTTTGTGCAGGAGGGACGTCAACAAGCTTTACAAACTTTGTAGGTGTAATTTTTCCAGCATGGATGGCTGAAACTGTTGCTGTAACAGGTATCAAAGAAGCTTCAACCTATCAAAAATGTGATGTGTGTCATACTGGTTCTAAAATTGATTTTACAATAATGATGGAGCGTCCTTCAGGTAGTACTATACCAGTAAATAGTTATTATGATGGTCAAGGAAACTATGTTGGTGGTTCTTCTGTGGCAACAGCAACTACAGCTGGTATTGCCGCTCTAGTTTGGGCTAAAAACCCTTCATGGACAAGAGATCAGGTTTTAAATAAAATGAAGCAAACATCGCATTTGTATCCAAATAAGCACTCTGAATTTGGTTATGGTATGCCAAATGCTTTGCTAGCGGTACAATAAAAAAAATTAAAAGAAAGCCATCGTAATTGATGGCTTTTTTAATTTATAGTATAGCAAAACATTATTCCACCTCTATATGGAAGCCATTCTCCACTTTTGTTATAGTCATGTGCTTTTTCAACTCTTTCTCCGGTATATAATGAATAACCTTTGTAAAAGGCTTGTTGATTTCCTCCTCCTAAAAAAATGTCTATTAAGAATTTATTTGAGATTTTTTTTTGATAACCAATAGTTGCTCCAATCATATAATTGTATCCTTGCTGATAATATTGAGTTTCTGCATAATTCCATTTTTGAAGTTTAAAAGTACTTCCTGCAATATGACCTCCAAAATATAGTCCTTGATTATCTTTGTTTATATGATATCTGATTTCAGGGGTGATAATTACAAATTCTAAAGGGCCACCATTAATTGACTTCCAAAAAGATGCACTAACATCGGCTTGAAAACTTAAGTGATTTTTTAAAGTTGTTTCAATACCAATATTAGGAATTAGAGCAAAAGCCGTAACCCCGTTTATTTTTACATAAGTTTGTGAATGCATAGCATTAAAACTTAAAACGAGAAGTAATATAAATAACCGTTTTATCATTAATTTTTATTTAGTAGTGAATATATATTGGTATCAAGCCATTCACCTTGCCATAATGTGTCTTCTTTAAATTGTGCTTCAAGAACAAAATTATTTTTTTCTAATACTTTTGCAGATGCCTGGTTTCTTGGGTCAATAACTGCTTCTAATGAATGCATTTTCATTGTATTAAAGCCATAATCAATAAGAAGTTTAACAGCTTCTGATGTTATCCCTTTACCATGGTATTCTGGTAAAATCATATAACCAATTTCAGATCGTAAGTTTTCCCATGAAATTTTATAATGACCAATAATACCAATTAGTTTAGGATTTCCTTTAAGAGTAATTGCCCAATTAATACCTTCATTTTCTTCAATTTTGCTTTGTATTAATTTAATATGTCCTAAAGCTTCCTCTTTTGTAGTTACTAAGGGTCTTGGTACAAATTTCATAATCTCGGGATTACTCCTCATTTCAAAAACTTCGTTAACATCATCAGTTGTGATTTGTCTTAGAAGTAATCTTTCTGATTCTAAATTTTGAAAGGGTAAAAAGGAAATGGTATTCATGTTGTTATTGTATTTCGAATGATATTGAGAAGTTTTTTTCTTCATTTGGTAATAAATGAAGCATACCTTCTTTTTTTATTAAATCTCCAGTTGTATTTTCATTATCTGCATAGCCTTGCCAAGGTTCAATACATAAGAATTGAGCATCTTTTTTTGTCCAAATACCTAAATGCGGAAAGTTATCAAAGCTAATTCTTATAAATGGACTATTGTGCTTATAAATTGTTAAATAATTTGATTGAAATTCTTTTACGACTATTGCATCTTTTTCAAACAAATCGTAGTTTAATTTTAAGGTTTTTTCTTCAAGTTTGATTGGATTAGTTTTCCCTGAAAAATTTTCATTTTCCAACTCGTGACTAATAAGTTCAGAATCATTCTCAAATTGAATTGAATAATTTTTAAATTCTGAATCAATACTTATTGCTGGATGGGCACCAATTGAAAAAGGCATCAGGTCTTTTGAGTTGTTTTTTACCGTATAATCAATAGTTAAACCTTTTATATGAATTGTATAAGTTATTGTTAATTGAAAATTAAAAGGGTATTGTAAGAGTGTTTCTTCATTATCAGTAAGAACAAAACTAATTGAGTTTTCGGTTTTATTCAGGACTGTAAAGTCATAGTTTCTGGCAAAGCCATGTCTAGCCATTTCATAGTTTATTCCATTGAGAGAATAGGAATCATTTTTTAATCTTCCTACAATGGGAAATAATATGGGTGATGTTTTGTTCCAAAAGGTCTCATCTACATTCCATATATAATTGATGTTATCCTTTGAAATCTGAATCAATTCGGCTCCAAGAGAATTAATCTCAACCAAAATATTATTGTGAAGAATTTTATGTATCAATTTCTAACTAATTTAAGTTATCCAAAAGTAACGATTTAAACTATTAAAAAATGGTATAAATAATTAACATTGTTTATAGAAATGATTAACAATACTTAATCTTTTATAGAGTTAACTTTACGTAATCAAATTTTTCCCCCATCATCTTCCGAAATCCTATTCCAAAAACTTTTTTAAGCACTTTTAAGTTATTCATCACTTAACAAAAGGGGAAGTAAATGTAAGCCTTACGATAGTAGCTAAAAAGTTATTTTTTATTAATTGTTTAATTAAAATTTGTAATTATGAAGTTAGTATTTAGTATTGTAGCTCTGGTGGGTTTTACTTTGACGTTAAACGCGCAGACTATTCTAGACGATGAAATGAGACCCGATGAATTGCCTGCAGTCGTTATTAAAAGCGCAGGAAAAGATTTTTCTGTTTATCTACCAGATAGAAATCCAGATGCTAAAGTTAGACAAATGCAGGATAAGTTTGTTGGATATAATATTGGTAAAGATTACGAGGGACATGACGAATATCTAGTGTTTTTCGATGCAAAAGAAGCTTCGCTTGTAGCAACTTATAATGATACTGGTAAATTAATTAGAGTTGTTGAGAAATATGACAATGTAAAATTACCTAAATCGGTTATATATTCAGTGTATAAAAAATTTCCAGGCTGGGTTATTGTGAATGATAAATTCTTATATAGTCAAGCAGATGGTGATGTTCTAAAAAAACAATATAATTTAAAGATTAAAAAAGACAACGATGTTAAAAGACTGGTCGTGCATCCTAATGGAGAAATTATTGCAGGAATCTAGTTTTCAAATTAACCTATTCTTTAACAAATGTCACATATAAGTTTAAACTTAAAAATCATCAATTAAAAAAGGGTTTAGTCATCAATGTTTCTAAACCCTTTCTTTTTTAATCTTCAGCAATTCCTTTCCATTTTCTAATTAATGAACATAAAAAGAACATCATTATAAAAACTACAAAAAGATTAATTGAAAGCATTGAAGGGACATTGTCTCTTAAAAATTCATAATGTGAGTCATAATAATAGTCATCTTTATATTCAATCGATTTTTTATAAATCTCTTGGTAAGTTGCATATATTAAAGGAATTAATGCACCAAATAGCCATAACAAAAGATTGAGCACGATTTTAGAAATATTCTGACTTTTCTTTGATATCAAAATTGATGAATAATAAATTATTGCAGCTAGAATAAACAAAATCATCAAGATGGTATAGGTGATAAACTCTCCGCTCAAGGCTGAAAAAATGCCTAGAATTAAGTTTAAAACTCCTAAAGTTACAACAGCAATAAGCCAACTTTTCCCCGAAGTCACTCTAAAGGAAAAGATTAATAACGAAATTCCAAATCCAAAATAAAAGAACGGAAGTAAAGTGTCTTCTGTAAAAATTGAATTGACATAAGATCTCGCTATTTCTTGGTAGTTGTGAGCAAGAGTGTTTTGTTCGATGTAATATTTTGAATATTCTTTTTTGTATTCGTAATTAGCAACAGCTGTAGTTACGGATACTGGTTCTTCATAATCATTATAATAATAACCATCAGTACTATCACTAGGTTTGTAAGGTGTAATTAATTCATACTTCTTAAAATCAGGTGCATTGTATGTTATATCAAACCATTTTTCTTTTGTAAGATTTGTTTGTAAACCATGTTCTTTTACAATCGACATATAGTCAGTCATAAGTTTTTTTATTTTATGACTTTCATCTTTGAAAAGTATTTTTTGCATTTCTACTTTTCGAAGTGAATCTTCAACATCTGTAAAAAAAGCAAATCCTCTTGTATTTCTGTTTATCAGCGATGTGGCTACATATTTTTTACCAAAAAGAGTAATGTAATCTTTATAAACAATATTAGTATACTTAGGTTCACCATTAATCACTGTATCATTAAAAACCGAATTTACTGAATCAATTTCTGCTTCGCCAAAACTACCATCAATGAAAAAATCAGCTTTAGATATTATTTCACATCTTTTTTTGGCAACTTCTTTAGTTATATAGCTTTGTTTATGAAGTTTTCTTCCTATTTCAAATGGAAAGAAAAAACCAATCAATAATAAAACGATAATTAAAATCTGAATCCATTCGTAAAACAAACTGTACTTGCTTTTTGGATAAAACGATTTAAGAGAATTGTTTCTGAAGTAATTTACCAGCCATAAAATGAGTAACACAACAGAAATTAGAAAGCAAAAACTAAAAAAAGTAAAATCTAAATCAGAGTCATAACGTTCTTTGAAATCAATAGATCCATCTGCATATCCAATGAAAAAATATAATAAATTTATTAATGCCCCAATACAAACCATAGGAACAAATTTTGTGTTCCACAGTAAAGGATATTTTAAAAGTAATTGTTTTTGAATTTTACCTAACATGAGTAATATTATTTGATGAAGAATCTTCTTGTTGAATGAGTAATGTTTCTTAAGTAGTTTATATGAATGTTTTCATTGATAACAATTTTCATAAAATCATTTATAGTAACATCTAAAGGGAATGAGGCAATTAAAGTTCCACCGTTTTGTTCCAATGAAATTAAATTAAGTTTAGCCAATTTTTCATTAACAACACTCAACGATTCATTGGTTTCAAATTCAATAATAAAGTGATGTTCTTGTGATTCTTCAGATTTTAGATTTCGTTGACTTCCTTGTTTTAGAAAAACCACTTGATTAGATGTTTTTTCTACTTCATATAACTGTTGTGAACTTAATACAATGGCAATAGGTCTAAATGCCGAATTAGCTATGTTTCTGAAATCATCTAAAATGGTTTGTTGCGCCAGAATATCTAAGTTCGCCAAAGGCTCATCAATAAGCAATACTTTAGGTTTTCTTAATAGCATTCTAGCTAATTCAAACCGCATTTTATATCCAGAAGATAATCCGTTCCAGTTGTAATTTTTAAATTTTCTAAGTCCTAATCGTGTTATAATCAAATCGACCACTAAGTTGTTTTCTTCGGGTAAATAGCCATAACAACTGGCTGCAAATTCTAGATTTTCATACATAGAACCTCGCCAAGTTTCTGTTCTTTGAGGAATGTAAACTAGTTTTGTTCTTAAATCAAATAAATCATCATATTGGAAATTGTATTTAATGCCTCCTGAAGATGGATGTAGTTCACCACAAATACTTCTTAATAATGTTGTTTTACCATTCCCGTTTTCACCCACTAAACCAATAATTTCACCCGATTTAATATCTAAATTGATTGGGCCTAGCGTAAAACTTGTACTATATTTTTTTCCAAGTTTTTCAATTGAAATAATCGTTTGATGAGGTTTTATTTCTTTTTTAAGAAGAAAGTTGTGTAGGCTAGAAGCTAATTCAGTTAGTCTCTTTTTTACTTCAACTGAATCATTATTAGTATCATGCCAGTTTAAGAAATCATTAGTTTTTTTATAAAAATCTATGTTTTCTGTGTCTAGAGTAAAATCGATAATTCTTTTGGTTGCTTGATTATAATCTTCAAAACCAATAAGTTCAATAACTTCTTGATATTGCTTTTCAAATAAGTTCATATCTATCAAAGGGAAAGTTTAATTTTTCCGAATGTAGGAATAAAAAATCACTTAATATGAATAAAAAATACCTGACTGATAAACAAATCAGTCAGGTATAACCAAAAACTAAATAAATATGAAATTGTAATTACTCTTTTTCTGTTTGATTTCTAAAAACCAGTTGTCCATCAAAACTATCCAATAGTATTATACTATCAGTTGTAACTTTTCCTGCTAGTATTTCTTTAGAAAGCTGATTTAAAACCTCCTTCTGGATTACTCGTTTTACTGGTCTTGCACCAAAAGTAGGATCGAATCCTTTTTCTGATAAGTAAGCAATAGCTTCTGGTGTGGCATCCATTGTAATGTGTTGTAATGCAAGCATTTTGATAACACTTTTCAGTTGTAAACCAACAATCTCACGAATGTTCTCATTTGTTAATGGTGTGAACATTACAATTTCATCGATACGGTTAATAAACTCTGGACGCACCGTTTGTTTTAACAAACCTAAAACTTCCACTTTTGCAGCTTCAGTTGCGGCTTCAATACCACCTTTTAAATTTTCAAACTTTTCTTGTATAATGTGGCTTCCCATATTGGAAGTCATAATTATGATCGTGTTTTTAAAATCAGCTAATCGTCCTTTGTTGTCCGTTAAACGTCCTTCGTCCAAAACCTGTAGCAAAATGTTGAACGTATCTGGATGTGCTTTTTCAATTTCGTCGAGCAACACTACAGAATAAGGTTTTCTTCGAACTGCTTCTGTAAGCTGACCACCTTCATCATAACCAACATATCCCGGAGGCGCACCTACTAAGCGACTTACGCTGTGGCGTTCCTGATATTCGCTCATGTCGATTCTAGTCATAGCATTTTCATCATCGAATAAATATTCGGCCAATGCTTTTGCCAATTCCGTTTTTCCAACTCCAGTTGTTCCTAAGAATAGGAAAGAACCTATTGGTTTTTTTGCATCCTGTAATCCGGCACGACTTCTGCGAACAGCGTCACTAATTGCCGTAATTGCTTCTTCCTGTCCAACTACTCTGCGATGCAATTCGTCTTCAAGTTTTAGTAACTTTTCACGCTCACTTTGTAGCATTTTAGTAACTGGAATTCCAGTCCATTTAGCAACTACTTCAGCAATATCATCGTGAGTTACTTCTTCCTTAATTAAAGATTTATCCGATTGATTTTCCTGTAACTGTTTTTGTAAATCATCCAGTTTTTCCTGAGCTTCTTTGATTTTTCCATAACGGATTTCGGCTACTTTTCCATAATCTCCGTCGCGTTCGGCACGTTCAGCTTCAGCTTTAAAATCTTCAATTTGTTGTTTTACAGATTGAATGTTGTCTACCAAATCTTTCTCAGATTTCCAACGGGTATACACTTCGTTGCGCTCTTCTTTTAAGTTCGCCAAATCCAAACCAAGTACTTTTAATTTGTTTTCGTCATTCTCACGTTTAATCGCTTCGATTTCAATTTCCAGCTGCATGATTTTACGATCCAAAACATCTAATTCTTCCGGTTTGGAGTTGATTTCCATGCGTAGTTTTGAAGCAGCTTCATCCATCAAGTCAATCGCTTTATCTGGTAAGAATCGATTGGTAATATAACGTTGTGATAATTCTACCGCCGCAATAATTGCATCGTCTTTGATTCGTACTTTATGGTGTGTTTCGTATTTCTCTTTAATACCACGTAAGATTGAAATCGCACTTTCAGTATCAGGTTCATCTACATTTACTTTTTGGAAACGACGTTCCAAAGCTTTATCTTTTTCAAAATATTTTTGATATTCGTCTAAAGTAGTAGCACCAATAGCTCTTAGTTCTCCACGAGCTAAAGCTGGTTTTAAAATATTGGCAGCATCCATAGCGCCTTCGCCACCTCCTGCACCTACTAATGTGTGGATTTCATCAATGAAAAGAACAATATCTCCTTCGGCAGAAGTCACTTCTTTTACCACGGATTTTAAACGCTCTTCAAATTCACCTTTATATTTTGCACCTGCAATCAAAGCACCCATGTCTAAAGAGAAAACTACTTTATCTTTTAAGTTTTCAGGAACGTCTCCAGCTACGATTCTATGTGCTAATCCTTCTGCGATAGCGGTTTTACCCACACCAGGTTCACCAATCAACATTGGATTGTTTTTAGTTCTTCTTGATAAGATTTGTAATACACGACGGATTTCTTCATCACGACCAATCACTGGATCGAGTTTACCATCATTTGCTAATTGATTTAAATTCTTAGCGTATTTGTTTAAAGCATTATAGGTTTCTTCTGCAGAAGCGGAGGTTACTCGTTCTCCTTTACGAATTTCAGCAATGGCAGCTTCCAGACCTTTTTCGGTTACACCTTGGTCTTTTAATATTTGAGAAACTTTACTTTTTGATTTAAAAATAGCCAATATCAAATGTTCGATAGAAACATATTCATCGTTCATTTTTTTAGCAATAATGTTGGCTTCGTTTAAAGCTGTTCCAGCTTCACGAGAAAGCATTAATTCGCCACCTGAAACTTTTGGAAAACTTTGAATAGTACTGTCCAAGATTTGTTTGAACAGATTTACGTTTACATTTAGTTTTTTAAGAATAAAAGGAGCTACGTTTTCATCAACTTCTAATATTCCTTTAAAGATGTGTTCGTTTTCCAACTGTTGTTGACCGTTGGCTTGTGCAATTTGCTGTGCTTGTTGCAAAGCTTCTTGCGATTTGATTGTTAAATTGTTTAGATTCATATTTTTACTTACTATGTATTGTTTTAAAGTTTAGCTTTGCATTGAAATAGTCAATTTGTATTCCAATGTATAAATCAAGACAAAATGACTGATTTTAATTGATTTGAACAATATTATCAAGACAAAATGTCTGAAAACAAGACAAAATATGAGTTTTTTAAAGAATATTTTTGGCAACAACGAACAACAAAAGGAAGAATCAAAAATGAGCTGGACGGGTTTAACCCATCTAGATCAATTAGATATGATTATTAATGATTCGTGGGAGATACCTGTTTTAATTTTTAAACACAGCACACGTTGTATAATCAGTAGAACAGTTTTAAAAAATTTTGAAAAGGAATTTGATTTAGGAGATAAAGTAAAACCATATTTCTTGGATTTATTAGAGTTTAGACCCATTTCTAACGAAATAGCTGCTGTTTTTAATGTTACTCATCAATCTCCACAGTTGATTGTGATTAAAAATGGCAAAGCAGTTTATGATGCTTCTCACGATAGCATTACTATAGAAGATCTGAAAAATTATATTTAGTCTATGGCTGTCAAATCTTCAGGAATTTTAGACCTACTCAAAGCGAACAACTTATTTGAAGAAGAGTTGGTGGTTAAACGAAATGAATTCTTGAAAGTTGCAGGAACAGTCGATACTAATATCTATTTCATTGAAGAAGGAAGCTTGAGAATATACATTGCTCAAGAGAAGGAAGAACAAATCATTCGTTTTGGTTATCAAAATGATTTAATTGTTTCATTGGATTCCTTTTTAATCGAAGAGCCTTCTGATTTTTATATTCAGGCAATAAAAAAAACTGTGGTAAAAGTTATTTCTAAAAAAGCGTTTTTTGATTTCATTAATAAAGAAGAAGACAATCTAAAATTGTGGAATTCCATTCTTCAAAATTTGGTTTTGCAGCAAATGGAACGAGAAAAAGATTTGCTGATTTCTTCTGTAAATGAGCGATATTCTAGGGTTTTAAAAAGAAGTCCAAGACTTTTTCAGGAAATTCCACATAAGTACATTGCCAATTATCTCCGTATGACACCTGAAACTTTATCACGTTTGAAAAAGTCTTGATTTCAATCAATTTTTTGGTGCTTATTAATTCAGAAATTTGTTCAAAACAAAGAGAATGAAAACTATAGATTTAATTTCGGAATTAAGATTGATTACACTTCAAAATATCAATTTTGCACAAAGTCTTTATGATTTGTCTAATGAAGAGCTCAATTTTAGAAGCGATATAAAAAGCTGGAGTATTTTAGAATGTTTGGAACACTTGAATATTTATGGTAACTTTTACCTTCCAGAGATTGAAAGTACAATCCGAAAAGCTACAATTTCACCAGAGAATGAATTCCGTCCTGGATTTTTAGGAGATTATTTTGCCAAAAGCATGCAGCCAAAAGCAAAACTGAATAAAATGAAAACATTTAAGAAAACAGATCCAATAGGGAGTAAGTTGGATAGAAATGTAATTGACAATTTTATTCTTCAACAGAATAAATTATTGGAATTGTTGGCAGCATCAAATAAAGTGAATCTAAACAAATTGAAAACAGGGGTTAGTATTTCAAAATGGATTAGAATAAAATTAGGAGATACTTTTAGATTCGTAATTTATCACAATCAAAGACATATATTTCAGGCTGAAAGGGTTTTGACTTCTCAAAATAATCTAAAACAAAAAGTTGAAGTATAACTACAAATCTTTTTATTGTTTAAATTTATAGAGTATAAAAAGTAATAAATATGTTCACATTAGTACAAATCAAAGAAGCGCATGCTAAAGTAAAATCAGGTGCCGATTTTCCCAATTACATAAAGGACTTAATTGGGTTAGGTGTAACCAATTATGAAACTTTTGTTTCGGATGGTCACACGGTTTTTGAAGGAAATGAAGAGTATAAAATCATTTCTGAACCCAAGTATAATGCTCTAATCATTTCAGATTCGGTTAATGTTGAACAATTCAAATCTGATTTAAAAGATCATCAGCAAGGAAAAACAGATTACATGACTTTTTGTAATGATTGTGCAAAATCAGGTGTTGAGAAATGGAAAGTTTCTATGAAAGGGATGACCTGTACTTACTTTGATAAAAAGGAAAATGAAATGCTTCAAGAAATTATTCCTCAATAAGATTTAAATAAAAATCCCGAAGTATTAAGCTTCGGGATTTTTATTTATTGTTTTATTATTTTTTGAGAGTATTCTTTATTATCGAGTTGAACAAGAAGTATGTATGTCCCACTAGGTAGTTTTTCGATATTAATTTCTGTTACTAAATCTTTTTCTTTAATGGCTGATTCAGAAGAGTAAACTTGTTTTCCTGTAATGTCAAAAACAAAAAATGCTGCTTTTGCCGAATTTATATTGTTTAAGCTCACTGATATCAATCCTGAAGTTGGATTTGGGTAAACTTTAAATGCAGGTGTACCGCTGGCAATATGATTTACATTATCTTCTGAAATTTTTGCAGCGCAACTAATTGCGGTAACAGATCTTGTTCCATTAGAATTATTTGTTGTTCCAGCACTGTTTTTTGCTACCATTGAATAGGTGTAGTTAGTGCCTGCGGTAATTAGATATGTGTTTAAAAATGATGTCCCTGTCACATCTGGAGCATATAAATTACCGTTTCTATAAATATCGTATGAAGTTGCGTTTGTAGAAGCTGTCCATGTTACATTAATCGCACTTGTTGATGCACTGCATGTTGCAGTTGTACTAACCGTAAATGCTCCAGGAACACAACCAACAGCTGTAGCTGTTCTAGTTCCATTAGAATTATTGGTTCCTCCAGCACTATTTTTAGCTTTTACATAGTAAGAGTAGCTCGTTCCTGGAGTAATTAAATAAGTGTTTAAAAATTGTGTTCCTGTTATATCACTAGCATATAATGATCCATTTCTGTAAACGTCGTATGAAGTTGCCCCTGTAGATGCAGTCCAATTTAATCGCATTTGTGAAGTAGTACCACTACATTCAGGAGTTAATGTTAGGCTAAATGATCCAGGTAAAGATGAACTACACGTAGTTCCTAAGTTAGATTTTAAAGAACTAAAATATGAATTTGCAAAAGTAGCCCTCCATGTAGGACTAGTTAATTTTGTAGCATCCGAAGTATCAACAAATCCAAGTTCATTTAAACATCCAGTCGCCGAAGAATATCTTAAAACACCTAAATGGTAGGCGAGGAAGCTGTTGTCTTCAACACATCTACGGTTGCTCCAAGAACCGTTTGTTGCCATATCATTTTGAATTTTTTGAGCAAATGCAATATCAGCAGCTGTTGTGGTGTCATCATAGGTACAATAGAATGTTTCTGTTCCTGTTCCACCTCCTGCATTACAGTGAATACTTAACAAACGGTCTGCACCCCAATTGTTAGACATTGTTGCACGTTGAGTAACCGATGTCCAACTGTTTAAATTTGTTGTTCTGGTCATATGAACTGTCCAAGATGAACATGAATTTTGAATTAGAGTTCTAGTACGCAAACCAACATCTAA
Organism: Flavobacterium hankyongi; assembly: GCF_036840915.1. NCBI lineage: Bacteria > Pseudomonadati > Bacteroidota > Flavobacteriia > Flavobacteriales > Flavobacteriaceae > Flavobacterium > Flavobacterium hankyongi. The sequence goes on from NZ_CP085725.1 coordinate 315,974, forward strand.
TGAGGTTTCAATTTCTGTTGCTGTTCTTCCGTCAGGATTGTCACTTGTAGTGGCTCCATAACCGTGACCAGGATCAATAACTACAACTTGAGCTTGAATTGTTATTGCTGTAAAAAGAGCAAATAGTATTGTTGAAATTTGTTTCATGGCTTAAAGTTTTAGAGTTGATACATAGATTTTTCCAGAATTTTCATCAGAAAAAATAACTTGATTTTCACCAAATAATGATGGAAACATTTCAAACTGATTCTCTGTAGAAGTTATTTTTTTGGTTCTTGCATTTTCTACATCAAAGAGTAGAATTTCGGAATTGCTTATAGAATGTCCATCCTGACTTTCATCTAAGAAACCAATAAGATATTTATCATCATTTGACCATGATGTTGCAATTCCTTGACCAATAAGTTTCCCTTTTCCAGATCCATCTATATTATAAACCCAAATATCAGGACCATTATGTACAGCAACTCTTTTTCCGTCATGAGAAAGAATTGCATTATAGTATTGTCCTTCGTTACTAGTTATGAGCCAAGTTTTTTGCGTTTTTAGATTAGTAGCTTCAATTTGTAATGTAAAAGGATTAGTATGAACTACTATTTCGTTTTTACCATTAAATGAAGGAAGAAGATTGTGATTTAAATCTATTTCTGAAGCTGTTTTCTCTTTAATTGAATACGATTTTACTTTAGAATTTGAAAAGTATTCTTTTTCTCCTTTTTCTTTAAAATAAAATGTTTGACTATCAGCATTCCATGTGTAACCATAACCAATACCTGTATTTGGTGAAATTGGCACAACATCATAAGTCGTTAAGTTCAATAAATAGACTCCATGATTATGTTCTTGTGTAAGAAGAGCATACTTACCATCTGGAGAAGCAACTGGGTTTGTGAAATTTCCTTTTACAGGAATTTCTTTTGGTTTCGAAAATTCTTGTGCCTGCAACTGAATTCCAAGAAGCAATAAAGCACATAATAAGATGTTTCTTTTCATATTTTTTGTTTTTGTTAATAGTAAAAATACTACAAAATAAATAAAAACAAAAAGAAACACCTTGATTTTAAGGTGTTTGATGTTAATTACGGGAATATATGTAGAATTATCTTCTAAACTTATTTCTGGTAATAATACTTTTTAGTTTCGCTTTTAAATCTTCTCCAGAATCATAAACCATTTGTTCATTGCTAGGAAAAGGAGTGGCTCTTCTGCCAAAATACTGTAAATAATCACTGTCACAAGCATTTCTATCTCCGTTGTAGTTAGCATATATGTACTCAAAAATGAACTCACTTGAAATTGGAAACGTATCTATTAACTGATTTGTTCTAAAATCGATATAATCTACTTTCGCAGTTATATTACACGCTTTAAATTGTTTAAATTCATATATTGTTGCACGAACAGTTTTCATATTGTCAACCATTACAACATTTCCTTTTTCGTCTTTTACTTGGTTTCCGTTTGTGTCAAGCAGTGGTTTTTTACCATCAGCAACTTGTTTTTCTTTAGTGAATTCTCGCTCTTTTATCTGTTCTGGCGAAATGTTTATCTGACGGAAGTTAACAATCAAACCATAGTCATAATTAATTCCTTTTTGACGATTGCTATGATATACAGTCCATTTATCATCTAGTCCAAAAGTGCTAAAATCAAGTAAATCCGATTGTAAACGAGTAGGAATTACCATTTGTGTTTCGTTTTTGGTATAAACACTCACATAATCGGTTCCTTTATATTGAGCTTCATTTATCATCTTGCTCACATCTTTATAACCAGGATTAATTTTTTCTAAATAAGCAAAATCATCAAATGCTTTTCTAAAAGACATTTTATCGTTTTGCTTCATTAAATTTTTAGAATTGTCGTATAAGTATTTAGAAAGCGATTCTTTACTCTTTACAATTTGAGTTGAATAATCATCAAAAGGGAAGTAGGCATTTCTTCCTTCTTTCAATAAAGATAAAGGTAACAAAGGTCTAATCTTTTCTTGACGATTGTTAAGTTGTAAATATGTATTGTAAATTTTTTCAAGATTTGCAGGATTTCCATCTTTTTGAAGCATTTCAATGTCGCGCAAATCACGCTCTTTTGCTTTTGCAAAAGCTTCTTCAATCAAATAAACATAATCTTGTTTCCCTTTTGAATTTTTATTAGTATTAAGAGCCTCGGTTGCACGATAAATTGCACCATCATAATCCCCATTACTAAGCATAGATTGAGTGCTTTTCACACCACAACCAATAAGAAAACTAAAAACAATAACTAAAAAGGTAATTTTTCTCATGCGTTTCAAATTTTGGCAAATATATATTTTTAGGAGCTTTATCCCGCTGTACACTATATCTTTTTGTAAACAAAAAGGATGCCGTTTCCATCGGGGCTATAAAAAAACTCCGAATTAATCGGAGTTTTTTGTGTAATTATTTTGTTGGAATAGGAGGTAGAAGCTTACTTGAAACTTCGCCAAATCCTATGCGAACTTCTTCATTTTGACAATAACCACGCATGATTACAGTATCGCCATCGTTTATGAATTTACGTTCAGTACCATCTTTTAATGTGAGTGGATTTTTACCTCCCCATGTTAGTTCTAGCATCGAACCAAAAGAGTCTTCTGTTGGACCAGAAATAGTTCCAGATCCCATCATGTCTCCTGAATTGATTCTACATCCGTTAATGGTGTGATGTGCCAATTGTTGGCTCATCGTCCAATACATGTATTTGAAATTAGTATTACTAATAATAGTTTCTTCACCTTTTTCAGGTGCAATACCTACTTGTAAGTTAATGTCAAAAGCATTGTCACCTGTTTGTTGCAAATAAGGCAGCGGAGTTGGCTCTTGCTTAGGAGAAGCACAACGGAAAGGCTCAAGAGCATCCATAGTTACAATCCAAGGAGAAATTGAAGATGCGAAGTTTTTAGCCAAGAATGGTCCAAGTGGAACATACTCCCATTTTTGAATATCACGTGCACTCCAATCGTTTAATAACACCATTCCAAAGATGTACTCTTCAGCTTCATCAACAGGGATATTTTCACCCATAATATTGGCGTCAGTGGTAATAAAAGCAGTTTCTAATTCAAAATCAACTAGTTTAGATGGTCCAAAGACCGGAGATGTAGCATCTGCAGGCATTGTTTGCCCCATTGGTCTGTGAACAGGAATTCCTGAAGGAACAATAGTAGAACTTCTTCCATGATATCCTACCGGAATATGAAGCCAGTTTGGTAATAAAGCATTTGCAGGATCGCGGAACATTTTACCTGTGTTTGTAGCATGTTCTCTACTTGAAAAGAAATCTGTATAATCACCAATGAAAACTGGTAGTTGCATTTCTACATCTTTCATGTTAAAAATAACAACATCTCTATGTTTTTTGTTATCTCTTAAATCGGCATTATTGGCATCAAATATTTCTGCAATTCTATTTCGAACTAATCTCCAAGTTTTTTTTCCGTCAGAAATAAAATCGTTCAATGTATCCTGAAGAAAAACATCATCTGTCAATTCGATTCCTTCAAAGTATCCTAGTTGTTGTAAAGCACCTAAATCAATTGCAAAATCACCCAAACGTGTTCCAACGGTTACAATGTTTTCTTTGGTTAAAAATACTCCAAAAGGAATATTTTGAATAGGGAAATCACTGTTAGGTTCTATTTCTATCCATGATTTTCTGTTTGGATCGTTAGCAGTTATAGGCATAATAATATATTTTGTGAAATTGTATTGTTTTAACACCTCAAATATAGTTTCTATTGGGATTATACCAAACACTTTTCGTATTTTTGACGACCATTTAACATAAAATAATTAAAATGCAACGCGACGAACAAATTTTTGATTTAATTCTTGACGAACAAGACAGACAAATTCATGGAATAGAGCTTATTGCTTCTGAGAATTTTGTTAGCGACCAAGTTATGGAAGCTGCTGGTTCTTGTTTAACAAATAAATATGCTGAAGGTTACCCAGGGAAAAGATACTATGGTGGATGTGAGGTAGTTGATATAGTTGAGCAAATTGCAATCGATAGAGCTAAAGCTCTTTTTGGTGCCGAATATGTAAACGTGCAACCACATTCTGGTTCACAAGCTAATACTGCAGTTTTTGCTGCTTGCTTAAAGCCAGGGGATAAAATCTTAGGTTTCGATTTATCACATGGAGGGCATTTAACTCACGGATCGCCAGTAAATTTTTCAGGAAAATTATATAACCCTGTATTTTATGGAGTAGATGCAGAAACCGGCGTTTTAAATTATGATAAAATTCAGGAGATAGCAACAAAAGAACAACCTAAAATGATTATTGCAGGTGCTTCGGCATATTCTCGTGATATGGATTTTAAACGTTTTAGAGAAATTGCAGATTCAGTTGGAGCAATTTTAATCGCCGATATTTCTCATCCTGCTGGATTAATTGCAAAAGGATTAATGAATGATCCAATTCCTCATTGTCATATAGTAACAACAACTACACACAAGACATTACGTGGACCTCGTGGTGGAATGATCATGATGGGTAAAGATTTTGAAAATCCATGGGGATTAACAACTCCTAAAGGTGAAATCAGAATGATGTCTCACGTTTTGGATATGTCTGTTTTTCCAGGAAATCAAGGTGGACCTTTAATGCATATTATTGCTGCTAAAGCAGTTGCATTTGGAGAGTGTTTGTCTGATGAATTTTTTACTTACGCTGTTCAGGTACAAAAAAATGCCAAAGCAATGGCTGAAGCTTTTGTTAAGAGAGGTTATAATATCATTTCTGGTGGTACAGATAATCACATGATGTTAATTGATTTACGTAATAAAAACATTTCTGGTAAAGAAGCTGAAAACGCGTTGGTTAAAGCAGAAATTACAGTAAACAAGAACATGGTGCCTTTTGATGATAAATCACCATTTGTAACTTCTGGTATTCGTGTGGGTACTCCTGCTATTACCACTCGTGGTTTAGTAGAAGCGGATATGGAAACAGTTGTTGATTTGATTGACCGTGTTTTAATGAATCATACAAATGAAGAAGTATTAGAACAAGTTGCTGATGAGGTAAACGATATGATGAGTGAAAGAGCGATGTTTGTTTTCTAAGAAAATAAAAAATCTTTATAAAAAAAATCCCACCTTGTAAAAGGTGGGATTTTTTTTATGTTTTATGGTAAATGCTGATACGCTCCTAAATCTGGTGTTGATGCTGGAGTTCTTGTGATGCCATCTGCATCAGTTGGAATTAAATATGTATTGTTCCCTTTTGCAATTGCAGCTGAACCTAAAAGGATTCGTAAATTATTTTTGTTTGTGTTTTTAAATTTTGGATCATTGGTGGTTTGATTATTACTAAACAAATTTGCATTACTCACATCCTTTAAAGGAGTATATAATGGGTTATTTCCAAACTGATTATTTATATCATTGAATTTGATAAGTGTATTTTGGATAGAATAGTTAAAAGATTTAAGAGTATTCTTGTTTAACCCAAGCTCTATATTATTTGGTCCAAAAATGATACTATTTCTAATATTGGCCTGTACCAAATCGGCTATGAAAAGAGTTTCGCCATCATTATAGGTATTGTCTAATAAAACAGTTGGAGATTGTCTTGAACTTCCTGACCAATAATTGGCAAACGTACAATGAGTGAAGTCATAATTTCCTCCAAGAGTACAAGCTAAAGCATATTGTCCCGCTTTACTAATTACAATGTTTCTACCATTTATTTTACCTGTGCGAGCTAAAATTCCCGCTACAGATGAGTTGTAAATCTGTGTGTTTTCAATTTCAACTGTAGTTCCGTCATTATTTTGAACGAATAAACCAACAGTTGCGTTTTTGATTGTTAAATTTTTAAAACGATTATTAGTACTTCCGTCAGTTAGTATAATAGAAAACCATTGTCCAGGAACATCTGCAAAGCCTGGCTCTAAACGATCTCCTTCAAAAATAACTTCTTTCTCTAATGCAGTCGTAGTTGATTGTGCACCGTTTACATGAATACTAGCATTATCGGCTACTATTATACCCGATTCACTGTGGAAATATACTCTTGCACCAGGGTCAATTTCTAAAATTTTATTATTTGGGACTGTTGGGAAACCATAAATAACATATGGTTTTGTATTGTTGAAGTGGAGTTCGTTACCGTTTATAGGGTCACTTTCGTCTAAAGAAAAAGAAGTAAGTCTTGGATTGGTTGATGAAAGGGGAAGACCTTCGTAAGTATATGAATTGTCAGGATTTTGCGTTCTTTGTGGATAAATGAAATAAGCATCTTGAATTAATGTTACTAAATCAACACTTTGCTGATTAGTTCCTCCATCAAATAAAATTTTATCAGTGTATAAAAAATCTGTAGGATTAGCGTCAGCAATACCAGCAGTTGCTTCAATAAAAACATACATACTATCTTTTGCTAAAAGTTCAACATTTTCAAAATGTTTTCCTTTCCCATCTCTCCCAGACATTCCATCAACCATTATTCTGTATTTAGAATTATCCCCTTTTCCAAGAGTAATTGATGGTATATGAATGTCGTCATTACTTCTGTTATATACTTTTAAAGTGTAAGTACTCGAGCTAGTATTAGTAAAAACAGTGTCTAAATAAACTGTGGTCTTAGAAAACTCAAGTTGTCCATTGCTGGGTTTAGTGTCAAAATCTTTTCGACAAGAAGTTAGTGATAAAAAAGTGACAACTATAAGTAATATTGAGTAACGCATTTAGGTTTAATTTTTGATAAAAATAAGCAAAATGTTTTAACGAGTAAAAAATGTTTTTATTCTTTAAAAAGTCTGTTAATACTATTTTTTGTAAATTTGGGATACTAAATTTTTACTATGTCCTTTGATAAAGAAAAGGTTTTAAACCAATTTAACCTCATGTGTCAAAATACCTTGATGCAAACCCTTAAGATTGAATTTATTGATGTTGGTCCCGATTTTTTAAAAGCCAAAATGCCTGTAAACTCTAGTGTCCATCAGCCAATGGGATTGTTACACGGTGGAGCTACAGTAGCTTTAGCAGAAAGTGTAGGAAGTGCTGCATCAATTATGTTTATCGATAAAGAAAATGAAGAGGTTAGAGGAATTGAAATTTCTGCTAATCATGTAAAAAGCAAGCGTTCAGGAGAAGTTTTTGCAACAGCAAAAATGATTCATAAAGGACGTTTAGTTCATTTATGGGAGATAAAAATTGTTGATGAAAATGACACAATGATTTCACTTTGTAAATTAACAAACATTGTATTGCCATTAAAAAAATAGTCATGAGTCCTATTTTTGAGAAAGTAAAATTGCATAGTAAGGAAAACTTACCTTTTGTTATTTACCGTAAACCCAATTCTAGAACAATTATTGGAGTTTTTCAGGTAAATGACCACTTGTATTTTTCTGAAAACTTTAAAGAGGAAGCTTTTATATTTTCATCATTTTTAGGTGATAAGCCAATAGTTTTTCCAATTGAACATTCTGAAGTTAAGTTTGCTGCTCCTCATTTAGTAGATGGTAACGATGAAAAAAATCTTCAGACAAAAACTAATGAAGCAGAGAGAGAAAAGTTTATTAGTTTGGTTCAAAGTGGAATAAATGCTATTAATGAAGGAACTTTTAGAAAAGTTGTATTGTCAAGAGTAGAAGCAGTTGATGTTCCCAATTTTGATATAGAAGTAGTTTTCGAAAGAATGCTTCAGCATTATTCCACGGCATTTTGTTATTGTTGGTATCATCCAAAAATAGGAATGTGGATGGGAGCAACACCAGAAAGATTGTTACAAGCCAAAGAAAAAAGTTTTAACACCATGTCGCTTGCAGGAACTCAGACTTTTCAAGGAAATGATGTGGTATCCTGGAAGAACAAAGAACGTGAAGAGCAAGAATTTGTGACTAGTTTTATTGTCGAAAACCTAAAAAATCAAGCTTCAGATGTTCAATTATCAACACCTTATACAACAAGAGCTGGAAACTTACTACATATAAGAACAGATATTGAAGGAACATTAAATGAAGATTCAAATCTTAAAAATGTTATCGATATATTACATCCAACACCAGCGGTTTGTGGTTTGCCAAAAAATATCGCCCGTGATTTTATACTTAAAAATGAAGGCTATGATAGAGAGTTTTACTCCGGCTTTTTAGGGGAATTGAACTTAAATATAAATACCAATGAGCATGAAACTGATCTATATGTCAATTTAAGATGTATGAAAGTAGGCGATAAGGTAGCTCAAATCTATGTTGGTGGAGGAATTACAAAAGACAGTAATCCGGAAGCCGAATGGGAAGAAACAGTAAACAAAACCAAAACTATGAAGCGAATTTTGTAATTTGCTTTTATATTATCAAATAAAATATTTATGAAGCTTGATATACTCGCTTTTGGCGCACATCCTGATGATGTCGAATTGGGTTGTGCAGCCACAATTGCTAAAGAAATTTCACTTGGGAAAACAGTAGGAATTATAGATTTAACTAGAGGAGAACTTGGCACACGAGGTTCGGCAGAAATTAGAGATGTCGAAGCTGATAGAGCTGCTAAGATTTTAAATGTTTCTGTTAGGGAAAATCTGAGTTTTAGAGATGGCTTTTTTAAAAATGACGAAAAGCATCAATTGGAAGTTATTCGAATGATTCGAAAATACAAGCCAGAAATTGTTTTATGTAATGCCATTGATGATAGACACATTGATCATGGTAAAGGAAGTAAATTAGTTTCTGATGCTTGTTTCTTGTCTGGATTGCCTAAAATTGAAACTAGCTTTAATGGAAGCATTCAAGAAGCTTGGAGGCCTAAACATGTCTATCATTACATTCAGTGGAAAAACATAGAACCAGATTTCGTAGTTGATGTTACTGGTTTTATGGATGTTAAAATGAAGGCAATTTTAGCTTATGATTCTCAGTTTTATAATCCAGATACTAATGAGCCAGAAACTCCAATAACATCTAAAAACTTTTTGGATAGCGTAAAATACAGAGCTCAAGACCTTGGAAGATTAATTGGAACCGATTTTGCAGAAGGTTTTACTACAGAAAGGTATTTGGCAGTCAGTAGCTTAACAGATTTGAAGTAAATTTTTGTAAAAAACTTTTGCAGAACTCAAGTTTTACTATATATTTGCACTCGCAAAAGAGATTTTGCATTTCGATTAAATGGTGATTGTAGCTCAGTTGGTTAGAGCGTCGGATTGTGGTTCCGAAGGTCGCGGGTTCGAGACCCGTCTTTCACCCCAGAAAAAAGCCCTGAAGTAATTCAGGGCTTTTTTGTTATTAGAAGTATTGACAATTTTTATATTAGTCATGCATTATTATATTAGCAATATTCAAAATATTTCTTCAGGATTAAATAAGAAAAAATTATAATCTTGGTTTTTCATCTATTTGGGGACAAGTAGAAAAATATCTCATACTGTAGAGGTGGTAAATTATAGGAAATTTTCACAACAAAAAGCCCTGAAGAAATTCAGGGCTTTTTTTTTATTTATAATATTTTGCACAAGGGATAGGAGCAGTCTCGTTATGTATAACGAGATAGCGCGAATAGCCCGACGGCTGCCTGAGCAGCCGATGTGCCATTATTATTTTGATTAATTTCCTGATTTATCTACAACAGGTCTTTCTTTGCGATTAGCCAATTCCCAAGCAATAGCAAAAGCTAATTGTGTTCTTTTAGCCAATGCATCGTATTCTATTTTACTAGGCTCATCTGTTGGCTGATGATAATCTTCGTGAGTACCATTAAATAAGAACACAGCAGGAATGTTATGTTTAGCAAAGTTGTAGTGATCTGAACGGTAGTAGAAACGATTAGGGTCGTTACGATCGTTGTATTTGTAGTCTAAATTAAGATTTACAAATTTTTTGTTGGCAGCTTCTGTAATATTATAAAGATCAGATGAAAGATAATCAGAACCAATTATATAAACATAATTGTTGCTGTCTTTGTGAAACTCGTCGCGACGACCAATCATATCAATATTGATGTCTGTGATTGTTTTTGCTAAGGGAAATAAAGGATTTTCTGTATAGAAACGAGAACCGTGTAATCCATGTTCTTCACCAGTTACGTGTAAGAATAAAATTGAACGTTTAGAACCTTTCCCTTCGTTTTTAGCTTGCTGAAATGCTTGTGCTATTTCCAATAGAGCAACAGTTCCTGATCCGTCATCATCGGCACCATTATATATTTCACCATTTTTCATTCCTACATGGTCATAATGGGCAGAAACAACTAATATTTCATTGGGTTTTTCAGATCCTTCTATAAATGCCCAAATGTTCTCGGAATTGTTTAATTTAGGAGAAAATCCTTTAGCCATAAATTCTGATGGTACTTTTTGATACCAATCTTTAGCTGTCTTAGGAAACGAAACCCCGTTTTTAATGTATTGTTCAATAAGATATTTACCTGCTTTTTTTTGACCTTCTTCACCAGTATTACGTCCTTGCATTTCGTCAGAAGCAACAATGTAAAGATGCGTTTTTAAATCATCAGAAGTAATGGTTTTTATGTACTTCTCAACATCTGTACTGTTTGATTCTAGCGAAACACTAGTAGAAGTTGTCATGCTTGCGGTCGATTTTTGACTCGTGCAACTAGTAAATGTAGCAAGGGCTAAGGTTAAAATGGCAATTTGGTTTTTCATAATTTAATAATTGGTAAACGAATTTAGCCAATACAATATTATTACCAAATTTTATTAGAATTAATTAACATTTAAAATGCTGTAAGCTAATAAAAGAATTAGAAAAATCTCCATTAAAAAGAAATTAATAAAAAATATAAAACTTGCTTTTAGCCTTGAAACGAATTTCTTTTCTTCATAAAATCGGCTGTGTGATCTGAAAAAATAAAATATCCACCAGAAAAACATTGCAGTTCCAACAAGTCCAATTATCGCATCAGTATTAATGTAATTTTCAACAAAACCCAGCATCCAATTTAACAACAGGAATATAGTAAACGACAATAAAATCATGGAAAAATAATGTAGAGTAAAAACACCGTGTTCATAATAATACCAACGTTTTTTGTTATGAAATAACCAAATTGTAAAAGCAAAAACAGGCATGAACAAGAAAATCACCTTGGGTAAATTGTGAAATAAAGATTCAACAAATTTTTCTTGAAACTCTTCCCAAGTATTGTGCTCATTTATACTTGCAATTTTTCTACCAACCCAACGCTCAATCGAAGAGGATTTTTCTTTTTCAGGAAGTGTGTTTTGTAAGGAGTCATAAGCTGCAACCGACTTAAAATCTCCTATTAATGTTTTAGATGAAATTTCTTCTTCTTTACTTTGTATATATTTTTCTGAATCTCTAACCTTTTTCTCTTCCTTATGGTTGGTAATATTGGTTAATGTTGGTAATAAAAAAAAAGTAACAAAACTAATGAAAATATAAAGTCTTACTGGTTGAACATATGTTTGTCGCTTTCCCGAAAGGTACTCTTTGGTTAATTTTGCAGGATAGAAAAGTAAATACTTGATGGTTTTCCAAAAGGAACTTTCATAATGAGTAAAATCTTCAAAGAAATGTGTAAACAAAAAATGGAAAGATTCTTTGGTATGTTTATTTTCTTGTCCACAATTAGGACAAAACCTTTTTTCAACTACATAATTGCAGTTCAAACAAGTCATATCCTTACGTAATTCATGATGTCCCATTAGTAATTAATCTTCAGGTTGATCAAATATATGCGATTTAGAATAATTTCGCCACTTTTCTATACACTCTTTCATGTCATCTGGAATTTCTGTATCAAAACGCATGTATTCCTTAGTGACAGGATGTTCAAAACCAAGTGTTTTTGCATGTAGTGCTTGGCGTGGTAATATTTTAAAACAATTTTCTACAAACTGCTTGTATTTTGTAAAAGTTGTTCCTTTTAAAATCAAGTGACCACCATATCTTTCATCATTAAATAACGGATGTCCAATATATTTCATGTGAGCTCTAATTTGATGCGTTCTACCAGTTTCTAAAATACAAGAAACTACAGTGACATAACCAAATCTTTCTAAAACTTTATAATGTGTTATTGCTGGTTTCCCAATGTTAGGATCTGCATATACCGCCATCTGCATTCTGTCAACAGCATGACGTGCTAAGTTTCCTTCTATTGTTCCTTCATCTTCTTTTACATTTCCCCAAACAATAGCAATATATTCTCGCTCAGTAGTTTTATCTTCAAATTGTTTTGCTAAATATGTCATTGCAGACTCCGTTTTTGCAATAACTAATAGGCCCGAAGTATTTTTATCTATTCTGTGAACTAAACCAGGACGCTCACTGCTGTTCATTGGTAAGTTATCAAAATGATAAGCAAGTGCATTGACTAATGTACCCGTATAATTTCCGTGTCCAGGATGAACTACTAAACCAACAGGTTTATTAATAACAAGTAATGCATCGTCTTCGTAAACGATGTCTAAAGGAATGTTTTCGGGAATAATATGATTTTCAAACGGAGGGTGTGAAAGCATTACCTTTATCTCATCAAAAGGTTTTACTTTATAATTTGATTTTACAGGAATTCCGTTAGCAAAAATATTACCTCTTTCTGCGGCTTGTTGAATTTTATTGCGTGTTGCATTTTCGATAAGTTGCATCAAAAACTTATCTACACGTAAAATCGATTGACCTTTAGGTGAAATAAATTTGTAATGCTCGTATAACTCGTCGTCTAATTCTTCGTTTTCAAAAACTTCCTGACTCATTATTCTGTAGCTGTTGAATCTGTTCCTTGATTAATTTCGTCAAGATTTTCTTCCTCAAAACCAATCTTACCATCTCCTAAAACCAAATCAACTTTAGTCATTTTAAGTACTTGTTGTCCAGCTTTTATTGATTTTCCTCCAACTTTCATTTCAAGAACCATATCTTTTGCGAGGTTAGGAATATATGTTGTATCACCAACTTCTAAGCCAAGAGCTTTTAATGTTGGTACAGCTTGACGGTATGTTTTTTGGACTAAATCGGGTAGTCTAACTTTAGAGTAACCCGAAGCATTTATTTTTACATAAATAACACGGTTTTGTTTCACTTTTGCACCAGGTGCCGGATCTTGTTGCACTATCGAATGTATAGGAAATGAAGAATTGAAATCAACTGTGTCTAATAACTCATAGTCTAAATCGAGCTCATCTAATTTGTCTTCTGCTTCTTCAAGAGTTAGTTTGCTTAAGTTAGGAACTGTTATCTCTTCACCATGATTAGTTGTAAAACTAATCCAATACATGAATAAAAACAGTGATGCACATATAATTAAAAAAGCTAAAGCAAGTTGCTTGAAAAAAGTAAAACTAAATAGGAATTTTTTGAGACTCATAAAAAATGATTTATTGCAAAGATATAAAAATACTAAAGCGATTTCATTTCAAAAAAAATGATAATTTTGTTTAAACACAAATACAATTTATGAAAAATATCGCCATTATTATGGGAGGTTACTCAAGCGAGTACCAAATTTCACTTAAAAGTGGAAACGTAGTTTACCAAAATCTTGATCAGGCAAAATACAAAGGATACCGTATTCATATTTTTAAAGAAAAATGGGTTTATGTAGACGATAATGATAATGAATATTTAGTAGACAAAAATGATTTTTCTGTTATTGTTAATGGTAATAAAATTGTTTTTGATTGTGTTTTTAATGCAATTCACGGAACTCCTGGAGAAGATGGATTAATGCAAGCTTATTTTGAACTGCTAGGAATTAAGCAAACATCATGTGATTATTATCAAGCAGCCTTAACTTTTAATAAAAGAGATTTGCTATCGGTTTTAAAACCTTACGGAATAAAAACAGCAACCTCATTCTATCTAAATCAAGGAGATAAAATAGATGTAGATGAAATCATAGAGAAAGTAGGATTGCCTTGTTTTGTTAAACCAAATAAATCGGGATCAAGCTTTGGAATTTCTAAAGTACATAAAAAAGAAGATTTTTTAAATGCTGTCGAAAATGCTTATAAAGAAGACAACGAAATTATTATTGAAAGTTTTCTTGATGGAACAGAAGTTTCCGTGGGTGTTATAAATTATAAAGGAGAAGTAATTGTATTGCCTATGACCGAAATAGTTTCTGAGAATGATTTTTTTGATTATGAAGCAAAATATTTAGGAAAGTCACAAGAAATTACACCTGCTAGGCTTACCCCTGAGATAGAAGCAAGAGTTCGTGAAGTGGCTAAAAAAGCGTATGTGGTTCTTAAAATGAGTGGTTTTTCGCGTAGTGAATACATCTTAGTAAATGGTGAGCCACATATGTTAGAAATGAATACAATTCCTGGTCTTACAAATGAAAGTCTGATTCCTCAACAAGCTCATGAAGCTGGAATATCATTATCAGATTTGTTTTCAAACGTTATCGAACTAGCATTAAATAAATAATTATGCGCAGAGCCATATTTCCAGGATCATTTGATCCTATTACTCTAGGACATTTAGATATAATCAACCGAAGTATTCCTTTGTTTGATGAAATTATAATAGCAATTGGTGTCAATGCAGAAAAAAAATACATGTTTCCTTTAGAAGAACGTAAGCGTTTTATAGAGGAAACGTTTAAGCTAGAAGATTCAATTTCAGTAATAACTTACGAAGGATTAACAATTGACCTTTGTAAAAAATTAGAGGCCGATTTTATATTAAGAGGTTTGCGTAATCCTGCTGATTTTGAATTTGAAAAAGCGATTGCCCACACAAATAGAAAATTATCTAAAATTGAGACTGTTTTTCTTCTAACAGCAGCAGATACTTCTTTTATAAGTTCAAGTATCGTTAGAGATGTTATTAGAAACGGAGGAAATTACAAAGTATTGGTACCAGATGCAGTTACTGTGAAATAATGAAGAGACTTCTTAAATTATCTGCATTTCTTTTTTCAGCATTTGTATATTCTCAAAAATATGAGACAGTATTCGAAAAAGGTAACGGAAATCAATCTGCTACTTACGATCAAGTCATTTCGTTTTACAAAATGCTGGACAAAGACTTCGAGTCCATAAAAATGGAATCAATGGGACTTACAGATTGCGGAGAATCATTACAATTAGTTATTTTTAACCCTGATAAAAAGTTTGACTCTAGATCATTTGATAAAAGAAAATCTGTCATTTTAATAAATAACGGAATTCACGCAGGAGAGCCAGATGGAATAGATGCTTCTATGATGTTTTTTAGAGATTTGGCTATTGGAAAAATAGCTGTTCCTAAAAATACCATTGTAATTGCAATTCCTGTATATAATATTGAAGGATTGCTTAATCGAAATTCGACTTCAAGAGTCAATCAAAATGGTCCTGAAGAATATGGTTTTCGTGGAAACGGAAGAAATTTCGACTTGAATCGAGACATGATTAAATCGGATGCAAAGAATACAAAAGCACTTGTTGAAATTTTGCATAAATTCAATCCAGATATCTTTATAGATAATCATGTGAGTAATGGAGCTGATTATCAATATTTGTTAACCTACATTCAATCCCAACCTGACAAGTTAGGGAAGGAGTTGGGTGATTTTCAAAGAAATGTCATGACACCATCTATAGTGAAAAATCTTAAAGAAAATGGTGTTGAGTCTATTCCTTATGTAAATGTTTGGGGAGGTACACCGGATAAAGGATATGCTCAATTTTTTGATTCACCTAGATATACTACTGGTTACACATCTTTATTCAATATGATAGGCTATGTTGTCGAAACACATATGCTAAAAGATTATGCTAAAAGGGTAGGAGCAACGTACCGTTTTATGGAATCTCTCCTCAATTTTGTAGATAAAAATACAGAACAACTTAAAGAGACAAGAAAGAAAAATTCACTTCAATTTTCTATTGGTGACAAATATCCAGTACAATGGAAATTGGACTCAACTAAAGTTGATAAAATGAAATTTTTAGGCTATGAAGGAAGCTATAAAAAAAGCGATGTGACAACAGGAGATAGGCTGTTTTATGATAGGAATAAGCCTTATAGTAAAGAGATTGATTTTTATCCAAAATATAAATCGGTAAAAGAAGTGGTTGTTCCTAAATCATATGTTATTCCAAAGTCTTGGTGGAATGTGATTAATTTATTGAAAGCGAATAATTGTCAATATACCATCCTGAAAAATGACTCAATAATAGAAGTAGAAAGTTATAAAATAGCCGATTATAAAACTGCCACATCGGCTTATGAAGGACATTATAATCATCGTAATACAAAAGTTACTTCTTTTGTTCAGAAAACTAGATTTAGTAAAGGGGATTATTTGTTTTCTGTGAATGAAACCTCAATAAAATACCTATTAGAAACTTTGGAGCCAGAAGCGTTGGATTCTTTCTTTAATTGGAATTTTTTCGATACTATTCTTCAACAAAAAGAAGGATACTCAGAATATGTTTTTGAAGATTTAGCTAATGAAATTTTACAAAAGAACCCTAATTTGAGAAAACAATTAGATGAAAAAATAAATAATGATAAAGCTTTTGCACAAAATCCCGAAGCACAACTAGATTGGGCATATAAAAACTCTGTTCATTACGAAAAAGCACATTTGCAATATCCTGTTTATCGAATCATAAAATAAAAAAAGCTCTATTCATGGAGCTTTTTTTCTTCTGTAAATAACAGTTTTATGTTTTCGTATGAGTTTTTCAGTGCTTCTTCAACTTCGTGTGGTTTTAACCAAGCTACTTTTTCAATACCTTCTTCTATTTGTCCAACGGGTTTTCCTTCAAAAGAAGAATGCATTTCAAACCATTGTGTTATTTTAAGTTTGTATTTACCGTTACGTTTAAATACATGGTATGTTTTAGGAAGTTTATTAGTTATTTTAAGTTTTCCAACACCAGTTTCTTCTTTAACTTCTCGTATAGCGGTTTCTTCATATTCTTCACCGCGATCCATTCCGCCTTTTGGTAGATCCCATTTTCCGTTTCTAAAAATAAAGAGAGCCTCTCCTTTGTCGTTATGAACTAATCCGCCTCCTGCTTTGCAAACTGGTATTTTGGCTCTCAAAGTTTTCATAATTTCTTTTTCATCAGGATGATATAAATACACCTTCTGAAATTTGTTTTGAAAAAAACCAATTATTAATTGTTCTATGTCGACACTTTCCAATAAAAAAAACTTGAAATCAGTTTCTTTTTTGATTTCATTTGTCAGGAAAAGAGGCTTGTCGTTTACAAAAACTTTATACATTTGTACTATGATTTTTAATAAAGATACAGCGAGTAAAACTGCCGAATTGCTTTTACAAATAAATGCAATTAAATTGAATTCTAAAAATCCTTTTACATGGGCTTCAGGTTGGAAATCTCCAATCTACTGTGATAACAGGGTAATTCTATCTTTTCCGGCGATAAGAAATTTTGTAAGAGACGAATTTGCAAAGAACATTGAAAAGCAATTTGGTAAACCAGATGTTATAGCTGGTGTTGCCACAGGTGCTATTGGAATAGGTATGCTTGTTGCGCAGGAATTAGGTTTGCCATTTGTTTATGTTAGACCTGAACCTAAAAAACATGGTAGAATGAATCAAGTAGAAGGGTTTTTGCAAAAAGGCCAAAATGTTGTGGTAGTGGAAGATCTTATCAGTACAGGAAAAAGTAGCTTGCTGGCAGTTGAGGCTCTAAAAAATGAAGGTGCAAACGTTAAAGGAATGGCTGCCATTTTTTCATACGGTTTTCAAGTTGCAACTGATAATTTTAAAGAAGCAAAAGTAAATTTGTATACATTAAGTAACTATGATAGCTTGATAACTTTGGCAGTAGAAAAAAAATATATTGCAGAAGATGAGCAGGAAACCCTTGAAGAATGGAGAAAAAATCCATCTGAATGGAATGTTGAAGTATAGTTTTTGTTAAATAAAGAATCAAATAATTTATAAATCTAAAATAATGAATTTAGAAAGTCCGAAAGTTACTGTTCAAAAATCTGCAGAATATTTATTTAACGAATTAAGTCAAGTTAAGAATTTTGAAAAATTAATGCCTGATAATATCGCTAAATTTGAAGTAATCGATGAAAATTGTTTCGAATTTGGTTTAAAAGGTATGCCTGAAATTAAATTGTTAAAAAAAGAAGTTACTCCAAATTCTAAAATTGTTTTAGGAGCTGCTTCAAGTAAATTGCCTTTTACATTGACTGCAAATTTAAGCGAAGAAGGTGTAGAAACTACAGGAGTTCAATTGTTTTTTCAAGGTGAATTTAATGCAATGATGGCAATGATGATTAAAGGACCAATCTCAAAGTTTATTGAGACTTTAGCAGAGAATATGCATAAATTATAATACAATAAAAAAAGCCATTCATATGAATGGCTTTTTTTATTGTATTATAATTCTTCTTTAATCTTTGCTGTGGCAATAAAATAGATTCCTGCTATGATAAATGGTATACTCAACCATTGACCTGTAGATAGCATACCTAGAATGTTTTCAAATCCTCCTTGACTTTCTTTAACAGATTCTACAATTATTCTAACTGTGAATAGTGATACTAAAAACACACCAAAAAGGTAACCTTGTTTTAAACGAGCATTTGTTTTCCAATATAAAAAGAAAAGTAAAGCAAACACAAAAATATAACCAAAAGCTTCGTATAACTGAGAAGGATGTTTAGCAGGAACTTTATCTAAAACAGATGTAAATTTAGGATCTGTAGCAATTGCATTAAAAGCTGCTTTGGAATCTGTTAAACCTGTAATTCTCATAGCTTCAATTGGGCGTATAGCATCTTGAATGAATTTAATACCAAATGATGATGTAGTTTCATGACCAACAATTTCTGAGTTAAAGAAATTGCCTAAACGTACAAAAATTGCTCCACTTGCTACAGGAATTACAACTCTGTCTAGTACCCATAAAACGGGTTTTTTCATTACTTTTTTAGAGAAGAAATACATAAAAATAATTACTGAGATTGCTGCGCCGTGGCTTGCAAGTCCTTGAAATCCTGTGAATTCAAAACTCGGGTTGAAACGAAAAGGTAAAAAGATGCTAAAAAAATCTTCTTTAAATAATTCCGGTTGGTAAAATAGAACATGTCCTAATCGAGCGCCAAGCAATACAGAAATAACCATCCATATAAACATATTGTCTAGTTTTTCAATTGGCTCTTTCTCTCTTTCGAATATTTTTTTCATTATGTAAAAGCCTAGCGAGAATGCTACGACAAACATCAAACTGTAAAAACGAATTGTAAATGAACCTATATGTATTCCTTCAGAAGGATTCCAAACAAAGTAAAGTGGGTGTGTCATATTGTATTTTATTCAAAGTGTTTCAAAAATAACAATAAAAATTACTACAACAATAGTTATTTAATTGAATTTAGGAATATTTTAAGGTACAGGATCATAACCGCTTCCTCCCCAAGGATGGCAACGCCCAATTCTTTTTAATCCTAAAAATAGACCATAAATGGGACCATGCTTTTTTAAGGCTTCAATCATGTAGCTTGAACAAGTAGGTTGGTATCTGCAAGTAGCAGGCATGAGTGGTGAAATAAGTATTTTATAAAACCAAACTAAGAAAAGTAAAGGAGCTATAGCTATTTTTTTAATCATAAAGTAATTGTTAAAATGAATAAACCGGCTGTAAACCGGTTTATTTTTTATTAAGTCATAAAAGTAGTTCCTTCTTTACCGTCTTTTAAGATAATACCAATAGCGGCTAGCTCATCCCTTATCTGGTCAGACATTGCCCAGTTTTTATTAGCTCTAGCTTCGTTGCGCATTTTTATCAACATTTCGACAACTCCATTTAGTTTATCAGAGTTGTTTGCAGTAGCTTCTTCATTCTTAATTCCTAAAATATCAAAAACAAATGTTGTTAAAGTATGTTTCAAGTTATCTAAATCAGCTTGTGAAATTGATTCCTTATCATCATTAATTAAATTGATATATTTTATTCCTTCAAACAAATGTGCGATTAATATAGGCGTATTAAAATCATCATTCATTGCATCATAACAATTCTTTTTCCAAGCAGAAATATCTATTGATGATGTGTTTGATGAAGAAATTTTATCTAAAAGTTTAATTCCTTCAAACAGCCTTGTTAATCCTTTTTCGCTAGCAACCATAGCTTCATTAGAAATGTCTAAAACACTTCTATAATGAGCTTGCATAAAACAAAAACGTACTACACTTGGACTGAATGCCTTTTCAAAAAATTTATTTTCACCATTTAAAAGTTCAATAGGAAGTATAAAATTTCCTGTAGATTTACTCATTCGTAAGCCATTCATGGTTAGCATGTTAGCGTGCATCCAAAAATTTACTGGCGAAGAGCCATTGCAACCTTTGCCTTGTGCTACTTCACATTCATGATGAGGAAATTTCAAGTCTAATCCACCTCCGTGAATATCAAAAGTTTCTCCTAAATATTTAGTACTCATGGCTGTACACTCTAAGTGCCAACCTGGAAAACCTTCTCCCCAAGGAGAATTCCATCTCATGATATGAGCAGGTGATGCTTTTTTCCAAAGTGCAAAATCAGGAGCGTTTTTCTTTTCGTTTTGTCCGTCTAAATCACGAGTATTGGCAAACAAATCTTCAATGTTTCTATTGCTTAATTCACCATAATTTAAACCTCTGTTGTTGTATTCTAACACATCAAAGTATACAGAACCATTACTTTCATAGGCAAGACCTTTTTTAATCAACTTTTCTGTCAATTCAATCTGTTCTATAATGTGTCCCGTAGCAGTAGGTTCTATAGTTGGAGGTAAAAAATTGAATAAATCTAAAACCTTGTGGAAGTACACTGTATATTTTTGTACAATTTCCATTGGTTCTAATTTTTCTAATCGAGTTTGTTTTACAAAACGATCGTTATCAACATTTCCATCATCTGTTAAATGTCCTGCGTCAGTAATATTTCTCACATAGCGAACATTATATCCTAGATGCAAGAAGTATCTGAAAATCATATCAAAACTCATAAAAGTACGCACATTACCCAAATGAACATTGCTGTACACAGTAGGTCCACAAACATACATCCCAATATTACCTTGAAGAATAGGAGTGAATGTCTCTTTTTCGCCTGTAAGCGAATTGTATATTTTTATAGGATTGTCTTGATATAAATGCATTACTGGGAGCTATTTCCTGCTATCCGCTATATCTTTTTGCTATACATTTCGACTTCGCTCAGTAAACAAAAAGGATGCCGCTTCTATCAGGGCTATTATTAAAATTTTGTGTCTAATTTAATATAATCTAAGAATTCTCTGCGTGTTTTTTCTTCTTTGAACTTTCCGCCAAATTCAGCAGTTACAGTACTACTTTCAATGTCCTTTATTCCTCTTGAATTTACACAAAGGTGTTTTGCATCAATAACACATGCAACGTCTTCAGTTCCAAGAGCAGCTTGAAGCTCTTGTACAATTTGCATTGTTAAACGTTCTTGAACTTGAGGTCTTTTTGCATAATAATCCACAATACGATTCATTTTAGATAAACCAATCACTTTTCCGTTCGAAATATAAGCAACATGAGCTCTACCTATAATAGGTAATAAATGATGTTCACAAGTTGAATAAACGGTTATGTTTTTTTCAACAAGCATTTCACCATATTTATAATTATTGGCAAAAGTTGAAGAACCAGGTTTTTTATTAGGGTGTAATCCCCCAAAAATTTCTTTAACGAACATTTTGGCTACACGATTAGGAGTTCCGCTTAAACTGTCGTCGGTTAAATCCATCCCTAAAGTTGTTAAAATACTTTCTACATCCTTTCTAATTGAGGTGATTTTTTGTTCATCTGTCAATTCGAAAGCATCTTTACGTAGAGGGTTTGTGGCACTTGTACCTATGTGGTTATTTCCAATTTCTTCTTGAAATTCTTCGTTCTGAGTCATTATAAAATATTCAACAGTTTTATATAAGACGCAAATATACATATTATATTCAGATTATAAATTTTGATTTTTAACATAAAAAAAGTTAAATAAAAATGTGTTAATTGTTAAAAATTCATTAATTTTCGCAAATTTATTTGAGCAAAATACAATAATTATGAAAAAACACCTACTTATCTTCATTTTTTCATTGGGATATTTTCTGTCATTTTCGCAAAATGCCCCAACTGTATATGTGGATATACAAGCACCTTTGCCAATATGTAATCCGGGAGAATCAACCACTCTTCAGGCTGATTATTTGCAAACTTATGCTACAAATACTAATAACTATGATGTGACATCGATTCCGTATGCACCTTCTTATCCTTTTACGGGAGGAACACTTTTAGATGTGTCAGTCGATGATATTTGGTCACCAATAGTGACTTTACCCTTCCCTTTTTGTTTTTATGGACAAAACTATACTAAATTATTAGTAGGAGCTAATGGTGTTGTAACTTTCGATATCGCTGGTGTTGTGCCAGGTGGAACACAAACACCTTTAGTAGCTGGTGGTTGTGATTGGAGTTTTTCTTCATCAATACCAACTACTAATGCAGATTTCAATATAAGAAATGCAATTTATGGGGTTTATCAAGATATTCATCCAGGTTTAATTACTAATCCAGTAGTTCAGAATATTAATTATTATGTAACTGGAACTTACCCTAATAGAGCTTTTGTTCTTAATACATCTGAGATCCCTCAATTCTCTTGTAATACAAGTGTTGGTCTTCAAACTTATCAGATCATTTTATATGAAACAACTAATACTATAGATGTTCTTGTTAAGAAAAGGACACCTTGTAATGCATGGCAGAACGGTGTTGGGGTTATTGGACTTATGAATAAAGCGGGGACTTTAGCTGCTGTGCCACCAGGTAGAAATACTGGAAACTGGAGTGCATTTAATGAGGCATGGCGTTTTACTCCATCAGCTGCAGGAGGGTCAAATGTGACTTTAAATTGGCATTTAGGTAGTTCAACTGGTCCAAGTTTAGGATCAGCAAATCCAATTACGGTTTCTCCTACAACACCAACAACGTATACAGCTGTAGCAACTTACACTAGATGTGATGGTACTTTAATAGAAATACAAGACGATATAACTGTTGGTGTAGAACCAGCTTTACCAACTTTAGATCCTCAAGACATAACACTATGTACATCTTCTCCAGGACCTTATACATTTAATATTAACCAAAATACTTATATGGCAAATGGTTATGCAACGCCTGGTGATTTTGTGTTTAGGTATTATGTGGATAATGCTGGTGCACCAGGGGCTCAAATTCCTAATGCAACTTTAGGTGCATACACACCAATATCTACTACATATCCACAAACCATTTGGGTTGAAATAGAAGAGCAAGGAACTGTAACCGGCACAGGGTGTACGAATCTTAGATCTTTTCAATTAAACGTTACAGCTGGTCCAAGTGGAAGTTTTAGTTATACACCTGCTACTTATTGTGAGTCGATTACATCGCCACAGGCTGTAACATTAAGTGCATTGACATCGGGAGGTGTTTTTAGTGCTACACCAGCAGGATTGATTATAGATCCAACTACAGGAGCAATTACACCAAATGGTAGTACACCTAATACATATACAGTTCATTATGATATAGTTGCATCGGGAAGTTGTCCAGCATTTTCGGCACCAACATTCACTGTGACAATAAATCCAGCTCCAACAGCGCCAGCAGTAACGGTTGTTCAACCAACATGTACGGTGACTACAGGTTCCATTACTGTAACTTCTCCATTAGGAGCGGGTTATGAATATAGTGTCGATAATGGCATGAACTATCAATCTAATCCATTATTTCCAGGATTACCACCTGGATCATACATAGTTATTGTAAGAGATATCAGTTCTTCTTGTGTATCTTCGACAACTCCTGTTACCATTAATACCCCTCCGGGATCACCTTCAATACCGCTTGTTGGAACAACAGCACCAACATGTACAGCAGATGGATCGAGCACAATCACAAATTACGATCCTACGTTAACTTATACTTTCACCCCAGCAGGTCCTACAGTAGGCGCAGGTGGAGTTATTACAGGTATGTTGGTTGGAACATCTTATACAGTAACAGCAACTAATGCGACTTGTTCTTCTGCTCCATCAGCAGCATTTAGTAATTTACCAATGCTAATTACTCCAGTAGTTCCAATAACTAGTACAACAGCGGCTACATGTACAGCAGATGGATCAAGCACG
Organism: Flavobacterium hankyongi; assembly: GCF_036840915.1. Classification (NCBI taxonomy): domain Bacteria; kingdom Pseudomonadati; phylum Bacteroidota; class Flavobacteriia; order Flavobacteriales; family Flavobacteriaceae; genus Flavobacterium; species Flavobacterium hankyongi. The sequence goes on from NZ_CP085725.1 coordinate 340,103, forward strand.
ATTACAAATTATGTAGCAGCTCAAATCTATACTTTCACCCCAACAGGTCCAACAGTAGGCGCAGGTGGAGTGATTACAGGTATGGTTGCAGGAACGAGTTATACCGTGACAGCAGGTAATGGAAGTTGTACATCGGCAGCTTCGGCATCATTTAATAATCCAGTTATGCTTACAACTCCTGTAGTTCCAACAATAAACACAGCATCAGCAACTTGTACAGCAAATGGATCAAGTACGATAACCAATTATGTTGCGACGTTAACTTATACTTTCACCCCAGCAGGTCCTACAGTAGGCGCAGGTGGAGTTATTACAGGTATGTTGGTTGGAACATCTTATACAGTAACAGCAACTAATGCGACTTGTTCTTCTGCTCCATCAGCAGCATTTAGTAATTTACCAATGCTAATTACTCCAGTAGTTCCAATAACTAGTACAACAGCGGCTACATGTACAGCAGATGGATCAAGCACGATTACAAATTATGTAGCAGCTCAAACCTATACTTTCACCCCAACAGGTCCAACAGTAGGCGCAGGTGGAGTGATTACAGGTATGGTTGCAGGAACGAGTTATACCGTGACAGCAGGTAATGGAAGTTGTACATCGGCAGCTTCGGCATCATTTAATAATCCAGTTATGCTTACAACTCCTGTAGTTCCAACAATAAACACAGCATCAGCAACTTGTACAGCAAATGGATCAAGTACGATTACCAATTATGTTGCGACGTTAACTTATACTTTCACCCCAGCAGGTCCTACAGTAGGCGCAGGTGGAGTTATTACAGGTATGGTTATAGGAACGAGTTATACCGTGACGGCAGGTAATGGAAGTTGTTCATCAGTTGCATCAGCGGCATTTAGTAATGCAGCAATGTTAGTTACTCCAGTAGTTCCAACGACAGCAACAACAGCGGCTACATGTACAGCAGCTGGATCAAGCACGATTACAAATTATGTAGCGGGTCAAACCTATACTTTCACCCCAACAGGTCCAACAGTAGGCGCAGGTGGAGTTATTACAGGTATGATTGCTGGAACGAGTTATACCGTGACGGCAGGTAATGGAAGTTGTACATCGGCAGCTTCGGCATCATTTAATAATCCAGTTATGCTTACAACTCCTGTAGTTCCAACAATAAACACAGCATCAGCAACTTGTACAGCAAATGGATCAAGTACGATTACCAATTATGTTGCGACGTTAACTTATACTTTCACCCCAGCAGGTCCTACAGTTGGAGCAGGTGGAGTGATTACAGGTATGGTTATAGGAACGAGTTATACCGTGACGGCAGGTAATGGAAGTTGTTCATCAGTTGCATCAGCGGCATTTAGTAATGCAGCAATGCTAATTACTCCAGCGGTTCCAACAACAGCAACAACAGCGGCTACATGTGCGGCAGCTGGATCGAGCACGATTACAAATTATGTAGCAGCTCAAACCTATACTTTCACCCCAACAGGTCCAACAGTAGGCGCAGGTGGAGTGATTACAGGTATGGTTGCAGGAACGAGTTATACCGTGACAGCAGGTAATGGAAGTTGTACATCGGCAGCTTCGGCATCATTTAATAATCCAGTTATGCTTACAACTCCTGTAGTTCCAACAATAAACACAGCATCAGCAACTTGTACAGCAAATGGATCAAGTACGATAACCAATTATGTTGCGACGTTAACTTATACTTTCACCCCAGCAGGTCCTACAGTAGGCGCAGGTGGAGTGATTACAGGTATGGTTATAGGAACGAGTTATACCGTGACGGCAGGTAATGGAAGTTGTTCATCAGTTGCATCAGCGGCATTTAGTAATGCAGCAATGTTAGTTATTCCAGTAGTTCCAACGACAGCAACAACAGCGGCTACATGTACAGCAGCTGGATCAAGCACGATTACAAATTATGTAGCGGGTCAAACCTATACTTTCACCCCAACAGGTCCAACAGTAGGCGCAGGTGGAGTGATTACAGGTATGATTGCTGGAACGAGTTATACCGTGACGGCAGGTAATGGAAGTTGTACATCGGCAGCTTCGGCATCATTTAATAATCCAGTTATGCTTACAACTCCTGTAGTTCCAACAATAAACACAGCATCAGCAACTTGTACAGCAAATGGATCAAGTACGATTACCAATTATGTTGCGACGTTAACTTATACTTTCACCCCAGCAGGTCCTACAGTTGGAGCAGGTGGAGTGATTACAGGTATGGTTATAGGAACGAGTTATACCGTGACGGCAGGTAATGGAAGTTGTTCATCAGTTGCATCAGCGGCATTTAGTAATGCAGCAATGTTAGTTACTCCAGTAGTTCCAACGACAGCAACAACAGCGGCTACATGTGCGGCAGATGGGTTGAGTACAATTACCAATTATAATGCTGCACAGACGTATGTTTTCACCCCAACAGGTCCAACAGTAGGCGCAGGTGGAGTTATTACAGGTATGACAGCAGGTATAAGTTATACGGTAAAGGCTAGTAACGGAAGTTGCTTATCGGGAGCATCGATAGCGTTTAAAAACCCTGAAAAACTTACCACTCCAGTGATGACCTTAACTAATGGCTATGTTTGTGTGGATCCAAATTCAGGAGCTGTGTTGAATACTTATACAATTACGGCTAATTTAAGCGCGACAGATTATAGTTTCCAATGGACAGATAGTTCAGGAGCGATAGTAGGAGGATCAGGAAATTCATATACAGCATCAGCACCAGGAACTTATACTGCAATTGCAACTCCACTCACATCGGCAGTATGTCCGCCATTACCAGCACAAGCTACAGTAGTTCCATCATCATGGCCACAGGCTTTAGATGTAGTTACTTCAGAATATTTTGCAGATGTAATGAGTATTAATGTAATGGCTACACCAGCAGGGAATTATGAATATTCGTTAGATGGTGGAGATTACCAAAGCAGCAGTGTGTTTACAGATGTAACACCTGGAGAACACACAGTCACGGTTCGTGATGTACATCAGTGTGGAGATATTTCAATTACTACTACACTTATTGATTTTCCAAGATATTTCACGCCAAATGGTGATGGCTATCATGATACGTGGAATATTTCTGCCTTACAAGGTCAGTCTAATTCAAAAATTCATATCTTTGACAGATTTGGAAAATTACTGAAAGAAATCAGACCTTCGAGTAGTGGTTGGAACGGTACCTTTAACGGACAAGACTTGCCATCAACAGATTACTGGTTTGTGGTATTCTACCAAGAAAAAGGACAAAACAAAGAATTTAAATCCCATTTCTCTTTAAAACGATAAATGGTTTTAATAAAAAGAAAGAGGCTTACAACTGTAAGCCTCTTTCTTTTTTTAAATTATTATAAAAATTGAATTAAGATGTATTTCAATTTTATTGAAATTAATTGTTATAAACTTTTAACGCTTCACCTAAAATTTGAACAGATTTTATCAAGTCTTCATTTTTTAAAACATAAGCAATACGAACTTCATTTTTTCCAACATTAGGAGATGAATAAAATCCAGCAGCAGGTGCAACCATAACAGTTTCACCATTAAAATTGAAACTTTCTAATAACCACTGAGCAAAATTATCAGCATCTGTTACAGGTAGTTGAGCAATACAGTAAAAAGCACCTTTTGGAGTGGCAACTTTTACACCTGGGATTTTATTTAATTCTGTAATTAAAGTATCGCGACGCTCTTTATATTCAGTAATTACTTCGTCAAAATAGCTTTGAGGAGTTTCTAATGCAGCTTCACTGGCAATTTGTTCGTAAGTTGGCGGGCTTAAACGTGCTTGAGCAAATTTTAGTGCCGTTGACATTACTTCTTTGTTTTTAGAAACAATACATCCAATTCTTGCTCCACACATGCTATAGCGTTTTGAAACAGAATCAATCATTATAGCGTTTTCTTCAATTCCAGGAACATCCATTACAGAATAGTGTTTAGCTCCCTCATCGTAAACAAATTCTCTGTAAACCTCATCAGCAATTAAAAATAAATCATGTTTTTTTACCAACTCAGCTAATTGATTGATTTCTGATTGAGAATATAAATAACCAGTTGGGTTTCCGGGATTGCAAATTAAAATTGCTTTAGTTTTAGAAGTAATTAGTTTTTCAAAATCTGCAATAGGAGGTAATGCAAAGCCTTCATCTAGTGTAGATATAACTGGGACAACTTTTACTCCAGATGCAGTTGCAAATCCATTATAATTAGCATAAAATGGCTCAGGAATTATTATTTCATCACCTGCATCCATGGTAGTTCCAATAGCAAAAAGTAAAGCTTCTGAACCGCCTGTAGTAATTATAATATCTTCTTTATTAATAGGTAGTCCAATTTTTTGATAGCTTGATGCTAGTTTTGTTCTGTAGCTATCAAATCCTGCTGAATGACTGTATTCTAATATTTTTATATCAGAATTCTTAACAGCTTCAATTGCAATTTCAGGTGTTTTGATATCGGGTTGACCGATGTTTAAATGATAAACTTTGTGGCCGTTTTTTTTGGCCATTTCTGAATAAGGAACCAGTTTTCTTATGGGAGATTCTGGCATTTGATGTCCTTTATTTGATATTTTAGGCATAATAAAAAGTTTGGTGATGCAAATTTGCAATTTTTTTTGCAGAATAGTTCTTTAAAATTGTTTCAATTGTGTTAATTATGTGTTTTCCGTTTGAGAAAATTAGTAACTTTAAAGAAAGCCGTTTAATTAATGAAAAAAATATCCATTTTTATTCTTTTTTTATTGTCGATTAATTTTATTTTTTCTCAAGGAAATTTTAAATTTTTGACCAATAAAAAAAAGATTTCAATCCCTTTTCAAGTAGGAAATAATCTTGTAATTATTCCTGTAGAATTAAATGGAGTCAAGCTTAATTTTTTGCTTGATACAGGAGTAGAGAGTACCATTTTGTTTAGTTTAGAGGAAGCAGATTCGATATCTTTCAATAGTTTACAAAAGATTAAAATTAAAGGACTTGGTACTGGTAAAGCAATAGAAGCATTACACTCAAAGGGAAACGACTTAAGAATCAACGGTTTTGTAGATAATAAGCATGAAGTTTTTATTATACTAGATCAAGAAGTAAACTTTTCTTCCCAAGTTGGAATTCCAGTTCATGGTATTATTGGTTATAATTTTTTTAAAGATTATTTTGTTGAAATAAACTATAAAGCAAAAAGGGTAGTTGTTTACAGAAATATTGATGACTATCCTAAATCAAGACTTAAATCATTTGAAGAAATTCCTATTTCGTTAGAATTAGAAAAGCCATATATTTTTGCAGATATATTATTAAATGAAAAAAATATTAAAGCTAAACTTTTAGTCGATACTGGAGGTAGTGATGCTATTTGGTTGTTTGAAGATGGAGAGATTATTGAGTCTCCAAATGATTATTTTATTGATTTTTTAGGAAAGGGTTTTAGTGGTGATATACATGGTAAAAGAGCTAGAATTAAGAAGATGAATATTGGTAATAAAGAAATTAATTTACCTACTATATCTTTTCCAGATAAAGAGTCGTTACAGAACGCTAGTTTTGTTAAAGATAGAAAAGGATCTATTGGTTCAGAAATACTAAGAAGATTTACAACTATTTACGATTATAAAAACGGAAGAATGTTTTTTAAAAAAAATAATGACTTTGAGGATCCATTTAATTATAATATGAGTGGAATCGAAGTTCAACATAGTGGTTTGCAATGGATAAAAGAAGAAGTTCAGTTTAAAACAAATTTATTGAGTACTGTAAAGGACGAAGTTTCAGTTTATGAGTCTGGAAGACAAAATAACCTTAAGTATCAATTTGCTTTAAAACCAGTATATGAGATAACAAGCGTGAGAAAATCTTCTCCAGCAGATTTAGCAGGTATAAAAAAAGGAGATATAATAGCAGTATTAAATGGTAAGTATGCTTTTAAATACAAACTACAAGACATTATTTCGTTGATGCAATCTGAAGAAGGGAAATGGATTAAACTAGAAGTAGAAAGAAATGGTGTAATATTTAAAACTAAATTTCAACTCAAAAAAATATTGTAAAAAATAAGGCTCATTTTTGAGCCTTATTTTTTTAGTTATTTGGTAACGTTTTTTTCTTCTCCATAACATTTACATCCGAAGCAGCTACAACTGTACCTTTAATTTTTAATGCTATCTTTCCTCCCTCATAATTTACCGCATTAGATTCAACTGTAATTGTTTTTCTAATTGGTCCAGGATTCATATTGTATTTCACTTCAATTTGACCAGTTTTACCTGGCATAATTGGTTCTTTTGGTTTACTAGGAACAGTACAACCACAAGTAGATTGCACATTTGTAATAATCAAAGGAGCATCTCCAGTATTAGTAAATTCAAAAACACGAACACCATTGTCACTTTCTTTTGTTACTGTACCGTAATCAATAGTATTGTCTTGGTCTTTAAATTCAATTTTCGCACCTTTTTGTGCGCTAGCTGAAAAGGCAAAACCTAAAACAGCCATTATTAACATTAGTTTTTTCATAATTTTTAATTTAAGTCCAGTAAGATTTGTTTTTGTAAACTTACAAAAAATCTTTCTTTTTATATTTACATAGTTTACTTACTTTTGCAATAAATTACAAAAAGTGTACCAAACTCATTTATACATATTTCTTCAGGAGCGAGTCAGTCTTTACATCCAGTAAACTATATTCCCGCTGTCCGCACTACATGGTAGTTAGCTCCCATCGGGGCTATAGAGCAATCAACAACACTTTTGTAAACTTTTAGAATCTAAACATTCTAAATTCTAAACTCTAAATTCTAATTTAAAAATGATACCAGCACAGTTTGATCCAAAATCTGTAGAAAAAAAATGGTATGACTACTGGATGGAAAACAAATATTTCCATTCTACGCCAGACCACCGTAAACCATATACAATTACCATTCCGCCACCTAATGTAACAGGAGTGTTACATATGGGGCATATGTTAAATAATACCATTCAGGATGTATTAATCCGTCGTGCACGTTTAAAAGGATTCAACGCTTGTTGGGTACCTGGAACTGACCACGCATCGATTGCTACAGAGGCAAAAGTTGTTGCCAAACTAAAAGCTGAGGGTATCAATAAAAACGATTTATCCCGTGAAGAATTCCTGAAACATGCTTGGGAATGGACTGATAAATATGGAGGAACAATCCTTGAACAATTAAAACAATTAGGATGTTCTTGTGATTGGGATAGAACCAAATTCACAATGGATCCTGATATGTCAGCTTCTGTAATTCGTTCGTTTGTTGATTTGTACAACAAAGGACAGATTTATCGTGGTTACCGAATGGTCAACTGGGATCCCGAAGCGAAAACAACGTTATCTGACGAAGAAGTAATTTACGAAGAGCGTCAAGGGAAACTTTACCATTTAAAATATCAAATTGAAGGTTCAAATGAATTTGTAACAATTGCAACGACACGTCCAGAAACTATTTTAGGTGATACCGCCATTTGTATTCATCCAGAGGATGAGCGTTATTTTCACTTAAAAGGGAAAAGCGCCATTGTTCCTATTTGTAATCGTGTAATTCCAATCATATTTGATGAATATGTGGATATGGAATTTGGTACAGGTTGTTTAAAAGTAACTCCTGCCCACGATGTAAATGATAAAACGTTAGGCGAAAAACACAACTTAGAAATTATTGATATCTTCAATGAGGATGCGACTTTAAATAGTTTTGGGTTGCATTACGAAGGTAAAGATCGTTTTGTAGTTCGTGAAGAAATTTCAAAAGAATTGGAAACGATTGGCGCTTTAGCTAAAGTTGAAAATCATATCAATAATGTAGGTACTTCCGAGAGAACCAAAGCGGTAATTGAGCCTCGTTTGTCTGACCAATGGTTCTTGAAAATGGAAGAGTTAGTAAAACCTGCAATCAAAGCGGTTTTAGAATCTGATGAAATTAAATTGTATCCATCTCGTTTTAATAATACTTATGCGCATTGGTTAAACAATATTCGCGATTGGAATATCTCTCGTCAGTTATGGTGGGGTCAACAAATTCCGGCGTATTATTATGGTGATGGAAAAGAAGATTTCGTAGTTGCTGAAAATATAGAAGATGCTTTGGTTTTAGCAAAAGAAAGAACTTCAAATTCTAATCTTCAAACTTCAGACTTAAAACAAGATGCTGATGCTTTAGATACTTGGTTTTCTTCATGGTTATGGCCAATGGCTGTTTTTGGAGGGATTATGGAACCAGAGAATGAAGATTTTAAATACTATTATCCAACGAATGATTTAGTTACAGGGCCAGATATTTTATTCTTTTGGGTAGCCCGTATGATTATTGCAGGTTACGAATATGCAGGAGAAAAACCATTTTCAAATGTATATTTAACTGGTTTGGTTCGTGACAAACAAGGACGTAAAATGTCTAAATCATTAGGCAATTCTCCTGAGCCATTAGGATTGATTGAAAAATTTGGTGCCGATGGTGTTCGTTGTGGATTGTTGCTAAGTGCTTCTGCAGGAAATGATATTTTGTTTGACGAAGAATTATGCAACCAAGGGAAAGGATTTGCTAATAAAATTTGGAATGCCTTCCGATTGATTAAAGGATGGGAAGTAGCCGATATTTCGCAACCAGAATCGTCTAAAGTGGCGATAGAATGGTACGAAGCGAAATTGCAAAAAACATTGGTTGAAATCGAAGACAACTTTGATAAATACCGTATTTCGGATGCTTTAATGTCTATTTACAAATTGGTTTGGGATGATTTCTGTTCGTGGTTCTTGGAAATGATTAAACCAGGATACCAACAACCAATTGACAGAGCTACTTTCAATAAAGCCATCGAAATGTTGGAAGCTAATTTGAAGTTATTGCATCCATTCATGCCGTTCTTGACAGAGGAAATCTGGCAGTATATTGCAGACAGAACTCCTGAAGAAGCTTTAATTGTGGCACAATGGCCAGCAATAAAATCGTATGACGAAAAATTAATTGCCGATTTTGATTTTGCTACCGAAGTAATTTCAGGAATTAGAACGATTCGAAAAGATAAAAATATTTCGTTCAAGGATACCATCGAGTTAAAAGTAGTAAACAACGAAAAGGCTTCAACATATTTTGATAGTGTAATTACCAAATTAGGTAATGTATCTTCTTTAGAATATGTTTCTGATAAAGTAAATGGAGCTCTTTCTTATCGTGTAAAATCTAATGAATACTTTATTCCAGTAGGAGAAGGTATTGATATTGCTGCTGAGATTAGTAAATTAACAGAAGAATTAAATTATACAAAAGGTTTCTTGAAATCGGTTCAAGGGAAGCTTTCTAACGAAAAATTCGTTAGTGGAGCACCAGAGCAAGTAATTGCTAACGAACGCAAAAAAGAAGCTGATGCTTTAGCTAAAATTGCTACTTTAGAACAAAGTTTAGCAAATTTGAAATAGTAATTTATCCAAACCTAACAGGTTTTCCGAAACCTGTTGGGTTTTAAAATAGAAAATCCCGAGTTAAGAGCTCGGGATTTTTTTATGTTTTTAAATATGGTGAGTAGTAAACGGTAAATAAATTACTGAAAATTCAAGTTTTAATTTGTTTTAAGCACAGTGCTTTGTTGGGGGAAGCCATTATTTTTTGTCGACCTGATTTGATATTTTTTCCCATGCTTCAATCGTCATGATTATTAAATCATTTTTTTTGCAATCCCACATTGAAACATATTTTTTTGACATAACATAACTAGATTCCCATTCCGTAAATTTTTGATATAACATCGTTGTGCATATGTCGGTTGCTGTAATAATGTCGCTATATTCTGGAAGATGACTATGCATTGAAGCTACAGACTTTTTATCTGGATCACCACCACCATATTGAACGGGAATTAAGCTTGAATGTAATTTTTTTATATTGTCAATGTTTTCTTTTCTATTAAAAGTAATAAGGTAATCGTTTCCAAAAAGAACAACTCCATTTTGTGTTGGGCCTGTTAAAACATAAACTTTTTTACTGTCTTTTGAAATAATTGGAACTATATTTAAATTCGTGTTTTTATATTGTTTAAAAATTGTATCATTACTTATTGCTTCAAGAGATTTAGTTCTTAACTCGAAAAGTTGAGATTCAATTTCAGATGGTTTTCTTTCAACCAAATCTGTCTTAGCATTTTTAATGTCGAATGTTTTGTCAAAAGTAACCATTCCAATTATTTGAGGTACTTTGTCATTAGATAGAAAAACACACTTTGTGTTTTCTTCTTCAGTATATGAAACGTAACCTCCGAATTTGGATCGATCTATCTTTTCAATAAGAATGTCGCTTCCATACCATGAAGCCATTTCAGACTTGAATAGTAATATTCCTTCTTTAACGACTTCATCTTTCATCTTATCTATTTTACTTTGTGCAAAACAATTTAGACTGAAAATGATAATGGCAAATTTTAATAATAATTTCATTTGGTTTATTTTTATGCTGTAAGTTCAATAAGTTTTCTCTAATGTATCGCCGCTTTACTTCTGTTGCGATCTTCGGAAACGATTATTTTCTGTTAAAGATAAAATTTCTTGTGAAATGTAAATGTGAATTCACAACAAAATACGCAATCTTGCCAAACGGCTGTTACCAGCAGCTGTTACTTTTTTGGAGTTTTTGTGATAACCCAATTTTTTCCGTCTTCAGAGAGTTTGATTTTATCTTTGTAGTGTGGGAATAGTACAAGTGCACTATCAAGTTTTGTTGGATATGGTTTGCTTATCGTATATCCATTAGCAGTCTTTTCAATAATGTAATTAATTCCATAATGTTTTTTTGCCTCTGCTAGAATATCGTTTTTAATTTTTAGTGAATCACTACAGTTATCAAGCTCTAATTTTAACTCATCATTTTCTTCTAATTTTCTATTAACAAAAGTTATTAAATCAGTAGAAGAGATGCTTTTACCACCATATTCAAAGTTGCAGTCATCTACATACTTTTCGATTGTTTTAGCATATTTTTTTATACTGTCACCGTATTTAGTTTGATTATTTTTTATCCGATTAATTAATTTATCCTTTTCTTGTAATTCACTTTCAATGTTTGATTGATAGTTTGCTAATATTATATTGAAACTTACACTTGTAATTAATACAGCAAACACAAATAGAACTATAATTTTATTTTTCATGTTTGCCAATTGTTTTAATTACATTTTCTAACTCCTGTGACCTAGTTTTGTAGAAGAGCAAATCTGCATCTTTGCACTTTTCATGTTCTTCTTCAACCCTTGAATCACATGCTCTTTCAAATTCTATACGTTCTAGTTTACAATCTAAACTTTTATTATAGTCTCCAATTTTTAAACCAGTTAAGAAAAGTCCGGAGAGAATTCCAAAACCAGTCGTCAAAAACCCCCAATTGGCTTTTAAATAGTCGATAGATAAAATTTTTGTCATATTCTTAATAGGTTTATGTTCTGCAGTTGCGGGTAACTTGTTTATATATATGACAAAATCATACATGCCTGCCTTTTTTTTGATGTAAATGTTTGATATTTATCAATTTTATTCTTTCAAAAATAACTAAAAAATCTTACAAAGTAATAAACACAGCACTAGTTTCAATGCCGTCTTTTAAACTATAAAAATTCCAAATTCTAGCTCAGGATTTTTTGTTTTTAAATCTATTGTATTGAATGATAATTCAATAGGTTTGTTTATGGATTTTTTTAGTATTCAGTTACACCATTTCAAATAAAAGCTTTCTAAAATAAATCTTAAATCGTTTTTGCAGGTCAATTTTATTAATAACTTTGCGCTTGTTTAGAATTAATATAAATAAAAACAACTAACCAATGAAAAATATAAGTTTAGTAATTACCTTATTAGCTGCTGGACTAGTTTCGGCACAAAAAGGAAATTCACTTTTGGATCAAGGTTTTTGGAAAAAAAATCCTGATGTAGCGACTGTAAAGGGAGAAATTGAAAAAGGGAATGATCCCGCAGCGTTGAATCCTTCGGCTTTTGATCCCACAACTTTAGCAATAAATAATGGTGTTGCTATTGATGTTGTGAAGTACTTATTAGAGCAAAAAGGGAATGATGTAAAAAAACAAACACATGATGCTCGTACTTATTTACATTGGGCTGCTGGAAAAGGAAATTTAGAGCTTGTTGATTATTTGATTACAAAAGGTGCGGATATTAACATTGAAGACTCTCATGATGCAACGCCATTGGTTTATGCAGCTCAAGGAGGTCAAAATAACGTAGCTTTATTTGAAACTTTCTTCAAGGCTGGTTTAGATCCAAAGAAAAAATACAAAAACAATGCAACTATTTTAATGTTGACAATTCCAAATGATAAGGATTTGAATTTGACAAATTATTTGGTTTCTAAAGGACTTTCTTTAAAAGATGTAGATGCAGAAGGAAATACGGTTTTTGATTATGCAGCAAGAACTGGAAATATCACTAATCTAAAAACATTGGTTTCTAAAGGTGTTAAATTTACTCCTAATGCTTTATTGTTTGCTGCTGAAGCTTCAAGAAGAAGTGCAAATACAATAGAAGTCTTTCAATATTTAGTTGATGATTTAAAAATTAAACCAACTACACTTTCAAAAAATAAAGAATCTGTTTTACATTTTATTGCTAAAAAAGAGAATCAAGTTCCGGTTGTAAATTATTTTATTTCTAAAGGAGTTGATATAAATTTAGTTGATGCAGAAGGAAATACATCTTTAATAAATGCTGCTGCTGGTAGAGATGCTGGTTTGGTAAACTTATTGTTAGAAAAGGGTTCAAAAGTAGATCAAGCAAATAGTAAAGGTGAAACTGCAGTTTTTCAAGCAGTAAAATCAGGTTCTGTTGATGTAATCAATGCGTTATTAAATAAAAATGCTTCTTTAAGTATTTTAGATAAAGACAATCATGATGTTGGGTATCATTTAGTTCAAAATTTCCGTGCACCTCGTGGCGGTAACGATGATTTTTTGGATAAATTAAATCTGTTAAAAAGTAAAGGAGTAGCATTGCAATCTCAACAAAAAGATGGAAACACGCTTTATCATTTGGCAGTTGGTAAAAACGATTTGAACTTAGTAAAAAAACTAGAAGGATTGTCAATCAATATAAATGCTAAAAATGCAGAAGGTCTTACAGCATTGCATAAAGCGGCTTTAGTTGCAAAAGATGATTCATTGCTAAAATATATTGTATCACTAAATGCTGATAAATCTATCAAAACCGATTTTGATGAAACGGCTTATGATTTAGCAAAAGAAAACGAAGTGTTAGTAAAAAATCAGGTTAATATCGACTTTTTAAAATAAGAATGAGAAAATATATTAAATACGTAGTATTAAGCTTAGTTATTGGCTTATTTACAAATCAAGTGTCTGCACAAACATCAAAATATAAATGTATGTTGCAAATGTCTAATTATGTTGGAGAAGGAGCGTACATAGTAGTTTCATTAATCAACCCAAAAGGACAATATGAAAAGACATTATATGTAATGGGAGACGATAAAAAATGGTACAAAGACATTAAAGAATGGTATAAGTTCTACAGTAAAAAAAATAAAGTAGATGCTAAAACTGGTGCTTCAATTGCTGGAGGTGATAGAAGTGTAACAGTTTTTGAAATCGATGACAATAAAATAAATGCAGGATATAAAATCCGTTTCGAATCTGCAGTTGAAAATCAAAAATATCACGTAACAGATGCTGAAGTTATTCTAACAACTGAAGGTTTGGCTGAAAAAACCGAAGGAAAAGGATACATTCGTTACGTGAAATTAAATAAAATGTAAGCCCATTTCATGACGCTTTCCGTTTGGCGATACGCACACTTTACGTTGGCGGTGGTCTCTTCTCTATTTTTATTAATGGCTAGTATTACTGGAATAATATTAGCAGTTGATGCAGTAGGGCAGAAATTACCGCCTTATCGTGTAGCTAATTTTGAAGAAATTACCCTTTCAAAAGTAATTCCTACAGTTAAGGATAAATTTTTAGAAGTAAATGAAATTACTGTAGATCATAACCAATTTGTAACTCTAAAAGGTTTAGATGAAAATGGCAATGAAATTGAAGCCTATATAGATGTAAATTCAGGAAAAATCATTGGAAAACCAGAAAAGAAAAATGAATTTATTCAATGGGTAACTTCGTTGCATCGCTCTTTATTTCTACATGATACAGGAAGAATAATTATTGGTATCAATGCTTTTTTACTGTTCTTAATTGCCGTATCAGGAACCATTTTAATGATCCAGCGACAAAAAGGGTTTTTACGATTTTTCAGTGCTATTCCCAACGAAGGATGGATGCAGTTTTTGCATGTTTTTACAGGAAGATGGTTTTTATTGCCAATTTTGATTATATCGTTGTCAGGAACCTATTTAACTATTAACAGATTAAAATGGTTTGATCAAGCCAAATTAAATCACAAAGAACTATCCTTTCCAAATAAAGCTCCCGAAGAAATAGAAATTAGAGACTTTAAAACATTTCAAAACATAAAACTGTCGGAAGTTCAAAAAATTGAATTTCCTTTTACAGATGATGTTGAAGAGTTTTATACTTTAAAATTAAATGATAGAGAGCTTTTAGTCAATCAGTTTAATGGTAGCGTTTTAAGTGAAATTAAATATCCTAAAACGGTGCTTTTAGAAACTTTGACTCTTGATTTACATACAGGTAGAGCAAATTCAATTTGGGCTATAATTTTAGGGATTTCATCAATTAGTATTTTATTTTTTATCTATTCAGGATTTAGTATGTCTTGGAAAAGGATGAAGAATAAAATAAAAAATCAGTTTTCGGCAGATGAAAGTAGTATTATTATTTTAGTTGGGTCTGAAAACGGAAGTACATTAGGATTTGCCAATGCTATTCAAAAACAATTGGTCAGCGTTGGAAAGAAAGTATTTATTACAGAAATGAATGCCTTAAAAGTATTTCCTAAAGCAGAACAAATTTTACTATTTACTTCGACGCACGGTTTGGGAGATGCACCTTCTAATGCAACTCAATTCGAAAAATTAATTGCAGAATTGAATTATTCAAAACCTATTCAAACCAGTGTAGTTGGTTTTGGTTCAACAAACTATCCAGATTTTTGTGGCTATGCTAAAAAAGTCGAATTATGGCTACAGAGCAAAAGTTGGAATAAAACCTTTATCGGACTTCGTACAATAAATGATAAATCGGTAAATGAATTTGTTGAATGGGTAAAGTCCTATAATCAAATCAATGGGACCGAATTAAGTACAACTCCTGCTCAATATATTAATCAACCAAAAGCACTGCAAAAGTTTGAAGTTGAATCGAAAACTTTAGTTTCAGAAGAGTGTCAAACCTTTGTTTTAACATTAAAACCTTATAAAAAGATTAAATTCCAATCTGGAGATTTGTTAGCTATTTATCCAGGAAATGAAGGCAAAGAAAGATTGTATTCTATTGGTAAAGTTGATGGTAAAATTCAGTTGGTAGTAAAATTGCATGAATTTGGATTAGGTTCTAATTATTTACGTCAATTAGAAGTTGGAAGTCATTTTGAAGCAAGAATAGTTGAAAATAAGTCGTTTCATTTACCAAATAAAAAAGAAGTAATTTTAATCGCAAATGGAACCGGAATAGCACCGTTTTTAGGAATGATTAATAAAAATACTAAATCAGTTCCGTTACATCTTTATGCAGGTTTTAGAAAAGAAACACCAATTGTAAAAGGGTTTAAAACAAGTTTAGAGACTTCTTTAGCAAATAAAAAAATAAAAGACTTCCAATTCGCCTTATCTCGTCAAGGGAACCATTGTTACGTTACTCAAATTGTTCAAAATGATGCTGCTAAAATAGCTTCAATATTGCAAAATAGCGGCGTTGTAATGATTTGTGGTTCGTTGGCAATGTATAAAGATATTATTGCTGTGTTAGATCAGATTTGTATAGAAAAAACAAATCATAATTTAGCTCATTTTCAAGCTAAAGGCCAAATATTATCAGATTGTTATTAATGAACAAAATACTTTTTTTAATCGTTTTAGTTTCAAATTTTGCTGTAGCTCAAGTGCAAAGACATCGAGCAGTTACATTAATGGGAAGTCGTTTTGATATTACCATTGAAGCGAAAGACTCATTAGCTGTTGAAAAATTTATTGATGAATCTATAGCTGAAATAGAAAGGATTGAAAATTTAATTTCCGAATGGCGACCACAAACTCAAATTTCAGAAGTTAACAGAAATGCAGGAATTAAGCCTGTAAAAGTTAACAAGGAAGTACTTCGCTTAACACAATCAGGTATGTGTTTTTCTAAATTGACTGACGGAGCATTTGATATTAGTATCGTAGCCATGGATAAAATTTGGAAGTTTGATGGTTCTATGGCAACTATGCCAAGCCCTGAAGCCATTAAAAAATCGGTTGAAAAAGTAGGCTATCAAAATATTGAAATTGATACCATTGCATCGACAATTTATTTAAAAAATCCAGGAATGAAAATTGGTTTTGGTTCTATTGGGAAAGGTTATGCAGCTGATAAAGCCAGAGAATTAATGGAATCAAAAGGCGTAAAGGCCGGAATTATTAATGCATCTGGAGATTTAGCAACTTGGGGGAAACAACACAATGGTAAATATTGGACAGTAGGGATTACAAACCCATTTAATAATAACGATTATACTGAAGTTATAAAGTTTAAACGATTTGCAGTTACAACATCTGGGAATTACGAAAAATTTGTTGAGTTTGATGGTAAACGATATTCTCACATAATAAATCCAAAAACAGGAATGCCTTCAACAGGAATTTGTAGTGCTTCGGTATTTGGTCCAAGTGCAGAAATAGCCAACGGAATTAGTACTTCAATAATCGTTTTAGGAGTTGAAAAAGGATTACAATTACTTGAAAAATTTCCTGAATATTCTTGTGTCTTGATTACTGATAAGGGAAAAATTATCAAGTCGAAAAACTTCAAAAAAAGAAAATTTATTAAGTAATGAAAATTATAAATTTCGTCTCGCTTTCAAGAACGAGACAGTTTTTTTCTGCAGTTATAGGTCAATAATTTTGGTAATCGTTGAGTAGCTGTTGTGTGAGGCTTTTATTTTTAAGTTTGTTTCTCTTCCGTAGAGAAATCAAATAAGTTTTCTTTTTCCTCTTCTGTTAGCTCTGATTCTGTAACTTCCGTTGAACTCATATACTTGAAGTTAATATTTATAATATCTGAATTTGGAATTACTAAATATTTTGAAGGTATTTTATAATAGTCTTTTTTATCTTCCGCATCGTTTTCGAAATATCGTCTTTCAGGAAGTTTTAAGTGTATGGCTTCTAAATCTCCTTTACTATCAACATAATAATTAAAAAATTCCCCTGAATACAAAACGCTTCTACCATTAACTTTGCATAAAACATTTACGTATTTTTCAGTTATTTCTTTAAATTCATCAGGTACTTCTGGGAAATCAAGGCATTCTCCTGTAAAAATATAATGCCATTTATTTGAAAATCTTAAAAACCTATACTTTCTATCCCAATTTAGTTTACGCACTAACTTCATTGCTAAATAGCCAAATACAATAGATGAGATAAAAACAATTATATTATAAAAAAAGATTGGATAAAAAAATGATCTCAATTGGATAAAACTTTCTTCTGTTTTATTTGAAGAAGTAACTCCTAACAGTAAATTACCTAACAGTTTGAAATCAATAAAATAAGTGGAAACTAATTCAACTAAAAATATAGAAATAGTGTGTAATAAAATTGAAGGAAGTATAGACCAAGTCAAGTCGTTTACTAAATTTCTATTAGGGTCTTTAACACTTAGTTTTGATGAATTGTAAGAGATTCTAAATAAAAAACCTGGAGCTAATATTATAAAAAGAAGTATTGAAGTAAAAGCTATATTCATGCTTTATCCAAGTTCACGAACTCTAAAATATTTATCTCCAATTTTTACAACTTTACTTTTACCGTCAGTTGTATCTATTCTATTTACTAATCTAACTAAAGCACTTCTAACTTCTGTAGTTTTTACTACTGAAGTTGCTTTTTTAGATTTTTTAAAAATGTTTAAGACAGCGGTCATAATAAAAAGTTTCAGTTTATCAAATGTACAAAAAAATATATATTTCAAAGCAATTTCATTCTGTTTCGTGTTTTTAGCACATTGGTTCTCTATAACCTCATATAACTTACTAATAGAATTGGTAGGAAACCTTGTTTTTTGGATATAAGTAAATGAAAATCAATATTAATTAACAAAAATCCTAATTAGTATTTTAGTTCTTCTACCCAATTTTCACACTAGTCATACTCAATGAGCCAGCTAACAAATGATTATTAAATAGCGAGAGCTCTTCATTTTTGTTTTGTAATCCTAAAATGTATAGCAATGGTAAATAATGATCTGGTGTAGGGATAGCTAACTGTAAAGTTTTGCTTTGTTTTTCATAATTGATTAGTGGCTGGTAATCGCCATCTAGTAAATGTTTATTAACCATATCGAATGCTTCTTGAGCCCAATCATAACCATAATCGACTTTATTCATATTATTAAAATCAACCAAACGAAGATTATGTACAATGTTTCCACTTCCAATAATTAAAATGCCACGCTCACGTAATTTTTGCAATTTTTGAGCTAATTCATAATGATATTGAGCAGGTTTTGTATAATCTATACTCAATTGAATTACTGGAATATCAGCATTTGGATATAAATGTTTAATGACACTCCAAGCTCCATGATCTAACCCCCAATTGTGGTCTAAATCTACTGGAGTAGGAGCAAGTAAATTTTGTGTCACTTCTGCTAACTCAGGGCTTCCAGGAGCGTTGTACTGCACTTCAAATAATGCTTTAGGAAATCCACCAAAGTCATGAATAGTTGGCGGAAAATTCATTGCAGTTACTTTGGTGCCATTAGTAAACCAATGTGCTGAAACACATAAAATTGCATTGGGTTTTTGAATGGTTTTGGCAATGTTTCTAAAGCCCTGTACAAATTGATTTTCTTCAATAGCGTTCATCGGACTTCCATGACCAAGAAATAAAACGGGCATTTTTTCAGTGCGAGGAAATTGGTTTGCGATGTTATCTAAGTTATTTAAAGTCATAAGTCTTATGGAAAAGTTTTATATAAGCTAACCATTCCAGTTATTAAAATTAGAAATAAAACAGTAGTTTGAAACTGTTTTTCAGTTAATAAATTCACAATTTTTTTACCAATAAAAGTGCCCGTGAAACTTACTATCAATAAAATGGGAATCAAATAAAGATCATCTTTGTGAACAAATCCATTTAAGGAATACACTACACTTCGGCTTGCATCAATACCTAAATCGATTAGTGCTGACGTGGCAATAAATATATTGTTTTTTAATCCGTAAGAGGCTAAAATAACTCCTCGAATTGCACCTCCTGTACCCAAAAGTCCTGCTACAAATCCTGAAAAACTTCCGCCTAAAACAGCGTTTAGTGTAGTAGGAGCCAATCTCTTGTTTCTGAAAATCAACAATAAGATGCTTAAAATAACTAGGAAGATGGCTAAGAAAAATTCCAATAATTTAGAGGAAATGTATTTGTTTAAAAAAGCACCAAGAATTACAAATAGGACAGATGAAATTCCCATGTTAATGACGAGTTTCTTATTGAAACCTTCTCTAAAGAAATATATTTTGGAAACATTACTTGAAAGATGATAAATTGCAGTAACCCCTAAAACTGAATGAAAATCCAGAAAATAACCCGCAATAGGAACAAAAAGCATTGAAGAACCGAAACCTCCTACAGTACCTACAACTTCTGATAATAACGCTAAAAGAATAAAATAAATCAATAATTCTAAGGTCATGAGAAAATGGGTTGATTTATTATAAAAATAATGAATTAACTGACAATTGTCACATTATTTCATCAGTTATTCTGTAATTTTATAATCATTAAAAATCAATAATTCATAGATGAAAAAAGTACTCTTCGCATCGTTGTTCTTTATATTTTCTTGTTCCAAAAAGGAAACGGGAGAAATTCAACCTAAAATGGGTACAGTAACCGAAAGTGTATATGCTTCGGGAGTGATAAAAGCAGATAATCAGTACACAGTTTTTGCTACGGTAAGTGGTGTTTTACAAAAAGTTAATGTGAGTGTTGGGCAAACTATCTCAAAAGGGCAAGCTTTATTTCAAATTGAAAGTGAGAAGGCCAATTTAGCAACAGAAAATGCACGATTGGCTTATGAAATTAGTCAAGAAAGTGGTCGTTTTATTCAGGATAAAATTGCCGAAGCTGAATTGCGTGTGCAAAGTACTAAAGATAAACTGGTTCTGGATGAGTCTATTTACAAAAGAAGTAAAAATGTAAAAGAATATAATGCAATCTCTGAAGTTGACTTTGAAAAAGTAGAATTAGCTTATAAAAACTCTAAATCAAATTATGCATCGGCACTAAAACAATTGTCGCAGTTAAAATCACAACTTCAAAATGAGCAAAGTCGAAGTAATATCAATTTAAAAATCAATGAAAAATCGCAAAGTGATTTTACCGTAAAAAGCGCATTTTCGGGTGAATTGTTTGATATTTTGGTAAAAGAAGGCACTTTGATTTCACCACAAACACCATTGGCAACTATAGGAAAAAAAGACAATTATTTATTAGAATTGGATGTTGACGAAAATGATATGGTTCGCGTGACTGTTGGTCAAAAAGTATTGGTTACTATGGATAGTTACAAAGGAAAAGTGTTTGAAGCCACAGTTGATAAAATTTATCCCATTATGGATGTTCGTTCACGCACTTTCAAAATCGAAGCGCATTTTGCACAAACGCCGCCTAAATTATATCCAAATTTAACAGCCGAAGCAAACATCATTATTAATGTTAGAAAAAATGTATTGACTATTCCACGTAATTATTTGATTGATGATGAATACGTTTTGGTTAATGATGATGAAAAGCGAAAAATTAAAATAGGTCTAAGTGACTATCAAAACGTAGAAGTTTTAGAAGGTTTAACGGAAGATGAAACTATTTATTTACCCAAATAATGAATTTTAAATTAATCTTTTCCATTGCTTTGCATTTAATGCGTTCACGATTAAAACAAACTGTAATCGCTGGGGTAGGAGTGACTTTTGGAATAGCGATGTTCATTACTTTGGTAAGTTTTATGTACGGAATGAATGATTTACTTGACGGATTAATTATCAACAGAACACCGCACGTAAGACTTTATAACGAAATAAAACCTTCTGAAAATCAGCCTGTAAATTTGGCAAAAGAGCACAAAAATGATGTCAATTTTATCAATTCAATTAAACCAAAAGACAGAGGAAAATCGATTTATAATGCCAAAGCAATTATTCAAAGTTTAAAACAAGACAATAGGGTTTTTGATGTGGCACCTAAAATTACAACTCCCGTTTTTTTTAATTCCGGGACTATTGAAATATCTGGTGTCGCCAATGGTATCGATGTTTTAATCGAGGAAAAGTTATTCAAACTTAATGATTACATGGTGGAAGGGAAAATTGAAGATCTTCGCCAAAATAATAGTATTGTTATAGGGAAGGGCTTGTCTGATAAAATGCTTTTAAAAGTTGGTGATATTATCAAAATAACTACACCAAAAGGCAATTTAGCTTCTATGAAGATTGTTGGTATTATTCAAATAGGTATAGCAGAAATTGACGATGTTACAAGTTATACTTCGTTAACTATGGCTCAAAAATTGTTGGGAGCACCTAAAAATTACATTACAGATATTCAGGTAAAAATTCATGATTTGAATTTAGCCCCAGTTTTAGCCAAAGAATACAGAAACAAATACAATGTCGATACGATTGATTTTCAAACCACAAATTCACAATTCGAAACTGGAACGACTATACGAAGTATCATTTCATATGCTGTGGGAATTGTTTTGTTGATTGTGGCAGGATTTGGTATTTACAACATTCTTAATATGATGATTTTTGAAAAAATGGATAGCATCGCGATTTTAAAAGCGACAGGTTTTTCAGGGAATGACGTAAAATGGATTTTTATAATATTGTCGATGGTAATTGGTATTTGCGGAGGTGTTTTAGGACTTATTTTTGGTTATATTTTTTCGAATATTATTGATGTAATTCCTTTTAATACAGCAGCTCTGCCAACGGTAAAAACGTTTCCGGTAAATTACAATCCGTTGTTTTATATCATAGGAATCACTTTTGCTATAATAACCACTTTTATTGCAGGTTTGTTTCCCGCCCTAAAAGCGAGTAAAGTTGATCCAGTAGAAATTATTAGAGGAAAGTAATGAGCAATATTGTTTTAGAAACCAAAAAACTGACCAAATATTTTGAAGACCCTGTCCGTATGCAGGTTCTCAAAGAAATTAACCTTACTATAGAACACGGTGAGTTTGTGTCTATCGTAGGGAAATCAGGTTGCGGTAAATCGACTTTATTGTATTTGCTTTCTACAATGGATACGGATTATGAAGGACAAATTTTGATGGACGAGCAACTTATTACAGGCAAAACCGATAAGGAGTTGGCTCAAATACGTAATGAGAACATAGGTTTTGTGTTTCAGTTTCATTATTTGCTTAATGAGTTTAATGTTTTGCGTAATGTAATGCTTCCAGGTCTCAAATTAGGAAAACTTTCTGAAGAAGAAATCGAGCAAAATGCTATGGAATACCTTCGCACACTTGATATGCACGAACATGCTTTAAAAATGCCCAATCAGTTAAGCGGCGGACAAAAACAGCGTGTAGCCATTGCTCGAGCGCTTATAAATAAACCATTGATTATAATGGGAGATGAGCCAACAGGTAATCTTGATAAGAAGAACAGTGATATTGTGTTTGATATTTTTAACCAACTCACAAAAGAATACAAACAAACGTTGCTAATTGTAACTCATGATCCAGATTTTGCCAATAGAACCCACCGAATTATTACGATGGAAGATGGCAAGATTAAAGTTTAAAAGTGTTAACTAAATAACACAAGGTTCTGTTTTTACTTTTAAATGTTTTTCGCCTATGAATTTACCCCATTCAGCCATCGCGTTTAATAACGGAATAAGTGTTTTGCCAAGATTTGTTAATTCATATTCTACTTTAAGTGGTGGTTTGCTAGTATAAACAGTCCTTGAAATTAATCCGTCGTTTTCCAGTTCTTTTAGTTGTAGGCTTAACGTTCTTTCTGTGACCATAGGTAATTCTTTGCGTAATTCATTGTATCTCTTTTTAGAATACAGATGGATCAAAATTACCGCTTTCCATTTGCCTCCTATATATTTCATGGCAAGACTCGTGCTACAAGGAAACTTTTTATCGTCTATTTTATACATACTTTTAACTATACAATTTGACCGTTATTGCAAATGTAATAAACTATAAATAGTTTTGCAACTATAAAAAGTATAGTTTAAATTTAAAAATATGGATTTTTTAGAATTAGCCCAAAAGCGTTATACGACCAAAAAATATAATGCCAATGAAAAATTATCGGATGAGGTTATTACTAAGTTGAAAAATATTTTACAGTTGTCTCCATCATCAATAAATAGTCAGCCATGGCATTTTAGTTTTGTATTCAATCCCCAGATAAAAGAACAGCTTGCAGAAGCCTCTTATTTTAATGCACCTAAAGTGTTGGAATCAAGTTGTACGGTAGTTTTTAGCGCTATTGATAATTTGGAGAAGTTTGAACAGCAAATTGAAGCGAATTTGCCAGAAGGAGCAGTAGGTTATTATCGTCAGTTTTTAAAACCATTACCAGAACACGAAGTTAAAGCTTGGTTGCAACATCAGGTGTACTTATCGTTGGGTTACTTTTTATCCGCTTGTGCTAGTTTAGGAATCGATTCGACATCTATGGAAGGTATTGAAAAAGACAAATACAAACAAATATTGAAATTACAAGATTACCAACCTTTGTTTGCTGTGGCTATTGGGAAACGTGATGAAAATGATGCGAACCAACCAGAATTGAAACCGAAATCAAGATTGCTTGTGGACCAAATTATTAGTGAATTATAAGCTATTTTATACAAGAACTAACATACTTTATATTTTATAAACTAGTATGTTAGTTGTTTTTATTTACACTAAAATACTAATAGATATTCTTTGGTCTTTTTCCAGCTTACATTTTTTTCTGATGTCAGCTTTTAAGGGTAGGAGATAGGTGTTTTGTTTGGTGTCAAACCAAATAGCGGTTTTCCATTCTACAGATCCAATTTTTGCAGTCGCTTTTAAACGTCCCCAACCTTCTTCTTGCCATTTTAGATTTTCACGTATTTCTTTTGAAATCTCTTGCGGTAATGACACGAAATGCCAGCCATTAGGGCCATTGTATTGCCATATTTTTGCGGAGAAGTCGTATTTGATGAGATTGGACATTTTGATTTAGTGGTTTAATGTAAACTAATAACTTTTGTAATTTTCCATTCATTATTTTCTTTTTTCCAGATAATAGTAAATCTTCCAACTTTAGCAATATTATTTGGTTCCTCTTTATTGTGAAATTTGTGTAATCCAATTTCTATGGCTCCATAATCTTTTATTGGATAGACTTCAATACTTCCTTTAACAAGTTCTCTTGTTACTTTTCCACAAACATATTTTTTTGTTCCAGCGACAATTTCTTGTTTCGAATTCATAAAACCACCATTATCATGAAAAAACTCTATAGAATCGGAATAAAATGAACTGTAAGTGTTCAGATTTTTGTCACAATTATTATACGCATCAAAAAAAGCCTTATCTAAATTGATGATGGTATCATATAGTGCAGGATCATCGGGGATATAATTTTTTGTAAGTTTATAAGTGTTCTTTTTGGTTGAACAACTTAATAAAATTGTTGTGATGAAAATGTAAACTATGAATCTGAAAGCTTTCATTTTTTGATGTTTTTAAATTCTTACTGTTGTTCTGATAAGGGTATAAAATAGCAACCATTAGTCCCATCGTATTGCAATATTTTTGGTTGTATCCGATGAAGTTAGATGTTATTTATTTAAGTATTTTTAGTAGATATTTTAAAAATACACATAAAATTAATCTAAAACTTCGTCAACCATATAAATGCTAATAAAGCCCATTGTAAAGCGATAATCAGCCAAAGTATGTTTTTATTAGGTTCAGAAATGTCTTTTAGCTTTTCTATCGTTTTTAGTTTAAGAATATCATGAAAGTTCTGTCCTTCTTTATTGAAATCAACATCATCCATTTTGACTTTTTTCATTCCAAAAACAATAATCCTTTTTAGCCATTTGTTTTCGGTTTCGTCTTTCTTAATATTTTCTATGAGTTTCAATTTGGCCATAGAATAATCAGCAACACTCTTTACTGAATTTGGCTGTTTTGCTTTGAGTTTATTTAAAAACTTATCCAATGCGGGACTTATCAAGGTGTCAGATTTGTCAACTATAATCTTGTTTGCCAATTTTGTTAGAATGTATTTGTTTCCTAATGCAAAAAAAAGGAAAGGACTTCCTAAGGCAATTATATACCACAAAATAGATCCAATTGGTCTAGAGAAAAATGTCATAACAAGAAAAGGAATGGCACTTACATGACCTGAATTTCCAGCATTAATATTTTTAGTTAGAATTATAAAGCCAATTATTGTAACTACAACTGTAGAGATTGAACCAAGAATGTTTATTTTTAGGAAACTTATAATTGCTGATAGTGATAGTTTAGAGAAATACTTTAAATTTTCTGTCATTTTAGTTTTTACTTTAAGACAAAGACAAATTTGCCTTTGTGTTTTTCAAAACTACGAAAAGTAAGTAAAAACTTTCAGAATTATTTAATGATTACTTCAAAATGTTCTAATAATCCTTTTACGTTTTCTTGTGAGAAAATAGCTTTCTTGATTTTATTTTTTACAGGATGTATAGAGAAGTTGTGACTGCTGTAAAGATCAGCTTTGGTTAAATCGGTGTCCGAGAAAACGGCTAGGCGTAAATTACAATTGTCAAACAAAGCTTCGGTTAAATCACTTTCCATGAAATCGACCGAAACCATACTGCAATTGGTAAACTGCATTCTTTTTAGTTTTAGCTTGTAAAACATAGAGTAGTCTAAAAGACAATTGGTAAAGTGGAACTCGTATATTTTTTGATCGGTCATGGCAAAATTTACGGCTGTAAAATCACAATCGTTAAATTGTACGCCACGGAGGCCTACATGACCAATTTTAGTTTCTTTAAAATTGCAATGGTTAAATGTACAATCTACAAAAAGGGTTCCAGTAAAATTACAGTCGGTAAAGTCACAATAGTTAAAAACACAATTTTCAAATTCTTTTTGTGTGATTTCGTATTTTGAGTATGTAATGTGATTAAATTCTTTATCGTAAATAAAATCGGCAGTCATGTTTACTTTTTTGAAAGCAAATATACTTAATCCTGACAGGCAATAGTCTCTAATTTTTCAAGATTAATGGGTTTGCTCAAAAATGCTTTCACACACTTAAAATTTTTGGCTTTTTCTTTGTCTTCAATGGCAATAGATGAACTAGCTATGTAAATGGTACTTTCTTTATTGAGTTGCTTTTCTAATCTGCAAAATTCTGTTAAGAACTCCCAACCATCCATTTCGGGCATTTCAAGA
This sequence comes from Flavobacterium hankyongi, assembly GCF_036840915.1. Taxonomy (NCBI): domain Bacteria; kingdom Pseudomonadati; phylum Bacteroidota; class Flavobacteriia; order Flavobacteriales; family Flavobacteriaceae; genus Flavobacterium; species Flavobacterium hankyongi. The sequence continues at coordinate 366,694 of NZ_CP085725.1, forward strand.
TCCAAAAGAATTACTTCAGGAATATCTTCGGTGCTTTCAAAATACTCATAGGCTTCACTGCCATTAGAAAATTCTTTGGTTTGACTAAATAATTTGGTCTTTTCAATTAGTTTTTTGGTAACTAATTTATAAATGGGGTCGTCGTCAATGATGTAAATTTTCTTTTGTGGCATGGCTAAAATATATTTTAAAGGTTGTTCCTTCGTTTAAGTTGCTTTCTACTTCAATTTTTCCGTTTAATGCATCTATTTGGTTTTTTGTAATAAATAAACCAATTCCTCTTGATTCCGGATTTTTGGTAAAGGTTTTATATAACCCAAAGAGTTTTTTTCCATTTTTCTTTAAATCAATTCCTATTCCATTGTCTTTAATTTCTAGAATTTGATAATTATCTTCAGTATAATAAGAAAGTTTAATTTCAGGTACTCTTTCTGGATGTCTATAACGAATAGCGTTTGAAATAAAATTAAGTAAAACACTTTCTAAATAAGCAGGATTAAATTGTATATGAACATCATCAGTGATGGTGTTATTAATAATGACATTATTTTTTGTAATTTGACTATGTAAAATTTCTTGTGTTTTAGTAATGTATTTATTCAGATTTAATTTTTCAATGATTGGATTAATATCTGTTTGAATAGAAACCACTTCGTTCAAGTTTTCCATGGTTTTATTTAGAGTTTCTGAAACCGATTTTAATAGACCGAGTAGCTCATTTTGTTCTTTCTCATCTTCGCTCATTTCAATCAAACTAATAAGCGATTGAATATTACTGGTGTGCGAACGTAGATTATGTGAAACAATATGCGAGAAGTTAAGTAATCGTTTGTTTTGTTCAGTAACTAGCTTTAAAGAGTTGTTCAAATCAATTTCAAATTGTTTCGATTTTGTAATATCAATCAAAATCCCTCTGTAACGAATTCTTTCTTCATCGACAGTATAGATGCTTACAAGGTCACGAACCCAAACAGTATTACCATTTTTTGTTATCATTCGGTACTCTTGATCAAATGGTTTTCTGTATTTAGCTGCATTTGTGCTGTATTCAATAACCCAATCACGATCTTCTGGATGAATTATATTTCGCCAAAACATTTCATCTGAAGTCCATTCTTCAGGAGTATAACCCAATATGGCTTCCGATTTTTTACTGATATAGGTGATTCCTGGTTCTATCGAATCTCCTTCCCAAACAATACCATCGATACTGTCAATTAAATCCTTTATTTTTTGCTTCGATTCTAGTAATGCATCTTGTGCTTCTTTTCTGGCTGAAATATCTTCAACAATGGCAATATGATGATTGGGAGTTTCATTTTTTTCCCATAAAGGAGAGACAGTTATCGAAACCCATATGATGTCTCCATTTTTATGAAAATACCTTTTTTCCATAGAGAATTGTTTAATTTCTCCATTTTTTAGTTTTTCCATGTAATCTAAATCCTGTTGTATGTCAACAGGATGGGTAATGGAAATATAATCCATTTCCTTTATTTCTTCTAGAGTATAACCTAATAACTGACAAATTTTATCATTTGCATCTATAAATTTTCCAGTAATAGTATTGGTGTGAAAAATACCTAAACCAGCATTTTCGAAAATAGATTTAAATAAAAATTCACTTTTAGTAAGTTTTTTAGTTTGTACTTCGATGAGGTTTTGTAATTCAGAAGGGCGTTTAAGTAAGGTGTAAATAAACAATCCGCAAAGTAATGATAATAAAAAACCTATGGTAGATATTGGGAGTAAGTCAAAAAAATGATTTTCCTTTTTAGATATAATATAAAGTTTCCAGTCTCCTTCAGGAATGTCTACTGTTTTATAGTATTTTTTTGAAAAATCTGTTTTGTTGGAAAGAAAAAATTCTGTTTTTTTAGTTAACGGATTTACTTTGCTTAATTGGAAATAATAGTTGTTTTCACCAAATGTATCAATACCAGTTGATTTGATAAAATTGTTAAATCGGATAATAACCGCAGAAAATCCCCAAAATTTCCCTTTTTTAAAAATTGGGAGTCTTCCCACAACTCCTAAACCACCTTGTTTGAGTTCTACTGGACCTGAAAAATATATAGCTTTACTTTTAATGGCTTTTAAGGCAGCTTTTCTATGTAGTGGATTGTTAAGAATGTCTAAACCAGTAGCGGCTTCATTTCCTTTAAGAGGGTAAGTCATTTTAATTATTCCATCAGGAACCAGTTGGACAGCATCTATGTTTTTATAACTGCTTACAAGACTTTCAGCAATTTCTTCAAAATTTTTAGGTTGTCCAGAATCATCTATGGATAATGCAAGTGTAATTAATGTTGCATAATTGTTTTTTAAGTTTTGCTCAATATTTTTCTTGACAACACTAAGAATGTTGTTCATTTCATAACGCTCAGCTTCTTTTATAGCTTGATATCTAAAAGTAACAATTAAGCTTAACACTAAAAGCATTGAAAAGAAAACGATGCAACCCGATGCTTTTGGTCGAGATAAAAACCAAGCTATAAATTGAGTTGCTTTTTTTTCAGAATTCACCTGTTTTCTTTTTTATTAGAAGTAAATATAATTAAAATCAGCTAATTATGAATGAAAGCTATTTTTCAATATGATATAAACAAAAAAAGTCTGCTCATTGAGCAGACTTAATGTATTTAGTGACCTCGACTGTATCATATATGTATTTTTTTTTCTTATTTCATAAGGCTTCGCAAGTGTTACAGGGAAACAAAAGGGAAACACGACCTAAGTTTTTCAGTTTTTCACTCTACTATTAAGCTTTATGGATAATTAAACTGTAAGGACTTTGTTCAACACCTCTGAAGTTATTATAAGTTTCTAATTTTCTGGTAATAAGCCTATTAGATTTCTTAAATTCAAACCATTTGTAGTTAAATTATATCTGTTCTTAAATTGACTTTCTTCAATAAAACCATCTTCTTTTAATTGCGCCACAAGTTGCTGATTAAATCCTGATAAATTTAAATCTCTGTTTTCTATATTTGCCGCTCTAAAAATTGATATTTCATGTTTATTTAGTCGTTCCACAACAGATTTAAATTTCTTTTTTAAATCTTTGGAATAATTTAATTCAAATAGAAAATTGAAGAGCATACCACCTAATTCAGTGAAAAAATATCTACTATCTCTATAATTCATTAAGCCTAGATTTCTATAATAATTAATTAACTCCGTTGATGAGTAATAACTTCCGAAATAATCATAGTTTTGTAAAAATTCCTCAAGTCTTCCACTCGATTGTAAATAGTTATAAGTTTCAAAAACTGTGTAGGGAATTTCGAATGTCTTTTCGTTAAATTTTACTTCATTTTTTTCTTTTTCTAGTTTTATTATATCTTTTAATTTGCTAATCTCAGCCGAATCAATCTCTTTTTGTTGAGATAATTGATCGATAAGTACTTGTTTATCAATCTCTAAAGATTCAATATTAGTTTGTAGCATTTCGATAGTTCTAGTTCCAGATTTTTGGCTCTGGATCTCAAATTCCTTAGAAGCAATAACTATCTTATGATTATAATCTTCGATGCTACTATCATATTTTAATTTTTTCCTATATAATAAAGCTTTATTAATAGCTTGTTCAAGTAACATCATTAGATAAGGAATAGCTAATACAACTACAGCTGTCAATAAAACTGGCCACAAAATTGCGCCCCAAAAAGAATATTTTTCATCAATTACTTCAATATTTTTTTCGATGCTGTTCTTCGAATTCAATAAGATTAGTATAGGGCGCCAATTACACAAGATAAAAGTGATTGTATACGTCCCAAGTATCGGATTTTTAAGTCTTTCTCGGTAAGAATCCAAAACATTTTTCAAATATTCGAACATAATTTGTTTTTTCCAAATGTAAGTATTTTGAAATAAATGATGAAATAGATGGGATTGGTAAAATTTATCTTTATAAAGATAAATAAGTGATTTTTTAGAAATCTTAGTTTCCCTGTAATAGATATTAGGGAAACAATAAGGGAAACAAATTCTTGATATTTAGTTTAAAGGTATATAAAAAATAAAAAACGCAACATATTGATTATCAATTTATTGCGTTTTAGAATTTAGTGACCTCGACTGGATTCAAACCAGTAACCTTCTGAGCCGTAATCAGATGCGCTATTCAGTTGCGCCACGAGGCCTTTTTGTAATCAGGAGAAGTATCTTGCTGATTGCGGGTGCAAATATAGGTATATTTGATTAATATGCAAACAAGATTTTAAAAAAATCTTTCTTTATTTTTTAATTCTCTAATGCTCTTTTAGTTACATAATACCTCCAACCTATAATTGCCATTTGCCATTTCTTTGCTTTTGCAATATCCAGTTGTTGTTTTGTAAAGCTAGGTAAAATAAGCTTATTGATTTTAGCTAAGATTTTATACATACGTTTTGTTTTTGACAAAGATAAAAAAAGACTGTCAATTGACAGTCTTTGTATTATTAAGCTTTTCTGGTTTTCATTTCAGATTTTGCTTTTTCCATTTCTTCTTTGGCTTTCTTCATTTCTTCACGAGCCTTTAACATTTCTTCTTTCGCTTTTAGCATTTCTTCACGTGCTTTTTGCATGTCTATATTGCGTTCCTCTCTGTCATATTGCATTTTTTCTCTCATCTTCTCCATTTCAGGACGCATTTTCTCCATACGTTCTTTCATTTTTTTCATGTGAATTTTTGAAATTTCCATTTCTTTAGCGCTTTCCAGAGCATCGCTTTTTATTCTTTCGATATCTTCCGGGGTAAAACGCATTATTTCTTCGTCGTTGAATTTGAAAATGAATGGCCCGTTGTCATCTGATTTGAACTCAAATTTTCCATCAAAATCTTTATCCATTTTTTCTAAATCAGCAAAAGGAATGTCTAATTTTTCACCATTAATAATAACTTCGGGATTACCATTTTTTCCTCTTTTTCTAACAACAATTTTTCTCTCAATAGATTTTCCGTCAGTATCATCATCAGAAAAACTCCATGCAAATGATTTACTTAAGCCTTCTTCAACTTCTTTTTCTATTTTTTTTCCTAGTTCATCTTCGTCAAAATCTTTGTTAACTTCAGCTAGACGTTTAATTGCGTGAGATCTTCTTAATTCCATTCTAGGTTTACCAAAACCAATTCTATTGTTTCCATCATTACTGGATTCTTTATAAAAATGAATTGGTTCGATAGGAGTATCACTTTGTGATTGCATAGAACCATTGTTTCCTTTATTGTCTTTGTATTCTACTTTAATGCTAGTGATTTCACCTTGTGAATTTCTCTTTACTTTAGAGACTTTTAAATTTACATCGTGCTCGCTTTTAAGCATTTCTGTATTTTTTTTAATGTCATTGTCTGATGAGTTTTTATCAATTACAATGGATACAACTTTTTTATCTACTTGTTTTTCAACAATTTTATTTTCGCGTTCCTGTGCAATAACTTTTACTTGAAATAAAATAAAAAAGGATACAAGTGCTGGAATTACCACTGCGTATTTCCATGAATTTCTTTTGTGGGATTGATTTTTGTTTAACATAACTATTCGTTTTTTGATTAATGATTGATAAAAATGATTTGTGATTGATAAGCAATTTTGATGAGAAACTACTTTTAATAGGGCTTTTTGATATACTTTTTTGTCTTCAATTTGCAAACAGGCTTTTTGATCAGCTATATATTCTAAATTTTGGATGATTGCTTTTTTGTATAGCCACATGAATGGATTAAACCAAAAAACGATACAGAAAATTTTTGCAATTATTATGTCTATCGAATGTTTTTCTTCGCTGTGAACCTTTTCATGAAGTAGAATACTTCTTAACTCATCATTTGTATAATAATCAGAGTTAAATACAATGTAATTGAAAAATGAAAAAGGAGCAATATCTTCGTTTAAATCTACTAATGAAAACTTATCTTTTTTGATTACCTCTTTGTTATGTAATAATTTTGCTAAGGACACTAAGTTTGTAATCACTTTTGCCAATAAAAATGCTGAAATAACTATATAAGATGCAATTAGAATTTGGTCCCAATTTATTGTGAAAGATTCAGTTTTAGGAGTAATTTGTGTCTTACTGTATTGAATCAAATCATCTATTGAAACTTTTTGTTTTTCTATCCAAATAGTCTTTTTAATGAAAAATAAAGGAAGAATTGCAGATGTAAAAAGTCCTGCTAGTAAAAACCATCTATTTGTATTAAAAAATGTTTCTTTTCTTAATAAGAAGTGGTAAGCTGTAAAATATACTACAATTAATGCACTAGCTTTCAAAAAGTATATGAAAATATTTTCCATACTATTCCTTTTTTTCTATTATCTCTAAAATTTCTCGTAGTTCTTTTGCTGATATTTTGTCTTCTTCAGCAAAAAATGAAACTAAATTTTTATATGAACTATTGAAGTAATTTTCGATGGCGTTTTTCATAAAACGTTTTCTGTATTCTTCGATAGTTATAATAGGGTAGTACTGATGTGTATTTCCAAAAGCATTGTGTCCTACATAGCCTTTATCCTCCAAATTTCTGATTATAGTTGAAAGTGTATTGTAATGTGGGGTTTCTTCGGTAATCTCAGCCATGACTTCTTTTACGAAAGCTTTTTTTAGCCTCCATAAGATTTGCATGATTTCTTCTTCTTTATTAGTTAACTTTTGCATGATTGAATAATTGATAGTTCAAACATATAACTATTTTTTTAGTTAACAAACTATTTTTATAGTTATTTAACTAAAATTTAAGTTATTTTTAAGAGAGTGAAGTTGTATTTTGTTGTATTTCAGAGTGTTGTTTTTCTTTTTGAACAAGGTTATACACCCAAATTCCTAAAATAATTGCTAGTAGACCTAATAATGTCATAAAAGCCCAATTGATTTGATAGCCCATTTCAAGGCCATATTTTTTGCCGAAGTATGAAATTATTTCCATTCCAATTTTAGCTGAAGAAATATGGGCTAAGCTATAACTCATTGTAAAAATAGCCATATATCTCCCTTCATGGCCCTTAGGAGCTCTGCTCATCGCAAATGAATTTGAAAATGGAAAAGCAAACATTTCTCCAAAAGTCATAAAGAGCATCATGATAACTAAAATACCACTCCACATATTAATAAGCATTAAAAGCATACTTATTGTCATGGCTAAAGCTCCAAATGTTACTACTTTAACTTTATTAATTTGTTTTCTTTCAACAATACTAACTATAGGCATTTCAAGAACAAAAATTAATAATCCATTCATCATCAACAGAAGCCCTGTTTGAAATTCGGTTAAATTGAATTGTTCTTTATGATACAACGGAATTGTTGTAAAAAGTTGGAAAAATAAAATTCCTGTAATAGTACAACATGCTAAAAATATCCAGAATGGCTTGTCTTTAAAAACGGAGTGAGTAAGTATTTCACCAGGATGTTCTTTGTCTGTATATTTTGATTTCTTCTTTTCTTTAACCGTTAACCAAAATATTAAAATGGCAATAATGCAAGTGACTCCATCTACCCAAAACAACCCTTTATAACCAATATTCATAATAATTAATCCCCCCATTGCAGGACCAGCAGCAAACCCTAAGTTAATTGCTAATCGAACCAGTGTTAAAGCTCTAGTTCTATTCTCTTTTTTGGCATAAGCACCTAAAGAAACAAACATTGCAGGTCTAAACATATCGGCAATAACCATAATGAAGAACATGCTTAAGCATAATCCTGTAAAACTCGTTATAAACTGAAGGATGAAAAAAGCGATTCCACTAAAAAACAAACTAAAAATCATGATTTTATAAAAACCAATTTTATCAGAAAGTTTTCCTCCCAACCAAGATCCAATCATTGATCCTGTTCCAAAACAGACCATGATCCATCCAACTTGTGAATAACTAAAATGTAAATCTTCTTTTAAGTATTTAGACAAAAATGGTAAAACCATTGTGCCTGCTCTGTTGATGAAAGTAATGAGTGTTAAAATCCAAATTTCTCTTGAGAAACCTTTAAAATTGTCGAAGTAACGATTAATGGCTTTTTGAAGCATTTGTAGGAGTAAAAGTCAAATTTACGAAAATAAGATGTTGCTGCTTCTGTGGTTTTAAAGTATTTTTGTTAAAATTTTTATAATGAAAAAGTACTCATACGTATTAGTTTTTTTGTTTTCAGTTTGTTTAAATGCACAGGAAAAGAAATTGGAAACTTCGTTAGAATATCAGCAAAAATTGAATAAAGAATTTGCAGATAGTACTTCATCTCCTTTGATGGAAGCAGATTTGAAAACTTTTAAAGCTCTTGATTTTTATCCTATTGATGAAAAATATATTGTTGAGGCAAAATTCGTAAAGGCTAAAAGAGAGAAAGTCTTTGAAATGAAAACAACAACAACAAGGCTACCCAAATATAAAAAGTATGGTGAATTGCATTTTACTTTAGATGGAAAAACATTTAAACTAAATGTTTATCAAAATATTGATTTGAGTAAAAAACCTGGATATAAGGACTATTTGTTTTTGCCGTTTACAGATTTGACTTGTGGTAAGGAAAGTTATATAGGTGGTAGGTATTTAGATGCCCGAATTCCTAAGAGTGATGTGATGATTATTGATTTTAATAAAGCATACAATCCGTATTGTGCCTATAATTATAAATACTCTTGCCCATTAGTTCCGTTAGATAATGATTTGGATATCGAAATTAAAGCCGGAGTTAAAAAATTTCATGACTAATGTTTTATAATCTTCATACACATAAAAAGACTCAACTTTCTGATGTTTTGGAAATTGTAAATCAGTATCCAAAAGAGTTTGATAATAATGTCTCTTTTTTTTCTATTGGAATTCATCCTTGGCACATAAATCCTCAAAGTATTGATGAAGAACTAAATGTTATTGATGAAAAACTCCAGCTTAATAATTGTTTAGCACTTGGAGAATGTGGTTTAGATAAACGTATAGAAACTCCAATCGAATTGCAACTCCAAGTTTTTGAAAAACAATTATTACTTGCAAAAAAGCATAAAAAACCTGTAATTTTGCACTGCGTTTCTGCGTATCAGGAAGTTATTAAAGTAAAAAAGAGCATGAAAATTGAAACTCCAATGATTATTCACGGATTTTCAAAGAATTGGCATGTCGCTAAATCACTTCTTGATAATGGATTTTATCTTTCTTTTGGAAAATATTTGTTGAGAAACCCTGAACTTTCATCAGTATTTAATCAAGTACCTAATGATAGATTTTTTTTAGAGACAGATACTGTAGAAGAAACAATAATTGAAGTCTATAAGAAAGCTTTGGAAATTAAAAATAGTGATATGGAAAAACAAGTTGAAGATAATTTTAGAACAGTTTTTTCATATTTAAAACATAAAAAATTAAAATTTAGAGAATGGCAGTTTGGCAAGAAAGAGCGGAATTATTATTTAAAACAGAAGGATTAGAAAAACTTAAAAATGCTAACGTTCTTGTAGTAGGAATGGGTGGAGTAGGTTCGTTTGCAGCCGAGTTTGTGGCGCGTGCTGGTGTTGGAAAAATGACTATTGTTGATGGTGATGTTGTTGATATAACTAATATTAATCGTCAGTTGCCAGCGTTACACTCTACAGTTGGTTTACCTAAAGTGCAATTGATGGCGGCTAGATTGTTAGATATTAACCCTGATTTAGATCTTACAGTAGTTCAAGAGTTTTTATCTCCGGAAAGAGCAAATGAAATAGTTACTAATGAGTTTGATTATGTAATGGATTGTATTGATAGTGTAACTCCAAAGCTAAATTTGATTCTTGCAGCAAAAAGAAAAAAAATCAAAATTATAAGCAATATGGGAGCTGGTGGAAAGTTTGAAGCGAGTAAAGTATGTGTTAAAGATATTAGTAAAACAGATTACTGTCCCTTAGCAAAACAAGTAAGAAGAAGACTTAAAACAGAAGGAATATCAAGCGGAGTAAAGGTAGTTTACTCATTCGAAAGGCCTGATTACAGCAGTGTAAAAATGACCGATGGATCTAATTTCAAGAAATCATTTTATGGCACTAATAGTTGGATGCCAGCTTTATTTGGTCTTCATGCTGCAGAAACCGTAGTGAAATATTTATTAAAGAAATAAAAGCAGTTTAATATTTAATAAAAAACCGAGACTTATAATCTCGGTTTTTTAATGTTAGTTATTTTTTATTTTTATCTGCATTAAGAATATCTTTTACAATCGCTTTTGAAATCGAATCTTGATTTACCGTTTTTACTTTTTTAACCTGTACAACTTTTATGGGTCTTACTGGTATATAAATTTCGGTTACCCAAGTTGAGGCCGATTTTTCTGTAAGTACATTTTTAGGTATGAACTCAATTACTTTATAAGTTGGACTCTGTTCTAATTTATTCTTTTTAATGAATTCATTAATTTTAGCAATCGCTTCTTTTTTGTTAACGTAATTTCCAGTTAAAGTAGCCTTTACTGCCCCAAAAGGATTAGTCTGTCCATTAAAAATATCACTTTCGGATGTTGTGTAAACTTTTTTCTCAGTTGGTAGTGCCACAGAAAAAGTGATGATATCGTTTATGGTATCTTTTTTATGATAAATGATAAAAGGAGAACCTTTAGCAGTTACGTTTGCATTTACAAGTAATTGGTTAAGTTTTGGTAATTGACTTTTAATTTGTTTGGGCAAATCTTCCGTTTTGCAAGCCAAAGGACGTTGAATGTAAAATATAGTATCTAACCTTACAAAGCCTTCAAGTTTTACAGTAAAACTTTTTATTTCTCTGGTTAGAATGGTATTAACCGAATTTAATCCTTCATCAAATCTATTATCAAAATTGTTTTTAGTTCCTTTCCCAATAATACTTAAAAACTTATCTCTAAAACTCAAGTTTCCATCAGTAGACCATTCTAATAATGTTTTTTTAGAAAGTGTATCCTTAATTTTTAAAGTAAGATTGTTTTCAATCTCATTCAAAAGAATCTTTTGAATAACTGTAGTATCGTCTGGATTTTGAAAATCAATTAATTTTAATTTTTCTTCTTTCCAAGGATTTATGGAATCCCAATTTTTTCTGTCTGAAACATACTTGTAAACAGTTTCCCTTGGCAAATCAATAAGTTTTGATCTTTTTACAGAATATTTTCCATCTTTAGTGGCAACAAATACCGAAATGGTTCCTGCTATCAGAAGGAGAAGTAAAATTAAATATTTTGCAATCTTCATGTTGTATTGTAGGTAAGGCTTGGTGCAGTAAAAATAAAAAAAAATGTTAAAAAAATATAATTTTTCTTATTCTTTTAACAACGACTTAATTACAAAAAGAAGACCAATAAAAACCAAAAAAGCTACCAGTATCCAAAGGCTACCTTTGTAGTATTGTTTGTGTAATTTTAGATCTTTTCTATATGAAAAAATCATAATGCAAACGAATGAGATAAAGAAAATAAGGGCGAATATAAGTTGACCTTTACTAAACATAATTTTTTTCTGTAAAAATAAGTAATTGTGGATTGATATCGCTATTTTGCAACTCAAATAAATACATTAAAAATGCAAAAACAACTTAATGCTGTAAAAGAGTTTCATAACGCTTTTGGATTGGGAGTACAGGAATTACCAACAGGTGATTTGGGAGAAAACAAAAATATGCTTCGTTTTAATTTGATGAAAGAAGAAAATGAAGAATATCTTGAAGCAGTTCAGAATAATGATATCGTAGAAATTGCAGATGCATTAGGAGATATGCTTTATATTTTATGCGGAACTATCTTAGAGCATGGATTACAACATAAAATTGAAGAAGTTTTCGATGAAATTCAGCGTAGTAATATGAGTAAATTAGGAGAAGATGGAAAACCTATTTATCGTGAAGATGGAAAGGTAATGAAAGGGCCAAATTATTTTAAACCTAATTTTGAAGAAATATTGGGATAGTATTTATTTCCTAAATAAAAAGGCGATTTTAATTTTAAAATCGCCTTTTTTGTATTTATTAATTTCAATTAAACTTGAACTGTCCAACCAAAAGTATCTTCAGCTAATTTATATTGAATATCAGTTAGTTTTTCTTTTAAATCTAAAGCGAATGATTTCTCTAATTTAGGTAATTCAAAATATTCGTCTTTGTATTGAAATCCAATGATAGGATTAACTACCGCAGCCGTTCCAGCTCCAAAAATTTCTTTTAAACTTCCGTTTTTAGCAGCTTCAACTAATTCATCAACTAAAACAGGACGCACATCAACAGTAATACCTTCGCGTTTCGCTAAATCGATTAAACTTTTTCTGGTTACTCCATCTAAAATTCTATCACTTGTTGGTGCAGTATATAAAGTATCATTAATTCTAAAGAAAACATTCATGGTACCACATTCTTCAAGTTTTGTGTGAGTAGCGTCGTCTGTCCAGATGATTTGTTGGAACCCTGCATTGTGTGCCAATTGTGTTGGGTAAAACTGTCCTGAGTAATTTCCGGCAGCTTTTGCAGCTCCAATACCACCGTTTGCAGCGCGACTGTAATAATCTGCTATAAGTACTTTTACATCGCCAGAATAGTATGCTTTTGCTGGTGACATAATAATACAAAAACGATATTGAGTAGATGGTTGTGCAATTACACCACTTCCAATAGCAATCATAAAAGGACGAATGTATAATGTATTACCTTTTCCGTTTTTAACCCAAGCTTCATCTAAACGAATTAAATCTTTTAGTCCTTCAACAAAAACAGATTGAGGAACTTCGGGCATACACATACGAACCGCAGATTTGTTCATTCGGATATGGTTTTCCTCTGGGCGAAACAACCAAACCGAATTATCATCTTTTTTATAAGCTTTCATTCCTTCAAAAATAGCTTGCCCATAATGGAAGACTTTTGCCGAAGGATCTAATAAAAAAGGTTCGTAAGGTTTAATTACGGGTTTTTCCCAAGCTCCATTTCGAAAATCGCAAACTAGCATATGATCTGTAAATACACTACCAAATGTTAGTTTTTCAAAGTCAACTTGGTCAATTTTTGAAGTAGCGGCCTTGATAATATCAATTTCGCCAGTAGTTTGTAAGCTCATTACCTATTTATTTTTTGCTAATTTAATAAATAATAAGCCGCATTGTTAAATTATGGTCAATATTTGGTTGTTAATTGATTATTTTTTTTAAAATTTTAAAATATTTTATCCTTCATTGCTGTTTTGATAATTTTTTTAGATTTATGTTAAAGTTAATATACGTTTTGATCTATTTCTTATAGATTTGTATTTAAAATCAAAAAATAACTATAATGAAAAAAATATTACTACTTGCTGCATTTTCCTTATTGCTTGCGTCAAACGATGTTAATGCTCAATCTAAAAAAGCTGCTACAAATACAAACGATTATGCTGTTTTTGGAGAAAAATTTACTGCTTCTGGAGTACTAACAGAAAAAGCAATGCTAAAAAAATATAAGACATTAAAAAAAGGAGATACTGTTGTTATCAAATTCAAATCAAAAATTAAAGAAGTTTGTAAAAAGAAAGGTTGTTGGATGAACATGGATTTATCAGGTAACAATAATTCATTTGTACGTTTTAAAGATTATGGATTTTTTGTGCCTCTTAATGCTGACGGTAGCGAAGCAATCGTAAATGGTAAAGCTTACATTGATGTAGTTTCTGTTGATGAATTACGTCATTATGCAAAAGATGCTAAAAAATCTCAAGAAGAAATAAATAAGATTACTAAACCAAAAGTAACTTATGCTTTTCAGGCAACTGGCGTTTTAATTAAAAAATCATAATGAGGGTCTTAATTTTATTGCCAATTGTAGCTCTATTATTTTCTTGTGAAAAAAAACAAGAAAAATGTGAGCTCCCAGCAAAAGAAGAAAAAAAGTTTGAGATGTATGAAATGTCAGAAATGGCAATGCTCATGGAGCAGATGTATGTTGATAACGAACGATTAAAACAAAGAATTATTAAAGGAGATACAATAGGAGAGTTTCCTCAGCATTTTTTAAAAATTCATAAAGCTGTGATGACAGACAAGCAGGAAAATGATGAATTTTTTAAATCACATGCATTGGCTTTTATTCAATCTCAAAAATTGATTTATGAAGACCCTAAAAACGCTAAAGAACATTTTAATGCTAGTATAGATGAATGTGTAAAATGTCATGAGGTGAAATGTGGAGGGCCTATTGTGAGAATTAAAAAATTATACATTAAATAATTGGAACGAAAAATTATAAAGACTGATGACGGTTCAACAACAATTCAGTTAACGGATTGGGGTGAGTGTTATCATTCTAAACATGGAGCCATTCAAGAGGCGTATCATGTGTTTATCAAAAACGGACTTTCTTTAGTAGAAGACAAGTCCGTTTCTATTTTAGAGATTGGTTTCGGTACAGGTTTAAATGCTTTTATTACTTTTTTAGAAGCCAAGCAAAAGGATTTATCCATAAATTATGTTGGAGTAGAAGCGTATCCTATTTCGAAAGATGAAATCGAACATATGAATTATGTTGATGAACTTCAAGCCGAAAATTTTAAGGACATATTTTCAGTTATGCACAATGCAGAATGGGGAGAAGAAACTAAAATTGATGAAAACTTTACATTGACTAAAAGGAAACAGTTTTTTCAGGATATTGATGATCATAACCAATATGATATAGTTTATTTTGATGCTTTTGGTTATCCTTTTCAACCGGAACTGTGGAGTGTGGAGATTTTTGTTAAGATGTTTAAATCTATTAAAGAAAGAGGAATTCTAGTAACCTATGCAGCAAGAGGAGTGGTTAAGAGAGCAATGAAGGAAGTAGGTTTCGAAGTTAAAAAAGTTCCAGGACCTCCAGGAAAGAGAGAAATGTTTATTGCGTTTAAGAATTTTTTAAGGAAAATTTAATAGTTTTTGGGTATTTTGTTTTTCAAAATTTAGTAAATTTGAGAATATCAATACCACAAAATTTTTACATATGTCAAGACAAATGATTGATTATACAAAATCGATTCTTGAAAGAGTTAGTTTTGATCCAGCTTTGTTTCGTAAGGAACTTGAGAAAGCGGTTAAAATGCTTTTACCTTACGAAATAGAAGAATTGTCCAAATGGTTCTTTAGTTTTACCAAAGGAAAACCAGAACTTAGAAAATGTGAAATCTATTTAACTGTATAAATAAAAAAGGGAGCTAACTAGCTCCCTTTTTTATTTGTTTTATTATTCACTTTGTAAGTAAAGTTAGAAAAAAGATTTTTCAAAACGCATTTCATCGAGTTTATTTGCTTTTTAGCGGTAAAATACACTAAATTTATAATGAGTTCTTAAGTCAATTGTTTCATTATTAAGCAATAAGGTTATGCCCCGAATGATTTACGATTACACCAAAAACGTACTTGAAAAAGTTAGCTTTGACATTAAGCTTTTTGCTAAAGAGTTAAAAAAAGCTGTTAGAAATTTACTTCCTTATGAACTAGAACATCTAAAAAAATGGCTGTTGTATTTCACAAGTGAAAAACCAGAATTGAAACAATGTATTCATATTGTTGATGTCTAATTTAACAGAAAGAAACGTAAACTTAAAGGAGCCATTTAGCTCCTTTTTCATTTCTTATGTAATGGACTTATAATTTCTACATTTTGAAAAGCGATTGCGCCTCTTAATACTCCAGAAATTACATTTCTTAAAGCGTCAATAATATGAATCTTTAATTCATTTTTTGGAAAAATTAAACTTACTTCTCTCGATGGTTTTGGATCAGCAAAGTGACGAAGTTTCGTTTTCTCTTTATCATTAAAATCTAATGTGTGTAAATAAGGTAATAACGTCATTCCCAATCCCTCATCAGATAGTTTGATTAGAGTTTCAAAACTTCCGCTTTCAATTTGAAATTTATTCTCTTTAGACTGCGATTTACTTTTACAAATATTTAAAATACCTTCTCTAAAGCAATGACCGTCTTGCAATAGCAAGATTTCATCAACATTTAAATCATCAATTTCAAGTTCTTTCTTCTCAAATTTTGAATGACTTTCAGGAACGTAAACCATGAAAGGTTCATAATATAAGACCACTTCCTTAATTTTTTCTTCCTCAAGAGGTGTTGCTGCAATGGCTGCATCCAAATGTCCGTTTTTTAATTTAGTGACAATTTCAGCAGTATTTAATTCCTCAATAATTAATTTAACTTTTGGATATTTTTTGATGAAATTATTCAAAAACATGGGTAGTAGCGTAGGCATGATAGTTGGAATTATTCCTAATCGAAATTCTCCGCCTATATATCCTTTTTCTTGATCTACAATATCTTGGATTCTATCTGCTTCGTTAACTATGTTTTTTGCTTGAGCTACAATTTTTTGTCCTACTTCAGTAAGCTGAATGGGTTTTTTACTACGATCAAAAATAACTATGTCAAGTTCATCTTCTACTTTCTGAATTTGCATACTTAATGTAGGTTGCGTAACAAAACATTTTTCGGCTGCTAGTGTAAAGTTTTTGTATTCGGCTACTGCCAAAACATATTGTAATTGTGTGATTGTCATTTTATAGTTAAATTTTATTCAAATATAAAAACTATAAAATTAAATTATAATCAATCTTCGCTTAAATTTTCGTTAAAAGCAGACGGAAGTAATTGTGGTATAAATTTAATCAAGATAGGAAGGAGTAAGCTTCCCCCAGGAACAAGAAAGATGGTTAGTGAAGGGATACTTTTACAGATATCAAGTATTTGATTTCGCACCTTTTTCTTTTCTTCTGGAGTTAATTTTTCTGAAGCCGATTTACGTAAAAGTGTCATTAACTCTTTGCTTTGTGAAATTTCAAGAAGCAATCTGGTTTTATTTCGTTGAACCAGTGTTTGTACATTCGAAGTGGTTTGATCGTAGAAATGTTTAACTGGATTTGAATAGTTAAAATAAGGAATTGACGATTTGTTTTCGGTTAAAAAAATATCCATATCATGAATACTGCTTTCTGCAAATTTACTTGAAATTTCAAGTTGATTGGCTAAATTGTATAAAAATTTCTTTTCTGAACTTTCAATTTTTCCGTCATTCCAAAGTGCCATATTGGCTATATCTATTAAATAATAGCGTTCATAATCGTCATCGAGATAAGAGAAATCAATATTGTCTAGCGAAGTTTCTTTAGCTGATTTTTCAAATTTGGAATAGCGAACTGATGATTCAAACAATTTTTGAAGCAAATCATCGTAGTTTGATTTGGTTTCTTTCGTGTTCAGTGCTATGGATACCACACTTACAATAATTTCTTCTATTTTCTTTAGGTACTTTTTAGGTAAACTATCTTCTTCGATAAAGCGTTTAAAGGCTAATACATCTACAAAAAGTAAGGCATTCGTCAAGATATGAGAGAAGTTTTTACTTATGATATTGTCATTCGTTTTAATTCGATTCGCGATGATTTTTTCCAATTTGCTTTCTGGCGAATCTGTTGGAAGAAAAATATCTAAAAGGCCTGAATTTTTTGGATGTAATTCTTTGTAAAAGGCTATGCATTTATGAACGAATGCTTCAGAATTATTAGTACCATTAGCAATTTGGAAAACGCCGAAAAGTGAATTTAAAAGGGCTATTTTAGAAATTTCCTCGGTTGTTAAACCCTTTGTTTCAATTTCTTTAGTAGTTACAAAATGAGTGGCATAACCAACCAAAAATCCTGTTTTTCGTGTGGCGACATAAAAACTTTCAAAATCATACAAGTTAAATTGTTCTTGTGAGTTTTGCTCAAAGAAAAATTTACTCACCCAACCATGCGCCGAAGGATTTATCATTTGGCAAATTAATGTAAAAAAAGAAACTCTAACAAATATATTCTAATGTAACCTAGCTAACATTTTAGGAAGTCTAAACTAAATAAGTTTGTAGTCTAAATCTTTACGTTATGAATAAATATTTGTTAATCTTATTGGTCTTGTTCATGTTATCATGTGAAAAAGAAGGCGAATTGACTCAAAAAGAAAATAATGTGTCGATTCCTGAAGGAGCTGTTTTAAAGTATACAGGAAATTTTTCGCCTACTTCAGGTGTTAATGCTTCTGGAATGGTAAAAGTATATCTAGATAATGAAGTGCATAAGTTAGAAATTGAAAATGCTAATGTGTCTTCTGCACCAGATTTAAAAGTCTATTTATCAAAATCAGATACACCAACGCAATATGTCAATCTTGGAAATTTTGCGGGGAATGGAAATAGTGTTTATCCAATTCCTTCTGAAACCGTATTAGCAAATTATCCGTATGTACTTATACATTGTCAGCAATACAATCATTTGTATGCAGTGGCTAAACTTAATTTAAATTAATTAACTAAAATAAATAATATGCTTAAGAATTTTAAAGTTACAATTTTCACTTTTATGGTTTTCTGTATTCAACAAGTTTCAGCTCAAGGTTGTAGTGATGCTGGATTTTGCTCTGTAGGAAACCCTTTTAAAGCTGCTTCCACAGAAAAAAAGAACTTGATTGAAATAGGAGGTGTCTATGGAATAGGGGAAGAAGATGTTACCATTTTTTCACCTTATGCAAGTTATACACGTTTGTTTACAGACAAATTTGCTGTAAATGCTAAATTAACCGGAACAGTTGCTAATGGTAGTTTTGGAACAAGAAGCAATGTTGGAGATGTTTTTTTAACTGGAAATTATAAATTCAATCCTGATGCAAGTAATTTAAAATGGTCAGGTCTTTTAGGGGTAAAAATTCCATTAACGGCGGGTAATGACAAAATCAATACTATTTCCCTGCCTATGCCATATCAATCTAGTTTGGGAACTTTCGATATTATTGGAGGGCTTGAAGCCAGTGTGAAAAAATGGGATTTTAATATTGCAGCTCAAATTCCTTTAAATGACAACAAAAACTCTTATTTATCATCTTTATCACCCACAGATAAATTTGATTCAACCAATCTGTTCCACCGTAAATCAGATGTATTGTTTAGGTCTACCTACAGCATAGTGTTGTTAAACGAAAAACTAACATTAAAACCTAATGCATTGTTTATATACCATTTAGGAAATGATTCGTATGTGAATCAATTTGGGAACAGCGTTGAAATTGCAAATTCTGACGGATTAACCATCAATGGAAACATAATAGCTAATTATAAAATTGGTGACAACAGTAATATAGAGACTTCACTTGCAACACCTTTTGTAGTTCGCGAAGTGAGACCTGATGGTTTGACAAGGGCTTTTACTTTTGGATTGTCATTTAAGCAAGGTTTTTAGTATATGAGAAAGTTACATTATTTACTTCTACTTATATCTTCAACCACTTTTGCACAAAAAGTTATAGCTGAGGTTTCTTTCAAGGAGAATAAGCAACCCTTAGATATAATTTATTTGCCTAACCAAGACAAAGTAGTAATTACTTTAGGTCAAAGAACTAATAAAGTGTATGGAAATACCATCACTGATGTTTGGGCTTTTGACAAAGATGGTTTTACACAAAAATTAGTGGCCAATGAAAAATTAGCCAATTGCGTGTTTTCACCTATAGAAACAGCTTTTTTGATAGGTAAATTACCTGAAAAGAATGAATTTCCAACCGAATATAAATTAATTCTGGATGGAGTACCCACAAAGTATTTTACCATCAATGAGCGCTTTAGATACTTTAATGATATCTACGGATTGGACCTTGTGAACCAAAAAGAAAGTACAAAAATAGATTTAAAAAATGACGATGTTTTTCTAAAAGTAATTGATCTATTTGGTGGTAAAGTGGAAAAAAATAAATTAGAAAAGCTTGATTTAAATAAGTTAGAGAACAAAACAACAGCAACATTCACTGAAGGATTTGATTTTGATGTTCGTATTAATGAAAGTGACATTAGTTTTATTACTAAGGCGATTAATAGAAACTACAAATCGGCGACTATTTATAGAACCGTTTATGATCTGTATGGAACCAAAACAGGAGATTATTCCTATTTTGTGAGTGAACCCAAACATTTTTTACTATTGTCTAATAATGGTAGTGGCGTTTTAGATCCTTCCAATAGTTCTAAAAAATTAAGCGAATTAGCCGTAAACAATTACTTGGTAGATAAAAAAAGTGGAAATGTTTATGTCTATGGATTATTTGGAAGTGAAGCAAAGGAAATTACCAATTCTACTAACATTCCTTTAGGTTTTTACATTTTTAAATACGATCTCAATGGAAAACTACTATGGGAGTCACATCAAGATGTAGTTGATGCTTCTGGGTTTAATCAAAATCAAGATGTTTCAAAAATCAATTTTTCGATTCGATTAAGAGAAAACGAAGTTTTTTGTAGTCTTTTTTCAAAAGACAGTAATTATTTGGATGTAGTAACAATCAATGATACTGATGGTCTAAGAAAATCTCAAGCTTTTTTAAAATTTAAAAAGTCTCAAGATAATACCTCAAAAGATTTGTTAAAAGTAGATTTACTCGATAACAACTATACTAACTTTAAGTTTGATAAAGAGACATTGTATCTTCTTAATAGTTCACAAAATTTTCAGGAGTATTTAAAAACTATAGATAAAAATAAATCGCTCCATTATAAAACATATATAGCTAAAAAAGGGTATTGGGTAATTGAGTCTGATAATAAAACGTATAGCAAAGTGATTTTATTCAATTAAAAGTAAGGTGATTACAAAAGAGATTTTCTAAATCACAATCATTTGTTAAAGCATTCTGGAGATGTTAGCTAGCTTACAAATTGAGTTTTAAAACAGATATAAATTAGTGGTATAATTAAAATAATAGAAAATATGTTAGTTAAGTTTTTAAAGAGAAGTTGTTTTGTTTTCTTATTGGGTCTTGTACTGCCTTTGCAAGCTCAAAATGTAGCGAAACACAAATATTACTCTCATACAGATGAAAAAAAGCTTCATTTATCAGATGCTGAATGGAAAGCCATTCTACCTGAAGATTTGTACCTAGTGTCCAGAAAAGCAAATACAGAAGCGGCTTTTACAGGAAAGTATTGGAATTACACTGGTAAGGGAACCTATTATTGTGCGGCTTGCGGATATACACTTTTTCGATCGGATGCCAAGTTTGCGAGTTCTTGTGGATGGCCAAGTTTTTTTGAACAGGAAAACAAAAAAAGTATTGTGTTTAAAAGTGATAAATCCTACGGAATGGATAGGATAGAAGCTTTATGCGGACGCTGTGGCGGTCATTTAGGTCATTTGTTTGATGATGGTCCAGAACCCACAGGGAAACGCTATTGCATGAATTCGGTTTCGTTAGATTTTGAACCAGACATGAAACCAAAAAAGAAATAAGATGAAAAAGTTATTGTATTTAATGATGTTACTTCCAGCGTTAGTCTCTGCCCAACAAGCAAAACCAAGAATAGAAACGATTACTTTGGGTGGAGGTTGTTTTTGGTGTATCGAAGCTGTTTTCGATAAACTTGACGGAGTTATTGCTGCCGAATCCGGTTATTCAGGTGGAAGTATTCAAAATCCTAGTTATGAAGAAGTTTCCACAGGAGAAACAGGTTTTGCTGAAGTGGTTCAGATAAAGTACGATACCGGAAAAACAAACTTGGACGAAATTTTTAAAGTGTTCTTTACTGTTCACGACCCCACCCAATTGAATAGACAAGGCGCCGATGTAGGTTCGCAATACCGTTCTGTGATTTTTTATGCCAATGCAGAGCAAAAGAAAACGGCTCAGGAAATTATCCAGCAATTGAATAATGCTAAGGCATATACATCTAAAATTGTTACAACACTTGAACTTTTTAAAGGTTTTACCAAGGCCGAAACCTATCATCAAAATTACTATGAAAATAATAAGTCTAAAAGTTATTGCCAGTATGTGATCCAACCCAAATTAGAAAAATTTGAAAAGGTGTTTAAGGATCGATTAAAAAAGAAAAGTTAGGTTAAAATTGATTTGTTAAGTTGGAAAACCAATCTCTGTGATGGAGATTGGTTTTTTTATTTCCAAAATTCCCACCATTTTTTATTGATTCTAGAATTACTTTCAGTATCCTCTTTGAGATTAATTGTTACACTTCCAGTTGTATCTATATCCCAAATTGTTGCAGTTTTAATATCGATTGAATTTATATTTAAAAATGTTTTTATTTTTTGGTCTAAATACTCGTCACTTGTATTTTCTTCTTTATTTGTTCTAGACAATGAAATGATTGATTGGTCATCATTTTGAATTCGTATCATTCTATCAGCAAGTAATTTTAAAACATTTTCTGGATAGCTAGAAGTTGCATTTTTAGGAATATTATAATTTTCATCAAAGTGAAAATAATCAGCAATTAGAATAGAAAAAAATTGATTATCACGTTTATCGAAATAAAATAATTCAGATATTCTTTCACTTGGCTGTAGGAAACCAATTTTTAACCAATTATAAATTCTTTCTTCCATTTTTTATATTTTCCTAACGTTTGTAAAAAATAAAACTACAACTTTTTACAGTTGTAGTTACTAATCTTTGTAGGCACGGATTAAACTCGAGCGAAGCGAACAGACGAAGTAAATCCGCGCCATCTGGTTAAACTCGAGCGAAGCGAACAGACGAAGTAAATTCGAGCTGTCAGGGTTATAAAATCCGAAGCTCGACAATTCTTTTTAGTCAGGATATTATTTAGTAAAAACTGATGGTACTTGTGGTAATCCGCACCATTCAGCAATTTTGTTATATTTACCAGCTAAATTCATTAGAATATCAATACCACCCTCAACAGTTTTAAGAGTTTTTGACATTGCAGATGACCCTTTTTCTACAGAATCAAATAACTTTTTTAATTTTTTCATGCCTGATGAATTTTTGACTGTTTCCGCATTCTGTTCTTTCTCAATTGAAACAAGAGAATCTTCTATGTCTTGTATCTCAATATATTCACTACTAATGCTTGGTAATAATTCTTTTAATTCATTCAAAGATGAAAGTGCATTAGTAATATTTTGATTTACATTGTTTTGATTTAAATTTATTGTAGGGCTTAGTTCAATATTAATTGTTTGTTTAGCAGACAAACTTTCAGCAATCATTGAAAATAAGTTTTCAATTTGCCCCTTTTGAACTTGAATAATATCTTGTTGTGTTTCCATTCGATATTTAGCTATTCTAAGCTCACTATTTAATTCAAGTATTAGTTTTTGATTAGATGTAATTTCTGATGGTTGTCTTTGTCCAGAAATTACAAGTTGGTATTCCTCAAGTGCTTTTTCTATAATTTCTTTTTCACCACTACTATTTTCTATAATTAATCGGACTGTATTTCCATTTTGTTCAATTTTAACTTTAGCCTCTTCATCTGGGTATTGTTCTCTTAGATATGTTCCAAAATAATTTAGGATATTTAATCCAGCTTGATAGTACTCACTTGGGAACTCTATACTTCTGTCAATAATTATATTTTCTTCATCATATAATACTTCAGCCTCCAACTCAAATATTTCAATATCAAATATATTTTCTTGTTTGGTGTCTGTGTAACCTAATATCAAAAAAGGATGGGTATGCGTTAGTGGAGTTAATGGATGGATTTGTCGGTAACACATTTCTAGAGTTAATCTTGTCAATGACCTATCATCTAATCTTTTAGAATATTCATCAGTTGGAACTAATAAAACAGGAATCTCTGCTAAATGATATTTTGCGGCTAATGCAGTTTGTTGGAATAACCAACGATTCAAAAAATCAATATGACCAAAGGTTAGATAAGCTGCAACATTATTTTTTATAGGACCAAGATTTCCAAAAAATAACCTTTGTCCATGATCACTATAAAATGCATTATCACTTTTCGACCAACCCATTTTTAATAATTCTTTATCCCAAATTTCCCTTGCAGATACGAATGAACTTCTACTTCTATTAGCATATGCATTTATGAACCTTGGTAAAGTATTTTCAATATCAATTAATTCTTCTTTATGGTCTTCAATCATTCGGTTCCATGAATTTCGAAAACTAATTACTTTTGTTATTTTCATATAAGTATATTTAAAATTGATATTGGCTCACAAATGTTCACAATTCAATTTTGAACATTAAATATTATTTATTTATGATACTAAGATAAAAAAGTATTTGTAAGAAAATTATGGTTTCCCGTAAAGAAGAGAAATATTTTTAGTTTAGGAGTTCAAATTTTTAAAAAATAGTAAAAGTGGGTTAGCCATTTGTTGTGAGAAAAAAAATATTTTAAAAAATTTTCTCACAAGGCTGTGAGAATTTTTATTGTGAGAAAAAAAAATCTCACAAACTTTTTCTCACAGGACTTCTGTGTAGTACTTTATATAAAAACTCCCAACAGTGGAGACGATTGGGAGGCTATAATTATTACTATTCTTTTTTAAGAAATAGTTTATGTGAGCGCACTACTGGCGTTACCAGCTTCGGTTCGGGTTTGGTATTGGTAAAATGACCGTTTTCGTCTACATAGACAATCATGCTTTCAAAGCCTTTGCCTTTGTTGTTATTGATTTTGCGGTCTGCTTTTTTTGTGTCTTTTTCTTTTTGCTTTAGGGCTTTGTTTTTGATGCTTTGTTTTTTTGAAAACGAATCTGCCATAGATTTAAAATTGTTTTTTAGTGAATTAATTCATTGATAGGACTTCCATTTTGTTTGACAATCTGCTTCCATAGTGCTTGTTCGCTTTGGGTACAAAAACTAATTGCCTGACCAGACTGTCCGGCGCGTCCTGTGCGACCAATGCGGTGTACATACGTTTCTACTTCGCCAGGTAAATCAAAATTGATGACCAAGGGTAGTTCTTTGATGTCGATACCGCGTGCTGCAATATCTGTAGCCACCATTACTTGAATGGATTGCGATTTAAAATCGGCTAACGCTTTTTGTCGTGCCGATTGAGACTTGTTGCCATGAATTGCTGCCGCTGTTACGCCTTTATCACCTAATTTTTGAACCAATTTATTGGCTCCGTGTTTGGTACGGGTAAACAACAAACATTGATTGCTGCCTTGATTGCGAAGTACGTTTAGTAGTAAAGATACTTTGTTTACTGTTTCTACTGCATATACCGCCTGATTGATTGTAGCTTTTATTGAAGATACTGGGTTAGCATCTACTTGAATAGGTTGATTTAAAAACACAGGAAGCAGTTTTTTTATCGAATCGGGTAAGGTAGCTGTAAAAAACAAGGTTTGTCTTTTTTGAGGGATAAATTTCAGCAAGGCTTTCATATCATGGATGAATCCCATATCCAGCATACGGTCTGCTTCATCCAATACAAGATGTTGAATGTCATTAAGGCTAATTTTTTGCTGACGCACTAAGTCGAGTAAACGACCAGGTGTTGCCACCAAGATTTCAGGTTTTTGACGAAGGTCACGAAGTTGATTCACTTCGGAAACGCCACCAAAAATAACTTGAGATCGGTGAGGAGTATATTTACCAAGGGTTTTAAAAGTTTGTTCTACCTGTATGGCTAATTCCCTCGTAGGGGTTAGCACCAGAACTCTAATTGTTCCGTTGGTTTTAGGATTATTCTGAGAAAGCTGTTGCAAAATAGGAAGTACAAACGCAGCTGTTTTACCCGTGCCGGTTTGAGCACAACCGATTAAGTCATGGCCTTTCAAAACAATTGGAATTGCTTTTTCTTGTATGGGAGAAGGGGTTGTAAATCCCGATTCCTCTATCGCTTGGTAGATGGTTGGAAGTAATAAAAGATTTTGAAAATGCATAAGCATACGAATTTAAGGATTAGGGATACCTATCCATGGTGTATTCGTTTTAGATGTAAAAGTGAAGTCGTATTGAAAGATAAAATAAGGCGTAATGGAACACAAAGTTCTACTTTCGCCTTATTTAAAAGCTAATAATAGGCACTCTTATACGAGTGAAAGCAAATACAAACAGGATTTTTTAGTATCGTTTGTAGTTGTTGAATGAATTGTTTGAGTATGAGCGCTCTTCACGAGGGCGTGCTTCAGCTACAGAAATAGAAAATCCATTTAACTCAGTATTGTTAAGGTTGTTGATAGCATGTTGACCATCTTCTTTTTGTGTCATTTCCACAAAGGCAAAACCACGTGGGCGACCAGTTTCACGGTCCATTATAATTTTGGTTGAATTTACTTGACCAAAAGCGCTAAACGCTTGGTTTAATTCAGATTCTGAAGTATTAAAACTCAGATTGGAAACATAAATGTTCATAATAATAAAATTGTTTTAAATTAAAAAAGGCAGTACTGAAACGCCAAAACTGAAGAGAAAAAAGAAGTAGTTAAAACAAGTTTTAAAATTCAGGACGAGCATTGGCAGAGAACCAATCTGGACAAAGATAGGTTTAATAAATGGATATATTCTATGAAAACGTATTTATTTTCAATGTGTTAGGCTTTTCAACGTATAAAGTGCATTAAAATAACTTTTTTCGTAAGCAGTATTATAGATCATGGTTACACAAAGTTAGGAGACTTTGCGGAGGAGGTATATTTAGAATACAGAACAAATTAGCTGCTGTTAGCGGTTAATGTTTTTATTTTCCCACGTTGTTTTTTTTAATTCAAACCAATCTGTTGGGTCGCCTTCATAATCAAAAGTTTCTTTATAGTCAAATCCCAACTTAGTCAATACTTTTTTTGAATTCTCGTTTTTAGGATCAGTTATTGCATAAATTGTGTCAGTATTCAAATTTTTAAATCCATAGTCCAAAATTGCATTTGAAGATTCAGTCGCAAAACCTTTTCCCCAATGTTTTTTCTTAAACCTATAACCTAGTTCGTAAAAATTATTGTGATTATTTAAAGGCTGGTTAAAATATTTTAATCCAGACCAACCAACACATTCATTTGTCAATTTATCAACTACAGCCCAACGAGCAATTCCATTTTCTATATACTGTACTTTGAGCATTTCAATGACTTTTGTTATTTCGTCAATTGATTTCACAGGATTATTTTCAATAAACAAATGAACTTCTGGGTCAGAGTCCATTTCAAACAAGTCTTTTTCGTCTGTATATTCTAATTCTCTTAAAAGTAGTCGTTCTGTTTCGATTAATATTTTCATATATTAGTTATTTGTCTGTTTATTTTTGTGATTTACTTAATTTTTCAATTTCGGGTAAATCTTTTTTATATTGTTCAACATTCCATGTTATGTTCCAGTAAGCAACATATTCTGCTATAGCTCCCAATCCAACTTCACTTCGTCTTTTATCAACATTGTCTGGATCTTCTAAAGGTAAAACATATTGTTCTTTGGTTGTTGGATTTGTTCCAATTTGACTTCCGTAAATTTGTTTTCGTCCTTCCCGTATTGCAACTCTATCTTCTAATAATGCTAAAGAACTTGAATTTGCATTTCCTTTTTTAACTGCTTCACGCATCATTGGTAAGTATTTTTTTTGAACCTGTAAATCAGAATGTTGTATTACAAGAAATAATGTTTGATTTGCTTGTTGTCCAACTTTATCTTTTCCAACCCAACCTTTTTCATCTAGTATTTTTACAATTTTAATTAAATTCAAACTATCTTTTAAAAGCATAATTTTGCCTAAACTGTCCATCTCTTTACCTTGATAACCATATTTTTTCTGTGCTGACACATATTGATTTCTTATATCTTGATCTTCTTTGAAAATGTCTAACAATTCTTTTTGTAAAGGTTTGTCATAGTTTGCTTCAATGATTTCTGTTTTCTTTTTTAATTCGGATATGATATTTTTGAATTTTTTTTCATTTCGAATATTATCTAAATCGGTATCAGTGTTTATATGATGCAAATTGTCAAATCCATTATTTATTGCTATTTCTAGCCATTTTGTTGATTTCTTCTTATCATTTGCTAAAGATGCAGCGCAAGCTGCATTGTAAAAGTTCTTTTTTGATTCAGGTTTTTCTTTTATTGCTTTATCAAAAAAGTTTGTAGCTAACTTGTAATTTTTAGCATTGTAAGATGAATCAGCTTTTTTTATTAAGTCTTCGTAATTTTGACCGTAACAAGTAAAAATTGTAGTAAATAATGCTAAAAAAGTTATTTTTCTCATATTTTCTTTATTAGTACGATTTTTTGGTGACATAGCAAAAATGTCCTGCAACATCAGGGCTTGGGAGTCACTTATGATTATAATCACGTAAAGTTAGGAAATTTTGTGTAGCGGGTTTAATTATTGTTTTATGTTCACGAGCGTGACGCTCGCACTAGCGGGGGGATTTTTAGTACAAAAATTCAATCGAAGAACAAATGTTGAATCTTGCAAAAATGTCCAACCGAAGCCGTTCAGCCCCGCTTTTGGCAATACCATGTTAGTGGTTCATTGCTTTTTTTGTTCTCCCGATTTAATATTTGCAAAGTCTTCATATTTTGTAAAATATTCCAGTCCTAAAACTAATAGTATTGAGCATATTGAATATACTTTCTGCATAATAAAGGCTAATTCCAAATAACTAAAGCCATAAAGGAAAAAGAAACAGTAATAAGTTAATAAGCATATTATACAGCAAAATTTAAGTAAATGTAGTTTTGACTTAAGGATAAATAAAGTAATAATAAATAGTCCAAACAATGTTAAAACAATTGAAATTGTTCCTAGGTCGTGGAAAGGTGTTGCAATTAAGAAAATAAAAAAAATGTTGGCATATCCTATATATTTTAAAATATTTACCCATGCTTTTAAAGAAATTTTTTTTGACATATTTATAAAAAAAGCACCATAACCAACCGATTGGAATGCCATTCCGAGAATTGCCCAAATCCTGCCAGGGTTTTCTGAACCATTTATCGCTTTCTCTGCAAACAAATTGCTAATAAAATTTTTTGACCAACCAAAACCCTCTGAATTCTTGTCAAGTAATGATCCACCTGGATAGGCTAACGCTGCAATTACGATTAATATTACTGAAATAGTCATGCATACAAAAACCAAATACTTCTTAATCATCTGTTTAATATTCTAGTCAAGTTCGTTATAAATTTGTGGCATAGTCGCGCTACAATGACCGTTAACTCTTAAATATACGCAATAGAATATTTTGCAATATATCGAGTTCCTTTTATTTACAGCTAATATAAGAAAAACCACACAGAAAATACATTGTACTTTTTGTGTGGTTTAATATAAAAGGTTATTCGATTTTATGTTGTTACTTCCCGATACAAAAATATTCCCTAACAATTCGTCATTTGTGACTTCACCAGTAATCTCACAAAATAATATAGCGCCTGACGAATATCTATCGTCATAAGGTCATACGATAGATTTTGTTGGATACTCCATTGCATTTTCTGAATTTCTTCTAGGGCTTTTAGTAACGAATCGTAATGTTTGGTATTGGTGATAATGGTTTCGTTGTTTCGTAAAGCACCTGTGTTTATCGTAAGTTAATTACTGTTTATGATTGGTAAAATTCAATAACTGATATTGTTTAGGAGTTATTCCTTCGTATTTTTTAAATATTCTTATAAAATAGTTACAGTCTTCAAAACCTGAGGCATAGGATACTTCGTTAATTTGAATATTTGGATTACTCAATAATTTCTTAGAATATTTAATTTTTTCGTTCAAAATATATTCAATAGGACTAATTCCTAATTCTCTTTTAAAATATCGATAAAAAGAAGTAGGACTCATACAAGAATACTTACTTAATTCTTTTAAGTTTATTGATCCGTGTATATTTTGTCTAATATATTCGATACTTGAAGAAATTGGGCTTTTTGAGTCAGGTAATTTTTCATTATTAAAAAGTATTGTTGTTTGTGTTTGAATAATTCTAATAATAAGTTCTTGTAAAGTTAAATCGGCAATAGCATCTTTAGTGATGCTTGTTCCCATACATTCTTTAATCAACTTGTTGATAACATTAGCTAATTCAAGATTGTTGTAGAAAAAATAATTTTCTTTATCTAGTTTCCATAAATTGTTTTTACCTTCTTTTGGATATTTTTCATTTAAAAAGTCTAGTGTTTCTTTTATTAAATGGTTGTCGATTGCTAAAGCTATACATTGAGTTGGATTACTTTTTGATGCTTCAGGGAAATCGATTTTCATTTCAACGTTTGAAGGAACAATAACAGTATCGCCAGGTACATAATCAAAGCTAGGATCGTCAAACAAATGCATGATTTTTTTTCCTCTAAGCATACTTGTTACAACAAGGTCATTAAATTTTAAAGGAACTAATTCAGACTCTTGATATGTTTCGAATAAATTTAATTCACAACTGTTTAATGTGAAAACGGTACGATTTTCAACCAAAGTTTTTAAAGACTTTTCTGGTGTTAAATCAGGAGTATAAAGTAATGTTTTAGATTGATACATTGATTGTAAGGGCTTTATCTTCTAATAAAAGTAAAAAGAAAAATCAAATTTTGGTTATTAATTTTGATTACAAAAGATTTTTTAACTAAATTTTAAAATAATCAAACACTTGTTTAATGATTATAAGTTACAGGTTTTAATTCTAATAGTTCTTCATTTGTAAAGAGTCTATACCTTATAATAAAAGTTTTCCCGTATGGAGTTTCTAAAGAAAAGCCACCAGCCCCAATGCCGTCCATAACATCAAGAATGAAATGAGCATTTTTCCAATACTCAAATAAATCTTTATCTACCCAAAAATTATAACCTTTGATTTGTCCGATACAAACATCATTGTATCTTAGGTAAAATCCATCTTTTTCAAAACATTGAGGTTGAGTTCCTTCACAACAACCACCTGCTTGATAAAACATTAAAGGGCCATGATTTTTTTCCAATATTTCAATAATTTGGAGGGCATTAGGGGTAGCTTCAATACGTTCCATACATCTATTAGAAAAATCCTAATTTATTTTTGTTATATGAGATTAAAATGTTTTTTGTTTGACGGTAATGTGCCAACATCATTTTGTGATTTTCTCTACCAATACCAGATTGTTTATAACCCCCAAATGGAGCTCCAGCTGGATAAGCATGATAACAGTTAGTCCAAACCCTTCCTGCATGAATAGCTCTAGGTATTTGATATAATTCGTGAGCATCACGAGTCCAGACCCCAGCTCCTAAACCATAAAGAGTATCATTTGCAATTTCTATTGCTTCTTCATTGGTTTTAAAAGTGGTAACGGCTAATACAGGTCCAAAGATTTCTTCTTGAAAGACTCTCATTTTATTATCTCCTTTAAAAACAGTTGGCTGAATATAATAACCGTTATCTAAATCCCCACCAAATTTGTTTTCATCACCACCTATTAGCAATTCGGCACCTTCTTCTTTACCTAATTTGATGTAAGTTAAGATTTTGTCTTTTTGAACTTTTGAAGCCTGAGCTCCCATCATTACAGTTGGATCAAGCGGATTACCTGTTTTTACTTGTTTTATTCGTTCTAATACTCGGCTTATAAAACTATCGTAAATTGATTCATGAATTAGTAGGCGAGATGGACATGTACAAACCTCTCCTTGGTTAAGACAATATAATACAGCACCTTCAATAGCTTTATCTAAAAATTCATCATCTGCATCCATAACAGAGGGGAAGAAAATGTTTGGAGATTTTCCGCCAAGTTCAAGTGTTACTGGTACAATGTTTTCGGTAGCATATTGCATTACTAATCTACCAGTTGCTGTAGAACCTGTAAAAGCAGCTTTTGCAACCTTAGGATTTGTTACCAATGGTCTTCCTAACTCTGAACCAAATCCATTTACTACATTTACAACACCTGGAGGAATAATTGAACCAATTAATTCCATTAGTACCATGATTGAAATAGGAGTATTCTCAGCAGGTTTTAATACTACACAGTTCCCTGCAGCAAGAGCAGGTGCCAATTTCCAAACTGCCATTAGCAGAGGAAAATTCCAAGGAATTATTTGTGCAACAACTCCTATTGGTTCGTGAACAATTAATGATACGGTGTCATTATCTAATTCGTTTATTGAGCCTTCTTCTGCTCTTATTACACCAGCAAAATATCTAAAATGGTCAATTGCTAGTGGTATATCTGCTGCTAAAGTTTCTCTTACGGCTTTACCATTATCGACAGTTTCGACAGCTGCAAGATATTCTAAATTATCCTCCATTACTTGTGCAATTTTTATGAGCATATTGCTTCTCTCTGTGACAGATACTTTACTCCAAGTTTTGAAGGCTTCACTCGCCGCATTTACTGCTAATTCGATGTCTTGTACATTTGAATGTGCAGCTTTTGTAAATACTTTTCCGTCTATTGGAGAAAATACATCAAAATATTTTCCAGAGGAGGGATTCTTGAACTCTCCGTTAACGAAATTATCGTATTTTTCTTTAAAATTGGGTTTTGAAATTAAATTATCCATAATTTTATCGTGTTTTTTTTATCAAAAATAAAAACATAAAACAATAAAGTATAGCATAATTTATTCAAGAAATAGCACAAATTAATCAATACGATTTTAGTCTCAATAATTATATTGAAACGAAAAATAGATTAGATATTATTTAGGATTTACTTCTAGGTTAGAAATCTAGAGTTGAGTTTATCACATAATTTGAAGTCTTGTTAAGCGATAGTTAGTGGTAGTTGTTTTATTTCTGTCATATTTTTAGTTCCATAATTGGCAAATATCTGTCCTTAATTGTTGTTTCAATTTGTCCAACTTTAATAAACCCAAAATAATCGTAAAATTTTTCTGCGTTTGGCTCAGAATCTAATATTATTTTTTCTATTTCAGTGTTTTTAATTCTATTCAGAAAATCATTCATAAGAAGTTTTCCAAGTCCGCGTCCAATATAATTTGGCAAAACAAATAAGTTGTCGAGTTTTACTTCTTTTTCATTCAAATAGATGTATGAATAGTATCCAATAGTTAAATTGTCAACTAATAGTTTGTAAACATTATTTGTTTCAATATAGCTTTTCGTTATTGTCAGTAATTCAGACCAATTTTCCATTTGCTCGTCAGAATATCCCCAATAAGCTTTTGACTTCTTAGTAATTTCAGTCAAAATTTCGTTGTCTTCTATTGTTGATTTTTTTATTTCCGTCATTTTTTTACAATTATCGCTAGCGTTCCGTGGCTTTGCGACTGTTACGATGCAAGCGGACGGATTATTTTCTAATTAAGATAAACGTTTTTCGTGAACACGTAAAAATAAAAACCAGCTATTGCGAGAAACGGCTGTTGTATCTAGTTTTTTTGTTTTAAATCTTCAACTTTTCTAATATCGCAACCAATTACAAAAATTCTACTTCTCATATCATTCAGTCCTCCATATGGAATTTTATCAATTGAATATTTGACTTCGCGTTTATCCAATTCGGATGTTAAACGATTCAACTCACTATCACTTTTCAGTATCGCAATGCAATGACTTTTTGCAGTTAGGTCAGTTTTAATCTGTTCAAAAGCAAAATTAACCGCTTCTTTTTCCGTTGGAAAATATTTTAAGTTTTCTCTTTGTCCACGTTCAGTATAGTACCAAGAATATAGATTCCCATTTTTTTCGATCCCATAACCTTCATAGATGAAATTACCGTTAATGCTATAACTATTGAAATTATAACAATTGTCTTCCATCCATTTTATTAAGTCTATTTCTGTTTCTGGATTCATTTCTGTAAAATTTGGTACAACGTCCCGTGGCTTGGCGATAGTAGCGGAAAAGAAGGCACAAGAGTTCAGTTTTGCACCACACTAGTATAAGCCAATTTCTATTTGCCAATTTATGAAAAAGAAAATAAAATCGGCTTATGCGGCGAAAGAAGTACAATTGTTAAAGTCATAACTTCAATCCGCCATTTCGCCAAACCCTTGTTAGCTGTTGCCCGATTATTTTCGGATTAATTGTTATTCAGTTTTTTATATAATGTCATAATGTTTCTGTCAAGACCTGTAGAATGACAAACTTTGTTGTTGCAATTTCAATCTTTGCTCTCGTTTATTAACTTCACTATAGTTTTTGTCACATTGTCAAATTCGATTAGTTTAATCGTTGTGCTGTTTTTATCTCAAAAAAGCTAAGGATATAATTATTACTACTTCAATAGTAAAGTATAAAACTCCATAAATAGTTAGGTTAGTGCTTGAATTAAGAATTATAATAGTAATCAAGCAATAAAGTAAATTAAATATAGCGAGGGTATATAAAAGTGGCTTCGAAAATTTTTTATTTGTAAACCAACATACAACACCAAAACAACAAATTGATAATGCAATGATTGCCAAAGTATTTATTTCATAAATATCTACTCCAAAAAATTGGTTAAAATTCTTAACGACTATGAACAACAAGACAGTTGTTACTGAAGCACCTAAAATGTCAATTAGAATAAGTTGCTTAGGATTTTTTAAGAATTTCATTTTGTGTAATGAGTTTGGAACGGGTTACAGCTTTATGTTCACGAGCGTGACGCTCGCGCCTGCAGGGGCATAAAACCCTTGTTAGCGGTTCGTGCAATTTATTTATATGTTTTTAACTTTTTGATAGTTGGTCATATATGGTATTGTAATTAAATTTAATGTAGTTTGATGCTGCAGCATTTTGTTGTAATTCATTTAAAATACATTGAAATGCTACTAAATCAGGATTTGAATCAAGCGCAACATATTGTCCTTTTTTAGCTTTTTGTCCGTCAATTGTTATATCCATGTCTCTGAAAATAACATATTTACCTATAACATGAATTATATTTGGTCTTTTGTTTAATGGTGTTGGATTATTTGAATAAAAATCGTCAATATGTTTTATAATTGTTTTTATTTGTAGACCATCGGATGCATAAATTATTTTGTATGGCCAATCTTCGTAGTTGTCCAAATAAAAATCAGGATGTATATTGTTAGTAAGATTTTGTTTGTCTGGAATTGAAGCAATATTTTTTAATGAATCAATAAGTTCTTTTTTATCCAATTTAGATTTAATTGAAGCAACTCCTAAACATCCATCTACTGGCACAAACGTTTTTCCATTTTCATCTTTCTTAAGATAGTCAAATCTTGGAGATGTATCGGTAGATATAATTACATCTAACTGTTTTGATTCTGAGCCATCTTCTCCGAATAAGTAGCCTCCTAAAAAAACATTGCTTTTTGATGGAGAATGTCGTCTTAAAAAGTTAGCAAAGGTTAATTCTCTATGTAATCCAATATCGGATGAGTTTGGATAAATGGAAGCTATTTTTGCCTCGGCTTCTAATGCTTGAGCTACTTTTAAAAAATAATCTCTCAATCTATCATAAAATATTTCTGCCATAATTTATTACTACAATTTCTGAATTTTTAGCCGCCAATTCTTCTCGTTTGGCATGCATGACCGCTAACTCTTAAATATACGCAATAGCATATTTTGCAATATATCGAGTTCCTTTTATTTACAGCTAATATAAGAAAAACCACACAGAAAATACATTGTCCTTTTTGTGTGGTTTAATGTTATGTTTTATAAATTTCAGGTTTTACTTCCCGATACAATATTTGAAGTTAGTAGTATTTATAATGCTTTACAAGGTTTGGGCAACAAATAAGCATCAAATTCTTATAAATAAAGACTTAAAAACAAGTAAATAAAGGAAAGTTGATTTATTTGTCAGCATGTAAATATATAAAAAAAGTCGCTACTATGAGCGACTTAATTCTAAGTAATTTAAACTTATCCTGCGATTTGAGAGCCTAAATACATGCTGTTTGATAGTTGTGTTCCATCAGCCGACATAAACGCTATAAAAAGCTCTAAAGTGTCTCCTGCATAGGTAGTTGGAATAGCTACGTTGTAAGAACCATCAACACGAGTGTTCCCATCCCCAACAATTGAAACAGATTCTTTTTTAGCTGGGTTGTAAACTAACAACATTACTTTATCAGTAGCATTTGCATTACTCTCAGCCGAGTTGTCTCCCCAAGTGAATGTAACCTCTCCAGAAGTTGAAGCATCAGCTGAAGGGTTTAAAGGCATTGATAAACCACCTCTACTCAAAAGTGCTAATGTGTAATCTACAATGTAATCAGGATCTACTCCTGTAATTGCATTGTTTAAGATGTAAGACATTGCAGCATTAAACTCAGTCTTTTTGTTTGCAAGGTTTCTGTAACCTGCTTTAACAAAAGGCTTAATCGCTTGTAAAAACTCTAAAGTCACAGTAAATTTTGTTCTTTGCATTACTTGACCTGCTGTTCTCGGATTTGCAACATTTGAAGGTTTAACTCTGATGTAGTCAATCCCTTTCCAGTTACCACCAATAACATTACCTACTTTACCTGATACTCCTCCTAGAATACCTTGATTAATTTTTCCCATTTGGATTAAAAATTTAAGAATTAAAAATTTGTTTGGACTTGATACGGCTTTGTCCAAGAGCTGTACCATTTGTGTAAATATAGGGCAATAATTGTGCTAAACTCTTGTAAAATAAGGCTTTGCAGTCGTTTGCGTTCTGTTGCTTTGTATGAGTTATGACAAGTTATTTATGACAAAGTGCAAAATAATGCAGGGACATTTTTTTAGTGTCATATATGACAAACTTTCAATGTGAATTTTAAAGAAAAAGCCCGAAAAAATCGGGCTGGGATTAGAGGTAATAATGAAGTATTGCAGCTTTTAATCTTTCTATGGTGTCTAAATTTTTGCTGTAGATAGTTGATAGACTTTCTAGTTTTTTGAGTTTTTCGACATTTTCAGTGTGTTTTTTGTGTTCCTTGTAGATATGTAACACTTTATTTCTGAAATTGCTTTTAAACTCCTGTAATCGAAGAAACGGAATAACTGAACCGACTAAGTGTTGATACCAGAATTTTGATTTCCATAAGCTTAATGCTATCCAATAGAGGTTTTCGGCTTCTTCTTCGGTTTTTACCAGTATTACGAAGCAGTTCGGGCAAGGTTCTTTTAGAGGTTTTCCGCTATTATTTCCTTTGCTTAAAACGAAGAAGTGGGGTTGGCTGTAAACTCTGTCTTTTTGGTGTGTAAATACGTTGTGATAAGTCATAATATCGGATTTAAAGTTATGCTCGCATTTCATGCTTCGCCATAAAATTTTTCAAAAGAAAAAAGGAAAAAAAAGAAAGCCATCTGTTCTAGTGAAGGGTTTCAAAAAAGCAAGTTTTTTTAAAAAAATACTACCCATATGGTTGAACTGGAATAGGGTTTTCGTTGTTTAATCGGGAAGTGGATTGGAAATTTTTGGGTGGAGATTTTTTTAAAAACCGTAGGCTTGAACTTGCTTTTCTGTAAACCCGAAACTTACCTTTGCATTCTTTTTTTTATTTTTTTTGTTTTGTTTCCTTGACTTAATCGGGAGTTGTTTTTTGGTGGGATTTTCTTTTTGAATTGGGTAGTTGTGAAAGGGTAACAAATTTTATGGGATGGATATAAAAACCATTGAAAAATCAAATAAAACTGCTTTATATCCAGCACAAAAATTTGTTACTCTTTCTTGGTTTTGATTTTTGAGGGTGCAAGAGTGTTGATTGAAATTAGGGTTTTCAATGCTTGCTGAAGTGTTGTTATGGAATTGTATTGCACCTTCAAAAAACAATGAAAATACTGTTCCTATTTCGGGTGGGAGCGTTGGAGTGCGGCTATTTTACATAATGAAATTATAGTTCAAAAAAATAACGTTTTTCCAATATTATCTCTTTTTTTTGAACTATAATGTTGCCATCATTATGTAAATATAGCTTGGGAGTGGTTTTAGTGTTGGGTTTCAGCTCTTGTTTTTGGGTTGGGAGTGCAGTGCTTTTATCTGGCTGTTTTTTGTGCGATGGGGTTGGGAGAATAAAACAGACAAGGAAAAGTACTGCACATAGGGAAAAACAAGTGCTGAGAGCGGTGGGAGAAACCACTTGAGCGTTGGGGAGCGTTGGGCTGGGTGGGATGCAAATACGACTGCCCTTAGGGCTAACCTATTTTAAATAATTCCTAAAATAACCAAATACTTCATCAATTAATAGTCTTCTATCTAAAAAACTATTGAATAGCTCACATGATGTTTCGGGTAATAAAGAACAACTAAAACAAGCTGACAAATTTAGATTACCAACTCCTTGACCAGTTGTGTGATAACAAATTGGATCTGTGGCACAATCTTTTGCTCTCATAATTGCAGATTGAATTAGTTTACCAATCTTATCATCATCACATAATGAAGTTAAGCCACCATAACTCCCTTCTGAACCTGCAATAGTATAAATTAAAACACCATTCATATTAGGAGTTTCACTAACGTAAATTCGTTCTTGAATTGATGTTGAAGGATAACCACATAAATATTCTAATTCTTTTATTATCAAATGTGAAAAAGTATGTATGAGTATTAGTTTAGGGTTTACTTCTATATCTTTGTTAAAAGCAGAATCAAAATTATGATAGTTGTTTAAAATTGGTTCAACTCTTGTTTTAATTAATTGGTTTGAATTTAACCAATTATCCAAATTATCATTGTCAAATTCAAAAAATATACCCTCACCAAAACTTTCAATGGCAGGTAAATATTTTGTTGTTAATCCTTTATTTGAGGTGTATTTTTTTCTTATTGCATCAACTTTGTTACTTTCAATATCTTCTTCTTTTAATGCTGTATCAATTGAGATAGGTTCTTGTCTTGTGTAAGATGTTTGAACAGATGTAAATTTTATTTTATCCATTCTGAAAATGGATTTTATTAAGTCATTTTGAAAATAATTTGAATCTACTTTGTCAAAAATCAATAAGTCTTTTATTTCGTCATTTCCTTTACTTGTAATGTATTTAAACTCATCAAAACGGTACTCATTTTCACTCTTTGATATTTCTACATCTCTTTCAATAAAATCATTATCAATTAATCTTTTTATTGTATCCTCAGAAATTGATACATTTTTATTTCTTTTTAAATCTTTTACAATTCTTGAAGGTTCATCACCATCATTATGCGATTCCTTAATATAATCTATTAATGTTTTATTTAACTCGTCTTTTGCTGGAATATAAATACTGGATAAAATATTGGGATAGTATACACTATTACTAGAACGAATAACAGGTTTAAAGAGTATGTCTTTAATTTCAGCATTTGGAATTAATTCTTGATTTTTAATTCTTAAATTAAACAAACCTGATAATGTTGTAAAATTTAATGTTTCACCCTCTTTATTTTTTGCAATAATATTAATACCACTTAAATCATCTAATTTGTCTGAGGTACGATATTCTAATAATAAATCGCTTGGTACATCTACATTAGATAAAGAAATAGTCTCTTCATTTGTATCAATATCTTTATTTTCATTGTTAGATTTTTCTCTTTTTTCTCTTTTTAACATTGACCATTTATCCCAAGGAATATCGGCAATATCTCCATTTGGAGCAGTTAAAATAAAACGTACTTGTTCTAAGTCAAAGAATTTTCGTTTACTATTTCTATTTTTTGCGTAACATTTATAACATTTTGGAGGAAAGAAATTTTCTTTATGATTTAGATCTACATTATTCAACCAATTGTATTTCCATTCTGTAATTTTATCAAATTTATTGCAACTACTACAATAGAACCATTCTGGAAAATAAGACGCTCCAATAGTATTTTGTTCGCCGTTTTGCAATTGAAAACCATTTTTTAAATCATTTACAGGAATTTTTACCAATCGTTCAAGATTGATAAAATATTTACTTAAACGATTTTTAAATCTAACATCTTCAATATTATTATGGTCTTGAAAGTTACCATCAATACTAATAAAAAAAGGCCATTCATCAAATGGTTTTATTATTATTGAACCGTCTCTAGTTTCAATAATTGAGCCAACACCACCATAAGCACTTATGGTTTTTCTAGTTTGTATTTGTTCGTATTTACCCATTTAATTTGCTAATTTTATTATACTATTCGTATCTATTTCTCTCATCGACATCATTAAGCTCCATTCATCCATATATGCGATTTTTTTAATTAACAGTTCGTAAGTTAAACCATCTTCTTTAGTAGTCCATTTTTTTACATATTCATCAAGTTTATTAATTGCATAATCACGTTGCTTTATGTTTTTGATTCTTTCAGATAAAAATGTTTTTAACTCATCAATATTTCCATTGAAATCATTTGCTTGATTGTTTTTGTATAACCCTTTTTTATGCCTAACATAAGCAACTAAAAGACTTGCCATAACTTTATCTACTGCAATTTCAGTAAATGGTGTTACACTTAATGGTTCCACATATTTGTAATAAGCATTGTGGAAGCTAACATAGTTCTCGAAATATGATTTATCTCTTGAACGGTTTGCATCTAATAGATTTATCACTATACCCATATCCTCACGACCAACTCTACTGGATGCTTGGATATACTCCGCTACATTTTTAGATTGCCCATTCATTAACATTACATTCAATCTTTTTATATCAATACCAACAGAAAACATATTAGAAGCTAATACTAAATCGACTGTTTTTTGAACATAATCCCTGCCTTCATATCTATTCAAACTAAAAGATTGTTCTAGTTCATCTAACAATTTTTTAATCGAATTACTCTCAATTCTACTTGTTAGTTCTTTTGTTCTTGATGGTAAACCAATCCAATTAAAAGCATATTTATCTCTACTAATATTATATCTGCTGTGAAGTAATTTTATCAAGGAAAGTATTTCAGCTGGAACTTTATTGTATATTTTACCAACGTCTCTTAAACTATTATAGAATGAAACAATTGTCCAGAAGTAGTTCATTTTATTTATGCATTCTTCATGGGATAAATTTTCATTTTCAATTAAATATTTGAATAATTCAATGCGAGCTATGAAAAGATTACCTAGTATTTGAATTTGTGAATTTAGACCTGTTTTACCTGTTGGCATGAAACCTATGTGCTTTCTTTTACTATCATTTGATACAAACGAGAAAAAGTTGTCGTTATAGCTTAATCCCATTGGTGGGAATATATTTAACTTTCTATTCCCATACAACATTTCAATTTGATGAGCCGT
Organism: Flavobacterium hankyongi; assembly: GCF_036840915.1. NCBI lineage: Bacteria > Pseudomonadati > Bacteroidota > Flavobacteriia > Flavobacteriales > Flavobacteriaceae > Flavobacterium > Flavobacterium hankyongi. Next base: position 407,496 of record NZ_CP085725.1, read on the forward strand.
ATTTCTTGTTGTAGCTGTTGAAGCAATAATCTTTGGTTTTCTATTTCCTTTTGTAGATAGTAACTCGACAATAGATTCGTAAATACCAGTTATAGAACCTAGTGGACCACTAAGCAAGTGCAACTCATCTTGAATAATTAAATCAGGTGGTAACTTATCTTTATCAATAGAATTAAATAACTTATGTGCTTCTTCTCTGTGTGAAATCATAGCAAATTTATCTACTGTAGCGAAAAGTAAAGTTGGTGGTGTATCATAGATTTTATCATCTACAAAATATATTGGCAATTCATTACTGAATGTACAAGTGTTATTTATACATTTTATTTTAAATGAATTTGTAGTTGCATGATAACCTTGTTCAAAAAAATTAAATTTGTTTTTTGATATTATTTTGCAACCACACCACGAACAATTTTCAATTGGGAATTTATTTGCTTTTTGAAAATCGTAATTTTTACTAGTGTTTGCACGAACTAAATTTTGCGAAATGTCATCAAATATTTTTTTTGCATCTTTAAATGAGTTGGGTGTTGATGAAGCACCAACCCACATACCTATTGAAATAGGAGTGTCTCCAAAATAATATTCATCTTTATTTTTAAATTGCTTTCTTAAAAAATCTAATGACAGGATAAGTTTTGTAGCACGTTCGAACTGTTGAGCGGTTAAAAGTCTTAGTGTATAACGCATAATTACTGCAACGCCATCTGCATTATCTTCATTTAAAATTCTTCTGCTAATGATGGTAAAAGCTGTTAATGCCAAGTAAGCTTCGGTTTTTCCACCACCAGTAGGGAACCACAACAAATCAACTATATTATTTCTGTCTACAGAATCAGTATTAATTAATGATTCTAGATTTAAAAGAAAAAAAGCTAATTGGAAAGGTCTATATTTTGGATTGAAAGTGGAATTTTCCCTAAAATAATCAAGATTATTATAATTTATATTTTCATCTATTTCTGTTAGTTCTATATTTTTTTTACCAAACTGTTTTTCATTTGAAACAAACATTTGAATATACATTGCAGTGTTTGCTAGCTTAAATGATTTGAATGCTTCTTCGTTTTCTTTTAAAAATTTAATATTCTTTATTAGTCTTTTGAAAGTTTCAGATTGTTTTCCAATTATATTAGTTTTTATATTTTGAAAACTATCAGCTGTTTTAATGCTAATTTGTTTATCAATCCATTTTTGATATTCATTAACAAATAAAAAGAGTTTATCTATAATTTCATCATTATTTAGATCTGACCAAATAGATAATTTTCTTAATTCTGTAATTGATTTTAAATCTTCTGGAAAATCTTCTTTAAATTCATTGCTATAACTCTTAATGTCTACTTCTGGCAAGAATGTTGTATTTAGTTCTGTAGGTTGTCTATCGTCATTCCATTTTACCGCACATCCATGTCCAATAGCAAATGAAAATTCTTCTCTATATTGGAAGTTTATTGTATTTAATTCTTCATCAAAAGGATTGTTTTCGGTAAATTGTTTATAGGGTAAGAAAGTTGTTCCATTCACTTTTATTTGTGCTTGAAACATTGCTTTTGAATTTAATCTCTCATTACTAAATGAAAATTTCTTTTTTGAATGTTGTAATCTATTAGCAAGTAAAATTTTTATAAACTTGCCGTGATTTGTTTCTAAAACCTTTTTAAAAAAACAAGTGATTGTATCTTTTGTTTCTTCTTCTATTTCTAACGGTATTGGAGTAGCTTCATTTGAATTATTTTCTTCAAGATTGATTTTGATTATTTTTTGTTCACAGGGTAAACGTTTCCAAAGTCTCCCTAACAGTAATTCGACTTTTTTATATCCAACAGAATCAATTAATTCTCTTTGTTGTTCATGTTCTTGAAAAGTTTTTTTATAGTTTCTAACATTTAATCCGCTTTTGCCAAAAGTTTCTTTATTAAACATTAGAAAGCCATTTTCAAAAATTAAGTGTTGTTTAATTGGATTAAATGGATGATTGTAAAATTTTTCAAAATCTTCTTGAGAGATTTCTACTTTGCCTTCAAGAGGTTTTAATTGTTTGTATTTAGCATAAATAAACTCTACTGTAATTTCCTTTTGTTCATTAGGAACACAAAAAGTTAAGCCAAAATTTGTTGGAAAATATTGATTAGCTTCGGAATATTCACTATCAGTATTTATTTTAGCTTTCTTTTCTGAGTTATCATCTTCAACTAAAATAGAATCATTATTATCGACTAAATCATTTGTGATTGAATTATCATTATTTATTGTTTCTGCATTTGCATTACATTCATTTTCTAAACCAAAACTATCTTGAATTGGGTCAACAATTTTTTCTGGAAATACAATACCTGAAAAGTATCTGCTTAATGGATAGTCGGATATGATTTCATTCTCAGCATCACTAATTAAAATATCAGAACCTGGTCCAATCAAGTTCTTTTGAATTGTATCTCTAAATATTAATCTAGGTTCTTCTATATACTTATTCTTCATTAGAAATCTTTTTTTGTTTTATAACTTTCTCGACTATTGTTTCGATTAGTTTTTCTATTATTTCATCGTTAAGCTTTGTAAGAGCATCACTTTTTTCAGTTTTATCAGAAGCAACATAATCTAATAAATCACTACCGAGTAATCTACCAGCTTGTTGTCTAATTGAATGATCTTTTTTTGAAAAAATAATAAATTTATCATAATCGGTAACAATTAATTCATTATCTAAACCAGTGCTTATACAATGATTTTTAATAGCATTTAAAACCTTAATTCTAGGAAATCTTGTACTTGAATTTTTATCAAAGTAATTTTTAAATGTTACGAGATTGATTCTATTTGAGTTGTCAAACAACTTTGAATGTAAATCTTCTATACTTCGGTATTTAGATAATAACTTTATTAAAGTTGTTTTCCAGCTTTGAGAATAACTATCAAATGATTTTAATAAACCCTCTGAATCAAATATTTTGAGGATTTTTTTAAATACTTCTGGGTTATTGTTTTGATAAAACCTGATTTTAGCACCTTCGTAAATTTCCCCAATTGTTGTTTTAATTTGTACACTATTTTCAATTAAGAAAATACCTTTTGTTGATTCAAATTTTTCAATAGAACCATCGGTAAAGACTATTTCATAAAGAATTTTATCTTTAGGTAATTCTAATTCTTCATTTGTTGTGTTTGATTTATCACGAAAATTATCTTCTAAATCAAAAAGACTATCTAGTGGGTTTGGTTTTAAATATTCTTCTTTAAGAGTAAATCTTGTTTTAATAAAACTATTTCTATCCTTATGACTAATTCTTGAATTTTCGTTAGCTAATTTATTTTTAATAAGCTTGTCAAACACAATTTCATCAATGTTTTCATAGCATAAAATAATAGTTTTTCCTTTCAATTCATATAATCTATTTAAAGTATCATAATTGTTTAAATAAGGAATTATAAATGTTTTATCTTCTGAATTAAACTCATCATTAAAACATTTTTCCCAATAAAGAATTTTATTGTCAATTCTCTTATCACTTACTAATACCACATTATTGATACGAAACTTTTGTAATTGGTTTTTTATTATGTCATAACTTTTCTTCTCAACTAATAAATAGAATTTTTGTAATTCCCGACTTTTACGAACTATTGTTTCCCATTTTGGATTTCTTTCTTGTAGAGTATTAGATATTGATTTAAAATGCTGAATGATACTTTCTTTACATTCATTTATTTCGGTAGGATTATATATATCATTTTTATAGAAATTATTTTTTAGTTCTTCATCAAAATTATCACTAGAAAAATAATGTAAAAGCCTGTCAGCGTATTCTTGATACATTCCTTTTGAAATATTAGAATCAACAACGATTATCTTATAAAAAAAGTTTAAATATCTAAATACGAATGAAAGATTAATATTTTTTTCAGTTTTGTATTTTTCTATTAAAGTTGAAAAATTATTTAACTCATTATAGAGATCCTCAAATTTTACAACTTCTTTACTTATTATTTTTAAATTCTCATTGTTAGAAAGTCTAATTTCTTGATTTGACCATAACCATTTTTTAAAAGGATATTCGTTTGAAGGTTCGTTTGTTCCAATAATGATTATATTTTTAGCTTTTCCTTTCCATTTAGATTCTTGCAATAGTTCTGTGAAACAATCCCTATACTTTGTATCTCCAATTATTACAACTTCATCAAAGGAATAATCTTTGTCGAATAGATAATTTTTAGCAGTTTTAAAATCGTTGCAACACTCAATTAGATAATTAAAAAATGGAAGTTCATTTTTGTTTTTACCTTTTTTATTTGTGTAGTTTACGGGTAACGAGTCATTTTCTTTAAAAAATTTTGTATCTGCTATAACTAATGTTCTTTTAGAAAAATCGGTAATGAATGGAAAATTAACCCCAAAATTTTCATTTAAAAATTCTTTATAAGCATTAATATATTTTACAGTATTTCTACCATTAGTTAAATTAGGGTTGATTTTAGTCTGATTTTTAAAAGGTATTAATGTATTAACTGCCCCATTTTCATTTTTTTTAGGGAATCTTAAATGTATTCTTAAAGTATCTGGACCGACACCTTTAACAATTAAAATTCGATTTTCTTTACCAATTTTACCATATACTAAATCGTTAGTTTGAAGTATTGGTTTATGATTATTATGATAGAAATAATTTTGAAATAACTTAATTAATACAACTGAATGGAAAATAGAAGCAAAAAAATTTGGTCTATATTCATCTTCAGGTATGCTTATAAAAAAATCATCCTTTTCTTCATTTAAAATATATTTATAAATCAAGTAGAAATTAATATAATCAAAACTTGAAAAGTTTTTAAAGGCTATATTATTTAGGTTAAAATCATTTTGTATGTGTGATTTTACTTCTTCTGTTACTTTCTGAATGTAATTGTCTATTGCTGTACCCATAATTAAAATATTTTTACAAAAACCATAATATCTCTTTACCGTGTGGCGGAATGTTTCCGCTTTCGAAGTGAGGTGCTATTTCGGCTACCATTTCTGGGTATTTGATGGTTATGGGTACGTTTTGTTGTCTTAATGATTTCCAATATAATCTACTGAATTGATATACTTGCTCAATTAGTTTTTTGATTTCGAAATTGTCTAAATCTTCTTCGTTATTGGGTGATGAAATTTTTAGTTTTATTGGGAATGGATAGCCTTCTTGTTCTGAATGTTTTTCGGAATCGTTGTATCTTGTATTGTTGAAAAGTAGGTATTCTTTTTTTCCAATGTTTATTATGGTACCACTTTTTGGCATTAAACGATTGTACCAATTATTATCAAAAGCAATTAAGTCTTCTGAATTGGTTTTGTTAATGTTGATGATGTATAAAGGACAATCGAGATTTAGCCTGTTCATTTTTTGAATGATGGGTTTTAACTCTTTGTCGCTCATTTCTTTGTAAAAGTGAATTACTACTTTGGTTGGGTTCTCTTCAAGGTTTGCATATTGATGTATTGCATCGCAAATTGAACCTGCTAACAGATTTGTATCACTTTTGGTAAAGTATTCGAACTTTTTAAATGAACCACTATTGTTGAAACTAAAAGCACTTGCCACGTAGTTAGTGTTTTCGTCTACATTTTTAAAAGCTCCAACACCTATAATTAAATCTCTGTTTGAACTTGTGGAAAGCTGCCAAGGTTTCCCCTCTAATTTAGCTAACAAGGCTAATGATATGTTGTTTAATTCGAATTGATAGTTGTTGATTTTTGATTTTAGTTTTTCAAAATCAATTACTTGAGAAATAATTCTTCTTTTGAGTAATTCTTCTTTTACTCTGTAATATACTTTTTTGCGTGCTTTATCTTCGTCAAACTTTGCAATAGGACTAATGTAAAATGCTACATAAGTGTTTTCGTAATTGAAATTACTATTGTTTAATTTTTCTATAATCTCAGGTAATGGATTATTTTCATCTTTGTATTTTATTGCTAATGTTTTTTCAGTGTGGGATTCTATATTAGCAAATTTGTATAAACCTTTGTAGTATGTTCCTGTCCCTTTTTGTAAATGATTATGCAATTCTAAACACACATCAGCGTGACTTTCGTGAAATATGTAAAAAATCGTAATGTTTGGTTTTGGTGAAGTTACCAAAGCACCTTTTGTTGGAAAGTCTAGTTTTGGAGTAAAACCAATTTCACCACCTTTGAATACAAGGTCATTGCAACTTCTGTCTACATATAATATTCTTGTTTCCTCAACAGGTAAGTAGTTTAAGGAATGTAAGGGAATAAGGGTTTTAAAATCTGCATTGTTTAAGTAGGTTTGAACAAACTCATCAATAGCTGTATTGTAGCGTATGTATCTGTTTTTTGTTCTTTCTACTTCTACATCGATATTTAGTTTTGAAGCTAACTCACGATTGAGGATAGGCCACGATTTTTCGAGGTCTATACTTGTTTTTAGTTCTGCATCAATTTTTTGATAATTTAGTACAGATTTGTCATTGATAATCTTTTTTATGTATGTTGCTGGGACATCTTCTAATACTTCTAAAACTGATTTTTTACTCATTTTTGAAGTGTCGTCATAGGCTATAACTAACTCAGGAAATTTTGAAACTTTACTGAATTGTATTTTTAATGAAAACTTATTGAATACCCAAAAGTCTTTCTTTTCTTCCGTTTTATTAATAACCCAAACTTGAGGTTCTTTGATGAAGTTACGGGTAACTACTACACCTGATATGGATTTAAAATAATGGTATAATTTGTAGTTTAGAAAATCTTTATAGAAAAAAACATTCTTATCATTGAAATCAATTTCTAACGGGGTAGTGCCTTCGACATTTTTATCGAAAGTGGTGTAGATTTTCTCAATACCCTCATTTCCTAGATTTGGGAAAATTTCTGTTATGTTGTTTGGGTGGTTTGATTTGTATACCAAAACACTTCCTTTAATTTGTTCTAAACTAAAGTAAAGTGTTATTGGCTTTTGTGGCCAGTCAAAAGTTAGTAGGTTGAAATACAATTGTTGGCTCATATTGTGCTGTTTTAAATTATTCTAGTTTTTCAATCTTTTTAAAGTGTTTTAGGATTTCGTCTAATTCATTATCATCATTGTGCTTTGCAAGGAGTAACCTATTGTCTATTGTGCAAAAGCATTTTCCGTTTAGTTTTTTAAAGTTTTTCTCAACAAATGTTTCGTAATCTTCTGTTTTTAAAAGGGATTCATAAAATTCAAAACCACAATCTTCTTTATCATTGAAAAAATCTAAAAAATGATTTCTAAAGGTGTCTTTAATTTCTTTACGAAATGATTGTATTTCAAATTCGTTGAAGTTTGTATATGCCTTTAAAACGTATAAAAAATTGATTTTATATTGATGTACAAATAATGTATCTCTATCAAATAATCTGTCTTCAAAATGGCAGGAAGGTATTGGTTTACCCTTTTTCTTTATTGAATGTATGTCATAGTTTTCAATGTCGTCTATATAACCATAAATAAAGAAGTTGGGTGATATGTTATATCCTTCTGTTGTTTTATCTCTATATCTTAAACTACCTAAATGATTTTGCCCTTTTTTATTTAATAAATCAATATTGAATTGAATTACATTTTTAGCATAAGTAAATTGTTTATACTTTGATACTTTTCCTGCTGAACTGTCTGATTTGTAGTATTTAGAATCACCAATATAGAAAATATTGCTTGTATCTATTAATGATTTATAATCGTAAATGTGGTCAATGATTTTACCATCATCATTGTTTTTTAACTTGTCTATGGTAATGCCATCAACTTCAAGTGTGTTTAATTCGTCTGAAAATAATTTATCTACCATATCCTCAAATACTAAATTGTAATTGCTGATTGCTAAAAAATCTTCTCTTTTTCGTTTAATACTACTTTTGTCAAATTGAGAGAAATACATTTCACATAAAACATACATTTTCTTTAAAGTGTCGTTAAAGTATCTATGTTTTATTTTTCTAAGTTTAGCACTTCCATTTAAACATAATCTATCAAATGACTGCCCTTTTATAAGATTGAATGATTTATCAATTTTTAGGTTTAAGTTATGCTCTGTACTGAGACGATTTAGGATTGAAAAGAAATAAGTTAGTAACTCTTCTTCTGTATTTATTATTTTCTTTTTATTTGTAATTTCAACATAAATAGGTGTTTTACCATTTGCTAAAATAGGTAATGACTTCCTAATAGTTTTCTCCCATTTTGGCTTTTTCGCTTGATTTGAGACAAACTCTATGTGTTTGAATAATATTTGTTGTTTGTTCTTTTTATAGAAGTTTACAAAGCTTAATAATAGGTCCAAAAAAGAATATTCTTTATCTCCTAAATTTGTGTTTAGCTCAAACGTCTCGGTATTATGAATTATAGAAGTGTCGGTGTATCTCTTTTTAAACTCCGTTAAACTGTTATAAAAATGTACTGATAATTGACGAACCCAATTGTATTGTGTTTTATGCTTTATGGATTCATTTTTTATTAAATCAACTAATTCACTTTTTTCGCAACCAAATACTGTTTTTTCTTTATCCTTCATAAAGACTTTTGGCAGCATGAAAACTAAACTATTTTTCTCAAATGAATGGTAATACCCTACAGACGTAATTGTTCCATCCAAACCGTTTTGTTTATAAAACTTTGGATCATCAAATACTTCTTGAAGTAAATCGATTGGATATATTTCGTTCTCTATTAGGATTTTCATTCCCTTAAGTTTATTTATTATTTTTTATTTATAGTAACATCTAATGTGTTTAGAATTTTTAGAACTGCTTCTTTACCTTTGTCATCTACAGGAAAAAACTTTTCATAAGCTAAGCCTTTAAAAAGTGTGCTATTCTCATCTTTAAAAACATCATTCCATAAATAGAAAATAACTTTATTTACAAATGATTTTAAAGAAATGTGATTGTTTGCTAAATCAGGCATTATGAAATAATTACCCAAACATTTATCCATGCCTAGTGACTCATTATCCATAATGTGATTCAAATTTATTTTTTCAATAAATTCTATCCATTCGAAAGTTGTTGTATCGTCAATTTCTACTATAAATTTAAACGATAAGTTATCATCGTTTTGATTGTTTCCATTTTTATAAGTGATAGGTATGTATTCCCAGTCCCATCTTCTTTTGAATGCACTATCCATTGGAAATAAAGATTGGTCTGAGGTATTCATCGATGCATAGATAATTAAATTGTCAGGTAACCTCATTTTGTCACCTTCAATGCCTTTTAATCCATCACCTTTTAATTCCTTTTTTAAATGGTCAATAAGTTCATCGCTTGGAGAAATTGAGTATTCGGGATTTCTATCTAATAATTGAAAAATATCACCAAATATTTCAGCACAATTACCTCTATTTATTTCCTCAATTACTAAGTAGTAATTATTTTTTTCAATATCATTCCATGCTTTAACATAGATATTTGTGAAAATTTGAGGAACAAATTCATATTTAATTTCTCCATTTTTAGAAGTAGGTTTATATCCTCCCACAAATGAATTATAATCATAATCAGGATGAAAAGTAACTCTTTCTGTGAATTGTTCTTTACCTTTAACTATATCTTTAATCTTATTTGATTTACCAGTTCCTGGAGCACCGTAATAAATTATGTTTTTGGATTTTGGTAAATCAGTTTCATTAATTGTATTAACATTTTCAGGAACAATTATTTCAATGTTTGTTGATTTTGGTGACAAATTAAGTTTTGTATTTACTCTTGAAGAATATTCTTTTAATTCCTCAATTTCTATATTTGAATGAAGTTTAAATCCTTCATTTCTAGTGTCTTCAATGTAATAATTTAAATTGTCGCTGAGAGAACTCTTTAGAATTCGTAACGGACCAACTTGTTCAATTGAATCATTACTTTCTACAGTATTTCCTAATATTATTTCTTCGTAAATACCAATTTGTTGAAACATAATTTCTGTCCCAGAAACTCTTATTTTGTATGTGGTTTCTTCTGAAAAAGTTGAAAGTAATTTTGATAATTTGTTATTTACTGAATCATCAGTCGAACCTTTATTTATGATAACATTAAACAAGTAATTTTTAAATCTTTCTGATAGTATATTTTCCTCGTTACTAAATGTTAATTCTATTAAATCAACATTAGTTGAGAAAAATATTTTCTTTGAATATCTATTACCGCCAGTTCTCTCAATAGTGTTGGCTTTATTTTTATCTTCAAAAATTATTTCGCCTAGTTTCCAATATAATTGTAATGCTACTTGTAATGATTCAATATGTTGAGTAAATAATGGAGAGTTATTAAAATAGTCTAAAAAAACATTTTTATCAATACCTTCAGAATTAATTTGTGAATCAAAAAAATTAAATATAAGGGATTCATATTCTTCCTTCAATTTTATAGCAATTTTATTATTGCTGTTTGAGTATTCAACACAAAAAACAATTTCACTTTTTTTAGTTGCTGCATAAATAGAATAAAATACAGCTAATAATTTATTTATATCAGGTAAAGAACATTTAATTCCTAATCTTAAATTTAATTCTTCACGGTTTACAATATTTTTTGGATTAACTTTCATTGTTTATATCATTTAAAATTTGTTTTGCTACTGCTGATGCTAATAATGGAGGAACTGCATTCCCCACTTGTTTCATTTGACAAGTTTTGGAACCATAAAAAATAAAATTATCAGAAAATGACTGAATTCTCGCTGCTTCTCTTACAGTTAAACATCTATTTAATATTGGGTGTGTGAACAATCCCGATGAAGGAGTGTCAAATCTTGTTGTAATAGTTGCAGCAATACCATCCTCTTTTAGTCTTGACCAAGTACCACTAAATATAGATTTTGTACGATGTTCTTCAGGTAACACCTCTTTACCTTTACCAACTGGAATTAATTTTAGTCTTTCAATTGCAAGTTTTGAATGTTTTGTTGCTATATGATTATGAACAATTTTTGATTTGTTTCGTAGTAGTTTTTGATAATTTGATATATATTTAATTTCACGATACTCAGTAACTTTTTCACCCTCACCAGATTCAATAAAAGGCAAATCATAAATAGCTTCTTTTACTGTAACTTTATTTTTGTTAGGTTCAGGAAAATCAATAATCTTTGATTTTAATGTACCAATAAAAAATGCTCTTCTTCGATTTTGTGGAACACCATAGTCTGATGCATTTAAAGTTTTTGCATTTACTTTGTATCCAATCTCCTCAAATCCCTGAACAATTTCATTTTTAAAAAAACCATTTGCAGTCGTCAATATATTAGGCACATTTTCCAAAACAAAATAATTTGGTTTAAAAATATCTACTGCTTCAATAAATTTTTGAAATAAATAATTTCTTTCATCTTTTATACTTAGTCTTTTGCCTTTTTGAGAAAATCCCTGACAAGGTGGACCACCAACAATAACATCAACACTTCCGTGTTTTTCTTTTAAAACATTAAAATCAATTTTAGCAATATCCTCTGCATATACATCAGTGTTGGGATGGTTTAATCTGTATGATTCTGCAATTTCTTTATCATATTCAATTGCGAACTCTACTTCAAAACCATTTGAAATAAAACCTTGTGACAGACCACCAACTCCAGCAAATAAATCAATAATTCTTAAACTACTCATTTAAAATTCTATTTTTTGAAATTTCAAAATATTCTTCGGATAATTCAATGCCAATAAACTTTCTTTTATGTTTCAATGAAGCTACACCTGTTGTTCCACTACCCATAAAAGGGTCTAGAATAACATCATTTTCGTTTGAAAGCAACTTTACAAAATGTGACATTAACTTTAAAGGTTTCTGAGTAGGATGTTTACCGAATTTTTTTTCTTTAGCTGTTGTTAATGATGTTTCAATAAAGTCATGGTGCATAATACCATCATTATTGAATGTGCCTGAAGTATCATTATATATAAAATAAACCCATGCTTCAGTTGAATTAACAAAATGAATATTCATGTTTCTAGGCATAGGATTAGTTTTGTGCCAAATCCCAGTTGTTTTATAGTAAAACTTATATTCTGATGCTATTTTTATTATGGTTTCTAGTTTAATCAAAGACATAAACATTAATAATGAGCCACTTTTTTTAAGTATTCTACTACTTTCTTTGAAAAATTCTCTCATTTCTTTTTCCCAATCTTTTTGAGATAAATTATCCCAACCAGCGTAGGCAAATTGATTTTCTCTCATTTTAACTAAGTTCGTATTACGATTGTGCATAAATTCACCTAAGTTATAAGGAGGGTCTGTTAGAATTAAATCAACACTATTACTACCGATAAATGCCATTAGATCATTACAATTACCATTTCCTAGCAAACTATTATTTGTAATTGCTTCAAAGCTAACATTTGTTTTTTTTGAGGAAATAATAAAATCCTTTTCTAAATTATTCTCATCCATATAGTTGAATAAATCAACATATGGTTCTTCTACTAGAAATATTTCTCTCTCTAAATTCTCTATATATACCATTTATTTCTAATTTGATTTAAAATTTTCATTTGCAACTTTTAAAATTTCAGAAGCATTATTCTCTTCTTTGATTAAATTATATACCTGGTCTGCCATCCAAATTGTACATAAATCTTTTTCATTTGTTTTTAAAACTGATGCTAGAATTGGAATATGCTCTCTTTTAGCTCTTCTTTCACCTCTTTCAATTTTGCTGAGCATAGCGGTATCCATGTCTAAAGCATTAGCTAATTGTCTTTGCAATAGATGGTTTTGTTCTCGTAATTGCTTTATGTGTTCTCCGAACTTCATATTACTATAAATGACTTGTCAAATTTTGTCTAATGTAGGAAAAAGTAAGAAAGAAATAAGCAAAGGAAATAAAAAGTTATCCACAAGTTATTAGTTAGTTGAGGGGTTTGAGGGAATAAGGGAAACTAATACAAGTTTCCCTTAAAATCCTTATTTTCTTGTTTACTCATGTTGCGGTATTTTCCATTCATTTCTCTATGAATTAATCCTGCTTTTGCAAATGCAGTTATGTAGCCTTCGGCAGTTTTGTGAGGAATAGTTAATTTCTCTGCAATGGCTAAATAGTCTGTTGTTGTGAAAGCTTCGGGAAGCATTTCCAAGAACTTTTCTTTACGGTTTGTTCTTGTGGCAACTGGAGTTTCAACAGGTAAATCGTTAAACACTTTGCTACTATGCTGTGTCAAAACCGTTACTACATCGAGTACATTTTGAAAATCGATGTCTTCACATTCTCTAGTAGTGGAACAATCGCCGTCTTCCATGATTCGTAAAGTTGTGATTACCATCATTAGACGAAAGGCATTTAATCCCATTCTTCTGATGGTAGCAATATAATCATCGGTTTGAATATTCAGATATTTGGTTTGCACTTTTGAAAAATATTCATTGAATTGTAATTGTTGGCTTTGGCTCAATTTAATTTGAATACTCGGGTTGTTGTTTAACGCTTTGTAGAACTCCAAAAATTGTCCACCTAATTCGTTGTAATAATCGTCTAATCCATTTGTGGTTTGAATTTCAAATACGTTTTTCCAAATAGGTGTGATGTTCATGTAATAAAACATAAAACGACTGAATAAACCATTTTCTGCATTTGGTATTAAAGCTGAAACTTGTTTTGGTGTTCCAGATAATACTGTTGATAAACATGGGTTTTCTATATCTACATATTCTCGGTCTGTTCTACGATAATAGCTTATTGTTTCGTGATGATACGCTTTACGAAAACCATCGGAATAATTACCGTAATCGCTTTTAAATGCTTGTGCTAATGTATCTCCTTCGGTTTCAAAAATTAATCCTTCTCCGTTATTATCAAACAACAATTGAAATACTCCTGTTGTACTATTATTGGCAGGAATGAACAACATTCTTTCGGGTGGTTTTGCAGGTTTTTCGGCATTTGGATTTTTACCCTTTTCTTGGTTGTACATTGCAAGGTTAGCTTCGTATTCCTTTTTTATTAAAGTGGCTTGTTCTCGCTTTAATCTGTGTATAGGCTGCACCAATTGTTTGCATTGGGTTAACCTTCCTTTTCCTGCTGATGCTGGAGCTGTTACAAATAAATACAAGTTTGCCATTACTTTTTTACCATCGTAAATACCATAAATAGTAGGTAGGCAAGCACTTAATGTTGTGAGTGTTCCCAATAACAAAATATCTCTTTCCTCGTTTGTGGTTGCAGGTTTAACGCAATCTTTTAGGAATAGCGGTAAGGTGTCGTAAATATGATTTGGAAATACTGGTGTTTTCTCTATTTTTACTTCCGTCACTTCATTATTTACTATTGGTTTTTCATTATGTATTTTAATGTTGTTCTGTTGTGCTAAATAATAGATTGTAGCCATTGTAACGCCTGTTCCTTTAGCTTTTAAGCAATTGTTGTATTGTACATCACATTCTTTGTAATCATAAGCACTATTGAATTTACTTATTCTGTGGAAATAGTCTCTACCCATTTCGCCAAATTCGTCAGCTAGTGCAAAGCCAATGTTTCTCCAATTCTCGTAGCCCTGTGTTATGTCGGTTCCTGTGTATTCAATTTGTTGTAAATAGTTTTCAAACTGATTGTCGGAAACAACAGGAGTAGGTATTTGTTTTGGTTGAGGTTCTTGCTTTGCAGGAGCTTCTAGCCATTCTTTTGGATTAAATATTTTCTTATTCATTTTGTTGTGTGTCTAGGGTTAATGTAAGCTTCGGAATCATAACATAAAAAACAAGCTCGGGAAATGTCTTTTCCAGATGCATCGACTTTGATATTGTATTGCTGCTCTAAATAATTAGATACAGCGGTATAATATTCTTGATGTGTTGCTTGTTCTAAATCAATTTTTATAATCCATTTTAAACCATCACCGGAAGGAGATTTGAAAAGTAATTCGGTTTCAAAATATTCATCTTTCAATAACATTTCTCTAGTTTGGTTTAGATTTTCCAAATGATCTAAATCAATTGTCATTAATAGTGAATGTTTGATTAAATCATCATCGTTACGCTTTGTAAAAGTTCCTGAGAAGGTTACATAATCAAAATGCTTTGCTTTGTACTTTCGTTTCTCTTTTGGGTCTGTAATCGTTCTTAAATGGTTTGTAACGCTTTCATAAGTATTGCTTGTAATTAAATCGTATATCTCGCTTAATTTTAATTCTTTCGATGGAAATACATTCATTACAGGAGCTTTGTAAAAACTGCATTTAACATACCAAGTTGTATCTTCTTGTTCAATGTAATTGCACTCTTTTGTTTCTTCTGTATCAATTCTCAAATGCATTACTTTATTTATTTTTTGAAGTAATTCTGTTTGATTGTTACACTGAAAATACAATTGAGCAAAGTCGAAGACATCTCCATGAAAATCCAAAATTTCGTCATCTTTATGCGTTGCACAATTATTTACGATACTAACTAATAAAGTTTCTTTATCCTGATTGTAAGGGTTACAAGTAACACTACATTCTCTCCCATGAAGAGAGAGAACGGTAGCGTTAGGATAAAACTGTCTCAATATAAACGCATAGATATTTATACCATAGTGTGTTTTGTTCAGTATTTTTTCCTTTGTAATCATACTACTTGTCTTTTGATTTGTTGGTATAATTACTCTGTAAAAGGTTTTCTATATCACTTGATTTGTAATAGAATTTACCTTCAATTTTACTGAATGGCAGTGTACCATTGTCACGATAGGTTTGAAGTGTTCGTGGGCTTATATGAAGTGTTTGTAGTACTTCTTGATTGTCTAACCACTCATCACTTAACTTTCCTCTTTTTTGATTTTTTAAGGCTTCTATATAAGCTTTCAAATATTGAATGTCTTTTGACATTTCCATTGCTAAGTCCATTAACTCTATCATAATTGCACCCTCCCTTTCTTAATTAAGTAGTTAGCTGCTTCTTGTTCGATTTCGTCAATAGAATTGCTTCTGTTTCTCAAAAGCCAATTGTCAAGTTCTTGGCGATTGAAATACAGTTTTTTCCCATTAGGTTTGTAATGAGGAATGCTTCCAGTACTCGTAAGTTTATACAAGTGTGACTGGGAAAGTTCTAAATAAATGCAAGCATCGTTAAAGTTTAGTACTTGCTTTTGCATTGCCTGCTGTGTTTCTAGCAATTTTTCAATGCGTTCTAATTTTTCTAAAATATTAGTGTCCATCTTCCTTAAAAGATTTAATTTAAAATGGACATCTGGCCAAATGTCATAGTTGGTTTTCAACTACGTTTCAAAGGTAGGGTAGGCACTTTGGTAAGGAAGAAAAAGGAAAAAATGGTATTAGTAACCTATTGAAAATAAATAGGTTAAAATATTTTTTGGTATTATGGTTTGGTATTATGAATTGATAATACCACTTTTTGATTTTAGGATATTTTGTCTAACCAATAGGTTTTATCTACTAATTGTTTAAATAATAAAGCTTTTGTGCCTTTAAAGTTTCGGTATTCTTTGTCTGTGTCGCTGTTGTTTCCATACCTGTGAGCAAAAAAATCAGTTATTTTAGAATCTCTAATAGGTTTTCTGCCCGGGAAAGTAAACTCATTGAAGTAGCCTTTGTTTTTTAGTTGTAATATAAATGCAGCTAAAAGCTGTTTGTTTCCTTTTTTGAAAATAAAGTCATATTCGTTATCGATTATGCCGTATTCATTCAATGTTTTTTCATGAATTACAAATTGGTCAGGTTTGGCAATTAAATCATCAAATTTGATTATTTTATTGTTTTCACGTCTGTCTTCTAAATCTCCTTTAATAGGATTGAAAGCTTTTGCGTCTTCCTTGATTTTCTCGGTGTAATGAATTGGACTGCCTTCGTATGGTTTGATTACTAAATCTTTTGAAGCTTCTTCATATAAATATGTTTCTTGTATTTCTTCCAATTCCATTATTTCAAACTCGGCTTTACCTTTGAAACGTTCTTGAAGTTCCATAAATAACATTATGCAATTGTATTTCATAAAATGAATTACATAAGCTTCATCGCTTTTTTTGTCTCTGGAAGGACTTTTGTATAAATCTTCTGTAAGATTATTATTTTCGATATGCTCTCTAATGAAATTAAAATATTGTTTTATACCGCTTTCGGCAACTACATATAAATATTGATATTCTTCCTCTAGTTTATCTGTTTTGCTGTTTGAAATTATTTCGTTCAGCTTACTTGTAATGAAGTTTTTTATTAGTTCCGTGTAATATTTTCGAATAGGAGTAATAGCCTTTTTAAACTCAATCTCATAAAGAGGAGTTGCAATAGGATATTCTTTTACTAAATTTTTTAGTTCTTCATTAATCTTTACATCTGTTCTGTTGTCTTTTGATACAGGATTTACATAGATTAGATCATTAATAATATCTTTACTCATAACTAGAAATCTAATTTAATTTTGTTGGCTGCTTCGTGTTTTTTCTCGTCAATGATTTTAGCATAAATTTGAGTGGTTCTCAATTCTTTATGACCTAACATTTTTGATACCGTATAAATATCAGTTCCCAGTGTTAATTGCAATGTAGCATAAGTATGCCTTGCACAATGAAACGTAATATCTTTATGAATACCTGCTTTATAAACCCATTGCTGTAATTTTAGGTTTGACCAAGCACTATAATTCAAAGCATCAAAGATTTTATCATCAGGTTCTTTGCGTTCTCCTAATAAGCTTACTGCTTGTTCTGAGATTGGTTGTGTTTCTGCTCCTTTGGTTTTCTTTTGTCTGAATCTTATGTAATAGCCATAATCATTAGAGTGTTGGATTTCAGACCATTTTAGTTTTTCAATATCTGACCAACGTAAACCTGTAAGAGCTGAAAATAAAAAGGCTTTTTTTAGTTCTGGCAGTTCACATTCTACTGGAACCAATTTTTGTAATTCTTCTAAAGTTAGAAATTCTCTTTGCGGTTCTCCTTGCTTAAAGGTATCAACTCCTTCACCTGGATTGGTTTTTATAATGCCATCTTTAACCGCTTGTTTTAGTGCAGCTTTAAATTTATTGAAATAAGAATATTTAGAGTTTTGAGAAAGTTTCTTTTTGCTTTTGGATTCTGCTTTAGAATCTAAATAGGTTCTGAAATTCTCTACTAACTTTCTATCTAAATCTTGAAAGCTTACATCGTAAGGAGCAAAGGTTTTAAAGTGCTTTATCATACTATCCCAATTACCATAATTACCATCACTGGTATTACGGTCTTCAGAAAGCTTTAGTAAATAGGATGTAAAACTTCCTTTTAGCTTTTCAATATCATGGAAGCCAAAAGTTCCGTTTTGCATTTCTATTTGTCTTTGTGCTCGAATAGTTTCTGCAAGCTCTCGTGTTTTTTTGTTTACATCTTTTTCAGCCTTTGTTTTAGGTTCTGGGTTGAGGTATAGTCTTAAAAACTCGTTTTTTCTTTTTCCTTTGTGATAATAGTCAAGATATAAACTGATGCTATTACCTTTTAATCTTTCTCTTAGTGTAACTTTCATAGTGTTAAGATTTAAAAAGGTTTTCTATTTGCTCTTTCTGAATAATTTTCTTTCTTCCAAATTTGTGAATTTGTAATTCTCCACGTTTGACCATCCTATTAATAGTCCAACGACTTACACCGATGAGGTCGGCAGTATCTTGGATTGATAAATAGCTTTTAGTTAGTAAAGAATTTGGATTTAAGATTTGAGTTTCATTCTTTGAAACAATGATGTTTTGTTGTTCCAGTAGTGTTTTTTCAATCTTATCCTGTTTGGCTTTTAATTTGTAATCTCTGGAATTGCATTTGTGACTGCAATACCTTGTAGTGGTTTTGTGGGCAATATAAGTTTTGCCACAATGATTACATACTTTTGGAATAGAAATATTACTGCTCATAAAATGTTGCTTTATGTTGCAATAGGTAGCGAAGTGTAGCAATATGTAGCACTATTTCTCTACTTTATATCATTTGGTTATTTGGGCAACAAAAATGATATTATGGCAACAATTGAACAACAAATATATTTAAAAAAAGGCAGTTTGGCAACAAATAAAGGAAGAAAAAAATCCGTAAACCCAACAAAAACAGATGCTTAACAATAAAGAGAAGTGTGGTTACTTCCCGATACAAAAATTAGCAAAAATATTACCTAACAACTCATCATTAGTTACTTCACCAGTAATCTCTCCAAAGTAATACAATGCTTGGCGGATATCAATCGCCATAAGGTCAGATGATAAGTTTTGTTGCATACCCCATTGCACTTTTTGAATTTCTTCCAAAGCCTTAAGTAGTGAATCGTAATGTCTGGTATTGGTAATAATGGTTTCGTTGTTTCGTAAAGCACCTGTGTTTACAAACGATAGTAAAGTGTTTTTTAGTTCTTCAATACCTTCTTTGTTTTTAGCAGAAATAAAATTAGTAAACAGTTTACGGTTAACCGCTAATAGTTCTTCTTGGAATGCAGCTATTCGGTTATTTATTGCTGTTAAAGTTTCAACAGGTATTAAGTCTTTTTTATTAACGACAACAATTAATGATTTTTGAGGATATTGGTTTTGTATTTTTCCAATTTCGTTTATGAAAACATCCAGCTGATTGTTAGCTTTTAACTGTAAACCGTCAACCAAATACAATACTACTTGTGCTTGCTCAATCTTCTCAAATGTTTTTTGGATACCAATGCTTTCTACATAATCTTTCGTTTCACGTATTCCGGCAGTATCTATAAATCTAAAACCAATACCGTTAATGACCAATTCGTCTTCAATGGTGTCACGTGTCGTTCCCGCAATATCACTTACAATAGCACGTTCCTCATTTAATAAAGCATTCAGTAAAGTCGATTTGCCTACATTGGGTTCACCCACAATAGCTACAGGAATACCGTTCTTAATTACATTACCAACAGCAAACGAATCAATTAATCGTTTCAAGACGAATTCAATTCTATTCAATAAGTCTACAAACTGACTTCTATCGGCAAACTCTACATCTTCTTCTGCAAAGTCTAATTCTAGTTCAATTAACGAAGCAAAATTCAACAATTCTTCACGTAGCTTAGCCAATTCATTACTAAAACCACCACGCATTTGCTGCATGGCAATTTGATGGCTGGCTTCATTGTCCGAAGCAATTAAATCAGCAACAGCTTCAGCTTGTGATAAATCCATTTTTCCGTTTAAGAAAGAACGTAAGGTAAATTCACCCGCCTGTGCCATGCGGCAGCCTTTACGAAGCAATAATTGTATGATTTGTTGTTGGATAAAAGTAGAACCGTGACAAGAAATTTCAACAGTATCTTCACCAGAATACGAGTTTGGCCCTTTAAATACGGCAACCAGCACTTGATCTAAAGTCTTTTCTCCTTGCCCTGAGCTTGTGGAAGGGTCAATTATATGACCCAAATGTAATGTGTGTGATTTTTGTTTCGTTAAGTCTTTATTTCGAACCGATTTAAAAACCTGATTGGCAATAGCAATAGCTTCTTTGCCTGAAATTCTAATCACAGCAATAGCACCAGCACCAGATGGCGTAGCTAAAGCAACAATAGTATCATTCGGAATCATAGTAGTAGTAATCTAATTTTTTGCAAAGATAAGGATTTGCCTGCGGTTTGATACAGAACAATAAGTTTCTAATTACTGCCAAAAAAATATAATAGTAAGCCAATTCATAACTCATAATTAACAATTATCCCTAAATTAGCTATAAAATAAATGTATCATGAAATACCTTCTTTTTTCGGCAACCTTACTTTTAATGATATCAGCAGCTTCATGTCAAGAAAAACAAGAGATGAATGAGCCTGAAGTACTATATTCTTTGCCTAAATCATTGAAAGAAGTTTCCGGAATAGAGTGGGTGAACAATAAGTTATGGGCTATTGAAGACAGTGGTAATGAAAACGAATTGTATGAACTCGATGAAAAAGGGGAGGTTATTCATAGTGTAATAATTAGCAATGCCACGAACACAGATTGGGAAGATTTGGCTTCAGATACTGAAGGTAATATTTATATAGGAGATTTTGGTAATAATGATAACGACCGCACTGATTTATGCATTTATAAAATCAGTAAAGATTCATTAGGGCAGGAGCAAAGCCAAGCTGTGTCCAAAACAACATTCAGTTATCCAGAACAAAAGGAATTTCCACCAAAAAAGACTGAAAGAGTGTTTGACGTGGAAGCTTTTGTAGTGTTCAAAGACCATTTTTATCTCTTTACAAAAAACAGAAGTAAGAATTTAGATGGCAGAGTAGCGTTGTATAAAATCCCTAACAAACCAGGTAATCAACCTGCCCAGCAAATTGGTTCGTTTATTACTTGTCCAGAATTTAATACTTGCGCTATTACAGCTGCCGATATAAGCAATGACGGGCAAAAGTTGGCATTGCTGAGTCACAATGCTGTTTGGCTATTTGAAAATTTTAAAGAGGATCATTTCTTTGATGGTAAAAAAACAGAATTGCCTTTAAACCATTACTCCCAAAAAGAAGCCATAACATTTAAAAGCAATTCGGCGTTATTAATTGCAGATGAGAAAATAAAGAAATCAGGAGGGAAAGTATATGAGTTTAAACTTAAGAACTAAAATCCAAAACCCAACCCGAAGGCAACTCTATTACCATCTGAACCATTAAAAAACGTAAGTCTGGCCGTAACAGTATTAATTCCGTTCAACCATAAACCACCTCCAACAGACTGATGCCATTTGTTTGAAGTTTCACCATCGAGCCAAATACGTCCGTAATCATAGCCTCCTAATATTCCGTATTGCATAGGAACGATACTCTGACGTATTTTACCAATTTTCAAACGTAAATCGGTACTTTGTAGAAACGATTGTTTTCCTAAAAAACGTTCTGTACGGTAGCCTCTCAAGTCGTAGTCACCACCAATGGTAGCGCCTTGATAAAATTCATAATTATTGTTTAAAACAGCTTTTGCTTTTAACATAGTGCCTAATACCAAAGCACCGTTTGTAGTAAGCTTATGACTTATTCCATAAATTCCTTCCAAGTAAGGGAAGTTACGTTTTGAATCACTTAAATTAGTTTTCCAACTCGCCAGTACAGAAAAAGTCATTCCCATAGTAGGATTAGAAGTATTGTCGTAATTCTCGTATCCATACTTGAAATCAACTCCGGCAAATTGCTGATAGTCAAAAATCTTTTCGTTTACATTGTTACCTAGTTGATTTACAAATCTTCTAGTGGTTTTCTCTACTTCAATGTTTTCGAAAATGGGTTGAATTTGTGTAGTACTTCCGTTTCTTCCGTTTCTGACTAATGAAGGAGCTATTTTTAGTAATTGTATTTTTACACGATTGTAATTCATTCCGAATTCCTCATCATTATTTGAAGTTTGATTTCCGTATCCAAAATAATTGATGCTGAAATTAGGAGTGGTATACCTAGCATCAATCACAAAATCCCAATTTCCTACAGCTTTTGCAAAAGTCCCTTTGTAAAACAATTCAAAACCTTCGGTGGCAAAGTAATAATTACCTTTAAATTGATGTTTTTGTTGGTACGGATTGTTGTTGAACCCATATTTAGTATAATTTAGAGCTACTCCAAGTTTTACTCCGTCATCAGGATTAGAACCAACAGAAGGCATTATTCTCATTGCGTTTAAAAGTGCTCTTTTGTAATAGTATTCATTAATTTCATAATCATCTGATAAAGCAACACAAGCATTGTCTTTATTGTCTATTGTGTTTTCTTTCGATTTAAAATCGTGAATTTTTACTTTGTTGCCTTCTTCAATAACATAGGTATCGTTGTTTTGTCCACCTATTAAGCGGATCAGTATTGGATTTTCTGCATTACCTTTAACTTCAAAAATATCTTCATCGTCCAAGCCATAAATCCAGATTTCTTTGGTTTCTTTTTTGTTGTAGATTTTACTGAATTGTAATGCTTCTCCGTCTTTCTTCATTCGGATTATTTTTACTTCCGATTTCCCTTTGGGCATACGAGTAATGACAAATTTGTCTTTTTTATCGGTACCCAAAAGAAGCACATTTTCCTCCAATCTTTTTTGGTATTTTAATCCAAAACTTTCAAGTTGACTTTTTCTATATTTAAGTTTTTCCTTTATTTCATTTGTTGTGTGATCATCTCTGATTTCTTTTGGTAAGTTAGAAAAAGCCTTATCAATAGCTTCATCAGTAAGATGAGTTACAATATAGTTAGCTTGCTTTTTCCATACTTCGCGATTATTCTGTTTTATAAAAGCTTTGTCTAATGAATTCGCAGCAAAGTTGAACCATTTCACACTAGGGAACTCTTTTTTAAATGATTTCATATGTCTTGCCGCTGGAATATTGGTCAATAAAGAAAGTAGTTTTCCATCAATTTTTGCAAATGCCTGATCACGGTCTCTTGGAATTGGCTTGTAAATAATTTTGTTGTCTTTTTTGTATTCGGCCCATCGCCATTGGTCAATGTGGCGGTCCCAATCGCCAATAAGCATATCAAAAAGGCGAGCTCTTATGTAGCTTTCCTCATCAACGCTATACTTTTCATCTTTTCTTAAATTGGTAAAAACATCATCAGATCCTACAATTGCATCAGGCTTTCCGAAGTTTTCCAAGTCTTTGTGTTCATCAGTTGGTCTTTCTTCAATCATGTATAATTGATCTCCAAAAGTGTCATTGTATTGCCCCAACAGTTTTTGTTTTGGAACATAAAACAATTTTGGATTAGAATGATAAATACCAACATTATCAGCTAAATCCCCAATAATGAATGGAGTGTAAGGGTGTGCAGTAGTGTAATAATCATAAATAAACTTTTCAGCAGCAGTATTATAGAACTCGTTTTCTACGTTTTGGTCTCTAAAGGCAACACTTTGCAGGAAACGCGAAGCACTTTTCTTTAAGGCACGCATTACATATTCTTTACCGTTTTTGTCTTTTAAGCGCAATGATAATGATTGATGACCTCCACCAGCAATGTTTGGTTTTAGCCCACCATGCAGCGTATCCAATTGCGCTATTGGAGCTTCAATAGGCATACCGTAATAGTCACGATAATGTTTTCCCCACAGGAAGCGGTAAAAAGCATTTTTTTTAGTCAATTTCGTTGGATATATAGGAGCTTCCACGACTTTGTTGTTTAATCCAGTATAGATTAATTCATCTCCTTTTTCGGTTTTAATAATTTCTTGACTAAAGATTTCTTTTTCATTGTTGTCCTCGGTACTGTAAAATGAAGTCACTGCAGTACCATTGTTTTTTATGTTGAGAACAGCATATCCATTACCTCCAAATGAAAAGTTATTAGGGTAAATGGCTCTTGCAGCTTCTCTTTTTGAGGCTGAACCACTAACAATTTGTTTGATGCCTTCGTGTTCAATATATTGTAAATTATGTTCATGACCAGAAACTACAATAATGTTGTCTCTGTTTTGAATGATTGGCTTTATACGGTTTACAAAAGCTGTGTATTGTTTGTTTTGTAAGTCTTGCGGACTAATACCTGATGTTTTTCTCAATAAGTTGATAAAAGAGCCTAGAACAGGTAGAGGAACTTTGTATTTTGATGGAAAGATTTGCTTCTCTAATGAAAATTGCCCACCATGTGGACCGTTTGTTAATAACGGATGGTGAATGGCAATAATAGTAGTTTTGTTTTGGTTTTTATTGACTAAACTCTCAAATTCCTCAAAGAATTTATCTCTTGTCTTGATTTCGCAATCATCATTAATGTAAGGCTGTTTGTTCCAGTCTTCCAAATACCATTGACTGTCAATTGTGATTAAAACAACATCATTGCTTAGACTGATATTCTCTATACCACAGCCTTTTCTAGGTAAGAAGGATTTTTTTTCTTTTAGGTATGTAGAAACAAAAAGTTCTTGTTCGTGCAATCCTTTCAAATCGTGATACCAGTCGTGATTACCTGGAATAAAAATGGTTTTTCCTTTAAATTGTTCGGTTATTTTTAATTGATTGCTAAGTTTCGTTTCGGCAGCCGTTCTTTCAGGATTATTTTTATCTGCAGGCATTCCCAATGGATAAATATTATCTCCAAGGAATAACAATGTCGCATTTTTATCGGCTTTATCCAGTCTTTCTTTTAAAAGAGAAAGAGTTTTCTGGGTTTGTTCATCATCAGCATTTCCAGCATCACCAATTAAATACAGTGTATGGCTATTTTTTATAGTATCCTGTTTTTCTTCAGTAATTTCATTCGATGTGTTTTTACCTAATTGAATTTTGTGTGTAGCACAGGCAGTAAGCAGTAGAGAGGTTAAAGAATAGCAAAACAGTTTATAATTTTGTTTGATTGATTCGTTTACCCAAAACAATTTCATAATTTAGTAGTATTAAATGATCATTGTATGAATTTTATTCAACACGCAGAAGACTTTGTTTTCAAATTACTCAAAGATAATCTTTCTAATTTATATACTTACCATAATTTTAATCATACTCAAAAAGTAGTTTCGGCTACCAGAATATTGATTACTAATGAAAAAGTCAATGATAACGATGCCGAAGCCCTTCTTGTAGCAGCATGGTTTCACGATACAGGATATATAAAAGGTCCTACCAGTCATGAAGAAGCCAGTGCTGTGATAGTAAAACAATTCCTTTTAGATAATAATAAAGATGAAGAGTTTATAGATAAAGTAGCTTCATTGATTCGTGCAACGGAAGTCAATTATGAGCCTCAAAATATTTTAGAAAAAATCATTAAAGATGCAGATTATAGCCATTTTGCTAGTGAGGATTATATAGCAACTTGTCAATTATTGCGCGAAGAATGGAAGCTTACTCAAGAAAAAGAATACACCGATTTAGAATGGATGACAGAAAACAGAAGGATTCTAGTAAGTTGCCATCGTTATTTTACGGATTATGCTAAAGAAAAATGGCAACCAGTAAAGGATAAAAATATTTTGTTATTACATAAAGAAATACAAAAGCTTTCAGGAAACATAGAAAACATTTCCAAGTCTAAAATTAAAAAGAAGAAATTGGAAAAACTGGAACGTCCTGAACGTGGTATTGATACAATGTTTAGAACTACACTGAGTAATCATACTCGTCTTAGTGAAATAGCAGACAGTAAAGCGAATATACTTCTTTCGGTTAATGCTATTATTATTTCTATTGCATTATCAACCCTAATTCCAAAATTAGACAGTCCTGGAAATGTACATTTAATTGTGCCTACTTTTATTCTATTAATGTTTAGTGTGATTTCAATCATTTTTGCTATTATGTCCACTAGACCTAAAGTCACAAGCGGAACATTCACACGTCAGGATATAGAAGACAAAAAGGTAAATCTTTTGTTCTTTGGTAATTTCTATAAAATGCCGTTAGATGAATACCAATGGGCGGTAAATGAAATGATGAAAGATCGCGATTATCTGTACAATTCAATGATTAAAGACTTGTATTACCTTGGCCTTGTATTAAACCGTAAATACAAATTATTGCGTACAACCTATACCGTTTTTATGATTGGAATAATCTGTTCAGTATTTGCTTTTGTATGGGCTTTTAAAACTTCTGGAATCTAATTTAAAAGTACTTTAACACGTATCGCTTTCAATCCAGAAACACCTTGTAAATCTTCAACTTCAAGAAATTCAACAGTAGGTTCAAGAATTTTCTGGAATTGAAGATATTCAATATATTTTGTGTATTCTTTTTCTTCATGAGAATGTGAATAAACAATCGTGATTTTTCCTTTTTCAGTAATACGTTTTTTGGTGTTTTTTTCTAAAGCTTTGTCGATGCGTTTTTTGACTACTTCGTAACGTGCATTATAAGAACCGTCTACATCAAAACGTTTTTCATCCATACGGAAACGAATAGTGATTGGAGAACTAAACACCAATATCAACGAAGTAACTTCTAATTGAAAGGGTAATGTGTCTTTTAGGGCATAATGTTCTTTTTCCATTTCAGCCAGTACCTGCAATTGCCACAAACGCATATTGTAAAGATAATTCAAGTTGAAATTTCCATTAGGCGCTATTGAATTGCCTATATATAAATTGTGTTCTACGCCATCGGTATTGAACCGTTCAAAATAATGCGGAAAGATTGCTTGTGCCTCTTTCTGTTTATTGTCTAATACAACACTTATTTTTTTATTGATGGCTGTTAGTGTAGCATCAAACTTTTTTCTTTCCTGATAAAAAGTACCAGTATTTTCATCAATCATCTTAAAATAATCCTGCACCTTTTCGGCTTCATTTTCATTTTTAAGGATGGGATGAATATCAGTTTCAATATAACGCTGAATTTGTTGTTCAGTATCAGCTTTTAAGTTAGTAAACAAATCATTTAAATAGCTTTCTAATTCAAATTTTCGTTGTTCTAATATTGGAAGTTTTGTTTTTTCATGTAACGCTTCAATAATCTGAATTAAAGACCTTAATTGATTTCTAATATCTTCCTGAGCGGCTCTGTTTCTTGTGTCTGAGGATTCCTTGATGTCTATCTGTCCATATAATGGGTACACATCTTTAAATACTATTTCTTTGAAGGTGTATTCAGGACTCGAATGTTCGTTTATAATGTATTTACGGGCTTCTTTCTGGAACTTCCAGTAAACACTTGGATGTATTGTAGTATATTCTTTTTGGATTACTGCTTCAATTTTATTCTGAACATCTGAATTATAACGATCTATTGTATCCACAATAAAAGGCATAACAATATCCAACTTGTGAGCATTCAAGCTATTTAATTCCCCAATTTTAGAAGAAACCAGTTCGATAACACCTAGTAAATTGTTATCTTTTACAACTGGAGCAAACACACAGCTCATAACATTTTGTGAAAGTAAATGATAACCAAAGAATGCATTTTCTGCTATTGCTGCAAATTTACTCACATTAGAAATAGCTACGTAGTTTTTTTCTTCTACTAAAGACTTATAAATATCACTGTTCAATGCTTTTTGACATTTCATTTCGGTAGTACCACAGAGTAAGAAGCTATCTACTTTCTTCTCTTTTTCCATAGTGTTGAATTTTATTTCGTCTTGAGAAAAAGAAGTATAGCCAATACGTAAATCTTTTATTTTGTATATAGATTTGAGTATTCCTTTTAAAATTTCACTAAAATCTTCGTTTTCATCAGCTACTTTTAATAAAGTACTTTTAAGATTTGAAACTGCATTCTCAGTTGTAGCGTCAAAAAGTACTACTATACCAAAACCTTTTAGAATCCAACTGTCAATGGGAAATTTTTCTTTCCAGATATCAATGTTGTCAAAACTATCCATTAATAAATCAATATCTTCCTGTGTAAGATGTATAGAGTTTTCTGTTGGGAGTATTTCAAGAAAATCAGCATTATATAAAATGCGATAGTGTTTCATGATGCCTAGAGCATCTGGAATATCATAAAATAAAGGTTTGCTGAAATCAAAATTTTGTTTGTATTGCATGTTGATTATAAGACAACAGCACATGATATAAAACTGATTTTCATCAAAATCACGAATATTCATGTCGAAATCAGTTCCGGCATCTTTAAGTATTTTTTTAAACCTTTCCGTATAGTTGAAAGTAATATTGACAAAAGGGATAGTAACCGCTTTAATTTCATTATTGGTTAAAGCTGTTGGAAATAAATCTGCCAGTAAATGATTAATCAATACAGCATTATCATCTATTTGTCGCATACTGGTTATTCCATTACGCAATTCTGGGAATGGTGCTGTTTTTTCTAGTAATGCTTTGGCGTAATTAGATCTGTAATCAACATCAGAGTTGGCAATTTCTTCTAAAGCTTCTAAAACTTTATGAAAAGAAATTTTTATTTGAAACGGATTTTCCGGGAATTCACTAAAATTCATGCTTTTTGATAAAAAACTTCATCAAAGTTACTAAATAAGCATGTAACTGGAATTTCAATTTAAGTTTACCTTAACTAAATATGTTTAAAATCCTTCAAAAACACCTAAACCAAATAATGCAAAGTCATATTTTACAGGATCATTCGGGTCAAGTTTTCTAAGGTTTGTATCTAATTCTAGCAATGCTTTGGCATCGTTTTGTTTTCGGATAAGTAATCCTAGTTTACGGGCTACATTACCTGAGTGAACATCTAGAGGGCAAGATAGGGCAGAAGTAGGGATAGTTTTCCAGATACCAAAATCGACTCCTTTGTTGTCTTGGCGACACATCCAGCGTAAGTACATGTTAATTCTCTTTGCTGCTGAACCAATATTGGGATTAGGTAAATGCTTTTGAGTCCTTTGAAGATGTGGAATTTCAAAAAAAGTAGTTTTGAATTCAGAAATGGCTTTTTGGGTTGAATTATTTGCTGTATTTATACTGAAGACATTCTCTAAACCATTATGATTAGTGTAAATGTTTTGTAATCCTTTAATAAAACTTATAAAATCCTGACCATTAAAGGTTCGATGTACAAAGCTTTGCAAATTTTCCAAATGATGTTCTTCATGTGACATGACAAAATCATAGGGAGTATTTCCCATTAGCTCCATCATCTTTTGTGCATTTTTGATAATCATTTTTCGATTTCCCCAAGCAATGACCGATGCTAAGAAACCAGCAATTTCAATATCTTCTTTTAAATTAAATTGATGTGGAATTTGTATAGGATCACTTTCGATGAAATTTGGATTGTTGTATAATTCCACTTTTTCATCAAGAAATTCTTTTAATTCAAATTGTTTCAATATCATTAATTTGACTTTTCCAAATGCAAAAATAGACTTAATTGAAAATATTAAAGCAGGTTATTTAAAGTAAATTCTTTTTATGTTACTTTAAATTTCTGAGTTATTGATATATGTTTAAAAAAACAATCTATATTTGCATTGTGAAAAAAACACTATTCATATTGGCATCATTTATCCTACTCAAACCATTTATACCTTTTGTTGAGTATGTTGTCAATTATGAGTATATATCAAAAGTACTCTGTGTAAATAAGGAAAAGCCAATCATTGGTTGTGACGGAAAATGTTACCTTATGAGCCAATTGGCAAAATCTTCTGAAGAAGAAAAGCCGATTTCAGATAAAAAACTAATAGTTAAAGAAGTTGAGGTGCTGTTTTTTCAAGAAATTGAAGCCGTTTCAATCTCACAGCCATTAGTAGCGTTTATGAATGAATTAAATTCAAAATATTCCAATTTGTATAGTTTTTTGGACTGTTCAACTTCTTTTCATCCACCTTCAATTATTTCTTAAAGTTTTTGAACAAAATATGTGCTTTAAAGGCTTCCTATTCTGTATAGGTTGCCAAAGTGTTTGTGTTCAAAATCGTTTGGGAGTTATTTCCCGAACAAAATTCTTATAAACTTTAATAAATAAAAAAATGAAACGAGGCTTTTCAAGTTGTTTTATAATGACTTTTGTTTGCCAAGTTCCATCTTTTACAATAAATAATAAAATACAAAAAAGATGAAATTTCAATTAAAAAATATAGTTGCCGTGATGGCAATGGCTCTTGCATTTGTTTCTTGTTCAAACGATGATGAAAATCCTGCAAATAATATTACTGGAACTGGAAAATTAGATGTTGAATATGATAATGTTTTTGGAAGCGCTGACTTAATTCTTAATTCGCAGGCAAATGTTACCTCTCAAGGTGAAACCCTAAACGTATCGGATGTAAAATATATAATTAGCAATATCGTTTTGACAAAAGAAGACGGATCAACTTTTGTTTATCCAAAAGCTCAAGGTTATTTCATTGTTAGTGAAGCAAATGAGGCTTCTCGTGTTTTGAAATTAGAAAATATTCCTGCTGGAAATTATACTAAGATCAAGTTTGGTATAGGAGTTGATGAGGCACAATACAATGCAGGTCAAACAGTTCAAGGAGATTTCTTTGCTTATGCTCAAGATGAGGACATGGCTTGGAGTTGGAGCGCAGGCTATAAACATTTACTTTTTGAAGGTATGTTTACTTCTTCAAGTGTTACTACATCAACACAATTTATGATACATACAGGGAAATCTGGAGCAGATTATAATTATAAAGAAGTAACTTTAAATTTTCCTGATAAAGCTTTGGTAAGAACTAACATTACACCAGATGTCCATATTTTTGCTGATGTTGCAAAAATTATTGATGGAACAAATAAAATAAAATTATCGGATAATAATATGGGCGGAATGGGAGCAATGATTATGTCAGGTTCGAACTTGGCTCTTATCACTGCTAACTTATCCAACATGTTCACTGTGAACCACGTTCATAACGACTAGATTTAATTAAAAGCTGTTGGCATTTATTTGCTTACAGCTTTTTTATAAATAGAATTAAAATGAAAGCAAAATATTTAGTATTGCTCATTTTGTCCTTATTGTGGAGTTGTTCAAGTGATGATTCTGACGAGTATAAGGATATTCCGATTGATTTTAAAATACCTAGTAATTTCCCGCCATTAGCTTATGATTTGCAAAATAATCCGATAACTGTAAAGGGATTTGAGTTAGGCAAAAAGTTATTTTATGACGGAAGATTATCTTCAGACGGAACAATATCATGTGGATTTTGTCACCAACAACAGTATGCTTTTACACATCATGGACACACGGTTAGTCATGGTGTAAATGGATTGAGCGGGATAAGAAACTCTCCTTCAATTCAAAATTTGGCGTTTCAAAATACATTTATGTTTGATGGCGCAACGGAACATTTGAATTTACAGCCAATTCTCCCGATTACGAATCCTGTGGAAATGAATGGCAATTTTACCCAAATAGTAGCAATGTTAAATTCTGATGCAGAATACAAAAAGCTATTTGGATTGGCTTACCCAGGTAAACCAATCAACACAGAAAACATGCTTAAAGCTATGGCTCAGTTTTTAGTGATGGTAACTTCTTCCAATTCCAGATTTGACAAGTATCGCAGGAATGAATCAGGTGGGTCTTTAACTCAGGAAGAACTTGACGGCTATGCTATTTTTAATCAGAAGTGTGTATCCTGTCATGCCACTGATTTGTTTACCGATAATTCTTTTAGAAATAATGGATTAGCGGTCAATCCACTAGTTAATGATATTGGTCGTTATCGTGTAACTTTACTGGAGCAGGACAAATACAAATTTAAAGTGCCAAGCTTGCGAAATATTGAAAAAACAAAGCCTTACATGCATGATGGTCGTTTTTTTACGCTCGAAGCAGTTTTAGATCATTATTCGTCAGGAGTAGTTAATTCTTCAACGCTTGACCCGAGTTTAAACAATAATGGAAATTTAGGCATTCCAATGTCTACAAGTGAAAAAATTAAGCTCATAGCCTTTTTAAAAACATTAACAGATGATCAATATCTAACCGATAAGCGATTTTCAGAATTTTAAAGAAATGAAAAAATATGTTTTAATATTGCTGATTGTATTTCAATTTACAAATGCGACAGAAAAAGACAGTTTATCAAACACAAACCCCAATCCGTTCAGGAAATATTATGCTTTTCCAGAAAAATTGATGTGTGATGCCTGTGGATGTTCTGCAAGTGGTGGAAGTATGGGATTTGCTTCAATGTTAAATTCCAATTTCGTTGGAGTGCGGTATTTTAATCAAAGCTACAGAAGTACTGACGGCTTATACAGTAATTCACCTTGGTATAAAGAAAATTTTAATACAGTTCAAGTCTGGGCAAGAATACCCATTTTTACAAACTTTCAAATTTCAGCATTAGTTCCTTATCAATCTCATAATCGTGAATCTAAAGCTGGTAACCAAGAAATTAACGGAATTGGAGATATTACTGTGTTAGCTATGTATAGATTATATCAAACACATAAAGACAGTACATTTTTAGTTCATACTTTGCAAGTAGGTGGTGGGATAAAAGCACCAACAGGAAAATTTGACCAAGCCAATGCTGGTAATGTTAACCCAAGTTTTCAGGTAGGAACTGGTAGTTGGGATTATCTTTTGGCAACAGAATACATTATTAAAAGGAAGCAGCTTGGCTTAAATACAATGTTGAACTATACTGTCAAAACTGAAAATGATAAATATTACAGATTTGGTAACCAATTTAATTATTCAAGTACCTTCTTCTATCTTTTTGAAAAAGATGAATTATCAATTGCACCACAGTTAGGTTTTGCAGGTGAGGTTTATGCAAGCAACCGTCAATATTCTGAAATAGTTAGAAATACCTCGGGTGATATTTTGTTTGGAAAATTAGGTTGTGAATTAGGAAAAAATAAACTATCGTTTGGATTTAACACTATGCTTCCGATTAATCAAAATTTAGCTAAAGGTAGAGTTGAAGCTAAATACCGTTGGAGTGTAAATGTAAATTATAGTTTATGAAATCAAATTAATTTTTTAAAAACCACCTTTTCTAGGTGGTTTTTTTAATGAAATTGTAAAAGTTATATGTATTTTTCTATTTAATTTAAAATAGTTATTTAAATTGAAAGAGATGTCGAATTTAAAATCTCATCTTTGATTCGACCATCCACCATCACTAGTTTTCTATCGGCCATGTTTGCTAACTGCTCGTTATGAGTTACTATTACAAATGTTTGACCAAATTCATCACGAAGTTTAAAGAAAAGTTGATGTAAAGTCTCTGCCGTATGTGAATCTAAATTTCCACAAGGTTCATCGGCAAAAATAACTGCGGGTCTGTTTATTAAAGCTCTAGCTACTGCAACTCTTTGCTGTTCACCACCAGAAAGTTCACTGGGTTTATGATGCATTCTTTCTTTAAGACCAAGATAGGTAAGTAGTTTTTCAGCTTCAGCCTCTGTTTCATTTTTAGGTTTATTAGCAATGAAGGCAGGAATACATACGTTTTCTAAAGCAGTAAACTCAGGTAGTAATTGATGAAATTGGAAGATGAATCCTAAATTTTGATTTCTAAATTTAGAAACAGTGGCATCATTCATTTTTAAAATGCTTTCACCGTTAATTTGTATGTCTGATCCCGTTGAAAGTTTTGGAGTGTCTAAAGTGCCTAATAATTGTAGCAATGTAGTTTTTCCAGCACCAGATGCACCAACAATAGAAACAATCTCACCTTTTTTAATATGTAGGTTTACACCTTTTAAAACGTGTAAGTTTTCATAAAATTTGTGAATATTTTTGGCCGTAATCATACTATCTGTTTTCACAAAGAAACAAAGAATTTGTTGAACATCAAATAAAGTTTTGTTAAGTTGTTTTTTTAGGTTTCACTTTTGGTTAAATTTGAGTAAACATTGTAATTATGAAAACATTTGTTGCACTTTTTTTATCACTTTTAAGTTTGAGTTGTGAATCAAAATCGAAACCAATGCCTTCATTAGAAAAACAAGATATGAATTTAGAAAAAGAAAAAGAAATAGCTATTTTTGCAGGAGGGTGCTTTTGGTGTACAGAAGCAGTTTTTTTGCAACTTAAAGGAGTCGAAAGTATAAAACCTGGCTATATAGGAGGGAAAACAAGTAATCCAACCTATAAAGAAGTTTGTTCAGGATATTCAGGTCATGCCGAAGCCGTAAAGATAGTTTTTGATCCTAACCAAATAACCTACGGAGAATTATTAGAAGTATTTTTTGCTACTCACGATCCAACGACAATAAATAGACAAGGAAATGATGTAGGTTCTCAATATAGAAGTGAAATATTTACTACCAATGAAAAACAAAAAACATTGGCTACAGCTTACATTGATCTCTTAAACAAAGAAAATACATTTGGAAAAAAAGTAGTTACAAAAGTAAGCAATGCATCAGAATTTTATGTGGCTGAAGATTATCATCAAAATTATTACAATCAAAACAAGGATCAATCGTATTGTCATTATGTGATAACACCTAAAGTTGAAAAAGTTAAGAAGCAGTTCAAGGATAAATTAAAAAAATAATTGGCACTAGATTTGTTATTATTTTAGTAACTAATTTAAATTTAAGAATGACAAAAGATGTACAAATTGAGGTAAAACAAAAACCTCAAGCAACAATAGGGAAACTTATAATAGGGGTATTGTTTGATGCTATAGGAATGTTATCTTATGCAGTTCCAGTTTTAGCTGAAGCGACAGATATAATTTGGGCGCCTATTGCAGCTTTTTCAATTTCGATGATGTATAAAGGAACAGTGGGTAAGGTAAGTGGTGTAATTGCCTTTATTGAAGAGATAATTCCTGGGCTGGATTTTATACCAACATTTACCATAACATGGTTGTATGAGTATTTTCAAGAAAAGAAAAATAAATAAAAATGATTAATCCCGAGTAATCGGGATTTTTTTATGCTTTAAAAATAAAACCTAAACCAATTGACTTAAGCATTTTTTTAGCAAAAGGAAAAAAGAAACCTGATTGTCCAAATAAATAACCAAATACCATAAGCATAAAAGGGTATAAAGGCAATACAAGTACTAACAGAATTATATAGTAAGGAATCCAGTGTAAATTATTTTTTGTAAGCCCTAAAAGACCCATTAAATAGTCTGATATTTTTGCAGACAATGAACCATTAATGGCAAAAACAATAAAAATTACGACCAATTGCCAGTTTGATGTAATTCCCCAACGCTGTTTTAATTTGTTCATAAAACAAATATAAAAAATTACCTTGGTGGAACAATACCGTATAAGTTTTGTTTGTAAGTATTTTGAAAATATATCATGTAGTTATAAATGAGGTAATTTACTTCATAACCATAATGTATGCTTGGATCATAATTAATTTGCATCTCGTATAAATTGGGATCATATCGCTGAGGTTGTAGTACTCTTCTATTCCATTCTGAAACATACCAACGATTTTTGTTTTCTAAATAGAATTCAGAGTGATATCCTCTTTGATAAGCTCTAGAATTTAGCCAACTAGTAAAACCGGGATCAATTATGGTCACTTCATATTCTAAATCCTTATTTGCAATGGTGACAGTATCTCCTTTTACCGAGTTTGAATTAGAGTTTGTGCTTGTAACATTTTTTGTTTTACAGCTAATTATAGTCACAAAAACGAACAGAAATATTATAAAATGTTTCATAATAATGAAAATTAAAAACCACGCTGATAAAGCGTGGTTTAGTTATTCTATTTTCCAAATAATTTTCCGAGTAAACCTCCAAGACCTCCTTTTTTAGTGACTGCTGCGAGTGCATCACCAACTCCTAGTTGTCCATCTCCATCTTGATCTAAAACTGAGGCTAATATAGAACCACCCATTGAAGAAGATTGTGATGATTGACTATTACCTAACAGTCCACCCAATAAATCACCTAAGTCGGTTCCATTTTGAACATTGCTGCTTTTTGCTTTTTTTGCTAAAATGGCCATTAAAATAGGTGCTGCAATTTTTAAAATCATTCCAATTTTATCAGAGCTTACTCCTGTATTTCGACTCAACGAGTTTTCAACATTAGCCTGATTATCTCCTAAAACATGACCCAGTATTTTTCCACCGTCTTCAGTATCAACACCGCCATTACCCATTAATCCACCAAGATTGTCAAGGAAACCACTATTATGTTTTCCTCCTAAAAGGGCACCAAGTAAACCGCTAGCTCCTTGCTCTGTAGAAGCATTATTTTGCATGGAATTAATTAATGTAGGTAATGCAGAAGTCAAAACCGATGAAGTTTCTGCTTCGCTGGTCCCAGCTTGTTGTCCTACACTCGAAATAATTTGTTTGCCTAAATCACTATTTAGTAAGTCCATTAATCCTGACATAATTCCTTAGTTGTTAAGTTAGTAAGGACATAAAATTAAGGAAAAATTTTAGATTTCGTGTTTCAATAATGTTATAATTTGCTCTGCTAATTCTGTTCCAATTCTGTCTTGAGCTTCAACTGTTGCAGCTCCAATATGTGGTGTTAACGATATTTGAGGATGCATTAAAATTTGTACCGCTGGTGTTGGTTCGTCTTGAAAAACATCCAATCCTGCAAAGGCCACTTTTTTGCTATCCAATGCTTCTACTAAATCAACTTCATTGATAATCCCACCACGCGAACAGTTAATGATTCCTACACCTTCTTTCATTATTTCAAATTCCTTTTTAGAAATTAAGTAACCATCCTGTGAAGGCACATGAAGGGTAATAAAGTCTGAATGTTTCAATAAATCTTCTACAGGTTCAGTAGCAATTTCTAGGTCTATGAATTGATCGTTGTAAAATTCTACTCGAATCATGGCTTTACCTACAAAACTATCCGATGCAATTACTTTCATGCCTAAGCCAAGCGCCATTTTGGCAACAGCCTGACCAATTCGGCCAAAACCAATAATACCAATAGTTTTTCCTCTTAGTTCAATTCCGTTAGCATAGGCTTTTTTCAATCCGTCAAAATTACTGTCACCTTCAAGTGGCATATTTCTGTTAGAATCGTGTAGAAAACGAACGCCACTGAATAAATGGGCAAACACTAATTCAGCTACCGAATTTGATGATGAAGCAGGTGTATTAATCACTTGTATGTCTTTCGAAATAGCATAATCAACATCAATATTATCCATTCCTACGCCGCCACGACCAATAATTTTTAAGGACGGACAAGCATCAATAATGTCTTTTCTCACTTTAGTCGCACTGCGAACTAATAGCGCGGCAATTTGGTGCGTGTTTATATAATTGGCAACCTGTTCTTGGGCCACTTTTGTAGTAATTACTTCAAATCCAGCATTTTCTAAATGTGCAATTCCACTTTTTGAAATGCCGTCGTTTGCTAAAATTTTCATTGTGTTTTTATTTAGGAGTTTTTCCCGCTATTCGCTGTATCTTTTTTTGTAACCTTCGAGAGCCTCAGGTTACAAAAAAGGATGCTGCTACTATCGGGGCTAGTTATATTTTATTTTCCAGTTCTTTCATTACACCAACCAATACTTGTACACTTTCAAGTGGTAAGGCGTTGTACATTGAGGCACGATATCCGCCAACTGATCTATGTCCTGTCAATCCAGATATTCCAGCCGCTTTCCACAATTTGTCAAAAGTTTCTGCATGACCTTCATCATTTAATACAAATGTAGCATTCATGATGCTTCTGTCTTCTGTAACGGCTGTTCCTCTAAATAAAGGATTGCGGTCAATCTCGGTATATAGTAAATTAGCTTTTGCTTCGTTTATTTTTTCAATGGCTTTAATTCCACCTTGCTTTTTTAACCATTGTAATGTTAGTAAAGATGCATAAATTGGGAATACTGGTGGAGTGTTATACATACTCTCTTTAGCGATATGTTGTTGGTAATCCAACATTGAAGGTATGTGTTTTCCAGTTTTGCCTAAAATTTCTTCTTTTACAACTACTAATGTAACTCCTGCAGGCCCCATGTTTTTTTGTGCACCGGCATAGATTAAATCGAATTTGGAAAAATCCAATGATCTCGAAAATATGTCAGAACTCATATCACAAACGATAGGAATATTCAATTCTGGGAACGATTTCATTTGTGTCCCAAAAATAGTATTGTTGCTTGTACAGTGAAAATAATTTGCATCTGTGGGAACTTCATAATTTTTAGGAATGTGATTATAGTTATCTGCTTTTGAAGAGGCAACCACAATAGTTTCACCAAAATGTTTAGCTTCTTTAATCGCTCCACTTGCCCAAGTCCCTGTATCAAGATAAGTAGCCTTACCGTTTTCTCTCATTAAGTTGTAAGGAACCATGAGAAATTCTAAGCTAGCACCTCCATGCAAGAATAATGCCTGATAACCTTTTCCTTCTAATCCCAGAAGTTCAAGAACCAAAGCACGTGCTTCTTCCATTACCGAGACAAATGCTGCACTGCGATGTGAAATTTCAAGGATGGATAAATCCATTCCGTTAAAATTGAGAATAGCCTTTGCTAACTGCTCAAAAACTTCCTGCGGTAAAATACATGGTCCGGCGCTGTAATTGTGTTTTTTCATTGTGTAGTTTGTGTGTTGTTTATCGGATTTTTTAAAATCATCACAAATTTCGTGAAATAGATAACAAAAAAGCCTAATTGTTGTTAACATTAGGCTTTAGTTTATTAACGAAAACGTTTTCGTGCTTTATGATTGTAACAAAAAGTCTAATGTATCTATGTTATCTGCATAGTCCCAAAGCTTTGGCTTTTGTGTTTGTCCAAACGGAATACTGTTTGGAACCAAATTATTGGAGACAATGCATTGAATGGAGTCTGCTTCATTTTTTAAACGTAACTCTACATCTTTAATGTCTTGATAGAACTCATAAAATACAGATGAAATAGGAGAGGCATAGCTCGTGTCTTCCTTAATTGTTAAAAATCCATTGTCTAGAATTTGGAACAAACTCATTAAAAAAACCGCCTTATTGTAATCGTAATTGTTAGCGTATTTTTCATATTTTATGATATCTTGATATTCAAAAATGGCTTCAAAAAAGTTTTTGAAATCGTAGCCTTCTGGAACAAAAAGTTTGGAAACATTACGACACCCTAATCCAAAATAACGAAATATATCTTCTCCTAAATTAACCAAATCTTTGGTCGATTCATTTCCATTTAAAACTGCTACTGAATTTCTGTTTTTACGGATAATACTAGGTTTGTCTTTAAAATAATATTCGAAGTAACGGGCTGTATTATTACTTCCAGTAGCAATTACGGCGTCAAAATTTTCAAGTTTACCTTCGCTAAATTCAATGTAATTTTTTAATACAGGTTCTACTTCAATTAGATAATTGGCCAAAAATGGTAATAAATGCTGATCGTTTGAAGAGGTTTTAACCAAAACTTTATGTCCTGCAATTAACACTGATAAAAAATCGTGAAAACCTACAAGCGGAATATTTCCAGCTAAAATTAAACCAACAGTTTTTGTAGTTACTTCCTGAAAATTGTAGTTAGAAAGCCATTGATTAATATTTTCTTCTGTCAATGCTTCTGCCCACGATTTTATAGAAAAATAAACCTGTTCAGGTGTAAACCAACCATTATGAGACTGTGAAAGTTCAATCAGATTTAAAAAACGGTCAAAGTAAAGATAGTTGAACTTTACATCTTCAATCTTTACACTTTTTTCTAATTGGAACTGACTTAAAAATTTTCCCAATTCAATAAAAGCATTTATTTTATCTTTTTGTAGCATTTGTTTTTTGCTTATGTGTGGTTTACATTGTAATTTTGCACAAAAATAAGTAATAAGTTTTAGTTAATGAATAATAACAATATTCTTCTAACTTCTACTTTTAAATTCTAACTTAGAAATATGGCAATTATCATAACAGACGAATGTATCAATTGTGGTGCCTGCGAACCAGAATGTCCAAATACTGCAATTTATGAAGGCGCTGACGACTGGCGTTGGAAAGATGGTACACGATTAAGCGGAAAAATTATTTTACCTGATGGAACTGAAGTAGATGCAGATGCTGCTCAAACACCAGTTTCAGACGATATTTATTATATTGTTCCAGGGAAGTGTACAGAGTGTAAGGGTTTTCATGATGAACCGCAATGTGCTGCAGTTTGTCCAGTCGATTGTTGTGTTCCCGATGACAATCATGTAGAAGATGAGGAAACGTTGTTAAACAGACAATCATTTTTACATAACGAATAATAGATAAGAATATAATAAAAGAGGTTTTTTTAAAAAAAATCCTCTTTTTTTTTAAATTTGATACAAATCAACGTTGATGAAGAACATTTTATCTTTTGTTTTATTTTTTCTTAGTGTTAGTGCTTTTTCTCAAAATCTTGAGTTTGTAGTAATAGTAAAAGATATTGAAACAGGTCTACCTATTGAAGAAGTAACCATAACTTCAAAAAAAAATAATCAAGGCTTTTTAACTAACAAAGATGGAGAAGCTTTTATTAACCTTAGCAAAGCGTCAGATTTACAATTTGAACATTCGCTTTATAAAACCTACACTGTTAAATTTACTGAGCTGAATAAAAAAGTCAATGAAGTTTATTTAGAAAGTAATGCTAAAAGACTTGATGAAATTATCTTAACCAGTGAACATCCTCAAGACATATTAAAGAAATTAGTTAAAAACTCTCTTGAAAAAATATCGATTCCAGCTAACTTGAAAGTGTATTTAAGGGAATTTTACAAGAAAAATGATCAGATAGTTTTCTTTAATGATGGATTGATAAATTTTCAAATATTTGGAACTTCAAAAAATATTAAAACGGATATTTTAGTAGAACAAAATAGAGCTATTGGTTTATTAGAGATTGATATTAAAAACGAACTTTTAGGTTATGATTTAAATGATATTATTCAAAACTATTATCAATTTAGCTACTTAGGAGAAGTGTTGGAGTCAGGTGCAAAGCGAAGATATGATTTTCAAGTTATGTCATATTCTAGTAATGAAGATTATTTGGTAATTAATATTACGCCACTTGAAGAAGCAGATGGTGTGTTGTCTAATTACAAAATTGTTTACGATAGAAATAAAATGATAATCATGGAAACAGGTTCTATGGTTGCCGAATCGCGTTTGGGCGAATTAAGACAGTCATTTTTGAAAAGTAGTAAAATTTACAAGCTAGAGTATAAAAACACTTTTAAAACAGATGGTAATTTATATTATTTAGCGAATTCTAAAGAAGTAATTGCATTTGAAAAAAAATACAAGAAAACAAGCAGTAGAGTAGAGGTGAATAATCATATGGTGACAACTAATTATGATAAAAAACTTTTCAAGTATAACGAGCATAATGTTTTTAAAGACAAATCCTTAATCAGTAAAAAAACAAAATACTATAACAATTATTGGGATGTAGAATCAGGTTTCATCTCAACAAAAGAAGAAAAAGAAGTGATAGAGCGTTTGGGAAATCTTCAATAAATTTATTCTACATATATAAAAAAAGCTGCTCATTTGAGCAGCTTTTTTTATATTTATATGTGTTATAATGTCTTTATTATTACTCTGATAATCTGATAGCGCGGATTTACTTCGTCTGTTCGCTTCGCTCGAGTGTAATCCGTGCTTATCACAAACTTTAAAACAAATCTAACAAAATCACATCTAAATCATTTTCCAAACCCGCATAATTTCTGGCTGAGCTGAAAAAATAATCTTCTTGACATCTTACAGTTTTGTTTTTAACAGGGGTCCTGTGTATATATTCAACTTTTTGTCTTATAAACGAATTTCTATAAATCTGTTCTGCATGATAACCATCTTGTCAAACTTTATAGTGCTGCTCTCTTTTAAATGTTCACATGCGTTTTGAAAATAATCCAACATCTATTCACGTCTGCTCTCTGGTTCGTTAATAATTATTTGAATGATTTCCTTAGAAGTAAATTTTTTTAAAATCACGTATAACATCACTAAGAATAAATCCATTAGTAGTTTTACATAGTATTTGTATATGACTTGTCATAATACAATAAACATAAATT
This sequence comes from Flavobacterium hankyongi, assembly GCF_036840915.1. NCBI lineage: Bacteria > Pseudomonadati > Bacteroidota > Flavobacteriia > Flavobacteriales > Flavobacteriaceae > Flavobacterium > Flavobacterium hankyongi. Next base: position 449,711 of record NZ_CP085725.1, read on the forward strand.
TAGAGTCATTTATGTAACTGCCAGTATTGTAGTGCTCTGACAATGTTTTGTTTTTGATTTAATCTTGTAAAAACATCTATCCATCCTACTGTTGTTATCGTAATAAAATAAGCTTCGTCTAGTTGCGGCTTTATATTTTGTGGACATGGTGTATATAAAAAAACAAAACTACAACTTTTTACAGTTGTAGTTTATATTCTTTGATGACACGGTTTTTTAATGGGAGAAGCAGATAACCAAAATATATTTAAAGACTAGTTATGTTTAAAAGAATGGCAGATATTGAAAGCCTGCCCGAAAAAGATAAACAATGCTTATTGCTTACCGTAGATAATTTTATTAAAGCTACTAAACTAAATATTTTATAAATAACAAAACCCAGCTCAACGGCTGGGTTTGTTGTTTATGTTAATTTTCGTTAAAATAATAATAGAACCAAAAGTAAAATGATAAAACTAACAATTAGATAGCAATAAATAAAACGCTTTAAAATAAAATACCTAAAAATGAATCTTAAAGACAATAAAATAACCAAGTCTAATAAAACTTCAATAATTAAAATACTAACTTTAATTAGGACTATTAATTTTGGTATTCCGTTAAAAAAATCTTGTTTCCCTTTGGTTACAATTCCTAAATTTTCACAAATAAGATTAGATAAATCTATAGCTTGATTTTGAAAAATATACCAAATTAATATCTTAAATAATAAGGTAGATAATACTATAATGATTTTTTGATAAATGTTTTTCATAACTATTTATTTTACTTTTGCTTGTAACCATTTATTATTGTCGTACATATATCGCATATTATCATTTACCCAAACATTCTGATAAATTTGACCTCTACCTATAGAAGTGAGTCCATTTATAGATATTTTGTATGCTCCAGTAATTTTTAATGCGGAGATATTAGCTTTTGATATTGTTAGAGTAGAATTGTTTTTTAATGCCGCGCCTGTAAACACACCTTTAGTAGTAATTCTAAAATTATTTGCATCTACTCTTGTTACTGTCTTAATATAATCTCCAACATCTGAATTTATAAAAGAAAACATATCACCAGACGCATAATCACCTGGTTTCATACCAGACATGATTTTATTAATGATTGTTTCTCCAGAGTCTCTAGAACTAATCCCTAATGATTTTAGAGTTACCTCCTTGCCTTGTTGTTGTAGGTCATCATCATCAAACATACTGTTTCTGTCTCCATCGTGCATCGCATGATTAAACATACTCACGGTGAAACCTGTTGCAGCTCCCTGCCAAAAGTTACCGCCACTTATACTAGCACCGGCACCACCCATTACTGTTCCAAAAGCAACCATGCCAGCAGTGCTATCGGCAAATTGCCCAGCACCACTCCATACTTGTTTTGCATTTATCATTTGTCCACTAGCATCTACACCATCATGGCTATAACCTTTACTAAAAGCACTAGCTGCAAGACTACTTATACTTCCTGCCGCAAATCCTTGCCAAAAATTACCTCCTTGTACGCTTGACATTCCTCCCTGAAATGCCCCGTGTGCTAGGGCTTGTACTCCAGATCTTACATAAAAATTTGTAATAGTACTTGTAGCAGATCCAATACCGTATGTAATTACTGCTGAAGCTGAAGCTATTAAGACAGATTTAACCAAGCCACCAGCTGTAAATGGTACATCGGCAAAAAAGGCTGTAGCCGTATAGCTTAAAACTGCTACGGCGGCAGCTACTACTACTGCTGTTAGTAGCTCATACGATTCACCACTTGTGTCAGTATACTTTAAAGGGTTGTTAAGAACGTAACCATAACGGTTGTAATTTTGTGTATTATACGGGTCTTGTATATTATTATCAGGTTGTAGGAAACGATGTAATTTAGGATCATACAATCGACCATTCATGTGAATTAGACCAATAGTTTGTAAATGCTCATGTCCTGTATAACCTCTGTCTAAAACGGTTAATTTGTCTAGATTATTGTTAAATCCATCTTGAATTTTTACGATTTCACCCCAAGGATCAAAAAGTCTTTTTTCTACTATTTTAGCCGCTTCATCAGTTATAGCTATTATACTGCCTTGATAATCTCTGTGTAAATAAAAATAATGTTTTTTATTGCCATCGCTTTTTAAAATAATTGGAGCTGTATAACCATCACCACCAATGTAAGTAATAAACTCAGTGATGTCTGTGTCTTTATCATATTTTATTTCCATTGTGCCATCAGCCGAATAGAATTTTTTATAAAGACATCTTGAGATATCAGGATCAGGACTTCCATAATATAAGGCACTTCTATTGTTGAAAGCGTTATATGAAAAGAAGAGTGCATCAATACCGTCAACAGCAATAGAAACGGGACTTTTAAATGCATTATAGCTAACGTTTTGTAATGGTTGTGCTTGATAGTATGTATTAGCTTCAGGCGTTACGAATACAGAAGTATTTTGATACAGTTTTGCTGTATTTGTATAATTATAAGATCCAATTTTGCTTTGAGTGATTCGCCCTTTATTGTCATACGATTGTGTTATACCAGGAGGATTCATATCTGTAATTGTGATATTGTCCAGAGTGAATACTACAGATGCAGGATCTGGCGTAATTATAGGGTCTCCAGGTCTTTGATTAATACTTTGACTGTTCTGATTTACTATGGTTCCATTGGTTTTTCTGTTTATAAAACCGTTACCTGTATTAAATCGGAGTTTAATGTTTGGATAAAATTGAGTAGTGTATTCCATTTCAAAATTACCATTAGCTAGTGTACCTCCATCAACTTCATAAAAATCTTGAGTTACAGGGTCTGTTTCAATAATAGTAATAGAAACATTAGTGGCGCCAGATATTCTTGTAAATTCACCTTTAACATTTATAGTTTTTCCAATAGAAGCATTTGTTAAAATTACTTTTTCTGTACCTACACCATAATTTGTAGCATTTACTTTTAGTCTACCACTTTCTTGTGTAACTACAATTCCACTAGTTCCAAAAGCTGTAAACCCTTCATTGTTTGTTGTGAAAAGATATTTAAATAATAGTTTTGGACCATCACTCCATTCTGTAAGTCTGTCAAGAGCATCATACTTAAATTGATCCGTTTTATTAAATAAACTATTGTATCTATTCAATAAATTACCTCTTACTACATCAAAAGTGGTGTTTAGAGTCATGACATTTACAGGAGTTGTACCTTGTAAATCATGTTTTTTTTGGGTAGGGAATCCTAATTCATTATAACTGTTTGTAACTAAAATATCATTACCATACAACCCTTCTTTTAATTGACCTCTTTCATTAACGGTATTAGTTTGCCATAAAATTTTTTGAGAAGTATCATCCAGTATTTGCCAATGTGAGCCATTTTTATAGGTATTTTTAATCCATTTTTCAGAACTTTTACCATTGGCATAATAGGTTGCTTTGTAATATTCTCTGTCAGGTCTTCCAAAACTATCATACGTGGTTTGTCTTTCATAACCAGCTGTATTAGTGTTGGTTTCAGTAGTTTTTACTATTCTATTAAACTGGTCATATTCATAAGTATATTGTATGTTTTCTCCATCAACATCATAAAAATCTGTTGATGTTAGCAATTTTGTTGTCCCATCATAGGTATGTACTATTTTAGTCTCTGTTAGATCTCCTGAAATTGTTTTCTCTTGAAGTTTTCCAGTATTATCTAAATTATAAACAGTTTCCCCTTTTGGTGTGATTTCTTTATAAATTTCACCTGTTGGATAGTATTCATATTTATAAAGACCTGCAGATGGATCATTTAGTTCTATTTTATTACCCCACTCGTCATATTTTGTGCTTATGGTTGTGCCTTCAAAATTTGATGTTTTAAGACCTCCATTGGCGTAATATGTATAAGTTATTGTTCCACCATTGTCTGTTGTAGACATTATATGGCCATTAGCGTTTTTGGTAGTTGAAACTGTTTTAAATGTGTCAGAAACAGATGCGGTTAGACCATTATAAACATAATTTTTTATTATTCCTGTTGTACCTTTAACTTCTCTTAATTTCCTTCCATATTCATCATAGGTATAGGTTAGAGTGCTCCAGTTTGTAGGGCCACCTGTAGAGTAAGGTTCAGTCTCTTTATATATTCTACCTAAAAAGTCATACTCCACATTTTTATATGACCATAATCCATCGATGTTTTTAACTCCGGTTTTAATTCCTCTACCTAAAGCATCACTTACTGTAATGCTGCTGCTTCCATCATCACCAGTTTTTGTGACAGTATATTCGTTAGAAGTTTTCGTGTAAGTATAGTTAATGCTTTTTCCAAGATAATCGGTAATTTTTTTTGTTTTTCCCCAATTATCAACTTCAGTTGTTGTAGCAAGTCCAAAAGGATTTGTCGATTTAAGGACAATACCATATAAAGGATGAAATAAGTTGTTAGTTGTGGTTAAACCTTCAACATCAGTAGAGGTTTCAACAAATCTTCCTGAAGAATCATAAGTAAACGAGGTACTCCTAGGTGCTATTACTGGGCCAGTATATCCTTCAGCACTCACAGTTTTCTTTTTGATATTCCCGAAGAAATCATATTCATAGTCTTCGACTAAATATTTATTTGAAGTTGTATTTCCTTTTTTCTTGGTTTTAGTAAGTAAATTATTGGTGTAATAAAATTCAGTACTTGATTGTGATGTATCCGAATAAGCAACAGTTGTTGTTTTTGTGGTTAAAGGTCTTCCAATAAAATAGGTACTCCCTGTTCCTGAAGGATTATTACTAAAAGTATTATCAGTGGTTACAATTCCTTGAGTTACCCCATTTAATTTATTTGTTGTTGTGCTTTGAGTAAGGATAAAATAATTAGAATCGTAAGTGTAGCTGCTTTCGTTAGATACATTTGTAATGAAATCAGTCGTGATTTGAGTATTTAAGAGAATGTTATACACACTATTTACAGTGTTATAAGAAAAACTATTTCGTGTACTGTTTATTATTCCTGATGGATTACCTGAAGTTACGAATGAAAAAGCATTACCCGTGCTTACGAGTTGTGAATAATTTCTTTTGGTTGCACCTCGCCATATAGCATCATTTTCAGTCACACTCCATATTCTTTTTTCCGTAGGATTTTGATACCAAGCACTACGAGCAAATTTGGCAAAACCAATAGGGCCTAAGTTCATATTGACCATATAACCATGATACTTAAAATCTTGACTTTTAGTTACACCTACAGCTGTATTAGTTATTTTTGAAACAAGTTTAATTGGTATAACTCTTTTAACTTCTACATTGGGATAATCTAGTGAATTGCTTGAAGAATAAAATTCTGAGAATGCGCCTTGACCAAAATTAGCATTAGTTTCAGGTTCCATGGATTTGTATGTAATTTCATCTAGAATGTTTCCGCCTGATGAACTTACTTTTTTTAGTAAAATATCTTGCGAAACATTTTTGGTGAAATTAACATAAGTGACTGTGTTATCTTGATTTTGGACAACCACTAAGTCACTTTCTAATCCATTGTTTCTATAAGAAGAAACTATTGGAATTGGCATCCAGTTGTTATCACTACGATGATTAATTGGACTGGTGTAATCTAATGTAAATTTGTTACCAGTTACATTTGTATTTCCAATATTGTTAACATAAGTAGTTACTTCCCACATGGTATTATGGTCATTTATCGTTTCGTCTGGTTTGTAATATTTACGCCAAACTCGTACTAAGTCAGATTTTCCATCATTATTAGTGTCTAATGCATAATAATTACTTAAATGAGTTTGAGTGTTATAGCTATCACCAGTATTTGCCCAATATTCAACTATATTATGCCCTTCTATTTCAAAAAAAGATCCTCCAGTGGGTTTAGGGTTGCTATAGTAAATATACCAGTAATCACATTGTGAGCATCCGTTACCATTATGATGAGGCATCATAATATCTGTTTTTCCATCTCCATTATAATCTCCAAATAATATTTGCTTATCATCGGTATAATTATTTAAAGTACCATTTCCTATAATTTCCAGATTAACCCAAGGAGATTGATTTAGCTTATTAAATGTGATTAAATTGTATTGCCCATTGGTTTTTACACATAAAATATCACTCTTTCCATCACCATTAAAATCCATCACATACTTTTTACCTTCTAAAATTGTTGAATTTGGTACATCAAGTTGAGAGAATCCACTACTTCCTAAATCTTCAGAACTATATTGGTTTAGATCTAAATAGTAATAATTATTTCCAGAGTCTGAATATGATTCATAACATTTTTTTGTAGCATTAAGAGTAATGCCACCAATAGGAATTACATAATCAGTAAGTGTTGAAGTTTGAGAATTAAGGCTGGCTGGTGGATTGGTTTGTAAGTTCCAGCCCGTACTAGCTCTATTACTATAATATTTATATACATATTGATGTCCGTTAAAATCAAAAAGATCTTCTAAACTTATATAACCAACTTTTTGACAGGTTCCTCTTAGATTTACACATTCAGTAGTAAAATTTGAAGATTCGAAAGGATATTGAGAATACGGATATTGTGGTTTACGGTATAATTTATGTGAATTAAAGTCAATTTCATATTTGCATTGTATACATTCATTTTCTGTAGTAAATAAAGTCTTTTTAACTTCGTTTATTTTACTGGTAATCAGAATCTCTGAAATGCCATTTCCATCAAAATCTCCTTCCAAATATTCATTTGATTTTTTTGTATAAACAGGTTCAAATGTACAGTTAGAATTATCTCCTGTTCCAGTACCCGTATTATTTAGTGGTATTTCTTTTATGTAATTCAAACTCAAACCTGGTAGATAAGGAGAATAGTCTGGATTTTTACTGTAAACTTCAAAAGCTATGGAATTAGCATTTTCTTTAATGTTAGAAATTGAATGAAATTGATTTAGTTTTGTGCCATTTAATGTTGTAACGCATAGTGATGTTCTTTTGTCAATAGAAAAAGGAATATCAGTTACAGCACCAGTTGAACCTTGAAATAATTTACTGTATATTTTGTTTTCTGTTGCAAAATCTAATCTGCTGTCACCATCAAAATCACCAGATAATGTTATAGAATTAAAATTTAAATTATTTGCATAATCTGTTGGTGTTTCGATATTTTGTGTATATGTGGTATCGTAATCAAAAACAACTGGATTAGCAGGTTCTCCAGCACCGTTAAACTCTTGAATTTGTTTCACTCTTTCATATCCTGAGTTTTCAATATGAGTTAGTTGATATTTTCTAAATAATTGACCTGAAGTTTTTACTTCTACATTATCTAGTAAGGCTACTTTTTCAAGTAATACACCTTTTATATAAGCTTTTTCAGTTCGTTTCGCTTGCTTGTAATTAAAAAGAATACTGTTTACAGGAGTTACTCCATTGTTGTTAGCACTAAATTTAATTTCGGATATACATAAACTTTTTCCAAAAGGATTAGAATAATGGTAGGTGATATAATTACCATTAGTGTCTTCAAATCGAACAATATAATAAGCAGTCAAATCGGTAGCATTTGTACCTCCATAATTACCATACCATGTGCGTGAACCGTCTGGGGCAGTAGTAATAAAATAAATATTGGTGCCACTTCCTTTTAATTCGATTTTAGTATTCGATTGTATTTCGGTTTCGTAGGTTGAACCATCAGCCCAATACGTTCCAGACTTTAAAATAAGTCGTTGACCATCTAGTGATAATTTATCGTTATCATCAAAATCAACACCATCTTTAAAACCATCAATGTCAGTTCTTGTCGCCATTCTGGCAATAGTAGAAATCGAATTAATATTCCATCCTTGACCTGCGACACCTCCCATTTGGCCACTTGAATAGACAAGATTTATTACAGGCCCGACATCATTAGCACTAGGTGGCATTGCAATTGGTAAAGTATAAACGGCTTGCCCGCTATTTGAGATTTCTAATTTACCTTGTGTGTCGTGATAATTTTGAGAAAATAAAATAGTTGTAAAAAAGAAGAGTATAGATAGTATTCTATATTTCATAGGAGCAAAATTTATTTTTTAATGATTTTGATTGGTTTTTGTTCTCCATTGGAGTAAACTAGGTTTAGACTATAAACATTATCTGGTAGGTCATAAAATGAAACTACATAACTGTTCTCATTTTCTAGATTTTTGAAAGTTTTTATAAGTTGACCAGTTAATGAATATAGATTAATAGAAACGACTTTTATATTATTTATTAGATCCCATTTTAGATATAGTTGCTCTTTTACTGGATTTGGATAATAGGAAATAACATCTTCAGGAGAAAATTTTTTTAAATCTTCATTTTGTAATTCACTGACTTCTTTTGGTGGTGTTTCTGAAGTTTTTGAAGAACAACTAAGGCAGAGTTGTCTTACTATTTGGTTTCCAGCACTATCGTATTGGAAAGAAAGTTTTTGAGCATGACTTATGCTTCCAATTAGTATAAGTAATAAAATAAATACTTTTTTCATTTTTTTTAGGAGTAAATTTCTTGCAAAAGTAAGTTTATTTTGTACATAAAACAATCATCATATTTAATGATTTTTTGTAAGAATTCATTCTTATAAATTGAAAAATAGATTTTTAAAAATTACATATGAAACAAAGTAAGAGACTAAATGATGTTTTTGAACAATATTTAAAAAGTAGAGTAGAGAAGAAAATAACTAAGATTTATAGAGTGCCATCAGGGTGCCCTACAACATCATCAAAATTTAAACATAATCTTTTTATTAAAAAAAGTAATAGTATTCTTTGATTTTATTATAACTAGGCTGGGTAATTTTTTCAAGATTTCAAGTTAAAAATCTTCTAATTAAGAATCTTTTATAAAAATAACTTTGTACTTAGCTACTTTGAGACTTTGTAACTTTTACCCTATATTTGCACACTTTTAAAAATCAAAATAATGAAAGCAGGAATTGTAGGATTGCCTAATGTTGGGAAATCAACTCTTTTTAATTGTTTATCTAATGCTAAAGCACAAAGTGCAAACTTCCCGTTTTGTACTATTGAACCTAATATTGGTGTAGTTAATGTTCCAGACCCAAGAATTAACCGTTTGGAAGAATTAGTAAAACCAGAGCGAGTGCAAATGGCTACTGTAGATATCGTAGATATTGCAGGATTAGTAAAAGGAGCAAGTAAAGGAGAAGGTTTAGGAAATCAATTCTTAGGAAATATCCGCGAGTGTAATGCTATTATTCACGTTTTACGTTGTTTTGATAACGATAATATTGTTCACGTTGATGGTAATGTAAATCCAATTCGTGATAAAGAGACTATCGATATCGAATTGCAGTTAAAAGACTTAGAAACAGTTGACAAACGTTTAGAAAAAGTAAATCGCGCTGCAAAAACGGGAAATAAAGAAGCACAAGCTGAAAAAGTGTTATTAGATAGAATTCGTGAAGCATTAATGCAAGCAAAATCGGCTCGTACGGTAATTCCTCAAAATCAAGATGAGGAAGAATTGATGCAAGAATTCCAATTGATTACAACAAAGCCAGTTTTATATGTTTGTAATGTTGATGAAAGTTCTGCTGTAAGTGGAAATAAATATGTTGACCAAGTGCGTGAGTTGGTTAAAGACGAACAAGCAGAGGTAATTATTTTGTCTGTTGGTGCAGAAGCTGATATTACTGAGTTAGAAAGCTACGAAGAGCGTCAAGTATTTTTAGAAGATATGGGCTTAACAGAACCAGGTTCATCTGTGTTAATTCGTGCGGCTTATAAACTATTAAATCTTCAAACGTATTTTACTGCCGGAGTTAAGGAAGTTAGAGCTTGGACAATCAATATTGGTGATACAGCGCCAAAAGCAGCTGGAGTTATCCATACAGATTTTGAAAAAGGATTCATCCGTGCTGAAGTTATTGCTTTTGAGGATTATTCAAACTATGGTTCGGAAGCAAAAGTAAAAGAAGCTGGAAAGTTACGCGTAGAAGGTAAAGAATATATTGTAAAAGATGGTGATGTGATGCATTTCCGTTTCAATGTATAATTTTTAATAATCTCATACATAAATAATTAAGCGAAACCCAGAGGTTTCGCTTTCTTTTTGGCTTAATTTTTGATTTTCATTTGTAAACTATTCTATGAAATTCAAAAAAGTATTCAAATTCTCTCTAAAATTAATACTGGGTCTCCTAGGTTTTTTATTAACCTATACTTTATGTGCTTTTTTATTACCTAAAATTTCAGTTAATTCCGATGTTTCATAAGAAGGAAAAACAATCCCGGTTTATATCCTGTCAAATGGTATCCACACAGATATAGTTCTTCCAGTTAAAAATAACCTGTTTGATTGGAGTCAAAAGGTAAAATTCGAGAATACAATTGCTAAAGATTCAACAGCTCAATTAGTAGCCTTTGGATGGGGTGATAAAGGATTTTATCTGGAAACACCAACTTGGAATGATTTGAAACTTTCAACAGCTTTAAAAGCGGCAATAGGTTTCAGTACATCCGCTATTCATGCTACATTTTATAAAAGCTTGAAAGAGAATAACAATTGTAAAAAAATAATTGTTTCTGAAGCAGAATATCAAAAATTAATAGACTATATAAATGACTCTTTTCAATTAGATTCAGATAATTATATGAAAATTGAAACGAATGCGGTTTATGGAAAAAATGATGCTTTTTATGAAGCCAAAGGAAGTTATAGCCTATTTCATACCTGCAATACCTGGACCAACAATGCCTTGAAGGCATCCAATCAGAAAGCAGCCTTGTGGACAGCAACTGATACAGGAATACTATATCATTATTAATTATAAATAGCTTTTATTTTTTATATCTATTTTTTAGAGATCTTTTTAAAACTACTTTTTCCTTCTTTTTCTATTCGAAGGATGTAAATTCCATTAGAAAGATTTGATAGATTAATACTGTTTGAGTTATTATTTTCCAGTAATTTTTCTCCAATTAAATTGTAAAGAGTTAATTTTTCAACTTGTACAGAAATTTGTAAAATTTCATTTGTTGGATTTGGAAAAATAATCAAATTGTTTAGTTCTTCCTTATCTAAAGATAATACACTCTGATTTAAATGGTATGCAAGGGCATTGTTTCCACCAGACCAAACATAATCTAGGCTAGCGTCATTATTAATATTGGCGATAGCTACTTTTCCCATATTTAAACCTGTATTTTGATACATATTGATAGAAGTATTGAAATTATGAGTAGCATCATTTGCAAATATTGCAATGTTATTCGTGAAAGAAACATATAAATCTTGCCAGCCATCTCCATTATAATCGTTGGAGTCCAAAGATATTATATTTGGTATCGAAGTCAATGTAGCTTGATAAGTCATATTACCATTTCCATTGTTTGCAAACCATTTGACTTTTCCTGCACCATTTCTACCAACAATATCAAAATCTCCGTCATTATCTATGTCGATTGGATGTACTAAAAAATATACTTCAGGGGTTATCGAATAATAATTTGGTGAAAAAATAGCATTTCCATTATTAATATAAACAACCAAACCAGCAGTTTCTCCTGATATAATGTCTAAATCTCCATCATTGTCCATGTCTTTGGTAGCGATGTCTAAACATTCTAAAACTAACGGAGAAGTACTTGTGTTTAATATAATTTCTTTATTAAATTGACTATTACCATTATTTCTGTAAAAATCAATGGAATGTTGTCCGATAACTACAATATCGTCAAAATTGTTCTGATCAAAATCGGCTACAATAACATCATTCAATATCATGTTATGGGAATCGATTATAGATGTTGTATAAGAGCCATTATTATTGATGAAAATTTTGACTTCATTGGTTGCTTTACCAATGGCAACAAAATCTATTAAATTGTCATTATTGAAATTCCCAGTTGCGATTCCTCTACAAAATTCAAAGGGTTCTATGATATTAAAAGCTGAAAACGTATGATTCGTTAGATTGTTGTAAAATCCTAATCTACCATTGGTTCCTGTAGAAGAAGTAATGATGTCATTAAAACCATCATTATTTAAATCAGAGGAAATGATCTTGGTTATACCAGCAGTTTCAACAGCTGTGTCTATAAAATTTGCAGGGCTAATTTGCGCCTGTAATTTGAAAATTAGAACAGTTCCCAATATACAAAAAGTAATTTTTCTCATGTTTTATCTCTAATTATTTAAAATACAACAGTTTGTGATTTAGCAAATATATAAAAGTTATTCTTACAAATTTTTTACAAATTTTATAGACTACAATTTGAGAAGTTTCGTAACTGAATATTATTTTTTCTTGTTCAGTAGTTGAAGTTGCTAAAATTTATAAATTCTCTTTGATTCTAAATAAAAAAGAAGAAAATTAAGTGTAGAAGGAAAAGAATATATCGTTTATGATGATTACGTAATGCACTTCCGCTTCGATCTATAATTTTTTGAATAGAAAATAATATAGGTTCGAGTTAATTTATCTCGCATTTTTTTTATCTTGTAAATAAATTTAAAAAGTATGAAAATAGTTGCCTTTGGAGGAAGTAATAGTAAAAACTCAATAAATAAAAAATTAGCTACCTATGCTTCAACTTTATTTAATGATGCTTTAGTAGAAATTCTAGATTTAAATGATTTTGCATTACCACTTTTTAGTGTCGATTTGGAAAAACAAATTGGACAGCCACAGTTAGCTAAGGATTTTTTGAATAAAATTACTTCTGCAGATTTTTTAGTGGTTTCATTAGCTGAGAACAATGGAAACTATTCGGCAGCATTTAAAAATTTGTTTGATTGGTCTTCCAGACAAGCTAAAGAGGTTTTTCAACAAAAACCAATGCTATTAATGGCTACATCACCAGGAGGTAGAGGAGGAGCTACAGTTTTAGAAATTGCTAAAAATGCTTTCCCAAGATTTGGAGCTGATATTAAAGGAACATTTTCATTACCAAGTTTTAATGATAATTTTGATATAGAGAATTTAAAAATTTCTAATTCTGAATTAGATTCTCAATTAAGGGAGCTTGTAGCTGAAATAATCTAATCATAAAAAAGCCTTCAAATTATTGAAGGCTTTTTTTAAATGAATATTTTAATTTTTTTGCTTGTCTTTTTCTTCAGGAGATATTTTTTTCCAATCACCTTCCAAATCTTCTCCAATTCTAATCATTTCAATATCTAATTTTGTTTCATTACCAAAGCCTGAGGCTTCACTATAATAGTAACCATCTAATGATATTCCTAACATATATTTGTTATCTACAAGATTATTAATGGCAATGGAAAATTTACCATCTTTATCGGATACACAATTATTTATCACATCTTTTTCAGTAATTATTACACCTGAAAGTGGTTTTTTACTACTGTCGTGAATTATGCCTGTTATAATTTGGGAATATCCGTTGGTAATTCCTAAAATAAGCAAAACTAAAAATAGTATTTTTTTCATTCTATGAATTAAAACTTAAGTCCAAGTCTTGCGTAGTAGTATGCACCACTAAAGCCCATTTGTACAGCATCCCAATATCCACCAGCTTCAACCCAATCATCTTGTTGATCAGGATATATATTAAACATATTGTTGCTTCCTAATGTAAGTTTGAAATTTTTAGATAGTTTAAAGCCTAAAGTTAAATCGGTAACAATTTTAGGGTCATATGTGTCAGTTGCAGCTTTAATTTGGTTGTCAAATGAACCATAATCAGCAACATCCTCATATACTTGATAATCCAATAATTTAACTTCACTAAATCTAGTAAATGCAAGGCCTGCATCAAACCATTTTCTGCCGTAATTTAAATTTAAAGCAAACTTATTTTTTGGTGCTGAAGCTAATAAAAAGGCTTTATCTCTCTCCCCAAAGAATGTTTGTTCATCTAAATTATGATTCTTTACTTTAGAAATTTTCATTTCATTTATATTACCTACGAATGTAGCTCCAAAATTAGATTCACCAAATTTTTTCTTCCACGATAATACAAGATCAATACCTTTTGTTTTTGTATCTGCACCATTTACGAAAAATTGAGCTTGATCTACACCTAAGCCTAAAGAAGATGCATCAAAATAGCCTGTTAAAACAATTCTGTCTTTTACGTTAATCATATATCCATCAATTGTTGCTGTAAAATTTCCAAAATTTGCTGTTGCTCCAAATGATGTATTTATAGCTTTTTCTTCGTTTAGTTTTTCTATACCAAAAGCTCTTGTAACTGAACTTTCATTATTTGCTAATAAAATTTCAGAAGCACCAGAGCTGCTAAAGTTTGTAAAACTAGTGTTGTAATAAATTTGCGCTAATGAAGGTGCTCTAAATCCTGAGCTTATTGAAGCTCTTAAATTTATTTTACTTGTGATTTTAAGCCTAGAGGCTATTTTTCCGTTTAAAGTACTTCCAAAATCACTATAGTTTTCAAAACGAGCTGCGCCACTAATTAGTAATCTTTCTGTAATATCAAATTCAGCATCAGCATAAAAAGAGATGTTTGAACGAGTCTCATTAACTTCATTTTTAGGACTATATCCAGGGAAACCTTGTGATCCACCTGGTCTCGGATTACCACTAACAGGATCAATAGGAGCAGATTGTGTTGAAGGATCAGTTATTACATTGCCGTTTGTATCATAAGTTGCGTACGATCCAACTTCACCAGCAAAAATTTCGAATCTTTCTAATCTGTATTCAGCTCCAAAAGCTAAATTCATCCCTTTTAAAACTGAGTCATAATTTTTTGAAAAATCAAGGTTAATTGTGTTTTGGCTTAAGCTATGTCCTCCAGCATCAAACTCTCTCGGAGAATTACCTTCTAATGATGCATTTAAAGTTCCTTTTATTCTATAGTCGAAAATGTTTTTCCCATAAGTATTACTTAAATCCATTTTCCATCCCTTGTCAGATTTTCTTCTAAAACCAACAGCAATAGAATTATCAACAATGTTTGATGTAATTCTAGGAGTAAATCCTCCAGGATAAATTGATTCTACAACTCTTTCTCCATCATTTCTTGTGAAAGCGTAAGCGTCAGTATCTCTGTAGTTTCTTCCTCCAAAAGCATAAAAATCTAGTTTGTCACAAATTGGAACTGATAGATTTGCCATTATGTTGGCACTCATGATTTCGGCTTCTCCAAAGCCTTTTCTAAAGTCAAAACCAGGACGTAATGTTTTTTCCTTATTTAAAAATTCTGTGGTAAAGTTTACAAAACCACCTTTTTTACCAAGAGAAACACCATAGTTTGCTCCAACTTTTACAGAGTTTCCATCAAAACGTTTGTTTTTTCCAAATGAATTTCCATTACCGTTTTGATCTAACCTAAAGCCCTTGGTATTAGCAGTTCCTAATGGAAAATCTCCATCTGCTTTTGTATTATAAGCCCCATAAGTAATGGCTCCGTTGAGTTCATTAACATTGTCATTAAGGACAATATTGATTACTCCAGAAATAGCATCTGAACCGTATTGTGCTGATGCTCCATCACGTAAAATTTCAATTCTCTTAATGGCAGAAGCTGGTATTGTATTCAAATCAGTTCCAGTGTTTCCACGACCTCTAGTACCAAATAGATTTATTAATGAAGATTGATGTCTTCTTTTTCCATTGATTAAGACTAAAGTTTGATCTGGTCCCATACCTCTTAAAGATGCTGGATCTACGTGATCTGCCCCATCAGATCCCGATTGTTTGTTAGCATTAAAAGAAGGAGCAACATATTGAAGTAACTCATTAATCTCTATTTTACCACTTTGAGTCGTTACGTCTTTAACATTAATAATATCAATTGGAACAGCAGAATTTACAACAGTTCGTTTTGAATTTCTTGAGCCAACTGTTTGGATTGTGACTTCTTCTAATTCTTTAGTTTGTTCTTTTTCCTGATCTTGCGAGTACGCATAGGATACACACAGTAAGAGAAAGGATAAATTGATTAGTTTTTTCATAAAATGTTTGTTTAGTTTAAGCTAATGTATGTATTTTTTTAACATATTTTAACAAATTATTCGTGATTTTATAAGATAAAAATTGTTAATAAATGAATCTAGTGGTTTCTTAATAACTTTCGGTGTGGTCTATTTCATTTTAGGCTCATTTCTATTATATTAGCAAAAAATCCAAAAACTAGTTATGCTGGAGCAAAATCAATATACCGAAGACAATATACGTTCTCTCGACTGGAAGGAACATATCCGTATGCGTCCTGGTATGTACATTGGTAAATTAGGTGATGGTTCGTCGCCAGATGATGGGATTTACATTCTGTTAAAAGAGGTTCTTGACAACTGTATCGATGAATTCGTAATGGGTGCTGGTAAAACTATCGAAGTTACTCTCAAGGATCGAATGGTGACCGTACGTGATTACGGACGTGGTATTCCTTTAGGAAAAGTTGTCGATGTAGTTTCTAAAATGAATACTGGAGGTAAGTATGACTCAAAGGCCTTTAAAAAATCTGTTGGTTTAAATGGAGTAGGTACCAAGGCTGTTAATGCACTTTCTACTTTCTTTCGTGTAGAATCTGTTCGTGATGACCAACAAAAAGCAGCCGAATTTTCTGCGGGTAACCTTACCCTTGAAGAAGAAGTTATAACCACAACAAAACGCAAAGGGACAAAGGTCTCTTTCGTAGCTGATGATACTATTTTTAAGCATTACAAATACCGTAATGAATATATCGTAAAAATGCTTAAAAACTATTGTTACCTAAACACAGGATTAACGATAGTTTATAATGGTGAAAAGTTCTATTCTGATAATGGATTAAAAGATTTATTAGAAGAAACAATTTCTGAAGAAGATATGCAATATCCAATTATTCACTTACGTGGTGATGATATCGAAATTGCGATGACACATAGTAAGAGTCAGTATTCCGAAGAATATTATTCATTCGTTAACGGACAAAACACGACACAAGGAGGAACGCATTTGGGCGCTTTTCGTGAGGCTATTGTAAGAACGATAAAGGAGTTTTATAATAAACCTTTTGAAGCTTCTGATATTCGTAAATCAATTGTTTCTGCGATTTCTGTAAAAGTTGAAGAGCCAGTTTTCGAATCACAAACCAAAACCAAATTAGGTTCGACTGACATTGGTCCAAATGGTCCATCGGTACGTACATTTGTAAACGATTTTATTAAAACGAATCTTGATAATTTTTTACATAAAAACCCTGAAGTAGCTGATTTATTACTTCGTAAAATCCTTCAGGCTGAACGCGAACGTAAAGAACTTTCGGGAATTAGAAAATTAGCCAAAGAACGTGCTAAAAAGGCAAGTTTACACAATAAAAAATTACGTGATTGTCGTGTACATTTAACTGATGCTAAGAATCCACGAAGTTTAGAAAGTACATTATTTATTACCGAGGGAGACTCAGCTTCGGGTTCAATTACTAAATCACGTGATGTAAATACACAAGCTGTATTTAGTTTGCGTGGTAAGCCATTGAATACCTACGGAATGACAAAGAAAATTGTGTACGAAAACGAGGAATTCAACTTACTTCAAGCGGCTTTGAATATCGAAGAAAGCATGGAAGATTTACGTTATAACAATATTGTAATTGCTACCGATGCTGATGTTGATGGTATGCATATTCGTTTGTTATTGATTACGTTTTTCTTGCAGTTTTTCCCTGAAATTATCAAAGAAGGACATTTGTATATTTTGCAAACGCCGTTGTTCCGTGTGCGTAATAAGAAAGAAACGATTTATTGTTACAGCGATGATGAGCGTAGAGCAGCTATTGATAAATTAAAACCAAAACCAGAGATTACACGATTCAAAGGATTAGGGGAAATTTCACCTGATGAGTTCAAACATTTTATTGGAGAAGACATTCGATTGGATCCAGTAATGTTGGACAAAGCGACTTCTATTGAAAAACTATTGGAATTCTATATGGGTAAAAATACGCCAGACCGCCAAGAGTTTATCATCAAGAATTTGAAAGTGGAGTTGGATACCGTTGAAGAATTAACATCTTAAAGTTTATGGTTCACAGTTCACAGAATTTTCTGTTAGCTGTTAGCTGTTAGCTGTTAACTAAATTATGAGCGAAGAAAACGAAAATATAAACGAAGAAGAATTAACACCTCAAGACGATAATTTATCTGAAGAAAACACTTCAGAGGAAGGTCATTTTGAAGGCGAACATTTTTACGACCAAGACGAAGAAAATCCAGAAGCAACCATAACCAAAGTTACAGGAATGTATAAGGATTGGTTCTTAGATTATGCTTCTTATGTAATTTTGGAACGTGCCGTACCCGCTATTGAAGACGGTTTCAAACCCGTGCAGCGTCGTATTATGCACTCGATGAAAGAGTTGGATGATGGTCGCTATAACAAAGTAGCCAATGTGGTAGGACACACCATGCAGTATCACCCTCACGGAGATGCGAGTATTGGTGATGCTATGGTGCAAATTGGTCAAAAAGATTTATTGATTGACACTCAAGGAAACTGGGGTAATATCCTAACTGGTGATGGAGCAGCAGCGTCACGTTATATTGAGGCGCGTTTAAGTAAGTTTGCGCTTGAAGTTTTATACTCTCCTAAAATCACCGAATGGGGTTTGTCGTATGATGGTCGTCGTGCAGAACCCATCAATCTTCCTGTAAAGTTTCCGCTGTTGTTAGCACAGGGTGGAGAAGGGATCGCCGTAGGTTTATCAACTAAAATTTTGCCTCACAATTTTAATGAATTGATTGATGCGTCGATTAAAATCTTAAAAAATAAACCATTTACAATATTTCCAGATTTTCCAACAGCTGGAATCGCTGATGTGTCTAATTACAATGATGGTATGCGCGGTGGACGTGTTCGTGTTCGTGCCAAAATTTCGCAGTTAGACAAGCAAACGTTGGTTATTACTCAAATTCCGTTTTCAACCAATACCACTTCATTGATTGATAGTATTTTGAAAGCCAATGATAAAGGGAAAATCAAAATCAAGAAAATTGAAGATAATACAGCAGCCGAGGTTGAAATTTTAATTCACCTTCCGCCTGGCGTTTCACCTGATAAAACAATCGATGCCTTATATGCTTTCACGGCGTGTGAAACTTCCATTGCACCTTTAGGTTGTGTGATTGAGGATAACAAACCGTTATTTATTGGTGCTTCGGAAATGTTGAAGATTTCAACCGATAGAACCGTTGATTTATTGCGTCAGGAATTGGAAATTCAATTGAAGGAATTACAAGAAAAGTGGCATTTCTCTACTTTGGAAAAAATCTTCATTCGTGAAGAAATGTATATCGACTTCAAATTATATTCTGATAAGGAATCCTTGTATGAATACATGTATAAACGTTTCGAACCATTTAAGAAGTTATTAGTTCGAGATATTGTTGATGAAGATTTACAACGTCTAACCCAAATCCCGATGATTCGTATTACGCGTTTCGACTCTGATAAGGCGGATGATGCTATTGCGAAGTTGGAATCTGAAATGGAACAAGTAAAACATCATTTGGCCAATCTGATTGATTTTGCGATTGATTATTTTGCTCGTTTGAAAGAGAAATATGGAAAAGGACGTGAACGTCAAACCGAGATTAGAAACTTTGATACTATTGAAGCAACTAAGGTTGTATTACGTAATACCAAATTGTATGTAAATAAAGAAGAAGGTTTTATTGGTACTGGCTTAAAGAAAGACGAATATGTTGCTGATTGTTCTGATATTGACGATGTGATTTGTTTCCTCCGCAATGGGAAAATGGTCATTACCAAAGTAGATGAAAAGAAATTCATTGGCAAAGACATTATTCACATTGCCGTTTTTGATAAAAACGATAAGCGAACGATTTATAATATGATTTATCGTGATGGTAAATCAGGCCCTTCATTTATTAAACGATTCAATGTTTCGGGAGTAACTCGTGATAAAGAATACGATTTAACACAAGAAAAAGCTGGATCGCAAGTATTGTATTTTTCTGCCAATCCAAATGGTGAAGCCGAAACAGTAACCATTTTATTACGTCAAGTAGGAAGCGTTAAAAAGCTGAAATGGGATGTTGATTTTGCAGAAATCATGATTAAAGGACGTGCTTCTAAAGGAAACACGGTTTCAAAATATCCTATCAAAAAAATTGAACTGAAAGAGAAAGGAATTTCAACTTTGCGTCCACGTAAGGTTTGGTTCGATGATACAGTACAACGTTTGAATGTTGATGGACGAGGAGAGTTGTTAGGTGAATTCAGACCTAATGATCGATTATTGATTATTAATCAATCAGGAAAGTTAAAAACTATTATCCCGGAATTGACTACCCATTTTGATGAGGACATGATTATCCTTGAAAAATGGCATCCTAAGAAACCTATTTCGGCGATTTATTATGACGGAGAAAAAGAACGCTACTTTATTAAACGTTTCTTAGTTGAAAACGAAAACAAAGAAGAAATTTTCATAACTGAACATGAAAAATCTCAGTTAGAAATAGTTTCGACCGATTGGCGCCCAGTAGCTGAAATTGTTTTTGTGAAGAGTAAAGGAGTTCAAAAAGAGAACCAAACCATCGATATGGAACAGTTCATAGCTGTGAAAGGAATCAAGGCGTTAGGTAATCAATTAACTACTGATAAATTAAAACAAGTCAACTTGCTGGAATCACTTCCTTATGAAGAGCCAATAGAGGTAATTCCTGAGGAAATAGAAGTTAACGAATCTTCTTCTGAGGAAGGGACTGAGCTAACGGATTACAATATCAGTCTGGATGACGATGGTCAAATCACATTAACTTTAGAATAAGTTTTAAGAAAATAGTAACAGTTTACGCTGTTACTATTTTTTATATTTGCTCATACGAAATGAGAAGAAAAGTATTTACATATTTAATCGTATTCTTATTAGGCATGTTTGTAATGCCTCAAGATGTTTATGCATGTAATATGAAAATGAATGTAACTTCTCATAAAATAATCACTTCAAAAAAAACAGCAACAAAAAGTTGTTGCGATAAAAAATCTTCTTCAAAAGATAAGGGATGTAGCAAAAGCTGTAATGATTCAAAATGTCAATGTAGTTCACTAGGAAGCTGTACTTCATTAATTTTTGGTACTACTGAAGGCACTACTTGCTACTTTTTTCCGTCTATTGAAAGAGGAAACAACTTTCATTATAATGATTTCGTTTCTAATGCATTTGTGACAATCTGGTCACTCCCTAAAATAAGCTAAACGATTTTCTGCATAGCCATAATTGTACATTTTCGGAAATGATAACTATTCCAATTGCAATTATTTATCTAAATTTATACTAATAACAGCCTGTTTTTCAGTCTTTAAAATCGTTTACTTATGAAAAATATATTTCAAAATATAACTTTATTGTTAAGTGTGGCATTACTTTCTATCTCATGTGAAGCCCAAATAAAAAATGAAAAAAAGGAAACCGTAAAAATCACTGGGAACTGTGAAATGTGTGAAGAAACCATTGAAAAAGCAGGGAATTTAAAGAAAATCGCCGCTGTCGATTGGGATAAAGACACAAAAATGGCAACAATAAGTTATGACGACAAAAAAACCAACAAAGAGGAAATCTTAAAAAGAATTGCTTTGGCTGGTTATGATAGTCAATTTTTTCTGGCTCCAGATCAAGCCTATAAAAATTT
This sequence comes from Flavobacterium hankyongi, assembly GCF_036840915.1. NCBI lineage: Bacteria > Pseudomonadati > Bacteroidota > Flavobacteriia > Flavobacteriales > Flavobacteriaceae > Flavobacterium > Flavobacterium hankyongi. Next base: position 471,265 of record NZ_CP085725.1, read on the forward strand.
ACCTGAATGTTGTCAATACAAACGTGAATTTAAAAAGGAAACTATTAAATCGGTTTCAAAAGAAATGGCACATAATCATGAGGATCATGTAAAAAGTCAAGAAGTGATTCAAGAAAAAAATCAGTTAGAAAAAGTTTATGAAAACTACTTTATGCTTAAAGATGCTTTAGTAAAATCTGATGGAAATAAGGCTTCTGATTTGTCAAAAGTTTTATTGACAGCTATCAATGAAGTCAAAATGGAAAAATTGGACAACGATGTTCATTTGGTTTGGATGAAAGTAATGAAGAATCTAACAGAAGATGCAGAACATATCAATGAAACTAAAGATGTTAAACACCAAAGAGATTATTTTATGACGCTTTCTAAAAATATATATGCGTTAATGAAAGTTGATAAATCTAAGGAGCCCGTTTATTATCAATTTTGTCCAATGGCGAATGATGGTAAAGGTGCCAATTGGTTAAGCAAAGAGAGTACAATTAAAAATCCGTACTATGGTTCGATGATGCTAAATTGCGGTAAAACGGTTGAAAAGCTGAAATAATGAAGATCTATATCAAAAATATGGTTTGTAGCCGCTGCAAAATGGTTGTTAAGTCCGAGTTAGAAAAACTCGGGCTTAGCGTCCTTTCAGTAGAACTTGGCGAAGCAGATATTATTGGTTCTTTAGACGAAAATAAAAAAGAAGAAATCGTCAGGCAATTGGAACAATATGGTTTTGAAGTAATCGATGATAAAAAAAGCAAAATCATAGAACAAATAAAAACTATTGTCATAGAGCTTGTGCATCATAGTCAGGATAAAATCAAAACGAACCTTTCTGATTTTATTGGCGAAAAACTTAACCTTGATTACAATTATTTGAGTAGCCTGTTTTCGGAAGTAGAAGGCCTTACAATAGAAAAGTATTATATTCTGCAACGTATTGAAAGGGCAAAAGAACTTTTGGTTTATGATGAATTGTCTTTGAGTGAAATTGCGTATCAGCTTAATTACAGTAGTGTAGCTTATCTAAGTAATCAGTTTAAAAAAGTAACTGGATTTACACCAACTTATTTTAAACAATTAAAAGAAAAAAAACGTAAGCAAATCGAAGACCTATAAAAATTACAAATCAAACTCGGAATAGTGTAAAGAATTCCTAACAGCGTGTCCAGAACTTTGTCATTAATAAATAACTAAAAATTTTAACAATGACACACGAGTATCAAATAACAGGAATGACATGTTCAAGTTGCGAGGCAAAAGTAAAATCAGCTTTGCTAACAGTTGCTAACATTACAAATGTAGAAGTTTCCAAAGAAACTAATTCTGCCGTAATATCAATGGATAAACATGTTTCTTTAAGTGAATTGCAAAAAGTACTAACGGAAAAAGATAGTAAATATCAAATTTCAGTGAAAGGACATAATGAATTGGCTGAACAGACTAAGTCATGGTTTGAAACATATAAATCAGTCTTACTGATTTTCGGATTTATAACTGTTGTTACTATATTAATTCAATGGCAATCGGGAACGTTTCATTTTATGGAGTGGATGCGACATTTCATGGCTGGCTTCTTTTTGGTGTTTTCCTTTTTTAAACTTTTAAATTTAAAAGGTTTTGCAGAAAGCTATATTATGTATGATGTAATAGCTCGAAAATTACCTGCTTGGGCATATGCATATGTTTTTATTGAATTGGCTTTGGGAATCGCTTTTCTAATTGATTTTAATCCAATAATTACAAATTCGACAACCTTTGTTGTAATGACTGTTAGTATTATAGGAGTGCTACAATCGGTTTTGAATAAAAAAAGAATCCAGTGTGCTTGCTTGGGCGCCGTTTTCAACTTGCCCATGAGCACTATAACCATTATTGAAGACGCATTGATGATTGCAATGAGCGCTTATATGCTTCTTCAGTTATTATAAACTAAAAAATGAAATTATTCTTAAATATTATACTATTATTTGCTTTATCAACGGCCTTTGCACAAAAGGTCGTCCGATATGATTTATATGTACGTGATACCATCGTAAACTATTCGGGTAAAGAAAAAAGAGCCATTGCAGTTAATGGTCAAATTCCTATGCCGACACTGACTTTTACCGAAGGTGATATGGCTGAAATTTATGTACATAATGAGTTGGATGAAGAAACCGCCATGCATTGGCATGGTGTTTTTTTACCAAATAAAGAAGACGGAGTTCCCCATTTGACACAAATGCCCATAAAACCACACAGTACTTATGTGTATCGTTTTTTGGTAAAACAAAACGGAACGCATTGGTACCACAGTCATTCAGGGTTACAAGAACAAATAGGGATGTATGGATCGCTTATTTTTAAGAAAAAACAAAATGATCCTACTTTCCGAAAAGGAATAGACGATTTGCCAACATATCCCGTCATTTTGAGTGAATGGACTGATATTAATCCGGAAAATGTACATCGTATGCTTCATAATGCTTCCGATTGGTTTGCTTTAAAAAAAGGTAGTACTCAAAGTTATGCCGAAGCGATTAAAGAAGGTCATTTTAAAACTAAACTTACCAACGAATGGAAACGCATGTTGGCTATGGATGTAAGTGATGTGTATTATGAAAAGTTTTTGATTAACGGAAAACCTCAAAATCAAATTACTGAAATCGAAGGAGGAGAGAAAGTCCGTTTGCAAATTTCAAACGGAGGAGCATCGAGCAATTTCTGGCTTACTTATGCTGGAGGAAAAATTATGGTTGTGGCAAATGATGGTAATGATGTTGAACCTGTGGAAGTTGATAGACTGTTAATCGCTGTATCTGAAACCTATGATATTGTGGTTGAAATTCCTGCTAATGATATAGCTTTTGAGTTTTTGGCTACTCCAGAAGACAGGACACAATCGACTTCTTTATTTCTTGGTAACGGAATAAAACAATTAGTATCACCGCTTCCTAAATTAAAATATTTTGAAGGAATGAAGATGATGAACGATATGATGAAAATGAATGGTGAACTAAATGATATGGGCATGAACATGAGTCTCAACCAAATGGATATGAACGTTGTCATGTACCCCGAAATTACAGGAAACCAAAAAGGAAAAAAAATTATGCAAGATGAACATTCAAATCATCAGTATGAAGCCAATAAACTATCAGATATTGTCACTTTAAATTATGCAATGCTCAAATCTCCCACTAAAACAGTTTTGCCTTCAAGCTCACCAGTAAGGGAATTAAAGTTTGAGCTTACGGGGAATATGAACCGTTATGTGTGGAGTCTTGACAACAAAGTAATTTCTGAAACAGATAAAATTTTAGTGAAGAAAGGAGAGATATTGCGCATTACTCTTTATAATGGTTCAATGATGCGACATCCAATGCATTTACATGGACACGATTTCCGTTTAATTAACGGTCAAGGTGATTACGCTCCGCTGAAAAACGTTGTTGATATTATGCCAATGGAAACAGATACTATTGAATTTTTAGCTAATGAAGAAGGTGATTGGTTTTTTCATTGTCACATTTTGTATCATATGATGAGTGGAATGGGACGTATTTTTTCATACGAAAACCAAGCACCAAACCCTGAGTTGCCAAATCCTAAAAAAGCATATCGTATGCTTAAGGCAGATGATCGTGAATTTCATTTCATGACCGAAAATGATTTTGCAACCAATGGAAATGATGGGATGTTTATGTTGCAAAATACACGATGGAGTATAGGTACCGAATGGCGATTAGGTTACAATGATATGCATGGTTATGAAACAGAAACTCACTTTGGCCGCTATATCGGAAAAATACAGTGGTTTATGCCTTTTATTGGTTTTGATTGGCGCCACCGAAAAATGGGTCATGATGAAATTGAAAAGAATCTTTTTGGGCAAACAAACACAAAAGATAAGCGTGCTGTTTTGAGTGCAGGTGCCAGTTATGTTTTACCTTTTTTAGTAACATTTCAAGGAGAAGTATTTACTGATGGTAATGTACGTTTTCAATTAATGCGCGAAGATATTCCTCTATCAAGGAGATTACGTATGGCTTTCATGATAAATACTGATAAAGAGTATATGACAGGCTTCAAATATATTCTTAATCGTTATTCTGCGCTATCGACTCATTATGACAGTGATATGGGATTTGGATTCGGATTAACTTTGAATTATTAAATAAAAAAGCCCTGAGAACTTTCAGGGCTTTTTATTGTTAGTTTGTTAAATCATCGTCGGTTAATTTGTCATCCACAATTTTACTATTGTGAAGTTGTACCGGATTTTTCGATTTCTTCATTCTCAAGTTCAAGAATTCTACAAATAAAGAGAAGAAAATCGCAAAGTATAAATATCCTTTAGGTATGCTATGCACTTCTGTTGAACCTAACACTTTTAAGTCAGCTAAGTGAGCACCTTCAGCTAATAACATCACGCCAATTAAGATTAAGAACGATAAACCTAAAATTTGAATTGTAGGATGCTCGTTAACGAATTTAGAAACTGGTCCAGCAAAAATTAACATGATTACAATTGAAATAATAATTGCACCTACCATAATTTCTAAAGCCCCGGCAGGTCCAAAACCAACTGGTGGCTCTGCTGAACTTACCAATCCAACTGCAGTTAAAATACTGTCAAAAGAGAATACAATGTTTAATAATGCAATTTGAATAATTGCACCTGTTATCGAATTACTAGCTTTACCTGATGTTGCCTCTTCTTCACCTTCTAATTTATGGTGTATTTCTGTAACCGATTTATAAAGTAAGAATAAACCACCACCAAAAACAATCAAACTCTGTCCTGAAATTCCACCTGACATAAAACCCCAATCAAAATCAAAAAATGAATCCTGTAGACTCATTACCCAAGTGATTCCAAAAAGAAGAATGATTCTGAAAGCCATTGCTAATAATAATCCTATTCTTCTAGCTTTTGGTTGATCTTCGGCTCTTAATTTTCCAGATACAATCGATAAAAATACAATGTTATCGATACCTAAAATGATTTCTAAAAAAGTTAAAGTCAGTAATGCAATCCATGCATCAGGGTTCATTAATGTTTCCATTTTGTTTAATTATGTTTACGGGAGTTATACGGGTCTAATTGGGTTTTGTTACAAACAGAAAATTATTTTCACCCCAAAAGTATTTATTTTTTTCGTTATTGACTTATAAACTCCAATTTAACATTTAAAATTTTTATCAGCAGTAATTATAATATCAATGCTTTTATAGTACCTGTTGGTGTTATTATATAGTATTTGTTGTTTACTTGTATGGTATTTTTAGGCAAATGATCTTCATTAAGTTTTATTTTGATTGTTAAATCGTAGAAAAGTTGAATAGCAGGCTCGGTAATTTCTGGATTAATTACAAATGAATGGGTTTTTAACATTGCACCATCATAAAATTGAGTGTTGTTTTTCTTGATATTGTTTACTTGTGAGTTTTGACTAAAATTGATAGCGGCTTGACTATAGGCACTGTAGGATTTGTAACTTTCCATTGGATAGATTGTATTAGAAGCATCAATTATCTTTTTCTTCTTTTTTGATAAATCAACGTTCATAATAAATGAATATTCGGCTAATAATCTTTTATACTCTTGTAAAACTTTTTCGTGAAGTATGTTTCTAATTTGATCAATATTTGTAGTGATATAATCTACTTTGGCAAGATCATATATTTCCTCTTGGCTACAAATACTTATTATTTTATTGAGATCATTTGTATTCTTAAATTTAACAATAAGATTCTTTTTTAATTCAAATCCCGAAGGTTTTTCGTTATAGGTTTTAGGGTTAAATATTTTCTTTTGTACTTCATAGTCATAACTGGGTATGAAAGAGATAAAATCTATTACAACATCAATTTCATTGCCTAAGTTTTTTAGTCTTGTAATTGTATTATTAATCCTTTCATCCATTAATTTGTTTGTTTCTTCCGCTGTTTTGCCAATTTGTAATATGCTGAAAACTGCTCGCTGATAGGTTGCTTTTTCATTGTATATACCTTTAATAGTAATAGTCATTTCGTTTTCATCACTATAAGAAGTAGGAATGGTTTGTATATTTTGGTTACTATAAGTAGAACCTGAGTTTCCAGTTGAATTGTAATTGCCTGAATGTTGACCTAATACTTTAGTACTAGTGGTTGCACAAATGATTGCTGCTAAGAAAAGTTTTGTTTTCATAATTGATTTTTTAAAATTATGAAGCAAACATAGTGCACACTTAAAAGTCAAGTTTGGCAAAAGGGTTGTATATTGCTTGTAAATTATTTTCAATAGTTTTACAGTGATTTTACAGTAAAAAAAATCATTATAAAACTATTTTTACCGACTCAATTATTTATGACTGAAAAGGAGTCTTTTTATAAATTAAAAGAAGAGGTGCTTTCTCGTTATCAAGAAAGCTATCCTTATTTTGTGGGTAATTGGAAAAACTTCAGTTCACAGGACATATTGAATTTGATCGACGAGATTTTTGAAGAAACCAAACAAACGGTTAGCGAAAAATGGATTTATACGCATTTAAAACCGGAGAATAATGAAAAGCTTCCAAGAAAAGATATGCTCGATATTTTATGTAAGTATGTGCATAAAATAAGTTGGGATGAATATAGGTTTAATCAATTAGCTCCAGTATATGTTAATGAAAGTTTTACTGAAAATTCATCTCGTAGTCTATCAAGCAAACAGGGAAGTAGTAGTAATAAAAAGAAGACTATAATTCTTTTGGTAGGATTAGCAATAATTATAAGTGTTTATTTTTTTGTGTTTAATGATAAAAATACAGAAACAAAATTAGAATTTAAAAATGTCTACACAAACGAGAAACTTTCTAATGATGAGGTGAAAGTATTTAAGATTGAAGATACAACCCAATCAAATATAATTTTATCAGATTCTAAAATAAAAGTCACAAAGCCAACTAAAATAGTGGTCACTAGTCCGCTATTTAAATCAAAAGAAATAGCTATTGAACCTACAAATACAGAAGCTGTAATTGATTTATATCCTAATGATTATGCCATGATGTTAAACGCTTTTATGAAAAGTGATATCAAGGACTGGAAAACACGAAAGGAACAGTTGGAAAAGATTTTATCTGATGATGTTGAAGTGTTGATTATGTTAAAAAACAATCTTGGAGTTGAGTACTTTAATAAAGAAGAATTTTCACAAAAGTTGATAGTACCAACGCCTTCGATTAAGAAGATGAAAATAATTGAACTGAAAAGTAATCCAGATCAAAAAATTTCTTTTTTAAGAATTGGAAATGAATAATAATGTGAAGATGAGAATAGGTGTTTTTATGATGTTGTTTTCTATTGGTTTATTTGCACAGAATGCTAATCATACTTCTAGTGATTATGCCTCTAATGCTGCTATTTCGAAAGTTTTTAGTCCAATTGTTTTAGATGCTTATAAAGAACAAGCCAAAGCTAAGATTAATGATTTATATTCCTATTTAAATTTATGGAGTAAAGAAACCGATTCTACTACGTCAAATGAAATTAAAAACGTAATAAAGAAGCTTTTTATTGATAATAATGTCAAATTTCAATATCTTGATAGTAATACTCCAAATTTTCTAACGATAGATCAGTTTCTAGAAAGTATAAAAAGAGATAAACTCCAATTTGCTATTTCAAGAATTGAACTCAACGAAATTCAAAATAATTTTTTTGAAATGAAATACGTCTTAGAAATTCAAAATGTTAAGAATAAAAAAGAAATTATCTCCTCTCAAAAAGTTTACCTATCTGAAAAGGAAAAACAATTTGGGACCAACAAAAAAAGAGTGTGGGAATTGCGAATAGGTGATTTTTATATCAATTAATCTATTTTGGTTACAGTTCCTGTCTGCTTTTTTGGGTCACCAACAAAGGAATATTCAAACTTATATCCTTCTTTATTGGTACTCAATATTTTAATCTGAACTGCTTTTTTCTCTTGCATGTTCTTTGGATGTATTTTTTGTAAAATATATTCACAATCATTTACCCAACGAACACTTGCTGTATCTGTTTTTCCGTTAAATGTTTCAATTTGTAATGTGTCATTACGCTCAAAAACAGATTTCATTTTCTTACCATCTATTTCTTGTTCAAATTCAAATTTACCAATTTTAAAATCTTTGCAATCTCTTTCTACATTATAGCAAGAAATTAGGGATAGGGTAAATAGTACAATTAGTTTTTTCATTTTTCGAAGCTTTTTCCTGCTTTCGCCAGTCGCTTTTTTGTAATATTAACCAAAGGTTATATTACAAAAAGAGCTTCAACAATGGCTCTATCAGGACTATTATTTCAATTTATTTAATTCGTCATCAGTGAAATTACGAATACTTTTTTCTTTAGAGAATTTATCAGAATTGTAATCATTAGACTTGTTTTTAGGAATCGATAAACTATCCCATTCAGTTTTTTTCAGCATTTTGGCATAAAAAACAATTTGGCCAACATGATATGGATAATGGGCAAGTTGCCTGTTAATGGCATCCATAACCGTGTGACCTTCTTTTCGTATGTATATTATTTCTGAAAGTTGATTAGGCTCTAACGAATTGACAGCATTGAACAAACAATTCCATCCTTTTTCCCAAAAAGCCATAAGTTCTGCTTTTGTGTTGTAATTTTTTTCAAACTCTCCGTCACGATTGCGCCATTCTTTTTCTCCGTCCGTCGTTAAAAAATCTGTCCAGCGAGAAAGCATATTTCCAGCTAAGTGTTGAACAATAATAGCTATGGAGTTTGTATCTTCATTAGCAGAAAAAAATAGCTGTTCTTCTTCTACTTGATCAATTGCTTTTTCTGCCAATGTTTTGTAGTATAAAAACAAACGCTTGACACTCTCTAAAAAAATAGTATTAGTTTCCATCAAAAAGGCTTTTCATTATAGTTTGTATTCCTTTAAAGATAAGAAAAATTGACAGTAAGCACAAAATAATCCCAATCCCTAAAATAGGAATGTAAAAGGGATGACTTTGGTTTTTAAAAGAGCTAAAAATTACTGATGGTCCTATAAACATAAGAGGTAAAGCGAATCCAAGATATTTAATTCCTTTGTATAGTACTTCTTTATTAGTTGACATTCTTGGTTGATTTATATTTAAAATATATAACAAAAATAAAAGCTAGCAATGTATGAATTATGAATAAAAGTATAAAGTAAAATACTTTGTCTATTCCGTATTGATCATTTATAAAATAATTGGACATTGAATAAAAAATAATAATAAAATAGGTGATAGCAACAACAATATTTAAAATTAGATATTTAAAGACATGTTCCCATTTTTTTAGAATAAAGATGTTTATTATCCAAAGTATTGGTAGTAAGGCCAAAAAAGAAAATAATATATTCAATTTCATTATCCCTTATAGTTTTCAACAGCTTTTCTAACACTTCCGTGTTCTTTTAGTAATTTTTCGGCTTCTTCATAAGTTACAGGAATTTCTCCCATAATCATACGAACGCCACGGTCAATCAACTTCACATTACTTAATTGCATATCCACCATTTTGTTTCCTTTCACACGACCTAACTGAATCATTGTAGCAGTAGAAATCATGTTTAATGCTAGTTTTTGTGCAGTACCAGCTTTCATTCGGCTACTACCAGTTACAAATTCAGGACCCACAACTATTTCGATAGAAAACTGAGCTGTTTGTGCTAGCGGACTTCCTTGATTACAAGTTATACAACCAGTTGCAATATTGTTTTCGTTGCATTTTTCTAATCCACCAATTACATAAGGAGTTGTTCCCGAAGCTGCAATACCTATAACCACATCATTTTCATTGATATTCCATTCCTGAAGATCTTTCCATGCTTGGATTTTATCATCTTCAGCAAATTCGACTGCTTTACGGATAGCGATGTCACCTCCAGCAATGATTCCAATTACCAAATCAAAAGGAACACCGAATGTTGGTGGGCATTCCGAAGCATCCACAATTCCTAAACGTCCTGAAGTCCCAGCACCAATATAAAACAAACGACCTCCTTTTTTCATTTGTTCCACCACTTTAGTAACCAAAGTTTCTATTTGAGGTAAAGCCTTTTCAATTGCTAAAGGAACAGTTTTGTCTTCGTTGTTGATGTTGGTTAGCAAATCATGAACCGACATTTGTTCTAAATGCTCGTATTTTGATGATTGTTCGGTGGTTTTTGTGAAAGCCATTTTTTAAATTTTTGGATGACAGAGTTTTAAAGTTATAAAGTTTTTAGCTGTTTGCCTAAAGTTTATTGCTTTTACATAAAATAAGCTAGCACAATTCCTAAAATAATTGCCGTAAGTTTAGCCATATTGAATTTGTGTCCTTCGCTACTTTCAAAAATTATGGTAGATGAGATGTGGAATAAAATACCAATAACAAAGGCTGTGATTTCAGTTTGAAATTGCAATAAAGCGCTCGAATCTGTTGTGAGTAATGTTCCCAGCGGTGTCATTAATGCAAAAGCCATCATGAAAATTAATCGAGAAACTTTATTTAAATGAGACTGCATTAAAAATGTGGTCAAAATAATAGCAATAGGGAAGTGGTGTATTGAAATTCCCCAAGCTAAATGATGATGTTGGCTTACAGGCATTCCTTCCAATAAAGCATGTAAGCATAAACTGATGAATAATGCCCACGGAATGTGATTCATTTTATTATGACCGTGTACATGACCGTGTTCAGCTCCTTGCGAGAAATATTCTAAAATGATTTGGAAAACAATTCCAATCATAATGAAAACGCTAGGTGCAAATTTGCCTGGTATAACATGAGTTACGTTATATATTTCTGGCAATAAATGAGAAACCGTTAATGCCAAAAGAAAGGAACCACTAAAGGCTAATAATAGCTTGAGATTCTTTTTGTTTTTGGGTTGTAAAAATGTAGCAATTATGTATCCTAATACTACTGATAAGAATGGAATTATATAAATCATAAAATCAATTATGAGTTGTAGATTATTTGAAAATCATGATCAGTCGTTCTGAATCATTTTTATAGAATTTACGCAGTTTATAATCTCCGAAAATGTCTAAAAGATAAATATCTGCTTTTTCCATCATTAGTTCAAAATCTGATAAGGTTAATGCTCTTACCTTTTCAGTGAAGTGGAATTTTTGTCCTTTAGCTCCGCTCCGTTCGCCTTCGGCTCGGGTGTCTTCAAAATCAATTTCCTTAAAAATATGCCCGTCTTTTACATAACGTTTGATATGGAAATCAATTCCATCAACAGTTTTCACTTCTTCGGCAACCAAATTTTCGATTACATAATTTGCATTCATAAAATCGATTACAGCAAAACCGTATTCGGTTAAACTATTTTTTATAGCTGCTAAAGTTTTAAAATTATCTTCTTCATTTTCAAAATATCCAAAACTGGTAAACAAATTGAAAACGGCATCATACTTTTCTTCTGTTTGCACACGCATATCGTGAACTTTGAAGTGTAACGATTCATTACTTGATTTTGAAGCTTCTGTAATACTGTTTTCAGATAAATCAACACCTGTAACATCATATCCTAAATGATTTAGATAAATAGCATGACGTCCCTTACCACAAGCCAAATCTAATATTTTAGCTTCTTCAGGTAAATTAAGATAATGAGTTAGATTATCCATGAACAATTGCGCTTCAGTATCGTCACGGTCCTTGTATAATATATGATAATAAGGAGAATCGAACCAAGTTTCGAACCAGTTGTTTGCTTGTGAAGTATTGTTTTCTGACATTTATTCTAATTTACATGCAAATTTACAGTAATTTTGCGAACCTGTTCCAATTTGAAATTTAAAGATTCATTGGAATTAGTAAATTATTAGTGGGAAAGTAGCGAGTTTATGGAAAACTTTAAAATGATTGCCAAGACTTTATTTGGCTTTGAAGAGATTTTAGCAAAAGAATTACAGCAGTTAGGTGCACAAAACGTAGAAATTGGTACCCGAATGGTAAGCTTTGTGGGTGACAAAGGATTTATGTACAAAGCTAATTTAGCGTTGCGTACTGCTTTAAAAATATTAAAACCAATTTATAATTTCAGAGCTTTTAACGAAGCGAGTTTATATAAAGGAATACAAGGAATTGATTGGTCAAAATACATGAATTCGAACCAGACTTTTGTAATTGATACTACAGTTCACTCTGATAACTTCAAACATTCACAGTTTGTGGCTCAAAAATGTAAAGATGCCATAGTAGATCAGTTTAAAGAGAAATTTGGTTCACGTCCAAGTATTGATAAAGATTATCCAGATTTAAGAATTAATATTCATATTGATCGTGATCAATGTTCGGTTTCATTAGATTCTTCTGGTTCTTCATTACATCAAAGAGGCTATAAGACTGCTACAAATATTGCTCCAATTAATGAAGTATTAGCAGCTGGAATGTTGTTATTGTCAGGCTGGGACGGTAGTTGTGATTTTATGGATCCTATGTGTGGTTCAGGAACTATTTTAGCAGAAGCAGCGATGATTGCTTGTAATATTCCTCCAAATATCAATCGTAAAGAGTTTGCTTTTGAAAAATGGAATGATTGGGATAATGATTTGTTTGATCAAATTATGGATTCACTAATGAAGAAAGTGAAAGAATTCCATTATACAATAACTGGTTATGATAAAGCGCCAAGTGCAGTAATGAAAGCAAAAGACAATATCCGTAATGCGAACTTAGATGAATATGTAAAGATTTCAGAGCGTAACTTCTTTGATAGCGAAAAAGAAAATCAAGGACCATTGCACATGGTATTCAATCCGCCGTATGGTGAACGTTTAGATATACATCTGGAAAGATTCTACAGAGAAATAGGAGATACCTTAAAACAAAGTTATTCTAATACGAATGCTTGGTTTATTACAGCAAACTTAGAAGCATTGAAATATGTTGGTTTAAAACCTTCACGTAAAATTAAATTATTTAACGGAAAACTTGAAGCTCGTTTGGTGAAGTATGAGATGTATGCAGGAAGTAAGAGAACAAAATTCCAAGAATCAAATAACAACTAAAAATTATGAGTAAAAAAACAAAAGCTTTCCTATATAATTTTATTGGTTTCGCAATATTCTTTTTTGGAACAAGATATTTAGTGGATAGTTATACAAATTTGGAAGGATGGTGGATTCCTTTAACTGCATTTGCAGTTGGCCTTATTTTGTCTCCTAAATTTCAAGCAGTGAATACTAAAGACGGAGAAAAACTTTTTATGCAATGGATTTTTACCAAAGGATTAAAAGAGATTAAATAAATAAAAAATGCCTTCATTTGAAGGCATTTTTTATTATTTTTTCTTCTTGTATAATGGAATAAAGTAACTCAAAGTGTAATTCCATCCTACACCAAATTTTCCATCATAAGTTCTGTTAAAACCTGGAATGTATAGGTTGTCAAAATTTTCGGGTTTTTTCTCAGAAACTAAATAATTCAAACGTACACTTATTCCAGCATAAAAATTATTGAACAATTCGGCTTTCATTCCTGCAACAACTTCTGCCCAATGAGCAGACAAACCATCAAATTTTTTACCTGAAACTACATCTGGTTGTAAAGGATAATAATTTGAAGTATCGTAAATTTTATAAGTATTTAATTCTTGGCTAAACGAACTCACACCGTAACGAAGGCCAATGTGAATCATGTTTTCCATGTCTAGCCAATTTTGATAGGCGTTAGAATCAAATCCAACTTTAAAATAAGTTCCTTTTGTAGTAAAATTTACTCTGTCATCATCAACTGTTTTATTTTCATTCCCAATTTCACCAGCAATGTAAATTTTCTTGGTTAATCTGTAATCACCAACAATTTCTAATCCCTTATAATCTTTTTCGTAGAAAGTTCTAGCTAATTTTGATAAATCAACTCCAACACGAAGACCATATCGTTCCGTTTTTTTTACAACAGTATCTTTTTTTGCAGTTTGAGCAAAAGAAGCAATCGACAAAAATAGTAGTAATAGTTTAAAAGAATATCTTAACATGAACCTCGTTTTCGTTTAAAATGTTTTGGTTTTGAATAGCAATTTCTTTAATCCAATTATCACTATCTGGAGTAAAATCTAACCCATTTGAATCATTTAATGTAAAGACTGTTTTGTAACCGCATGCTCTTGAAATAAAAACATCATTACGAGTATAATTGGCTATAACTTCATCAGTGTTTCTTAAACTAACAGTTGCGTTTTTAGAATCATGCACAAAATTAAAAATCACATTTTCAGCATTTGTCTTTAACGGAATTTCAATTTTACTTACACCATTAAATAATAAAGTATCAGTAACATTTTGAGCGACTACAGCTAAATTCGTTACTGTTTTTTTTGTTGTTGGATTATTGTTATCATAGAACTCGATAATCATTCTTGGAGTGGTAGGCGTTCCATCTTCACAAATATCATCTTTTTCACAATTCCATAATAAAATTGCTGTGATTGTAAATAGTAAAGACAATAATAATTTTTTCATAATCTAAATATCTTATATATGTTGCCTGAGGTTCTCGAAGGTAACAAATTTCAAATGAATGTTGTCTTCGAATGCCTCAGACATCATTCTAAAATCATCTTTTTTCTAAAAGTACAACATTTTCCACATGATGTGTTTGTGGGAACATATCCACCGGACGCACACGAGTAACTTTGTACATTTCATCCATTAAAGCCAAGTCACGTGCCTGCGTAGCCGAATTACAACTGACATACACTACTTTTTCAGGAGCGATGCTTAATATTTGTTTCACTACGTCTGCATGCATTCCATCCCGTGGCGGATCAGTAATAATTACATCTGGATGACCGTGTGTGGCAATAAATTCGTCGTTGAAAACATTCTTCATATCTCCTACAAAGAACTCACAATTAGTAATGTTATTGCATTTTGCGTTTTCTTTAGCATCAGCAATCGCTTCAGGAACAGCTTCTACACCAATTACTTTTTTTGCTTTTTTAGAAACGAACTGTGCAATAGTTCCTGTTCCTGTATATAAATCGTAAACTAGTTCGCTACCTGTTAATCCTGCAAATTCTCGTGTTATTGAATATAATTCGTAGGCTTGTTCTGAGTTTGTTTGGTAAAACGATTTAGCATTGATGCTAAAATTCAAACCTTCCATTTCTTCAAGAATATAATCTCTTCCTTTGAAAAGAATAATATCCTGATCGTATAAGGTATCGTTTGCTTTTTGGTTAATTACATATTGTAATGAAGTGATTTCTGGGAAACGTTCCGATAGAAAATTCATTACTTGTTCAATCTCTTTTTTGTTGTTATCGTAAAACTGAATCAATACCATTAATTCGCCAGTAGAAGCTGTACGGATCATTAAAGTTCTTAATAACCCTTCATGATTTCTAGGGTTAAAAAATGATAAACCATTTTCATTGGCAAAACTTCTAATTTCATTACGGATATCGTTTGAAGGATCACCTTGTAAGTGACATTTTTGAATATCAAGGATTTTATCCCACATTTTAGGAATGTGGAAACCTACTGCGTTTTTATTATCTAGTTCGGCACCACTTTCAACTTCTTCCTGAGTCATCCATCGAGATGATGAAAAACCGAATTCCATTTTATTGCGGTAGAAAAACTGCTTTTCAGAACCTAATATGGGTTCAAATTCGGGTAATTCTACTTTACCAATGCGTTTTAAATTATTGAATACTTCCTGATGCTTGTAATGTAACTGCTGGCTGTATTGCATGTTTTGCCATTTACATCCGCCACAAACCCCGAAGTGTTCACAAACTGGATCAACGCGGTGTTCTGAAAAACTATGGAATTTAATAGCTTTTCCTTCAAAATAAGATTTACGTTTTTTAAAGGTTTGTACATCTACAACATCACCTGGTACTACATTAGAGATAAAAATTACCTGACCTTCTGGGGCTTTTGCCACCGATACGCCTTTTGCACCTGCATCAAGGACTTTTACGTTTTCGAATACGACTTTTTTTGTTTGTTTTCTTCCCATGGCGCAAAGATAATGAAAAGAGAACTCTTTTTTAAAGTTATTAAGCTTCGTTAATAAAAACTCAATTAACAGAAAATTAGTAATAAAAAACGGCTTTAAAATTAACTTAGCTTTAAACAAACGAAAGCGGTGAACAAACTTTATTTTATATATCTAATTGGCTGTTTTTTTAGCCTTGTAAATGCACAATCAAAATTCTCAGGTAAAGTAATAAGTGGAAGTATGCCTTTGTCTAATGTTGAAATAATTAATTCTTCAAATAAAATTTTTGTAAAAAGTGATGAAAATGGTCTATTTCAAATTGAAGCAAATGTGAATGACAAAGTGATGTTTTATCTAAAAGATTATATTCAAAAAACTATTGAAATTACAAAAGATAATCTAAGCAAAAATATTGAAGTTTTTTTAAACAAAAAAGCAATAGAATTGACAGAAGTTGAAGTAATTAGAGGACCATCTATGAAAATCGATGTAAGTTATAATGCCTTAAAAATGGAAAAAATTGCCAAAGAGCAATTATCTCCAAAAGTTACAGGAGTTTATACTGGTGAAATTCAAAATGGAGCAGATTTTATAGCATTAGGTAAAGGAGCTTACAAGTTAGTTGGTAAATTATTTTCTAATAAAGATAAAGAATCTTATAAAAAAGTAATTCCATTTAAAAACTTTATTCAGAATAAGTTTTCAGATGATTATTTAAGTAAAAACCTGAAATTAGAAAATGACGAATTGGAATTGTTCTTTGCATTTTGTGAAGAAGATAAAAATTATCAACTGTTAAATGAGAAATCTGATCCATTGGAGTTGCTACAATTTTTGATAAAAAAAAGAAATGAGTTCAAGTAAGATATATAAAAACAAGAGTTGCAAAAGAAATTGTAATTATCGAACTTCGTATATTAATTATATAGTTTATGTATCGTCACTTAGCACTTCTTAGAGGAATCAATGTTTCTGGCCACAATATGATCAAGATGGATGTTTTAAAAACATTGCTTGAAAAAGCAGGCTTTCAGAATGTGCAGACTTATATTCAATCAGGAAATGTATTTATTGATTCTGAAGAAGAACATGGTCCAAGTGTAGGTTTTAAAATAAAACAGGAAATTTTCAGTCAATTGGGTTTTGATGTTCCTGTAATTGTAATTACCAAAGAGGATTTGGAAGCCTGTTTGAACAACAATCCGTATCTGAAAGAAAAAGAAGCCGATACCAAGAAACTGTATTTTACTTTTATTTCCAAAGAGTTAAGTGAGAACAGTATTCATGATTTGAAAATGAGTCAAGTAAAACCCGATGAAGCGGTAATAGATAAAAACAGAATTTACGTGAAATATGCCATTGGAGCAGGGAAGACCCGTTTTGACCAAAAGTATATAGAGAAAAAGCTCAATGTAAAGGCAACCATGCGAAATTGGAATACAGTTGTGAAACTGCTAGAGATGTATAGCGTATAATAAGTTAAAAAGAATAATAAATAATTAAATCGGAATCAGACATGATTCCGATTTAATTATTTCTAAATTTTAAAATATTTTTTAATTAATCCATAAAATATTCAAAATTCACTTCATCATACAAATTTGGATTTGTCTCCGATGATATTTTGACTTTATAGAAGCCTGAAGAAAACGTATCATAATAAGAAAATCCAGTATTTGGTACAATTAAGGTTTGTTTTAATATTCCCTCTTTAAAAACTTCAATTTTCACATTTGCCGATGGGATATATGAGGCTTTCCAATAGGCATGTAAGCCACCACCACCATTAACCTCTCTAGTTCCTTCAACAGGAAAAGTTATCAAATCATTAATAGAGTATGTATCTGGGTATAAATATTTTGAAGCAATTAAATCATAAGAAGAAAATCCAATTGCAGTTGTTAAACTTGAATTCATTACTGAATCAGCATCTATATATATGCCACCTCCATAAGGTGTATTAGGAATTGTAATATATCCATTAGGGCTGTTACCTTCTCCATTTGCTATTCCATTACTGTGTACAAATCCAATTGTGTGTCCGAGTTCATGCATTACAGCTCTTTTTCTCCCTGATTCAGGAAGATCTATAAGACTAGAATGATTTAAATTTATTTTAATTTGTGAACCAGGATTGCCTCCATATGGCAAAGCAGCGATTAATGGAGAAGAAATAGAAGGGTCATTAACCACATAAATATCGGCAGTGGTATTGGTTGTTATTGAAAAAATGATACGGCAATCAGCAATATTATTCCAGTCATTTACGGCATTGGTTATGGCTTGTCTCCAATTTCCAGTTGCAGGTATTGAATTATCAATTTTTACAGTCATCGTATTAACTTTATCCATGTATACTAATCTGTTTCCATGGGCTTGCTTTTGATTGTAATTTTCATTTTTGTAGAATATCATATCATTTTCGACAAGATAATAATCATCAAACTCTTTAATATTAACAAGTTTGAAACCCATTTCCAGTAGCTTAACAACTTGAGGGTCATTTGCATTAACAGTTAATGTTTTGTTTTCATCCGTTTTGTCATCAATTACATCATCCTGTTGACATGAAGTTAAAAGGAAACTAGTCAACATCATAAAGGGCATTGACTTTAAAAATAATTTTTTCATAAAATGTTTTTTATATAGATTACAAAATTAATTAACAGGAAAAATTGTATATTAATTTAGTTTTATTTTAATATGAACAAACTGAATTTTAAAGAATATGGGATGTAATTAGTATTCCTTTTATTCATAATCATTTAAGGTTTTTAAAAACGCAACCAAATCAGATTTTTCTTTAGAGGTTAGCTCCAATTTGTCAAAAGGCAACGTTTGAAATTCGAGTTGAAAACCCAAGCCATTGCCACCACCATCATTATAAAAATCGACCACTTCTTCCAAAGTAGTATAAACCCCATTGTGCATATAAGGTGCGGTTTTAGCAATGTTACGAAGGGTAGGTGTTTTGAAGAAATACTTTCTGTTTTCTGTTTTAAATACTTCGAATCGCCCTAAATCCAGATCAATTTTCGGCTTTATTTTATTCTTAGATTCTGGAACACCAATCAGTTCCATTTCCGATTCGCGGAAGCTTACGGGTACTGTTCCATTAAAAAGCGGAGCAAAATGGCAGGTTGCACATTTGGCTTTTCCCATGAAAATATTGAATCCATTTTTTTCGCTTTGTGTTAAGGTATTTTCTTTGTTTGAAATGTTTCTGTCAAATTTTGAATCGAACGGATTTAATGACAGTATGTAAGAAGCAATAACCATTCGTATATTATAATCTGATGGAGATTGTTTGAATATTTTTTGGAAAATTGCTGGGTATTCGGGCGATTTTTTTACATAAGCAACCATCTTCTCCAATGAACTGTGAAATTCGTTCGGGTTGGTTACCACATCTACAATTTGACCTTCAAGACCTCCAGTGCGATTGTCGTAAAAAAAGCCTTTTTGAAGACCGGCATATAATAATGTAGGAGAATTTCGTTTGATTCCTGGCGATTTTGATTTTCCGTCTGTAAAAGCCAGTTTCGCCTGATGACAACTGGCGCAGCTAATGGTTTTGGAATCAGAAAGTTTTTTGTCGTTAAACAATTGTTTACCTAAGGCTATTTTTGCAGGATTCGTAGGATCTTCTTGATCGGTAAAATGGGTGATGTTGAAGGTGTTTTTATCGAACAGCGATACAATATTGTATTGCAAAGGTTGCTTTATGCTAAAGGTCACTTTCCAATCGGTTACGGTTTTGTTCCAAAGTGATAGCGTTTTATGGGTGTGGTTTTTGATAAAAGTATACCGATCAAAATCATTAAAATCAGCCTCAAACGCTTTTTGAGATTTTTCAATTTCAGATATCCATTGCTTGTAAAGTGCTTTGTCTGTAAAAGATGTCTCGAAAATAAAGAGGATGTTTTTTAAGGATTGATACACGTTTTTACTGTCTTCCAACGAAGAAAAAGCAGCAGTACTGTCAAAACCAGTAATCCCTTTTAGCGCGACTCTATTTATGGCATCCCGAAGAATCCAAAGGATGTGATGGTTGTCTAATTGAGAGAGCGAACAGTTGTTTTTTAAAAGTTTTACTCTGCATGAGGTAAGTTTTGCTTCTTTCTGTATCTGCTTGAGATCCGGATTTGGATTGTATATCAATTCTTCCAATACCTGAAACCCAAATGGTTTGCTGGTTCGGATATTAGTACCATCTTCTTCCGTTACTTTTATGATATTGGGTTGGTTTAGGGATTTGTAATTACTTTCGTCAATGAAAGCCATAATAGGTTCTGCGAATTTGAATTGTTTTCTGGCTTCACTGTATAAAGATTTAAAATCTTCAATAGATAAAGCATTTGTGATATTATCAAGTGCTTCCGAACATTTTTCTAAATTGTTTTTGTATTCTTTTTCGAGTTGAATGAAAGAGTCCCTCGATTCGTAAGAATTGTCTTTTTTGCAACTTAAGGTAAATAGTAAAAGGCTATATAAAACAATAGCCTTTTTTACCAAACTTAAAATGTTTTTCATTTATCTTTCTAATCCTTTAACTAAATATAAAGTACTTCCTTCTTTGTATGTTGTTGATGTAACTGCCTTTGGATCGAAGAAATTTGGGTTTGTCCAACTGTGATTTTGTGTAATGATAAGAAATGAACCTTCAATACCAATTTTATCAGATATATCTACCATACCAGTAAACTCCCATGCTGTGGTTTTTGGTCCGTATCCTTTTGTTTCTGCAGTTACTTGGTCGCATTCTAAAACTACTTTTAGAACTCCAGTTTTTAAATTATACTGATATAAATAAGCATAATGAGTTTTATCAGCAGTATCAGGATAACCATTCGGATCTTCTTGTATGTATAAATAATCTTTTGTAGCAACTAAATTGTCTGGGCTATGAAATTGCTTTGCTTTTCCTGTCAATTTATCTCCGTCTAAAACGCAAGTGATTTTACCGATTAAGGGATTATTTGCATCTAATACAACTTTGTAAATTCGACCATAAGCAGTTCCTTTCCCTATAAGACCAGTTTTCTTTCTACCCGTAACAGCAAAATAAAATTCACGATTGTTTTCAGCCGAACCTTTTCTATAATCTATATCTTCAACTCTCGAGAACCCCATAATGCCTTTAGTAGCTGATTCTGTTTCAATTTCATTGTATGTTTTTTCATTATATTCAACAAAAGAAACATCATAAGATGTACCTTCTTGCATATCCATTTCGAAGTTGATTCCTGAAGAAATAACTTTTAAACCATACAATTTACCATTTTCTAAATCACCTCGATTACCAACATACATTCCCAATTGTCCTTTAGGAGTTGAGTCATTTGATGTGTCATCGCCAATTAAGATAACTGTTTTATTGCTGTAAGCATCTTTACCTAGTGGCACTGCATTTTCAACATCCCATTGCCCTAAAGCTGGCAATGTTTTTCCAGTTCCTGCAAAATTAGCGTTTTTAAAAGGATCGGTTGCAAATACGTTTTTAGAGTTTCCATCCCATTCACCTCCTGAAAGAAATAATGGACCAAAACCATGTTCTTCAGGTGTAACTAAAGTACCTGAACACATTGCAGTATTTGCTGTTGCTGTTGCATTTAACACATATTCTCCCTTAACTGGTTTGAAAGTTTTGTCGAAAGTTATTCGGGCTACAGAGTAGTGTGCTTCTATATTATTCATTAGTGAATAAGTTCCATCAGCATTTTTTAATAAACCATTTCCATCGGCCATTGAACCGTAAACAAAATCAGGAGAGTTTACTAATTTGTCCTCTGAACTTAATATAGAATAGATTTCTAAATTTTCAAAACCTGCTTTTTTACTGATTAAAATCGGAGTTTTTGAATGACTTTTTAATTCAACTGGATTAGTTGATTCGTTGTTTGTTGCGTTGTCATCATTAGAGTTACAGGCAATAAATGATCCTAATAAAGCTGCACTCATTAAAACGTTTAAAGTTTTCATTTGTAGTTAATTTTGTTTGTGATGCAAACATAGAACCCTATTGTTAGTAAATTCTAATCTCTATATTTTTAAAAATCTAAGAAAAGGTTAATAAAACGGAGGTATGTGATTTTAATGTAAGGAAAAGGTGTTTTTAGTATATTATGGCTTAGAGAACAATAAAGTCCTATTTAATGCATAACTAGAAATTGGAATACCGTCACCACTTTGTTAAATATGTATCAAGATTAGTACTAAAAAAAACTAATAAATTGTACCTTAGTAGGATTAATAGAAAGTTATGTTTACAAGTGCAATTTCAGGATTAGAATTTAACGACAATGAAAAAGTTTTAGGAAAAACCATTCGAATCCCAGTCTTGAATTTAATTAAAGAAGATTATCCCGATTTTAGCATTCAAGATTATATCGCAGATACCGAGTTGAATATATATCGCGAAAAATATATATCCAGGTATTTATCTACCGAAGTGAATCAGTTATCTGATTTGCATAAAAAAATCATTGACTCTATCAACGATGATAAGTCATTCGTAAATAAAGTTGAAGATGAGGTAGATATTCGAAATTACGGACAAGTAATTGCTGATAAAGTAGCGGCTTTTGGAGGTAGTTGGACTTTTATCATCGCATTTTTTATTTTTATCCTATTTTGGATTGGTTCCAATGTGTTTCTTTTGACAAATAAAGGATTTGATCCTTATCCCTTTATCTTATTGAATTTGATTTTGTCTTGTATTGCAGCATTGCAAGCTCCTGTTATTATGATGAGCCAAAATCGACAAGAAGAAAAAGATCGTGAACGGGCTAAAAAAGATTACATGATTAATTTAAAAGCAGAAGTTGAAATTAGGATGTTAGATGAAAAGATAGACCATCTTATTATGAATCAGCAACAAGAGTTAATTGAGATACAAAAAGTGCAAATAGAAATGATGAATGATATTTTACAACGCATTCAAAAATAATTCTATTTTTGCAGTGGTTATGGATGATTTCTCTCCACAAGTAGGAATTGCGATTTTACCAATCAATAACAAATTATTATCATGGCAGTTTTAGAAAAATTAAGTTCAGCAGAAGCCATTGCATTAGAGGACAAACACGGAGCACATAACTATCATCCACTACCAGTAGTTTTAAATAGAGGAGAAGGTGTTTATGTTTGGGATGTAGAAGGAAAAAAATATTACGATTTCTTGTCGGCTTACTCGGCAGTAAATCAAGGACATTGTCATCCGCGAATTGTTGGTGCAATGATGCAACAAGCACAAACATTGACGTTAACATCGAGAGCGTTTTATAATGATAAATTAGGCGTTTACGAGCAATATATAACCAATTACTTTGGATTTGATAAAGTGTTACCAATGAATACTGGTGCTGAAGCCGTTGAAACAGCTTTGAAACTTTGTAGAAAATGGGCTTATGAGAAAAAAGGGATAAATGAAAATGAAGCTCAAATTATCGTTTGTGAAAATAACTTCCACGGAAGAACAACTACCATTATTTCTTTTTCGAATGATGAAAATGCACGTAAAAACTTCGGACCATACACAGCGGGATTTATCAAAATTGCATATGATGATATTGATGCTTTAGAAAAAGCTATTACATCATCACCCAATATTGCAGGATTCTTGGTGGAACCAATTCAAGGTGAAGCGGGAGTTTATGTACCTAGTGAAGGATATTTAGCAAAAGCAAAAGCTTTATGTGAAAAACATAATGTTTTGTTTATTGCTGATGAGGTTCAAACAGGAATTGCACGTACTGGTAAATTACTAGCGGTGCATCATGAAAATGTACAACCAGATATTTTAATTTTAGGAAAAGCATTGTCTGGAGGAGCGTATCCAGTTTCGGCAGTATTAGCCAATGACTCAATTATGAATGTAATCAAGCCAGGACAACATGGTTCAACTTTTGGAGGAAACCCAGTTGCGGCTGCAGTTGCTATAGAAGCTTTAGAAGTTGTAAAAGATGAACAGTTAGCTGAAAACTCTGAACGATTAGGAAAAATTTTCCGTCAAGAATTAGCAAATTATATTGAGACTTCAAACATTGCTACTTTGGTTCGTGGTAAAGGCTTATTAAATGCTGTTGTGATTAATGATACTGAAGAAAGTGATACTGCTTGGAATATTTGTATGAAATTAGCAGAAAATGGTTTGCTAGCTAAACCAACTCATGGAAATATTATTCGTTTTGCACCGCCATTAGTAATGAACGAAGAACAATTAAGAGATTGTGTTTCAATAATCATTTCAACACTAAAGTCTTTTGAAAAATAAAATAAAAACCCCGAGCAAATCTCGGGGTTTTTATTTAGAAGAAATTATTTATTTCTGATATTGTCTTATAATTTCCATTAATTGTTCTTGTTGCTCAACATCTTTACCTGTAACTTTCATATAAATAGCATAAATAAGAGCTAGGCTACTTATTACTAGACTGATAGTATTTATTGTTTTCCACGTTTTTACATTTTCAAGATTGTAATTTTCAGGATTTTCAGCATAAGTAGCTTCATCTTTTTTAGCAAGTCGTAGACCAATTAGTGATAAAATAATCCCCAGTACTCCACTTGTACAACAGCAACCAATAAAAGAGGTTAATGCTAAAATCATTGATGATTTTTCGTTTGGTAGTTTTTGTTTTTGCATAGTTTGATTAAATATTTGTTTGTTTATAAAAATATGAAATAACCATAATTAGAGCATTTAATACTGCAACTGAAACGATTATTTTATTGTAGTTTCTGGATTTGTCTATGAAGTTTAGACCTAGAATTAAAAAAAATAAAATTGTTGTATAAATGGGAGGAAACATATAAAATGCCTCGATAAATTCTCCTTTAGAAAGTAAAAGCAGTGATCTTTGTGTCCCACAGCCCATACATTCAACTCCAAATAAGGATTTGTTCATGCAAGGAATCATATAATCTTCAGCTCTCATTGTTTTTATTTTTAGTCAATTTTACAAAATATTATATTGATTTAAAAATATAAAACGTTGAAAGTTGTTATTTTTGAAAAAAGAAATTACATGAAAAAGTTTATCATATTGATTTTAATGATAGTTGTGGTTGGAGTTTTATTTTGGCAGCAAAATTCTGACAAACCAAATGTGTGGGTTCAGGTGATGGGCTTTGTATTACTTTTTTATGGTATGATGCGTTTAAGTAGAAAAGTACCAAGTAAAAATAATGAACAAGACGAAGAATAATGTTTACAAGAGGAGATAAAGTTTCGGTTTTAGATGATAATATTAATGGAGTTGTAATAAAAGTTATTTCCAATCAAATAACTATTGATACCGATGAAGGTTTTGAATTGACTTTTAATGAAAAAGAATTGATATTGATACAATCTTCTAACGATTTGATGAATAATTTTGCAAACACAAATTTCTCTTCAATAAAAAAAGAAAAGGAAATTCCTGCTCCAAGAAGTTTTGTAAAAGAAAAAAAATCTAAGAAAGATGAGTTTGTACTCGAAATAGATCTCCATATCGAAAAACTAGTTCGAAATAAAAAAGGAATGAGTAACTATGATATTTTAACCCTTCAAATGGACACGGCAAAGAGACAAATGGAATTTGCAATGAGAAACAGAATTCCTAAAATTGTTTTTATTCACGGTGTAGGAGAGGGTGTTCTCAAAGCCGAACTCGATTTTATGTTGGGCAGATATGATAATATAACTTTCCAAGATGCTAATTACCAAAAATATGGTTTAGGGGCAACTGAAGTGTATTTTATTCAAAAGAAAATTTAAGGAGTATAATACACTCCAAAAACATAATCTCCATTTGGGTTTGGACTATAATACTGAAAACCTTTCCTAAAAGTTGTTTTGTATAATGAAATAGTATGTTTGTATTGATTTGGCACAGAAGTAGTTTCGGTTACAACTCTGATGATACCGCTTACACTATTAACACCACTATCAGCAATCCATTCTTCAGTTAGAGTAGGGGAAGAAGGTGTAATAGCACTGCAAAAGAAGTTTTCGTTTAACCCGCCATTATAAACTCTGTAAACAACTTTGTTTGTAGTTGTATTTATTAATACTTCTCTTGGGCTTCCGGGTGTTGTTACGATATTGGGAAATAAAGTTGATTTATTAACGTCAAATAATAATACATTGTTTCCATTGTATTTGAAAATTAAATTATTTCCTGGACAATTTTTCGTTAGCGCTAAAGTGTAATCAAAATCTAAATCAATGACATCAGTTCTGTAACTTCCATAAAAATAAGATTCATAAACAACCTGTTTGTCAGAAGCTTGAAAGGTAACATTTTTGAAAGTAATGTTATGGTTGTAGGCAACAATAGTAGTTCCATTAAGTATTTCTGTACTAATAATTTCTATAGATCCTCCTATGGCATTCCATTCATCAATAACTTGTAAAGTGGGAGTGTTACAAATATTTGATGTAGATGTAGTACTAGCAAATTTTCTATACATTATTGAATTCCCTGACCCAATAGTGTAAGTTTGTGTTTGTTCTTTGTTGGAAAAATAATCTTCAGGAGCATTAAACATTAAAGCTTCTTTATCATTTATTTTATATAAAACATTTGAATTTGAACATTTCTGGATTGTTTCATTTTCGAAATTAAATGTATCTTCAATGATGTCTCCATCATCACAAGAAGTTAAAATCATTAAACTAAATAAAAGTGTCCAAAAATATTTCATGTTTCAAAATTTTAAACAAAAATACTATTTGTTCTTAATAATTGAAGCGATTTTAAAAATTACTTTTATTAGATTGTAAAACTTTCACTACAACGTTTTCGTTAATAACTTATTTTTATTTGTTGTTTTTTGAAATTTTAAAAAAGTATTTTTAGCAGAATAAAAAACAAATTTATCAACCAAAACTAAATTTATGAGTTTAGAATCAACAAAAACCAATTATCCCGCTCTATATACTCTAGTGACAGTATTTTTTTTCTGGGGTTTTATAGCAGCCGGAAATAGTATTTTTATACCTTTTTGTAAAAACTTTTTTTCATTAGATCAGTTTCAATCTCAGTTAATTGATTTTGCTTTTTATACAGCTTATTATATAGGAGCTCTTTTGCTGTTTGCTATGGGTAATTCAAGAGGGAAAGATGTTGTAGGAACATGGGGACATAAAAAGAGTATTGTTTATGGTTTACTGTTTTCAGCATTAGGAGCTGGAGCTATGATTATAGCGGTAGAAGCCAGTGTTTATGCAGGTATGCTTGTTGGTTTATTTATTGTAGCATTAGGTTTTTCATTACAACAAACTGCGGCGAATCCTTTTGCATTTTTATTAGGGGATCCAAAAACAGGAACAAGCCGTGTAAATCTTGGAGGAGGAATTAATTCTTTTGGAACAACAATTGGACCTATTATAGTGGCTTTGGCTTTATTTGGAACTACAGCTTCAGTATCTGATGAGCAAATTAAGCACTTAGAACTTGGTAAAGTTATATTCTTATATGTTTGTGTAGGTTTGTTATTTATTGGTTCTGCGGCAATGTTTTATTTTTCAAAAAAAGTACCATCTGGTATTTCTGATGAGCCAATGGAGAAAGCGAACAAAGCATTAACAACTTTAGTTGTAATGACAATATTGTTAGCTGCATGTTTTACACCAATTTTTAAAACATATCAATTAGACACAACAGCTTATACTCCTGAACAATTATTAGATTTGAATAAATATAGAATGAATTGGTTATTTGGTGCGTTAGTAGTGGTTGTAGGAGGCATCCTGTTTTCATATTCTTCTGCAAAAAAGAAGTCAGAAGGGTGGGGAGCAATGCAATATCCTCAGTTAGTATTAGGGATGTTGGCTATTTTTGTTTATGTTGGAGTAGAAGTTGCCATAGGAAGTAATTTAGGAGAACTTTTAAAATTACCTGAATTTGGAAGTCATCAATCTTCAGATATTGCACCATATATTTCAATGTATTGGGGAAGTTTAATGATTGGTCGTTGGGCTGGAGCTATAAGTGTTTTCAACTTAAAAAAATCTCAAAAAAACTTAGCATTAGTAATTGTTCCATTGATCGCTTTTGGAGTGATTTTAGGTGTAAATATTTTGTCAGAAAAAGATATGAAACCACTATACTATTATGTAGTTTGTGTATTGTTACAAGTTGTAGCAACTTTCTTATCAAAAGATAAACCAGCACGTACTTTGATGATATTTGGATTCTTTGGATTATCTGCTATGTTGATAGGTTTATTTTCAACTGGAACTGTCGCAATTTATGCTTTCTTAGCAGGAGGTTTGGCATGTAGTATTATGTGGCCTGCTATTTTCAGTTTGTCAATTATTGGATTAGGAAAATATACTTCACAAGGATCTGCATTTTTAATTATGATGATTTTAGGAGGTGGAATTATTCCTCCAATTCAAGGTAAAATCTCAGACATTATAGGAATTCATCAATCTTATATTGTTGCAGTAGTTTGTTTTGCTTATTTGACACTTTTTGCTGTTTTGGTAAAAGGAATTTTGAAAAAACAAAATATTGATGTTGATAGTATTGAAGCGGATGGAGCGCATTAATAAACTCTTAAAGAAATATTAATATCACAATCGGGGTAAAAGGAATTGAGTACTTTTATCCCGATTTAATTTTTAGGGATGAAACATTTATATTTTCTACTGTTTTCCGTTGGACTATTAGCACAATCCCAAAAAGAAATTTATCAAGCTAGCACTAAAGTATATTCAGATAAAGATTATACCACTTTTTTAAAACTTACAAAACAATTAGATAGTTTAAGACCGTCACACCCTACTTATACATACAATTTGGCTTGTGCTTACGCTCTGAATAATATGATTGATAATTCAATTATTCAGCTAAAAAAATGTTTGTTATCGAACTCAAACATTCCGTTTGAAAATGAATCAGATTTATCTCCAATTCGAAATACAAAGGAATTTGAAGAGTTAATTGGTCTAAAGAAAAAACTGAATGAGTCTGTAGCCAATTCTGAAAAGTTTGTTGAACTATCCGAAAAAGACTTGCATCCAGAGAGTTTGTTGTATTTAAAAAAATCAAAAATTTGGCTTGCGAATAGTATTAGAAATAAGAAAGTCATTTCGTTTGATGCTAAATCTGGTAAATGTTCCGATTGGTTTACCAATGACAACTTATATTCAGTTTTTGCTATGAAAGCAGATAAAGATGAAAAGTTTTTATGGATAACTACCTCTGCAATTCCTGAAATGAAAGGATATGTTTCTGCTTTAGAAGGAAAATCAGAAATTTTGAAAATTGATATTAAAACCAAAATTATTGTCAAAAGATTTTCGATTCAAGGAAATCATGTCTTTGGTGATTTAATAATAAATGATAAAGGAGAAGTTTTTATCTCAGATAGTGGTGAAACAGTTATCTATTCTATTAAAAATAATGAGCTTGCTATTTGGTTAGATTTAAAGAAAGAAGCTTTTAATCTGCAAGGGATTACTTTTGGTAAAACTCAAAACGAAATATTTGTTGCTGACTATTTAAAAGGAATTTTAAAAATTGATATTCAGAATACTTCTAATAGAAACTGGTTGAAACTGCCTGAAGAATTTTCACAAAAAGGAATCGATGGATTGTTATATTATAAAAACTCATTAATAACATTGCAAAATGGAATAAAACCACACCGTGTTGCTCAATTGTTTTTAAATGAAAGTGATTCAATTGTGAATTTTAAAGTAATTGATCATAATAGAAATGAAATGATTGAACCAACAAATGGTTTAGTAAAAGATCATACATTATACTTCATTGGTAATTCACCCTGGAGTTTTTATGATAAAAAGTTTAATCTTGATGCCAATTCAATCAATGCCCCAATCATTTATAAATACAACTTACATGCAAATTAACAAATACTTCTTATCTGCTTTTTCAGCCTTCTTCATCTGGGGTTTTTTCAGTTTAGCTTTAAAACCATTACATGATTATCCTTCTTTAGATATTCTTTTCTATAGAGTATTTTATGCTACTGTTTTATTATTGGTAATCAATTTATTTTTTAGAAAAGAAAAAATTAAAGCAGACTTAAAAGTCTATAATTCATTTGATAAAAAGGAAAAAACAAAAATTATCTCTCTTACTGTTTTAGGCGGATTTTTATTAGTATTCAATTGGTTTCTATTTATCTATTGTATTAATCATGTGAGTGTGCAATCAGCATCATTGGCTTATTTAATATGTCCAATTATAACGACTGTTTTAGCATACTTTATTCTTAAAGAGCAATTGAGTAAATGGCAATGGTTAGCAGTATTTTTGTTTGTGATTAGCTGTGCCATCTTGTCTTATGGTCATGTGAAGGATTTGATGTATTCATTAGTAATAGCCACAACATTTGCTTTATATTTGATAAGTCAGCGTAAAAACAATCAGTTTGATAGATTTGTGATATTAACAGTACAATTGGTAATCGCATCGATTGTTTTATTGCCTTTCTTCCCATCTTATAAAGGAGAAACGCCAGAAGATTCTTTATTTTGGGTTTTATTGACATTAATAGTGGTTTTGTTCACCATAATTCCTTTGTTTTTGAACTTATATGCTTTAAAAGGAATGGATTCAGCAACTGTTGGAGTGTTAATGTATACCAATCCATTAATCAATTTTTTCCTTGCTTTATTTTATTTTAAAGAAGAAATTAACTTCGGGCAAATGATTGCTTATGCAATTATTCTGCTTGCGATTGTAGTTTTTAACGAAAAATTAATCTTAAAAAGAAATTAAGTCAATCTTAAATTATTTTTTGTTGTTTTAAATAAATCTCTTTTTACGTATTTTGTTACGTATGTAACTGTTTTTTAGGTTATTATCGATGAAATGTTTATTTTTGTCGATGAATAACACTTTACAGATATAAGTATTTTGTAAGATTAACTTTATTAAATTTTTAAATTAAAACTTTTTTAAATTTGACATAATTAACTTTTAACCAAACAATTATGAAACAAATTAAAAAAAGTGCATTTATTTTAAGTGCAGTTGCATTAGTAACAATCTATTCGTGTACTAAAGATGAAAACGAAGTTCCTGTTGAGAACTTAGATGCAAAAACAATTGAACAGCCACATGGACTTGAAAAGGAATGTATGTATGTAGATGCATATTGGCCTTCATCTGCTGTTTTATCAACTACGCTATCTGCTGGTGCTGGAACATCTTCAGATGTAACTTTAATGAACAATCAAAATACGGCGATTAAAACATTTTGGAGAGGAACTTCTGTAGCAGCACCTTTGTTTAGATTTGTATACAATGGAACTAATTGGAATTCAACTTATAATGCAATTTCTTACAGCACAGGAAGAATCTATTATGGAGAAGGTATTTTTAGAGATGCAAAAGCTAAAGATGCTTCAAACTTAATAAACGTAATGATTTTAGCTCATGAATACGGACATCAATTACAATATGCTTTTGGACTTCCATCTGTGAGTGAATCAACAGCAAGACCAAATGAGTTAGAAGCAGATGGTATGGCAGGATACTATTTACGTAGAGGATATGGAAAATCAACTTTTGCTTCTATAGCAACTGGTTATGAATTTGCGTATGCAATTGGTGATTATCAAACAACAAGTTCAGGACACCATGGAACGCCTCCACAACGTCGTTCAGCAGTTCGTTTAGGCTTCTTATTGGCAGATCCTGCTAATGCAAAATTAACAGCATCTCAATTTGATTATAATTTCTTCTATTATTATAGTGGTGTTTTAGCTGGAACCTATCGTTTAGCTAAACCTGCTAACATATCTAAAGAAACTCATGCATATATCATGTTACACATGGAAGAGTTAAGAAGAATTCAGTCGGGAGAAATGTCAGATGAAGAATACTTCAACCTACAATAAGTTAGAATTCAATTACTTTAAAAACCGTCATCTAGACGGTTTTTTTATTTTGTATAGTTTTAAATTGACATTTTGTCACATCTGGTTTTGTAAAAACTGACATTTTAATAATATTTTATCCTTGGCACAATCCTTGTCATTTTGCAAATCGTGTTACAAAAACACTGCTCACTCATAGAGGAGTAATCAAAAAGAAATAAAAATTAAGGAGAATTATATTATGAGTAAGATTATTGGAATCGATTTAGGAACAACCAATTCATGTGTTTCGGTTATGGAAGGTGGAGAGCCTGTAGTAATCGCAAATGCTGAAGGTAGAAGAACTACACCATCTGTAATTGCATTTGTTGAAGGTGGAGAAATTAAAGTAGGAGATGCTGCTAAACGTCAGGCAGTAACTAACCCTACTAAAACTATCGCTTCAATTAAGCGTTTTATGGGGAATAAGTATTCTGAAAGTGCTAAAGAGGCATCAACAGTTGCTTATAAAGTAGTAAAAGGAGACAACGATACGCCACGTGTAGATATCGATGGTCGTTTGTACACTCCACAAGAATTGTCAGCAATGACACTTCAAAAAATGAAAAAAACTGCGGAGGATTATTTAGGACATTCAGTTTCTGAAGCAGTAATTACGGTACCGGCTTATTTTAATGATGCACAACGTCAGGCTACTAAAGAAGCAGGTGAAATCGCTGGTTTAAAAGTTATGCGTATCATTAACGAGCCTACAGCTGCAGCGTTAGCGTACGGTTTAGATAAAGCTGCACATGACAAGAAAATTGCAGTATACGATTTAGGAGGAGGTACTTTTGATATTTCTATCCTTGAATTAGGTGATGGTGTATTTGAAGTATTATCGACTAATGGAGATACTCACTTAGGAGGTGATGATTTTGATCAAGTAATTATTGATTGGTTAGCTAATGACTTTAAAGCTGCTGAAGGTGTTGATTTACGTCAAGATCCAATGGCTTTACAAAGATTAAAAGAAGCTGCAGAGAAGGCAAAAATTGAATTATCATCTTCTGCACAAACAGAAATTAACTTACCTTACGTTACAGCTACGGCTTCAGGACCTAAGCACTTAGTTCAAACGTTAACTCGTGCTAAATTTGAACAATTAGCAGATACTTTAGTAAAACGTTCTATGGAACCAGTTGCTAAAGCGTTGAAAGATGCAGGTTTGTCAACTTCTGAAATTGATGAAGTAATCCTTGTAGGAGGTTCTACACGTATCCCTGTAATTCAGGAGCAAGTGGAGAAATTCTTTGGTAAAAAACCATCAAAAGGAGTTAATCCTGATGAAGTTGTAGCTATCGGTGCTGCTATCCAAGGAGGAGTTTTAACTGGTGATGTAAAAGACGTATTATTATTAGACGTTACACCACTTTCATTAGGTATTGAAACTATGGGAAGTGTAATGACTAAATTAATTGAGTCTAATACAACAATTCCAACAAAAAAATCACAGGTATTCTCAACAGCTGTTGATAATCAACCGTCAGTAGAAATTCACGTATTACAAGGTGAGCGTCCTATGGCTGGTGACAATAAAACAATTGGTCGTTTCCACTTAGATGGTATTCCACCAGCACCAAGAGGAGTTCCTCAAATTGAAGTTATTTTTGATATCGATGCAAATGGTATTATCCATGTGACTGCTGTAGATAAAGGAACTGGAAAATCACATGATATCCGTATCGAAGCCTCTTCAGGATTAACTCCAGAGGAAATCGAAAAAATGAAAAAAGAAGCTGAATTAAATGCAGAAGCAGATAAATTAGCTAAAGAAAAAGCAGATAAATTGAATGAAGCTGATGGTATGATTTTCCAAACAGAAAAACAATTGAATGAGTTTGGTGATAAATTGTCAGAAGGAAATAAATCAACAATTGAAGCAGCTTTAAATGAATTAAAAGCAGCTTACGAAACAAAAGAAATTTCTGCAATTACTCCAGCTTTAGATAAAATCAATGAAGCGTGGAAAAATGCTTCTGAAGAATTATACAAAGCTCAATCTGAAGGACAAGCACAAGGTGCTCAACCGCAGGCTGACGCTAATGGTGATTCAACTCAAGATGTAGAGTTTGAAGAAGTGAAATAATCTAAAATTATATTTTGAATAATAAAAAACCCGAGTAATTAATTACTCGGGTTTTTATATTTTATTATGATAGTCAAAAAAAAATTACTTAACAGCAATCATAGAAATTTCGATATTAACATTTTTAGGTAATGTTGCTACCTGAACTGTTTCACGAGCAGGAGCTGTCGTTTCGCTGAAGTATTTACCATAAACTGAATTAATTCTAGCAAAATCTCCCATATTCATGATAAATATAGTTGATTTAACAACATTCTCAAAAGTCATGTCAGCAGCTTCTAAAATAGCTTTTAAGTTTTTCATGACTTGATCAGTTTCTGCTTCAATGTTATCTAAAATTAAATTGTCAGTTCCAGGAACAAAAGCTACTTGTCCAGAAATATAAAGTGTATCACCAGCTAAAACGGCTTGATTGTATGGACCAATAGGAGCAGGTGCCTTTTCGGTAAAAATTATTTTTTTCATATAAATTGTATGTTTAGAAATATGATGATTAAAGTCTTCTGTCAGGTAAACTACGTTTGTCCCATTTAATATCACTAAGAACTGATGAGCTAATTCCTATGAAAAAATACCAAGATGCTCTATCGCCAATAGGATTCCAGTTGAAATCCATTCGCCAACTTAATAAATCTCTTTCAAATCTTAATTGAGTGTATGTTACTCCATTTTGCACAAAGTCGTATCCAGAAGATAGTCCAGCTTTCCAGCGTGGAGATATATCAACATTACCAGAAAACATTAAGGAGCTTTGAGATATTTTGTTTTCTCTATTATTGTTAGTGTAGGTTAGTGAATAGGCAAGTTTTAAATCCCAAGGAAGGCTTGCATTGAAAAATTCATCAAACTTAGTTTCTTCGTCTTTCCCAAATTGGCTTTTTTGTCTGTCACTAAAATCGGTTGTAGTACCAAACAAATCATCTGCGCGACCTCCACTACGTAATCCTTTATTGTTTAATGAGTTTTCTTTTCCATCTTTATTACCATTAAAGTCTTTGCTCGAAAAAGAATAATTAATAGTCATATTAGCACTTGTCATTCTAAATAAACTTCCGCCATTATTAATATTAAATACATCTACCATTTGACCTTTATTGTTTATAGCATATGGATTTAAAGTCATACCAAAATTTACATTCATTTTGTCTTTTAGTAAATTTGTTCCTCCACTTACTCTAAGAGGTGTCCAACGCAATGAATCTGCACTAATATTATAACCAGTTGATAGATTGAAGTTATTAAGTAGCATTATTTTTTTTGGTTCAACTTTAGTTGAATCTTTATCTCTTACTTTTGCTTCAAAGGTATTGTTTAAAGCAAAGCTAAGGATATTATTATTTTGTTTACCTGGAGCACCAAAAATTCCTTTTTCAAATCGAGTATAGGTTTCCATTCTACCACTTCCATCTGCAGCATAAGTATCATAGTATCTTTCAAAACTTGGTGTATAAGAGTAACTCACATTAGGTCTCATTACATGTCTAATGGCTTGTATCTTTTTATCTTTACTAATGTTGAATGTTCCATAAATTGTAGTTCCCACGCCTGAAGAAAAATCATATGTTCTAAAAGCATCAAATCCAGATTTTTCAATATCTTCAACTTTGTTCGTCAATGAATTATATTTCTTTTCAGTAGTTTTTAAATACCAAGTTTCAAGATAATTAGTTGAAGCAGTTACACTAAAATATTTGAATACTTTAAAGTTTGTGCTTAAAGGAATTGAATGCTGTAATCCATTTTTTGCTTGCTTAAACATCTCAGATTTAAAAAATAAAGAATCATTTGTTTCAAATCTATTTTCTCCTCTTAAACTATATTGAAAATTAATGTTTTTGATTAATCCTTTTTTTGTTCCATTTTTTGGGGCAAATGGAAAAATTCTATCAACACTAGCTTGTAAGGTTGGCAAAGTCATATTTATAACACCAGTATTCGTGTTTTGAGAATGTGATGCAGTTAATGACATGTTTACCTGAGGGATGCTATTAAAGGTTTTGCTATATGAAATTGAAGAACTTAATGTATTATTTAAAAAATTTGCGGTATTAAGCTGGTTAAAAGAACTTTGGTAATATTTTGAACTTCCTAAATTCACTGAAGCAGAAAATCTTGAGTTTGGAGTTGCTTTAGCATCAGGTGAATGAGTCCATTGAATATTATATAAATTTGTTTTACCATATCCAGGTAAACCTCTTTCTCCTGTTATTTGATTTTCATATCTAAAATTGAAATTTCCTCTGAATTTGTATATGTTGGCATAGCTTGTTTCTGCTCTAAAAGCATAGCTTCCATTAGTGTAATAATCACCTAATAGTGCTAAATCATAATGTTTATTTAGTGCAAAATAGTAACCTCCATTTTGAAGGAAATAACCTTGAGCATTAGTTTGTCCAAAAGTAGGTGGAATTACTCCCGAGGTACTTTCTTCAGTCATTGGAAAAAAGGCAAATGGGAGTCCAATAGGAGTAGGGACATCTGCAATTACCATGTTTGTTAGTCCAGTAACTACTTTCTTTTGAGGGACTAATTTAATTTTTCTTGCAATAAAATAATATTCTGGATTTTCAATGTTTTTTGAAGTCGTAAAACGAGCATTTTTTATGAAATAAACAGAGTCATTTTCTCTCTTAGTGATTTCACCTTTTACTTTAAATTCTCCTTGATCTGTTCTTGAGTTCCAGATTAATGCCTTCTTGGTTTTGAAATTAAAACGAATTGAATCAGGTTCTACAACATTTTGCCCCTGTTTGAATACAGGATATTGTATGTAAGTACCTGAACTATCTTTTAATCTACCAGCATAAACTTCATCTTTTTCATAATCAATTACAATGATTCCCGATTTTAATTCGATGTCTTTGTAGTAGACTTCAGCTTCGTCATGTAAAGTGATTTGCTTTTTCTTTTGATTGATTTTTGCGTATTCTTTAGACTTATAATGGATTTTTCCATCCAGTAAAGCCTTTTTTTTCTTTACAGTGTCAGTTTTTGTAGAATCTTGAGGTCTTGTAGTATTTTTTCTACTTATCAATATCTTATCTTCTTGTTTATCAGTAGATATTGAAATATTCTTTTTTGGTAACTCTTGCGAAAAAGTTTTTAAACTGCTAAGAGTTAATAAAAAAGGCAGTAAAACGATATGAAATAAGTTTGTACGCAACGCTATAAATACTATTTTTGTAAAAGTATGGCTTAATTTTTGAAGTGACAAACTTACATCTATTTTTAAAAATAATTAAGCATTTAGTAAAATTATAACCTTTTGGTCATTATAAAATTTTTAGTATGAAGTTTACTCTTAAAATCAAAGAAGTTTTTGTTTTAGTATCATTACTTATTGTTTCTTCAGCATTTGCTCAAGGTAAGTTTAAAGTTACTTTAGATGCAGGTCATGGTGATCATGATTTTGGAGCTACTTATCATGGTTTTGTAGAAAAGAATATTGCTTTAGGTGTAGTGCTTAAAGTTGGAAAAATATTAGAGCAAGATCCAAGTATCCAAGTAATTTACACGAGAAAGAATGACACTTTTGTTGATCTTGTCGAGCGTGCTAATATAGCGAACAGAGCTGATGCCAACTTGTTTGTATCAATTCACTGTAATGCCAACAAAAATCAAGAAGCTTATGGAACAGAAACCTATGTAATGGGACTTTCTAAAAGTGCTTCAAGTTTAGAAGTGGCTAAGAAAGAAAACCAGGTAATTGAGATGGAGAAAGATTATAAAACAAAATATGCAGGATATAATCCAAATTCTCCTGAGTCATTAATTAGTGCGACTTTGGCGCAAGAAGAATATTTAGATCAAAGTATTGAGTTTGCTAGTAGAATTCAAGACAATTTTGATATAAAATTAAATCGTAAAGTAAGAGGAGTAAAACAAGCTCCGTTTATGGTCTTACATAAAGCCTTTATGCCAAGAGTTTTAATTGAGATGGGATTTATTTCAAATAAAGAAGAGGGCGCTTACTTAAACTCTGAAGAAGGACAATTAAATGTTGCTAAATCAATTGCAGATGCAATTTTTAGAATGAAAGTGGAGCACTTTGGTGGTACTATGCCAGTTATTGAAATTCAAAAGTCTGAAAGACCAGTTGTCAAAAAAGATACAGCAAAAACAACAGTTAAAGATTCTACACCTAAAACAAACGATTCTAGACCTGTTGACTCTAATAAAGTTATTTATAAAGTCCAACTTAAAGCTAGTGCAACACAAGTAGAAACTAAGCCAGAGAACTTTAATGGTCTAAAGAAAATATCATTTATTTCAGAAAAAGGTTACTTTAAGTATATGTATGGCGAAACTAATGATTACAACGAAGCAAAAATGCAATTGCTTGAAGCTAAAACCAGAGGTTATGATTCGGCATTTATTGTACCCTTTAAAAATGGTCAAAAAATCAGCTTAAACGATGCTTTAAAGAGCAAGTA
Source organism: Flavobacterium hankyongi (assembly GCF_036840915.1). Classification (NCBI taxonomy): domain Bacteria; kingdom Pseudomonadati; phylum Bacteroidota; class Flavobacteriia; order Flavobacteriales; family Flavobacteriaceae; genus Flavobacterium; species Flavobacterium hankyongi. The sequence continues at coordinate 509,600 of NZ_CP085725.1, forward strand.
ATTTACTTACATATCTATTAAATTAGTACTTTTGTCTTTTTAAAAACCATACATTTTGAAAATTACTAGAGAAATTAAAACAGCTATACTTGTTATCGCTTCATTATTATTGTTTATTTGGGGATATAGTTTTTTAAAAGGCTCAAATCTATTTAATGATCACAAAAGACTTTTTGTAGAGTATGATAACGTAGAAGGGTTGGCAGTTTCTGCTCCTGTAACCGTTAGCGGAAAAATTATAGGGAAGGTTGATAAAATAGAATTAACATCAAGCGGAAAATTATTAGTTGAACTTCAAATTAATGAAGAAGATTTTCCAATTTCAAAAACAAGTGTCGCGGAAATTTATGAGCCTGGTTTCATTGGAGGTAAACAAATAGCAATTGTTCCTAATTATAAAGATAAATCAGTTGCTGTTTCTGGAGATAAATTAATAGCGGGAGTAAAATTAGGATTAACATCTTCATTAGGTGAAAAACTTACACCTTTACAACATAGGTTAGATAAAGTTCTTGTAAGTGCTGATGGACTTTTAACAAATGTTAATAATGTCCTTGATACAGAAACTCAGGCCAATCTTAAAAAAGCAATAAATGAGTTAAATAAAACACTTTCTAATTTTACAAAAGTTTCTGCCGAGTTAGATCAACTTTTAGCGCAAAACAAAGATAAATTAGGTAGTGCTGTTTCAAATTTAGATCAGACTACTCAAAATTTTTCTAAAATTTCTTCTGATTTAGAAAAGGCTCAATTAGGGCAAACAGTTAAAAACTTGGAAACTACTCTTGTAAATGTTAATAAAATAATGACTGATATTGAGTCTGGAAAAGGTACAATGGGTAAACTTATGAAAGATGAAACAATGTATAACAACTTCGCAAAAGCTTCTAAAGAGCTTGAACTGTTGTTGCAAGATTTAAGATTACATCCAACTCGCTATGTTAACGTATCGCTTTTTGGAAAAAAAGAAAAGCCATACACAGCACCAGAACAAAAATAAAAACAAACAAATCAACCAATTATAACCATTATGAATTATTTAAGCAGTATACTATTTCTTGTTATTCTTATAGTAGGAGGAGGTTTTTTTGCTAAAAATGTCAAAAAAATTATTCGAAACATCAAATTAGGAAAAGATGTAAATCGTTCTGACCGTTCTTCTGAAAGATGGAAAAATATGGCACTTGTTGCTTTTGGTCAAAAGAAAATGTTTTCACGACCAATTCCGGCTTTACTACATTTTGCCTTATATGCTGCTTTTATTATCACTCAAATAGAATTATTAGAAATTCTTGTTGATGGTATTTTTGGTACTCATCGTTTTTTTAAACCAGCTTTAGGAGGTTTCTATACTTTCTTAATCAGTTTCATCGAAATATTATCAGTTTTAGCTTTAACAGCAACTGTTTTGTTTTTAGCTAGAAGAAACTTATTAAAGTTACCACGCTTAAATAAAGCAGAATTATTAGGATGGCCTAAAAAAGATGCAAATTTGATTCTAATTATGGAAATCATTTTGGTATGTTGTATTTTCACAATGAATGGTACTGATGAAGTACTATACAATATGGGTAAATCTCATTTTGAAGGACAAGGCTCATTTGGTTTCGCAGTTTCACAACATGTAGGTCCAGCAATATTTGGCGGGATGTCAGAAGGAGCTTTGCATATTTTAGAAAGAATAGGATGGTGGGGTCACTTTATGATGGTGATGGCATTTTTGAACTATCTATATTATTCAAAACACTTACATATCATATTAGCATTCCCAAATACTTATTTTGCCGATTTGAATCCACTAGGAAAATTTGACAATCTAGAAAGCGTAACAAACGAAGTAAAATTAATGTTGGACCCAAATGCTGACCCTTTTGCGGCGCCAGCACCAGACGCTAATGCAGCACCAAGTAAATTTGGAGCTTCAGATGTTCAGGATTTAAACTGGGCGCAATTATTAAACGCTTATACTTGTACAGAGTGTGGTCGTTGTACTTCATCATGTCCAGCAAATCAAACAGGTAAAAAATTATCTCCACGTAAAATAATGATGGACACTCGTGACCGTATGGTTGAAGTAGGGGATAATATGGATAAAAACAATGGTGTTTTTGTTCCAGATGGAAAATCACTATTAAATGATTACATCACACAAGAGGAACTTTGGGCATGTACATCATGTAATGCATGTGTTGAGGAATGTCCTGTAAATATTAGTCCGTTATCTATTATTATGGATATGCGTCGTTACTTGGTTATGGAGCAAAGTGCTGCACCTCAATCATTAAATGCAATGATGACAAATATTGAGAACAATAGTGCGCCTTGGCAATACAACCAATTGGATAGATTAAACTGGAAAGACGAAAATTAGAATAATTTTGGCGTGCCCCTTCGGGTCGGGCTATTCGCACTACATGGTAGTTTGCTTCTATCCCTCACGCAACACAACACACAACAATGGAAAACCAAGATTTAGATAAAAATTTAATTGCAGCTTCAGAAGATGGACAAACTATTAGTCCTATTCTTCCTCCAGGAATCAAAAACTATTTGATTGATATTGATGGAACTATTTGTGATGATATTCCAAATGAAGAGCCAGAAAGAATGCTAACAGCCGAAGTATATCCTGACGCACTAGTAACTTTGAACAAATGGTATGATGAAGGTCATATTATTTTCTTCTTTACATCAAGAACTGAGGAGCATAGAGAATACACTGAAATTTGGTTAAAAAAACACGGTTTCAAATATCACGGAATGATAATGGGAAAACCAAGAGGAGGAAATTATCATTGGATTGATAATCATTTGGTAAAAGCGACTCGATACAGAGGAAGGTTTACAGATTTAATTGAGAAACAGGTTACTATCGAAGTTTTTGATGACGAAAAAGATAGTATTTAAAAACAAACAAGACCAACGAATAAACATATAGATTATGTCAGAAAATTTAGTAGTGCCTACAATGGCCGAAATGTTAGCTCAAGGCAAACAACCAGAAGTGTTATTTTGGGTAGGATGTTCTGGAAGTTTTGATGATAGAGCAAAAAAAATAACTAAAGCTTTTGTACGTATTTTAAATAAAGCCAATGTCGAATTTGCAGTATTAGGAACTGAAGAAGGTTGTACTGGTGATCCTGCAAAAAGAGCTGGAAACGAATTTTTATTCCAAATGCAGGCTTTCATGAACATTGAGGTGTTGAAGGCTTATGAAACAAAAAAAATTGTAACAGCTTGTCCTCATTGTTTTAATACTTTAAAAAATGAATATCCTGAGTTAGGAGGAAACTTTGAAGTAGTGCATCATACTCAATTCTTAAAAGAATTGTTGGATGCTGGCAGACTTACAATTGAAGGGGGTCAGTTTAAAGGGAAAAAAATCACATTCCATGACCCTTGTTACTTAGGTCGTGCTAATAAAATATACGAAGCACCTCGTGAACTTATTCAAAAGTTAGATGCTGAATTAGTAGAAATGAAGCGTTCAAAAGCAAACGGATTATGTTGTGGAGCTGGAGGAGCGCAAATGTTTAAAGAACCTGAAAATGGTGATAAGGATATTAATGTAGAGAGAACCGAAGATGCTTTAGAGACAAATGCTGAAATTATTGCAGCTGGTTGTCCTTTCTGTAATACAATGTTAACAGATGGAACAAAAGCAAAACATCGCGAGCATGATGTAAAAGTTCTTGATGTTGCTGAGTTAATTGCAAACGCACAAGATTTATAATTAAAAGAATGAAAAAGAAAGAAATATTATCAGTTTTTTTATTGTTTATGTTCCTTTCTTTATTTTCTCAAGAAAATGAAATTGTTGTTAAACAAGATTCTGTTTCTTTAGAAAAAAGTAAAATTAATTATAAGCAATTCATTATTCCTTCGGCTCTAGTAATTTATGGGGTTGTTGGTTTAGAAAGTCATCAGCTTTTAGATCTTAATACTGAAGTAAGGGAAGAAATAAGAGAACACATCGATAAAAAACTAACCATTGATGATTTTTCACAATATGCGCCATTAGTTTCTATTTATGCACTCGATGGATTAGGAATAAAAAGTAAGCATAGCTTTAAAGACAAAGCTATTATAACGGCTACGTCATATTTAATTATGGGAGCTGTTGTAAATACTTTAAAAAGTACCACTGTTTCTGAAAGACCAGATAGAACGTCAAATAATTCTTTTCCTTCGGGACATACTGCTACAGCATTTATGGGTGCCGAATTATTGCATCAAGAATATAAAGACAAATCACTTTGGTATAGTTTATCAGGGTATGCAGTAGCATCGGCTACTGGTTTTTTTAGAATGTACAACAATAGACATTGGTTTAGTGATGTTGCGGCCGGTGCAGGAATAGGGATGTTGAGTACAAAAATTGCTTATTTTCTCTATCCATATATAAATAAATTGTTTTTCAAGGAAAATTTGACAAAAACAAAAATATCATTACTTCCTTATTATGGTAATAAAGAAGTTGGATTTGGATTAGTTTCAAAATTTTAAAAATATAATTATGTATCTTCCTTTTGAAGAATTGCCAATAGAATCAAGAATTTGGATTTATCAGTCCAATAGAAAATTCACGGATGAAGAAATGACTGAAATTGAATCTTTGGTTAAAGATTTCGTCGAAAATTGGTCAGCTCATGGAGCAAGTTTAGAAGCTTCATTTATAACAAAATACAATAGATTTATTGTTTTGGCAGTAAATCAAGAAGTACAAGCTGCTACAGGTTGTTCAATAGATTCATCAGTTTCGTTTATCCAAGAATTAGAGAAAAAATACGAAGTAGATTTATTGGATAAAATGAATGTTACTTTTAAAAATGGTGAATTTATTGCTCATAAATCTTTAATTGATTTCAAAAAAATGGCTAAAGAAAAGGCTGTTTCAGGAACAACAATTGTTTTCAATAATTTGGTAAACACTATTCAAGAGTTTAACGAAGCTTGGGAAGTGCCCGCAGAGGATAGCTGGCATAGTCGTTTCTTTTAAAAAAATATAATGAAAAATCTCGGAATAAATATTTCTCTCCTTTTATGTATAATTGCCTTTACAGTAAATTGTTCTGTAAAGAAAAAACTCCCTGTAAAAGGCGATGATGTTGCTATTGCCGAAAATCCAAATATCGAAAAATTTAAAGATCCTTCATTAGAAGGATTTAATTTGTTTGAAGATTCTCCAGCTGAGAAAAAATGGGTAGATAGTGTTTATTCAACATTATCTTTCGAAGAAAAAATAGGTCAATTATTCATGGTGGCGGCTTATTCTAACAAGGATACTGTACATTTTAATGCTATTGAAAAACTTGTTAAAAATTATAAAATAGGAGGACTAATTTTCTTCCAAGGAGGCCCTGTACGTCAAGCAAGATTAACCAATAGATTTCAGTCTAAATCTAAAATACCAATGTTTATTGGTAATGATGCCGAGTGGGGATTGAGCATGCGTTTAGATTCAACGTATAAATATCCTTGGAACATGACACTTGGTGCCGTTCAGGATATGAAATTAATTGAAGAATTAGGAGGTCAAATGGCTAAAGAAGCTAAACGTCTCGGACTTCAGTTTAATTTTGCACCAGTTTTAGACATCAATACAAACCCAAATAATCCTATCATTGGAAATCGATCTTTTGGAGAAAACAAGGAAGAAGTGGCTAAAAGAGCTGTTGCTCTAATGAAAGGAATTCAAAATGAAGGGGTTTTTGCAACAGGTAAACATTTTCCTGGTCATGGTGATACCGAAACTGATTCACATCATACACTCCCTATAGTAAACTTTTCAGAAGAACGAATAAATGAAGTTGAGTTTTATCCCTACAAAAAGATGTTTCATTTAGGATTAGCTTCCGTTATGGTTGCTCATTTAAATGTGCCAAGTTTGGAACCTCGTGAGAATTACCCAACATCTATTTCATACCATGTTGTAAATGACATACTTAAAGAACAACTAAAGTTTAAAGGATTAATTTTTACAGATGCACTGAATATGAAAGGAGCCAGTAGTTTTAAAAAACCTGGAGATATAGATTTTGAAGCTTTTATGGCTGGTAATGATATTTTGCTTTTTGCAGAAGATGTTCCTAAAGCGGTAGAAAAATTCAAACAAGCTTATACAGATTCAATTCCAAAAATTACAGATGAAAGGATTGAATTTTCAGTGAAGAAGATTTTAAAATATAAGTATAAGGCAGGTTTAAACAATTACAAGCCAATTCAAATAGATGGATTATATAGCGAAATTAACAAACCAGAAAGTACATCATTACAATACAAATTGTATGAAAATGCAATAACTGTCATTAAAAATAATGATGAAATACTTCCAATTAAAGATTTGACAAAATCTAAATTGGCTTATGTCAAAATAGGTGATGATAATAATACAGCATTTTTATCTACCTTAAAAAAATATGCTGAAGTAACGGAAGTCTCTCATAAAAATGTAGACAGTTTAAATCAGGAGTTGAAGAAATATGACAAAGTAATTATCGGTTATCATGTTTCTGATAAATCTTGGTGGAAGAAACATGAATTTACATCCAAAGAGCTTGAATTAGTTAACAAAGTGGCAGAGCATAATGATGTGATTTTAGATGTTTTTTCTAAACCTTATGTACTTTTACCAATTAAAGATTTTGACAAGTTTGAAAGTATAATTGTTTCGTATCAAAATGGAGATATCCCTCAGGAAATTTCAGCTGAAATAATTTTTGGTACTGTTCAGGCTAAAGGAAAATTACCAGTTTCTATTAATGAAGATTTTAAAGTAGGCGATGGATTGTCTACTGATTTAATTAATAGATTAGGTTTTACTAACCCAGAGAGTGTTGGAATGGACTCAAAAATCTTGTCTAAAATTGATGGAATTGTAAAGAAGGCCATAGATGGAGGAATGACACCAGGAGCACAAGTTTTAGTGGCTAGAAAAGGTAAAGTTATTTATCAAAAATCTTTTGGATATCACACTTATAGGAAGGATGTGAAGGTGAAAAACTCAGATATTTATGATATTGCTTCATTATCAAAAATTGTTGGAACTTTGCCAAATGTAATGCTGGATTACGATCATGGAAAGATAAGTCTAGATACTCATTTAGGACAAATGGTCCACAAGGCTAAAGGAACAAATAAAGATTCTATTACTTTTAAAGATTTACTTTCACATTACGCTCGTTTGCAAGCTTGGGAACCTTTTTATAAAAGTACTTTAGATTCAGTAACTAAGCTTCCACTTAAAAAATATTATAAAAAAACAAGTGTAAAACCTTTTACTACACAAGTTGCAGAGAATTTATACATCACAAATGCCTATAATGATACTATCATTAGTAAAATAATGAAAAGTAAGCTGTTGCCTAAAAAAGAATACAAATACAGTGACTTTACATTCATTTTGCTTAAAGAATATTTAGAAACACACCATAAAAAAGGATTGGATGTTTTGGCTAATGAAAATTTCTTTTCAAAGTTAGGAATGAGTAGTACAATGTACAATCCGTTAAGAAAGTTTTCCGAAGATGTAATTCCACCAACAGAAAAAGACAAATATTTTAGACATCAGGAAGTTCATGGTTATGTACATGATATGGCTGCAGCAATGCAAGGTGGAGTTGCGGGACATGCTGGTGTTTTTTCTAATAGTATAGATATTGCCAAAATAATGCAAATGTATTTGCAAAAAGGCAATTATGGAGGAATTCAGTACTTTTCTGAAAAAACATTAGATGATTTTAATACATGCTATTTCTGTGCTGAAGGTAATAGAAGAGGTTTAGGTTTTGATAAACCACAATTAGCTGGGACTTCAGGGCCAACATGTGGTTGTGCTTCTATAACTAGTTTTGGACATACAGGTTTTACTGGAACGATGACTTGGGCAGATCCTGAAACAGAAATTATATACGTTTTTCTGTCTAATAGAACTTATCCTGATGGTAATGCTCCAAACAAACTTTCTAAGGAAAATATACGTGAGGATATTCAAAAAGTTATCTACGAAGCAATTATCAAATAATAGTTAATTTTGTCTAAAAGTGACTGCTAATATCATCTGTTTTTAAGTATTTTAGTAGTATGAAAATAGCCATTGTTTGTTATCCAACTTTTGGGGGTAGTGGTGTGGTAGCCACAGAGTTAGGCCTTGAATTAGCCCGAAGAGGACACGAAATTCACTTTATTACATATCGTCAGCCAGTACGTTTAGCACTTCTTAATCCAAATGTACATTATCACGAGGTAAATGTTCCTGAGTATCCTTTATTTCATTATCAACCGTATGAATTAGCATTGTCAAGTAAATTAGTTGATATGGTTAAATTGCACAAGATTGATTTACTTCATGTGCATTATGCTATTCCTCATGCTTATGCAGGTTATATGGCAAAACAAATGTTAAAAGACGAAGGAATAAAAATTCCTATGGTAACTACGCTACATGGAACCGATATTACTTTAGTAGGAAATCATCCTTTTTATAAACCTGCTGTTACCTTTAGTATCAATAAATCTGACATAGTGACTTCGGTATCACAAAGTTTAAAAGATGATACGCTTAGATTATTTAATATTAAAAATGAAATACAGGTAATACCTAATTTTATTGAATTAGACAATAGAATAGAAGATAATATACATTGCAAAAGATCTGTAATGGCAAGACCTGAAGAGAAAATTATTACACATATTAGTAATTTCAGAAAGGTGAAAAATATTCCTGATGTTGTTAAGGTGTTTTATAAAATTCAACAAAAAGCACCTGCTAAATTGATGATGGTAGGTGATGGACCAGAAAAGATAAAAGCAGAGGAATTGTGTGAGGAATTAGGAATTACTGACAAAGTAATTTTCTTTGGTAACAGTACAGAAGTAAATCAAATATTAAGTTACTCAGATTTATTTTTATTACCATCAGAAACTGAAAGTTTTGGTTTGGCCGCTCTTGAAGCCATGGCTTGTAGTGTACCAGTAATTTCTAGTAATTCAGGAGGTTTGCCAGAAGTTAATTTCCACGGTATTTCAGGTTATCTAAGTAATGTTGGAGATGTAGACGATATGGCTAAAAATGCTTTAAAAATACTTTCTGATGAAAAAGAACTTCAAAAGTTTAAAGACAATGCCTTTGAAACGGCCAAACAATTCTCAATAGAAAAAATTGTTCCTATTTATGAAGAACTCTATTCTAAAGTAGTAAAAAAACAAAATAAAAAACACCTTAAAAGTTAAGGTGTTTTTTATTTTTAAACTTATTTATTATTAGAAACGATATCTAGCACTGATTCCAAAATCAGGTCCAAAGTTGCCATCTCTTAAGTCTCCATAATCATCACTAATGTAAATTTCAGGTCTAAAATCAAATGATAATTGTAAAGGGAAATCAAAATTATATTCAATTCCTATATCACCAGCAAGAACAAAGAAAGCTCCTGAATCACCTTTGTAGTTATATCTACCATCGTTGTAATCTTTAGAACTCCAAATACCAACTCCTGCTCCAGGACCAGCATACCATTTAAAGCCATTATCAATATTCCAAACCCATTGATATAAACCAACTAATTTTGTAGAACTAGATTTATATCTATAACCATAGTTATATCCAGCATAATAATAATCATGATTAAAATCATTATTTCTAATTCCTAAATCTAACTCAAGGCGATTTGACTTTCCTAAATATCTTTGGTAGGAAACTTCTCCTCCAAATCCATCATTATCACCTAATCGAATACCAATAGCATTTTTTTCCTGAGCTTGAGAGTTAAATGCTAACCCTAAAATCATAAAAGCCGATAAAAATATTTTTCTCATAGTTAAAAAATTTTGTTTAACGTTTAACGAGAATAAATATACAAATATTATATTGATTCATATTTTTTTTTGACTTTAAACTTGAATCGAACTTATTAAATTCTCCATTTCAAATAGATTTTCTTCTTCATTTTCTAAATTTGAAATTGTACTTTCCTGATAATTAAATAATTTCCATCTTTTGTTGTTGTATTCCAGAGAAGTTAAATTTTCAATCCAATCTCCTGAATTTAAGTATAAAGTTTTTCCGAATTTATTTTCTACTTCTTTAATTTTTGGCTCATGAATATGTCCGCAAACTACATAATCGTAATTTTTATCAATAGCTAAATCAGTAGCAGTAGTTTCAAAATCGTTGATAAACTTTACCGCTTTTTTTACACTGGCTTTTATTTTTTTGGAAAATGAATAGGATTCTCTTCCCATTTTATGCAAGCACCAATTTATAAATCTATTGATTAGAATAAGGTAGTCGTAACCAAAACCTCCAAGTTTAGCAATCCATTTAGAATGTTGTACAGAGGCATCAAATACATCTCCATGAAAAATCCATGTCTTTTTTCCGTCTAAGTCAAGTACTAATTTATCTAATAGTGAAAAATTTCCCATGAATGTGTCACTAAACTTGCGAAGTGCTTCGTCATGATTTCCTGTAATATAATATACTTTTGTACCTTTAGAAGCCATCGTGATTATTTTTTTTATGACTTGTAAATGCGATTTTGGAAAGTATGATTTTCTAAATTGCCAAATATCTATTATATCACCATTTAGGACTAAAGTTTTAGGCTTTATAGTAGATAAATAATTTGATAATTCCTTTGCGTGACAACCGTAAGTGCCTAAATGAATATCAGATATCACAACGAGTTCAACTTTTCTTTTTTTCAAAATATAGATTCATTTGAAGTTTAACAAATAAAAAAAAATGATATTAACTAATTAGAAATTTATCGTTAAGAAATCAATGCTAATCTTTCAACTTTTCAATATTTAACTTTTAATCTTTCAACATTAATCTTACATTTGTTTCAAACTACTTAAAATGGCAGGAAACAGTTTCGGAAACCTTTTTAAAATAACCACTTTTGGTGAATCTCATGGAGAAGCTTTGGGCGGAATTATAGACGGTTGTCCTGCAGGAATCACAATAGATTTTGATGCAATTCAAAATGAAATGCAGCGTCGAAAACCCGGGCAATCTTCAATTGTAACACAACGTAAAGAAGAAGACGAAGTTCAATTTTTATCAGGCTTATTCGAAGGAAAAACTACAGGTACTCCAATAGGTTTTATAATTCCTAATACAAATCAAAAGTCAGATGATTACTCGCATATAAAGGATACCTATCGTCCTAGTCACGCCGATTATGTTTATGAAAAGAAATACGGAATTCGTGATTATCGTGGTGGTGGACGTAGTTCTGCTCGTGAAACGGCGAGTAGAGTAGTTGCTGGAGCTGTTGCAAAACAAGTCATTCCAGATATAAAAATTAATGCTTTTGTTTCTTCTGTTGGAGAAATATTTATGGATAAACCATATCAGGACTTAGATTTTTCAAAAATAGAATCAAATCCTGTGCGTTGTCCTGATGAAGTTTCAGCAGCAAAAATGGAAACTTATATTAAAGAAATAAAAAAACAAGGGGATACCGTTGGTGGTACAGTTACTTGTGTTATTCAAAATGTACCAATTGGCCTTGGAGAACCAGTTTTTGATAAACTACATGCTGAATTGGGTAAAGCGATGCTTTCAATAAACGCAGTACACGGTTTTGAATATGGAGGAGGTTTTTGTAGTGCAAAAATTAAAGGAAGTGATCATAACGATTCATTTAATCCTGATGGTACTACTAAATCAAATCTTTCAGGAGGTATTCAAGGAGGTATAAGTAACGGAATGGATATTTATTTTAGAGTTGCTTTTAAACCTGTTGCTACGTTACTTCAAAAACAAGAAGTACTAACAAATAAAGGAGAAATTATTGAACAACAAGGGAAAGGACGTCATGATCCTTGTGTTGTACCTCGCGCTGTTCCTATTGTTGAGGCAATGGCAGCTCTTGTTATTACAGATTATTTTTTACTAAACAAAATCTATCAAACTAAATAATGGAAATTACAAATACACCAAACGAAAAAAAGTCACTTTTTTCAAATTTAACTGTTCAAATTTTAGTTGCTATGATTCTGGGTGCAGTACTTGGAATTTTTATTCATAATAATTATTCAGCTGATGCTGCCAAAGAGTTTAGCGGCTATATAAAAATGTTGGCGACAATATTTATTCGTTTAGTGCAAATGATTATTTCTCCTTTGGTTTTTACAACATTGGTAGTTGGAATTGCTAAACTTGGTGATATTAAAGCGGTTGGAAGAATTGGTGGTAAAGCATTAGGTTGGTTTTTAACGGCATCTTTAATTTCACTTATAATAGGAATGTTTTGGGTAAATATTTTGGAACCTGGAACTGGATTAAATTTAAGTGGAGTAGATGTGTCTGCAGCAACTGAAGTTACAGAAAAAACTCAAAATTTTTCGGCTCAAAACTTTGTAGAACACATTATACCTAAGAGTGTTGTTGAAGCAATGGCAACTAATGAAATTTTACAGATTGTAATTTTCTCTATCTTTTTTGGTTTAGCTGCAGCTTCTTTGGGAGACTATACAAAGGCTGTTGTTAATGCTTTAGATAAAACATCACACATCATCTTAAAAATGGTGAATTATGTAATGAAATTTGCCCCACTTGGGGTTTTTGGAGCTATTGCTGGTGTTTTTGCTATTCGTGATTTAGGTGAATTATTATTGACTTATGCTAAATACTTTGGTTCGTTTTTGGTAGGTATTTCATCATTATGGATTGTTTTATTATTGATAGGTTATTTGTTCTTAAAATCAAGAATGACTGTTTTATTAAAACATATTATCTCTCCTTTAGTAATTGCTTTTGGTACAACAAGTAGTGAGGCTGTTTTTCCTAAATTAACAGAAGAATTAGAACGTTTTGGTGTAAAAGACAAAATAGTATCATTTATGCTTCCTTTAGGATATTCTTTTAATCTTGACGGAAGTATGATGTATATGACTTTTGCCAGTATTTTTATAGCTCAAGCTTACGGCGTCCATTTAGATTTAGGTACACAAATGACAATGCTTATTGTGTTGATGTTAACCAGTAAAGGTATTGCAGGTGTTCCAAGAGCAAGTTTAGTGGTTGTAGCTGCTACTTGTGGTATGTTTGATATTCCAGTCGAAGGAATAGCTTTGATTTTACCAATAGATCATTTTTGTGATATGTTTAGAAGTGCTACAAATGTATTAGGAAATGCATTAGCAACTTCGGTAGTAGGGAAGTGGGAAAAAGATTAAATATCATATCATTTATATGGATATTAAAAAAGCGACCTTTAGGTCGCTTTTTTTGTTATTAGAATCTGTTATCACCATCTAGTAAGTTCCCCAAACCTCCTAGTAAACTTCCTTCTTCTTTTCCTCCTGCCATTCCAGAAGCCATAATTATTCTGCCAGCTAAACGACTAAAAGGTAATGATTGAATATAGACCACGCCAGGACCTCTTAAAGTAGCATAAAACATTCCTTCACCGCCAAAAAGTGTATTTTTGATTCCACCAATGAACTCAATGTCATAGTCTACATCTTTAGTGAAGCCAACAATACATCCAGTATCAACTTTTAAAACTTCTCCAGATTGTAATTCTTTGCGAGCCAAAGTTCCACCAGAATGCACAAAAGCCATTCCATCTCCTTCAATTTTTTGCATGATAAAACCTTCTCCTCCAAATAATCCTCTCCCTAATTTTCTTGAGAATTCAATGCCTACAGAAACTCCTTTTGCTGCACAAAGAAATGAATCTTTTTGACATATAAATTTCCCTCCGTATTTCATTAAATCAATGGCTACAATTTTTCCCGGATATGGAGCAGCAAAAGATACTTTTTTCTTGCCAGATTCTTGATTTTGGTATGCGGTCATGAATAGACTTTCCCCAGTAAGCATTCTTTTTCCAGCATTTAGAAGCTTTCCTAACATTCCAGATTGTTGTCCAGAACCGTCACCAAAAATGGTTTCCATTTTGATTCCGTTATCCATCATCATGAAGCTTCCTGCTTCTGCAACAACCACTTCTTGAGGATCAAGTTCTATTTCTACATATTGCATTTCTTCACCATAAATATGGTAATCTATTTCATGTGCTTGCATTTCTTTAGTTTTTTAAGTTTGATTTATTAGAGTTTCAATTAAAAAAAATGTTACAAAAAAAGCGTTCAAATTTGAACGCTTTAATTTTTATCCGTGAATGGTTTCTTTTTTACCAAAGTTTACAATAATGCTTTCTTCATATTCAATCCATTGTTTCCAGCGATTGTCCACATATTCTCTTTCGCCATATTTTCTGGCAAAATTTAAAAACGTTGTATAATGATTCGCTTCAGATATCATTAGTTCTCTATAAAATTTTGATAGTTCTTCGTCATTTATGTTCTCAGAAAGGACTTTAAAACGTTCGCAACTTCTTGCTTCAATCATCGCAGCAAAAAGTAAACGATCTATCATCGATTGATCTCTACTGCCGTCTTTTTTTAAAAATTTTGTCAGCAATCCTACATAATCATCTTTACGCTCACGAGTAAATTCAAAATTTCTTGCTTTAATAATGTCATGAACCATTCTGAAATGGTCCATCTCTTCAATAGCAATTTTAGTCATCTCGGTTACTAAATCTTCCTTTTCAGAATTGTTTATTATCAAATTGATTGCATTTGTAGCTGCTTTTTGTTCACACCATGCGTGATCAGATAAAATTTCAGACAAATTATCCTCAGCAATGTTTGCCCATCTTGGGTCGGTTTTTAATTTTAATCCTAACATGTTTTTCAAGATTGAAGTGCAAAATTACATTTTATTTATGATTTATGATTTATATCTATTTTTGTTTAAAAAATATATTTTTTGAAAACACTCTTAGTTATAGGTTTAGTTTTTCCGGAACCAAATTCCTCGGCTGCCGGAATCAGAATGTTACAGTTAATTGAATTATTTCAAGAGCAAGATTATAAAGTGGTCTTTGCATCTTCGGCTCAAGAAAGTGAATTCTCATTTGATTTAAATTCCATTAATATTGAAAAGAAAAATATTGAATTAAATAATTCAAGTTTTGATTTATATATTAAAGATTTAAATCCTGATATAGTGTTGTTTGATAGGTTTATTTCTGAAGAACAATTTGGCTGGAGAGTTGTTGAAAATTGTCCAAATTCTATTAGAATTTTAGATACAGAAGACTTACATTGTTTGCGTTATGCTAGGCAAAAAGCAGTCAAAAAAAGTCAAAAATTTGAGTTAGAAGATTTATTACAAGAAGAAACAGCAAAGCGAGAAATTGCAAGTATTTATCGTTGCGATTTATCACTAATGGTTTCAGATTTTGAAATGGTTGTTTTACAGGATGTTTTCAAAATAGATTCTTCATTGTTATTTTATTTGCCAATGTTCTTTGACGTTAAAAACAGTTTTAAACCTTTTAAAGAAAGAAAAGACTTTGTTTTTATTGGTAACTTTTTACATGAGCCTAATTACGATGCTGTTTTACAATTGAAGTCTTTTTGGTCCGTAATTAAAAAGAATCTGCCTGAAGTTAATTTGAATATCTATGGAGCGTATAGTTCGCAAAAAGTAGAACAATTGCATAATGCTAAAGAAGGTTTTTTAATAAAGGGTAGGGTAGATAATGCTTTGAAGGTGATCGAAAATGCTAGGGTATTATTAGCACCTTTACGATTTGGAGCAGGAATAAAGGGAAAACTATTAGAAGCAATGCAAGTTGGAACCCCAAGTATTACTACACAAGTTGGAGCAGAAGGAATTACCAGTCAGGAAGAATGGAATGGCTTTGTGCAAGACAATTTTGCTGAATTTTCTGAAAAAGCAATTCGTTTATATTCTGATGAAAAAACTTGGAATGAAATGCAACAAAAATCAATGGGCATTTTGTTTAAAAGATTCAATAAGAAAGATTATGAGTCTAATTTTAAGCTAAAAATAGAACATCTTACGAGATACATTACGACCCATAGAATTAATAATTTTACAGGAAATCTATTGCTTCAAAATCAATTTGCTTCAACAAAATTTATGTCAAAATGGATTGAAGAGAAAAATAAAGGGTGATTATTTCAAAAAATATAGTTTTTTAACAAATTTCTATATAACTTTAATGGTCGGCTATAACTATTCTATCAAATTTTTGTTGATGCTTAAAAAGTACTTCTACTTTATAATCTTATATTTTATTACCATTCATGTATCTGGTCAGATATATGATTTTAGACGCATAGATCAAGAAGACGGATTATCATCTGCTAACATAAATGTTGTTTTTCAGGATAGTAGAGATTATTTATGGATTGGTACCGATGGTGGTGGCTTGATTAAGTATGACGGAATATCTTATGAGATTTTTGATCAAAATAAAGGTTTATCAGGCGAATTTATTACAGATATTGTAGAAGATCAGCGTGGTAATCTAGTTATTGGGACAAAATATAACGGTGTATACATTTATGATGGGTTGCATTTTTTTAAAGAATTTAATGAAAGTAATAACAAAATTACTTCAAATTTAGTTTTTAAAGCTATAAATACAAGAAAAGGTATTATAGTTGTTACTTCCCATGAACTATTTTTAATAAAACCGAATTATGAAATAAATACTCTTTTAAAATTCTCCAAACCCTTTAAACAAATCAATGCTGCAGTGGAAGCAAAATCGGGACAACTTTTACTAGCGTCTGAAAATGGGGTATTTAGTTTTGAAAAGGGTATATTAACTCCTTTTTTTCCAAATGAAGTAAATGGAAGAACTACAGTTAGTAAAAGCCCAAACGGAAAAGTTTTTATTGGTACAGATAAAGCAGAACTTTTTACTTATGAAAATGATAAATTATCGAAACCAGATATAATTAAAGATAATAATGGTAAACCGTTTTCTATTAAAAATGTTTATGTAACTAAGCGTGAAAGTAAATGGTTAAGTAGTTATGACACTAAAGGTGTTTGTTTAAGCCATGGTAGTTTTCACGTTTTCTTTGATAAATCTAATGGTTTTGATGGAGATCTTGTTAACTCTTTTTTTCAAGATAAAACTAAAAACTTATATATAGCCACAAGCGCTACTGGACTTTTTGTTACTTCCCCTCAACAATTTATAAATTTTTCAAATATAGAAGCACTAAGCTCGTCTTCTGCATTTTGTGTTTTTAAAAATAATGACAAATTATATTTTTCTCAAGATAGTAAGTTTGTAAATGAAGTACTATTTAAGGGTACAAATGAAATTAAATTACTTAGAAAACTTCCAGTTCAAGATTCACGTGCAGGTTTCATTGATAATAATAAAAAATCTGTTTTTGGTTGTTCAGAAGGATTGGCTATTCTTGAAAAAGGAGGAATAAGAAAAATAGATTTAAGGAAGTTTGTAAATAATGAAGATTTAAAAGTTACTTCATTATTTCAAAATAAAGAAGGAGAATATTTTGTTGGAACCTTTGGACATGGCTTATTTATATTAGATAAAAACTTCAGACTCGTAACAAGAATCAAAAGAAACATGAATTTTAGCGATAATGTTTCTACAATTTTAGAGTTAAGTAATAATAATTGGTACTTAGGATCAAGTGATGGATTATTTATTTTAAAAAGAAAGAAACGAAAGTTTTATTTAACAAAAAAAATATTTGCAGATGTAATATCAGTAGGAACTAAAGATAGCTATGGGAATTTTTGGTTCTCTGGTGATAAAAAGTTAATATTTATAGATAAAAATTTTAACAAGAAGATTTATACTGAAAAAAATGGACTTTTATCAACATTAATTTATACACTTATCGCTAATAATGAAGGTGATCTTTTGATAGGTACAAATTTTGGATTGGCTAAAGTAAAAATAGATGGAGAGGGAAAAATTATTTACATTAATAATTATAATTCTAAAAATGGTTTCACTGGGCTTGAAACTAATATGAGAGCTCAATATAAAGATGAAGAAGGTGATATTTATTTGGCTACCGTAAAAGGATTGTATCAATGCTTAGGTAGTTATAGAACCAACTTTAATGAAAATGTGAAGGTTAAAATTACAGGCTTAGCTTTATTTAATGATTCAAAAAAATGGGAAGCTTCAAAAAATCATTGGGAAAATTTACCTCCTCAAGGCTATATATTTGATGAAAATGACGACGATTTAACTTTCACTTATTTAACAATTAATAATAATATTTCAAAAAATGCTTCATATTCGTACATACTTGAAGGTTTAGAAAAAGCAAAATGGTCTAAGCCAACACAGCAGCGATCTATTAATTATTCAAATTTAAGTTTTGGAAATTATACTTTTAAGGTTAGAGTTGTTGATAATATAGGTCGCCCAATTAGTCCTATTGCGAGTTATGCATTTAGAATTGAAAAACCTTTCTACTTAAGTTGGTGGTTTATTATTGGAGGAATTGCAATTATTTATTTGGTGATTTCTTTGATTTTTACCAAAACAGCTAAATACAACAAAGATTTTGTAAAAAACTATGCTGAGGCTGATTCTTCAAATGAGCAATTTGGCTTATACTTTCTCTTTTTAGGAATATTAATTCCTCTAATAGATTTTATAATAGAAATCACAAATGTTAGAGAAGTAGAAACACTCCAGTTTAATATATTAGTTGGTATTATCCTTATTGGGGTTTATTTGCTAAGTAAAAAAATTAAAATCATACAAAATAATCTAAGATATTTATTTGCATTATTTCTTTTTATTTACGCAGTTGAGACTGTTAGGAAAATGATTTTTTTTCCAAATAATATTGCAGCATTTCTTGATTTTTTAGTTGCATTTTTCCTTTCCTATAGTGTGTTTAAAACAATACGATACTATTGGTTGTATGTTTTTTTAGTTTTTGGACTTATTATAGCACTTTATACCTCAAATGCTATAACTAGAGAAGTTATGGTTGCTTTTTTATATAGTTGTTTCATAATAGCGATTCTTAATCAGGTACGATATATTGTAAATCTAAATGCAAAAGATAAATTTTTATTTGCAGATAATATTGTAAATAAAGGAACTTCTCTTGTTTTGGCAGTAAATAAAAAAGGAGAAGTTGTTTATTGTAGCGAAACTATTCAACAAATTTTAGGATATAATGTTTATGAAGTTAAAGGAATGAATTATTGGAAATTAACTGAAGATGATGAATTTTCAACAATTAATTATAAAATAAGTGAAGGACTTTATATCAGAAAACTAAAATGTAAAGATGGAAGTTATAAATTCATTCAATGGAAAGACTCTAAATATTCTGATGATTTATATGTAGGTATTGGACAAGATGTTACAGAACAAGTTGAAGTTCAAAATCAATATAAAAAGCTTATAGAATCTGCTTCAGATATGATCTATGAAACAGATATTAAAGGTTATTTTACTTTCATTAATAAGTTTACAGAAAAGCTTTTGGGATTTTCAAGAGAAGAATATATAGGCAAGCATTTTACCTCATTAATTCATCCAGATTACACAGAACAAGTTATTCAATTTTATGTAAATACATCTTTAGATGGAGATGAGATACCATTTTTAGAGTTTCCAGTTCTTAAAAAGTCAGGAGAGAAATTATGGGTATCACAAAAAGTTTCTTTATCCCGTAATACAGACGGAAAAGTAATAGGATATGCAGCTATTGCTCGTGATATAACCATTCTGAAAAATATAGAAAAAGAACAAAAAAACAGACAAGAAAAAAACGAATTATATAACAAAACAATTAATAAATTAGTAACAAAAATTTATCCTGAAGAGACAAGTTTTGTTGACATTCTTAAAGAAATTCTTAAGTCATCTGCTATAGGAGCCAATATTGACCGAATTAGTTACTGGAACTATAGTAGAACAGCTCTGGATTGCATTATTTTATATAAACTTTATGAAGATTCTTTTATTGGAAATTTTACAACTAATCTTTCAGAATGTCCTAATTATTTTAAGGCTTTAGAAAATGATAATATTATTATAGCTTCAGATGTTTATAACACAGAAAGTGTTAGAGAGTTTGTAGATGAATATTTGCCTCAAAATGATATAAAATCAATGCTAGATGTTCCTATTATTTTTAATGGAGAAATTGCTGCAATTTTATGTTTTGAGATAACGCATGAATTTAGAAAATGGGACAATGATGATATAAATTTTGCTCGTTCAGTTGCGGATGTTATCGCAATTGCGATAGAGTCACAAAAGCGTTTAGAAACAGAAGAAAAACTTAAAATAAAAACAGAAATATTATCTGCAATCGCTATTTCAACAGAAAAATTATTAAAAGGAAAAGATTTAAATACAATTTTTGATGATATATTTCCAATCATTGGTAAGGCCTCAAAAATTGATAGAGTATATTATTTTCAAGACGACCCAGCCACCAAAACTTTAAGTCAAAAAAATGAATGGGTAAATGCTAACATTTCTGTACAATTAGATAACCCATTGTTGCAAAACCTTCCATATGAAAAATCACAAGAATTTCTGGATTTTATAATGGAAAACAAAGTGTATAATGCAGTTGTTGATGAAGTTAAAAATCCAGATATAAAAAAACGCTGGAAAGATCAAGGAATTTTGACCATTTTAATATTTCCAATTTTTGTAAAAAATCAATTTTATGGATCGATAGGTTTTGATGATTGTACAAATGGTAGAAAATGGTCAGATGATGAAATTGGCGTACTTCAAATTTTAGCAAATAACATATCAACAGCAATTGAAAGAGTCCAAAATGAAGGATTGTTGCAAGAAAGTGAACAACGATTTAAATTATTAACCAATAATATTCCAGGAACAGTTTATTTGTCTGAAAACGATGAAAATTGGACTAAAATTTTCTTAAATGATGAAATTGAAGTTCTTACTGGTTATAAAAAATCACTCTTTTTAGACAAACAAATTTCTCTTATTGATTTAGTTCACCCAGATGATCGACAAAATTTAAAAGAATATACCACAGAACGTATCGAAAATCACTCATCTTTCCATGTTGTTTATAGACTCAGAAAAAGTAGTGGCGATTATATATGGGTTGAAGAATTTGGTGATGTAATTTTAAGAGATGGAAAAATAGCCTTCATCGAAGGAATTTTGTTTGATATCACAGCAAAAAAAGAAATCGAATCTGAAATCAAAGCAAGAGAGTATGCTGAAGCCTCTAGTAAAGCTAAATCTGAATTTTTGGCAAATATGAGCCATGAAATACGTACACCTTTAAACGCTATCATTGGTTTTTCAAGTATATTAAAGGAAACACAACTTGATAATTCTCAACAGGAATATTTAGCAACAGTTAATCATTCAGCAGACATTTTATTAGATGTAGTTAATGACATTCTGGATTTTTCTAAAATTGAAACAGGTAAGTTAGAGTTAGAGTATAAAAAGACAAACCTTTATGAACTTTCACATCAAATTATCGATATTATTCGATTTGATTCGGAACAAAAAAATATTTCATTATCATTAAAAATAGATAAAGAAGTACCTAAGTATATTGTGACAGATGCATTAAGAATTAAGCAGGTATTACTTAATTTACTTTCTAATGCTGTAAAATTTACTAACAAAGGTAAAGTTCAATTTCAAATTGAATTTATTGGTAAAACGGAAACAAACGCTAAACTTAAATTTTCAGTGATAGATAGCGGAATTGGTATTAAGAAAGCAAATCAAGAAAAAATATTTGAACCTTTTTCACAAGAAGATAATTCAACTACCAGAAAATATGGAGGAACTGGTTTGGGTCTGGCAATTTCTAATAAAATCCTGAAATTAATGTATAGTAAATTAGAGTTGGAGAGTGAGATAAATAAAGGTAGTACTTTTTATTTCGAATTGGAGGCTAAATATTTTGAAGATACAATTGATTCAGAATATGATATCGATGTTAGAGAAATGGAAGTAAATTATGAAGATATTAGTTTGATTCATAAAAAATCTGTTTTCAGTTCATCCAAAAGAGTATTAGTCGTTGAAGACAACAAAATTAATATGCTTTTAGCAAGGACTATGATTAAGAAAATTATTCCAGATGCAATAATTTTTGAGGCAAGTAATGGTAAAATTGGTGTTGAAAAATGTAGCGAAGTAAATCCAGATTTAGTACTTTTAGATATTCAAATGCCAATCAAAAATGGATATGAAGCAGCATTAGACATAAGAAAGTTTAATCCAAAAGTGCCTATAGTTGCACTAACAGCAGGTACAATAAAAGGAGAGAAAGAAAAATGCATTGAGTCTGGTATGAATGATTATATATCTAAACCAATTGATAAGGATATTTTCGAAAGTATTTTGTTTAAATGGTTACAGCAAAATTAATTACTATAAACTAAACTTATAAAACTATGAAATGGCAAGGTAGACGTCAAAGTGATAATGTTGAAGATAGAAGAGGAATGTCAACTGGTGGCAAAGTTGTTGCTGGAGGAGGTGCAATCGGAATCATCATTTTATTACTAAACTTATTTGGAGGGGAGACAGGTCAAAATATTGGTAATTTGCTTGAACAAACTCAAACTCAACAAACAACAACTCAAACAGAACAAAGGGAATTAACACAAGAAGAAAAAGTCGTTGGCGAATTTGTATCAACAATGTTTGCTGATAATGAAGATACTTGGCAAAAAATATTTCAAGAGAATAATATGGAATATCGTTTTCCAAAAATGGTTATGTTTACGGATGCAGTAGAAACTGCTTGTGGAAGTGCATCGGCTGCTTCTGGGCCATTTTATTGTCCTGGTGATGAGAAAGTATATATGGATTTGGCATTTTTTAATGAATTACAAACACGTTTTGGAGCCAAAGGAGGAGATTTTGCTATTGCATATGTTATTGCACATGAAGTTGGACATCACATTCAAACGGTTTTAGGAACTTCGAATAAAGTTCGTCAATTACAGTCTAAAATGAATCAGATTCAAGGTAATAAACTTTCTGTGGCTTTGGAATTACAAGCTGATTTTTATGCGGGAGTTTGGGCAAGATATAATCAGCAAAATTTAGACGCTGATGACATAGATGAGGCATTAAGTGCTGCTGAAGCAGTTGGCGACGATGCTATTCAGGAAAGAATGCAAGGACATGTCGAACCAGAATCATTTACTCATGGTACTTCTGAACAACGAAAATATTGGTTCATGAAAGGTTATAAAACGGGTGATATTAAGCAAGGTGATACTTTTACAGAATTAGAATAGAAAATTTAGTTTATTCAAGCCGGTATTTACCGGCTTTTTTTGGTTTCAATTTTATTTTTGTTTAAATTTATTAAAAAATAATTAAACAAAATTTTAATTTTCAGTATTTTATTTATTAGTAATCATGAACATACTACTAACAGGTGCTAATGGATATGTGGGAAGAAGATTGCTTCCTGAATTAATTCTTGAAGGTCATAAAGTGGTTTGCTGTGTTCGTGATCGAAACCGATTAGGAATTGATGCTGAACTTGCTAAAAAAATTGAGATTTTAGAAATAGATTTTTTAAATCCACCAAAAAGTATCAGTTTAGCTTTTGCCATTGATGTCACTTATTATTTAATGCATTCAATGTCAAGTACGACCTCAAATTTTGATGAACTTGAAGCAAAAACTGCAGAAAACTTTAATACACTCATGTCATCTATTAAAGTAAAGCAAGTTGTTTATTTAACCGGAATTGTTAACGATGTAAATCTTTCAAAGCATTTGCAATCGAGAAATAATGTCGAAAATATACTTTCTACTGGGCCATTTCATTTGACGGTTTTAAGAGCAGGTATTATTGTTGGTTCAGGGAGTTCTTCATTTGAGATTATTCGTGATTTATCTGAAAAATTGCCAGTAATGGTGACTCCTAAGTGGGTCCTCACTAAAACACAGCCTATCGCAATTCGGGATGTAATAAAATATCTGATTGGAGTGTTGCAAAGAGGTGAGTGTTATGATAAATCATATGATATTGGAGGTCCTAATGTATTAACATACAGACAAATGCTTCAGTTATACGCTAAAGTAAGAGGCTTTAAAATCTACATGATTACTGTTCCTTTTATGACACCAAGATTATCTTCTTATTGGTTATATTTTGTGACATCAACAAGTTATAAACTAGCAGTGAATTTAGTTGATAGCATGAAAGTGGAAGTGATTTGTGGGAAAAATGATCTTAGAGAATTATTGAGAATTAAGCCAATTTCATATACTGATGCTATTAAATTAGCTTTTAAAAAAATAGAACAAAATTTGGTTGTTTCGAGTTGGAAGGACAGTTTGGCGAGTTCTAATTTTAAATCTGATTTTAAAAATTACATTCAAGTCCCTAAATATGGTTGCTTAAAAGATGTAAAAAAGATAAAACTCAATCAAAATAATAATGCTTTAGAGAATATATGGTCAATAGGAGGTTATAAAGGTTGGTATTATGGTACTTGGATGTGGGAAATAAGAGGTTTTATTGATAAGCTTTTTGGAGGTGTAGGGTTAAGAAGAGGTCGTACAAGTCCAACACATTTAGATAATGGAGATTCTCTCGATTTTTGGAGAGTAATACTAGCCGATAAAGACAAAAAAAGACTGCTCCTCTTTGCTGAAATGAAATTGCCGGGTGAAGCATGGTTAGAGTTTAAAATCGATGAAAATAATACACTACATCAAATAGCAACCTTTAGACCTAAAGGTCTTCTCGGAAGACTATATTGGTATAGTATGCTGCCATTTCACTTTTTTATTTTTAAAGGAATGATAACTAATATTGCTAATAATAACTAGCCTAACCACCCCTCTCTGTCTAAACTACGGTATTGGATAGCTTCTGAAATATGATTAGACTCTACAGTTTCAGAATTGTCTAAGTCGGCTATTGTTCTTGAAACTTTTAATATTCTGTCGTAAGCTCTAGCAGAAAGATTTAATCTTTCCATGGCAGTTTTAAGTAGTTGTAACGATGTGTCATTCAGTTTGCAATGTTCTCTAATTTGTTTAGTTGTCATTTGAGCGTTGTAATGAATATGCTCATGATTTTCAAATCTTTTTGACTGAATTTCTCTTGCTTTTGTAACTCTTTTTCTTATTTCAGAACTGCTTTCAGATGATCTAGTATCTGAAAGTTTTTCAAAAGGAACGGGTGTGACTTCAATATGAATATCTATTCGATCCAGTAAAGGCCCTGAAATTTTTCCTAAATATCTTTGCATTTCGTTAGGAGAGGAGCTAACAGGTGCATTAGGGTCATTAAAATAACCACCTGGGCTAGGATTCATACTGGCAACAAGCATAAAAGAAGAAGGGTAGGTGATTGTGAATTTTGCTCTCGAAATAGTTACTTCTCTGTCTTCTAATGGTTGGCGCATTACCTCTAAGACTTCTCGCTTAAATTCAGGTAATTCATCTAAAAATAAAACACCATTATGTGATAACGAAATTTCACCAGGTTGTGGATAACTTCCACCTCCAACTAATGAAACACTTGATGCAGAGTGGTGAGGTGCTCTAAAAGGCCTTTGATTCATTAATCCTGAGTCTTTCACCTTTCCTGCCACACTATGGATTTTTGTAGTTTCTAATGCTTCTTTTAAAGTCATAGGAGGTAAAATGCTAGGTAAGCGTTTAGCGAGCATTGTTTTACCTGCGCCAGGAGGACCAATTAAAATTACATTATGACCACCAGATGCTGCAATCTCCATACAACGTTTTATAGATTCTTGTCCACGAACTTCTGCAAAATCAAATTCAGGAAAGTCTAAAGTTTTATAAAATTCTTCTCTAGTGTTAATTGTTGTAGGCTCAATTGTTCCTTTTCCTTCAAAAAAATTAATGATTTCAGATACGTTTTCAATGCCATAAACATCAATACCTGAGACAATAGCAGCCTCTTTTACATTTTGCTTAGGTAAAAAGAAACCCTTAAAACCGTCCTCTTTTGCTTTTATTGCTATTGAGAGTGCTCCTTTAATTGGTTGTAATCCTCCATCAAGAGATAGTTCTCCCATGATGATATATTTGCCAACTTCATCAGATTTTATTTGTCCAGATGCGGCTAAAATGCCTATGGCGATTGTCAAATCGTAAGCAGAGCCTTCTTTACGTAAATCGGCAGGAGCCATGTTTACGGTAATTTTTTTACCAGGAAAATTATAATTGTTGTTTTTGAGAGCTGCTGCAATACGGTAATTGCTCTCTTTTATTGTACTGTCAGGAAGTCCTACCAAATGATAACCTATACCTTTTTCGACATTAACTTCTACAGTAATAATTGTGGCATCCACACCAAAAACGGCGCTTCCAAATACTTTAACCAACATGGCTTATAATTTTTTAATGGCTTAATACGAAACAAAAATAACAAAATAATCTTGAAAACGGAATGCTGTAACAAGTTCTTAAAAAAATGTTAAAGACAAGGCTCTTGATGTTTTTAGATGAAATAATATAAGTATTTTAGATGGCTAATCAACCAAATATGAAATGAGAAAAATCTTACTAATATTAATTTGGAGTGTTTTTATAATCCAAAAAATTAATGCTCAAGAGTATTTTCCTAACAATGAAAGTACAAAAAACAAATCATCTGTTTTTATAGCATTGTCAAATGCTAAAATCTACGTTTCTCCAAATCAAATCATTGAGAAAGGGACGATGTTAATAAAGGACGGTAAAGTTGTTTCTGTAGGTACGTCAGTGGCTATACCTAAAAATGCAATGGAAATCAACTTAGATGGAAAGTCTGTATATCCTTCATTTATTGATATGTATACTAATTTTGGAATTGAAGTTCCTAAGATTTCTAGAGAAGGAAACAATCCTTTATACGATACAAAAAGAAAAGGATATTATTGGAATGAACACATTAAGACCGAAGTTAATGCTAATGAACTTTTTAAATTTGATCAATCCAAAGCTGAAGAGTTTTTAAAAGCTGGTTTTGGTGTTGTTGGAACCCATATTCCTGATGGAATTGCAAGAGGTACAGGAGCATTGGTTTTACTTAACAATGAAAAGGAAACAAATAAGTTTTTATCACCTGTTGCCACAAATCATTTTGCTTTTACAAAAAGTGTCACTTCTAATCAAGCCTACCCATCATCATTAATGGGAATGTTAGCTTTGTTAAAACAAATGTATCATGACGCAAGTTGGTACAAAGGAGGAAATTCAGATTATAAAGACGCCTCATTAGAAGCATTGATAAAAAATGAAAAAATAGTTCAAATTTTTGCCTCGGAAGACAAACTAAATAGTTTGAGAGTTGCCAAATTAGGCAATGAATTTGGAATCAATTATATATTAAAAGGATCAGGAAATGAGTTTGAACGAATTGATGAAATAAAAAAGACTAATGCAAAATTCATTATTCCTATAAATTTTCCTGAAGGTTATGATGTTTCTGATCCTTATCAAGCAAATCAAATGGAATTGGCCGATTTACGTTTTTGGAATCAAGCTCCAACTAATCCAAAATTATTATCAGATAACGGAATAGTTTTCGCGTTGACTACAGATAAATTAAAAAAGTTAGAAGATTTTAGAACAAATCTTTTAAAGGCAATAAAATATGGTTTTGATAAAACCAGAGCATTAGAGGCTCTAACTACAATACCAGCCTCTTTACTAGGAAAATCGAATGAAATTGGTAGTCTTAAAAATGGAGCTTATGCCAATTTTCTAATTACTTCGGGAGATATTTTTGATGCTAAAACAACAGTTTATGAAAATTGGGTGCAAGGAAATAAGTTTATAATTAATGATATGAATTTGAAAGATGTTCGAGCAGAATATCAATTGACTCTTGGGCAAGAAACTTATAAGTTAAAAGTTGAAGGAGAAGTATCCTCTCCTAAAGTGGAGGTGAAAACTTCTCAAGATAAAAAAGTAAACTCTAAATTAACGTTGGCTAATAATTGGATGAATTTACTTTTAAAAACTGCTGATAGTACAAAAACTGAATTTCATCGTTTAACTGCTTTTGTTTCAGATCCAAATTTAATTTCTGGTAAAGCAGTATTAGCAAGCGGACAAGAAATTTATTGGTCGGCTAAAAAAGTACCTGCTTCAGCGGAAACTAAAAAGGAAGAAGAAAAGAAAAATGAAATCAATAAAGTTTTTCCAGTTACCTATCCTAATCTACCATACGGTAACCTTCAAAAACCTGCACAAAAAACTATTTTGTTTAAAAACGTCACAGTTTGGACTAATGAGAAAGATGGAATTTTAGAAAATACAGATGTTTTAGTAAAAAACGGAAAAATAGCTGCAGTTGGTAAAAATATTTCAGATCCTTTGGCGACGATTGTCGATGGAAAAGGAAAGCATTTAACAAGTGGAATTATTGATGAACATTCACATATTGCTATTTCAAGAGGTGTAAATGAAGGTGGACATAATTCATCAGCAGAAGTAACTATCGAGGATGTAGTAAATTCAGACGATATAAATATTTATAGAAATCTTGCAGGTGGGGTTACAACTTCACAATTATTGCATGGATCTGCAAATCCTATTGGTGGTCGTTCAGCAATTGTTAGATGGAAATGGGGATTATCTCCAGATGAAATGATTTTTCAGAATTCTCCTAAATTTATAAAGTTTGCCTTAGGAGAAAATGTAAAACAATCTAATTGGGGAATTCAAAATCCAACTCGTTTTCCACAATCACGTATGGGAGTAGAACAGGTTTTTATAGATTATTTTACAAGAGCTCAAGAGTATGATAAGATTTGGAAAGCTTTTAATTCTCAAGGAAAAAAAGGTAGCTTAAAACAACCAAGAGTTGATTTAGAGCTGCAAACTTTAGCAGAAATTATCAATAAAAAACGATTCATATCTTGTCACTCCTATGTACAATCAGAAATTTTGAACTTAATGCGTGTTGCTGAAAAATTCAACTTTAATGTAAATACATTCACTCATATTTTAGAGGGATATAAAGTAGCAGATGAAATGAAGAAACATGGAGTTGGAGCTTCAACTTTTTCAGATTGGTGGGCTTATAAGTTTGAAGTAAATGATGCCATTCCTTATAATGCAGCTTTGATGCAAAAACAAGGTCTAACAGTGGCAATAAATTCTGATGATGCTGAGATGTCTCGTCGTTTAAATCAGGAAGCTGCTAAAGCGGTAAAATACGGAGGAGTATCTGAAGAGGATGCTTGGAAAATGGTTACATTAAATCCTGCAAAATTATTGCATTTAGATGATAGAGTGGGAAGTATTAAGGTTGGAAAAGATGCTGATATAGTTTTATGGAGTGATAATCCATTGTCAATCTATGCAAAGGCAGAAAAAACTTTAGTTGAAGGTGTAGTATACTTTGATAAAGATTCTGACGAAGCAAAACGCAAAGAAATTGCAAAAGAGAGAGCTGAATTGATTATGCAAATGCTTCAAGAAAAAAACCAAGGGATGGCAACACAACCAGTTTCTAAAAAAGAAAAAGTACTTTACCATTGTGACACTTTAGAAGAATAGTTTATGAAAAAATATATAAAATCGGCTTGTATAATATTCTCTTTTGTGAGTATGCAAGCACAACAAATTCCAGCTCCAAAACAGACTAAAGCAACTTTAATACTTAATGCGACAGCACATTTAGGGAATGGAAAAACTATAGAAAATGCTGCGATAGGATTTAAAGATGGAAAACTGACACTTGTGGCTGATGCTACAGTGATTCGTTTAGATATGTCTGCCTATGAAAATGTAATTGAAGCTAAAGGAAAACATATATATCCAGGATTTATAGCACCTAATTCTACAATAGGATTAGTAGAAATTGATGCAGTTAAAGCTACTGATGATGAGAGCGAAATAGGAGGTATGACACCAAATGTTCGAAGTATTATTGCTTATAACTCAGAATCTAGAATTATTGAAACGGCACGTATAAATGGTGTTTTAATGGCTCAAGTAACTCCCAGAGGTGGCCGAATAACTGGAACATCGTCTATTGTTCAATTTGATTCTTGGACTTGGGAAGACGCCATCATTAAAGAAAATGATGGTATACATTTAAATTTTCCAGCTACTTTCAGACGTTCTGGATGGTGGGCAGAACCAGGTACAATAGAAGCTAATAAAGATTATACAAAGCAAGTTGATGAAATCAATTCATTTCTTGCAAGATCAAAAGCTTATTTAGCTGAAGTTTCCCAAGAAAAAAATTTAGTTTATGAGTCTATGAAAGGATTGTTTGACGGAAGTCAAATACTTTATATCAATGCCAATGAAGAAAAGCAAATTATTGACGCAATAAGAGTTGGAAAAGATAACGGAATTAAAAAGATAGTAATTGTTGGAGGATATCAAGCAGATAAAGTAGCAGATTTACTTAAATCAAACCAAATAAGTGTATTGATAGGAAGAACACACAGTATGCCTAATCTAAATCAGGATGATATTGACCAACCATTTAAATTAGCTAAAATCCTGACTGATTTAGGGATTGTTGTTGGTTTAGAAAATAGTGGAGATATGGAACGTATGAATACTCGTAATCTTCCTTTTCAAGCTGGAACGACAGCGGCTTATGGTTTAACCAAAGAACAAGCACTGCAAACTATTACCTTAAATACAGCTAAAATTTTAGGAATTGATGATAAAGTAGGATCATTAGAAATTGGTAAAGATGCTACACTTTTTATATCTGAAGGTGATGCACTAGATATGAGAACGAATCAGCTTTCTAAAGCATTTATTCAAGGTCGTGAAATCACATTGGAATCACATCAAACAGAATTATATAAAAAATACAAAGAGAAATATCATCAATAAAAAAGGCCCTCATTTGAGGGCCTTTTTTATTTAAAGTTTTTAATTCCGTTTTCTAACCAAGTTTTGTATTCTTGAATATCAGAAGTGTAAGCAACAGGTTCTGATAAGTCGTTGCCTTCGTTGTCTAGAATTACGTATAAAGGCTGAGAATTACTTTTATATCTTGTAATTTGTAAATCACTCCATTTGTTACCAATTGTTACAACTTCTTTACCAGTAGTTTTTGAAACATACTGTTGTTCTTTTGGTAATTCAATTTTTCTATCACACACTAAAGAAATTACTACTAGCTTATCTTTTAGGATAGATAAAACTTCAGAATTTGACCATACGTTATCTTCCATTTTGCGACAATTAGCACATGCATCACCGGTAAAATCTAATAAAACAGGTTTGTTTACTTGCTTTGCATAAGCAAGCCCCGTCTCATAATCATCAAAAGTTACAATTCCATGAGGACCAAAATGAGCATGTTCTGGTAAATCAGATTTTATACTTGTATTAGAACTGCCTAAACCATTAGGAATTTCACTGTAAGTTGAAGGAGGAGTTAATCCACTTAAAATTTTTAAAGGGGCTCCCCATAGACCAGGAATCATATAAAATGTGAATGCAGTTACTATAATAGCCATTGAAAGTCTTCCTACTCCAATTTTATCAGCTTTTTCATAATCATGTGGTAACATATATCTGCCAAATAAATACAATGCCCAAGCACCAAAAATGGCAATCCAAATAGAAATAAATAATTCTCTTTCTAACCAATGTTTTTGTAAAACTAAATCTGCATTTGATAAAAATTTAAAAGCAAAAGCTAATTCTAGAAAGCCTAAAGAAACTTTAACTGTATTTAACCATCCGCCCGATTTTGGAAGTGAATTTAACCATCCTGGGAACATAGCAAATAACATAAATGGTAAAGCAATCGCTAATGAAAAACCAAGCATTCCAATAATAGGCGCAATGCCACCTTTTGATGCCGATTCAACTAATAATGTTCCTACAATTGGACCAGTACATGAAAATGAAACTACTGCTAGTGCAAGAGCCATAAAAATGATTCCTATAATACCTCCTTTATCAGCTTGTGAATCAAGTTTTGTAGCCCAAGAGCTAGGTAAAACAATTTCGAAAGCTCCTAAAAATGAAAGTGCAAAAATGATTAGCAGCCCAAAGAATATTAAATTGAACCAAACGCTTGTTGATAATTCATTTAATGCTTCTGCACCAAAAACACCAGTAATTATTGAACCTAAAATTACATAGATGGCAATGATTGATAAACCATAAATAACTGCATTTTTAATCCCTTCACTTTTTGTTTTACTTTGTTTTGTGAAAAAGCTTACTGTCATAGGAATCATTGGAAAAATACATGGCATTAGCAATGCTGCAAAACCTCCAATAAATGCTAAAATAAAAATTGACCACAAGCTTTTGCTGTTTTTAGATGAGTCTTTTTCAATAGGATTAGCACTTGATTTGCTTATGTCAGATGGTCTGTTTTCATCGGTTATTAAAGGAACAGCAATCACTTTTGATGTATCCTCTACAATAGTTGTTGCGTTTTTTTCATCTTCATTAGCTTGTATTTCAGTTGTAGAAGAAACAGGTAATTTAATATCAAAAGTTTTGTCCTGTTGAATACAAGCCTCTTTACAAACTTGGTATTCTATGTATACTTTTGCCGAAGTTACTTTAGGATTTGTAATTTTTATTGTTTGACGAAATTGCGCTTTGTTCTCAAATAAATATTCGTCTACTTCAAAAATATCGCTATATACTTTTTTGTACGGACTCTCTTTAGTTTTACCTACTAAATCGTAATTGCCTTTTGCATTTTTGTATTGAATAACAGTTGGTAAAGATGCTCCGTCTGGCGTAAATTGAGAAAACATATGCCATTCATGTTCGATTGTGGCATCGAGTACTAATACAAATTCGGTATCCGATTTTTTTTCAACAGATGTTTTCCAAGAAACTGGATCTAAAATTTGGGATGTTCCTATAAAGCTTGTTAAAACTAAAAGAATTGAGGCGAATAGTTTTTTCATTACTGTAATTCTATTTTTAATATTTGTTGTGTGTTATTATTTGCTAAAAAACGTTGATCTGCACGATGGTTTATAATCCAAACTACTTCATTATCTGAACATAAAAGCCAAGTATCTTCTTTCTCTAATAACGAGAATTTTTCATCTTTAAAGTATTTACTTACCTTCTTTTTTCCCTGCATTCCTGATGGGTAAAAATAATCACCTTCTTGCCATTTTCGAAGCTTTAAAGGAAACTTTAACTTTTCTTTATTGACAAAAATACATGACTTACTAGGTTTAGAAATGTAACTTTGGTTACAAATAGATAAATTTAACGGTTTTAGTATACTGTTTTCGTCTTTATTTATTAAAAAAACGTCCTCTTCATTATTGATTTCTGTTTTTGTAAGTATAAGTTGATTTCTATCTTTTAGAAGACGATAATTTTCTGAAAAAATTTGTTTACCAGATTGACTATGAATTAAATCATATATCGATTGCCAATCTGAAAAGTCAAATGGTTTTAGCCATTCATACAAGTATGATTTGTAGTTTTCGAGTTTAATTAATTTGTCGATATCAAAATATATTGCATCATTTTTTTTATTAGCAATGTTTTTAAAATTAGAAGTTAGAGTGTTTTTAACTAAAAAATTTGTTTTAGATAGATTTTTAACTGTATTTTCAAATGATTCTAATAAACTAGGATTTAATTCTTTTAATACTGGAACAACATGATGTCTTATTTTATTTCTGAAATATTTATCTGAACCATTGCTTGAATCTTCCCGCCAAGAAATATTATTTTTTTTGGCATAATTTTCAATTTCCTTTCTTGAAAAAATTAACAGAGGTCGTAAAATTTTTCCATTTTGTTCTGGGATACCGGTTAATCCATCAATACCAGTTCCTCTTGTGAAATTGATTAAAAAAGTTTCTAAAGAATCGTCTAAATGATGAGCTGTAAGTAAATAATCAAAACCTTCTTTTTCTAACAAATCATTAAACCAATCATACCGAAGTTCACGTGCAGCTTGTTGAATTGATAGTTTATTTATGTTTACATAAGTTTCTGTATCAAAGGTTTTTATAAAAGTAATTATATTGTATTTTTCTGACTGTGTTTTAACAAATTCTTCATCCTGTTTGCTTTCGTCTCCTCTTAATTGAAAATTGCAATGAGCAACACTAATTTCAAAATTGAGTTTTGAAAATAAATCAACTAAAACCATACTGTCAATACCACCACTAACTGCCAAAAGCAGTTTTTTTCCTGACAGAAAAGGAAATTTTTTATGAATATGATTTTCTAATTGTTGAAGCATTCTCAAAAGTATGAAATTTAACTCAGTAGTACTTCATGCATTGCTCTAGCTTTTAAAAGACACTCTTCATATTCTTTTTCAGGCTCAGAAAGAGCAGTTATAGCACTACCAACTGAGAAAGAAATGTATTTTTCTTGAGCATTGTATAAAATACTTCTAATAACCACATTAAAGTCAAAATCGCCAATAGGAGTGAAGTAACCTATGGCTCCGCTGTACAAACCTCTTTTTGTTTCTTCTAGTTCTTCAATGATTTGCATTGCCGAAATTTTAGGTGCTCCAGTCATGCTTCCCATAGGGAATGTAGTTTTTAAAATTTCTACAGGAGAGGTAGTATTGTCAATTTCTGAAATGATTGTCGAAATCATTTGATGAACTTGCTTAAAAGTATAAATACCACATAGTTCTTCTACTTTAACTGAACTTTTTGTTGCAGTATGTGATAAATCATTTCGGACCAAATCGACAATCATTATATTCTCAGAACGCTCTTTTGGATTTTGTTCTAATTCGGTTTTAGATTGTTCATCTAAATTGTTTTCTTCAAATCGTTTAGAGGTTCCTTTTATTGGTTGCGAAATAATTTTGGAGTCCTCTTTTTTAATGTATCTTTCGGGAGAAGCCGATAGTAAAAAATGCTGATTATTTTTGAAGAATACTGCAAAAGGTGGTTCTGATATAGCATTTAATTTTTCAAATGTCTGATTAGAATCAATAATGACATTTTCAGCATAAAATTCCATACAAAAATTAGCTTCATAAATATCTCCACGATAAATATGAGACAACATTGTATTTATTTTTTCAATGTACTTTTCTTTCGAAATACGTTGTTCGATATTGACTTTTGACTTTTGGATTTTGACTTTTAACTTTCGATATTGTTTAATATTTTCAAAATCTTCTTCCAACTCATCATCACACATCATCAAATAAGAAATTTCTAATTGATTTCCTTTTAGAAAAAATAGTTTTTTGGGCTGAAAGAAAAACAAATCAGGAAAATGCAAACCATCAAAATTGCTAGATTCTAGTTTTTCAATATCATTTTTTAAATCGTATGATAAGTGACCAAATAGCCAATCTTTAGTTTGCTGTTGATATTGTTTTAAGTCCTCAAAGGCATTGTGATAATCGGTTTTAATCGATGTAAACGCATCAACTGCAAGTACCGCATCGTATGAAGAATATTTCTGGGGGTAATTGTTACTGTCTAAATATATGATTTCACGGAATTGCTGTGCCCAATCTAATAACTGTCTTTTAAATTCGTTTGGGTTTGAAATATGTTTTAAAACAGAAGTTCTCAATGATTATATTTTATTAGGTAAAATTAAAAAGAAAACCGTCTCTTTTAAAATGAGACGGTTTTCTTTTTATCTAAAATGTAGCTTTATCTAAAATCTAAACATGTAAAGCTCTTTTTCCGGTTGCATCAAGAGCTGCTTCTTTGATTGCTTCAGCAAATGTTGGGTGTGCGTGTGACATTCTTGAGATATCTTCTGCACTTGCACGGAATTCCATTGCTGTCACAGCTTCTGCAATTAAATCGGCAGCACGAGCTCCAATCATATGAATACCTAAAACTTCATCAGTAGCAGCATCTGCTAAAATTTTGATGAAACCATCATTATCAGCACTTGCACGAGCACGACCTAAAGCTTTGAATGGGAAACTACCTACTTTGTAATTTTTACCTTCAGCTTTTAATTGTTCTTCAGTTTTACCAACTGCAGAAACTTCTGGCCAAGTATAAACAACTCCAGGAATTAAGTTATAATCGATGTGAGGTTTTTGACCTGCTAAATATTCAGCAATCAATACACCTTCTTCTTCTGCTTTGTGAGCTAACATTGCACCACGTACAACATCACCAATTGCATAAATATTTGATACTGAAGTCTGTAAATGATCATTTACTTCAACTTGTCCTCTGTCAGTTAATTTAACACCAGCTTTTTCAGTATTTAAACCATCAGTATAAGGACGACGACCTACAGCTACTAAAGCATAATCCCCATCAAGAACAATCTCTTCTCCTTTAGCATTGTCTGCTTTTACAACAACTGCATTTCCGTTGCGAGTAACTTCTTTTACTTTGTGAGAAGTATAGAATTTCATTCCTTGTTTTTTCAATACTTTAGTCAATTCTTTTGATAAAGCACCGTCCATTCCTGGAATAATTCTGTCCATGAACTCAACTACAGATACTTGTGCTCCTAAACGTAAATAAACTTGACCTAATTCTAAGCCAATAACTCCACCACCAATAATGATTAAGTGTTTAGGAACTTCTGGTAATTTTAAAGCTTCTGTAGAAGTAATAACTCTTTCTTTATCAATAGAGATGAATGGTAAAGAAGATGGTTTTGAACCAGTTGCAATGATTGTATTTTTAGCTTCAATTTTTTCTACAGAGCCATCAGCTTTTGTAATTGCTATTGAAGTAGCACTTTCAAACGAACCAACACCATTAAAAACAGTGATATTATTTTTGTCCATTAAGAATTTTACTCCACCACTTGTTTGATCTACAACTGCTTGTTTGCGATCAATCATTTTTTGAAGATTTACTTTTACTTCTCCAGAAACTTCAATTCCGTGGTCTGCAAAATGTTGCAATTCTTCATAATGATGTGAAGAGGCTAATAATGCTTTTGAAGGAATACATCCTACATTCAAACATGTACCTCCAAGCGTTGAATATTTTTCAATAATGGCAGTTTTCATTCCTAATTGGGCACAACGAATCGCTGCTACATATCCGCCAGGACCTGAACCAATTACAACTACGTCAAATGAACTCATAGTATATATTTTATGTTGTTTTTAAAAAATCAACTGCAAAATTAGTGAATTTTGTTTAGAAGGAATTGTCTTTTTGGAAAATATAGGTAGAAAGAAATTAAATAAAAAGCCCTGAAGAATTTCAGGGCTTAAATTTTACTAAACTGCGTCGTTGCAAGTGTATACCTGAGGGCATCCAATGTAATCAGAGCAATACCATGGACCAGTTACAGCACCGCTACAAGAACAACCACAAAGTGATAAATCAATTTTAGCTTTACCATAGATTGTTTTTTGGCTTTCTTTTGATAATACCTCAGCCCCAGAAAGATTTAAAAGTTTTGATTTCATAATGATATAAATTAATGATTATTAAATTAAGAATCTTGTACTGAACATGGATCAATAAAACAAGGTGAACAATGCAGTGGAAGTGGTTTTCCGCAGGTACAATGACATTCTCCATCATTTGGAGCGCCTCCATTTATTGATTTTTGATTTTCTTTTGATAGTACTTCAACACCAATAATGTTTAAAAGTTTTGTTTTCATAATTTTTTAGTTTTGATTTAAAAATAATATTACTAAAGTAATCTTTTACTTACAAATTGAAAAATAAAACTTTAATTTTTACTGTTTTAAAATTGAAAGCGAAAGCAATTTTAAGTTAAAAGGTCAAATTAAAATTAACATTTTGTATTTGTTGATACGTCAAATATTTTTTGAATTCCTTAACAGTTTCAATGTTATCATTTATTAAATTAGAGGCCAAAACATAAATTATGAAAAAATATATACTTAGTTTTTTATTAATAGGAAGCGTTTCATTTGCACAAAAGCTTACTATCGAAGAAACTGTTACTGGAGGAAGAAAATACGCTCCAACTACTCAAGTAGCTCAACAATGGCGTAAGAATTCTAAATCGGTTGCTTATTTAAGTGCTGATTATGTTAATTTGTTAGAAAAAAGTGCTACGAATGGATGGAAAGAAGCAACTTTGGCTACAAAATCTGATTTTGAAAATGCTTTAAAAGCAAAAATTACTTCAGATGAATTTTCAGTAAAAACTTTTCCAACTTCTATTGAGTGGAAGTCTACTAATGCATTTGAAACAGAGGTTTCAGGTAAAAAAAATAATTATAAGGTCATATTTGATGTTGTTTACAAACAAATCACAAATGTAATTTCTTATTCAAATGAAGGAGAACAAGCAAAGTTTGCTAATAATGGAAATGTATCTTGGTTAAAAGAAAACAATATTAAAATTACTACTGCTTCGGGTAATGTTATAGATGTTACTAATGATACAGATAAAGGTATTGTGAATGGTTCTGATTATGTACACCGTCAGGAATTTGGTATCAAAGAAGGAATGTGGTGGAATGAAGCTGGAACACAATTAGCGTATTACCGTAAAGATGAAACCATGGTTGCTAATTATCCTATAACCAATTGGAACGAACGCGAAGCAATTAATAAGGATATCAAATATCCTATGGCTGGAATGACTAGCGAAAATGTAACTTTAGTGGTTTTTGATGTTGCTTCAGGAAAAAAAGTAACGATTCAAACCGGCGAGCCAAAAGAACAATACTTAACAATGGTTTCTTGGGAACCAACAGGAAAAAACATTTTCATCGGAATTTTAAATCGTGAACAGAATCATTTAAAATTCAATAAGTATGATGCACAAACTGGTGCTTTTGTAAAAACATTATTTGAAGAAAAAGCATCAACTTGGGTTGAACCACAACATGCTTTAATATTTGTGCCAAATAATCCATCTCAATTTATTTATCAAACTGATTTTAATGGTTATAACCAAATGTATTTATACAATACTGATGGAAAACTATTGAAAAATTTAGGGTTTGGTGATGTAATTGTTAAAGATTTTTTAGGTTTTGATAACAGTGCTTCAAAAATCAACTACATAGGTACTGCTAACAATGGTTTAGACCGTCAGTTGTATCAAGTAGATTTAAAATCTGGAAAAACGATTCAGTTAACTTCGATTTCGGGAACGCATAATGCTTCAGTTTCTTCAGACGGAACTATGGTTTTAGATCAATACAGTAATGTTACAACGCCAAATGAGATTTCAATTTTGAACATTAAAACAAAAATGGCGAACACAACTTTAGTTAAAGCTGATAATCCTTTTACTGGTAAAATTGATATGCCAAAAATGGAATTGGTAACAATTACTTCAGCCGATGGGAAAACACCATTAAACGCACGTATTATCTATCCAGCAAATTTTGATGCTGCAAAAAAATATCCAGTAATGGTATATGTGTATGGAGGTTCACATGCTCAATTAGTGACTAACCGATGGTTAGGAGGAGCTGGTTATTTCGATTACTATATGGCACAACAAGGTTATGTGGTTTTCACATTAGATAATAGAGGAAGTGATGCCCGTGGGAAAAAATTCTGTGATGTTAACCACCGTCAGTTGGGAGTAAACGAAATGGCTGACCAAATGAAAGGTGTTGAATTTTTAAAATCTAAATCGTTTGTAGATCAGGATAAAATTGGAGTTTTTGGATGGAGCTTTGGAGGTTTTATGACAACTACTTTAATGACTAATCAAACTGATACGTTTAAAGTTGGAGTAGCAGGTGGTCCAGTAATCGATTGGAAATATTACGAAATCATGTACGGTGAGCGTTATATGGATATGCCACAAGAAAATCCAGAAGGTTATGCAAAAGCTTCTTTATTGGATAAAGCTAAAAATCTAAAAGGACGTTTATTAATAATTCATGGAGCACAAGATCCTGTAGTAGTGCAACAAAACAGTATGAATTTTATCGAGTCTTGTATTAAAGCTGGTAAACAAGTTGATTATTTCTTGTATCCTAATCACGAACACAATGTAGCCGGTAGAGATCGTATTCATATGTATGCTAAAATTGCAGATTATTTTGATACATACTTGAAAAAATAATTATGAAAATTGACGATGAAATTTCTGAAAAAGAGAGTAATATATTAAGTTTTATTTTCTTTTTTTTGTTGTCTTAGTGATGCCTATAACTTATTTTATTTTGAAAGATCGTTTTGATAACAAAGAAATTGAAAATAATAAAGGAATAACAGTAGCTAAGTATTCATTTTGTAAGCATGGTAATAAGAATACTACAACAGCCTTTTTTAAGTTTTATGTAAATGGAACTAACTATAGAATTAGTGTTGGAGGCTGCCCAGAAAATTCATCCGAAATGCTCAATAAATATTATGTTTTATATTACTCGAAATTGGATCCAAATAAAGCTAAGATTGATTTTTCTAAAGAAGTAACTGACACAATTGAAATTATACAGGCTGGATTTAGTAAAAATGAGATTTTGGGCAAGCCATCAACTTACGATTGGGATTGGCCTCAATAATTGAATCAGTAATTTTTCAAAACTATATTTTAAAAAAGTTGACTTCAAGTCAACTTTTTTTATTTCCACTATCTTTGCGCCATGCCTACATCTTTATTTCAAAACTTTAAAGCCAATATTTCAGGAATTGCTTTACCTGAAAAATTCAATTTTCCTTTTTATTATGAGCCACATGAGTTAAGTCAAATAGCAGCTCAAGAATTACAGTCTTATCTTGAAACACAATCTGATTTTGAGCATAATTTTGGGTTAAATGACGAACAGGAAGGTTTAGTAATTGGAAAAATGTTTGGCGTTTTAGTTTGCCAAAATCAACAGGGAGAGTTAGGTTATTTATGGGCTTTTTCGGGAAAATTAGCAGAGCAAAATCATCATGATTATTTTGTTCCTACTGTTTTTGATATGTTGGATGAAAATAGTTTTTTTAACCTTGAACAAGATAAAATCAATGCTATAAATAGAGAAATTGAACGGTTAGAGTCTCAAAGTGATTATCAAAAGGCTTTATTAGATTTAGAGACAATTAAAACCGAAGCCGAACAAGATATTTCAAGACATAAAGCAAACTGTAAAATTCAAAAAGCAGATAGAAAAGAAAAACGTGCTCAAGCTGAGCAAAATTTAACTCCAGAAGAATTTCAAAGATTGATTCAAGAATTAAATGAACAAAGCCAGCAGGAAGGAATTTTATTAAAGAAAATGTCAGCTTATTGGAATTATAAACTTGTTGATACACAAAAAGTTGTTACTTCTTTTGAAGATAAAATAATTGCGTTGAAAGAGTTGAGAAAAGAAAAATCGGCGGCTTTACAACAAAGACTTTTCGCAGAGTATTCGTTTTTAAATCAGTTCGGAAAATCTAAAAGTCTCGGTGAAATATTTAATGATAATCCGCCAGCAGGAGCAGGGGAGTGTGCAGCTCCTAAATTACTACATTACGCATTTCAACATCAATTGAAACCTATTTGTATGGCCGAATTTTGGTGGGGACAATCACCAAAATCTGAAGTCAGAAAACACAAACACTTTTACCCATCATGTAAAAGCAAATGCGAGCCTATTTTATTGGGACATATGCTAGAAGGCATCAAAATGGATGATAATCCATTTTTAGAAAATCCAGCTGAAGGAAAAGATATTTCAGTGATTTTTGAAGATGAGTTTTTAGCTGTGATTAATAAACCAGCCGAATTTTTATCGGTACCGGGAAAAGAAATTCAAGATTCGGTTTATCAAAGAGTAAAAACGCTGTACTCAAATGCAACGGGTCCTCTTATTGTACATCGTTTAGATATGTCGACTTCTGGTTTAATGTTAATAGCCAAGACTGAAAAAGTATATGTAATGCTTCAGCATCAATTTATAAAACCTACTGTTAAAAAATGTTATGAAGCGCTTCTTGATGGAGTTTTAGTTGATCAAGAAGGAACCATTGATTTACCTCTCCGAGTAGATTTAGATGACAGACCTCGACAATTGGTGTGTTATGAGTACGGTAAATCCGCAAGAACTAAATGGGAAACAATTTCTGTAGAAAATGGAAAAACGCGCGTTCATTTTTATCCTATAACTGGTAGAACACATCAGTTGCGAGTTCACGCTTCACATCCTTTAGGATTAAATACTCCAATTGTTGGGGACGATTTATATGGTGAAAAAGCTGACAGATTGCATCTTCATGCCAAATCATTAACGTTTATACATCCTATTACAAAAGAAGTTGTTACGCTAGAAGTTAATGCAGAATTTTAATAGATCTTACGTTTTATCTCTTCCAATAAATCGCCCTTTGCTCAATAAAAATTAATAGCTTTTGCTATGCTTTTCTTTTAAATGTGATGAATGATAGCAACTGTTACAATTTTTGTTTGCAAAACAAATATTAAAATTGTAAAGTTATTTTAGTTGTTTTTAAATTTATATTATTAATTAGAAAGATTTGCTAATTTTTTTTGGTTTTATTTTTCTCCAATAATTATCTTTTGAGTAGATATTGAACCATTATCGAACTCTATTTTCAACCAAAATACTCCTTTCCTATCAATATTGTACTGTTGTTTGTTTAGAGAATTTATTTTTATAGATTTTCCTAAAATATCGTAAGCAGTAACCTTTGCAATTGTTTTTGGTGCATAAATTTGGAAAGTACCTGTTGAAGGATTTGGAAATACACTAATGTTTTCGGATATATTAGTGATATTATTTGTATTTAGTGTTGTATCGTAATTCGCGATTACTCCTGATAATAATCGAATATAAGCCGCTTGATAATAGATGGCAGGTTCGGAAACTTCCCAACTGTTGTTTGGATAGCCGTCGTTAAAATCTAGATACGATTTAGAAGCAGGTTGTCCATAAGGAGGAGAAACTGTTGTAACGGTGAAATCTTTATTAGGACCTCCAACCACAAAGCCTGGAGCAGGTCCATTGGAAGAAAGCAGTGCATTATCATAGATAGAACCGTTGGCAAACCATGTGTGGTATATTTCATTAATAGAATAGTCGGCACCAAAGGCGTACATGTTAGAAAGTTGTACAATGCCAAGTGGGTTTACTCCGTGAAAACTGTGGACAAATTCTTTGGCTCTATTTTTTAATCCACTCGGATTAGATCCAATATTATTTTTGGCATATAGCAAGTTTAAATTTCCATAACTGGCTTTTGCTTTGTTACTTCCCCAATAGTAAGACCAAGAAGGGAGAAAGTCGCGGTATAAACCTAGATTACTACTTCCGTAATAATTATTCCAATTATTGGTTACATCGGTTTGCACCGAATTTCGGATAGAATTTACCAAACTACTATTTGCATTGGATAAGGTAGTGTAATATAACAAAGCATCTTGCATTACTGTATAGTCGGCTCCCCAGTTAGAATCTGATAAAGGCGTTATTAATGGAGCATTTGTGGTAACAAAGTTGTGGTAAGTATTTTGATTGGTTAATTGAAACAAATAAATCGCAGCACTTACCATCATGGTTTTTTGATTTGTAACACTAGTATCTGCATCTCCAGAAACTATTTCGCCATTATCACAATTGGTTTGCAAGGTATTTGTGTTAAAATAGGGAAGTGTATAATTATAACAAGCAATGGCACGATTTTGTAATTGGGTCGCATAAGCGGTATTTCCAATAGCATTAAAGATAATGGCAGCATGCGAGAATGTACTTGCAATAGTTGCAGAGGCCGAAGTACATAAATTACCATAATAGCGGGGATTGGTATTGGCGCTTGGAGGATAATTACTATTGTCGGAATAGTTTTTACTACCCATTTTGATATAAGCAGAACCATCTGCGTTTGACATTTTGTATAACCAATCTAGTTCGTACTTGATTTCATCGAGTAGATCAGATGTCCCGTTGCCACTTTCTGGAATATTCCAATTGTCTCCAAAAATAGCAGGATTGCTTTCATATGCCATCAATAAATCGTGAATAACACTATACGTAAAGGTTACATATTTGTTGTAATCGCCTGCATCAAACCAACCGCCAGATAAATCTTTTTCGGTAGCAGCATTTCCTTGTGCAAAAACAGATCGAGCATTATAATCCTGTAGGTTGTTATTAAAGTTCATTCCATCGGTCCATTTGGAATTAGCATAAGGAACCACTTTGGTAAAGTTGCAACGGTTATAGTAAAACATTTTGGTCGCTGCTTTTAGTACTTCGGTATACGGATTAGTTCCAATGACAAAAGAGGCAGAACTTTTATTGTTAGTCGCATCATAAATGTAGTAAGTTCCTGGAGTGGTTACACTTGTAAAGTCAAACCACCAACCTTTATCACCTGAAAAAGTATCTGTTGCACCACTATTCCATGAAGTTATAACTCCTGTATATACTACGATGTTGGAACTGTTCTTTACTTGAAGTGTTGCTGGAGGGGCATAACTTTCGGCAGCATTGAAACCAGTTTGAGGGTCACGTAAGACTGCTACTTTGGGTGCATTGGTAAAATAACCAAATTGATCTACTTCTATAAATGGATTTTGTGCTACCGTAAGGTTATAAATGAATAGAAATATTAATATCGTTTTTTGCATGGCTAATATGTTTTTATGATTTTCATATTTTATACGGTGAAGTTATCTCTTCTTCCTTA
This sequence comes from Flavobacterium hankyongi, assembly GCF_036840915.1. NCBI lineage: Bacteria > Pseudomonadati > Bacteroidota > Flavobacteriia > Flavobacteriales > Flavobacteriaceae > Flavobacterium > Flavobacterium hankyongi. The sequence continues at coordinate 553,934 of NZ_CP085725.1, forward strand.
AAAAGAAAATAGTAAAAGAGATAATTTGAATTAATGAGAACTACTTTTAGAAACTTGTTGTATAAACGTATCGAAATCGGGTAAATTTTTATTCTCGTAAATTTCTATAAATTGTTTGAATTGCATATAGCCATATACATAAGGGTTAGCGGATGCTTGCTCATAGTTTTTGCTAAAATATTCTTCTATCGTTGCGCCTGCAGGAACCGGATTTGGTAATTTTGCCCAGATTTTTTTGGCAGCTTCATAGCATTCTTTTAGTTCTTTTTCTCGATGGTGTTTTTTCCACCAAAGCATGGCAACAGTATTGGCAAAATATTCTCCTTTATAAGAACCTTCCAATTGTCCTTTTATCAGGAATTCGTAGGCATGTCCTAGTTCGTGCGACAAATAAAATCCGTTAAAAAATAATCCGAAAATTCTTTTGCCTTCGGCCTCACTTCCTGCAATTTCGTAAAAGAATTGTTTTTGTTCCGGAATTACTTGTTCCCAAAGCGGAATGTTAGCGGCATCTTTGTAAAAATAAATCAGATACGGTGTGGTATGTAAAACGGTTTTAATGTTGAACTTGATTTTTTTATTGTTTTTGTGAATGTCTTTAGTAAAAGATTTGGTGATGGTGTTGGCATCTTTTACTAATGCAATAGAGTCGGAGTAGGTCGTAAACCATTTTTTTTGCGCCATGCTAATTTGTATCGAAAAAATTAGCAAAAGAAAGAGTGTTTTTTTCATATTGTTTTTGTTAGGGAATAATTGTTTTAAATGCAATATTGGTTATGGAATAATGACTTTTTTTGTGATAATAGTCCCGTTTTCCATTTCTAATTGTAAAAAATAGATGCCAGAATTTTGTATAGAATACTTATTATCTTGGGTTATGGATAACGGAATTTGTTTTCCAATAGGATCGTAAACGGTTATTTTTTGTATGGCTAATGAAGAATCGATTTGAAAGGTTCCTGAAGAAGGATTGGGATATACAGAAACGGTAACGGACTTAGAATCTACTTCCTTTCGATTTAAAATTTGGGTTGAAGTTGCCAAATAAATGCCACCATTGCCAGGATTTGTAGAAGTTATTGGTAATTGATAGGTAGTAAAGTTGTTGGCTATATTGGAAAGTGTTGCAATATCTAACCACATGCCGGATCCGCTTACTTGTTCGTTCACATATATTCTATCTATGGCAGTATCTATTTGCATTCCGCCTAATTGTCCACGACCAGTAACAGAGGAAGGCAAATTCCATACTTGATAACCACTAGTACTGTTTGTTAAATTAGGATTTGCCTCTGTACTGGCAGTATTTAAAATTACACTTTGTAGTTGCGTACTAATTCGAACTAAGGTTGGCGCTGCATTCGTACCCGAATCATTATTGTTGGCCACCCATAATTTACCAGTACTATCTATAGCAATTCCTTCTGGTTGGGCAAAAGCACTACTTACAGCTAAATTTTGTAAGCTAGCGATAGTGTTTTCTACATGTCCGCCATTCGCGCTCCAAGAAGTACTGTTGGTCATAAAAGAATGAAAAGTAGTATTTGTCGTATTTAAATCGGTGCTTTTTATACCAATTACTCTGTTGTTTCTATAATCGGTAGCCCAAAGATTGCCACTTCCATCTAATACAAAATTGGCAAAATAAGAAAGAGAACCACCATTTCCTAGATCTATACGGGTAGCATAATTGGAAGCGGCGGTATATTTTACAATATGCGTATCTAGATAACTTCCTTCGGAAGTGTATATGTTTCCAGAAGCATCTGCCGTTATTCCTACATAATCATTTCCAATATTAGTAATTTGGCTAACGTTAGCAATAGCATTGGCGGGATTATTGCCATAACCAGGAAATCGGTAAATTCTTTGGTTAGCAGAGGTCAGCGTTACGAATAAATCATTGCCATACATCACAGTGCAATTTGGACTTGCAGTCGTAGCCAAACCATTTGGTAAACTATTCAAATTAATAGTATATGCGGGATTTACTGCGATAGTGGAAGTTGTTGTTGGAAAATAAGTTTTAATAGTGTTATTACCAAATTCGGGAACCACCAATGCTCGGTTTATTAATTGGGCATTTCCTGCGAAAAAGCAAAAAAGAGCACCTAATACATAGATTTTTGAAGTAATTTTTTTGTTCATATGTTTAGTTTTTTAGGATTGGAATAGTAGTTTGGCAGTATCTTTAGAAATCGAAATAGATAGATTTGCCGATATGGGTATAATTCTGTTGGAGAAATTTTGGTTTAGCTGCACCGTAATTTCTTTTAAAAGTGTTTTTGGTAGCTTTTTATTTTTTGTGTAATAAATTTGGAAGCCATCACATTGTAAATAATCTTGGTGTAAAGTATATCCAAGAGTAGCAGCAACTTTTTTTAGATAATGCCATCCTTGTGTATTAACTTCTATAGAAATGGTTGTAATAGATTGAAATTTTCTAGGATATTTAGAAGTACCGTATACTATTTTGTTAAATTCTGCTGGGGAAATGGATAAAAGAAGTTGTTCTTCTGTAAACCCTAACATTTTTAGATAATCGGCACTATATTCTATAATAGAAATTTCTGAATTGGATTTATTTCCGGTTGTTTTTACGGCAGAATACCATAAATCTGAGGTATTACCAGAATCTAGATACGTTTTTTCTAATACTAATTTAGTATCCTTTTTTTGCTTTTGGATACTGTCTAGATATCCAATTTTTCTGGCTTTAAATTCGATTCCGAAATCCTGCAGATTATCTCCGAATTTTTTATTTCCGTTGGGCTGGAAAAACTCCAAGGTTGCAAATTCTCCAATATAATATTTGCCAGTATATTCGTCTTTGTTGGTTTTGGTGGTATTTTCTTTACAAACAAAAAGAGTATCTTTTATAAAAGAATTGGAAAATAAGGCCGCATAATCTTCTTTCGGAATACAAACAAAAATGGTATTTGCATCCGTTTTGGATTGCCCGTTGGTTAGCAGGGAAATGCTATAGAAAAAACAAAATAAAAGCCATTTCATATTTTACAATATTTATGGATCAAAGATATTTGACCATCTTGTTTTTTTAATGGGACAATTCGTGAACTGTGAGTTTGAATGCGTTAACTGTAATTTTTACTCCGTAAGATTCTGTATGTCAGAAAATATATTCCTTGCCGATAATCAAAGAGAGTATTCCCAAACCCAATAGCAATAGTAATCCTGGTATTTCTTTCCAAGAAATTACTATTGCTTTTTGTGCATGGTTGATAGGATAGGCGATGGTAATTTTTTCACCTATTTCATAATTAGACAACATAAAGAGTTGTGGCAAATTACTATATGCTTTTACACTTTGATTTTTGGAGGTACGGAATGCAAAATAGGGACTTCTTCCGGACAGTGTTTTGTTGTTTTGCACCATACGCGCACCGTTAGAACTAACTTTAAATCCTATGACTGTAGCGGTGTTTACTTCTCCTTTTTGGGAGTACAGGAACATTTTATACACAAAACTGGAAGCATATAATGTGAGCCCAAAGCCAAAAAGGAGCAGGATACAACCCATTGTCTTTTTGTTTTTAATTTGCATTTTTCTTGGTTTTATTAGAAATCAGAATGTCTGAATTTTCTATCTTTTTTGTTCAAAAGCACCTAAACTTTTGGAATAGTAAATGGTTCCTCCTTCAAAATTTTGGTAGATAGTGCCATCGGAAGCTTTGCCCTCATCCGAAATTGGAAAACCCAAAGAACCTGTTTCCCAACCTTTTTTTGCATAGTAATCAAAAATAGGTCCTTTTAAAATCACAAATGCCGTTATTTGATTGTTGATTACTAGTTTTGGATTTTCATAAATAAAGCCTTTTTGAAATTCTGCGAAATGATATCTAAAGTTTTTAGGATAATTTTTATTAGGAGTCACCAAGTCTCCCAAGTAAGAGTCTACGCCACCTGTGCTTTTCCACTTGGTGTAAATTCCATTTTTTTCACGAAAGGTATTGTAAATAACTTTGTACGGAGAAGCTTTACAGGAAATTACAGCACCAAATTCAAAATATTGCACCGAATTGTTGTTTTTTATGATTTCATCACTTATCGGATAGCCTAAATTTCCTTTTTCCCAGCCTTCTTTTTTCCATACTTCGGTAATCATTTTCGGAACGGCAAAAGTTCCTAAGTTAGGATGATAGTAGATGGCACCTCCTTGAAAAAAATTGAAACGACCATAACCATCAGGAGTCGAAGTTTCATCTGTAACAGGAAAACCTAAAAAAGAATTTTCCCAACCCAAGGAAGCCCATTTATCTTTGATACTTCCATGAACTTCAAATGCTCCCGAGGTTGGACTCCAATAAATGCTTCCTCCTTCAAAATGTTGTCCTGCACCATTTTTTTGTGGGGTTTTAAATTCATCGGAAATAGGAGCCCCTAAAAAATACTTTTGGTTCACTTGTACTCCTCGTCCGTTTTTTTCTTTTATAATATCCCCTTCAAGCAATGCCGTATATTTTTTATAAATTTCCCCCCAAACCGCAAAGGCATCGGCATTTTGGGACTTACAATATATGGCTGCAGTCATGTCTGAAAAGTTCACATAGTACATAAATTTACCTTGATCGGGAGTTGACAGTGGTTGGTAATTTAAATCATAACGCGGACTTACAGGTCGAAGCTTGAGCTTGTCTGCTTTTTCAATAATTTTAATTCGTATATCCTCTACGTTTGATTTTGATTTTCCTTGTGCTATTACAGTGGGATGGTATGCCAAGAAAAGCATCATCCAAAATATTATTTTTCTCATAATTATTTCATTTTATAAATTTGAATACTACTTATTTTGTCATTAAAATCGTAGGAAATACCGGGCACTACTTGAAGCTGTGGATAGCCTTCATAACGCCATCTCTGATTGGTTGTGCCAGGTTGCCAGTACCCATCTAAGGAAATAGTTACTCCTTTAAAACCATCCTCTGCAAATATCTGCACCTGATAGTTTTCGGGAATTAAGACACTACTTATAATATCATTCCAAGAGCTTCCCATTTTGTCTAATGTATAGATTCCTTCTTTCAGAACTAATCGTTTTCCTTGGAAGTTTTCGTGTTCAAAAAACCAAATTTCATCTCCTTTAGAATGGAAAGAAGCTACAAGAATATCGTTTTTCTTTACGCTTTTTATGGTGTTGTTTTTTAAATTTTGGTTGCTCGCAGATCTTGGAAGTTGTGCATATTGGCTGTATACCAGAAAAAGTGTGGTAACCAATGCTAGCGGTTTTAGTTTCATATGTTTTTATGTAAAAATTACTTGTATAATAAGAGGTCTGTTTCTCCAGAAGTATTGGTTACTATTTTTAAGAGCTAGTTTTGAAAGTTTCCTTGGATAACCCCAGAAGTTTGATCGGAGGCTTTGGCTTTATTATTCGGTATTTCAAACAGTTCTCCAATAAAAGAACCGGATATTTTTTTACCAGAGATGTTTACGGTTATATTCCCTCGAATTTGATACACTTTTCCGTTTATGACGAGTACTCCAGATTTTTTATCTTCAATACTGTACGACCCAGATTTTTTAGACGGAATCACAAAACTAATGCTAGAATCTGGCGTCGAGTCTAAAGTTAAATGCGAACTTATGACAAATCTTTTTTTGGTATCTTCCATGAAAGAGCCAATCTCAGTGTAGGTTTTGCCTTTCATTTTAAAAGTAATTTTTCCGGGAGCTTTTTGCTGTTCTTTTAATTGTTGCAGTAAAGCATCCACCTTAGGATCCCCAGATTGCGCGATAGCCATACCGGTGAGTAGAAGTAAAATTAGTTGCAATATTTTTTTCATAAGAAGTAGAATTAGAGTTGTTTATCGTTCGGAAGGAATAAGACTTAGTCGGAACTGAATGGTTTTATCGGTATCAATGAATCGAATATAGTTGCAGTTTTTTTCTTTAGCATCCATTTTTTTATAGACGCCAGCATAGTTAGATTCTATCCCAAAAATGTTATTTTTAGAAAGTATTCCAGAACAAGATTCGTCTTTATGATGCATTTGCAATTGCAGGTTTTTTTGAGCAAGTTCTTGTTCTTCTATACAGGCAACAATGTAGGTCGGTTTTTCTGGTGCCATAATTTTCACGACATACCGGATGGTTTCATATTGGTCGACTAAGTTTGGAAAAATTCCGTTAATAGCTTTAACTTCCACTTTACTCGGAACGCCATAAGACATACAGTATAATTTTATTTTAGGATTATTTCCTTGGAATAAACTATATAATTCGTTGGTGGTATATATTCCTTTTGCAACACTGATATAGACTTCAATTTCGGAAGCAATTAGTGTGTTAGGTGTATTGTTTATTGCTGTATTGCGGGAGATTTCTCTTGCATTAGGCAGTTTTTTGGTAGCTGTTTTTGTAACCTGTGCTTGTACAAAACAACTGAATACTAAGAGTAGGGTATATATTACGTTTTTCATTTTATTAGTTTTTTAGGGTTCTATTTGAATTTCGATGCGATATGGTATAGCCCCTTTGTTTGGTAGCATTCCTTTGCATTTTCCGGAGCCTAAACCAGAAATTCCACCAGTGCAGGCACACTTTTCACCAGTAATGGTTACATATTGGAAACTAGTTTGGTCGGGATAGGATGTTGGTTTTTTTAATTTTTGTGGAGGTATTCTTAAAAATAACGTCTCTTTATACCAATATCCTGTTGTATTATAAATTTCGGTAGCATGAATCGTATTATCGGGATTAATTTCGGGTAAAGCTATTCGAATACCTTTCGGAATTCCGGTTCGAACAGTATAGATAAGAATGGTATCTTTTGTACTATTTACTTTAGGTATTCTTGCCTTTTTTTTAGGAGTTTGTGCCATAGTTACAACCATACACCAAAGCAATATCGCGGTAAAATTTATTTTCATAAGACAATTTGTTATTTCTTAGGAGTATGGTTTTATACAAAATGGTAACTGTTTTATGCTCTAATTTTTAAATAAGCACAAACTTCTTGGTAAGACATTTTTTGGAAGTCAGGTTGTTCTTGTTTAGCCGTTCCTGCTGTAATGCCGCCAGGAATAAGGATATAGCGAAATCTAACAGCAAAAGAAATACCGATACCTCCAGTGCCATCGTGTTTGAATCGGAAAATTTTGATGTTGTTTACTTCTGGATAAAAGTTAATGGTATTGATTGCGCCTCCAGCATTAGAAGTGTATGGCAATGGGAAATAGGTAGTAGAAAAATTAGCATAGACCAAAACAGTGCCTTTGTCTAAAATGTCTTGTGTTAGTTTTGGCGCTGCGATGTTGGTAATAAAACCACTAGTGCCATCAATATTACCAGGAGTGGTATCAGGAGCAGTAATCCAATCGCTGTAGATGACATTTGCGGTTCCGGCAGGTCCAGCAGGTCCAACGGCTCCGTCTTCGGGTTTACTACATCCCCAAAATACTAGGGTTAAAAGAATGGCACTAAGGAATGAAAAAGGTGATAAAGTGTTTGTTTTCATGTCTTTAAAGTTTAAATTATACTTCAAAGATAGATGGCACTTTACGTTTTACATGGAGACAATACGTGAACGGCGGATTTGAATTAGTGAATGACGATTATCGTTTACACTCGGGTAAATAAATCCAAAAAATCTTGCTTTTTGGTTCTGCTCAACGGAATGTTTTTCCCGTCAACCATAATAAGTTCTCCGCCTTCTCCGCGAATATATTGTTTGATGCATTTTAGATTCACAATATGCGATTTATGCGATCTAAAAAACAAGCTATTATCTTGTAAGACATCCTCAAAAGTAGCCAAGGTTTTACTTGCCAAATGTTTGGATTGGTCTTGCATTTTAATCAAGGTATAATTACTACTAGCTTCTAGATACATGATGTTTTCTATCTTGACAAATAGAAGCCCTTCTTGGGTAGAAAGCGCAATGGTATCTTGTAATTTTCCATTGGTAAACAAATGAAGATTTTGTATTTGTTCGGAAGTTATGCTGTTTTCTTGCTTTTTAAATTTGTCTAAAGCAATGGTGATTTCTTCTTCATCTATAGGTTTTAAAAGATAATCTAAAGCATTTAATCGTAAGGCTTTTAAGGCATATTGATCGTAAGCCGTGGTAAAAATAACCTTAAAAGGAATGGGTTGCCATTGTGCAATGACATCAAATCCGTTCATGGTAGGCATTTCAATATCAAGAAAAACAACATCGGGTTGATGTTCTTCAATGAGCGCTTTTGCCTTTGTACTATCTTGTGTCGTGGCCACTACGGTTACATTTTTTTGTTGTTGTAATAGATGTTCAAGTGTGATAATACAATGTTTTTCGTCGTCTATGATTAATGCTTTTATCATTTTTAGTAAGAAATAATTAGTTCTACTTTTGTTCCTAGTGGTTGCTCTTTTTCTCCTTCTAAATCGGTAATGCTTATTGTGTTACCAGGGTGTAACATTTCCAATCGGTTTATAGTGATATCAATACCATACGATTTGTGTGAGGTTTGGTTTTTCTTTAGCGCTGCCGATGCTTTTCGTCCAATACCATTATCGGTTATAGAAATTTTATAACTGTCACTAGTATTTTGTTCTAATACTATCGCAATATGTCCAGGACCTATTTTATTTTGTATGCCATGCCAAATTGCATTTTCTACGAAAGGTTGTAGGATTAACGGCGGAATTAAAGTCGTTTTGGTATCGATGTTCTCCGAACAAGTAATGCTGTACGTAAATTTGTGTTCTAAGCGAACAGCTTCTAATTGTAAATACCAATCTAAGGTTTTTAACTCTTTTTCAATCGTAATGAGACGGTGTTTCGAATGGTCTAAAATACTTCGCATTAATTTAGAAAACGTCGTGAGGTATTTACTAGCTTCATTCGATTTATTTTGAATGATATAGCTATTGATCGAATTCAATGAATTGAACATGAAGTGCGGATTCATCTGCGATCGAAGCGTTTGCATTTCGGCTTCTTTGATGTTACTTTTTAAAATCCCTTTTATTTTTTCTTGATCTACTAGATAACGAAGAATAAGATACAAAATACCAAGTATTAGCAGCGTTAAAATGCCCATGAACCAAAACGTTTGGTAAAAAGGCGGTGTAATAACGAGAGAAATGGTCAAGGTTTTAGATTGCCAGTTGTCCAGATTATCACCCACTGCAACGGTTATCGTATATTTTCCGGGTGCTAATTTAACCAAGGATAATTTCGGATTGGTACCGATATAATTCCATGTAGTATCGGTGTCAAATTTATATTTGTAGATTATTTTTTCTTTTTCAGAAAACGATAAAGCCGAAAAATGTATGTCTAATTCGGTAAAATCATAATCGATAGTTATTGCATTGTTTGGATGAGCAAGAATGACTCCATCTTTTTTTACGACCGAAATTTGTAGTTTATTGACTAATTTGGTTTTTAAAATTTTATCTGTAGCAACTACTTGATAACCAAAATCGGTACCTAAGGCAATTTGTGTTGGACGTAACTTACAAAATCCATAAATTAAATCGTCGGAAGCAAGACCGTCTATCTGCGAAATTCGAACGACTTTATCCGTTTTAAAGTTATAATGATTTAATCCTTCTGCACTGGTAAACCAAATATTTCCATTAAAATCTTCTGCAATACCTTCTACATGATCATTGGCAACATTATATTTTTCGGTGTTTAAGGAGTGTATAATTTTCCCTTTTGGATTCACTAAATTCCAACCTCCATACCCAGAAAAAAGAATATTTCCTTGTTGCGTAAAAGCAATTCTGTTGTAATAATCGGTAATAAAAGAAGTATCGGTATTGAACTTTTTTAATACACTAATTTCGGTGAATTGTTTTTTTGATTGGTCATAATAGGAAATACCATAATCTTTTGGCATCCAGCTCGCTAACCAAATAGAGCCGTTTTTCGCAATAGCGATATCGTTAAACTGATTTTCTTGCCAATACTTTTCAGAATTGGTTACCCATCCGTTTTGTAACTCGCGCTTTTGCATATCATACACCAAAATTTTTCCTTTTTTGGGTACTATCCAAATTCGTTGGTTTGTATCGATACCTATTTTTTTAACTCCTGTAGGAACGGCTACCAACTCTTGTATTTTTTGGTCCCGAAAACTATAAACACCTTTGTTAGTGGCCAGTAAAAAGGATTGCTTATAGTGATAAACCTCGGTGATTTCTAAGGAAGTATCGGGAGAAATAAAACTATACCATTTGGAATTGTCGTATACATAGAAAGTATTGTCGCCGTTGCATAACCCAATCCTTCCTGTTGGATCATTAGTAATAGACGTAACGGTTTGCTGCTTTTTTAATGGCGCCACCACGCTGGTAATACTCTCGTCATTTGGAATTAATTTGACTAATCCATGATTGGTAGCAACCCAGAAAAAATGGGTGTCGACGTCATAATACACATGGTTAATTTTATTTTTTGTCGCATAAATTCGAGTAGGTTTTTGGGTATAATTCCATAAAAAGATTTCATTTTCATTGTAAATGGCAATTTGATTCCCTTTTTCATAGCTGGAAATAATACTGGAAACTTTATTTGGAAAGGCATTTTTAGCCTGAAATACGATTTTATTTTGTGAAATATTATAAACGTAAAATTCTTCTTTATCATTAAAGAAATAGAAGTTTTGTTTGTTTGCCGATAATTTTACAGATTGGAAACTGTTTTTTTGTAAAAATGAATGTTCTGAAGCTTTCCATTGCTTGGTATTTCGGTTCCAAATGAACATTCCTTTTCGAGTAGCAATCCAAACTTCTTGAAGATTAGGTTCTAGGAAAGTATTTTTAGATTCGAAATCGATTAGATTTTTATCCAACAAAAAAGAAGTTATTTTTTTAGTAGTAGGAGAGAAGTACTTAATATAATTTTGATCGGAACACCAAATGAGTCCTTTTGAGTCGACATAAACATAATCAAAATGGTCATTGTTGGGCGAAGCATCATTAAAGTTTACACTCGATAATACCTGTGGAGTGCTAAAAATATCTTGAATTTGTACCAAACCAAGATTATGGTCGTAATAGCATAATTGATTTTGGGAAAGTGCCAGAAAGTTGACTTGGGAATTAATTTTTGGATTTTTCAGGAATTCGTAACCATCATATAAGCATAAGCCTCTTTGTGTTGCGATGTACAGATAATTGTCTTTTTTTATGGTACTGTGCACAAAATCAGAAGGTAATCCTTGGTTAAACTGGATGGTTTCTGCGCGATAGTATTGCTGCGAAAACACTTCCGCAATCCAAAACCAAACCAAAAAGACAATCCAAAAATGGCGCACCCGAATATAATTTAGAACGTAAATTTAATTTTTTTTTACGGACTATATTTTTATAATGTGTGAAATGCGTTTTTCAATGCGTGAATAACAAAGAAGAGGATATTTTCCACGTCACATTGGAGGCACTTGCCTCTAACGTACCGTCAACTTTATGATGTTGTACTAAATTTAGCCTAAAATTAGAAAGTAAAAAAAGCAGATTGGAAAAACTCAGTTTACCCAAAGGAAGCCCAAGGCTAGGAATGGCAAAAAATACTGTCATGCCTTGTTGTTTTTAAATCTTATTATAGTTTCTCCAAGTATTATTGTTCCGTTTTTAATTTCATTAATTCTCTGAAATTCAGCAAATATTTTACCTTGATTGTTAAATAACTTTTTGATTATTTTCCCTGTTAATTCGCAAAGAATTTCTTCGATAAGTTTATCAAAGTCTGCAATAGCCTTTGTTAAGTTATAATCTTCAAAATGATTTTGATTTCTTAACAGCTTTAATCTGTCCATTTGCAAGTCAGGTCGTGAGATTTCATAAACATCAAATTTATGTTCAGAATCTTCTTTTACCTCTTTATAATTTGAAGGATGTGCACCAATTTTATTTCTCAAAATAAAAAGCTCGTTTTCACTGAGCTTTTTAGAAAACTCTGTTTGTTTAGGCAGTTTAAAAACTTCCATCAAATTGTCAATTGCTAATTTTTGTTGATATACAGAATTTAGGAAACCATAAAGTCGTAAATATCTTTCGCCTATGTCCTGATGTCTTGATGGTCCTTGAAGGTCGAATTGTTTAAATGACTTTTTTGCAAGTTCTGTATCGTCAATAATATAATAAGAGTTTAATATTATATTCCATCCAAATTCTTTTTCAAAGCCATAGAAATTTTTTACGTCATCTCGAAATGTCGTTTTGCACTTTTCACCGTTCCAACGGATGGCAAAATTGTTTAGGATTTTTTTTTGAAGGTTGTTGTATTTTTCTATCGTTGTCGTCATTTTACAATAAGGCATAACTTCAAATATAATCAAGTTCCACTTACAAGCGATAACATATGGTTAGAAACATTTATAATTACTTTCTTATATAAAAAATCCCAAGTCTTTTGCTCGGGATTTCTATTTTTTAATCTTTTATAGTGGCTTCTATTTTGTTTTATTTAATTTACTATTTCTAAAACCATAAGAGAAGTAAATTACTAACCCAATTACAAGCCAAACTCCAAACCATTTCCAGTTAGAAACTGCCATTCCTGTTAATAAATAACAACATGAAACCAATCCTAATAATGGAATTAATGATAAATGTTTAACAAAAGCTAAAACGGTCATCACAATCGTTAAAATAAAGAAAGCAATCATTGGTAAATTGGTTGCTAGTTTCTCTTTAGAAAAGTCAAAAGTATCTGCAAAGAAGTTTGGAATATAAACTATTAATAATGTAACTGTTAGGGCTACAATAGCTGGAAAAATAAATTTTGAATTTATATATGGAATTCTAAATTTACCTTTAGTTGCTCTTTCAGCTAGTTCTGCCTCATTTTGAGGAGATAACATTAACACTCCTCCACAAACTAATACGAACGCAAACAAAGTACCTATACTTGTAAAATCTAACACAAAGTTTTCATCTGTAAAGAAAATAGGTAATCCAACCACTAAACCTGTAACAATTGTCGCAAATCCTGGTGTTTTGTATTTTGGATGAATTTCGGCAAACTTTTTAGGCATTAACCCATCACGACTCATGGTCATCCAGATACGTGGTTGTCCCATTTGGAAAACAAGCATTACACTTGTCATTGCAACAACTGCAGCAATAGAAACTATAAATAACATCCATTTCACGCCTTTTAAAGCAAAAATTTCGGCTAACGGATCACTTACTCCCAATAGATTGTAAGACACCATTCCTGTTAATACCAAAGCCAAAATGATATACACGACAGTACAGATTACTAAAGAATAAATCATACCTTTAGGTAAGTCACGTTGTGGATTTTTACTTTCTTCTGCAAGAGTTGAAACGGCATCGAAACCAATATAAGCAAAGAATACAGCAGAGACACCAGCCATAACTCCACCAAAACCATTTGGCATAAACGGTGTCCAGTTTTCAATATCAATGTAAAAAGCTCCAACAATAATAACTAACAAAATAATCACTAGTTTCACGTAAACCATTGCATTACTTAGGTTTTTAGATTCTTTGGTTCCTTTATAAATTAGAAAAGTGATTAAAATGTTGATTAAAACTGCAGGCATGTCAAAAATTATTTTTAAGCCTCCAATTTCAGGAGCATTTGCCCATGCTAATAATCCTTCACCAGCTTTGTTTTCTAAAAAGGCTGCATGTGCCGATTTGTAGTTTATAGTAAGCCATTCAGGCAAATGTATGTTGAATGTTTCTAAAAGATTAGTAAAATAACCACTCCATGAGAAAGCAATATAAATATTACCAATGGAGTATTCCATTAATAATGCCCAACCAATAATCCATGCAAATAATTCACCAAATGAAACGTATGCATAAGTATAGGCACTTCCTGAAACTGGAACTCTAGAAGCAAATTCAGCGTAGCACATAGCTGTAAAACCACAAGCAATAGCACACATTACGTATAATAAAATTACACCAGGACCACCAGAAAAACAAGCATTACCTATAGCTGAAAAAGTTCCACCTCCAATAATGGCTGCAATACCAAAAAAAGTTAAGTCTTTTACGGTCAGTACTTTGTTTAGTCCAGAATGTTCGCCATCACCTCCTTGTTGTAATATTGTTGTTAGTGGTTTTTTTCTAAATAAATTTAAAAATGACATATAATTTTTTTGTTTGGTTTGTTTGTTATGCCAACAAATATATAAAACCAATTGGTAATTAAGGATTATGTTGATAAATTAAACAAGAAAGGTGACCTAAATAGGTCACCTTTATCTTGAACTTTATTTAGGATTTTTATAAATCAAAACGATCTAAATTCATTACTTTGTCCCAAGCAGCAACAAAGTCTCTAACAAATTTTTCTTTAGAATCATTTGAACCATAAATTTCTGCTATGGCACGTAATTCTGAATTGGAGCCAAAAATTAAATCGGCACGAGTAGCTGTCCATTTTGGTACGCCAGAAATTCTATCTGATCCCACAAATATTTCTCCTGAATCATTTGTAGCTTTCCATACTATTCCTAAATCTAATAAGTTAACGAAGAAATCATTCGTTAATTGACCTTCAGTTTTAGTAAATACACCATGTTTTGATCCATCATAATTAGTATCTAATACTCTTAAGCCACCTAATAATACTGTCATTTCAGGAGCTGTTAATGATAACAATTGTGCTTTATCTATTAGCATTTCTTCGGTTATTTCTTTTGAAGAAGCATTTTTATAGTTTCTAAAACCATCTGCTTTTGGTTCTAAAACCTCGAAAGAATGTACATCAGTTAGTTCTAGCAAAGCATCGCCTCGTCCTTGAGTAAAAGGTACTTTAGTATTTGCAGCTTTTTCAACAGCAGCACAACCACCTAGAACAATTAAATCAGCTATTGATACACTTTTTCCAGATGAATTGAAATCTTTTTGAATATTTTCAAGTGTAGCTAAAACCGATTTTAATTGAGTTGGATTATTCACCTCCCAATTAATTTGTGGTTCGAATCGAATACGAGCACCATTGGCACCACCGCGTTTATCACTATTTCTAAATGTCGACGCAGAAGCCCAAGCTGTTGAAACCAGTTGTGAAATGGTTAATCCTGAATTTAAAATTTTTGCTTTTAACAATTCAATATCATCGTTGCTCAAGTTTTTATTTCCAGCAGGAACTGGATCTTGCCAGATTAATACTTCGCTTGGAACTTCAGGGCCAAGATAACGAGTTATTGGTCCCATATCACGATGTGTTAATTTGTACCAAGCTCTGGCAAAAGCATCTGCAAATTTATCGAAGTTTTCATAATAGTCTCTTGATATACGCTCATAGATAGGATCCATTTTTAAACCTAAATCTGCAGTAGTCATCATTGGGGCATGACGTTTAGTTGGATTATGTGCGTCTTCAACTAGAGTTGTGGCTGCAGGATCTGTTGGTTCCCATTGATGAGCACCTGCTGGGCTTTTTGTTAATTTCCAGTCATATTTAAAAAGTGTTTCAAAATACCCATTATCCCAAGTAGTTGGATTAGGTTTCCACGCACCTTCAATTCCACTAGTAATTGCATCACCGCCTTTTCCTGAGCCAAATGCGTTTTTCCATCCCATTCCCATATCTTCAATGCTCGAGCCTTCTGGATTTGCTCCTACAAGTGCAGCATCTCCTGCTCCATGTGCTTTACCAAAAGTATGACCTCCAGCTACTAAAGCCACAGTTTCTTCATCATTCATGGCCATTCTAGCAAAAGTTTCTCTAATATCTTTGGCTGATGCTACTGGATCCGGATTTCCATTTGGACCTTCAGGGTTTACATATATTAAACCCATTTGTACTGCCGCTAACGGATTGTCTAATTCTCTATCACCTTTGTATCGATTATCTCCTAACCATTCTGTTTCATTTCCCCAGTTTATATCTTGTTCTGGTTCCCAAATATCTTCACGACCACCTGCAAATCCAAACGTTTTAAATCCCATCGATTCTAAAGCACAGTTACCTGCAAGTATCATCAAATCGGCCCAAGATAGTTTATTCCCATATTTTTGTTTGATAGGCCAAAGTAAAAAACGAGCTTTATCTAAATTGCCATTATCTGGCCAACTATTTACTGGAGCAAATCGTTGATTTCCTGTACTAGCTCCACCGCGACCATCAGAAATACGGTATGTTCCTGCACTATGCCAAGCCATTCTTATAAATAATGGGCCATAATGACCATAATCTGCGGGCCACCAATCTTGTGATGTCGTCATTAATTGGAATATATCTTTTTTTACTGCCGATAAATCTAATTTTTTAAATTCTTCAGCATAATTAAAATCTTTATCCATAGGATCAGATAAAGAAGAATGTTGTCTAAGAATATCAAGATTTAACCGATTAGGCCACCAATCTTTATTTGAAGAACCGGTTCCTGCGGTTTGTTTCATTTGCCCATTATGAAAAGGACATTTGCTTTCTACTTTGTTTGAGCTGTGATTTGAATCTGAGTAGTTTTCCATAATTTATTTGATTATATTTTTTTGTGTGTGTAAAATTATTTTTAAAAATCTATCGTTACGTTTGTTTTTAATAGATAAAAATTATAGTTTAACTGACTAATCTTATGTAATAAAGTTACTAATAATGTTTGTATGAATACATAATCAGCTTTAAAAAATACTTAAGAATTTTATTTTTATTTATGTAATATGTTATTTTTTTAATATTTTATTTATATATTTTACAATGAAACTGTCTTGTTGTAGTTCACATAAAAACATTCTATAAATCAATAATAAAATATAATCTGCTTCATTTAGATATTCATTATTTTCAGATTAACTTCGCAGAAAATAAAATAATTTTAAATCGATACAAATTATGTCTTTAGTAGGAAAAAAGTTCCCAAACATTACCGTAGATGCAATCTCTGAAATGGGAGATAACTTAAGAATTAACGTTTTAGAAGAGGCAACAAAAAACAACAAAAAAGTATTATTATTTTGGTACCCAAAAGATTTTACTTTTGTATGTCCAACAGAATTACACGCTTTTCAAGCTGCTTTACCTGAATTTGAACAAAGAAACACAATCGTAATTGGTGCTTCTTGTGATACAAATGAAGTCCATTTTGCTTGGTTAAACACAGCTAAAAACAATGGTGGTATAGAAGGAGTTACTTATCCTTTATTAGCAGATACTACTCGTAATTTATCTAAAGCTTTAGATATTTTAGATGCTCAAGAAGTATATGATGAAGAGTCAAACGATATTTTAATTGAAGGTTCAAATGTAACTTTCCGTGCGACTTATTTAATAGACGAAACAGGAAAAATTTTCCACGAAAGTGTAAACGATATGCCATTAGGAAGAAACGTAAACGAATATTTGCGTTTGATTGATGCCTATACTCACGTTCAAACTAAAGGTGAGGTTTGTCCTGCAAACTGGGAGCAAGGTAAAGAAGCAATGAATGCAGATCGTTTAAGTACTGCAGCTTACTTAGCTCAAAACTAAATCTATAACAAATAATAAGATTCCAAATTCCAATTGAAAGTAATTTCGTTTTCTGGTTGGAGTTTGGAATTCTTTTTTAAAAGGAATATTTATGTTACTTGAATTAAACGAAGATACATTGCAAAACGTTGTTGAGAGCAATGAAAAAGTAGTAGTACAGTTTTCCGCTTCTTGGTGTGGAAATTGCCGTATCATGAAGCCTAAATTTAAAAAATTGGCTACTGAAAATGAAGGTATTACTTTTGTTATTATTGATGCTGAGAATTCACCTGAATCTAGAAAATTGGCAAATGTTTCAAACTTGCCAACTTTTGCAACATTTGTTGGTGGAAAATTGGTAAACGAAACCCAAACAAACAAAGCTGAAGTTTTAACAGAATTAGTTAACGAAATCATTTAATCATGAAATTGCCAGTTATTAAACATTTAACTCAATTTATTGAGGAAAATGATCAAGATTATATTGTTGAAACTATTGAAGTTCTTGAAGCTTTAACAGAAATATCATCATTGAAAGACGAAGAGCTTGATGTGATTGGAGAGTTAATTTCAAATATGTATGGAGCTTTAGAAGTAAATAAAATGGTAAAACAAGGAACTGATAAAAAAGAAGCACTAAACACTTTTATGCAAAGGGTTCTTGGTTCTATCGATAAATAAAAAAACTCTCAAATCTGAGAGTTTTTTATTTATATCAAGGTGTGAAAACAGATTTGTAATTATCCCAATATCTAAAGATTAAAAATGAATTAGCGAATATGATTCCTATTGCTATTGGTAAATTTTCAGGGCTCATAAAAAGGTGAATCATAAAAATATTAATAGTAACAGGTAAAATTACAATGTTTGCAAGAGACACAAATTTTCCAGTAAGAAAAGCTACTCCGCAAAGCAACTCTAATGCTTTAGCAAGTGGTAAAATGTAAGTTGAAGCAACAATTCCTGATTGAAAAGCTTTAAAAGCACCAGTAGTTTCAGGTTCGGGGGATAATTTTAGAAAAAAATTAGCAGAAGCGTAGACAAATAAAAGCCCTAGTAAGACTCTTACGACAATGGTAGCGATTTTCATAAAAGTAATTTTTTTAGTTCCTATCAAATTTAATGAAAAAAAATTCAATAAAATTCTTAATATTTTGATATATTTTATTTTTATGTTGTAAAATTTTATATTTTGTATACTCCTTTTTTTAAGTAATTGTTCAAGATTGCTTCTAATTCTAAAAGATTTTGTTTTTTTGATTACTTTTGAAATTCTAAAATTTTTAAAAATGGCACAAATCACATTAAAAGGAAACCCAATAAATACAGTAGGTGAGTTACCGCAAATTGGAACTCAGGCAAAAGATTTTCAATTAGTTAAAACAGATTTATCTGTTGCTTCTTTATCAGATTATAAAGGGAGCAGAGTTGTTTTAAATATTTTTCCAAGTATTGATACAGGAACTTGTGCAACTTCGGTTAGAAAGTTTAATGAAAAAGCAAGTTCATTAGAAAATACAAAAGTACTTTGTATTTCAAGAGATTTACCTTTTGCCCAAAACCGTTTTTGTGGTGCTGAAGGTTTGGAAAACGTAGTTAACTTATCAGATTTTAAAGATAATTCTTTTGGTAATACTTACGGATTGTCTATTGTCGATGGTCCTCTTGCAGGTTTACATTCACGTGCGGTAATCGTTTTAGATGAAAACGGAATTGTTAAATACACAGAGCAAGTTCCAGAGATTGTTGATGAACCAAATTATGAAGCAGCTTTAGCTTCGTTATAAATAATGAAATTTCAAAAAGACGAAACGCTTTTTACTGGTAGGTTAAAAAGCATGGTTTTTGCATTTAAAGGTGCAGTAAAACTAATCACGACAGAGCATAGCGTGATGGTTCAGTCATCATTGGCAATCATAATGATTATAGCTGGTTTTTACTTTGATATTACTAAAACCGAATGGATGTTTCAAATTTTGGCATTTGGTTTAGTGTTGAGTATCGAGGGATTAAACACTGCAGTTGAGAAAATTGCAGATTTTATTCACCCAGATTATCACGAACGTATAGGATTTATTAAAGATATTGCAGCAGGAGCAGTGTTTTTTGCGGCAATGACAGCTATTGCAATAGGAATGTTTATTTATTTACCTCGATTATTTTAATTATTAATATTGATTATTTTTGTTTAAAAAGAGCAAATTAATGGCCAAATCTAGTAAAAAGGAAAAATCTACTTTAGAGCCTGAAGAGACTAATTTATTCAGTCGATTTAATCCAACGAAACAGCATAAAATAACAATTGGGGTACTTTTAGTGCTACTTTCAATTGCATTGGCTGTGTCATTTGTTTCTTATTTTGTTAATGGAAAATTTGATCAAAGTGAACTTGCTGATTTTTCAAATAGAAATGCACAAGTACAAAACTGGCTAGGGAAGTTCGGTGCGTTTTTATCAGATTTTTTTATTTATAAAGGTTTTGGTGTTGCTTCTTTTTTGTTTGTTAGACTTCTATTTTTAACGGGAGCCTATTTAGTTTTAGATTTAGCAGTTTCTAAGCTTAAAAAAACGTGGTTTTGGGACATATTTGTAATCATTATTTTGTCAATTCTATTCGGTTTTTTTGGTGACTTTTTGCCAGAACTAGGAGGAGTGATAGGTTATGAAATGAATATCTTTTCTCAAGATTATATTGGTAAAACAGGAACTTTATTAGTTTTAATATTCGGAATAGTTATTTACTTAATTTTTAAAGTAAAAGTTTCACCAGAAAAAATCAAAGGAGTTTTTGAGAATGCTAAGAAAGAAATTAAAGATGATTTAGCTCAAAGAGGTCCCGAAAATGTTTCAGCTGCCTATAATTTAGAAGAATTTGCTGTTAATGAAGATGAAGAATTTCAAGCTTCTGATGTTAAGGAGAATCTAATAACTACACCAAACAAAAATGATTTTGAAGAAGATGATGAAGAGTTAGGTGAAATAGTTCTTAAGACTGTTCCTTCACAATTTGAAATAAACAAAGAAGCGTTAAAACCAACAATTGGAACAGCTTCAGAATTATCTTTAGAACCAACAATTAAAAATGAAGTTATTAAACCTTTAGGTGATATAAAATCTGAAGAAAATGACTTCGTAATTGAAAAGGTTGAGGAGGAAGATATTGTCGAAGAAAATTTAGCAGCTAAACTAGTTTCTCATTTTGGTGAATTTGATCCAACATTAGAGTTGTCAAACTATAAATTTCCAACAATAGATTTATTGAAAGAATATGGCACGGTTGGAATTACAATTAATCAAGAAGAATTAGAAGAAAACAAAAACCGAATTGTAGAAACACTTCGCAATTATAAAATCGACATTGCTCAAATTAAAGCTACTGTTGGACCTTCGGTTACTTTATATGAAATTGTTCCAGAAGCAGGTATCCGTATTTCAAAAATTAAAAGTTTAGAGGATGACATTGCATTATCGCTTGCTGCATTAGGTATTCGTATCATTGCACCAATTCCAGGAAAAGGTACAATTGGTATCGAGGTACCAAATAAAAATCCAACTATGGTTCCTATGAAAGGAGTTATAGCATCTGCTAAATTCCAAGAAGCAGAAATGGAATTACCAATTGCTTTAGGAAAAACAATTTCGAACGAAACGTTTGTTGTCGATTTAGCAAAAATGCCACACTTGTTAATGGCGGGAGCTACAGGTCAAGGAAAATCTGTAGGATTAAATGCAGTTCTTACTTCATTATTGTATAAAAAACATCCAGCTGAAGTTAAGTTTGTTTTAGTTGATCCTAAGAAAGTAGAATTGACACTTTTTAATAAAATAGAAAGACATTATTTAGCAAAACTTCCTGATGTTGAAGATGCTATTATTACAGATAACTCAAAAGTTATTACGACTTTAAATTCACTTTGTGTTGAAATGGATAATCGTTATTCATTACTAAAAGACGCAATGGTTCGTAATATTAAAGAGTATAACGAAAAGTTCAAGCAACGTAAATTAAATCCAGAAGCTGGACATAGATTTTTACCATATATTGTTCTTGTTGTCGATGAGTTTGCTGATTTAATTATGACAGCTGGTAAAGAGGTTGAATTGCCTATTGCACGTTTAGCACAATTGGCTCGTGCTATTGGAATTCACCTGATTATTGCAACACAGCGACCTTCGGTAAACGTAATTACCGGTATGATCAAAGCCAATTTCCCAGCTCGTATTGCTTTTAGAGTAACCTCTAAAATAGATTCTAGAACAATTTTAGATTCAGGTGGTGCAGATCAGTTAATTGGTCGTGGAGATATGTTATTCTCAAATGGAAATGATTTGGTACGTGTACAATGTGCTTTTGTGGATACGCCAGAAGTTGAAAAAATATGTGAATTTATTGGTTCTCAAAAGGCATATCCAACCGCTTATATGCTTCCTGAGTTTATAGGGGAGGATAGTGGCATAAGTCTTGATATAGATATTTCAGAAAGAGATTCATTGTTTAGAGATGCTGCCGAAGTTATTGTAACAGCTCAGCAAGGTTCTGCATCGTTAATTCAGAGAAAGCTTAAATTAGGTTATAATAGAGCTGGACGATTAATTGATCAATTAGAAGCTGCTGGAATTGTTGGTCCTTTTGAAGGAAGTAAAGCAAGATCAGTTAATATCCCTGATTTAGTTTCTTTGGAACAATTTTTTATGAATGAACAAAAAAATGATTAATATGAAAAAAATAATTGCATTAGTACTATTATTTGCTGGTTTAACTGTTCAGGCACAAGACGCTACTAAAGCAAAAGCATTATTGGATAAAGTTTCTGCCAAAGTAAAGTCATATAAGAATGTTGAAATTGATTTCAACTATAATCTTCAAAATACTAAAGAGAAAGTAAATCAAACTAATAAAGGTAAAGTTACTTTACAAGGCAATCAGTATTTGTTAAACTTTTTAGGTGTTACCAAAATGTGTGATGGTAAAAAGATTTATACGATTTCTAAAGAAGACGAAGAAATTAGTATTGCAAGTGTAGGGGGAGAGGATGATGCAGATACACCTGCAAAAATGCTTACTTTTTTTAATAAAGGTTTCAAATATTCTTGGGATATAACTCAAACTATCAAGGGGAAAAAGATTCAGTATGTGAAATTAACACCTATAAGTTCTAAGGATGAAAGAAAACAAATCCTTGTTGGTGTAGATGTAGCAACAAATCAAGTGTATAATACAATTACAATAGGTAAAAATGGAACAACAGTAACATTAACTGTTAATTCTTTTAAAACTAATCTTCCATTAGCCAAAAATCATTTTACCTTTGTAAAAACTAAATATCCTAATTACTACATCAATAATTTGGATTAAAACTATTGAATGAAAATTCTTGACAGATACTTATTAAAAACTTTCCTGATTACATTTACTTCGGTATTTGTAATCTTGTTTTTTATATTCATATTACAAACCGTTTGGTTATTTATTTCTGAATTAGCGGGTAAGGACTTGGATTTATTCATGATTATAAAGTTCTTACTGTTTGCTTCACCAAAATTAGTTCCAATGGTATTACCACTTTCGGTGTTATTGTCATCAATTATGACATTTGGTGATCTTGCCGAAAATTATGAGTTTGCCGCAATGAAATCCGCTGGAATTTCTTTTCAAAGAACTATGAAAGGCTTGTCGGTTTTTATTGTTTTACTGTCTTTCTGTGCATTTTTCTTTGCAAATAATATAATTCCTTACGCCGAATATAAATTTATCAATTTTCGAAAAAATATTGCTCAAGTTAAACCTGCCTTAGCAATTGCTGAAGGTCAGTTTAGTAACATTGGAAATATTAATATTAAGGTTGATAAAAAAACAGGGGAGAAGGGAGAATTTTTAGAAAATGTAACTATTCACAAAAAATCTAATTTAGGCGAAGGAGCAAAAACAGTAATCAAATCTAAAAAAGGACATTTGATTAGTAGTGAAGAATCAAATTTACTTCAGTTGGTTTTAATTGACGGGTATTATTATGAAGATATTACTCCTAAGGATTATAAGGATAGACCTAAAATGCCTTTTGCAAAAGTCTATTTTAAAAAATACAATATAAATATTGATTTGTCTAAGTTAAATTCAGCAGATGAAGATAAATCTCAAATTACAAATACTAACAATATGCTTAGTTTAAGTGAATTAAAGTATACTACCGATTCACTTACAACAAGTTACAATAAAGAAATAATTTCTGTTTCAGATAATGTATATCAAAGATTTGGATTTAGTTATAATCCAAATCCACTTGATTCCGCACAAATAAAAAATCCAAAAACGCCAAATTTGACCAGTTTTTTGGATAATAATTTAAAATCAAAAATCTTAGAAATTGCAAACAGCGATGCATTAAGTTCAAAGCAAAATCTTGAAATGAATGAACTTTCATTTAAGGAAAAAAAGAGAGATATAAACAACCATTGGCTTTCAATGTATGAGAAATTTGTAATCGCATATGCTTGTTTACTTATGTTTTTTATTGGTGCACCACTTGGAGCTATCATACGAAAAGGAGGTTTAGGATTGCCTATAGTATTTGCAATGCTAATTTTTATAACATTCCACTTCTTAAACACTTTTGGAAAAAAATTGGCACAAGAAGGAGGAACAACGCCATTTATGGGATCTTGGATTTCATCTATAGTTCTTACCCCATTGGCCATATATTTAACTAAAAAGGCAGTAAATGATAATGGTGATGTTAATTTTGATTTCATAACAGAACCATTTAAAAAAGTGTATGAATTCATCACTAGAAAATTAAACAATAACAACAACACAATACAAGAAAATGGAGACTAATACCATTAAATTAAACACAATTGAAGAAGCAATAGATGATATCAGACAAGGAAAAGTAATTATCGTTGTTGATGATGAAGACAGAGAAAATGAAGGTGATTTCCTTGCTGCTGCAGAAAAAATTACCCCAGAAATGATAAACTTTATGGCAACTCATGGAAGAGGGCTTATTTGTGCTCCTCTTACAGAAAGTCGTTGTAAAGAGCTTGGACTTCGTCCAATGGTTACAAACAATACAGATCATATGGAAACAGCATTTACTGTTTCTGTGGATTTAAAAGGTCACGGAGTTACTACAGGTATTTCTGCTTCAGATAGAGCTAAAACAGTGCAAGCTTTAATTGATCCAAACACTAAACCATTTGATTTAGCACGTCCTGGACATATTTTTCCATTAATTGCTAAGCAAGGTGGTGTTTTAAGAAGAACTGGTCATACAGAGGCTGCAATTGATTTTGCTCGTTTAGCAGGTTTTAAACCAGCAGGAGTTATTGTAGAAATTATGAACGAAGATGGTTCTATGGCTCGTTTGCCTCAGTTAGTAGAAGTGGCTCAAAAATTTGATTTGAAATTAGTATCAATTGAAGCTCTGGTTGCTTATCGTATGCAGCACGATAGTTTGATTGTTAAAAAGGAAGATTTTGATATTCAAACTCGTTTTGGAACATTTAGAATGCGTGCTTATGAGCAAACAACTAATAAACAAATACACATAGCCTTAACAAAAGGTACTTGGAATTCAGGGGAAGCTGTATTGACTCGTATAAATTCTTCACAAGTAAATAACGATTTATTAGGCACTTTAACTACTAATGCTGATAAACAGTTGGATGATATGTTTAAAGTGATTAATGAGCAAGGTAAAGGTGCTGTAATATTTATAAATCAAGACATGCAATCAGTAAGTTTGTTAAATAGAATTAATGAATTAAAAGATTTGCAATCAAAAGGTGAAATGAAAGCTCCAAAAATTGTTATTGATAGTAAAGACTATGGAATTGGGGCTCAAATATTACACGATATCGATATTACAAAAATACGTTTAGTATCAAATACAGAAGTGGGAAAACGTGTTGGAATGATTGGATACGGTTTGGAAATTGTAGAATACGTAAATTATTAGAAAAAAAATATTAACTCTAATTTGAACATTTTGAAATAGTTATAAATTAGTTAAAAAATATTTACATTTTTTCTTATCAAAACGTTTGGAGATATAAAAAACAGTGTTATATTTGCACTCGCAATACGGAAGTAGAGCGATACATACTGGAGAAATGGCAGAGTGGTCGAATGCGGCAGTCTTGAAAACTGTTGACTGTAACAGGTCCGGGGGTTCGAATCCCTCTTTCTCCGCAAGCTGAAAAGCAAATTGAATTAAAACCCTTAAAATCGTATGATTTTAAGGGTTTTTTCTTTTTATCACATATCAAATTATTCAATCATTCGTGAACCTAAAGGGATAAAATCGGTTACCCTAAACAATCCAAATCTTGGGTAACCGATTTTTATTTCAGACTTGTATTCACAAGGCTTTACAGCCAGTTCAACAACCAGTTTAAAAACTGTACATCTTGTGGATTAGTCATATTGAAGTTAAATTTAATAACAACTAAAAAGGTCACCACAATGAAAACAAAAGTATCAACTCTCTTTTATGCAAAGAAAGCAAAAGCAGCTGCAAACGGTTTAATTCCTATTTACATGAGAATTACTATCAACGGTAAGCGTATCGAGCTAAGTACAAACCGATTTATAGAAATTTCAAAATGGTCAACAGAAGCAGGTAAAATGAAAGGGACTTCAGAAGAAGCTCGTTCAATAAATAATCATCTTGATTTACTTAAAAATCAAATCAGAGATGCTGAAATGGAGTTAATCTATAAAAAGATAACAATAACAACCGAAATATTTAAAAGCAAACTATTAGGAGTTGATGAAAGAGCAAAAATGCTAGTTCCTATCTTCCAAGACCACAACAACAAAATAAAAGAATTAGTTGGCAAAGAATATGCTCCAGGAACATTAGAACGCTACACTACTTCACTCAAACATACTATTGAATTCATGCAATGGAAATACAATATTTCCGATATCGATATTACCAAGATTGATCATGTCTTTATAACCGATTACGAGTTTTGGTTACGAAGCGTTAGAAACTGTGCTAATAACACAGCAGTTAAATACCTTAAAAACTTCAATAAAATAATCAAGCTTTGTTTAGCAAATGATTGGATTGATAAAAACCCATTTGCAAACTATAAATCAAAAGTCAAAGATGTTGAAAGAGTTTATCTTACTGAAGCAGAAATCCAATCAATAATTGAAAAAGATTTCAAAACAGAAAGACTATCACTAGTTCGTGATATCTTTCTTTTTAGCTGCTTTACAGGTTTGGCATACATTGATGTCAAAAACCTAACAAAGTCGCATATAAGCTTCGGTATTGATGGCGAAAAATGGATATTCACTCACAGACAGAAAACAGAAAGTGCATCCAAAATTCCAATCCTTCCAGTTACTCAAATGATAATCGACAAGTACAAAAATCATCCGCAATGTAATAACGAAGATAAACTACTGCCTATTTTATCCAACCAAAAAATGAACGCTTATCTAAAAGAAATAGCCGGAGTTTGTGAAATTGAAAAAGAATTAACTTTTCATATTGCTCGACATACTTTTGCTACTACTGTGACACTTACCAATGGCGTTCCAATTGAAAGTGTGAGCAAAATGCTTGGGCATAAAAATTTAAGAACTACACAACATTATGCTAAAGTTTTAGATAGAAAAGTTAGTGATGATATGAAGATTTTAAAAGATAAATTTTCAATTTTAGACAATAATATATTGAAAAAATCTTCAGTCACAAGCTAAACATTTCTAGTAATCAATGCTATTTAAAGCTATTAAGACTTTATTATTTGTTAAAAAAAGCATAAACACCATTTTAGTAACTTTATTTTAGTAATTTTGTTAACCAAATAGTTAAACTATATAATTAAACAATATGGATAAAATTAAAACTGAAAATACTGAAACTGAAATATTAATAGCTGCAAAAGAAATCTTTCAGCAAAAAGGAATGGCAGGTGCAAGAATGCAAGAAATAGCAGATAAAGCAAAAATCAATAAAGCATTATTACATTATTATTATAGAAGCAAACAATTATTATTTGAAGCTGTTTTCAAAAGTGCTTTTTCACTTTTAGCACCACAATTAAATAAAGTGTTAAATGATGATAGTGACTTATTTGAAAAAATACGAAAGTTCACTGAAAATTATGTTTCGTTTGTAATCAAACATCCCTATTTGCCAAATTTTGTAATACAAGAATTAAATAAGAACCCAGAATTTGTTCAAAAACTTCGCTCTGAAAAAAATTTTCCTTCCATTGAAAAATTTAAACTTCAAGTAAGTGATGCTATAAATCAAGGAATTATCAAACCAATCGAAGCCGAACAGCTATTTATCAATATTATCTCTTTAAATATTTTTCCTTTTATCGGAGAACCGCTATTAATGGCACTTGTTAATATGGATAAAGAAAGCTATAATAAAATACTAGAAAATAGAAAAACGGAAGTGGCTGAGTTTATCATTAATTCAATAAAAATATAAATTATGAAAACTAAGTTAATCATACTGATAGTATTGTCTATATCAATATATGCTAATGCACAACAGACTTTAACCTTGGAAGATTGTTACTCATTAGCTACAAAAAATTATCCTTTATCAAAACAAACAGGATTAATACAACAAAAATCAAGTTATGAAATTGAAGCATTAAGCAAAGGAAAATTACCAAAAATCGATGTAAATGCACAAGCAACTTATCAATCTGAAGTGATAGGATTACCTACTTCACTACCTGGAGTTCAATCTTTAAATAAAGATCAATATAGAGCAACTTTAGATGTAAATCAATTAGTATACAATGGTGGAATAATTGATGCAAATACTAAATTAAAAGAAGCACAAACCAAAACACAACAGCAACTAATTGAAGTTAGCTTATATCAAATAAAAACTCGAATTAATCAATATTTCTTTTCTGTTTTGTTACTTCAAGAAAAAAAGGCACTACTATCTTCAAAAAAAGAGTTATTAACTTCCAAAGTTAAGGAAGTGAAATCAGGAGTCAAATTTGGAGCAATTCTTCCATCATCAGAACAGGTTTTAGAAGCAGAAATTATTAAAATAAACCAGCAGTTAACCGAAATTAAATTTGAAAACATCAAATTATTAAATAACCTTTCAGAATTAACTTTTTCAGATATTGATACCGAAACAACTTTAATACAACCAGTATCATATCCAAATAGCACTAATACAACAAGACCTGAAATTGCTTTTTATGATTTACAAAATCAGCAATTAGAGTTCTCGAAAAGTGTACTATCTAAATCAAATCTTCCAAAAATAAATGCTTTTGGTCAAGCGGGTTATGGTAATCCTGGATTAAACATGTTAGACAATTCTTTTCAACCATTTTATGTTGTTGGCCTAAAAGCGAATTGGAATATTTTTGATTGGGGCAAAACCAAAATAGATAAAAAAGCATTGGATATATCTAAAGAAATAGTAACATCTGAGAAAGAAACATTTGAATTAAATAACAAAATACAATTAGAAGAGCAAGATTTTGAAATTAAAAAATTAGAACAACTGCTGCTTTCTGATACCGAAATAATTCAAATACGTGAAAAAGTTATTAAATCCTCAGATGCTCAATTAAAAAATGGTGTGATAACATCGTCTGAATATCTTATAGAATTAACCAATTTATTTGAAGCAAAAAATATTTTGAAAACGCATGAAGTTCAATTAGCAGCTGCTAAATCAAATTACGAAATAATTAAAGGAAAATAAAATAGTACCCGAAAAATTTAAAAAAATGAAAAAAATAAGCATAATAATTTTAGCAACGATAGGGCTAATTTCTTGTAACAAAAATAACGACAAAGCTGACGGTTATGGGAATTTTGAAGCAACTGAAATAACTATTTCTTCAGAAGCTAACGGTAAAATAGAGTTTTTAAAAGTCGAAGAAGGAGATGAATTAAAATCTCAATTACAAGTAGGATTAGTTGATACATTACAATTACATTTTGCGAAACAACAATTAATTGCCTCTAAAAGCACCATATCGTCAAAATCCGCAAATGTAATATCGCAAAAAAGCGTCTTAAATGAACAATTAAAAACAGCTAAATTAGAGAAAAACCGAATCCGTAATATGTATTCTGAAAATGCTGCAACTAAACGACAAGTAGATGAAATTGAAGGAAAGGTAAAAGTTATCGAAGAGCAAATTAAAAGTGTCGGAACTCAAAACGCACCTATTTTAAATGACTTAAAATCGATAGATGTACAAATTGCTAGAATCAATGATCAAATAGCAAAAAGTAAAATTATTAATCCTATTAATGGAACTGTTTTAACTAAGTATGCTGAACCAGGCGAAATAACAGCATTTGGAAAACCACTATACAAGATAGCTGATATTTCTGAAATGACTTTGCGAATCTATGTAAGCGAAACACAGTTGTCAAAAATAAAAGTTGGACAAAATGTATCGGTAAAAATTGATGCTGAAAAAGATATGAAATCATATCAAGGAAATATTTCATGGATTGCATCTTCGGCAGAGTTTACTCCTAAAATTATTCAAACAAAAGAAGAACGAGTAAATCTCGTTTATGCCGTAAAGGTAAAAGTAAAAAATGATGGCAGACTAAAAATCGGAATGCCAGCAGAAATGTGGATTAAATATTAATTAAAAAATTACAAGAAATGTTAAAAATAAAAATTGCCTTTTTAGCTACAGTTGTATTACTCATTTTCTCTTGTAACACGAAATCAAAAGAAGAAAAAACTACTGAAATTAAAACTGAAGAACACCAACATTCTGAAAGCGAAACAATTCAATTAAACAATGGTGAAAAATGGAAGGTAGATGATAATATGATGATACACATTCGTAATATGGAAAAAGATGTAGTCCATTTTGACCAAGAAAAAAGCACAAATTATTCATTATTAGCTAATAAATTAAAGACAAATATTGATATACTAACATCAAATTGTACCATGAAAGGACAAGCTCATGACGAACTTCACAAATGGTTAGTTCCATATATAGAGTTAGTCGATTCGTTTTCTAAAGAAAAATCAGCAAATCAGTTTACAGAAATTCAAAATTCGTTTAAAACATTTAATCAATATTTCCAATGATTTTAAAAAACTTACATACCGAAAATAAACCCGTTCAAACACAATTATTATTTGAACCAAAAGACGCTAAAGTAATTTCATTGCAAATAGCAAAAGGTGAAACACTTAAAGAGCACGTTTCAAAAATACCTGCATTGTTAGTTTGCATTTCAGGAAATGCTGTTTTTACTGATGATAAAGGAACAGTCGTTAATCTCAATTCAGGCAATTATGTAATGATTGAAGAAAATGTAAAACACGCTGTAAAAGCAATCGATGAAAGTAATTTCTTATTGATGAAATAATGAGTATTGCAGTAAACAACATATCAAAATCTTACAAAAAGTTAAAAGCAGTCGAAAACATTACTTTTAATGTAAATGAGGGAGAATTATTTGGTTTAATTGGACCTGATGGTGCAGGGAAAACAACTATTTTCAGAATACTAACTACGCTTTTAGTTGCTAATGAAGGAAGTGCAGAAGTCGCTGGATATGATGTAGTCAAACAACTCAAAGAAATCAGAAACTCTGTTGGCTATATGCCAGGAAAATTCTCGCTATATCAAGATTTAACTGTTGAAGAAAACTTACATTTTTTTGCCACTATTTTCGGAACCACAATTGAGGAAAATTATGATTTAATTAAAGACATATACATTCAAATTGAACCATTCAAAAACAGAAGAGCAGGTGCTCTTTCGGGCGGAATGAAACAAAAATTAGCATTATGTTGTGCGTTAATTCATGCTCCAAAAGTATTATTTCTTGACGAACCAACTACAGGAGTTGATCCCGTTTCTCGAAAAGAATTTTGGATAATGCTAAAAAGATTGCAACAAAAAGGCATTACAATATTAGTTTCAACACCCTATATGGATGAAGCTTCTCTTTGCGATAGAATTGCATTAATTCAAAAAGGCAAAATTTTAAAAATAGATACACCTGAAAATATCATTAACAACTACGAAAAAGTAATTTATGATGTACAAGCAAAAAACACACACGGATTGATTCACGATTTAAAAAATTATCCTAATCAATACAGTGTTTATGCTTTTGGTGAGTTTGTACATTACATAGATAAAAATGCAACTTTCAATCCAAACGATTTACAAACCTATTTGAAAAATAAAAATCATACGGATATAATTATTAAACCTGCTACAATAACCATTGAAGATGTTTTCATGGACTTATAAACAAAAAAATGGAAAGAGAAAAAATAATATCTGTAAAAAATTTAACGAAAGAGTTTGGTCATTTTACTGCAGTAAAAGGCATTTCATTTGATGTTTATAAAGGAGAAATTTTTGGGTTTCTAGGTGCCAATGGAGCAGGAAAAACAACAGCTATGAAAATGTTGATTGGAATTTCAAATCCTACTTCAGGTGAAGCCAATGTTGCAGGTTTTGATGTTCACTCACAAGCCGATATGGTAAAAAAAAGTATTGGTTATATGAGCCAAAAGTTCTCAATGTATGATGATTTAACTATTAAAGAAAACATTACTTTTTTTGGTGGAATTTATGGATTATCAAGAATACAAATCAAACAAAAAATCGCACAATTAATAGAAGAATTAGAACTTCAAGAAGTAGCAAATAATTTAGTAGGTTCGTTACCATTGGGTTGGAAACAAAAATTGTCGTTTTCAGTTGCATTACTGCACGAGCCAAAAATTGTTTTTCTCGATGAGCCAACAGGAGGCGTTGACCCAATAACCCGAAGACAATTTTGGGAAATGATTTATACACAAGCTTATAAAGGTACTACCATTTTTGTAACCACACATTACATGGATGAAGCAGAATATTGTGACCGTGTTTCTATTATGGTTGACGGCTCTATTGAAGCTTTAGACACCCCAAAAAATTTAAAACAACAATTCAAAGTAGATTCTATGAATGATGTTTTTTTAAAATTAGCAAGGAATATAGAATAATAAATCACTACAACACTTGAAACTTAAACTAGAAACAAAAAACAAATGAAAAGATTTATCGGATTTGTAAAAAAAGAATTCTACCATATTTTCAGAGATAAACGTTCTTTGTTTATTCTGTTTGGTATGCCGATTGCCCAAATTTTATTGTTTGGTTTTGCCATAACAAATGAAATTAACAATGTTGACATTGCCATTTTAGACCAATCAAATGATATAGAAACACAAAAAATTATCTATAAAATAAAAGCATCACCCTATTTTAATGTTGAAAACCAAATTGAAAAAGAAAGCGACATAGAATCAGAATTTAAAAAAGGAAAAATCAAGGCAGTTCTTATTTTCGAACCAAATTTTAGTAAAAATCTCGAAACCAAAAAAGTAGCAGTAGTTCAAGCAATTACCGATGCGACCGAACCTAATGTTGCCAACACAATTGCAAATTATACCTCAGCAATTATACAAAATTATCAATCGCAAAAAAAACAATCCAATAGTAATCCGGTAAAGGTTGAAGTACAATCGAGAATGTTTTATAATCCTGAACTCAAAAGTGTTTTTAATTTTGTTCCAGGTGTAATGACTGTTATTCTAATGCTTGTTTCAGCTATGATGACCTCTATTTCTATCACACGAGAAAAAGAATTAGGCACTATGGAAATTCTTTTAGTTTCTCCATTAAAACCATTTCAAGTAATTATTGGAAAAGTATTTCCTTATATTTTTCTTTCAATTATCAATGCAATAGTAATATTAACATTAGGCTATTTTGTGTTCAAAATGCCTATAAATGGAAGCATCTTTTTGTTAGCTTTTGAAAGTATATTATTTATCATTTCTGCTCTTTCATTGGGGATATTAATTTCTACCGTTTCTAATTCTCAACAAACCGCAATGATGTTATCATTAATGGGTTTGATGCTACCAGTAATTATTCTATCAGGATTTATATTTCCTATAAATAGTATGCCTTTACCCATGCAAGTAATCAGTAACATCATACCTGCAAAATGGTTCATTATTATTGTAAAAGCCATTATGCTCAAGGGAGTCGGAATTCAATATATATGGAAAGAAACCCTTATATTAATAGGGATGACTGTGTTTTTTATAACATTGAGCATCAAAAAATATAAAATTAGACTAGAGTAAGAATAGTATTACTGTAAAGGTTTAAAAACAATCATTGGGATATAAAAATAAATTATGAAATCGCCATTAACAACAAGTTTGTTGCAAACAAACACCAATGAAAATAGCGATACATATGCACCAAAAAACAAATAATATTTACATATGAAAACAATATTATTCATCATACAGAAAGAGTTTAAGCAAATTTTTAGAGATAAAAGTATGCTCCAACTGATATTTATATTACCCATTTTGCAATTATTAATTTTGTCAAATGCAGCTACATTCGATGTTAAAAATATTGTAATAACCTTTGTTGACAATGACCAAAGTCGGGAATCAAGAGATTTAATAAATTCGTTTAAATCCTCAACCTATTTTAAAGTTAAAGAACCCTATTTTTCTGAAAAAGAAGCTATCCAAGAAATGCAAAAAGGAAAAACCGACATTATTGTAAATATTCCAATTCACTTCAATCGTGACCTTCAAAAATACCAAAAAACAAGTATTTCAGTAAGTATTAATGCTATAGATGCTGCAACAGCAGGTGTTGAAAATGTATATGTAACACAAATTATAAATACATACAATCAAAACATTCAAATGCAGTCCAACTATTTTTCAGGAAACAAAGAAATACCTCAAAATATTATAGCCATACCCTCTTTTTGGTACAACAAAACCTTAAACTACAAAACCTTTATGGTTCCAGGTATCTTGGTTTTATTGGTTACCATGCTTACTTTATTTCTGTCATCAATGAATATAGTTAGAGAAAAAGAGATAGGAACATTAGAACAAATTAATGTAACACCAATAAAAAAATATCAGTTTATAGTTGGAAAATTATTTCCATTTTGGGTGCTTGGCTTAGTGATTTTGACTGTTGGTTTAGTAATATCCAAAGTTGTTTTTAATGTCCCTATGTTAGGTAATATTTTCCTTGTTTATGGTTTCACATCAGTGTATTTGCTATTAATTTTAGGATTCGGACTATACATATCTAATCATACCGAAACCCAACAACAAGCAATGTTTATTGCGTGGTTTTTTATGGTGATTTTCATATTAATGAGTGGTTTATTTACACCTATCGAAAGTATGCCAAAATGGGCACAGAACTTAACATTGTTAAATCCTATTCGATACTTTGTAGAGTTCATAAGAATGGTTCTACTAAAAGGATCTGGATTTTTTGAAGTATTGCCAAACCTATTAATTGTTACCGGATTTGCAGTATTTGTAAACGGCATGGCGGTTTGGAGTTATAAAAAATCAAATTAGAAGTTTAAGTTTTTAAAAGGTATTAAAAATGAATGGTAATAAATTAGTTACGAATGAATCTTTATTCTTTCGAGGTCCGCTATCGAGATTTAAAGAGCTAATGTTCACATTTAGGGTTCAAATTAATTTTATAAGAGCATTTAGAAAATTACATTTCCTTGGTCCATGTGTAACTATTTTTGGTTCGGCTCGGTTTACACCAGAATCAGAACATTATAAAAATGCTGAAAAAATTGGTGCAGAAATTTCTAAATTAGGTTTTACAATAATGACAGGTGGCGGACCAGGAATAATGGAAGCCGCAAATAAAGGAGCATTTGAAAATGATGGTTATTCTGTTGGTTGCAATATTGTATTGCCAAGAGAACAAAAACCAAATCCATATTTACATAAATGGATAGATATTCCTTATTTTTTTGTTCGTAAAGTTGTTTTGATAAAATATTCGTATGCCTTTGTAGTGATGCCAGGTGGAGTTGGTACTTTAGATGAATTATTTGAAGCACTTACATTGATACAAACTAAAGTAATTAAAAACTTTCCGATAATTATTTTTGATTCAGATTATCATAAAGAACTTTGTCATCATATTAAAATTATGCTTGAAAATGAAAGCATCAGTCCAGAAGATATGAAGCTCCTTTTTGTAACTGATTCTATTCCTGATTTAATTACACATCTTGAAACGCATGCAATCAAAAAATTTGGGTTAGTAAATAAACAATATAAACCAAAATGGTGGTTTTTAGAAAAATAAAACAATTCTTGTCTATGTCTTTTTAATTAATACTAAAATGTAGAAAAATATTATTTTCTTTCTTGTAAAATATCTGAAAATATAGACGAATTAGCAATAAAATATGAAAAAGAATATAGTATTAGTTTTTATTATTGTAATAACGACCATAACTTCAGCTCAAACTAAAGTAGATACAACAGCAATTCTATCTTTAGATAAAATAGCACAAGTTAACCAAGGAGAAAGTTATGTTACATTTCCTTTTGATATTGGTAATTTAGAACCCTTACTATTTGAAGCAAATGTTAGTCCTAATTTTAAAATTCGAGAACGTAAAGATTCAAGATTAATGGCAGTACTTACCTCTCAAATCATTATAAGAATGTTTGATGAATATTCATATCCAGTAAAAACACCCAGTTATATTCCTCAAATAGCATTTTATTTTCTAACAGGACATAAAGAATCAGCCAATAAATTAACACTTTTTGGTAAAATTGCACATCATTCGAATGGTCAAAACGGAAATTTCTATACCGAAAATGGAGATATCAATTTACAATCAGGAAACTTTGCAACTAATTATATAGAACTTGGATTTTTAAAATCATCATATAGTCAAAACTTGAAAGCTTTCAAATTTATAAAAAGCTCATTTGAAATCCACCCAAAGAGTTGGATGTTAGAGGAACTTCATGGTCAATATAGCGGATTGCGATGGCACAATACCTTTTTAGCTTATAAACTTCCTATGAAAACAAATCCACTTCCAAACGAAAAACAAAGAGCAAACTTCTCAATTAAAGCTGAAACGACAATAATGTTAGATAATTTTAATAATTGGAACTATTTTGACGCCAAAAGATTAAATGCAAGTCTAATTCTCTATTATCACCCAAAATTCTTAGAAGATATTGGCTTTTTTGTTCAATTCTATCATGGTATGGATTATTATAATATTTATTTTCAACATCAAATCAATACAATCCGTTTTGGTATTATGACAGAGGTTTTACGTTTTTAAAATATTTTAGAATTGAATTTAAAAATAAACACATTACTTTCAGACTTAAATGAACAGCTGAATTTTATAGATATAGAAATTGATGATACAATTAATCGATGCGAAAAAGCAATTGAAATTATAATAGTTTCAATTCAAAAACTTAAAATTTTGTTTCTCAAAGAAAAATTTAAAAATCAAGAACAAGAAATAGATTTTTTCAAAAATATAAAACCAAAGTTTACTTCAAAATTTATTTACTATAATATAATTTATAAAATCGAAACAAAAAAACCTTATGGTGGTGAAAGAATTGTAAAAAAATACCTCAACAACGAATTACAAAAACTAAAAACATATTTCGATAATAATTTAGACTTTTATAAATATTATAGAACAGGTAATAACTATCTTGATTTTAAATATTTTGTTCGTGGTAAATTCGATATAAAACTAACCATAGATAGTTTCTTTTTTGAAGTTGATCATAATTTTTCAACTTCTCATGATTTTAAAGTAGCTAAAATTTTGGCACATGATTTAGTACAAGTATATTTAGAAAATAAATTAATAGAAATAAACAACAAAAGTGTTAAAGAAAAATCACAACACAATCACAACGCAAAACTAACTTGGACAGCTCCTAAAGTTGCACTAATTGAATTACTTTACGCATTACAATCAGAAAAAGTTTTCAACAATGGATCAACTGATCTTAAAGAAATAGCTGAATATCTCGAAAATATTTTCAATGTTGATTTAGGACAAT
This sequence comes from Flavobacterium hankyongi, assembly GCF_036840915.1. NCBI lineage: Bacteria > Pseudomonadati > Bacteroidota > Flavobacteriia > Flavobacteriales > Flavobacteriaceae > Flavobacterium > Flavobacterium hankyongi. Next base: position 591,263 of record NZ_CP085725.1, read on the forward strand.
ACCGAAGAACTTTTCTTGAAATTCGAGTTCGCAAGACGGAAAGAACCAAATTTTTAAATACTTTAAAAGAAACTTTAGAGAAAAGAATGAATAATTCTGACGAACCAATTTAATTTTAGATTTGTCCTATTTTAAATAAAATCGTTCACAACTCTGTTTGCGTTGTGAGTTTTATTTATTCAAAACATACAAATTTGTACCATAACAATCTAAAACATACGTTATGGCAATCGAAGTTATCACTCGCGAAGACTTAAACGAATTCAGAAGTCTACTTTTGAACGATTTAAAAGAAATCATTCAATCCAAACCTCAACAAACTAAACAATGGCTCAAATCCAATGAAGTCCGCAAACTGTTAAACATCTCTCCTGGTACTTTACAAAATCTCCGCATCAACGGAACACTAACCTATACCAAAATAGGCGGCATAATGTACTACGACAATTCAGATATTGATAAGTTATTAAATGGAAATAAGGTTAATGCTTTACCTACTCTATTCAAGTAAAGTCATTGCGAGGAACAATGCAATCTTTTCTAATCACTTTTCACTAATTACTAATCACTAGTAAATGAATTATATCAAACACCTAACAGGTTTCTTCGAAAAAGTAGCCGTTGATAAAACGCTCAACCCAACACACGTAAGCTTGTACATTGCTTTATTTCAGTTTTGGAACTGCAACCGCTTCAAAAATCCAATAAGCATAAATCGCGATGAGGTGATGAGAATAAGTAAAATTAGTTCCAAAGCAACCTATCACAAATGTCTGAAGAACTTGCATAGTTTGGGTTACATCAATTACGAACCATCATACAATCCATTCAAAGGAAGTCATGTCATTTTATTCAACTTTTCGGAAGATTTAAAACCGTTACCAAAATCCGAAAGAAAACCAAAAAATGAACCACTTATTGAACTTGTTTCTGAACAAGCTTTGAACAAGTCTTGTACTAGTAGTGAAACAGGTACTGAACAAGCAGTAGTACCTTCTATAAACTATATAAACAATACAAACATTTTAAACGATAAAAACGTTTCAAACTTGGAAAAGCTCACAAAAAATTTTGAAGAAATAAATAATTACAATTTAGAAAATGAAAATTCAAAAGAAGAAAAAAGTTCCGCGAAAAAAGAAGAAAAGTTACATCCATTAATCGAAGAAGTTAAAACCTATTTCCAAGAAAATAACTTTCCGGAACAAGAAGCTCAAAAATTCTACAATTACTTCAAAAGTGTCGGTTGGTTAGTCGGAGGTAAAACACCAATGGTCGATTGGCAAGCAGCAGCACAAAATTGGATGATTAACGCACCAAAATTTATTTCAAATGCAGAACAGCCCAACAGAGCAAAACAACTCAACACAACAACCGACAAAGATTATTCAGAGCCATTATAGTCTTTTTGTCATACTGAACTTGTTTCAGTATCTCATCCTTTGCGAACCTTGCGGTTCAAATTAAAAAATCAGTGTAAATCTGTTTAATCCGTGTCATCCGCGTTCCAAAAACTTCGCTTTAGCGAACAAAAAGCAACCCAATGAATGAAAATATAAAATCACATTACAGCTACACCGAAGTAATCAATTGGCTCGAAGCAAAAGGCATCGAACTATACGGCAATCATTTCAAAATCCTTGAAAACGATTACCCAATAGTTTACAAGCTAATTGCCTATTTTCTAAAAGACGAACCAACTTGTTTTCAATACGGTATAAACCTCAACAAGGGCATTTTATTAACTGGACCAATCGGCTGCGGAAAAACATCATTGATGAATTTAATGAAATACCTAACAGCAACAGAACATAAGTTTTTCGTAAAACCATGTCGAGACATAAGTTTTGAATTTATCCAGGACGGATATCAAATAATCCATAAATACAGCATCGGCAAACTCTACCAATCAGAACCAAGAACCTATTGCTTTGACGATTTAGGAACAGAAAACAACTTAAAATATTTCGGTAACGAATGCAATGTAATGGCAGAAATTCTATTAAGCAGATATGATCTATTCATTTCAAAAAAACTCCAAACCCACATAACCACAAACCTATCAGCCACAGAAATAGAAAAACATTACGGAAATCGAGTTAGAAGCCGTTTACGTGAGATGGTAAATTTAATTGCATTTGAAAAATCAACACAAGATAAGAGATAAAAGTTGTCACACTGAGCGCAGTCGAAGTGCTTCGCGAACTTTGTGCCTTCTTTGTGCTCTTTGTGGTTAAAAAAATAATAACATGAAAACTATAACCAACTTCTGGAACTACTTCCAACAAAACAACTTCGTTTTTCTACTCCTAAACGAAATCCCAAAAGACGAACTAAAAATCCATTTAGACAAACTAATCGAAATACTCCATCAATATAACAAAGACCTAGATCTCATCATTAAAAACAAAAAAAACGGTGCAGAATTAATCATTACCGCAAACGGAAATCCTTATCTTTTCAAAGAAGTAGAATTACTAGTTCATCATGCACCAGTTGTAGAACGTTGGAAAATAACACCGTTCCTTCAACCAGAAACCAACCTAACCAAATACGAAAACGGCACAGACAAACCACTAGAATATTACGGCATCACTTTACGAATAAGCGAAATGTATTTCATCCCATTAGAAAACCCAAACAAACCAACCGATTTAGGAATAAAAGTACTACTCAAAAACTACATTGTCCACAAAGACAACCCAAGACTTCGTGAAGCAGTTTATGTGCACATTGAACATCTAATTGGAGAAAAAGCATTTGCTAATGATATAGCTTTTATTGAGATTGGACAATGGGAAGGAGATGATGAAAACCAAATTGAATTATATAATCTAAAATATTATATCGACATTGAAATGCGTAATTAAGTTTCGGCAATAAATTCAGTTTACTGCCAAAGCTTAATAAATTTTCCACCTACAAAACACTATAAGATTCTTTAGTAAATCACTAATATAATTCATTCAAGTACAAATAAATGATGTTTTTTTGTAAATAAAATTTACCTAATTCTGATAACACTACTATAAAAATGTATCGTAGGTCTAAATATATAACATAGAAGAATTAAAAAAAGTTATCCTAAATGTTTTTTGTCCCATTTTTTTACTAAATTTGGGACAAACATAACATTAAGATGAAACCACAATCTATTCACAATCAAATAGAAGAAAAAATAAAATCTTTAAAAAAGGAAGCATTCTATTTATAGCCGATTTTATAGAGTTCGGTACTGCCGAAAATGTAAAAAAGGTACTATTGCGATTAGAAAAAAAAGAAATTTTAATTCGATTAGCACACGGTATTTATCTATATCCAAAAAAAGATAAAATCCTTGGAACCCTATTCCCTTCAACCGAAGAAATTGCAGTAGCCATAGCAAAAAGAGATAAAGCAAGAATAATTTCTACAGGTGTACAAGCATTGCAACAACTTGGCTTATCAACACAAGTACCTATGAATATAGTCTATTTGACTGATGGAGCACCAAGAAAAATTAAAGTTGGCAAAAGAACAATCACATTCAAAAAAACCACTCCCAAAAACCTGACCATTAAAGATAAAAAACTCAACATTGTAATCCAAGGATTAAAAGAGTTAGGCAAAGACAATGTAGATGAAAATGCTAAACAAAAAATTAAAAAAGTATTGTACCAAATGTCCATTGAAAGTATAAAAGAAGATAGTGTTGCAGCACCAACATGGATTAGAAATACAATCCTTGAATTAATAAATAAAGACTAATATGAACGAGTGGCTTAAACTATCCGAAAAAAGACGGCTTGAAATACTAAACCAAGTCAACAATCAAACAGGACTTCCAACCGATGCAATTGAAAAAGATTGGTGGGTAACCATTACGTTAAAAGCAATATTTTCTTCAAAATTTGCACAACATTTAGTTTTTAAAGGCGGCACATCACTAAGCAAAGCCTATAACTTAATAGAACGTTTCTCAGAAGATATAGACTTATCAATTGATAGAACGATGTTAGGATTTGAGGGCGAGTTATCAAAAACACAAATAAAAAAACTTCGTAAAGCTTCGGGTAATTTTATAGTAGGTGAATTTAAAGAAGAATTGATTTCAGAACTAGAAAAGCTGGGAGTAAATAAAGAAAATTATAATTTAATCTTTGATGATGAAATAGATGATACAAGTGATCCGCATCGTATAGAATTAGAATACAACTCAATAGTTGAAGCAGGAGAATACATTCCGCAAAGGGTTATCATTGAATTAGGAGCAAGAGCTTTGCTAGAGCCAAACGAACAAAAAAAAATTCAATCAATCATTGGCCAAATATATCCGGAACAAGCTTTTACAATTCAACCTTTTGAAGTAATTGTAGTGGTACCAACCAAAACCTTTTTAGAAAAAATAATGTTGTTGCATGAAGAATTTCTGAAGCCAACCGAAAACATAAGACATTACAGAATGTCAAGACATCTTTACGATATAGAAAAACTAATGGACCACGATTACGGAAAAGAAGCAATAAAAAATAAAGAGCTATTCGAAACACTAGTCCAACACAGAAGTAAATACACACCTATAAGAGGAATTTCGTATGATTTACACACACCACAAACAATAAATTTCATTCCACCAGCAGAAGTAACTGAACTTTGGAAAAAAGACTACCAAGCCATGCAAGAGTTTATGATTTATGGAGATACAATGGAGTTTGAAGAATTGATAGATAAATTAAAAAATCTAAATGAAATATTTAGAGCTAAATAAATTTAAAATAAAGAATAATTTATGATTCAACTAATAAATCCTAATGATATTCATTCAGCGGCTGATACGTGGAATGGATTTATATATCAAGGTAAAGTTGCTTTATATCATGTATTAAAATTAATAAACGAAAGAGATAGTGTTGACGGATTGCATTTACAGCTTGATTCATTAGAAGATTTTGCGATAATACGATATGAAAATAACGAACCCAAACCAATAACGCTACATCAAGTAAAGGCTGTCAAAAGCCATTATTATTCAAGATATAAAGAAGCTTTTGAAAAATTAGAACAAAGGAAAGACAATTTCCCTTGTGATGATGAAGCCTATTTTCATTTAGCAACAGAGAATGAAGAAACTAAAGCTGATATTGAAGATAAGCATGCAAAGCTTAAAATTTATGAGTATGATGGTAATCCTTATTGTAAAATTGATGAGTTGCAAGACAAAATAAAAGTTCAAGCTAGCAATTGTTTGAATAAATTAGGATTAATACATTTATCAAATGATAATTACTTGGAAATTTTATGTAATGAACTAGAATCTTTAATAACCAATAATATTGTTTTAATTCATGCCCAAAATCATTCACCTAACGGAGATTCTATAAATAAATCTGCATATTATAGTACAATTTCATTGAATAGATTTAGAAATATTCTTATTACAGACTTAACAAGTATTCAGCAAGACAAAAACTATTTTATTAAGAAACTTAAGATTGACTTAAATAGATATTACCAAGAATTTTGCCTTGAATCCGAGGATGAAATTGATGATGAAGCTCAAATAAAACTACATCAATATTTGGTATATTTTAATAGTTTGAATAATCCACAATTTGAGGGTTTTTTGCAAAAAATAATGCCTCATAGACATGTAAAATTTTCAACACTTCAAGAATACAAAGATAATTCCCTGCTAATAAATGAAGTAAAAACTGCTTTTTTAAGTATCCTTCATGGGATTAGAAGTCCAGATGAAATAAATAAAATAGGTTGGACAGATAGTCTAAGTAAAAAATATTTTCCTTCAAGTATAATTGTTTCAAATTCATCTGCAAGTAAACAAAATATTTCAATAGATATACTAAACACTGCATTAGATACACTGATTGAAGTTCCTTTTAATTCAGATTATGTAATTACAGAAGGATGTAATGTGTCATCTATTATTGAAGAAGCAAATAAATCAACTAGAATAAACCAATCGGACATTGACATTTTAAATAATTCAACTTCTTCTGAATATGATAAAATTACTAAATGGAAAAAGATTTCATTAATTGATTTAGAACAAGCAAAACAAAAACTAAATGAAAACAATAATTAACAACATATTTTCTCAATTAGGACTTAGCAATAAAGAATTGGAAATAGGTTCTTTATATTCATTTGATGATATTAATAAAAAATCTTATTGGTTAATAATAGAAACAGATAACCTAATTAATGTTATTGAAAATCAGGCGAATTATTTTGAAGAAGCAAAAAAAATAATAAATAATGAATGGTTTGATAAGAATGTAAATTTATTAATCTTACACAGAGTTGAAAATTTTGAAAATTTTCAAAGTTTGGTTTTGGAGATTGAGGAAGACCCATATTTGTTCAAAAAACAAATTATTCTATACAATGATTCTGAAGTAGAAAAGTTAAATCAAGCACTAGAGCAACAACAACAAAATATTAAAGGTTTTATTGAAAATAAAATTTTAGAGGAAGAAGTATTTAAAAAGCATAAAGAGAATATCAATAATAACGATTATGAATCTCTTCTTTATCGTCTAGTTCATAAAATCCCATTAATAAACCTCAATATTGTCCAAGAAAATGGTTTGGATGCTTTAACTGATAATAATAGACAGAAAATTGAAAATGGTTCATTTGGAAGCCTAAACAATTTAATTGATCAAAACTTTTTCAATAGAGATGTTGAAAATATTGATGAAATGAACGCAGATATTATATATGACATTTTATTACCAACATTGAAGTCAGATGAAAATTAAAAAAATAGAAATCCATAATTTTAAAGTTTTTCAAAATATAATTATCGATTTTGAATCTTCAGATTTAATTGTTTTTGATGGTCCTAATGGATTTGGAAAAACATCAATTTATGATGCAATAGAATTATTATTTACGGGTAAAATAAGACGATTTGATGACTTAGAAGGAAAAGTAGTAGATCGAAGAGAAAGCTATAACGAGCATCCATTCTTATGTGATTATAATGATGGTGATATATCTGTAAAAATAGAATTTACCAAAGGTGATTCTTTATTTGTTTTAGAAAGAATTGCAAAAAGAGACGAACTATCTAATTCTGTGAATTTTAGCTTATATAAACTATATAAAAAAAATAATTTTAATTCTAATGAAAAAAATTTAATTCAAAATGAAGAGGAGTATTTAAATCAAATTTTAGGTAAAAACTATAAACAAAATTTTCAGTACTTAAACTACATAGAACAGGAGGATAGTCTGTTTTTATTAAAAAATAAAGATAAGGATAGAAAACAGCATATATCCCATTTATTTAATGTTTATGAATTTGAAAACAAAATAACAAAAATTGATAAGCTAAAAAATAAAATTAGTGGATTATGTAACGGTGACAAAAAAGATGAAATTGACAATTTAAAGGATTCAATAAAAAAAATTGAAGATTTTTTAGCATCAGAATTTAATAATACAGAGTATATAAAATTATTTTCTGATAGAGAAATAAATTGGGATTTAGAAGATTTCAATTATCAGAATATCAGCTATGAAAATCTTTTTAATGAAGACGGAACCATTACCAGATTAAAAAAATTAATTGAAAACAAGGGATTATTTAGAAGTTATATTCGAAATGAAAAGATTAGTAACATAATTTCAGATACCGAAAGAATTGAAAGCTTCTTACTGTATTATAAATTTCTTCCACAAAGAGAAGCTTTAAGAATTCAAAAAAATGAATACATAAGCATAAATAAAATTATTGATACTCTAACGGAATTTTCCATTGATAATATTAAAGATGATTCATTTGTATTTGAACTTGAAGACTTTGATTTTATTGAGGAGGTTTTAATTTCAAATTTAAATCAAGGGCATGAATCACTTAAAGTTAGATTCAAAGAGTTAGATGAATTAGAAAGTATTTATTCTAAAATAAAAGAATCTAGAGAAAAGTTAGTTGATAATATTAAAAACCTAAAAGAAGCGGAGAATATAGAAACAACTGGTACTTGTTTTTTATGTGGTTATGATTGGGACAATATTGATGATTTATTAGAAAACATAGAAATTCAATCAGTTAGTTTGGAAGGAATTACTTCATCAAAAAGTAGAATTTTTAATGAGGAATTAATTAATTTTAAGGAAGATGTTATACTTCCAATTATAGAAATTTTAAATCAGAAAATCACTGAACTTAAAGTTGATATAATCTTTATAAATAAGTTTTTATCAATTGATGAAACTTTTTTTACTAAAGTAAAAAAGGAATTTGAAAATATTGATTTCGATTTTAAAGATTATTTGAACGAGACATTAAGCAGTGAAAGTGTAATTGATATAGAAAATATTACTCCAATATTAAATTCACTCAAATTAGAAATAGAATTAGATAGTGTTGAAACATATTTTAAAGAGTTTTTTACTCAGTATTTCGATAATAAGTTTGATTTATTGAATTCTATGGAAATAGAAAATTTAATCAAAAAAGAAAATTATTTAAAGTATAAATATTCATTATTACAAAACGAAACTCTAGATAAAAACAAACAAGAGTTACATAACAAAGAAAGTAAATTCAATAATGCGAAAACATTAGAAGATAATTTGAAAAATCTGAATAGCATCTATAAAAAATCTCTAAAAGAATATCAGAAAAAAGTAATAAAAGACATTGAAATTATTTTTCATATATACTCAGGAAGAATTATGCAGGATTTTCAAGGAGGTTTAGGATTATTTATTTATTCTGATAAAGATGGTATAAGATTTCAAACTAATCCATCCAAAACTTTTGATGCAGTTTTCTCTATGAGTTCCGGTCAACTATCAGCATTGATTATTTCTTTTACTCTAGCATTGCATAAAAAGTATTCTCAAAACAAGATTATTTTGATTGATGACCCAGTTCAAACTATGGATGAAATCAATATTGCAGGATTCATAGAATTACTAAGAAATGAATTTTATTCAAATCAATTAATAATTTCAACCCATGAGGATATGGCTTCAGCATATATGAGGTATAAATTCAAAAATTATGGTTTGGCACAAAAAAGGATTAATTTAAAATCTTATTCCGTAAATCACAATGGCTAATTACGATTTTTCAACTTTAAATGATAGAGACTTAGAGGAATTGACAAGAGATTTACTTTCAAAAGTACTGAATGTAAATTTTCAGTCATTCAAACCAGGAAAAGATAAAGGTATTGATTTAAGATATTCAACAGTAAATGATGAAAATGAAATAGTAGTTCAAGTTAAACATTACTTAGGTTCTGGTATCTCAAAATTAAAGTTAGATTTAAGTAATAACGAAACTCAAAAAGTAGTTACTTTAAAACCTAAAAGATACATATTCTGTACTTCATTACCATTATCTCCACAAGACAAGGAAGATATTAAAAACATTTTCAATCCTTATATACACTCTACATCAGATGTTATAGGCAAAGAAGACCTAAATAAATGGTTAGATGATTATCCTGAAATTCAAGAAAGACATTTTAAACTTTGGCTGTCGTCAATTGATATAATTAAAAAAATAGTCAAAAATGGTATCAAAGGAAGATCAGAATTTTATAAAGAAAAAATAATAAAAGAAATTACAGTATATGTCCCAAATAAGACTCACAGTGAAGCAGTAAGTGCGCTAAACAAAAATCATTTCATATTAGTTACTGGTGCTCCAGGTATTGGAAAATCAACATTAGCCAATATGCTTACTTATCAATTTTTAGCTGAAGATTTTGAATTAGTATATGTTAGGGAAATTACTGAAGCAGAAGAAGCTTTTTCTCCTGAAAAGAAACAAATATTTTATTTTGATGACTTTTTAGGTGCAATTACTCTGGATTTATATAGTTCAAGGAATGCTGATTCTGCAATTGTGAATTTTATTGAGAGAGTAAGAGATGATAAACATAAAAGATTAATATTAACTTGTCGAACAACAATTTTAAATCAGGCAAAAAATATTTCTGATAAAATTGAAAATTCTAACATTGATATTTCAAATTATGAAGTTAGAATTGAAAACTACACAAATTGGGATAAAGCAAGAATTTTGTATAATCACATATATCTTTCTGATTTATCAGATGAACAAAAGTTAATTTATTTTCAGAATGATTTTCATTGGAAAGTAATTAAACATCGATACTATAATCCTAGACTAATCCAAGGTATCACTAGTAAAAGTAATCTAGTTGATACAGAGTATTCAGAAAATTTTGTTTTAGAAATACTAAATGACCCAAATAAAATATGGGAAAAGCCATTTAATATACAGATTTCAAATGTTTCCAGATTGTTGCTACTTACGATGTACTCATTAAGTGGTGGAATTTATTATGTTACAGATGAAAGACTAAAAGAAGCTTTTAATAGTAGAATAAATCACGAAGTTGTTTATAATAATTATCAAAAAAATGGAAATGAATATAATTTTGCTTTAAAAGAATTAGTAGGAGCTTTCATTATTAGAACTATTGACAAAAATGACACTAGATATAGTTTTTTTAATCCATCAATAGATGACTTTATTTTTACATATTTTCAAAATTCTAATGAAGAATATTTACAACTACTTAAATCATCTGTATTCTTCGAGCAATTCAAATATCGAATAGCAACTACAGTAGTTAAAGGTGAAAAAAGAATAAGCTTTTCTAATAAAAATAGCAGAAAAAAATTATACGACACATTTAGCGAAAAGAAAGATTTTCTTAAGGGATTTCATAGTAATGCTAACCTAAACATTATATCTATTCTTATTAGATTATTTAGCAAAAGTGAAATTGAAGTAGAATTATTAAAGAGAATAAATGATTTAGATATTAGTTATTTAAGTTGGGAAGATAGAGATAATTTAATAGAAATTTTAAAATATATAGCTGAAAATAACCTAATTAAAAAAATCAATAATTTACCAAATTTAATTAAAGCCCTTTCTAAAGACATACCATCTCATTACCTTATTAAGACTTTTTCAAATCTAATAAAATCAAATATATGCTATTCTGATTTTATTAGTGAATCAAAAATAAAAAACAACAACTATTATAATGAAATACAGAAAAATATTGATATTTCTTGGGAAAAACTTTCAAATGATTATATGACAGATGCTTACGGAATTGATAACACTTTAGAGATTGATGAATTGGATGATATTGTAAATAAACGAAAGCAAGAAGCTATCCAAATTAATATAGATATTGGATTAGATGCATCTGAAGCAATTATTGAATATGAATTTGATACTTCATCTCAAATAGAATTTAACAAAGAAAAAAGTAAAGATAAGGATGTAAAAATTCAGTCATATAAAGAAAATACTAGAGATGAAGTTTTAGAAATAAATCGACTATTTAACTCAATTAGTAAAGATAGAAATTTATTTATTGCTCCTTTTTAATCTTGCAATTTAAAATAATATATATGCTTGATTTTTATTTTAATGATACAGTGAATTGGATAAAGTCTGATAAAAGAATATCAAATTGGACTACTATATATAAACAATGGGAAGAAAACAATTCTCGTGAATATTTATATTGTCTTTTATTTCCTGAAAAATTAATTAAAGAATTTATAAAGCATCCGACTTGGAGTTTAAACATTACCCATTTGCAACCTAATTATGTTCATTATTCAGAAAAACCGTCAAAGTATTACAGATGGGGAATTGAGTCAAAATATGAACCTCTGGTATATCAACAATTCTATAACAACATTTATCCCACAAAATATGAATTGATTGAAGAAATTCAGCAATTTTTCAATTTATACTTTGATAATAAAACAAACACTTATATTGGTATTGATATAGCTTCCGAGGAGAGTGAAGTAGTTAAAATTATAAAAAAAGGAGGTAATATTGAGTTTAAAATAAGAACACATTTTTTAAGGCAATTTCTTTATGCAAAAAAGCTAGTTTTAGGTTTTCAATTGGATTATTTTAGGGAATTAGATAAAACATTAGCAGAACAAAACCTTAATGAAAATATGTTTTTTGATGAGTTTACTCAACATTACAATTTTAGTATCTGCTTTAAAGATTACTGTCTAAAAGATAAAGATTGCTGTGATTCTAGATTGTTAGGAAAAGCTATTCTTCGCGGTTATGAAAGTCAAAATATTCAAACAGATTATGATAAATTTAATTCAGAGAAATGTGAGGATTTTATAGTAGATATAAACAAAGATAGTGGGAATTTCATTTATGAAAACTGTAATAAAAGCGAATTTAAAAAATCTGAATATCATTTTTACTCACCAGTATTTTTTAAAAGAGAAGTTTTATTAAAATATTACAATAGCCCTAATTTATATACAATTGATGATGGTTTTATAAACATGAAAGGCTCTTGGAGATTAAGCATAGACAATAACAATTATGACTTTATAGTTGTCTACTTAGGTGATTTGAGAATATTGTCTCACTCCGAACAATTATATTGGAAAAGTTTTAATATTGAACCTCAATCAGAAATAAATAAACGTAGATTTAGTATTGACTTTCTGTCTTCATATTATGATCCTGAAATAGAAGATTTAAAATTCAAAAATGAATTTACGCGCCTAAATAAATTGTGGCTAAAAAAATTTGGCTTTTACCTTATTTCTGAATTTGATCAAGATGATATTCATTGTTTTAAAACAATTAGACTTCCTCTAAAAAATGAACCTTGTGAATTAGATATTCTAGTTTTGAATTTATGTAAGGTTTTAATTGACTATTTAAACATAAAAGAAATAAATAAGTATTTAAATTCTGAGCAAAAAGAACTTAGATCAATTGAAAAATTTGAAAATTTTCTTAAAATGAACCAATTTGATAATCTCGAAAAAGTTATTTCATTTTATAAAGCATTACAAAAATTAAGATCGACAGGTTCTGCACATCGTAAAAATTCTGATTACAAAAAAGTATTGGAGAATTTAGGATATAAAGATTTAAATGAGACGGGAATTTATAAAGAAATATTGAATGACGCTCTAATCTCTTTAAAAATCTTAACTAATAATTTAAAGTAGGTAATCCTTTGATTTAAATCAATAAGAAAAAACTATCCAAAAAAAAGTCTTATATTCACTATTGTAGGGAAGAAGAATGGATTTATTTACTAAATTTTTATAATTATGAGTCTCAATTATTTTAAAATATTTAAAAATTCTGAAGATCATTATAAATGGGAAAAACAAAAAGACTATGCTTTAGTAGCTGATGGTCTTGAAGAAAATGTTAGAAAAAAATATTATGATGCATTAATTGTATTTGAAAAAATATTAGGAAGAACCTTTCTAAAATCCTCACATAGGAATAATCCTATTAGACAAATGGTAATTGAAAAAACCGAGTTTAGAATATTTGAACTTATAGAATTTGCTGATACATTAAAGCAATTAGAAACATCTGATATTAATTTTTCTGAACTTATCAAAAAATTATTAATGAGAGATAAATCCAAACAAGAAGGTATTCCATTCGTTGAGATTGCTAAAAATTATATCAATGAAAATTTTAAAGTAAGTTTTCCAGTTGAGAATAATGTAGATAAATCACCTGATATTAGAATCATTAATCCTGATAACAATGAAGTTGTTTATATAGAGGTGTCGTCATTGAATGAAAATGAAGAAAGAATACTCATAAGACAAAATCATTATTTTTTTCACAAAAACTTTCATTATTTACCTCCACAAAACTCATTTATTGGAAAACAAAAAGAAATTATAAAAGAATCTGAATATAGTGAAATAAGTAAAATAATTGCTATAGCAAAAGAGAGAGCTCATCAAAATGAACAAATTGTTTATTATTCAGATAAACGATTCTTTTTTTTAATTGCCCCAAGGCAGTATAAAAATGATTTTATTGAAATATCTAAAAAATATTTTTGGGATATTGATAATATAGAAGGACTATCTATAGACTTCAATTTAACAAATCAAATAATCAGTAAGATAAAGAAAGAAGCATATCAAATACCTCCAAAATTCAATGGACTTCTTTATTTTCCAGTTAGTCCAATATATTTTATGACTACTGAAATTAACTTAATCATTGAGCGAATAGAAAATTACCTTATAAACTTTAAGAGTATAATAGGAATTGTAATATTTTCTAAAATTGTTGATAATAATAAAGAAAAACAAATTAGTATTGAAAAGCATTTTTATAGAAGAAGAATAATTAAAAATCTTAGTTGTGAATCTCTCTACATACATAATAAAAATGCTGAAATTTTTATCTCAGATGAAACTCTAAATAAAATTTTTAAAACATTTTAATTTATAAAGTTTGAATAATTAAATTATCTCTTTCATCTGCTCAAAAATTGCTCCTAGTCCAAGTATTACTAGTATCAATTTTTTGTTTAATTCATTTCGCTAATTTCATTTTTAAATAACGAGAACGTATTCTTTCATTTAGTTGTAAATTGACGTCTTAGGTTTTCAGTTGCCACTCCTTCCCAACGCTCAAAAAAAAATTACTGTCATGGTTTTTGGAACAAAAACGCGTTCGCAAAGCGACTCATGCCAGTAATTTTTTTCCCCAAAGCTTCTTTACATAATGTGGCATTATAGTGCATAAAGACTATCCTGCTACTAATCAAAATCTCGGATGCACTATAATAACATTATGTAAAAAAGCCGCTCACCCAACGCGCTTGCCAGTGGCTCCAGGACAACATTTTTTGCAGCTCCCATCGCATCACCCAGCTACAAAAAACACCGTCCTTCGCCACTGTCTTTAACAACGTTCGCCATTTCATAGGAATATTTTCGGTTACCATCTCTTTTAAAAACGTTCACGGTAACTGTTTTTATCAGCTTTGTGTTTAAATAGGAAGTATTTGCATTGCTTTTGTAAGTAATAAAATGGCTTTTAATTTCAGTTAATTTGCCGATGGTAAAAGCCATTTTATTACCCACAAAACCAAAATCCCCAGTAAGAGTATCATTTTTTATTTGCCAGAAAATAAGCAGTCATTGCTCCTGCGGAAAAGCTGATGCCATAACGTTTTTCAAGATAACTTGCTACATACTGAACACTGTGTCTGCAAACTGGATTTCAGGCATCAGCTTTTCCACAAAAGCAATCAGAAACATCCCAATAAGCAAATAAAAAATGATACCCTTACTTGCGCTACTGCCACATCGCACTCGGCAGTATGATGCATTGTTTTTTGAAGATGCTTCACATTTTCATATGACATTTTTCTGCTAATTGAACACTGCGACTGCTAACTGACTTTCAGGCATCCTCAAAAATCAAAACCGTAAGAAAGAGTATCAAATTCTTTGGCCGGTTGAAAAGCATTTTTATTTTTTGAATTGGTTTTTTCATCCATCCAAAGAATTTGATACCCTTTCCGAAGACGCCTATCTTTCAAATCAACTCTCATTACTTCAGATAAAATCCGATTGAATAGGAACATTTGATTTGAATATTCAAAATAAAAATAAAAAAAAAGGAAGCAAAGTTAAGTTCCAGGTATTCAAAAAAGCAAGTTCAAGCCCTGCGGGTTTCAGAAAAAATCTCCACCCAAAAAGTTTCAAAACACATTTAACTTCTGACTTGACGCTGCCGATTTCAATCACGTATCGGGTAGTATTTTTTCTGAAAAACTTGCTTTTTTGAAACCTTACACTAGACGAATGGCTTTCTTTTTTTTCTTTTTTTCTTTTGAAAAATTTAATGGACGGAGCGTAGCGAGGCACATCTGCATTTATCAGAAACTCAACAGAAAATTAGAAGAAAACCTAATTTTTAAATCCGAAGCCATGATGAATTTTATCGTTAAAACCCACAAGAAGGACACCTTTTACAACAAACCGCATTTTTTCATTTTAAACAAAGGAATGAACAGCGGAAAGCCTCAAAATGAGCCATTCACAAATAGTTTTGTAATCATATTTGATAATGAAACTGATTGCAAAAATATTTTTTGGATTGCTTATAGCTTGTGGAAATCTAAATTTTGGCACCAGCATTTAGTTGGTTCTGTGATTTCGTTTTTGCGCCTTCCTGATTTCAAAAGAGAGTTTTTTCCAAAATCAAAACTCTTGATGGATGAACACGAAGCACATTTGAAGCATGTTGAAGCTTTAAAACTTCTTGAATTAAAAGAAAAACAATTTCACAAAAATATAAACCTTATCAACGATATACGCAGAGTAATTTTATATAGATATGTTAATAAATGACAAAAATGTATTAAGATTTTGTATTTTTGTGAAAATATAAAATAACCATGCAAGAGAGCGTTTTTATCACTTATAATCCGAATTCGGATAATGAAAAAAATATTGCACTAGACCTGTATAAAAAGGGCAAGCAAAATGGATATTTTATATATTTACCTGAACGAAATAATTATTTTTCAAGAATTAGCCAACAAACAAAATTAAATATTGACTCTGCAAATTGGTTTGTAATTTTTTCAACATCTCAACTTTCCGAAACAGTAAAAGATGAGATAGAATATGCTTTTAACTCAAAAAAAGACAGCAATATAATTGTGATCTATTCTAAACATTTTGGAAAAAACATAGATTTCCCAAACAACAAACCTATTGAAATGTTTATTGATGATTATAATTTAAATAGTATTGAGCAATTCAAGAGAGATTTGTTTGAGAAAATCAAGCCTGTTAGGAGCATAAAAGAGAAAGAAGGGGCAAGTGGATTAGAAATACTTTTAGGTGTTGGAGCTGCATTACTTCTATTGGGTGCGTTAACCAGTGATAAAAAGAAGTAGGTCATGGTTGAGTTAAATAATAGAAGAACCGTTTTAGAGGCTTTAAAAATTCCTTTAGAAAAGAAAATATCTTCAATTCTTGAAAACTTCCCTTCATTTAAATCTAAAAAAAATAGTAAAACATTATATCATTATACGGATTTACATAGTCTAAAAGCAATTGTTGAAAATCAATCCTTTTTTTGTAGTAATTCAGCCTACTTAAATGATAAAAAAGAATATTATTACGGGTTAGATCTCTTTAAAAAAGAGTTTGAAAAAATAGCTAATAATCCTAAAAATGATACTTCATTTAATATTGTATCTGCCGTTTTAACAGAGTTAAAAGAAAAAAACATATCAAACCATTTTGCTACTTGTTTTTCGCTTGAAGGAGATTTATTAAGCCAATGGAGAGCATATGCAAATGATGGAAAAGGAATTGCAATAGGTTTAGATAGAAAAAAACTTATTGAAGGTTTTGAAAATATTGCTAGTGGATTTTATATTGAATATGGTTCAAACAATCAATTAGAATTAGTAAATAATTTAATAGAAACAATCACTGAATACTATTTTGAACATTTTGATTTAATTTTTGGATTAAAAAGTGATGAAGATGTTTTTAAAGAAATAGCACAAGAAATAAATGAATTATTGGATAAATATATTGGTCTTTTCAAGCATAGTTCATTTGAAGAAGAAAAGGAATTTAGATTCGAAATGTCAACAGATAAACAATTTAGCATATCCTTAGAATCTATTTCTTACAGAGTTGGAAAAAATAATCTTTTAGTTCCTTATAAAGTTTTAAAAACAGACTATGCTTTTGAAAAAGAAAGAGCAAAGGATGATAAAGCAAGTTTGGAATTATTAGAAAAAAATAAAAAATATAGGGTTAAAAAAATTCCTATTAGTCATATTATTATTGGTCCATCTTTGGACTCAGAATTAAACAAACATTCTATTAAAGATTTCCTCTCAAAAAATGGTTATTCCGATGTTGAAATAATTCCTTCTGAAGTTCCTTATAGGATATAAATGAAAAAAGCCAGGTCTCTCGACTTGGCTTTCACTTTGTTTAACCCAAAGGTCACCACAACTAGGGCTAAACTTATTTTTTGTGCTTCTTATTAAGGCTTTTAAGCAGTAATGAAATCGTAAAACTTACAACAGCTCCAATAGTTGCTAAAATAACTGTTTTTACAATATCATCAGAGGAGAGATTAGGTACAATACTTAAAAATGTGCCTCCAGCAGTACCCATCAATGTGGGATTATTTGCTGTCATCAGTTGTAGTAAGCTGACTTGCAGCTGACAAAACTCCACCAGCTACTGCAACATAACCACCAATGGTAGTTACAATCGCGGGTAAAGCAATTGGAGCAGCTAAAATAGTTCCACCAACGGCAGCTAATGCCAACCCAACAGTTCGAAGCACTTTGAAAAATTTTGGTGTGGGAGCTTTTGCTCTATTAATGATTTTTTTCATAATTACGTTTTTTGTCATCCTGTAAAGGATCTATTGGATAATTAATTCAACACTTTCTTTATTGTCCAAAGCTTTGTAAACAAAGTCTTTTAGCTTCGTAAAAGCTTTTCTCGACATTAAACCTAAACCAGGTCCAGAAAGTTTAGTAACAGGAGCAATACAACCTTGCAATTCTTTTTGAGCATTATTAGCAGGATGAAAAAGAATAAACTTTCTATTCGGCACATCCACTAATTCTAAATGCCATTTGTATTTTGCACTGTATCGCTTTCTAATAAAATATTTCCCTTCTGGAACACAGGAAACCTTCGTTTCGTTCATCTTCCACGGCAATTCGATTGTATTGCAAATCAATTTGCCTTCGCATTCGAGTTTACCATTCGTTCCTTCAGGGAAATAAGTTCTAGTTAACCAAATAACCATTACACGCCACTATCAACTTTAGCAATCGATAATGGGTTAAAAGCACCATTTTTCAATGGATACATTTGCCCATTAATCTCTTGGTAGAACTCAACACCTAAAGCCAAAAACAATGGCTTAGTTGAGTTAGCTGTAACCGCATTCACTTGGTTAATTGGAGCAGTAGCAGTTCCGTCCCAAGGCAAAATTGCCGTTTCAGAAGTAGCTACCACATACGTTTCAGCTTCAAAATCAATTTCAGCTCCACCAGAAATGATTTTGTAGTGAGTAGTTCCACTTGGAGCAGCAATCATATTCGCAGGAATAAATGATGCCAAATCCACAGTAATTTCACCAGCCACACGGTCAATAGTTGCCACAAACGGAGCAAACAAAGTAGTTCCTAGCTTACCACGAATATTAAATTCAAAACCAAATAACAATTCAGCTTCTCCATCAATTACGTTTCGCAAACCACGTTCACTAACAGTATCTGCTTGGATAACTTTAACCATCGCTTGCGTCAAACGGCTCACCATTCTACCATCAGCAGAATTTAAAAGCAATGGTCGTAAAGCAGTTCTTAGCATTTTTCCTGCCTTACCAGCTCTACCAAACTCCGAACCATTCTCACGTGTTCTTTGAAACGCAGGATCACTCGCAATTCTACTCGCGTCAATTCCACCTTTTTCTCTTGCTAAGTGTCCATCTTGCGTTTTGTAAAAAGTAATATCTCCGATAGTACCTTTCAATTTAATTATGCCTTTCTGTCTAGCCATAACTTCAAAATTTTGTTAAACATTCATCTAAAATCACCTTCATTCTTTCAATCAGTTGCAACCACATTTTGAATGATTATAGCAAAGTTTACAAAGCATTTCACTAAAGAAAAAGTAACAAGTGTACCATATGTCCAAAATCGACACAAGTGACTTAAATGAACATAAAAACACAATAAATAAGTATGAAAAATTATAACTAAATTGCAAAAGATTTTCTGCACGTCAGAAGTATAGCATAGCTATATCAAAGGTATGGATAAAGTATGAAATTGAATAATCAGAGGGTATGCATCTATCCGAAGGACATACAACGCATAACAGGCAAGAGTTATCGTCAAAGTACTAGATTGATGCAAAAGATAAAAAAAGACCTCAATAAGCTCGAAAATGAGTTTCTAACGATTGAAGAGTTCTGTACATATTGTGGCATAAAATATGAACAAGTAACTCACTTGATTTTTGGTTAAAATTGAAAAATACTTCAGAAAGATTTTAATCAAGATTTATACAATCAAACACTTTAATAACTTGTTCAATTTTTAGTAATGTTTATTGAATTTTAATTTGCTATATCATTGCAAATGAGTATATTTACAACTCACAAATGAAATGAATTATTTACGATTAAAAAGGGGGTAAAATCGGTTACCCAAATAAAAATTCAATTGTAAAAAGCTGTAATACAATACGTTGAAATAGGTAGTCAAATCCCTCTTTCTCCGCTGAAAGGTTAACAAACCTCAACAAAACGCTGTAAAACTTATGTTTTACGGCGTTTTTTCATTAGTGGCTATACCAAAAAGTTCATAAAATGGTATTCTGTCAGTGACCTATTTAGTGACCTATTTTTAACAAACCAAATAGGTCACTAAATTAAGCTGAAACACTTGTATGATAAGGTGTTCACGTTTTAAACATCTTGTTTCAAGTGATTTTTAAGGATAATTTTATAAACCTAAAGTCACCACATTATGAACAAAACATTCAATTTGCTTTTCTTTATCAAGAAAAACAAAATCAAAGCCGATGGCACTGCTCCAATCTACTTAAGAATTACTATTGATGGAGTACCCAAAGAAATTTCAGCGAAAAGAAATATTCAACTAGATAGATGGGATAACAAACTTCAAAAAGTTATTGGTTCTAGCACTGAGGTTAAAACATTAAATGCTTATCTAAAAACTTTAGAACAGCAAGTTTACGAAGCGCATCATCAAGTGTTGAAAGATAAAGAGCAAGCGACTTCATCAATATTGAAAGCTAAACTACAAGGAACAGATAAAAGGCAAAGAATGCTCGTTCCTATCTTCCAAGACCACAACAACAAAATAAAAGAATTGGTTGGAAAAGAATACGCTCCAGGAACATTAGAACGCTACACTACTTCTTTGAAACATACTATTGAATTCATGAAATGGAAATATAATGTTTCCGATATCGATATTACAAAGATTGATCATGCCTTTATTTCTGATTACGAATTTTGGTTACGAAGCGTTAGAAACTGTGCTAATAATACAGCGGTGAAATACATCAAGAATTTCAATAAAATTATCAAGATATGTTTGGCCAATGATTGGCTCGATAAAAACCCTTTTGCAAACTACAAATCAAAAATCAAAGAAGTAGAACGTGTGTACCTCAACGAAGAAGAGATTCAAGCTATAATTGAAAAAGACTTCAAAACCGAAAGGCTATCATTAGTTCGTGATATTTTTCTTTTCAGCTGCTTTACTGGTTTGGCATACATCGATGTCAAGAACTTAACGAAGTCGCATATAAGCTACGGTATTGATGGAGAGAAGTGGATATTCACCCACAGACAAAAAACCGAATCAGCTTCAAAAATTCCAATCCTTCCAGTTACTCAAATGATAATTGATAAATACGAAAGTCATCCGCAATGTATTAATGAAGATAAGCTGCTTCCCATTCTATCCAACCAAAAAATGAATGCTTATCTAAAAGAAATTGCTGGAGTTTGTGAAATTGAAAAAGAACTAACCTTCCATATTGCTCGACACACTTTTGCAACCACCGTAACACTTACTAATGGTGTTCCAATTGAAAGTGTGAGCAAAATGTTAGGTCATAAAAATTTGAGAACCACTCAACATTATGCTAAGGTTTTGGATAGAAAAGTGAGTGAGGATATGCAGATTTTAAGGGAGAAATTTATCAATTTAAATACTGTAAACTCATTACATTCAAATAAAAAAGTAAAATAATTTATAAAAATGAACGTTGTTCAAAAAAAATACATATATTTGCAAAGAAAATAATACTTATGAGCGTAGCAGATAGAAAAGCAAGAGAAAAAGAAGCATTGAGAGCACTCATTCTAAAAGGAGCAAAAAAGCTTTTTTTGGAAAAAGGAATTGAACAGACAACTATAAGAAACATAGCAGACGAAATTGACTATAGTGTTGGTACTGTCTATGTTTACTTTAAAGATAAGAACGCTATTTTACATGATTTGCATTCTATTGGGTTTCAGGAATTGGGTAGTTATTTTAAAGACTTATTCAAAATAGAAGATCCTATGGAACGTCTTCAAAAAATGGGATTCATTTATATCAAATTTGCACTCGAAAATCAAGAAATGTATGATTTGATGTTTAATGTTAAAGCACCTATGGAATTTTTGGAAAGCTCCAATAATGAAGATTGGAACGAAGGAGTAGTAACGTTTGGACATGTTAAAAAAACAATTGAGGAATGCATCGATAAAGGACATTTTAAAGGTCACAATATGGAACCGCTTTCGTTTATGATTTGGAGTTTAGTCCACGGTATGTGTTGCCTCGAAATTCGTCAAAGAACTAAAGGTGTAAAATTCACAAATCCAGATACTATCCTATATGATGGTTACAATGAGTATTTAAAAATAATAGATAAATTATAATTTTTTTTGTTCAAAAAAATGAACAACGTTCAATTAAAAAACAATGTAATGATGATAAAAAAAGCACTAGTTCTAATAGCAATTTTACTTGAGTATCAAGGATATTCGCAAAGTAAGCTGGACGGCTACATCGAAGCCGGACTAAAAAACAACGAAGTTATCAAACAGCATAACTTCGATATTAACAAAAGTATGTGGGCTTTAAAAGAAGCACGTTCCTTATTCTACCCTAACGTTTCTTTAAATGGAACTTACACAAAGGCAGAAGGTGGAAGAACCATTGATATCCCTATTGGAGATATGCTAAATCCGGTATATAGCACCTTGAATCAAATTACAAATTCTAATGCGTTTCCAACTTTAGAAAATCAGTCAGTACTTATTAATCCGGATAATTTCTATGATGCAAAAATTCATACTACAATGCCTTTATTGAATTTTGAAATTATCTATAACAAAAGGATTAAAGCCCAACAAACAACTTTACAAAAAATAGAGTTGGAAATCTACCAAAGAGAATTGGTCAAGGATATAAAAATTGCCTATTACAAGTATTTGCAATCCCTGGTAGGAATAAAAATTTATGAAGATGCTTTGGCATTGGTTACCGAAAATCAAAGGGTAAACCATTCCTTATTTAAAAATGATAAAATAAACCGTACTGCTGTCTTACGAAGTGATAATGAAGTAGTACGTATTGCAGCCAATTTAGAAACTGCAAAACAAGTAAGTGATAATGCCAGAGCCTATTTTAATTTCCTGCTCAATCAAAAACTCGATACACAAATCATGGTTGATGAAATCAATGAAAACGTTCCTAGTGCATTAGTCGAAGGAAATACTGAGAACAGAGAAGAATTAAAGAAATTAGACCAAGTAAAAGAATTAAACGAGAACATTAATAAACTCACAAAATCACACTGGTTTCCAACATTAAGCGGTTTTGCCGATTTTGGAATACAGGATTTTGATTTTGAAATGAACAAAGATTCACGCTATTATTTTGCGGGTTTAGGTTTAGAATGGAATATTTTTTCAGGAAATAAAAACAAATACAAGCTAAAACAAGTTGAAGAGGACAATAAAAAAATCAGTTCACAGATTGACAATGTAAGGCAACAATTATTACTTCAGTTTCAAGTTACACAAAACAATTTGAGATCAGCTTTGGAACAATTCAATGCCAATAAAAATCAAAAAGAGTCTGCCAAAAAATATAATGACGATATAACCAAATTATATAAAGAAGGCCAGGCCATCTATATTGAACTTCTGGATGCTCAAAATCAATGGGTAAATGCCCAACTCAATACTAATATAGCACTTTATAATTCGTGGATTGCCTATGCAGAATTAGAAAGAGCCAATGCAACTTTTACCTTAAACCAATAAAAATTAAGATCATGAACAAATCAATAATCATTTCCCTATTCGTATTACCTCTCTTCTTCGCTTGCAAAGAAGAAAAAAAGGAAAACAATCCATTTGAAACTGCGGATATTATTCCAATTAAAACAGCAACAGTTGAATCATTAGCATTTACCAACAATATAAGTGCTTCGGGTTTAGTAACCACAGAAAACCAAGCTAATTACGGTTTTAAAATTGGTGGTGTGGTAAGTCGCATTTATGTAGAAGAAGGTCAGTTTTTCAAAAAAGGACAACTTTTAGCCACATTAGATCAAACCGAAATCAACGCAGGTTTAAATCAAGCCGATTTAAATTTAAAGAAGTTTGAAAGAGATTATGAACGTGCTAATAATCTATACAAAGACAATGTCTATACGTTGGAACAACTTCAAAATACAAAAACAGGTCTTGACATTGCCCAAAAGCAAAAAGATGCAGTAGCTTTTAATTCTCGTCATGCTAAAATATATGCAACTGCTGATGGTTTTGTCGCTAACAAATTAGCAAATGAAGGTGAAGTTGTTGGTCCTGGGTCTCCAATTTTAGCTATAAACGAAACGTCAAACAACAACAATTACCTGTTGAAAGTAGGCTTGACTGATAAAGAATGGGCTTCAGTAAAAATAAATCAAAAAGCCTCTGTAACCCTTGACGGATTTCCTGATGAAAAATTTGAAGCTACCGTTTTTAGAAAGTCGCAAGCGGCAGATGTTGCTCTTGGGTCTTTTCAAATAGAACTAAAACTCAATATGAAAGACCAAAAACCTGCTGTGGGGATGTTTGGAAAAGCAGAAATACAAACCGATAAAGCCGAAGATTATATGGCCATCCCTTATAATGCACTTATTGAAGCGGACGGCAACAAAGCCTTTGTATTCGTCGTGGAAAATAACAAAGTGAAACGTCAACCTATCACCATCAACAAATTTGACAATGATAAGGTGTTTGTAAATGACGGTCTTCAAAAAACAGACCGGATAGTCATTTCCAACAGCGCCTACCTCAATGAACAATCAACGATAAAGATCATTAAATAACTAACAGTATGAAAATTACAAATTTTTCCGTTAAGAATTATCAGTTTACACTGATTCTCGCTCTTTTGGTGGCTGTGGTAGGAGTCCTTACCTTATTCACGATGCCAAGAGCAGAAGATCCTGCAACACATCCACCAGAATACTTGATTACCGTAATTTATCCAGGTACAAGTCCGAAAGATATGGAAGAACAGGTTGTAAAACCAATTGAAAATAAGATTTACGGCTTAGAAAATATCGAAAAGATACTCACAACTGTAGAAGATGGCGTAGCCGCTTTTCAGGTAAAATTTAAATACGGAGTGGATGTAGATAATAAATATCAGGAAATCTCTACCGAAATGAATGCCCTTAAAAGTAGTGAACTACCAAAAGATATTTATCAAATCAAAACGGAAAAAATTTCGTCTTCAGATGTAAAAATTCTTCAGGTAGCTTTGATTTCTGAAAATGCATCTGACAAAAAACTACGTGATGAAGCGGACAAACTAAAGACAAAAATTGAAAAAATAACCAATCTTAAAGATGTAAAATACAGTGGTATTCCGGAACAGGAAATCCGTGTGGATTTGAATTTGGAAAAATTAGCACAATTAAGAATCCCATTGAATATTGTGATGGGAAGTTTACAAAGTGAAGCTGCTGATATTCCTGGTGGAAGTATTGATATGGATACCAAAGTATTCAATGTAAAAACAAGTGGAAAATTTAAAAATGCAGAAGATGTTGCTAATACGGTTGTTTACAATGCTAATGGCAAAATTATCTACATGAAAGATGTGGCTGATGTGAATTACAAATCTGAAGTGCCCTATCACATTACAAGAATTAATGGACATCGTTGCATTTTGGTTACTGCCGGAATGAAGGACAATGTAAACATTAGTGATGTTCAAAAAGAATATTTACCAATAGTTGATGCGTTTTCTAAAGATTTACCTCAGAACATTAAGCTTGTAAAAAACTTTG
Organism: Flavobacterium hankyongi; assembly: GCF_036840915.1. Taxonomy (NCBI): domain Bacteria; kingdom Pseudomonadati; phylum Bacteroidota; class Flavobacteriia; order Flavobacteriales; family Flavobacteriaceae; genus Flavobacterium; species Flavobacterium hankyongi. The sequence continues at coordinate 616,991 of NZ_CP085725.1, forward strand.
ACCAAGCCGATATGGTATCAAAACGTTTAGGGCATTTAGGTTTTGACTTTGGATTAGCAATTCTTTTGGTTGTTATTACATTAATTCCATTAGGAGGGAGAGCATCTCTTATAGTGATGATTTCTATACCCTTATCATTGGCTTTGGGATTAATTGCAATGAATGCTTTAGGGTATTCCTTAAATCAATTGAGTATTGTGGGCTTGGTCGTTGCTTTAGGGTTGCTGGTTGATGATAGTATTGTAGTTGTAGAAAATATAGAACGTTGGCTCCGTGAAGGACATTCTAAAATGGATGCCGTTTTAAAAGGTACAAAGCAAATAGGTGTTGCAGTTGTAGGTACAACGGCTACTTTGGTTATTGCCTTTTTACCTCTGACTTTTCTTCCAGATACGGCTGGTGAATTTATCAGAAGTTTACCTATGGCGGTAATCACAAGTGTATTAGCTTCTATGATTGTGGCTTTGACCTTGGTTCCGTTTTTGGGTAGTCGTTTCTTAAAAACACACGAACATGAAGGAGGAAATATATTTCTTCAGTATTTGCAAAAATTCCTTACAAATACATACAAAAACATTATGCCTAAAGCACTGAAGTTTCCAAAAACTACGATTGCCATTTCTATATTTTTAAGTGTCATCGCTTTCGGTCTGTTTTCTGTAGCTGGATTTAAGTTATTCCCAACTTCGGAAAAACCAATGTTTTTAATCAACATAAAAATGCCACTTCAAGCCAATATTTTAGAAAGTGACAGGGTAACTAAAATTGTGGAAACTGAATTAAAGAAACACAAAGAGATTGTATATTTTACTTCAAATGTTGGACACGGAAATCCGCAGATTTACTACAATGTACATCCTCAGGACAGAAAATCTGATTTTGCTCAAATTTTCGTGCAACTAGAAGAAGAAGCAAAACCTTCAGACAAAACCAGTCTTATACAAGAATTGCGCGAAAAATTTAAAACGATGCCTTATGCTAAAGTTGAAGTAAAAGATTTTGAACAAGGACCACCATTGGAAGCCAACATCGTAGTACGATTATTTGGAGAAGACCAAGAGGTTTTACGCAAATTATCTTCTAAGGTAGAAACTATTTTGAGAAATCAGGAAGGTACAGTTTACATCAACAACGAGTTAAACACTTATAAAACGGATGTTAAAATAAAAATCAATAAAGAAAAGGCAAGAACATTGGGTGTACTGACCAGTGAGGTCGATAAAGTAATTCGACTTGCTGTTGCCGGTTTAACTGTTGGAGATTATATAGATGACCGTGGAGATGCAAGAAACGTGACCATTACTTTACCAAGAGATAAGTTTTCTAATCTTGATGCATTGAAAAGTTTATATGTAAATAATGTTCAGGGGAAACCAATTGCATTGAATCAAATTGCAACAGTATCTTTTGAAACAGCACCAACTGCAATTAATCACTTTAACAAATCACGCTTTTCAAAAGTCAGTGCTATGACAAAAGATGGTTATTTAGCAAATGATTTGTTGGTAGATATTATTCCGAAATTGGATAAATTAGAGATGCCAAAAGGGTATTATTACAAACTATCAGGAGAAAAAGAATCGGAAGGTGATGCATTAGGAGGTAATTTTCTTGCTGTAATTATATTGAGTACGTTTTTATTCATTGCTGTTTTATTACTACAATTCAAAACATTTAAAGGAATCATCATTGTTATGTCCATCATTCCGTTAGGCGTTTTAGGAGGAGTATTGTTTTTAATAGCATCAGGAAACCCGATGTCTTTGGTTTCTATTATCGGTTTCATTGGATTATCAGGAATTCAAGTGAAAAACTCTCTTCTTCTGGTGGATTTTACAAATCAATTAAGACAAGAAGGAAAGTCCATTGATGAAGCCATTGCAATTGCTGGTGAAACACGTTTTCTTCCAGTAGTATTAACATCAGTCACCGCAATTTGTGGTTTGATTCCTCTGGCAGTAAATCCCAATCCTCAAATATCTCCATTAGCGATTGTATTAATTGGAGGATTGATAAGTTCAACTATTCTGGCAAGAATTGTAACACCAGTAATGTACAAATTGATTCCTCCTAAACTAGATGAAGAATAAAAATGAATGCTATCCATTATAATATTGAAGACGATGCAATAGTCAATAAATTAAAAGAGACTATCATTTCCAAAATTGACAAAATATATTGGATGGATACACTAATTCTAATTGAACCTGAGAAATCAACTTTTAAAAATATTGTAGAGCTTCTGTATGGCTTTTTTAAAGAACACAAACTTGAAATAGAAGATTTTGTTTACATCTACAATTTTTCAAGCTATAAAGAAAACAATTGGTATTGTGAAAGACTGAAAAGAAAAGGATTAAAACGAATGAGTTCAAATTTTAAATAAAAACTAGATAAACATAATTGAAGATATTAATAATCAAAATTTAAGAAAATGAAAAAAACAATTTTAATAACAGGAGCATCATCAGGTTTTGGATTGATGTTAGCAAATAAGTTGCACACAGAAGGACACAATGTAATCGGTACTAGTAGAAATGCAGAAAAACTACAAGCCACAGTTCCTTTCAAAGTATTGTCTCTAGATGTTACAGATGAAAAATCGATTGAAGAATTTACAAAGCAACTATTTGAAACCGTAAAAGAATTAGACGTTCTTGTGAATAATGCAGGTTACATGCTCACTGGATTAGCAGAGGAGACTTCTACTGAGGCAGGTAAACTTCAATTTGATACTAACTTTTGGGGAACAGTTAATGTTACAAAAGCAATATTGCCTTATTTCAGAAAACAAGAATTTGGTCAAATTATTACAGTGAGCTCTATGATGGGGCTTATAACAATACCTATGAAGTCAATGTATGCTGCATCCAAACATGCCTTAGAAGGTTACTTTAAAACATTACGATTTGAGGTAAATCAATTTAATATTAAGGTGAGTATGATAGAGCCTATGTGGGCAAAAACAAATATTGGCACGAATATGATTGCTGTTGATGGAAATATAGCAGAATACAAGAACTATAAAGAGCAAGTGAATAAGTATATCAAAAATGGTTTGGCAGAGGGAGATGATCCTTCTGTAATAGTGGACAAAATTATTAAAGTGATAAATGCCAAAAATCCAAAAATCCGAAACATCGTAGGAAAAATGGCAGGAATGGTACTGTTCCTTAATAATTACGCCTATTCAATGTTTGAAAATGCCATTTATAAAAGTGTAAGATCGGCAAAATAAAGTAAATTTATTCTGCCCATCAAATAATTTATAAATCTAAAAACAAGATGGTTGAATCGAAAGAAATATCAAGACGAGAACTAATTAAACAAGGTGGTCTTGCTTTATCAGTTTTAGCTTTACCTTTTCCATTAATAACATTTTCAAATTTTAACAATATGACAGATAACAAAAATTTTGACGTAATCATTGTTGGCGGAAGCTATGCAGGGCTTTCAGCAGCAATGGCTTTGGGACGATCATTAAGAAACGTTCTAATTATTGATAGCGGTTTGCCTTGTAATAGACAAACACCACATTCACATAACTTCATTACGCAAGACGGAGAAAAACCAAGCGTTATTGCAGAAAAAGCAAAAAAGCAAGTGTTGCAATACGATACAGTAAAATTCATAACTGACCTTGCTGTTAATGGAACAAAAACTGATAAAGGATTTGAGATTTCAACACAGTCAAGAAAAGTATTTTCAGCTAAAAAGCTCATTTTTGCAACAGGATTAAAAGATAAAATGCTAAACATCAAGGGATTTTCTGAATGTTGGGGAATTTCAGTTCTTCATTGTCCCTATTGCCACGGATATGAAGTGAAAAATCAAAAAACAGGAATTTTTGCAAATGGATACGGTGCATTTCATCTGGCTCGACTCATTAGTAACTGGACAAAAGACTTGACAATATTTACTAATGGCAAATCAGAATTGACACAAGAGCAAACTGATGAAATCAAAAGACACAATATTTCAATTGTTGAAAAAGAAATTACCTCATTGAAACACCAAAACGGAGAAGTTGAAGAAATAATTTTTTCTGACAATTCAACTTTTCAATTAAAAGCTATCTACTCAAGACCTCCTTTTGAACAGCACTGTAAAATCCCCGAATTATTGGGTTGTGAATTGACCGAACAAGGGCTTATCAAAGTAGATGCGTTTCAGAAAACAACAGTAGATAATATATTCGCTTGTGGTGACAGTACTAATCCTCTTCGTGCTGTATCATATGCTGTATCAACAGGAAATAATACAGGAGTGTTTTTAAATAATGCTATGGCAGAAGAAGAATTTTTGGAAAATTAAATTAAAAGTAAAATGGAAAATAAAAGACTTCAACTACTACAAAGTTTTATTGGAAGACCATTTTCAGGAAGTCCGTCCCCATTTGCCAAATGGCTGAATGGGACGGTGATTGCTGTTGATGAAAATTCTGTTGAATTTCAATTTGAAGTACGAAAAGAGATGACTAATCCGGCAGGAACGCTTCACGGTGGTGTTATTTGTGGGATGTTTGACGATTGTATTGGTGTAAACTTTATGATTTTAGGCACTGATAATTTCTTTCCTACTATTAATATAAATGTTGAATTTTTTAGTGCGGCGAAAGAAGAAGATACAGTCATAGTAAAAACGAGTGTTATTAAAAAAGGTAAATCAATAATCAATGTAAAAGCAAATATGTTTAGCTCTAAAGGAATTATTGCCTCCGCAACATCAAATTTGGTGATAAGTGAAATAAAAATCACGATGTAAGTACGGTTCACTAAACTAATCTTTCAAACAAAGTATAAGTTGAACAATAAAGCCACACAACTACTATCAAAGTTAAATGAACAATTAAATTTTACCGATTTAGAAATTGACGATCCAATTCTTAGGAGTGAAAGTGCGATAAACATTATTGTAAATTCAATTGAAAAATTGAAACTTATTTTCGAAAAAGAAAAAAGCAAATCCCAAGAAATAGAAATTGATTTTTTCAAAAACATAAAACCAAAGTTTACATCAAAACTAATTTATTATAACGCAATCTACAAAATAGAAACTAAAAAACCACATGGAGGCGAACGCATTATAAAAAAGTATCTAAACAATGAATTAGAAAAACTAAAAAGGTATTTTGATAACAATTTAGATTTTTACAAGTATTACCGAACTGGCAGTAATTATCTTGACCACAAGTATTTTACAAGAGGTAAATTTGATATTAAGCTAACTTTAGACAGCTTTTATTTTGAAGCTGATCGCACTTTTTCTACTTCACACGACTTTAAAGTGGCTAAAATTATGGCACACGATTTAATTCAAGTCTATTTAGAAGATAAGCTTCTAATGATGGAAAATAGAGAACCAAAAGAAAAATCACAAGTCAATCCCAAGGTGAAACAAAATTGGACAGGTGCTAAAGTCGCATTAATTGAGCTTTTGTATGCTTTGCATACCGAAGGTGTGTTCAACAATGGTACCTCCGATTTAAAAGATATTGCAGAATATTTTGAAAGTATCTTTAATGTCAATTTAGGTCAGTATCACAGGGCTTTCCTTGAAATTAGAATGCGTAAATCCGACCAAACTAAATTCTTAAACGCATTAAAAGAAAAATTAGTAAAAAGAATGGAAAACACAGACGACTTGCTGTAATACCAACAAATACAATACTTCGAATAAAATCATTCACAACTTGTGATTAACTTGTGATTTAAATCGAATCAAACGCTACAATTTTGTACCATAACAATTTAAAATAAACGTTATGGAAATCCAAATTATCACTCGCGAAGACTTAAACGAATTCCGCACCCTTCTTCTAAATGATTTAAAAGAAATCATTCATACCAAACCTCAACAGGCAAAACAGTGGCTCAAATCCAAAGAAGTCCGTAAACTGTTAAACATTTCTCCTGGTACTTTACAAAATTTAAGAATCAATGGAACACTAACTTATACAAAAGTTGGTGGCATCATGTATTATGATAATGCAGACATTGAAAAACTCCTTCAGGGAAACAAAGTAAATGCCTTACCTACTCTTTTTAAGTAACTACTATTTTGTCAACCTGAACTTAAATCCAGGGCTTGACGAAAGACAGGTTTTTGTCTTAATACTTAATACTCCATTCTTAATACTTTCAAATGAACTACATCAAACACCTAACGGGTTTCTTCGACCGTATCATTCAAGACCGGGAACTAAACCCAACACATATAAGTTTATACATAGCACTTTTCCAAGCATGGAATGTGAACCGTTTTAAAAATCCAATCAGTATTACAAGGGATGAAATGATGCGAATTAGTAAAATATGTTCCAAAGCTACATACCATAAATGTATGCGAGAACTAAACGAAAAGCAGTATATAAAGTACGAACCATCATTTAACCCGTATAAAGGCAGTATGGTAATTTTATTCAATTTTTCAGAAGACTTAAAGCCAGTTCAAAAAAAAGATAACACCACTAAAAAAATTTCACTAGATACTGGACAGGTTCTAGACAAGCACAAAACAACTACTAAGACTACTACCGAGACAGCTACTGAACAAGCACTAGTATCTTCAATAAACTATATAAACAATACAAACATTTCAAACGATAAAAACGTTTCAAACTTGGAAAAGCACACAAAAAATTTTGAAGAAATAAATAATTCCAATTTAAAAAACCAAACTCAAGAAAAAGAAAAAAGTTTCGCGAAAAAAGAAAAAGAAGAAATGCAGAATGAAAATTCTGTATTCGCCAACTCCGATGAGAATCAAATAAAAAATAGTTGGCAAAAAAGTTCCACGAAAAAAGAAGAAAAGTTAGAACCAACAATCGAAGAAGTCAAAACCTATTTTCAAGAAAATAACTTTCCTGAACAAGAAGCTCTAAAATTCTTCAATTACTTCAAAAGTGTTGGTTGGTTAGTCGGTGGCAAAACACCAATGGCCGATTGGCAGGCAGCAGCACAAAATTGGATGATTAACGCACCAAAATACATTTCAAATGCAGAACAACCTAACAGGACAAAACAACTCAACACAACAACAGACAAAGACTATTCAGAACCGCTATAGCATTCTTGTCATGCTGAACTTGTTTCAGCATCTCATCCTTTGCGAACCTTGCGTTAATCTTTGCGGACTTTGCGGTTAAAATTTTAGTTATGGAAAAAGAAATTAAATCACACTACAGCTACACCGAAGTAATCAATTGGCTCGAAGCTAAAGGAGTTGAACTATACGGCAATCATTTCAAAATAATAGAAACTGATTACCCAATTATGTATAAACTAATCGCTTATTTCCTGAAGGATGAACCAACATGTTTTCAATACGGCATAAACCTCAACAAGGGAATATTACTAACCGGACCAATCGGATGCGGTAAAACCTCACTCATGAACTTAATGAAATACCTAACAGCAACAGAACATAAATTTTTCGTTAAACCGTGTAGAGATATAAGCTTTGAATTCATCCAGGATGGTTATCAAATAATTCATAAATACAGCAAAGGCAAACTCTACGAAGCAGACCCACGAACAATATGCTTTGATGATCTTGGTACAGAAAACAACCTAAAATATTACGGCAACGAATGCAACGTAATGGCAGAAATTCTATTAAGCAGATATGATCTATTCATTTCAAAAAAACTACAAACCCACATCACCACAAACCTATCAGCCACAGAAATAGAAAAACAGTATGGCAATCGAGTTAGAAGCCGTTTACGTGAATTATGCAACTTAATAGCATTCGACAATGAAGCTAAAGACAAGCGTAAATAAATTGCATAATCACGAACACAAAAAAAAACAATAACAAAGCGTGAGTAAATGGTAAATTTAATTGCATACGATAAATCAACACCTGATAAACGCTAACGTCAGTTCGAGTGATTTTGTTTGCAAAATTGTATCGAGAACCTTTCAAATAACTGAATAAACGAATAGCCAAATGAACCAAATAACCTCCTTCTGGAACCACTTCCAACAAAACAATTTCGTTTTCCTACTCCTAAACGAAATTCCAAAAGAAGAAATAAAAAACCATTTCGACAAACTAATCGAAATACTCCATAAATACAACAAAGACCTAGACCTCATTATTAAAAACAAGAAATCCGAAGCCGAATTAATTATCACGGCCAATGGAAATCCTTACCTCTTCAAAGAAGTAGAATTACTAGTTCATCATGCACCAGTTGTAAAACGTTGGAAAATAAATGCATTCCTCCAGCCGGAAACTAACCTTACCAAATACGAAAACGGCACCGACAAACCACTAGAATATTACGGTATCAGTTTAAAAATAAGCGAAATGTATTTCATCCCATTAGAAAACCCAAACAAACCAACCGATTTAGGAATAAAAGTATTACTCAAAAACTACATCGCCCATAAAGACAACCCAAGACTTCGAGAAGCTGTTTATGTTCATATTGAGCATTTAATCGGAGAAAAGTCCTTTGCAAATAACTTATCCTTTATCGAAATTGACCAACTAAAAAACGAAGATTTAGAAGAGGATGGTGTACTTGAATTATACAATTTAAAGTTTTTTATTGACTCCTTTGAATACGATTAAGTTTCGGCAGTAAAGATGTTTTAATGCCAAAACTTTACTGATTAATTATGCTATGTATCAATTTAGTGAGTTTAAACCTCACAATGCAACTATGAAACATAAATAAGTAGATTGCGATATAATTTTTTGTCCCAATTCTTGACCAAATTTGGGACAAAATCAAATCATATAACTTTGGCAAAATCACACTATTTTTGCCAAAATTATATTTGTTAAAAATATTTTATTACATTTACTACAAATTAATAAAAATTGGAGAAAACTGTTGAAAATCATATAATAAAATATTTTGATAACAAAGAAGTGTTATCAAAGGAAGATTTGATGGAATTACTCAAAAACGATTTTCCCACTTGGTCAGATAATACCATTAACGCCTACTTGTATAAACTAAAAAAAAATGGCGTGATAGACAATATCTCCAGAGGAATATATACCGTTGGAAAAATCCAATTATTCACACCAAAAATTGACAAACAATTAAAAAAAATAGCCAGTAGAATTCACAAAGGATTTCCATTCGTTAACTATTGTGTTTGGAATAGCTCTTGGTTAAACGATTTGATGCGTCACCAACCATTTAAAAATTTTACAATCGTTGAAATCGAAAAAGTGGCTACAGAACAAGTATTTAATGAACTGAACGCTTCTTTTCAAAATACCTTTATAAACCCGGACGAAATTTTCTTCGAAAGATACATAAGTGTATTAGACAATGTAATTATTGTAAAAAACTTATATTCTGAAGCACCCATTTCGAAAACTAATGATTTGACTATCCCAACACTTGAAAAAATATTAGTCGATATAGTAATTGATGATACCCTTTTTGCCGCACAACAAGGAGAATTAAATTTTATTTACCAATCAGCCTTTAACAAATACGACATCAACGAATCAAAAATGAAACGATATGCAGCAAGAAGAAATCGAGAAACAGAAGTAGAAAAATTGATAAATATAAGTTTGGCAAAATAGATGGTTTTTTGCCAATAATATACAAACGATGATTAACAACGAAAGTCACACATTAGATTGGATTCTTGACTTAAGAAACAAATTAGGAAAACGCATTGATCCCAAATTAATTGAAAAAGTAATTTGGGCACTAACACTATTGGAGCAATTAAAAATAGAAGGGTTAAACTTTACATTCAAAGGCGGTACAGCATTGTTGTTGGCTACTGAAAAACCAAAACGATTCTCAATCGACATCGATATCATAACAGAACATTCTGAAAAAGAAATAATAGCCGTTTTACAAAAAATAGTGGAGGAAAAAATCTTCCTGGATTGGGAAGACGACAACCATAGAAAACATACACCCGATGCACCAATCGGACATTTCAAAACCTATTACAAAAGCGTAGTAGATGGTAATGTCGAACCTATTTTATTGGACCTGCTCTATACACCAAATCCTTATCCTCAAATTCAGGAACTACCTATAAAACACAATTGGATTTCCACTTCGGGAGAAGATAACATAATCACAATGCCCACCTTTGATGCCATTTTGGGCGACAAACTAACCGCATTCGCTCCCAAAACAACTGGAATACTTTACAGTAAAAACCGTCCAGTAGAAATCATAAAACAATTATACGACATCGCATTTCTATTCGACAACATAAGTGACTTAACTGTAGTAAAAAACAGCTTCAACAAAGTAGTCCAGGAAGAAATTGGTTTCAGAAAATTAAACATAACAGCAACTGAAGTTTTAGAAGACACTTGGCAAGCTTGCTATACATTAGCAGAACGCGATATAAAATCAGAAGAGTTTAATCATCTACAATTAGGGATCAGAAACTTTATCAACTTCACAATTGACCGATTCAACATAGACGAAGCTATAACAGCAGCAGCTAAAGTAGCTTATCTCACCAAACTATTACAAGCCGAAAAAGAAATAAAAACCGAAAGGTTTAATAATCCTTTAGAAATAAAAGATTGGATTATTGAAGACCCAAAATACAACAAACTAAACAAATTAAAAAAGAACAACCCGGAAGCTTTTTATTACTGGGTTAAAGCTTTCTAATAAAGTAACAGGATGATTAATATTAAATATCAAACCGATAAAGGAAAAATTATTGAAGGTAATTCAATAGAACTTTTGAGCGGTAAAATGAAGAAAGAATTAAAAGGTAAAGTAAATTTAATTATCACCTCACCTCCTTTTCCATTAAATAATAAAAAACAATATGGAAATGAAAAAGGAGAAGAATACTTAAAATGGTTTATAGATATGGCTCCAATCTTTTCTGATTTATTAACAGAAGATGGATCTCTAGTCATTGAAATTGGAAATGCTTGGGAGCCTGAAAGACCAGTACAATCATTATTACATTTAGAATGCTTATTTGGTCTTGTAAAACATCCTAAAGCTAATTTAAGGCTAATACAAGAATTTATATGTTACAATCCTTCAAAATTACCGTCACCAGCTCAATGGGTTACAGTTAACAGATTAAGAACAGTAGATAGTTATACACACGTTTGGTGGATAGCTAAAAATGACTTTCCTAAAGCGGATAATAGTAAAGTGCTTAGACCTTATAGTAAGAGTATGCAAAGCCTGTTAAAAAAGCAAAAATATAATGCAGGAAAGAGACCTTCTGAGCATAATATTAGTGAGACTGGATTTTTAAAAGATAATGGTGGTAGTATAGCACATAACTTTTTTGAATTAGAACAAGTTGATGATAATAGAGAAGTAAGGTTACCGCACAGTGTCCTTAGCTTTTCTAACACGAGTTCCAATGATTATTATCTGAAAATGTGTAGAGAAAAAAACATAAAACCACATCCTGCAAGAATGTCTGGAGGCTTAGTTAATTTCTTCATAGAATTTCTTACAGATGAAGATGATTTGATTTTGGATCCATTCTCTGGAAGTAATACTACAGGATATTGTGCTGAAAAATTAAATCGAAATTGGATGTCATTTGAAGTTAAGGAAGATTATATTGAACAAGCTTGTATTCGTTTTAGTGATCCTTTATTAAAATCACCTCTGAAAAAAATGAAAGTATGAAAACAACAGATAGAATAAAACAACTTGCATCTGTAGATCCTTTAAAACAAGGAAAACAACCTGAATTTTTTGTAGGACATCCTTTTTCTCTTGATTATAATAAAGCTAGTATTCTTGTTTGTGATGATGATAAAGAAAGAGTTAAAGGGATAGCACAAGGAACTTTTTTATTAGCATTTTATGATAACGAAGAAACTGTTGAAGAAGCAATTCTTTTAAGAGCTTTGGCACCAGCCAAGTTGCCAACAGATAGTGCAATGATAAGTTCGATGATAGAATATTATAAAGACAATTTACCTACTTCTGGTAAAAACTCTAAATTGGATGATTTTACACGTTATGAGTTTAGTTTTTCAGGACTAGAATGCCGTGTGTTAGGAACATTCTATAGAAATGGAACCAATGTAGAATTTGGTGCAGACTTAGAAAATTTTTATTCTGCTCATCATTATAGTGTTTATAAAGTCAATAAAGATGTTTTAGGTTATATTGTTAACCAAAGAGATTCCCCTGATATTATTCCTGGCAATGATAATGAATTTTCCATTGGACACGTACAGTACAGTTCCAGTCTCAGATTTCAAAGCAAAAATGAAGAAGACAAAGCAGAAGTTTATATTAACCCAACTGATCTACTGGGAAAAAGGACAGCTCTTTTTGGAATGACCAGAACAGGTAAGTCTAATACAGTTAAAAAGATTATTGAAGCTACATCTCAAATATCGGGTAAAGCTACAGCCATCTTGCCTTCTAAATCTCCTGATACTATTGAGGAAAATCTAAAATCATTTGATACTAATGGGGCTCCTAAATATTCAGTAGGGCAGTTAATTTTTGATGTAAATGGAGAGTATGCAAATAAAAATTTACAAGATGAGGGAACTGCAATATTTGAAAAATATAAACAAAATACTATTAGATATAGTATTTTAGAAAAAAGTGATCCAGACTTTAAAATAATGAAAGTGAATTTTTACAAGGATATTGTAACTGGGTTTAACTATATATGTGCTTCTTTGGAAGATGAAAAAGGAGATTACATTACAAGTTTAAAAGTATTAGATTTCACCCCGCCCCCATTGGACAAAGAACATTTTGATGAATGGACTAGATACAATAAAAATAAAGCGATCTATTTCTGTTGTTTAAATAAAGCAGGCTTTAAGCCTTCAACAAATTGTAAAGTAAAGTTTAAAGCAGATGCATCAATAAAAAAATTAGTATCTGAAAAATACAAAGAGTTAGATATCGAGAAAGGTATTCCTTTGGATGAAGCAGAAAATTGGTTCTTATGTGCTTGGGAAAACACAAATGATAAAGTTTTTACAGATTATAAAAGAAAAAATGGTAAAGATTGGTTTTCAGATGAAATGAAATCACTTATGGTATTTTTAACTCAAAAGAAAGATGGTCGTTCTGTAAGTGGATTTGACAAATTTAAAAAAGTTGCAAAAATGCATACAAATACAACCGATAATTCTTTTGAAGTTGATATATCTAGGCATTTAAGAATAGGAGGTATTGTAATTATTGATTTATCACAAGGAGACCCTAAACTTCAAGAAGTATTTCTTGAAAGAATATCAAAAAAGATATTTTCAGATTCAATGTCTAGATTTACAGACAGTCTCCCGAATAACTTTATTCAATTCTACTTTGAAGAAGCTCATAATTTATTTCCAAAAAAAGACGATAAAGATTTAAGTCAAATATATAATAGAATTGCTAAAGAAGGAGCAAAACTAAATCTGGGAATGATATACGCTACACAAGAAGTAAGTTCAATAAGTTCTAGTATATTAAAAAATACACAGAATTGGTTTATAGCTCATCTAAACAATGAGGATGAGATAAGGGAACTCAGAAAATATTATGACTTTGATGATTTTGCGGATGCATTAATTCGTTTCAGTGCGAAAAACGACAAAGGTTTTGTGAGAATGAAAACCTACTCTAATCCTTTTGTTGTACCAGTAAAGATTGATAAATTTTCAGTTTAAACCTCTTCAAAATAAATGTTATGGCATATAGTAGTAGAACAGGTAAGCGTCCTGATGAGTTAGCTAGTAAATCGTCACACTCATTTATTATAAATGATGAGGATGTTAAATCATTTTTGGAAAATTGCGAATATCCCAAATCTGCTGAAGAAGTAGAATTGGATAGGTCTCTTATTATTAAAGTTCAATATCCGGATGAAAATCCAATTGAACATATTATCGCAATGGATGGTGGTTACGCTACTATTCCGGTAAAGAAAACATTTCCTTCTTCATTGATAACATTCTTCCAATTTGGAGAGATCTTTCTAAATACCGAAGATTTAAATAACATTTCCGAAATGCCGTTTATTTCTAGAGAATCAATGTCAGCACTTAAAGACTTAGAAAGAAGCAAATTAGTACTTCCAACAAAAAACGTTTCATATAATAGCAATATTACTTTAACTCATTCTGTTCGTAGTACTATTTACGAATACTTTAAAAAGAAAGGAGAAGAAAAAAGTAATTTGCTTTCGACAACTTATTGGCTAATCTTTAATTTATTCGACCAACCAGAGGATAGTTTTAACCTGACCATTTGTCCATATTGTAAAAAAGCAAATCAGGATATTCTACGTTCCAATTTCAATGATGACTACATTACGAAGTGTCCTGAATGTGATGGAATATTATATATAACTGATTATTTTAGGTTGCATGAAGTGATAGATGATGAACTCGGAGCTGGTGGAATTCTTGGCTACTTGGTTAACCTAATCGAACAAATAAATATTATACATACAATCAAATATATTAAAGAAACCAAACCGAAATGGTTGGATAAATTTTTCTTTATTAAAGATGGTCCATTAGCATTCTTTGGACAAACTGCCGATACACATAAACATGTTAGAAAACTATGTAATTATCTTTTCAAACATCATAACTTGTTTTTGGCTGGTTTAGAAAAATCAGGAGCATTTGTGGAACATGCAGATGAAATCAAAAAGCTATTACAGCCAGGAGAAGCTTTATTGCTTAATAATAAGCACATTTATTCCTATATTTTACCCGGCTCTTCAGACAATCCTGATCCCTATGCACATACTTCATATTATAGTTCGAAGATTATCTTTAAATCAAGAGATGAAAGAATATATGTTGTCACGCTTCCTGTTGAAAATAAAAATATAGTATTAAACCCGCAAAAAGATGATTTTAAAAATTTGGACACAATACTCTGGAATATAGAAAAGCTAAGATGCGATATGTATGATAATTCAATAGTGCCAGTAGCTTTAGCTAATAAACTCATCTCACTATCTAGTCATCCTAGCTCAAGCATCCTAGAAAAATTTGCTAAAAAACATACAAGATGATTTACGTAGAAAGAAATAGTATTCCTGTACCTGAGGTTTTTTATTCAAAGGAAGTCGAAATAGCGAAAAAAAGACTAGAAGAGTTTTATATAAAATCAAAAGAGAGCAGATCTCAGCAAAAATACTCACAACCCTTTGAAAAAGAATTAAGAAATAAATTTCTTGAAGCACTGCGAGAAGTGTTTAAAGGGAAATGTGCTTATTGTGAATCAGTGATACCTCTCGAAACTTCAAGGTCAGAATATGATCATTTTCGCCCTAAAGGAGGAGCCCGAGGATTGGACAAGGAATTTTCAACAGATCATTATTGGTGGTTAACTTATGATTGGAATAATATTTATCTGAGCTGTACTTTATGTAATCAATATAAATCAACATGGTTTCCAGTAGAGGGAAAAAGAATACCATTAAATACTCCCTACAAAGAAGTTATATATCATGAAAAAGCTTTGTTAGTAGATCCGTGCTTTGATAAACCAGAAGAACATTTAATTTATAATGAACAAGGTGAAGTAGATTTTCTTACTTCTAAGGGGAAAACAACAATTGAAATTATTAAGCTAAATCGGGCTGACTTAGTAAAAGCAAGAGGAAAAATTATACAAGAACTTAAAAAAGAATGGGAACATTTTTCTAAATTATTTTCTACTCCTGAAGAAAATATGACTGCTATTAATAAAATGGTTAAATCTTGGGGAAGTATTTTTAGTAATGATTCGAGTAAACCATATTTAGCTATTCAAAGACAAATACTCACTAAATTATTTAAGGATGCAGGTATAAATGATTATTTGAATAACCGGGATTTTAAAATATTTCAAGATTTTGAAATTCTACAAGGAAAACCCTTAAATTTTTTAGAAGAGGATATAGAAAAATTTGCGAACAAAGTTGAACTAAGTTTTGAAGATAAGGAAGGAATTAATCAATCCCTTAACATCGATGAAATAAAACATATATATGTTGAAAAAATAGAATTGAAAAACTTTAAGTGTTTCTCTTCCTTAGAATTAGAATTTAACAATAATTCTGATTCTCTTACTAAAAATGAACCTTGGCTATTATTTCTTGGTGAAAATGGTGTTGGAAAAAGTTCATTATTGAAAGCTTTTGTAATTGGCTTGACAGGAGATGGATATATAAAAAGTTTAGAGCTAAAAGGAAAAGACCTTTTAAAGCATAGAGCAAGAAATGGATTTATTCGAATACATCTTGTAGGTGCAAAACAACCTATAGAGGTAACTTTTAACAAAACAGAAATTAAAACTACATTACATCAACCTATTGTTAACATTGTAGCCTATAACTCCATACGCTTAAATCCTAAAGAAGGAAAAATTCAGCCTGAAAAAGGAGATTTCTATGGAGCTAAAGCCAAAAACCTGTTTGATTATACTTTTTCTTTAATAGATGCTGACACTTGGCTAGTCAAATTATTCAAGAAAGATAAAAATGCTTTTGATCGAGTAGCAATATCACTAAAAGATTTAATGCTTCTGGAAAATGATGACACTATAAGTATTATAAAAAATCAACCAGTAATAAATAGGAATGGTGATATTTTTTCCATTGATGAACTAAGTGATGGCTATAGATCAATCTTCTATTTGGCAGTTGACATTATGGCTACTTTAGCGGGAGAAAATGTAACATTTGACTTAGCAGAAGGAATGGTACTTATTGATGAAATAGGCACTCATTTGCATCCACGTTGGAGAATGGAAGTGGTTACACGTTTAAGAAAAGCTTTTCCTAAAATTCGTTTTGTAGTAACAACTCATGAACCACTTTGTTTGAGAGGATTAAGAGCCGGAGAAACTGTTGTACTTACTAAAAATCAAGAAAATGAAGTAATAGCGTTAACGGAGTTGCCAGACCCAAGCGAACTACGAGTAGATCAGATATTGACTTCCGATTTTTTTGGATTAAAAAGTACTATAGATCCTGAAACAGAAAGACTTTTTGATGAATATTATGCAATTCTTGCTTTGGAAGAAAAAGAAAGAAGTGAAGAACAAAAAAATCGTCTTTTAGATCTAAGCCAAATTATTCCTCGAATTAAACATTTGGGAGATACAGAACGTGAAGAACTTACTTATTATGTAATTGATGAATTACTTGCTCGAAAGACAAGAGAAGATGGATTAAAAATAAAAAAAGACTTAGAAGCAGAGGCACTGAAACGAGTCGAGAGTATATGGAAAAGTTTGGACACTAAAAAATAGATCATTATGATAAAAGTTGATAGATCTCAAGTGCCAAAACCATCTGCGTTAGATAAAAAAAACAGAGCAGGTAAAACAGAAACAGAAAGAGCGATTGAACATTACACTGCTCCTACTTTTGATGGAACGACTAATTTCGAGTTTAAAATATATTCAGATTCTGAGGTAAAAAATGCTTTAATAAAGCTATTCAAAGGAAAATGTGCCTATTGTGAAAGCACATTTCTGCACGTTTATTCTGGGGATGTCGAGCATTTTCGCCCTAAAGGAGAAATTGAAGAAGCTACTCCAGATAAGAAACCAGGTTATTATTGGCTAGCAGCAGATTGGGATAACTTGTTGTTGTCTTGTAGAAATTGTAATCAAAAGCTATCTCATTCCATGTACGGGATAGGAACAAAAAAGACAATGGGGAAAATGAACCAATTCCCTTTGTCAGATATAACGAAATATGTACGTATACATGATAATGTTAATGGAATTGCAGATGAAGAACCGTATCGACTATTATTAAATCCATGTATTGATAATCCGGAAGATCATTTAGAATATGGTGATGAAGGCGTTATACGTCCTAAAAAAGATGCTGATGGAAACGAAAGTATCAAGGCTAAAAAATCAATAGACGTTTATGTTTTACAAAGAATGTATCTTGTCCAATCTCGGGAAAAGAAACTTATTGAAATGCAAGCACAAATACAAAGAGTGAAAGAGGCAACTGAAAATTATAATGATATTATTGGATCTACTGACACAACAAAAAAATTTTACTTTGAGCGAATCTTAAAAAGAGAGATGGAAGGTTTAAAAAAGTTTTTAAATCCAGAAGAAGAATATGTTGGTATGGCAAGACAAGTAGTGGGTGAGTTTTTAAGAGTAAATTTTGGTATTGCTATATAATTATGAACTGGGTAAAAGAAAATAGGAATCAGCTCGCCATAAATAACTATGTAAGAAAAGCAGATTCGAAAACTAATTATTGGCTTGATTTATCAGAGGGAAGAATTAACCATTATAGGGATCTGACAAGTGATAATTTCAATATTATTATTTATGGAGATGAGGATATTGAAACTGATTTTTATATAATTCCTTTTGAGGAATTAAAGCACCTTTTACTTGAAAACAATTTTGCTAAGAGTGAAGGAAGAAGACGGTGGATCGGAAATATTATCAATCATCAGATTTCATTAAGTAATACAGGTGTGAAGCTTAATATTGCTCACAGATATAGCGTGCCTATTTCGTTAATTATTGAACCTTTAATTATAAGTACAGAAGGCACTAATGACTATGCAATAGAAAACGCGAAAAGAGAAATACAAATAAGAATTAAGCAATCCACTTTCCGAAAAAAAGTACTAAAAAATTTTGAATTCAAATGTTGTCTAACAGGAGTTACAGAAAATGATTTATTAGTAGCAAGTCATATTATTCCTTGGGCAGCTAAAATTGAGACAAGATTATCACCTCATAATGGTCTTTGCTTTTCTACTCTATATGATAGTTTATTTGACAAGGGATATTTTACACTAAACGACAAGTTTGAAGTAATCATTACTTCAAAATTAGATGAATTGAGTTTACAAACTCAAAATTGGTTGAACGCGATTTCTGAAAAAACGATTTCACTTCCTTTAAATTATGAGATAAGTACAGTTGCACTTAAATTTCATAGAGAAAAAATTTTTATTAAGTAAAAAATAATCCGTTTAAAAAATCATTAATCAATATCCTTCAAAAAGAATCATGAACCTAACTGGAAAAATAGTAATAACATTTAATGACATCTTTCCTGATGAGGAACCAAAAGTAATAAATGAATATCTCGATGGTATTGATAAAGATCTCTTATTAAAGTTTGGCACTTTTCTTCTAGGATTCTCACAAAATTCTAAATACGAAAATCCTTTAGAGTTTTTAAAGATGTACTTTTCTCAGGAAAATCAAGAATTTTTCCATAAAGTACTTTCAGGTTTAGATCAGTTTATAAAACAAACGAAATGGGAAATAGACAGTTATTCTTTTCCTTATGTATCAAGTAGTCTGTCTTTCTTTGAGAATGCTTTCGATAAAGAGTATGGAATAACTAAAAACTATACACATCAGGAAATTGAGATACGGGTTTTTAAAGCTTATTTGTTATTCAATAAATTCCATACTACCGAAAGAACACTTATTTTAAATAATAGCTTAGAATATTTGAAAGAAAATGCTTCAAAATATGCAACTGCCTATTGTTTAGGATTATTCTTGAATAATTCAGATTTAGTAAACTATGATGTCAAAAAAGTTTTTACAACTCAGGTATTAAGAGCGATATCATTTTTCGAATTCTTAGAATCAAGAAATGATACTAAAGAATTATTAAAGGAATTATACAAAGAATATGATATTTCCAACTATCAGGAATACATAAAAAGATTATTACCCATACAGATTGCTGTCCTGAAAAAAGGAAAAGAGGCTCATACCGATATCAATATCACTCAAAATGATGGTAAAGAATCAAGTATCTCCTTTCTTAATAAATTTTCAATTAAAGAATCTAAATTACTTAAAGATTTTGATTTCAGAAATATCAGATCAGCTCCAATGTACAGGTTTGATGAAAATACTTTTAGATTGATATCTCCATTGTTTGTACTTGAGTTAATTGGAAATGGTTTGTATTTTAAATTTAAACATATCAATGACAGACTTCCTAAGGAGAAAAAAGTAAAAGATTTATATGGATTAAAAACCTATGATTTTTCTGAAAAATATATTCTGCATAAAATTTTAAAAGAATATTTTGGTAAGAGATATTTTCAAAAAAATGGAGATGAACTGGATGCACAATATGACGGTGCACCTGATTATTATGTTCGAAATGGAAAGAAAATATTTTTATTTGAATCCAAGGACATTTTAATAAATGCTATAGCTAAACAATCATCTGATTTCAGAGAAATTGAGAAAGAACTGTTTATTAAACTATATAAAAATGAAGAAGGTAAACCAAAGGCTGTCTTACAGATTATAAATAATATTCGAAAAATACTTTCTAAAAAACTAGAATTTGATTTTAACTATAGTACTAAAAATGTAATTGTATACCCTGTATTGATTTTACACTATAGAATATTTAATACTGCAGGACTAAATAAGTGGATTAATTTTTGGTTTCAGAAAGAATTAGATAAATTGGAAAAAGAAGGATTCAATATTTCCAATATAAAACCTTTAATCCTTATTGATATAGATACATTGATCTTTCATAAAGAAGTTTTTGCTGGTCGTAAACTATCCTTAGAAGAAGTATTGAATGAATATGGTAATGATTATATCAACTTCACTGTAAAGGGAAAAAAATACAGAAGCGAAGAAGATGCTCTACAAGCTTCAAAAAATTCATTTATACCTTTCGGACATTATCTGGATAACAAGGTTGATTTGAAAAAATTAAGAGAAGTTCCAAAAGAACTTATGGAAAAAACTTATGGTCTGTTTGATAAATAGAAATTTTAATACTTAGATGAATGTATTACAAAAACAAGGAAAAAATCGAAAGGATTCAGAATATAATAAAACCTTTTGAAATAGATAGGAATTATAATAGAAATGATAAAGCTCTACACGAAGATATAAATTGGAATGCTTCAATCTTTTTTGCTAAAATCTTAGTTAAAACAGTAATCCCAAAAAATTATTGCTCAAAAGAGGATGTTGAAAAATTCTCTAAAAAATATAAAACTGAAAACAATGTCTCTATTGATATAGATTCATTATTTAATAAATTTTGGCTCCGTGAGATATTAGGAATAATACATATTCCCGATGCTGTTAGAAAAGTAATTTATGATTTTGAAAAAAATCAATCCTACAAAGAGGAATTGCTCTTTGTTAGAGAAGTATATAAAACTTACCAAACAAAGACAATAAATAAAACAGAGTATCAAAAGTTTATAGCAAAATACAAAATAGAAAACAATGTCAATTTAGACGAGGATTGGCTTAATTCAAAATGGATAAAAACAAATAAGAAATCTGATGAGGCTATAGATATTGGTAATATTGTTTACTATTCAGTATTATTAGATAACTGGGATGAGTTTGGATTTCTTTACAAATTAAAAAAAAATAAACTGGAATATCCCTATAAAGGTTTGGAAATATCAAAGGATAACTTTAATGCTATACACACCGCACATAAATCATATTTTATAAAAGCTCCAAGTCTTGATGACTTAAAAGAACAGGAAGTTATTAGAGAGATTGATAACAAATATTATATTGATTTCTACAATTGTAAAGTGTCATATTGGGATACTTTATGTGATAAGATAGGTGGATTTGTTTGGGAAGATTTAATAGGTGATGATAAAATTCCTGATGACAAAGAGAGAGTCATAATATTTGTAAAAAAGATGCTTTATTGGGAAAATAGTTGGTCTGATTTTTACAAACATATTACCAAAGAATCTAAAAATCGGTTTATAAAATCAGCATTAGAACTAATTCTTGAAGAACAAGATGTTATCGGAGTAGAAAATGAGTTCTTTAAATGTTATATAGATGAAAGTATTGGCTCTAGGTATGCTTTTCAAGGGGGCATAGACTTAACTGAAGAAGCTCTGAAACCGTCTACTGACTATTACGAATTGTATGAACAGATGCGTTTTATTTCAAAGAAACATCAAGGAAATTTATTTTATGTTCAGGAGGTTCGTAACGATTTAGCATTCTTAATTAAAACAATTGTTTGTTGTGATACCCCTTTTTCTAATACAGGAAGTAGTGATTCGGTAAAAATTGAACATTACCCTTTAGTAAAATCTCTTTTAAAAAATAGCTTAGGTAAACCATATTTACTATGGGAGACTTGCCATTTTTTAGTTCAAGATAAACCTACTATAATTCCCTATTTACTGGAAGTTTCAGAATTTGCTTCGTTGGCTTTCAATTTAATTGATAAAGTAAAAATTGAAAGTTCAGTTGGAGAAATTGACAGGAATATAAAACTTAAACTCATTGAAGATAGTATAAAATTATGTTTAAATTCCATACTTTCAAGTCAAAAACATATAAATCAAGAAATTGCACTTATCATATTTCAATGTTATAAAGAAATAAACAAAAATAAATACGAATCATTAATAAATATTAGCAGAGAAGAAGATGTATATGAAATTAGAGAATATCAAAAGAAAAAAGAACAACTACTAATTTTAACTATTGAAGATTGTCGTGTTAATGGATTTGATACATATAGTCCTTCATCTGAATTCTTGTTACCAAAAATAATTTCTGATCTAATCGAAATATTCAAAAATTATGAAGACCCCATTGTATATTTAAATGGCACTATTCAATTTCCAATTTTAGCACTAGATGGTTTAAGTTGGCTATCGAAATGTATTATTTACAGTAAATATGAAAAACAAATTCAGGATATTGAAGATATTCGAGAAGTATTATCTGACTATTTTAAAGAAATATATTTAAATAAAATTGAACAAAAATCTGTTCAAAAAAAAGATTTTCCATCAAATAATATTATACAAGGCTTACCTAGCTGGGCGGAAAGAAATGAAAGGTTAAATCTCATAGACTGGATTTATCCAATAGCTTTATTAAATGATACAAAAAAGCTAAAAGAATTCTTATCCCCTAGAATTAAATTAAAAAAGGCTGAGCACGAATATGACGAAGAAAATAGATTTAATGCGAGTAAAATTTGTACTCATTTGTTTGTATTGCTCACTCTTCTAAAAAGAATGACTACTAATAAAGCAGAATACTTTCTGATATATGATAAGCTAAAAGATATCAAAATCAGTATTGAGCAAAATATACTTGACTTACTAAAGCAATATGCAGTAGCTGGTAAACCTTCAAAAATAGATATTCTAAGCTCATCATTTGAGCAAAAGATATTTAGAGCTTCAAAAGAAGAGGAATTATTACCTCAAGTAGCACAAGCAATTAATTGGTTTGGTGATAAAAATAAAGTAATCAGCATCTTAATAGATACAAGTGATTTATTGCGCTTATTAATAATTCTAGATTGGGTTACCTCAGAAGGAATTAAAAAAGAAATAATTGAAAGAATTAAAAAAGCTAAAATTATTGATTTTTTCGAATCTCAAAGCTGGATACCTGAAATTGAATTGACATTATCAAAATTGTCTCATTATAAAGAATTAATTGAACAGACAGAAGAAGCATTAGATTATTGGGAGAAAAATATAACTTTTAAGCGTAATGAAATAAAATATAAACAAGCTTCATTTGTTGTACGTTTAATGTTAGCATACAATCAAAAAGATATACAGCAAATCAACAAGTTAGAAGAACCAGGACAGAACGCATTTGAAGTCAGAGGTTTTAAACCGTATCATTATAAACAGTTTTTTATTGGACTAATTCATTTTGAAGATAAACCGAAAATAGCTTATGAAATATTTGATAAGCTTTATAATCAATTTAAGGAAAGTTCTTCAGTGTGCATTAATCGTTTTGCAGCAAAAATTAATTTGGCAACAAAAAAGGATGATATTATTATTAAAAATAAATTACTAAATGAAGCTTTAGAAGAATGGGAAGATGCTGGAAAGAATCTTTCTGAACAATCAATAGAGTCCATAATAGACAAAGTATGGGTGAATAAATTGACTGTTTATTATCACTTAAAAAACGTTAATGAGTTTGAACAACTATTTCTAAGTTTGCCAGATCCTTATCAAATGATGGAAGAAGTTGCTAGAATGAGAATAGAGTTGTTTTTGTACCAAATAAAGCAACAGGAAGCTATTTATTATTTAAACAAAGTTAAAGAATATCATAAATTCTCTGATGGTAGTAATCTTGATTTTATAAATGAATTATCTTCCTTAGTTGATGATAAAAGTAATATTGAACTTTTAAAAGCAAGTTATAATGAAATTTTCTCCAAAAAACCGCAAACCCTAATTAAAATTTTTCCAGAAAAATTAAATGGACAGATTGATATAGGAAAGTTTATTACCAAGGAGTTTGCGATAGCAATAAATAAGGCTTTAGATAAAATATTAGCAATTGATGAGATTAAAAATGAAGATAAATATAATGATTTAGTTCAAGTTTCTTTAGAGTCCAGATTTAGTGTATTTGGTTGGGTCGTTAAAGACCAAACTCGAGGAGCATTTTCAGGAAAAGGACTAAATCTAGGAGAAAGAGATATCGTGATTCAAAACAGCAATAATGAAGCCATATTAGTATGTGAAGCATTTATATATCGTGATATCAGAACCACACAATCACATCTCAAGAAAATATTTAATTATCATCATCAAAAAGAGAATCTTATAATACTTATTTACAATTTAGGATTACCTTCTAATTTTGAAAATAAATGGAAAAAGTATTTGAAAGAGACATTACCAAAATTAAATTATCCAACAGATTTTGAAATTGACTCCTCCAAAACCAAAGATTTAACAGAAGAATTCAATTATAAAGCATCTGCAATTAAAATTGGAATGACATTCCACGGAAAAAACACTACTATACATCATTTGATGATTAATTTAAAATACAAAGTATAAAATTTTAAGGTGTTATAAAATAAACTCTTATTGCCACTCCTTGCCAACGCTCCTAAAAAAATTACTGTCATGGTTTTTGTCCCACCGCACATCAAGCACATTGCCTGTTGGCTAGAGCGTTTTGTTTAAAAACAGAAAAATTCAAGAAGCCATCAGTCAAAGAGCTTGCCCAACGCTCAAAACAAAAACACGTACGCTTCGCAACTCATGCCAGTAATTTTTTTTCCCAAGCTTAGTTACATAATGTGGCATTATAGTGCATAAAGAACTATCCTGCTACTAAAGAAATTCACGGATGCACTATAATAACATTATGTAAAAAAGCCGCTTTGCCAACGCTCGTGTGGTTTGCTCTAGGACAACTTTTTGAGCAGCTTCCATCGCATCACCCGGCTACTCAAAAAGCCATCCTTCACAAACCACTTTCACAATTCCATACAACAATTATCTGAAATTGAATATTTGTCCATCGCAGGAAATTCACAACTGTTTTTATCAACTGTGTGTTTAAATCGGTAGTATTTGCATTGCTTTTGTAAGTTTTAAAAATGGCTTAAAATTTCAGTTGCTTTTCCATTGGTTAAAGCCATTTTTAAAACCCACAAAACCAAAATACCCAGCATAAGTATAGTTTTTATTTGCCAGTAACATCCGTAAATATTACTTCCGCAATAGCTCAATACCATGCCGTTTTTCAAAAACTTTTTGTCTGTAAATGATATCCTGATTTTATACATAAATCTTGGTATTGGCTATTACAAAAGCAATCACAAAATCTCATGTAAGCAAATAAAAAACAATACCCATGCTTGCGCTACTGCCTCATCACACTAGGCAATTTTTTGCATTGTTTTTTGAAGATGCCTCCCATTTTCATAAGAATATTTATTTTAAACTGAACACTGTTACTGCCAACTGACTAATAAGCATCCTCAAAAATCAAATCCAAGAAAGAGTATCAAATTCTTTGGCCGGATAAAAAGCATTTTTATTGTTTGATTTGGTTTTTTCATCCATCCAAAGAATTTGATACCCTTTCCAAAGACGACCAGTTTCCAATTCAGCACCCATTCTTCAGATAAAATCCAATTAAACAAGAACATTTGATTTGGATATTCAAAATAAAAATAAAAAAAAAAGAGCAAAGATAAGTTCCAGGTATTCAAAAAAGCAAGTTCAAGCCCTACGGGTTTCAGAAAAAATCTCCACCCATATCGTTTCAAAACATATTTAGTTTTCGATTAGACGCTACCGATTTCTATCACGCATCGGGTAGTATTTTTTCTGAAAAACTTGCTTTTTTGAAACCTTCCACTTAAACGGACGGCTTTCTTTTTTTCTTTTTTTTCTTTTGAAAAATTTTATGGGCGAAGCGTAGCGAGGCACATCTGCATTTCAAAAGAAACAATACGAAAAATTGAAAATTAATTTAATTTTTAAAAGCCAATGTTATGCTGAAATTTATCATTAAAACCCATAAAAAAGGAACTATTTACTCAAAACCGCATTTATTCCTACTTAACAAAGGGATGAACAGTGGAAAGCCTCAAAAAGAGCCCTTTACAAACAGTTTTGTTATCATTTTTGAACGTGATTCTGATTTTGACACCATCAATTTAACGGCTTATGCACTTTGGAAAACTAAATTTTGGCATCAATTTCTTTCTGGTTCGGTTATTCCGTTTTTGCGTTTAAATGATGTTAGAAAAGAGTTTTCAACTAAAGTTAACCAGGAGATAAAAGACCACAAGGAACATGTTAAAAACGTGCAAACTTTGAAGCTTTTAGAACAAAGCGAAAAACGTTTTAATGAAAACCTAAATCTCATTAATGATATGCGCAGAGTAATCTTATTTAGATATATAAGTAAATAAAAAAACTCATCCCTTTCGGTTTGAGCTTTCATTTTGTTTAACCCAATGGTCACCACAACTAGGGCTAAACTTATTTTTTGTGCTTCTTATTTAGGTTTTTAAGCAGTAACGAAATCGTAAAACTGACAACCGCTCCAATAGTGGCTAAGATAACCGTTTTTGCAATATCTTCAGATTGAATATTC
This sequence comes from Flavobacterium hankyongi, assembly GCF_036840915.1. Lineage (NCBI taxonomy): Bacteria > Pseudomonadati > Bacteroidota > Flavobacteriia > Flavobacteriales > Flavobacteriaceae > Flavobacterium > Flavobacterium hankyongi. Next base: position 643,827 of record NZ_CP085725.1, read on the forward strand.
GGAACAATACTTAAAAATGTACCTCCAGCTGTACCAATTAAGGTATGATTATTCGCTGTCATTAGTTGTGGTCAACTGACTTGCAGCTGTCAAAACACCTCCAGCTAATGCAACATAGCCACCAATAGTCGTAACGATTACTGGAAGTGCTATTGGAGCAGCTAAAATAGTTCCACCAACGGCAGCCAATGCCAACCCAACAGTTCGAAGCACTTTAAAAAACTTAGGCGTAGGAGCTTTTGCTCTATTAATGATTTTTTTCATAATTTAAAATTAAGATTGGATTAGTATTTCAACACTTTCTTTATTGTCCAATGCTTGATAAACAATCTTTTTAAGCTTTTCAAAAGCTATTCGAGACATCAAACCAAGTCCAGGACCAGAAAGTTTGGTAACGGGAGCGATACAACCATTTAATTCTTTCAAAGCGTTATTAGCAGGATGAAATAGAATCAAACTTCTATTTTCAACATCAACCACTTCTAAATGCCATTTGAACTTCTGACTGTAACGCTTTCTAATAAAATATTTCCCTTCTGGAGTACAAGAAACTCTCCTTTCATTATTCTTCCAAGGCAATTCAATCGTATAACAAATAAATTTGCCTTCCCATTCGAGTTTCCCATTAGTTCCTTCAGGGAAATAAGTTCTAGTTAACCAAATAACCATTACACACCGCTATCAACTTTCGCAATCGATAATGGGTTAAAAGCACCATTTTTCAATGGGTACATTTGTCCATTTATCTCCTGATAAAACTCAAGACCTAAAGCCAAAAACAATGGTTTTGTTGAGTTAGCAGTAACCACATTGGTTTGATTGATAGCTGCCGTAGCAGTTCCATCCCAAGGTAAGATTGCAGTTTCAGAAGTAGCAACCACAAAAGTTTCTGCTTCAAAATCTACTTCAGCACCACCAGAGATGATTTTAAAATGCGTAGTACCACTTGGAGCAGCAATCATATTTGCAGGAATAAATGATGCTAAATCAACTTTAATTTCACCCGCTACACGGTCAATCGTTGCTACAAACGGAGCAAACAAACTAGTTCCAAGCTTACCACGAATATTGAATTCAAAACCAAATAGCAATTCAGCTTCACCATCAATTACATTACGCAAACCTCTTTCGCTAGTCGTATCCGCTTGGATAACTTTCACCATTCTTTGAGTAAGTCTGCTAACCATTCTGCTATCTGCAGAATTTAAAAGCAACGGTCTTAAAGCCGTTCTAAGCATTTTTCCTGCCTTTCCATCTCTACCAAACTCAGAGCCATTCTCACGAGTTCTTTGAAACGCAGGATCACTGGCAATTCTACTAGCGTCTATGCCGCCTTTTTCTCTGGCCAAGTGACCATCTTGCGTTTTGTAAAAAGTAATATCTCCGATAGTACCTTTTAATTTAATTATGCCTTTCTGTCTAGCCATAACTTCAAAATTTATATTCTACATTCAGAATGTTTGGTACATTCCTTCAAACCTCACAATTCAATCCCAGATGCATCTTCAAAACAGAATTATTACACAAAGCTTTCACAAAATCTATTATATTCAAAGCAGCTGGTACCATAAACGCCTACAAGTAACTAAAACGACCTTTTTAGACTATTTTACCCTTGATTAAATAAATTAGAATAAATACCTTTGAAAATGCTTTAATATCACTTGCAAATCAATAATGAATACTGTACAGCAAATGCATACCAAAGGCATGGATAGTGTATGAGATTAGAACAAAAAAGAGTTTGCATATACCCAAAAGACGTACAAAGAATTACCGGAAAGAGTTATAGAACAGCAAGATTACTATTATTAAGCATCAAGAAGCATTTAAATAAACAAGAACATCAATTTATAACTATTGAAGAGTTTTGCACCTACACAGGGCTAAAAATAGAACTTGTACTTCCTTTAATTGTTGGGTAAAAGTTGAGGTCAATTTTAACCTCAAAATAAGTTTACAAAGTATAAAAACTTGTTCATTTAGTAGTTCAAATAATGGTCTTAACTATTGGATTATAAAGGAATAATGATTATTTTTGCCTCATACAATTTGATGTTCTTTATTGGTATTCATTAGTGACCTATTTAATGACCTATCAAAACATAATACAGCGAAACCCTTGAAAACATTAGCATAAGAAAGAGCAAACAAATCCCTCTTTCTCCGCGAGCTTTAAGCTAATGGTAAACCCTTCAAAATTTTGAAGGTTTTTTTTATTGAATTTATTTCTGAATTCAACAATATTTTTAAGTTTTTTTTATTCTCAAAAATATATGAGAATTGTATGACATATTTTTCTTACATTTAGCCAAAAAAAATATGTCAATACCACAATTAGGTCTTTCAATGTCAATTACAGACAATGATGGATCACCTTTATATGCTGGCGTTGGTCAAAGAGAACATATGACCAGTTTTGATTCTGCATTGACAAAGCATACAATCACAATCATAATTACTGATGAAGAAGCTGGAAAAGTGACAGTTAATCTTAAAAAAGGAAATAAGACTTCTGAAGTAGAATTGGTAACTTATAAAATGAGTATTACTGATGATAAGACAAATGAAACAAATTATTACGAAGTTACACGTGATACACTGCTTTTAAAAGAAATTAAAGAGAAATCAGTAAGTAGATTTACTTTTCTTGGAATTGAATGGTTTAAAAGGCAAATCACGAAACTTCCTGCGATATCTTACGAACCATTAAAAACTACAATTGAATATTTTGAAGTGTCTAGATATAGAACTTTAAGAGAAAATTACCTTGCATATAGTCTTAAAAAAGGAACTACGGTTGCTCATTTGGTTGCAGGACAACTTCCTGAAAAAACATTTTTGGATTCTAAAAATGAAAATTTCTTCTGTGTAATTGACAATAGTGACGGACAGCGTTTCATAGGGGATATTAAATACAGAGAGAAATTTATTAAAACCATACCTAACGTAGAAATTCAGGTAATTAAAAGAAATAAATCTGTTAAGGAATTTGAACTTGATAAATCAGGAAAAGTAAATAAAATTGTCTATTTATAATGTACGGAGTTTACTATAAAACGCCAATAAGTTTTAAAGACTTGATGGCTAAAAAAGAGATTGATAAAACAAATTTAGAACATTCCATTGCACAATATATTAATCTTGTTGCGACAACATCATTTGGAGAATGTAAATTTGATGAAATGTTTGGATGCAAAATTTGGGAAACCGATTTCGATTTGCTTTCGGATCAAAATACACTAAAAGATAAAATTCGAGATGCCTTAAAAGTTGCTATTAAAGCTCATGAATATCGACTTGACGTTACAGAGATAGAAGTTAGTATAACAGAGGCTAAAGCTGTATCATATAATAACAATTTACGAATGAAGAAAAAAGTAAATGTTACTGTCAAGGGCAATGTAAAAAAAACAAATAGAGACTTTAATTTTTATGGTTACTTTTTCGTAGGGCCACTATCATATATTTAAAATTTATGGAAATTCAAGAACGTATTAAAGATAGAATTTTAAAAAGAGCAGCTAGAGTTTGGGGTTATAGTGATAGTGAGTTAGAAACTTCATTTGACCCAATTGTGGCTATGCTACTTGAAGCTTGTGCTTCAGAATTAGAGAAATTATCTGTAGAACTTAATAATTCAGATGCGAGAATTATAGAACGTTTGCTTGAAGTGATGTCGCCTGCTTCAAATACAGGAGCGTTACCTTCAAGGACAATTATTCATGCAACTCCTTCTGAAAACAATTATAAATTAATGCTTGAGCATCAATTTCATTGTAAAAAAAATATTCCAAATATTTACGATCCTATTAAACCTATAATAAAAGAAGTTTATTTTGGACCAACAGCAAATTTCATTCTCACAAGTGCCGAAGTACAATTTATGGCCTTTGATAAATCTCTTTACAGTTTTAATAAAACTATACATAAAGAATTTTTCTTAAAATCAAACAAATCATTACCTCAATCTACGCTTTGGTTAGGAGTAAAATGTCTTGAGCCCAATGAGATTTTAAAGCAATTAATGTTTTTTGTAGATGTGAAAAATACACATCAACGAGAAGTGTTTTATCATTATTTAAAACAAGCAAAGATATTCTTAGGAGAAAAGGAAATTAGTTTCAAGGAAGGTTATAATGCAGTAACAAAGGAACTTGATGTTGATGCGATAGTTACCAAAAATTACAATAGAATTAATCAAATTTATTCGGAAGTTAACACATTTTATTTTGACAAATTCTTCCATTTAACTGAGGATATTCAACTTGAAAACTCAATTTTCACAACTCCTCAGGCAATAATTGATGCTTTTGATAATGACAAAATAAGTACTTTAAAAGATATTTTATGGCTTAGAATTGAGTTTCCAGAAGTAATAAATAGTGCCATTTTTGAAAGTATAAATTTCACATTAAACTGTTTTCCAGTAATAAATAAAAAACTGATAAATTTAGCACAAAGAATAGATCCTTTCATTAATTACATTCCGTTAATTAATAATGATCACTTTTTAGATTTAGAGGATATCACGGATTCGAGAGGATTCGAATATCATTTGAAAGATTTTTCAAATAAAACATTAGAAGCTGGACAAGCCAGTTTAAGAAGCAACGGAGTGAACCGTTTTGATGAGCGAAATGCTTCGGAGATGATGCAATATCTTTTAGAATTACTTAAAGATGAAAGCGCTTCTTTTTCTGTTTTAGGCGGTGATTTTGTGAGAAGTATAATTGGCGAAATGAATCAGCTTATTGCAACTCTAGAACAACAAACAAAAGAAAGTTCTTTCTTAAAATCCAATTTTCCATATGTGGTGATTAAGTCTAAATTGTTAGATGAAAGAACTGAAAATGATACCTTTTTCGTCAATTTTTGGTCGACATGTGGGGAAGATGCCAATGATATCAAACCTGGAACAAAATTAGAATTACCTTTTGGATCTGATTTTATAGGAAATTCGATGTATCTAGTACAACCAAGTGTAGGAGGGAAGACAAGACTTACTTCAAGAGAAAAAATACTTTCTTATAGAGAAGCTTTATTGTCACATGGAAGGATTGTAACATTTGCTGATATTAAAACATTTTGTTTAAAGCATTTTGGTTATACAATTTCTAGAATTGAAGTAGATAAAGGAACTAAAATAGATCCTTCTTTAAAGACAGGGTTTGTGAGAACAATAGATATTAAAGTATTTAAAAATACTGATGATGAAATTCAGTTTTCTGATAATGAATGGAATTATCTATGTGATAATTTGATGCACAAGTTAGATCAGGTTTCCTCTAATATTTATCCATACAGATTAATTGTAAATTAAAGTTAAGTTAGTTAGAAAAAAAGGAGCCTTTAGCTCCTTTTTTTTATTTGATTTCCCAAACTAAATTGTTGTCTTTTAAACTAACACTTACATTACTTCCTTCAAGGACTTCATTGGCGATAATTTTTTTAGCCAAAGGTCTTCTAAGTTCAGATCGTATAATTCCTTTTAGGGGTCTGGCACCATAAGTTGCATTAAAACCATTATCTACTAAAAATGATTTAGCTTCTTCAGAAATAGTAATAGAAATTTCTAGCGATTTAAGTAAATCATATAATTCCTTTTTAAGATGTATTTCAAAAATTCCAAGAGCATTTTCTTTAGAAATTGGTGCGAACGGAATAATCTCAGTTAAACGACCAAGGAATTCAGGTCTAAAATGTTTAGTCATTATTTCCATCAATTGGTTTGATGATGGATATCCGCTTCCATTAGTTATAGATTCAACAATAAACTGAGAACCTATGTTTGATGTAAATAAAATTAAAGCATTTGAAAAATCACCTTCTTTTCCTAGGCGATCGTGTAGTTTTCCTTCATCCATAATTTGTAAGAAAACATCAAAAACCGAAGGGTGTGCTTTTTCAATTTCATCAAAAAGAACAATAGAGTAGGGCTTTTGTCTAATTTTATTCACAAGTAATCCTCCATCTTCATAACCAACATATCCCGGAGGTGCCCCATATAACAAAGCTGCCGAATGTTCTTCTTTAAATTCAGACATATCGAAACGAATAATCGCACTTTCGTCCTGAAAAAGAAAATCGGCCAATGATTTTGCTAATTCGGTTTTACCAGTTCCTGTTGGGCCTAAAAAGAAGAAAGAACCCATGGGTTGACCAGCTTTGCTCAATCCTGATCTAGATTCTAATACAGATTCAGAAACTATTTCAATGGCTAAATCTTGACCAACAACTCTTTTCTTTAAAATTTCCTCCATGTTTTGAAGACGATCTTTCTCTTCACTTTGCAATTTTCCTAAAGGAATATTTGTTTTTTGTGCAACAATAGCACCCAAATCAATAGGTTCTATATGGTCTTTTTTACTTTGTGCGATAGTAGTAAGTCTCTCTAAAAGATTTTCTAATTTTGAAATTAAAGTTTCAGTCTCAATCTCTGTTAAATTTTCATCTTCAGTATGTTGTTCTTGAGTTAATAAGTAGTGAGCTTTGCGTTTAACGTCTTCATAAAACCATTTAGCTTCTTGTAATTTAGCATCTTCATTTAGCTCTTTGATTGTTTCTAATTTTTTCAGTAAAAGATCCTTCTCAGAAAGAAATGATTCTCCAGCTGTTTTAATTACTGACATTGTTCTGTCAAGTAAATTAAGTGCTGATTCTGGTAAACTTTTTTCTTTTAAATAACGCTTAGATAATCGGATAGATTCTCTAATAGTATCATCACTAGTTTTGATATTGTGATGTGCATGATATGATTTCAATGCTGTTTTGATTATTCTGAAAGCTTTCTCATCATCAGGTTCATCAATTTTTATCATTTCAAACATTCCTGACAATACTTCGTCTTTTTCAATTTTTTTTGTGAATTCATCAACTGTTGTTGTTGCAATCAGCGTTAATCCTTTTGACAATTCACTTTTTAGTATACTAGAAATTCCAGCATTATCACTGTTTTTATCTAGCAAAACATGAATTCCATCAATAACCAAAATAGCTTTTGGATATGATTTTAGTTCCTGAATCAATTTTTTTAGCCTATCTTCAATCTCACCTTTATAAGATGCTCCAGCAATTAGTGTTCCTAGATCTAATTCAAAAACATCAGTATTAAGTAGTTTTTCAGGAACCTGATTAGAAACAATAGCATTGGCAAAACCATTCACAACTGAAGATTTCCCTACTCCTGGATAACCATTAAGCAATACATTAGGTTTAGAAAAACGGCATAAAATTTCTGTGATTTCTTTTATTTCTTTATCTCTACCAACAATTTCTATTTTGTTCTTTTTAAGCTTCGCTGTTTTATTAGAACAATATTTGTGAATGTATTTAGAAACAGATCTTTCAGAAGGAAGATTCATTAATTCAGAATTTAATTTTCCATCTTCTCTTTCCGTAAGTAGTTCAGAGCGTGTTACTGGAAAACTCTTCATTTGATCAAAGTTGAAACCTACACCTGGTGTTGCTAATGCAACCATAGTTGCAAACAGATCAATTTCTTCTTTTCCTAAAATATCACGTACAGCATCAGCTTCAGCAATGATATCGTCAATGCTTTCGTGAGCTTCAACTTCTGTAGGTTTTGTAGTTTTAGGAAATTCGTCAATTCTAACTTCTGCCCATTCTTCAATGAAAAAAACATCTTTTCCCATCGATTCTAATTCTTTTAAGAGAGTCAAATCGCGATGTAAAATTGCTTTTAATAAATGTGCAGCAGTATAATGGTTTTGTTTAGCTTCATGTGCAATTCTCTTAGCAATTTCAAGTGCTGATTGAAGCTCTTCATTAAAAATTATATTTTCTGTAATCATTTCTATATCTTTTATTAATCTTCTGTCCAGCCTATAAGGCCCTTCACTTTGTAGCTAATGGTAAATCCATCAATACAATTTAAATTGTCTTTTGTAAGTCTGAACGATTCAATTTTAATTTCTTTCCCTTTAATTCTTTTGCAGAACTCTTCAAATGATATAACTTGGTCACCGTTTTTGATAACCGGAATTTGATAATTACCACAAATGTATTTGCTGAAATCTTCTTTTTCTTTTGTTTGATTTGCAACTTGATGAAGTAGTAATTCAAACTGATTTTCAGAAATATCAGGAGCAAATTCACTTATATGTCTTTCACGTGAACGAGTTGGAATTGTTTTAAGTATCTTATCTGTTACATCAGGTTTAGGATTTCCTTTTGGCTTATAAAAAGCTTCAACAGGTTTTTCATAAGTGTAGCCTTCCTCAAGCATCATTTCACTATCTTTTTTAAATGCTGGTCGAGGTTTTATGTAGATAATTTTTGAAGTCTTAAATTTATATTCTCCATTTACAATAAGTGTGACAGTTTTAGGACCAGGTGTTCTAAAGCTATAATTTGGAAACTCATTAGTATTGTCAATCTGGCCTGTTTCACCAAAACTCCATTCCCACGAAAAAGTTTCATTTGTATAATATTTATAGGTGAAGTTAACTTTTTGACCAACAGCTGCAATTTTAGGAGCTATAATTACAGGTAATTTAGTCCTGTCAAGTATTTCACCATGATTTTTAATTTGAATTTTTTTCTCTTTCAAACAAAAACCATTAATTACTAATGTAATCGTATAAATGCCAGGTTCTGTATATTTATGAAGTACATGATTTTTTGTTTCTTTTGGACTTCCATCACCAAAATCCCATTTCCAATTAGTTGCATTAGGAGTCTCGTTATGAAATTCAATTACTTCACCAACAGAAAAATTTTCTGCAACTATATAAAAATCAGAAGTATCACAATCAACATGTTTTTTGTATTTGAAACTAAAGATTACTACACTCACTAATAATAGTATTACAAAGAGAGATATAATTTTTGTTTCAAAATTTGAAAAGACAAGTTTAAAGCTATTGCTATTTTTTTTCATATCATTAATAGATGATTAGTCATTAATCCAAATGAGGTGTTTTTTTATTTTATAAGTGATTTCAACATTAATAATGCAATTATTTTCATTTGTTGTAAGTCTGATCTTTGAGATTTTTAATGTTTTTCCAATCAATTTTTTACAGAACTCATCGAATGGCATAATTTTAGAGTCATTTATGAGCACTGGAATTTTAAAATCATCACAAAGGAAAGCTCCAAAATCATCTTTGGTTTTACTTTGTTTTGCTACTTGGTGTAATAAAAGTTCAAATTGCTCTTCTGAGATAGATGGTGCAGTACTAGCACTTTTTTGTGATTCTTTTTGTTTCTTTTTTGAAGAAGGAGGAACTACAGGTAAAGTCATAGCAAATTCTTCAGCTGGATCTATTTGAGCGGGTCCCTTTCTTAATTTTAATGGTTTTATTTCAACATCTTCAGCATAAGCTTGTGTAACAGCTTGCTCTTGTGGTTTAACTAAAATTGTTAGAGAAGTTATACTATTTATGTTTCCATTTATAATTAATGTCACTTTTTTTATTCCTGGAGTTCTATAAATATGTGTTGGATTGCTGTCTGTATTATCTAATCTTGAGGATTCACCAAAACTCCATTCCCATGAAAATATATCTGTTCCACTATAGTAATAATCAAATAAAACTTCTTCTCCAACTTTTACTACTTTTGGTGCAATAATTTCTGGAACTTTAATCTTTTTAGATAAATCTCCCACAGATTTGATAACTACATCCTTATATGTGATACAATTGTCATTTAAGGTTAATGTCACTCTGTATTTACCAGATTTTTTGTATATATGAGTAGTGTTTTTTTCATATTCATTTTTTGAATTATCACCAAAGTCCCATTTCCATGTACTTGCATTTGGTGTTTCATTGTAAAATTCAATAGTTTCTCCTTCGAGTCTATTTTTGGCAACTACATAAAAGGTTGAGTTTTCACAATCAACATTATTAATCGCTTTAGAAAAAAAGAAAATTGTTCCAATAAGCATTAATGCAATGAACAACCCTAAAATTCTATAATCGAAGTTTATTAATAAGTCTTGGAGGCTTCTTGAACCGCGTTTCATTTTTTTTTTGACACGAACTTAAATAAAAAAAATAGTTGCTACTAATTTTTAGTGTAAAATTTCTTACAATTAAATAAATTTTATATTTTTGAATCTGTAAGAATTGTATTACTGATTGGTAATCAGTGTTTTAACGTTTTTTCTTACAATTACTACATTAATACTTTGTAAAATTTCTTCATTTAAAATTTGTTTATTTCATAAAAATTATATTTTTGTAAGGAATTACTTATTATATAATATATAATTGCTTTGAAAAAAATACTTCCTTTAGCTTTAATATTACTTGTTGTTGTCGCTTGCGGCATACCCAAATACATTGAAGAAGTTCCATTGAAATTAAAGTTCGATGAACAAAAGATAAAAAAGACTTTGGGTATTAAAGAAAATCAGAATAACCAACGTTTGGCAGATCAATATGAAGAAGGTTTGACAGATGAACAAATTAGGGTAAAAGAGAAGTATGCGGTTTTGTTGAGTGTTAGGCCTGACGAAATTAAGCATTATGATTTCTACGAGTATATAGATAAATGGATTGGTACGCCATATGGAACTCGATCTTTTTCTAAAGATAGTTTAGCAATGGTTCCATTCGTACAGGCTTTATACAGTAAAACATATAAGAAGAGTTTACCTAAAACTGCTTTAGGTATTTTTAAATCTAAAGACATTGAGCTCTTTTTATCTCGTGTAGATCTAGAGGAAGGTGATTTCATTTTTTTGAGATATAATAAAGATAATCCAATATCTGACGTAGCTATTTATCTCAAAAATGATAGAATATTAGCTACAACTAAATCGTCAGGTTTGAGGGTATATAATTTTAATGATGATTACTTTCAGACACGATATTTTGCTTCAGGAAGAATTAAAGAAGAGGATGAAAAATAGTGAAGAGGCATGGATAAAATTATTGATATAAAAAATAAAATCAATTCTATCCCTTACGATATCAAAGCTGAAGTTGTTCTTTCTTCTGTTTTGGAATCGTTTAAGGAGGACGGATCTGATTTTATAATAAATTATGAAGGTCAATTTAGAAGACCATACAGCACAGATGTTTTAAGTTGTGAAATAGTTGATTATGATTATGATGCAACTCAGTTCTTAAAAATAAACATCTCAAGAGATGGAATTTATGATGCCTTACCAGAAGGAATTTTTCATTATCCAAAATCTCAAAAATTAAATCAGGCTGTAGACGATATGACCAAAGAATATCGATTACAGCAAAAAGAAGAAGAAGAAGCACGTCAGTTTTTTATGCCTTTCGAGAATGAATTTTTTCTTGCGGGTTTGCAAAGAGAGAAATTCGAGAAAGACTTCTTGTTTAAACTTAATGAAGGGAAACAAATTGATTTCTTATATGATTTTTGGGATTTAGATAAATCTTATCCAGAAGTTTTAATGTCCAAATTAATTAGAATGCTTCCATTTGTACATAAAATAGTGGGAAAACTCAATCACACAGCTTACTGTTTACAATATATACTAGGTGAAGAAGTCGAGATTGTAGAGTTAGGTTATCAAGAATTATCAGAAAGTCAACAAAATGTAAGATTGAACGAATGTTGCTTGGGACTTGATATGATATCAGGAGCTTCATATATGGGCTATTCTTTAAATCTTGAATTTAAAATAGGTCCACTTCAAAATACTTCATTTCATGAATACATACATGATGGAGGTATAAAAAAAGTTATAACTCTTTTTTACGAATATTTTTTACCAATAGAAATTGATGTTAAAACAACTATTCTGTTATCAGAAGATGTCGAAACATTTAATTTTAATGATCAACTACCAGTTTTAGGAATTACTACCAGAATATAAAATGAGACCAGCTTTTAGACCTAATTTTAAAGAATTAATAGATCCAAGTTTGCTAATAACTGTAGCAATATTATTGCTTTTGGGTACTATCTTGACTATGTTTTTTACAGACAAGGTAAAAAATTTCAAATCAGAATACAAAACGAAATATTATATATACTTATTCTCAGCTATTTTAGTGTTCACTTTGGTTTCCTTCTTGGGACAATCAAAAACTATTAATTCATTGTTTGGCGAATTCGTTTTTTATCAAGTGCTTCTTTTTGGTTTAGGCGGATTACATGTAATCATTTACAGAACTTATTTACGTAAATATGAACTAGATAATATTTGGTTAGAAGGAATTTATAATTTATTAATTGCTGTTTTTGGTACAATACCTTTTCTGTTACTTTATACCTATATGAATGGAATAACTTTTACATTCAGTATAGTTTCAAGTATAATAATGTTTTTAGTACCTACTTGGGTTTACTCAACATTTAAGTCCTCTATTTCTATTCCAGCCAAAATATATAAGACATGGCCATTTCCAGAGTTTGGAACCTTTTCCGAACCAAAAGATGATGAGTTTAGGGATATGGTGGTAATAACCTTTGTATTCTATAAAAATCCTCATTCTAGTATTCGAACTGAGTTCAGAGCAAAGTCACCAATTCGCATGGATTTTGGGCGTTTGTTCTATCATTTTGTTAATGATTACAACACAAGAAATGCAGATAGTCCTATTGAGTTGTTAGATGAAATTGGAAATCCTCAACATTGGGTTTTCTATTTAAAGCCAAACTGGTATGGAGTGTCAAAATATATTGACCCAGATTTAACAATGTATATGAATGGCATTCAGGAAGATAGTACTGTAATATGTTTAAGAACTAGACCAATTAATGAAGAAAATTGGCAACAAGAATGGTTAGTGCCTCAAAATAGTTAATCATAAGTAAGAAGATATGTTAGAAAAAATGAATCATTTTCCTGTCAATTGGGTAGACGGAATGAAAATTAACAAATCCCATTTTATCGCAATGCAAGATCACATGAGTGATATTGTAAGAGATGCAATTGGGACGCAAATGACTCCAATAAATTATGGACTACTTCCTTTTGGAACTTCTGGGGAATCAGTTAAAATTTCATTGGTTATTGATAATCATAAATTATTAAGAGTAAAGGTAGAAGAGTGTCATGCAATAACACCTAATGGTTGTAGAATTGATATTAGTGGTAATAATGCCCATATGCTAAACATGGAAATGCCATATCCAGAGGCAGTATATGAGTTAGATTACGACCAAGATATGGTTCTATTGGCAAATGTTTCGGTTAATTTATTTGATAAAAGACCTTTTGGAGATCCTGATCCTAATGAAAATCCTCCAAGGTATCCAAATGTCATTCCTACCTTTAATCTTAATCTTATCCAAGAGAAAAATAATGATATTACACATGGTGGGTATCACTTGACTCTTGGGAAAATCATTATAAACAGGAACGAAAGTTATTTAATGACTGATTATATTCCGCCTTGTACTTCAGTTCAAAGTCACCAGAAATTAATTGATATTCATACTAAAATTGATCGTTTTTTTGGACAACTAGAATTGTATTCAGTTCAAATTTCTCAAAAGATTAATCGTAAAAATCAATCGAATGAATTGGCTATTATTATTCTTGATTTATGTCAAAAAATTATAACCTATTTAGGGAATAACATAAATTCATTTAGATGGTTCACTATTTCTCAGCCACCAGCATATATGTTTGATACTGTTATTGCGCTAGCAAGAATTATGAAAAACTATATCGATTCTAAGTCAGGAGCTGGAAAAGAAGAACTTTTAAACTACATAGCAGAGTGGTGTGGTATAAGTCAAGGAGATTTTGAAGTAATGTTTACCGATTTAGTTAACGTAGGTTACAATCATACTCAAATAGATAAAACAGCCAAGAAAACGCTTCATTTTATGAATATAATTAGTGAATTGTTTACAACACTCAATCATTTAGATTACATAGGAAAACGAAAAGACAACGGAATTTTTGTTAAAGAAAGATTGGAGTTAGAAAGTGTTGCTTTGGATACATCAAAACGTAATAGAACATTTTTAGAAGATTAATAGAGTATGGAAGTTTTAAATAAGAAAGAAAGAGCAAAGTCTTTTTTAGCTTTTTTATGTGTTTTTGGAATTACAATGGCAGTAATCATTGGTGCAATTTTCTTTGATTATTATCTACCATGGAAAGAAAACAGTGAATTAAAAAAAGAAAATGATATGATGAGTAGAGAGTTCATGTTTCAGGAAGAGTTTGCTAAAAATATGGAAGATTTAAAATCTTCAATAGATTCTCTAAATGCTCCTGGACAGGATTTTTATTACAATCAGCAAAAAGCAATTTCTACTATCATCACTATGCAGCAATCTATCCCTACAAAAGATAGTTTGATGAGAGATAATATGTATGACAATATTATTCTAACCAATAGACAATTAATTGATGCTAAAAAAAGTATTCAAATGATGGGAGAGAGTAAAGAGGAAATGGACAAACTGCTACAACAGATTGAAACGTATAAAAGTGAACTTGAAATAGTTAAACGTGATTTAGAAGTTTGTCGTCAAATAAATAAAGCAAATTAAATAGTATTAATAAATAAATTGAAATCTTATGTTATCAAATTACGGAATTGGAGGAAATGAGGTAAAATTAGATGCTAGCGAAGCAATTCTAGAAATCCCTCAAAACAGAACGTTAATTGCTCAAAAGCTTACAGGAGATACTCCAGTAAAACCTGAGTTGGTTGAAGGTTTAACAAATGTTGAACAAGTATTTGCCCATTATAAACCTACTGCAAAAGTTTCTTTTGAGGATGCTGATGGAGCAACAAAAAACGAAGAACTAAAATTTGACAATCTTGGTGATTTTGGAGTTAAAGGTATTACCGCTCAAAGTAAATTTTTAACAAACATGGAAACTGAAAAGGATCAGTACCAAAAAATTATCAAGCAGTTAAAAACGAATAAAATTCTTAAAAGTGCTCTAGAAAATCCAGATGCTAAAAAAGCTCTTTTAGAAACTATTGAAGAATTAATTTCTGAATTAAAATAAGAATCACAAAACACTAAAAATAAACATTATGTCTAAAGAACAACTACAAGCTCAAAATGCAGATGCTGCTGTATTAGAGCCAAAAAAGAAAGAAGTTGGGGTTAAAATAAGTGCTGAAAAATTAGCCAAATATGGAGGATTTGATTTGTTAGAAACTTCAATTGAAGGTGCTCAAAATATGAACCCTGATAGAAAAGCGCGTCGTCAAATTTTTATGAGCGAAGCAAACAAAGAAGGGGAGAGAGAAACTCTTAAAAAAACACTTCAAATGTGGGCTAACGTTTTAAAAGAAAACGAATCATTAACAGATATGGTTGCTCAATGCGAGGATAAAAGTAAAGTAGCAGAGGAAACTTTACTTAAAAATTTAGCAATCGCTATTCACGAAACAAAAGAATTAGAGCAAGCTTACAGAACTATTGGTTTGTTCTACAAAAATACTGAAACTGATAAAGTTAAAAATGTAACTATTGTTAATGCAGAATTAGATCAATTACAAGATTTAGACAATACACGTTTTATTGACGCCATTCACAATGAATTAGTTGATAATTATGATAGATTAGACTTAAAAAATAACTATGGATTGTTAGTGGTTCCTGGTTATTTAGGAAGTAATAAAGTAGTTGAGAAATGGGCAAAAATTGCGCATGAAAACAAAGTAATGCTAGTAACTGACTTCGCGCATCTTGATGAGCCGGATGATGTAATGGAAATGTTTGATGCTGCTTATTTAACAGGTGGAGATATTTATCGTTCAAATGTATTGATGACTTGTAACTGGTTAGTTGGAAGAGGTAAATTTGATGTTGTAGGTGAATCTGAAGATTTATTTATTCCACCATCTGCTGCTCTTGCTGGAAAAATTTACAAAACATTAATGTCTCAAGTTACTGCTGGTAAGAAATTTGGTGGTATCAACGAGGTTGATGGAGTTCGTTTTGACTTAAAGAAAAGCGAAATAGCTAACTTAGAGAACATGGGATTAATCCCGATGGTTAATGAGTATGGTAAAGTAATGGCTTTCTCTGGAAAAACTTTATTTAACGGTGATAATTTAGGATTACAAACATATTCTGTTGTTCGTGTTTTCGATTATGTAACTAAAGTATTAATGGATTTCTTAAACAGAAGAGCATTCGAAAACTTTACTGCTAAGACAAGAAAAGAAATCATGGGACAAATTGTTCAGTTTTTAGATGGAATTACTGGTCCAGATAAATTAATTGAAAATTTTGAAATAAGAAGATTTGAACAAGATCCTATTCAAAAAGATAGAATCTATTTAGATATTCACATGAAACCATATTTTCCAGCTAAAAACTTCATGATCAAAATGGAAGGTCAAAAAGGTGATGATGGAACTGATTGGGATACAGAATACGAACAAAAATAATTGATTATTACTTGAAAAAGGGATTGTAAAATCCCTTTTTTATTAATCTTTAAAAGTTATGCAGAATCATATACTTAAAATCATAGTAATTTGCTTTTTAGCGTTTTTCTCTATTGAATCTAATGCACAAATGTCTCATAAAGATTCATTGCGTATTCGTTGTAAAAACAGAGTAAAAGTAACTAGAAGTAAAGAAAATTTTCTTGATAAAAAAGCCTACGCTTATACAGAGCCTTATTACTTCAAGGTTTATAATACAGATCCTGATTACATATCTTTTCAGTTAGGTAAACGTAAAGGTTCTAAGGTATTCTTATATATAAAACTTTTTTCATTTAATGCTTGTATTAAAAAGGACGATGTAGTCGAATTAACTTTTGTTAACGATGATAAGTATGAACTTATTAATAAATACCAAGTTAATTGTGAGGGTTATATAGTAGTCGAATTAAGAGGATATGATATTAAATATATTAAAAAGAGCCTTATTAAAGGATTTATGATTCACACATATCAAAAAGATTATGAGTTTAGAGTTGACAATAAGACGGCTAAGCAAATAAATGAAGATATTCAATGTCTTCGAAAGTATTAATTTGGTAAGAAAAATTTTATAATTGTACTATTATTTATTATCTGATTGGTGTATTATTTAGTAACATTAAATTCAAGTACAGATGAATAGAATTAAGAGACTTCATATTATATGGTAGCTGATATTCTTTCGGCTATTTGAGCTTCAGAGAATTATTATTTAAGATGCTTTTAAAAAGCATAAAAGACAAGGCATTATGGATGCTTTGCGGAATTGTATTGTTTTTATTTATTAATTATTTAAATATTTTTTATTATGTCATTTAAAGCAAGATTAAACGTTGGCGGTAAAGAGTTCAATGTATTAAACATTAACTATGGTTTATTTCAAGAAACAGACGCAACAGGACGTCCCTCAACAGTAACAAGAGGAGGTAAAATTGAAGTTACAATCGAAGGAACAGGATCTACAGAATTATTCGAGTGGATGACTAATAGCTTTGAGCGTAAAGACGGAAGTGTTAAATTCTTCAAAAGAGACAGCGATGCTACTTTAAAAGAGTTAAAATTCACTGAAGGTTATTTAGTAAAACACAGAGAAAATTTTGATTCAACAGGAGTAAATCCCTTAACAGAATCGTTCACAATTTCAGCAAGAAAGATTGAAATGGGAACAGGAGTTTACGAAAACGAATGGGTATAATCTGTCAAGGGATTATAATAGTATAAGTTCTTATTTGTGATGTCGGAATGCATAGGGATAAAGACCCCAAACTTTATCCCGGTGTTTCGATAAATTTTATAAACACTCACCTTAAAGTAAAACAGTATGTCTTTTTTAGCAAAATTGGAATTAGATGGGGAAACCTATAATGTCTTAGAATTTGACCTTCATATCACCCAAGAAGTAGATCATAACGGTAAACCTCAAACCATAGCTCAAGGAGGTAATATTAGATTGGTGGTTGAATCGACCAAGAGTGTTGATTTTATGAAATGGATGATTAGCAGCACCCAAACCAAAAATGGTAAAATAACTTTTTTCAGACGAGATGCGATGTCAAAAATGAAAGAGTTAAAATTTGAGAAAGCTTTTTGTGTGAATTTTCACGAAAGTTTTCGATCAAATAACGAAGTTCCTATGCAGATAGAGATTCTTCTTTCGGCCAAAGATATCGATTTCAGCGGAGCTGTATTAGGTAAACCTTGGTCATTGGATTTATAATCCAGCCTAAATTTAGAAAATTACAATAGTCAAGAACACTTTTTGACAACAATTATATAAAAACATAAGCCCATGAGTACCGTTAATAACCTTATTAAAAAAGTTACTGATGCCATGGTTGACAAGGTAAGCATCGAAATAGGAAGCTTCTCTCAACCGGTTGTCTATTATAATTTAATATTAAATCAGCAATTGTTAGGTCACCATTCTTTTAGTTTTACTTGGAGAATTGGCGATGTTGTGATGGACTTTAAGAGTCAGGCCGATTTTATTAAAAAGTACATGGGAGCCAAAGTGATTATCACACTTAAGGATACCGCTCGTGGAGAAAATGTTTATTTTAAAGGAATTATTTCCGAAATGGAGCTTTTAGACAACGATGGCGCTTCAAAAGGCTTTCATATCGTAGGAAAGAGTCCCACCATATTATTGGATGAAATTCAGCAAAGTGAAACCCATTTTTCACACAAGCTCAATGAAATTGTGCATAAAGTAGATGAGAACATCATAAAAGGTGTGCTCACAGGAATGGATATCAATCCAAAATATCAAACCGTATTACCGTATATTGTTCAGTACAATGAAACCGATTTTCAGTTTTTAAAACGTCTGGCTGTGCAATACGGAGAATGGATGTTTTACGACGGAGATTATTTGAGATTTGGAGAATTGAAAACCTCAAAAGCATCGTTAGAAAACGGAGTAAACCTACATCATTTTAAAGTCACCAGCCGATTACGATCTCAAAAAGTATCGTACAAAGGATATGATTACAATTCGGCTTCAGAAATTGGCGCCCAAAATCTAGAACCACAAAACAACACCCAAAGCTATATAGCCCAAAATGCGCAACAAGCCTCGAGTAGTGTTTTTGACAGAGCCAACGCCAATCATTCCTTTATAAGCAATGCCAATGATTCGCAGGATATTACAAGAATACAGGAATTAAGCCAACAGGCCAAAGAAGCCAATGTACTTACGTATTCAGGCTTGAGTAAAATTCCGTTGCAAATAGGAGGTATGTTTACTGTAAGTAAAGATGGTATCGAGGGAGATTTTATCGCTACAGAAGTACAACATTATTCAAAAGGATTTGGACATTACGAGTGTCAGTTCGAATCGATTCCAAGAGATGTAAAAGTACCCCCATACACGAATCCATTAGTATATCCCAAAGCCGAAACCCAAGGCGCAGTAGTAACTGACAATAATGACCCACAAGGCATGGGACGCATTAAAGTCAAATTCTTTTGGGGACATGAAAGCGATTGGACACGACTAGTAACCTCACATGCAGGTTCAGGGAAAGGTTTTTATTTTATACCAGAAATAGGAGAAGAAGTTTTTGTATCCTTTGAAGGAGGCAACCCAGAAAAACCCTTTGTAATAGGCACCCAGTACAACGGACAAGAAATCTCAGGATACAACACCGCAGGCAATGACCAAAAAGTAATCCATACCCGTTCAGGGACAAAAATGATCTTCAACGATGCCCAAGGAAGCATCTTCATTGAAGACCCAAGTGGTAACACTTGGCTCATGGACGGTCAAGGAAATATTAGTGTGAATGCGCCTAATGATATGAATATTACTGTTGGTAAAAATCTTAATATCAATGTAGGGAATAATATGTCTACATCAGTAGGGGTTAACATGATCGAAACAGTTGGTGTTGATAAATCTGCAACTATTGGTATGATGTCAAATACTTTTGTTGGCGGAAATAGTATGTTGAATGTTACTGGTAATATGATGGAATTTATTCAAGGAAATCTTGATTCACATTCAGAAAAAGAAAGACAAGAATCTAGTATGAAAGGGATACAGATAACAAGTAGTGATGTAATTACAAAAAACTCTAACAAAGAAGTGCAAAATAATAGTGCAGAAAAGTCAAAAGCTTATTAACATATGAGTAGAGTACGTATTGTTGGTGGAACAATTGCAAAGCATACAGTTGGTAAACACAATATGTATGCTGAAGAGAATATAGTTTTTCATTCAGATAAAATTGTTTCTGAAAAGGGAGAAGAAAAAGGCGTTACTTATGGTGAGCCCAAAATATCGCATCCTGAGTTTAAAATTGAAAAGAGCACCTATGAACTTGAGAGTAAATTTGCTTTAGAGCAACTTTTTGCATTCGCAAAAAAGGACAGTAAAGCAATGTTTTGTTTTTGGGCATCAGAAATTTTTGGAGCAGATATTCCTCTAGAAGCATATGAAAAACTATACGAAGATGCAAGTGATAAAAAGGAAAGTATTAATCCAAAAATTGTTGTTGCATTAGATGTTCCAGGCTATGGAGCAACTTATAATTTTGATAAGAGTTCAAAATACGCCAATCATATTGTCATTTCACAAGGTTTTATAGATAATGCCCTTATAAGTAATGAATATCAAAAAGCATTGCTTTTATCTTTAGTTGAAGAATTTGGTCATCATTTAGATTATCTCTTAAGAAATGAATACTCCTCAGTCAATGGAGATGCTTCAGGTGATGAAGGAGCCGCTTATTCTAGCACTATAAATAAACGGTATAAAAAATATATAATAGATCCTTTCAAGGAAAAAAACCAGCATTATGCAACAGCTGTAATTAATGGTGAAGAGAAAAAACTAATTTGGGATTTTAGCGATTTACATGAAAAACTAGCGGTTTTTGTTGAGAATAGAATTGAAAAAGATGATAATTATTTTGCTGGATTTGAGTTTTTTGGTGCAGGATTAGGAGACTCTATGCATGGATTGGGGCATCAATCTATTGAAAATAGAGGGTTAGGTGAAATTGACAGATATAGAGATAGAAGTAAAGACAATCCTAACAAAGAAAGACTTCAAATCTATTTTGGAAACTGGTTGCGTGATTTTTCACAATTTGTGGATCCTATGGTTGTTCGTCCTATGGCGAATGCTTTGGAAATGTTAAGTGAAGAATATAAGACTAAAAATAATAATCCTAAAGAGTTTAATAGTGTTATTGATGATTTAGGTAAATTAATGGAAGAAAATAAGGTTACTCATTTAGACAGGAGAACTTTTAAACTTCCAGTAAATATTGATATTCAAAGACCTGATATCAGTTTAAATTATCAAAAAGTAGGTGGATTTAGCGTTCCTACTGGTTTTTCATTAAAAGGTTTTGAAGCACAAATAAAATGGGAGCCAACTACGATTTCACCTGTAAAATTAAGTCGTGAAGCAATTACTACTCTTGTAGAGCTTTTGGGGATAAAAGAATTTGGAAAATTAAAAACTGAAGCAGACAACAAAGAAGGTAAGCCACAAAACTTCATGAAGTATTTGTCAGATTTTAGAGTCAGCTATGCAAAAATAACACCAGAACTTTTAGGGGTTTATAAGCCACAAGAACATATAGACAACCCACTGGCATTACATCCAAAATTTATATGTGAAGCTAACAAAGCAAAAGGGATGAAATGCCCTCCGCCTGATTTAAACCATAAATTAGACCCTGATTTTGTAAAAGATCCTATTGATTCACAGTGGAATAATAATAAAGATTTCGGAACAAAAAATTACATTCGTGGTAATGGCCCTGAACCTTTTGAAAGTGCCTTTGATTGTTTTATAAATTTTATAAATAAGTCTGATCCCAATACAGTTCAAGGAAGGATTAATTTTGGAGCTGCTTTACATATTTTAGAAGATTATTTTGCACATAGTAATTTTTGTGAGCTTGCTATTATGAAGGTGTATGATCCTGAAGTTTTCCCATGGGATAATATACCTGCAACTGCGCCAAAAGATCAATTAAAAAGACACAAAGCTGATATTTCTTCCAATAGTTTTATAAAAAATGGGTTGTTAGATAGAAGCAAAATTAAATTTAATACTGTCTCAAACCCAGATTTACATAGTAGTGCTGTTGCAAATTATCTTAAAACCAATCCAAACAAAAACGCTAGTGATTATTATGCTTCTTTGGGGGCTAATTCAACAACTAATAGAGGACTTTATTACTCAATGGGCGAAGCAGCTATTGTTCAAACAGGAAGTTTTGGATTGTTAGATACAATTGCTAGTATTGCTCCTAAAATAAATAACAAGATTTTCTCGATTCATGTAGAAGAGCAGGAAAAAATGAAGGAAGGAGAACGTACTTTTAATGATGCTCTTATTTATGAGTTACTAAAAGATGTTTCTAATGCTCAGGCCGATGATACTAAAGAGACCAACAGCAACTATAAAGGGACTAATGATGGGGTTTATGCAGATGTTTTTTTAAAATACCTGCAATTTAGAGATTTTATGGTAAAAGAAAGAGTGCTTGGCTATTCGTTCAAGGATGTTACAAATGTATTTGGTATATTTGAATTTGTTACGCAGTACATAAAAGTTATACAAAATATTAGAAATCATTTTTTGAGTCTTACTGCAATCAATTTAATTGATGATTATCAAACCTATTTGGAAAACGAGCTTACTCTATTAGAAAATGGAACTTGGAAAGTAAATTCTTATGGTCCTTCACATACACAATTAGCTAAAGATAATGGAATACAACCGTTACATCATTTAGCTGTTGAGCTTGTTGCAAATGCTATACATCAGGTTGGTGAACTTTTTAAAAATAGAGACTTAGAAGGTATAAAAAATTTAGCACGTAGAACACTTTTTGTTCACCCTATGTATACAGACTGGATGGATGAATTAGTGATTAATTGGTGTAAAAAAAATTCTATCCAAGTTAAGTTTGCACATCAAGCTAGTATAGTATTGTATGGTATTCGTCATGCATATCAAGAAATAGCCGAGTTAAGTCATGAAATACAAATCATTAGAGATTTTGGTTTAAATGATGAACAAAAAAAAGAATATGATTCTGCTATTGCAGGAATGAGTAATCGTTGGCATAAAGGTAAAGAGCGATTAGATGTTTTATGGAAAAAACAAGGATTACCAGCTGTAACTGTCAAAGATGCTGAAGAGACTCATCAAGAACATTTGGAACAAAGTGGATATGGTAAATAAAATAACAAAATTAATAGCATTGCTTATCATTATGTCAAATTTAGCTAGCTGTCAAAATAAATCTCAACCTAAACAAATTTATAATATGCAGGGTTTTTGCATTCAAGATTCACTAACTTATTACAATGGTAAAAAATTTGATATTGCAGGATCGGTAAAAGATTTTATAGATATTGCTGGTAAACCAGATAGAACAGTAATTGATTCAT
Organism: Flavobacterium hankyongi; assembly: GCF_036840915.1. Taxonomy (NCBI): domain Bacteria; kingdom Pseudomonadati; phylum Bacteroidota; class Flavobacteriia; order Flavobacteriales; family Flavobacteriaceae; genus Flavobacterium; species Flavobacterium hankyongi. The sequence goes on from NZ_CP085725.1 coordinate 667,118, forward strand.
CAGGAGGTAATTCCAATAAATCTTGGAAATGGAATAAAACAGGTGATGAAGCATACATCAATAAAAATAAAAAAGTAGAAGTATTCAATATTAAAAGTATTGATCCAGGTAAAGAATATAATTCTATTGAAGAAGCTGTGAAGGTACATGGAAAATTCGATGAGTATAAAGAAGATAAACAGCCTTTAGATGTTCGCAAATATTATATTTGGGATAAATTGGGTATAGAAATATTTGTTACCAAAAATGAAGAAATAAATTGTATTTATTTGCATACACTTCATTATAGCAAGACCAAACAAATCTCAAAAGAAGATTTAGAAAACTCTGATTTAATTTATAACAATGCTCCCAAGCAAGAGTATAAAGGGATGTATACCTACAATGGTCATACAGTAGATTTTGGAAAAATGGGGTATGATAATTGGTTTAAAACTGTTAAAGATTTAAAAATAGAAGGAGAAAGCTATGACCCTCCAGGAGACTCTAAGCAATGGTCAAGAATAATTTCTGAGCGTAATTTATCTGTAGAAATGATTCGAGAGAGTAATGAGTTGGGTAGTACAGATGGTTTTCATGTAAGTGAAATAGGTGTTGTTAATGCAGTTAAGTATATACAAATTTCAAATTAACTAATATAATGATTTACAAAGGTAAATATTGTTAATAGTATATTTTACTTTAACTGCTGTAGTAAGGCCGTATTAAAAAAATGATGAAATATCTACAAATCTTAATTTTAATCTCTTTGCAGTTGTCAGCACAAGAGAGCTATCAAAATGTAAAGAAAAACGTTGAAGAATATATTCAAATATATAAAAGAGAAGGTAAAATAAATAAGCATTTAAATACCATTATTTCAAATTTCAATGAATCCCCAAAAATTGAATTAAAGGATTTAAAAAAAGATAATGTAGGCATTTGTATTATACTTTCAGAAGATAATCCAGATTTAATAATTTCTCCTGCAAAATATACTTTTTTAGATGAAAAAATAAACATATCAGCAATTGGTCCGCAAAACCCTAGCGAATTACCTGATTATATGAAAGAGTATGTACAAAAATATCTTACTGAATTTGAAAGTATAGGTACTACTGAATTATTTCAAAAACTTATTTTAAAGGAAATAACAACCGAAGGTACATTTGTCGAAAATAAATCAGAATATGTAGTAAATGAGCCAAATACAGTTTCATTCATTCGTGGAAACGAGGATTGGATGTATATTATTTCTATTGATGATGATTATGAAAATATAACCAATTCTAGAATTATAGTGTATTGTTTTAAGAAGTCTATTTCTGGAAAAGATATTTTTAGCTTAAATAATTCTCTTGAAAATGTTGAAAAAAGAAGAGAAAAAAAACAATCAAAACACGAAGAAGACCGTGAAAACTACCCTTTATATCACGATTTTAGGATAGATGATTTAAGGATTGGTTTGAAACAACTTTTAGTATATGAGCCCTATAAATCAGATAATGAATTACTGAATCATGCCAATAGATTAAGTGAGAAATTGGACCGATTCAATATTCGGAATTATCTAAAAGAGCTTACTTATTTTAGTGATTTAAAAATTAGCGAGAGTTTTTTAAAAGAACACTTTGATGCAATTCCGCACGGCGAATATGAAGTTGAAAATATTTTACATTTATCGTGCCACAGTTTGGGTGATATTTATTTTTCTCAAGGGAAATATCAGCTTGCTAAAGAGTTTTATACAAAAGCTATCTTTACAAATCCATTAATAGAATTAAGCTGGACGAAAGTTAAAAAAGACATTGACAGAACTATATATGATCTTGCTAAAAATGCTTATAAAGCTGGGAAAAAGGATGAAGCTTATGCTTTTTTAATTGCACTCATGTTTACTAGCGAGATAGATGTAATAAAGGATCTTAATATTTATTTCAAAGAGCAAAATGAAGATAAAAAAGAATTCAAAAAAGATTTAGATAAAGCCTTAAAATCACTAAAAAAAGGAGAAAGATATAGTTACACTTTCAAATTTAGAGATAATGAAGTTTTTTTTATTCCCATATTGCAGGCTACAGTAAAATCATTTCAAGACGTTTTTAAAGATCATGAATTTTATAAATCTCTGCATTAAATAAGGATTGTTGGCAACAATATTCTTTTTTAATGTAAGTTGGATTAAGAAATTCTATTTTTAAAATATGATTTAAATGATTTTCCCTTCAATAATAACATTTTCAATTAAATTACTTCCAAATTCGTATGGTAATTGATAGTATGATACGATTGGTTTAGTAATAATTAAATTAGCACTTTTTCCTTTAGTAATACTTCCATGTGTTTCAGAAATTCCCATTGCATATGCACCATTAATTGTAGCAGCATTCACAGCTTCTTCAGGAGTCATTTTCATTTTGATACAGGCAGTTGCTACCACAAAATTCATGTTTCCTGATGGAGTAGTACCAGGATTATAATCGGTTGCTAATGCTAATGGCAATCCTGCTTCAATCATCTTGCGGGCAGGTGTATAAGGAATACTGATGAAGTAAGAACAACTTGGTAATGCTACTGGCATTGTTTTGCTGTTTTTTAAAACTTCAATGTCTTCATCGGTAACAATTTCTAAATGATCTACTGAAAGGGCTTCGTGTTTTACACAAGCTTTTATACCTTCTATTGCAGTAAACTGATTTACGTGAATTTTAGGAGTTAATCCATACTTTTTTCCTGCAATCATAATCTTTTCTGTTTCTTCTACAGAAAAATAGCCAGTTTCAAGGAAAGCGTCGATATAATCTGCTAGATTTTCTTCCGCTATTTTAGGAAGCATTTCATTAATTATTAAGTCAATATAAGCTGAATGATTTTCTTTAAACTCAGTAGGGAAGGCGTGAGCTCCTAAAAATGTAGATTTAATCTTGATTGGATAGTTTTGAGCCAAGCGTTTTATAACACGCAACATTTTTAATTCTCCTTCAACAGTTAATCCATAGCCCGATTTTATTTCTACAGCTCCTGTTCCTTGTTTCATTATTTCTTCAAGTCTGGCTTTTGATTCATCATAAATTATATCTTCTGAGGCCTCATTAACTCTTTTTGCCGAATTTAAAATACCACCACCACGATTTGCTATTTCTTCATAACTCAATCCGTTTATCCTATCAACAAACTCTTGAACTCTATTTCCAGAATAAACTATATGGGTATGACTGTCACACCAAGTAGGTAAAACTACTCTTCCAGAAGCATTAATAACTTTATCAAAATTTTCATTTGGACATTTGTCCATTAATCCAAAATCTTGAATTAAATTATTTTCAATAACCAAATAAGCATTTTCAAGTTTAGGTAAAATTTTCATTTCTTGTCCACTCACTTTCAACACGTTTTCTTCTCTAACTTGTAATAACTCTTTTATGTTAATAATTAATGTCTTCATGGCTCAATATTTCTGTAAAAATAAGATACTTTTTTCTTTTCATAAGCTGATTTTTATTAATCGGTATTTTTTAAAAATTTAACTTTTTAAGTAAAAAAATAAATCAAAAAAATACTTTTTTTGATTTAAAATTTAATATAATTTGTTAAATTTGAGATGATTAAATAATTTTATTTTTAATTTGTTAAGCTATAAATGATTTGAAAACAATAAAATATAGAGTTAAATATATATTATAAAAAGAGGTTAGTTATATTAATTCAAAAAAGCTGTTGAAATTTAGTTTTAACAGCTTTTTTTATTTGCAGGAAGTTTCGTAATATTACTTATAAATACAATACTTGTGCGAAAAATAAAATACAAAAAGGGACGTAAAGTTCAGCCTACTTTTTTAGAGTATACTGGTCATCATAAAGATATAAAAACAGAAATGCAATTGTTTGTATATAATAATGATGAGTTAACAGAATGTGAGAATTTAAAGTGTCGTGATATGTTAAACTCGATTGATTTGACTAAAATTAATTGGTTAAACATACATGGACTTAATGATATGAATATTATTAAAGAAATTGGTGATTTTTTTAAAGTAGATAATTTCATGTTAGGTGATATTTTAAACACCATAAAGAGAACAAAGGTTGAAGAATATCATGATACTTTGTTTTTTAATATTAAATCGTTGCTACCAAGTAATGAGTCATTGCAATTGAATGTAGAGCAAATTAGTTTTTTGCTTAAAGATGGTGTTTTGGTGTCTTTTCAAGAAAAGAGAAGTGATTTTTTTACTCATATAAGAGAGAGAATTAGAACACATTCTGGTATTGTACGAACCAAAAAGGCTGATTATTTGCTTTATATTTTGCTCGATGCAATAATGGAAAATTTTTATATTACCATTGAAAATGAAGAAAATATAGTTGACGAATTATTGAATCTTTCAAAAATTGATATTAACCCAAGAACAATTGAAAAGATAGAAAAACATAAAGACAATTACAGCTTTTTGAAGAGAGCTATTATTCCGCTTCGAGATTCATTACATACCATCACAAGTATTAAAGATGATAATGTTTTTAATGCAATTGAGCCAGAGAATTATAGTTTCTTTACGCGATTATACCAAAAAAGTCTTGAATTGCTTGAACAAATTGAAGACGATATGGCAACGCTAGATAGTGCTACGCATTTCTTCTTCTCTGCACAGAGTCATAAGATGAATGAAATTATGAAGACGCTGACAATTGTTTCGGCGATATTTATTCCGCTAACATTTATAGCTGGTGTCTATGGGATGAATTTTGAGAATATGCCAGAATTGAAAGCTGAGAATGGTTATTTTATTACAGTAGCGATTATGTTTATGATTACTATAGGAATGATAATATATTTTAAATTGAGGAAGTGGTTTTAATAGCCCTGATGGAAGCGACATCCTTTTTAAGTTCATTGAGCTGAGCCGAAATGAACAAAAAAGATATAGCGGACAGCAGGATAAAGCTCCTAAAAATAAAATTAAATTAATTATTGGTTAACCCAAATAATACGTTTACATTTGTAGGGTATTCAAAAATTCCGGAAAACATGTTTGAATTTCAACAGTATTTAGGGTTCTTACTTTTCTTAACCATATTAACCATGGGTTTTTGGTTAATGATTTTCTTAGTTAACTTCGTATTCTACTGGATAGGTGGTGCAATGTGGGAAATGTGGAAAGAAAAAAGAGCTGCTAAAAAACTCGCAGAAAGTGAACAAGCTTAATTGCTTTGTTTAAAAATAAAAAGGTACGCATAGCGTACCTTTTTTTATGTTATCCCATGAACTCGTCATCGTTATTTCCGTTACCGTTTTGTTTGGGTTTTTGTTCCCTTTCTGTTTTTTGTTTGTTAAAACGATAAGTAAACGAAAGCGTAAAAGCTCTTCTTCTCCATTGCATTTCACTGTGTGAGTTTACATTAGGAAGTTGCATGTCTTGAATTCTTTTACGTGAATTGAATACATCATTAACATTAAAAGATATAGTTCCCATATCTTTTAGAACATCTTTACTAAATGCTAGATTCATTGCAGCAATTCCTTTATTTGAACCTTGAGCTGTTTTTTGTGCAGCATTATAAGTTCCATTCGTTTGCCATTCTATTTTATATGGTAAAGTTACTTTTGAAGTGATTCTAGTAAACCAAGTAGTAGCATTTCTGTTAAAGCTTTGAGTAATTACTTCATTTTTACTATTTGTATAAGTATAGCTTCCAGTATTTTGACTGTTAAAGAAATTGAAGTTTCCATTTAATTTCCACCATTTCTTAAAGTTATAGTTTAAAGTAAACTCAAATCCATAACGATCGTTTTTACCTAAATTGAAAAAAGTATTTACAATTACAGGAGTTTTGATGTCTTCCCCATCAACAACAGTAACGATTTCACCATTAACAATTACATCGGCGCCACCCACTGGAGTGAAAACAAAATCGCCTCGTTCTTTTCGAACTTGCTCAAATGAATCTGTGGTATGATTATAGTACAATGAAGTGTTTAAAGTTAGCTTTTCCCATTTTTTTAAGTATCCAAAGTCATAAGCATCCGTATATGCTGGATTGATATCAGGATTTCCTTGAAATAAGTTTACGTTACTTGTATAAGAAGCAAATGGATTAATGAAACGATCTCTTGGTCTTGATATTCTTTTACTATAATTTAATGAAATGCTACTGTTATCGCTTATCTCATATGTTAAAAATAAACTTGGAAATAGGTTGTTGTATTTTTTTGTTTTAAAAATATCAGAGGTTAACTGATTGATTTCAATTTTAGAATCTTCAAAACGTAATCCAGCTAGGTATGAGAATTTATTGATTTTCGATCCAAACTGAGTGTAAACTGCCGTTACATTTTCATTATACTGTAAAATATTTGTGAATTCATCAATGTTTGTAAAAGAGCTATTTTCTGTTAGTCTTTCTTGAACTTGGTAATCAGTAGTTGTTTTCACGTAATTACCTCTAAAACCTGCTTCAAATTGAGATTTTTTTCCAATAGGTAAAACATAATCAACTTGAAATAAATTTCTTTGTTGCTTGTCATTTTTACGAGTTCTTTCAGAAGAAACAAATTTGTTGTTATCTAAAATTACACCTTCAATAGATGAATTATCATTGTCTTTATTTTGAGAAATAGAAATATCAGCTGTTAGCTTGTGTCCGTCTTTTTTAAATTTTTTGATAAAATTTGATGAATAATCAACGTTTTCACTTGTCGATTTTAAATCGTTATAACGTTGTCTTGTATTTAAATACTGTCCCAAAGCATCGTAATTATAATACAGTACATTCTCAATATTACCACCTTTATTGGTTCTCATGTTTAATGAGTTTGTCCATGAAGTAGATTTGTCTAAGAATAATTCAATTCCAAAATTAGCATTTAACCCTTCTCCAAAACGATCATTTTTTCTTCTTTCGTTTAAAATAGATTTTAAAGCTCCGTTCTCATCGAAATTTTGCTGATCGATTTTTATGTTTCCTGGATTACTTCTATTGTTGTAACCAATTGTAGTAAAAAAGTTTGAGTGTTCTTGCTTAAAGTTTAAGTTTGCAGAAAGTCCTGTGTTTCTTGGATCTCCAATAGAAGCAACAAATGTTCCATTTATGCCTTGGTTTTTCCCTTTTTTAAGGATTATATTTAAGATACCGCCTCCACCTTCAGCATCATAACGAGCAGAAGGATTGGTTACAATTTCTACTTTGTCAATTGCTTCAGCAGGAATTAGTTTTAATGCATCACTGATATTACCCATGTTAGATGGTTTTCCATCAATCAATATTCTAACACTTTCATTACCTCTTAATGAAACAGTTCCTTCAGCATCAACCGATACAGATGGTACATTGTCTAGAACATCACTGACAGTTCCTCCTCGTACAATAATATCTTTTCCAACGGTATAAACTTTTTTGTCAAGTTTAATGTCAACAGCTGTTTTTTCGACACGAATTTCGACAGCATCTAATTGTTTTGCTTCGTCTTCAAGAGCAATTGTACCAACGTTTGTGTTTGTAGTTAAATTTTTTCCTTTTGTTTCTAAAGTCTTAAAGGAAATGTATTCGTATTTAATATTGTAAGTTCCTGGGTTAACTTGGATTTTAAATTCACCTTTGTTATCAGTTACGGCACCAGATACAGGTTTAGCTGTTGTAGGATTGATAATGGTAACCGTTGCATACTCTAAAGGAAGAGAACTTGTTTTTTCAATAATTTTTCCTGAAAAGGTGATTTTATTTCCTTCATTTCTTTGCTGTGCAAGCGATAAAGTTGAAATTAAAAGGAAAAATGGAATAAAAAATAATACTTTAAAAAACTTCATGACTTTAAATTAAGCCGCAAATTTAAAATTGAAAATTGTAGTTTTTGCCAAAGTATTGTTAAATGGTCTTAAAACTATAATATTTCAAGAATTTTTTCTGTAGGTCTGGCAATAATTGCTTTATTTCCATTAACTATAATTGGTCTTTCTATAAGTATTGGAAATTTAATCATAGCTTCAATTATTTCATCATCACATAAATTTTTATCTTTATAGTTCTCAATCCAAATAGCTTCTTTTTGTCTTACTAACTCAATAGGTTTGAATTTCAGTTTTTTAAGTAACGATTTGATTTCTCTTTTTTTTGGAGATTTTTCTAAATAGTTTACAATTTCAAATTCAGTCTTTGCATCCTCTAAAAAACATACTCCTTCTCTTGATTTCGAACAACGGTTATTGTGGTAAATTGTAATCATTTTTTGTTACTTTTATGCTTTTGTGAAATTTCTACAAAAGTAAAATAACTTATCTTTCTTTAAAAAATTGTTTTATGTTTTTATTACAAGCCTTTTTACCAGGAAATCGTTTTTTGAAATATATTTTAGGTTCTTTTTTATTGGTGATTGCTTCAATTATTGGGCAATTACCATTATTAGGGGCGGTAGTTTATAAATTAATTTCAGATGGGAAGAGCTTTTACAATATGGATGAAGCTCAACTGATGAATGTTTTAGACAAAAACACAACACTTTTCTTGATGTTGTTGTCATTTGTGACTGTTTTTTTTTCGGTGCCATTAGTTGTAAAATGGTTGCATAATCAGAAATTTAAAAATGTAATTACATCAAGACCAAAAGTTGATTGGAGCAGAATATTGTTTTCTTTTACATTATGGGCTGTTTTTCAAATAATTGTAACAATAATTAGTTATTATGCCTCTCCCGAAGATTTTAAATTGAATTTTCAATTGGAACCTTTTCTAATTTTATTTGCAATTGCTGTTGTTATGATTCCATTACAAACGAGTGCTGAAGAATTGATGTTTAGAGGTTATCTAATGCAAGGATTTGGAGTATTGGCTAAAAACAAGTGGGTTCCACTAGTAGTTACTTCTGTATCCTTTGGATTGTTGCATTTTGCTAACCCAGAAGTTGATAAGTTAGGCAGTATCGTAATGATCTATTATATAGGTACTGGTTTATTTTTGGGTGTTTTGACACTTTTAGACGAAGGTGTGGAATTGTCCTTAGGTTTTCATGCTGCAAACAATTTGGTTACTGCTTTGTTAGTAACTTCTGAATGGTCTGCTTTACAAACAGATTCTATTTTTATTGATGTTTCTGATCCAAGTGCAGGATTTGAAACGATTTTACCTGTTTTTATTGTTTATCCTATTTTATTGTTTGTGTTTAGTAAAAAGTACAATTGGAATAATTGGAAAGAAAAACTTACTGGTAAACTTACTGGTAAACTTACTCAAGAATAAATTGATTGTTGTGGAAAATTTTCATTTCGATATACATCCAAATTTTAAGCTTAATAACGAGAGAGTTAATATAAAAGAATTGCTTTTTAAAGCAGATAATTTTATTAGTTCAAATATTGATTATCAAAAAGATATTGGTTTTTTTATAAATAATTGGTTTAATAAAAGTCCTTATTTAATTGTTAAGACATCTGGTACCACTGGCAAATCTAAAGAAATAAAAATAGAAAAATCAGCCATGATAAATTCGGCTGTTGCTACTGGAGATTTTTTTAATTTGGGTAAAGGATCCAAGGCTCTTTGCTGTTTACCAGTTAAATATATTGCTGGTAAAATGATGCTTGTGAGAGCTATGGTTTTGGGATGGGAAATAGATATAGTTGAGCCTTCATCAAATCCTTTGAAAGGTATAGATAAAGTTTTTGATTTTGTTGCTATGGTTCCACTTCAGGTTGAAAATTCGTTAGACAAATTAGATCGAGTTAAAACTTTATTGATTGGAGGAGCTCCATTAAATAAACAATTGTCTGCAAAGTTGATTGAATTAAGATGTAATGCTTACGAATCCTATAGCATGACTGAAACAGTGACCCATGTGGCACTGAAAAAGGTTGGAAATAAATCTTTTAGAGTTTTATCTAATGTGAAAATAAGTATTGATAATAGAAATTGTTTGATTATTAATGCACCACAATTGAATCCTGAAGAGTTAATAACTAATGATGTTGTTGATTTGATCTCGGAATTTGAATTTATTTGGAAGGGGAGGATTGATAATGTTGTAAACAGCGGTGGAATTAAACTTTTTCCTGAACAAATAGAAGAGAAGCTAGTAAATAAAATTCAAAATCGGTTTTTTGTTGCTGGAGTTCCCGATGAAATTTTTAATGAAAAATTAGTTCTCTTTATTGAAGGTGAAGAGTTTAAGTTTGATATTTCAGTTTTTGATGAACTAGATAAATTTGAAAAACCAAAAGAAATATTTTTCATAAATAAATTTTCCGAAACCGAAACAGGAAAGATAAAAAGAAAAGAAATTATTAATCAATTCAAATAAAAAAGCAACTCGATAGAGTTGCTTTTTTATAGTGTATGTTAGAGGGTTTAATCATGATCAGGAGATGGTGCCTGAACAGGAATATCTGATTTTGAACCATCAATAGTAAAATTTAAACCACAGAATAGAAAATGAAAGTTACTGTTTGCAGTTGCTCCAAATTCTCTTTGAAACAAATATCCTAAAGACACTCCAAATGATTTGGTGAATTGATATCCACCTCCCAAATACATTCTGTTTCTATTTATTGTTGGTTTCTCTGGACCAATAAAAAGTTCATCATAAGTATTTAAGAAGATTGTTTTTGCTTCTACTTTTTCTTTATTTATAGGTACTATCAAATTCAATCTGTATCTATATCTTTCAGTATTGGTGTTAGCATCAGTAACAGGATTGTGAAAAAGTCTTTTTTCAAGTCGTACACGTTGTTCAAATTTAACTCTTGAAATGTTTTTGCTAAAAGTATATTGTAACCAAAAACGTAATTCTTCTCTTGATAATCTACTGTCTTTGTAATTTGCATATCGACCTAAGCCAATAAAAGCTTGATTACTTCCATTGATGTTATAACCCATTCCTCCTTTTACTTCGTAATAATCAATTTTAGAAAAATCGGCGATGGAACGTTCTTGGAGTTCAACGTATCCATACCATTTTTTGTTGAATTTATAAGTTAAAGAAAGACTCGAAAATCCTGATAAATGTTCATCATTTTGAGCGTTTGATTGCAGGTTGTAGAATAATGATAAGATTAAAATAAAAATTATTTTTTTCATTGTTGTGTGTTGTAGTTATAGTGTTTTGTTGTTATTTAAAAGTTGTGTATTGTATAAATGATTGTTATTTTTTTTAAAAAAGGTTTAAAAAAAAGAGACTAAAACTAGTCTCTTTTTTTAGAGTATATTTTTATTAGATAAAAATTCTTAAAATAAAATAGGTTATCGTTGCTAAGAGTGCTGATACCGGAATTGTAAGTATCCAAGCCCATAAAAGGTTTACGGTCACTCCCCAGCGTACTGCTGATACACGTTTTGTCACTCCAACACCAATAATTGAACCTGTAATTGTGTGTGTTGTAGATACTGGGATTTTAAAGTGTTCAGTAATAAATAATGTTAAAGCACCTGCAGATTCTGCAACAACACCTTCAAAAGCGGTTACTTTAGTAATCTTAGATCCCATTGTTTTTACAATTTTCCATCCACCACTTAAAGTACCTAGACCAATAACTGTATAACATGCTAATGGAATCCATTCAGGCATATGAGCTTTAATTCCTTTTTCTTCATTAGGTAAAACTACTTGCAACCATTCTGGCATTTGCATTACATCAACACCAGCTGTATTAATATATACAGCTACTGCAGCTGCAATGATTCCCATTACTTTTTGAGAGTCATTACCACCGTGACCTAAGCTGAATGCTGCTGATGATAATAACTGCGTTTTTTTAAGGATAGATTCGGCTTTACCTGCTGAGAAACTACTAAAAAGTAAGCATATAGTTCCAAGTGCAAAAACGATAAATCCTACCAAAAGCCATTTAATATTTTCAGGCTCACCGACAACACTCCAGAATTCAGACTCGAAACGTGGTTTCTTAATTTTATCATATCCTTTCATTACTGTCGATAAAAACCAAACAGTTGATGCAAGAAATGCTACAGTGAATATTTTAGGGTATAAACTTTTTTTAGCCGAATGCATGAACCATAGTGAAACTAGATAAGATATAAGCATACCTACAATAGGAGCTAATGCTATAAATGCAATAACTACTAAAACACCACTTGGTAATAGTTCACCTTCTTTAGCAGCTTTGAACCAGTTTACAATAGCAAATCCGTAATGCTCAGGATCAGTAACTCTACCTGAAAATCCGTGTGCTAATGCAGCCCCAGCAAATCCTCCAATAAGTGTATGTGATGATGATGATGGAATTCCTTTCCACCAAGTGAATAAGTTCCAAATAATTGCTGCTATAATTCCTGCCAGAATAACGGTTAAATCGATGCTTGAAGTTTTAGCAGTTTTAGCAACTGTATCAGCAACTCCAAAACCAAAAACCCAATACGCTAAGAAGTTAAAAAATGCAGCCCAAAGTACCGCTTGAAAAGGAGTAAGAACTTTAGTGGCAACAATAGTTGCAATTGAGTTTGCTGCATCATGGAAACCATTAATATAATCAAATAGTAATGCTAATATGATAATGATAATTAATAAAGTCATAATTAAAACCGAAAACGGTAATTAAGAGTGTTTTACTGATATTTGTTCGATAACGTTTGAAACGCCTTTACATCTGTCTGATGCCATTTCAAGTGCAGAAAGTACTTCTTTGTATTTAATAACTTTAATAGCATCTGTTTCATTTTCAAAAATATCAGCAACAGCTTTATCAAAAACCACATCACCTTTACTCTCTAATTTGTTTATACGTTTACACAAACCTTTAATTGATTGGTGATTTTTTAAGTCTTTTAATTCTTTAACAGCTTTATCAATTAATTGACATGCTTCTAAGTTGATTTCAGTTAATTTACGGATAGATTTTGTGATTTTCTCAACTTGGTATAAACGCATTCTGCTTGCTGCACCGTGCATATTATCGGCGACGTTATCAATAGATTTGATTAATGCATTAATATCTTCTCTGTCAAATGGTGTAATAAAGTTTTTGCTTAACTCTAATTGAGTTTTGTGAGCAATTCCTTCAATTTTATTTTCTAATTCTTCAATTTTTTGGTAATAACTGTCTCTTTCTTCTTTAGGTGCATTTACAGCTTCGTGTAACGTTTCTGCTAAAACTACAAGTGTACTACTAGCTTGTTCAAATAAAGGAAAGAATTTTGTGTCTTTTGGCACTAAAAATTGAAATATACTGTTTAGGTTCATGTTTTTTAATTTTTTATGCCGCAAAAGTAATTTTTCAATGTTAAGAAATCATTAACATAAGATGAAAAACACATTAAGATTGTAAAGAAATATTTAAGGAAAATTCGGAAAGAATGATTGAATTGGTTTTTGTATTTTAGCCACTCAAAAATATAAATAATTTACACAACTATACATTTATTATGGACTTAAACTTCAATAAAAACGAAGATCATAACAAACTTTTACTTTCAGAATTAAGGCAACGCTTTGCAAAAGTAAAGCTTGGTGGTGGAGAAAAAAGAATCGAAAAGCTTCATGCTGAAGGTAAAATGACAGCTCGTGAACGCATTGATTATTTGTTGGATAAAGATGAAAAATCAATTGAAATAGGTGCATTCGTTGGTGACGGGATGTATGTTGAACATGGCGGTTGTCCAAGTGGGGGAGTGGTTGTTAAAATTGGATACATACAAGGCAAACAATGTATAGTCGTGGCAAATGATGCAACGGTAAAAGCAGGAGCTTGGTTTCCTATCACGGCAAAGAAAAATCTAAGAGCACAAGAAATTGCTATTGAAAATAGATTGCCTATTATTTATCTAGTGGATTCGGCAGGAGTTTATTTACCAATGCAAGATGAAATTTTCCCTGATAAAGAGCATTTCGGACGAATTTTCAGAAATAATGCTATCATGAGCAGCATGGGGATTACGCAGATTGCCGCTGTTATGGGAAGTTGTGTAGCTGGAGGGGCTTATTTGCCAATTATGAGCGATGAAGCATTAATCGTTGATAAAACAGGAAGTATTTTCTTGGCAGGAAGTTACTTGGTTAAAGCTGCCATAGGTGAGACCATAGATAACGAAACGCTTGGAGGTGCAACCACACATTGTGAGATATCAGGAGTGACTGATTTTAAAGCAAAAGATGATAAAGATGCTTTAGATAGAATTAAAAGTGTCGTAGGTAAAATGGGCGATTTTGACAAAGCGGGTTATAACCGTGTTAAATCAGAAAAGCCAGCTCTAAATCCGCAAGATATTTACGGAATTTTGCCTAAATCTCGTGCTGAACAATATGATATGATGGAAATCATTAAACGTTTGGTTGATAATTCGGAATTTGATGAATATAAAGAGGGTTATGGTCAGACAATAATTACAGGTTATGCTCGTATTGATGGTTGGGCAGTAGGAATTGTAGCAAACCAGCGTTTAATTGCTAAGACTACAGGTGCAAAAACAAAACCAAGCGAAATGCAGTTTGGTGGGGTTATCTATTCTGATTCGGCTGATAAAGCAACACGTTTTATTGCGAACTGTAACCAAAAGAAAATTCCGTTGGTATTTGTTCATGATGTAACTGGTTTTATGGTAGGTTCAAAATCGGAACATGGTGGAATCATTAAAGACGGAGCTAAAATGGTGAATGCAGTTGCAAATAGTGTAGTACCTAAGTTTACCGTTGTGGTTGGAAATTCATACGGAGCTGGGAATTATGCAATGTGTGGTAAAGCTTACGATCCAAGATTGATCTTTGCCTGGCCAAGCGCAGAGCTTGCTGTAATGGGAGGAGCGCAGGCAGCAAAAGTATTAATGCAAATTGAAGCAGCTTCTTTAAAAGCAAAAGGAGAAGAAATTACGCCAGAAAAAGAGGAAGAATTGTTTACTAAAATTAAATCACGTTACGACGAACAAGTGTCACCTTATTATGCGGCTTCTCGTTTGTGGACAGATGCTATTATTGATCCACTTGAAACAAGAACCTGGATTTCTATGGGTATTGAGGCAGCTAATCATGCACCAATTGAAAAACAATTTAATTTAGGAGTGATTCAGGTTTAATTTTTTAAAATAAATAATGAAAAAAATAATTTTATTTTTGTTGTTAGTAATTTCTATTTCAACAATAGCACAAGAGAAAATTGAAAATTTAAAAGTAAACTGGCCTGAGGAATACAAATGGAAAATTGCAAATAATCAAGAAAATGAAACAGTACATTTTGTTGAGTTAGTTCCAGATAAAGAATCTCTTGAAAATTGGTCAATTATAGGAACAATGATGTCTTTAAAAAATGTTAGAGATATGGGAATGGATAAAGCAGCTGATTTGTTTTATTCACAAACAAAACAAAATGCTCAAAATGCAAAATTAACTATTTTAGAAAAAAATGAACAGGATAAATATCCTTGGATATTATTTAAAATAGAAGTAGAAGAATATCTTGATGATATCAAGCCTGAATCTCAAGTTTATTATATTATTCAAGGAGATTCATCTTTATATGTGAATTTGGTTGGAATTAAGGAAAAGAAAATATCTAAAAAGTTTGAAGAGAAATGGAGTAAAGTTTTTAAATCAAGTGAAATTGTATTTCAATAATTAAACTTTTCTTAAATGTAACAATATATTAAAAACTACTACTAATTTTACGTAGTAGTTTTTTGTTTTACAAACCCCCAAATCCATGAAAAACAGTATACTTATTTTAATTTTTTTCCTAAACTTATTCAGCGCATCAGCTCAGTTAACTGTCCCTAAAGAACATTTTACACGACGTGATTCTTTACAAGGCGGTTTACGACCTGAACGTACAAGTTTTGATGTTTTACGATATGATTTAAATATCAAGATTAGCCCTAATCAAAAATCTATTGTTGGGTATAATGATATTACTTTTAAAACCACAGATAATACTTCTAAAATTCAAATTGATTTATTTGAGAACATGAATGTTGATAGTATTATTTTTAACGGAAAAAAATTAGATTATAAAAGGGAAGAAATTGCAACATTCATAAATTTTCCTTCGGCACTTCAAAAAAATTCAGAAAACAAAATCCGATTTTACTATTCAGGAAATCCAGTAATTGCAAAGAAAGCTCCTTGGGATGGAGGTTTTGTTTTTAGTAAAGATGAGGCTGGAAAACCATGGATAGGTGTTGCCTGTCAGGGATTTGGAGCAAGTTGCTGGTTTCCTGTAAAAGACTCTCAAAGTGATGAACCAGATTTTGGTGCAACAATAAAAGTTGCTGTCCCAAATGGATTAATGAACGTTTCCAATGGTCGTTTCTTAGGTATGGAAAACCTTCAAAACGGATATACACGTTGGGATTGGGAAGTTAAAAATCCAATCAATACATATGATATTACAGTAAATATCGCTGATTATGTTCATATTAATGATACTCATAAAGGGCTTGATTTAGATTATTATGTTTTAAGAGCAAACGAAGCAAAAGCAAGAAAACATTTTGAAGAGGTAAAACCAATGATGGATTGTTTTCAGTCAAAATTTGGAAAATATCCTTTTAGCGATGATGGTTACAAATTGGTTGAAACGCCATATTTGGGAATGGAGCATCAAAGTGCAGTAGCTTATGGGAACCATTATATGAAAGGATACATGGGTAATGATTTGTCTGGTACAGGTGTTGGATTATTATTTGATTATATAACAATTCACGAAAGTGGTCACGAATGGTTTGGAAACAGTATAACCAGTAAAGATATTGCTGATATGTGGATACATGAAGGATTTACTATGTATTCAGAGATTGTTTTTATAGAATGTCAGTTTGGATATGATAAAGCAATGCAATACGCTTATGGTTTACGTAATGCAGTTAGTAATGACCGACCAATAATTGGCCATTATGGAGTGAATAAAGAGGGTAGTGGTGATATGTATCCTAAAGGGGCATTAATGTTGAATACTATACGCCACATTGTGAACAATGATTCAAAATGGTGGAAAATGCTTTTAAAATATTCTGAGACATTCAAAAAACAGATTATTAAAACCCAAGACGTTGTTGATTTTTTCAATAAAGAGTCAGGTTTAGATTTAACTCCAGTTTTTAATCAATATCTACGTTATACAACAATTCCTGAATTAGAATTTAGAAAATCTGGAAAGGTTATAGAATATAAATGGAAAGCTGAAGCACCAAACTTTTCAATGCCAATTGATGTAATGATCAAAGGAAAAAAAATCAGGTTAGAAGCAAGTTCATTTTGGAAAGTTCTTTCAGAAAATGTAAAATCAATAAGTGATATTCAACCGATAAAAACTGATTTTTATATAAAATACTGATTTGTAGTAGGTTATTTCTGTAATGTTTATTAAATTAGATATCTAATTTTAAACTGAAGCATTATGGAAACCGTTAAAAGTTTAAACAAGTGGGCAAACGCTCATACCTATTATTCATTAGATATTTTACGAATTATTGTTGGGGTTTTCCTTTTTTGGAAAGGAGTTTCCTTTTTGACCAATACAGAGTATTATAATCAACTTTCAGAACCAATCAAAAACTTAGGAGGAGGTATGTTAATTGTACATTATGTTGTAGCTGCTCATATGATGGGAGGGATAATGATTATAGTAGGTCTTTTAACAAGATGGGCAATTGCAGCTCAATTACCAATTTTGCTAGGAGCCTTTTTGGTTAATTTTATTGGTGAAATGAATGTAGGAAATATGATATTATCATTTTTATTATTTGTAATTTGTGTGTTCTTTCTTTTTTATGGAAGTGGAAAGCACTCCGCCGATTATTATTTTAAGATGCAACAATAGTATATAAAATAAAAAAGAGCCAATTTAAATTGGCTCTTTTTGTTTATCTAGCTGGAGCAATATTTGCCCAATTAATTCCTCTTTTTATTCTCAAAAGTTGTGTTTCTGAAACATTATATCTTTTGGCTAATTTCCGTAAAGGAACGTCTTCATTAATCTTCTTTTTAATCATCATCACTTGATGAATACTTAGCTTTGAACGAGTAATTCTTCCAGATCTGTTAATGTTTGCTATTGCCTTTGCTTTAATAACATATGGACTATTCTGTTGATGTTTTATATTTTCCTCGCTTGTCATCCATTTTAAATTTGAATGATGATTGTTTAATTTGTCAAAATCAAGATGCGCAACAAAACTATGCTTTTCTGTAGGTTGTTCAATAAAATTGAGGGCAACCAAACGATGAGTTAAAGCTCCAAAATTTTTCCTTCTAGCGTTTTCTATTTTTCTGTATTTTTTTTGATAAGATTTTTTGCTAGAGTAAAGTAAATCTTCTTTTGAGTCAATCTCTTTTGAAATTCTATAATAATCTGCATTTTTTCCATCACATTGTTTGAGCTTTTTGTTTAGAGCTCGAATCTCATTTCTTATAGCAGCAATTGCTTGTCTTGTTTCTGATAAATAAACTTTATCATTTTCACTTTGTTCTGTAAAAACACTTAGACCAAATGATGGATAGCCTTCTGTTAAAGCTTGTTTAATTGAAATTTCGGTATTAGTATCAAGATTTATCTTTCGTAAATTACCATAATTGGAAACGAATACTTTGTGTTTCTCCTTAAAAGGAGATTTTAATTCAACTTCTTTCCAAATTTCTTCGTCAAAATATCTTTTTAAATACATAATAAAAAACAATTAAGATATTAGTTTAACTTTCTTTTTGCCCCATCATCATGAGATATGCTTTCAAGAAATCATCTAGGTTTCCGTTCATAACTCCTTCAACATCACTAGTTTCATGTTGGGTTCTTACATCTTTAATTAATTTGTAAGGATGCATAACGTAGTTACGTATTTGTGAGCCCCACTCGATTTTCATTTTGTTTGCTTCAATGTCTGCTCTTTGTTCCATGCGTTTCTTTAATTCAATTTCATACAATTGAGAACGTAACATTTGCATAGCTCTTTGTCTGTTATCTTGTTGAGATCTTGTTTCGGAACACTGAATTTGAATTCCAGTTGGTTTGTGAAATAATTGAACTTTAGTTTCAACTTTATTTACATTTTGTCCACCAGCACCACTCGAACGTGATGTTGTAATTTCAATGTCTGCTGGATTAATGTCAATTTCAATACTATCATCAACCAACGGATAAACATATACTGATGCAAATGAAGTATGTCTTTTAGCATTGCTGTCGAAAGGCGAAATTCTAACCAAACGATGAACACCGTTTTCTCCTTTAAGGTATCCAAATGAATAGTCTCCTTCAAATTCTAATGTCACTGTTTTTATGCCAGCAACATCCCCTTCTTGAAAGTTTAATTCCTTAACCTTATATCCATTTTTTTCTCCCCACATCATATACATACGCATTAACATACTTGCCCAGTCACAACTTTCAGTACCTCCAGCTCCAGCAGTAATTTGTAGTACAGCACTCAAGGAATCTCCTTCGTCTGAAAGCATGTTTTTGAACTCTATGTTTTCTATATGAGTATTAACAGATTCATATAATTCGTCGAGCTCGGTCTCACTTAACTCACCTTCTTTAAAAAAGTCATAAGCAATTTGAAGTTCATCTGAAAGATTTATTGCTTTTTCATAATCTTCAACCCATTTTTTCTTTGAGCGTAGATTCTTCACAATTACTTCAGCTTCTTTTGCATTGTTCCAAAAATCAGGAGCAAAAGTTTTCTCTTCTTCGTTAGCAATTTCGATTAATTTGGCATCAATGTCAAAGATACCTCCTCAACGCACCAAGGCGTTCTACAATACCTTTAATTTGGTCGACATTTGTCATAATAATTTTATACTTTTGATTTCTATTTTTGAATTTTCAAATGTATTTCTAATATTAACCTAAAAGGTTTTAAAAGTGATATGTTTTTGAAATACTTGGGAAAGATACTAAAAATTTTTTTCTCCCCAAAAATAGTGAGTTCAGAACAAGTTAATTCTTACAATTTAGATTGATTTTTTATCAATATGGAAATAAACCTGGTAAGTGATACCGTAACCAAGCCTACTCAAGAAATGTTACATGCTATGTTTAGCGCAAAAGTAGGTGATGATGTTTATAAACAAGATCCATC
Organism: Flavobacterium hankyongi; assembly: GCF_036840915.1. Classification (NCBI taxonomy): domain Bacteria; kingdom Pseudomonadati; phylum Bacteroidota; class Flavobacteriia; order Flavobacteriales; family Flavobacteriaceae; genus Flavobacterium; species Flavobacterium hankyongi. The sequence continues at coordinate 687,101 of NZ_CP085725.1, forward strand.
TGTAAATGCTTTAGAAGAAAAAGTTGCTTCAATTTTTGGAATGGAAGCTGCTTTATTTTTTCCTTCAGGAACAATGGCTAATCAAACCGCAATAAAACTGCATACTAATCCTGGAGATCAGGTTATTTGTGATAAATGGTCTCACATTTATCATTATGAAGGAGGAGGAGCTTCTTTTAATAGCGGTGTCTCTTGTAATCTTGTTGATGGAGATAGAGGGATGATTAATGCTTCATTAGTAAGGAATGCAATTAATGATCCTGAATTTTATCACGCCCCATTAAGTAAATTGGTAAGTATTGAAAATACGACAAATAAAGGTGGTGGTGCTTGTTATGAAATAGATACATTGGTCGAAATAAAAAAAGTTTGCGTTCAAAATAATTTAAAATATCATTTAGATGGTGCTCGAATATGGAATGCTTTAGTAGCGAAAAGACAATCGCCTAGGCAATTTGGACAATTATTCGATACGATTTCTGTTTGCTTAAGCAAAGGTTTGGGAGCTCCAGTAGGTTCTGTTTTAATTTCAGATGCTAAAACAATAAAAAAGGCTCTAAGAGTTAGAAAAATATTTGGAGGAGGAATGCGTCAAGCTGGTTATTTGGCAGCGGCTGGAATTTATGCACTTGATCATCATGTAGGACGTTTAGAAGACGATCACAGACGTGCTAAAGAATTAGGTCATATTTTAAAACAATTGCCATGGGTGGCTTCTGTAGAGCCAGTGGAAACAAATATTTTAATTTTTTCTGTTCAATCGTATTTGAATGAAAAAGTAATCATAGAAAAATTAAAAGAAAAAGGAATTCATATAAGTTCTATGGGGCATGGTAAACTTCGTATAGTTACACATTTAGATTATCGTCAAGTGATGCATGAATATGTAATGAATATACTTCCTAAAGTTGCAATGTAATTATTATCAAGCAATAAATTAAAATCCCGAAGTAATCTTCGGGATTTTTTGTAAGTAATCAATTTTATTTAAAAAGGCCGTCCATTCCAGGAATATTTGGCATCCCTTCTTTGGCAACAGCCGCAAGTTCAGTTTCGTGAACATTGGTTGCTTTTTCAATGGCTTTGTTTAATACTAAAAGTAAATAATCCTCGAGTTGTTCTTTGTCTTTTAGTAAAGCATCATCAATAGAAATAGACTTGATTTTTCTGTTGGCAGTTAAAGTAGTTTTTAATAAACCATCAGAACTTTGTTCGTCAACTAAAACATGATCTAATCTTTTTTTAGTATCTTCTACTTTTTGTTGGGTTTCTTTTAGCTTACCCATCATACCCATAATATCTCCAAACATTGTTATTATTTTTAAATGACACACAAAAATACTAAATTGCAATGCAAAAACACAACTAACTATTATGAATAAATTAGTTAAAGTAAGCTTGCTAAGTCTTATTTTTGCATCCTCAATAAATATTATAACAGCCCAAAAGAAAATGTCAAAAGAAATACAACCTCCTATTGCTAAAATTATTCCTCATACTTTAGAAAAACATAAAGACATACGAATAGATAATTATTATTGGCTTAATGATCGTGATAATAAAGAAGTTATTGATTATTTAAACGCTGAAAATAAATATTATGAAGAGATGACTGCTCATACAAAAGATTTTCAAGGTGAGTTGTTTACTGAAATGAAATCTAGAATTAAGGAAGATGATGAATCTGTACCTTATCTATATAACGGATATTATTATATTTCAAAATTTGTAACTGGAGGTGATTATCCAATTTATTCAAGAAAAAAGGGAAGTCTTGAAGCTAAAGAGGAAATTATGTTTGATTGCAATGAAATGGCAAGAAATCATGCGTATTTTCAGCTTGCAGGCGTGAGCGTTAGTCCTAATAATAAATATGCCACTTTTGGTACTGATTTAGTAAGTAGAAGGATTTACACCATTCAAGTAAAAAATTTAGAAACAAACGAAATATTATCTGACAAAATAGAAAATTGTACAGGAGGTTCGGTTTGGGCAAATGATAATGAAACTATTTTTTATGTTACTAAAGATCCTGTAACGTTAAGATCAGACAAAGTGTACCGTCATAAATTAGGAACAAACTCTAGTGAAGATGTTTTAATTTTCGAAGAAAAAGACGATACGTTTAGTGTATTCATTTATAAAGAAAAATCGAAGAAATACATTGTAATTGGCTCTCAAAGTACAATGACAACCGAATATCAGATTTTAAATGCTGATGCTCCAAACGATTCATTTAAAGTTTTTCAAAAAAGAACAAGAGGTTTAGAGTATAGTATTTCTCATTACAATGATAGTTTCTATATTTTGACCAATAAAGATGAAGCAACCAATTTCAAGTTGATGAAAACTTCTGAAAGTAATACTACAAAAGAAAATTGGGTTGATTTAATTCCTCACAGAGATACAGTTTTATTGGAAGACATCGAAATTTTTAAAGACTATTTGGTAGTTGAAGAGCGTGACAATGGTCTGACAAAATTACGAATCATGCCATGGAGTGGGGAAGGGGAATATTACTTACCATTCGATAGCGAAACATATACAGCATACACCTCTACTAATGTAGATTTTGATACAGATATATTGCGTTATGGTTATCAATCGTTAACAACTCCATCGTCTATTATTGATTTCAATATGAAAGATAAAACTAAAGAAATCAAGAAAGAGCAAGAGGTTTTAGGAGGTAAGTTTGATAAAAATAATTACGAAGAAAAACGTATCTGGGCAACAGCTCAGGATGGGGTTAAGGTTCCAATTTCATTAGTGTATCGTAAAGGAATTAAGCTTGATGGTCAAAATCCATTACTTCAGTATGCTTATGGATCTTATGGCTATTCTATGGATTGCACATTTTCGACTACTCGTTTAAGTTTACTTGATAGAGGTTTTATTTATGCGATTGCTCATATTCGTGGTGGTGAAGACTTAGGAAGGCCTTGGTATGAAGATGGAAAATTATTAAAAAAGAAAAATACATTTACAGATTTTATTGATTGTTCAAAGTATTTGATAGAACAAAAATATACTTCAGCTAATCATTTATATGCCGAAGGAGGTTCAGCTGGAGGATTATTAATGGGAGCAGTAATTAACATGGCGCCCAATTTGTATAATGGTGTAATAGCAGCAGTTCCATTTGTAGATGTTGTAACTACAATGTTAGATGAATCTATTCCTTTAACAACTGGTGAGTACGATGAGTGGGGAAATCCTAACGAAAAAAAATATTATGACTATATGAAGTCATATTCTCCTTATGATAATATTACTGAGCAAGAATATCCTAATATGTTAGTAACGACAGGTTTACATGATTCTCAGGTGCAATATTGGGAGCCGGCAAAGTGGGTAGCTAAATTAAGAACTTTGAAAAGTGATAAAAAACTATTATATTTAGATACTAATATGGATACTGGACATGGCGGTGCTTCCGGAAGGTTTGAGTCCTTAAAAGAAGTAGCAAAAGAGTTTAGTTTTTTATTAGATTTAGAAGGAATTAAGCAATAGTTAATTTTTTTTTATAGATTTGCAAAGTTTTGTTGTTGATAAAATTTCGAAACAAAAAGCCTCGATTATAAAAATATATGGGACAAGATATACAAGCTTACAATAATGTATTGGAATTAATAGGGAATACTCCGCTAATTAAAATCAATAAGGTTACTGAAGAAATTAAAGGAAATTTTTATGCAAAAGTAGAAGCCTTTAATCCAGGTCATTCAACAAAAGACCGTATCGCATTATACATTATTGAGGAAGCTGAAAGACAAGGAATCATCAAGCCAGGTGATACTATTATTGAAACAACATCTGGAAATACTGGGTTTAGTTTAGCAATGGTTAGTATAATCAAAGGTTATGAATGTATTCTAGCAGTTAGTTCAAAATCATCTCCAGATAAAATAGATATGTTACGTAGTCTGGGTGCCAAAGTATATGTGTGCCCTGCACACGTTTCTGCAGATGATGAACGTTCTTACTATAATGTTGCAAAAAGATTGCACGAAGAAACTAAAGGTTCGGTATACATTAATCAATACTTTAATGAGTTAAATATCGAAGCACATTATAAAACTACTGATCCAGAAATTTGGGAGCAAACAAACGGTAAAGTAACTCACGTTGTAGCTTGTACAGGTACTGGAGGGACATTATCTGGTGCTGCTAAGTTCTTAAAAGAAAAAAATCCAAACATTAGAATATTAGGTGTTGATGCGTATGGTTCGGTATTGAAAAAATACCATGAAACTAGAGAATTTGACGCTGAAGAAATTTATCCATACAGAATTGAAGGATTAGGAAAAAATTTAATTCCTACTGCTACAGATTTTGATTTGATAGATAAATTTGTAAAAGTTACTGATGAAGATAGTGCTCACATGACTCGTAACATTGCAAAAACCGAAGGTTTGTTTGTAGGTTACACATCAGGAGCAGTAATGCAAGCCATCAAACAATATGCAGAAGAAAATGAATTTGATGAAAATAGCAATGTAATTGCCATTTTTCCTGATCACGGTTCAAGATATATGAGTAAAGTGTTTAGTGACGAATGGATGAGTGCTCAAGGGTTCTTTGATAGTGTAAATGCTGAAGAAGCTCAGAAGATAGAATTCATAAAATAATTATTTTAGATATTATAAAATATAAAAAACTCCGAATCGTTGATTCGGAGTTTTTTGTTTGTACTTCGGGTTGCTTTGTTCAGCATTATTTCTGAATCATAAATTTTTCTGTAGTTATCTTATCTGATTTGTTATTGTATGTATCTAAGATAAAATTTCCTTCTGCATCAAAATAACCAACAGAAAATTTATTTTTATTGTAAAAAATATAATTGTTGTTTGAAGTTTTTCTCATTATACCACTTGGTTTGTTTTGATCAGTATACATTGTGTATGAGCCTCCTTCTTCAGATTTTAACTGATATTTCATTCCGTCAAGCATATAATAACTTGAATGATCTACTTCAACAACTTTAGCTACACCATTATGATTAACCGTTGTGGTATTGGTTACCTCAACTGGTGTATTTGCAATTGGAATATTTTTTGTTCCTGGTCTTTCGGCCTCAACCTCTACTTTTTGCACCTCTTTAGTAACCTCAGATTTGACTAATTTTTTTTCTCCATCAGAATCCTTGATAGTGGTAACTGTTGTTTTTACCTCTGTTTGTAAGTTTTTGTTCTGCGCTTGGATATTTAGCGTAAATACTACTGCAAGCATTCCTAAAATTGTAGTTTTCATAATTTTTGAGTTTTATTATTACATATACAAATTTAGATTAGTAGTTAATCAAGCGTTTTATATCATTTTAAGGAAGAATTATATAATTCTCATATAAAACAAAAAAACTCCTGAATATTCAGGAGTTTAGTGATATAATAAGTAGTTTAATTATTCTTGCATTGTATGGAAAACGTTCATAACGTCGTCATCCTCTTCAATTTTCTCTAATAATTTTTCTACGTCTGCAACTTGCTCAGGAGTTAATTCTTTTGTTACTTGTGGAATTCTCTCAAATCCAGAAGATAATACTTCAATTCCTCTGTTTTCTAATTCTTTTTGAATAGCACCAAAACTTTCAAACGGAGCATACATTACAATTCCGTCTTCATCAGCGAAAATTTCTTCTACTCCGAAATCAATCATTTCTAATTCTAATTCTTCAACATCTTGCCCTTCAGCAGGAATACGGAAGTTACAGGTATGATCAAACATAAATTCTACCGAACCTTGTGTTCCTAAAGCTCCATTACATTTATTAAAATAACTTCTAATGTTGGCAACCGTTCTATTGTTGTTATCAGTAGCAGTTTCAATTAAAATTGCAATTCCGTGAGGAGCATATCCTTCAAACAATACTTCTTTATAGTTGGCAGTTTCTTTATCTGAAGCTTTTTTAATAGCACGTTCAACATTGTCTTTTGGCATATTAGCAGCTTTCGCATTTTGAATAACTGCTCTTAAACGCGAGTTAGTTTCAGGATTTGGACCTCCTTCTTTAACTGCCATTACAATATCTTTACCAATTTTTGTAAACGTTTTTGCCATTGCTGACCAACGCTTCATTTTACGTGCTTTTCTAAATTCAAATGCTCTTCCCATTTCTTAAGTTTTTATTATGATGCAAAAATAAATGATTCAATTGTTTTTAAAAGTCTTTTTATAGTTTTTTAATCAAATCAATGATAAATTATTTTAAATCTGTCATTATTTGTATTGTTCTGTAAATACTATAGTTCTGTTTTAAAATTTTAATCTGTTTTTCACTAATGGATTTTAAATAATCATCTAATTTTATTTTTTCAGTATCGTACGAAGTTTTATAAATTAGAAAATTATAATCTTTTTTAGTTTGTTCTTCAAATTCTTGCCAGTCTTTAGCTAATTTAAAAATTCGGTCATAAACAGGACCAAATTTTAGTGTCAATGGCTCCATAGGAACATTCAACAAATTATTAATTTTGTTTCTTAATACTTTTATTTTTTGAAGTTCAGGATCAGTTTTGTTTTTGTCGGTTTGTGTTTTTACAACCTGTTTTTGTTTTTCATTAAAAGGAAATGATTCAATAGTAACAACACCTTCTATTTTGTCATTTTTAAGGGCTGTTTTAGCATCTTGTTCTCTTTGAATTTGTCCATCAAAAACATTAGGAATTTCAATATCTGGTAAAATACCTATAGATTGATTGCTTTTACCTGTAATTCTGTAAAATTTGCCGACAGTCAATTTAAGAAATTGAGTTTCTTTATCATCTAAAGGAATGATTTCTTGAAAACTTGCTTTTCCAAAAGATTTAGTTCCTGCGACCAGTGCTAATCGATAATCTTGCATTGCATTAGTAAAAAACTCACTTGCAGAAGCAGAATTTCCATTTTGGAGAATAATAATAGGCCCTGTGTAAATAACTTTTTCATTTTGAGAAGATATAATTTCTCTTTTATGTGCTTTATTTTGAGCCTGACCTATTGGGGCTCCTTTTATAAATAAGCTGCATAATTTTATGGCTTCATTCATTGACCCTCCTCCGTTGTTCTCAAGATCAATTATTAAACCTGAAATATTATCTTGCTTTAGTTTGTGTATTTCTTTAGCTACATCTTCACTAACATTCGTTTTTCCATCTTCAATAGTTGAATAAAAAGAAGGGATATTGATATAACCTGTTTTTTTATTATCAAATTCTAAAATAAAACTATAAGCACTGTTTTGATAGTCTTTCATGATTTGTTTGACCAAAGTCAATCCGTAAACTTCACCACTTTTTTTTTGAAAAGTGAAATCAGCTTTTTTATATTCACTGGAATTGAAAATGTTTTCAATTTTTTCCATGTTTAGGCAGTTCGCTAAGTATTCTTCATTAGAAGATTTTATTTTGGTGATGATATCACCAGGTTCTATTTTTTCTAAAAAGTACGTTGATGTTCCTGGAAGAGTGCCTGAAACTAGAATCTGATTATTTTCGTTAAAAGCTAAAAATAGTCCAAAAGTATAATTGTCTGAACTTACTGTTGTTAAGAAGTTTGATTTTGCACTTTTGGAAAAATATTGAGTATGCGGATCAAAATAATTACTGAAAATACCAAAAAAGCGATTGTAAAATTCTTCTTTAGTTATCGAGAATTTACTGGTTTCACAGGTAAATTGATCAAAAATTTTTTGTTTCGAATCTGGAACTAATGTTGAAAAAACTGATGATAAAGAATCTTTTTTTGTACTCATTGTAGAAATATCAAAGAATAAATCCATCAACATTTTCTTTTTAAAGATTTTCTTTAATTCAATTGTAGTATTCAAGTGAGGTCTTTTCTTTGAATAAAATCGAATTACTTCTGGATTAGTTAAAGAAAAAGGTTCATTTTTAATTTCACTTATAATTTTGGCACGTCTGTCTACAGCGGTATTATAAGTTTTAAAAAATGTATTTAAAAAGTCACAATTTTCACTATTTATATAGTCGTCAATCTTGTATTTGTATTTCTTCAGTAGTTCAATATCCGAGCTTAAAAATAAATCATTATTTGGATCAAGGTTGTCAAGAAAGTTCGTAAAAAGATAAACCGATAAACTGTCATTTATCGGTTTTGGTTTATAATGTAATTTTTTGATTAATTGGCTCATTTTTGTTAATGTACTACATGCATCCATTTCAGATTGTGCATGTAAAATTGTAGCCCAAAAAATCATTAAAAAAAGAAAATATTTTTTCAAACTTTTTATTTTTTATAAAAAGGTAATTTAACCACTTTGGCAGCAATGTCTTTGTTTCTGATACGGATATAAATTTCTGAATCTACTGTTGATAAAGAAGTTGGAACATAACCTAATCCAATTCCTTTATTCATTGATGGTGATTGAGTTCCCGATGTTACGATACCAATTACATTTCCGTTTGCATCAACGATTTCATAATCATGACGAGGAATACCTCTTTCGATTAATTCGAAAGCAACTAATTTACGAGAAACACCTTCTTCTTTTTGTTTCTTTAAATTAGAAGAGTTAGTGAATTCTTTGTCAAATTTTGTAATCCATCCTAAGCCAGCTTCTAATGGAGAAGTTGTATCGTTTATGTCGTTTCCATACAAGCAGAAGCCCATTTCTAAGCGTAATGTATCACGTGCAGCCAATCCAATTGGTTTAATCCCAAAAGGAGCTCCAGCTTCAAAAACTTTTGCCCAAATTGTCACAGCATCTTCGTTTTTGAAATAAATTTCAAATCCTCCAGAACCAGTATAACCAGTAGCAGAAACTATTACATCATTTACACCAGCAAATTCACCAATTTGGAATGAATAATACGGCATATTTACTAAATCTATAGATGTTAGAGATTGCATTGCTTCAGCTGCTTTTGGTCCTTGGATGGCCAATAAAGAATAAGCATCTGATAGGTTTTCCATTTCAACGTCTAAATCGTTGTGAGCGGAAATCCAGTTCCAGTCTTTTTCAATATTTGAAGCATTTACCACTAACATATAATGATTGTCTGCAATTTTGTAAACAATTAAATCATCTACAATTCCACCTTCATTATTTGGCAAACAAGAATATTGTGCTTTTCCGTCAACTAACTTTGAAGCATCATTTGAAGTTACTTTTTGAATTAATGCCAAGGCATTTTCTCCTTTTAAAAAGAATTCTCCCATGTGAGATACATCAAAAACTCCTACGCTATTACGAACTGTTTCATGCTCTATATTAACTCCTTCATATTGAACAGGCATGTTATAACCTGCGAACGGAACCATTTTTGCACCTAAACTTTCGTGAATGTGCGTTAATGCTGTATTTTTCATTTTGTGTTGTATAATAATTTTCGAGCGCTAATGTACCGATTTTTTACGGAGTTACAAAAGGATAAAACATTCATATTTTGTAAATTTATGTTATGGAAAAGTATTTTTATATCGATTATGAACAGGCTAAAAGAAGATTTAAGCCAATTGTAAATCAAGCTCACAAAGGAATTCAGGGACATGCATTGATTATTGGTGGAAGTTATGGTAAAATAGGGTCTGTTTGCCTTTCTGCTAAAGCTTGTTTAAAGTCTGGAGCTGGACTTGTCACTGTCTATGTCCCTAAATGTGGCTATGAAATTGTACAAACCGTTATGCCTGAAGTAATGGTTTTGACAGATGAGTGTAATGAGTATATTTCTTCAATTCAGACTACTTTATCAATTCAAGTTATTGGAATGGGGATGGGAATGGGATTACATAAAGAAACGCAACAAGCTTTTTTTCAGTTTTTAAAGATGAATTATTTACCGATAGTTATCGATGCTGATGGTTTAAACATTCTTTCAGAAAACAAAACTTGGCTCGAAAATTTGTCTGACAAAACTGTTCTAACACCTCATCGTAAAGAATTGGAAAGATTGATAGGAATTTGGGAAAGTCAAGAACAAATGTTGGAAATGGTTAAGGAATTTTCAAAAAAATACAACATTGTAATTGTGGTCAAAGGAGCACCAACAATGATTGTGTATAAAAATGATGTTTATGTAAATACGACAGGAAATCAGGCTTTAGCCACTGCTGGTAGCGGAGATGTTTTAACAGGGATAATTACAGGTTTAATTGCTCAGGGATATGATATGATTGATGCTGCTATTTTAGGAGTTTATCTACATGGGTTGACAGCAGATTTAGCAGTACACGAAACAAGTTATAATTCTTTTATAGCTTCAGATATTATTCAATATTTAGGAAAAGCATTTTTAACTTTGAAAAAATAAAAAAGGCTGTATTAACAGCCTTTTCGATTATTTTATTCCTAATTCATCAAATTTTTCGATTAGTTTTGGATCTGATGGGCGAGGAGCATCTGCTGAAGTGATATTGCCTTGTGGATCAACTAAAATAAATCTTGGTATTCCTTCAATTGCATAGTCAGTTATAAATTTTGAATTCCAATCGTTGTCTGCAAAAAGTTGAATTCCTCCAAGACTTTTTTCTTCAACAAACTTTTTCCATTTGTCGTAGTCTTTTTTAGTATCTATAGATATACTTACAAATTCTATGTTTTTTCCATGATATTTTTCTTCTAAGCTCTGTAAACTTGGAATTTCTTTACGGCAAGGACCACACCAAGTTGCCCAAACATCAATGTAAACATATTTTCCTTTTAAGCTTTCTAAAGAAGTTTTTCCTCCTTTAAAATTTTCGTACTCAAATGTTGGTGAAACTTTTCCAACTGCCACTGTTTTGATTTTGTTATACTTTGCAGTTAAAGATTCTTTAAGTTTTGTGTTGTCAGAAAGTGCCATTATCTCATTATATAGCATTTCAGAATCTGGATTTCCAGCAATAACTTCGTAAGCTAAATTTTGGATTAAAGCATTTTTAATTGATTTACTTTTGATTTTTTTTATTTCAGGTAAAGCAACTTTATAAGTGTACTCATCTTCATTACTTATTTTAGAAGTCAAGTTGTTGTTGAAATTTGCATTAACTAATTGTTTGTAGTGGCTAGAAAATTGATAATCTGCTTCGTTGTCATAATCGATTGAAGGGTTAACTTTAGGAAAGCTTTCTGAAGTTTTAAAACCTTCTTTTTTTGCATAATGTGAATGATATCTTTCGTATACCAAAATTTGTAATTGTTCAAAATAATCTAAACTTTTCTTTTCATTTTCTTTAAAAGATTTATCTGAAAGTTTAGTAGTATTAATTAATGCTAAAATATTGTTTTTTAATGTTTTAATTTTTTCTAAATAAACTAATTCTTCAGTTGAATAAAATAATTGAGGATTAGACATTTCCTTGCTTAAAATAGTATTCTTTTGTTGCCAATAATTATTTTCAGCGCTTCCAGCTCCTTCAAATTTTATAGTGTTGTTGAAGTTTGCATCATCTGCAGAAATATTTAACTTACTTGTTTTTGTTAAATAAATTGGAGCACGATTATTTTTTGTAGCCATAAGGTAAACACCATCATACTCAATCGGAAATGATATGTTAAATGTTCCGTCACTTTTTAAGGGAATTTCTTTTTCAAATAATTCTCCTCTTACTGTAAGTTTGTCACCAGATGGATTGGTTATTTTTCCTGTAAGTGTGATGTTGTCCGCAGAAAACATCAAAAGACTGTTAAGAAAGAAAAATAAAATGTAGATGCTCTTTTTCATAGTTGGTCATTTTTAAAATATCAAAGATAATAAAGCGTTTAAAAATTAATCTTAAATAAATACTAATAAATTAACTTGCTTTTTACTGTGTTTTTGTAGAATTTTGGCTTCCAAATAAACAACCAAATGGATACAGTGCATTATATTAGTTCTGATGTGTTTTCATTAGAATTGCTTCATGAAATAATCTCTCAAAATTTTACTTTACAATTATCAGAAGAAGCTAGAATTAACATTGAAAAATGTAGGGCTTATTTAGATAAAAAAATGGAAACTCAAAAAGAACCAATCTATGGCATTAACACTGGTTTTGGGTCTTTGTATAACATTAAAATTTCGAACGAAAATCTTACAAAGCTTCAAGAGAATTTAATGAAATCGCATGCTTGTGGTACTGGTGATGAAGTACCTCATGAAGTGGTTAAAATAATGTTGCTTTTAAAAATTAAATCATTAAGCTATGGCAATTCGGGTGTGCAATTGCAAACCGTTGAGCGTTTAATTGATTTTTACAATAATGATATTCTTCCTGTAGTTTATACTCAAGGGTCATTAGGAGCGTCAGGAGATTTAGCTCCATTAGCTCATTTATGTTTGCCTTTAATTGGTGAAGGAGAGGTATATGTAGATGGATTCCGTCAGCCGGCTGCAAAAGTCATGGATAAAATGGGTTGGCAACCAATCTTGTTAAAATCTAAAGAAGGTTTGGCATTACTCAATGGAACTCAATTTATGAGTGCATATGGATGTTATACATTGCTTAAAGCAATGAAATTTTCTTATTTGGCAGATGTTATTGGTGCAATTTCATTAGAAGGTTTTGATGGAAGAATTGAGCCTTTCAATGAGTTAATTCATTTAGTAAGACCTCACAAAGGACAAATTACAACGGCTCAGCGTTTTAATGATTTATTAGACGGAAGCGAAATTATTAATCAAGCTAAAAAACATGTTCAGGATCCATATTCTTTTAGATGTATTCCACAAGTTCATGGTGCATCAAAAGATACAATTGATTATGTAAAAAAGGTTTTTAAAACAGAAATCAATTCGGTAACAGATAATCCTAATATTTTTGTCGATGAAGATTTAATTATATCAGGAGGAAATTTCCATGGTCAGCCTTTGGCATTAGCATTAGATTTTCTAGGACTTGCTTTAGCCGAGTTAGGAAGCATTTCTGAAAGAAGAACGTATCAATTAATTTCTGGTTTAAGAGAATTGCCTGCATTTTTAGTTAGCGATCCAGGATTAAACTCTGGTTTCATGATTCCTCAATATACAGCTGCAAGTATTGTGAGTCAGAATAAGCAGTTGGCAACACCTGCAAGTATTGATAGTATTGTTTCATCAAACGGTCAAGAAGATCATGTGAGTATGGGAGCCAATGCTGCAACAAAATGCTTGAAAATTATGGAAAATCTTGAGCGTATTTTGGCAATCGAATTGATGAATGCGTCTCAAGCAATCGAATTTAGAAGGCCTTTAAAATCTAGCGACTTTATTGAAATGTTTTTGAAATCGTATCGCGAAGATGTGCCATTGGTAAAAGAAGACAGAATCTTGCATTATGATATAGAGAAATCTATTGCTTTCTTAAATAGCTTTTTAATTGATGATTTAGAATAATGGAGTTCAAAATAATAGATATACAACCCAAAAAACTCATTGGTAAATCATTATCAATGAGTTTTTTAAATAATGCAACAGGTGTGTTGTGGGCAAGTTTTGCTCCTAGTATTAAAGAAATAAAAAATAGAGTAGGAGGTGAACGTGTTTCATTACAATTTTATGGTGATGATTTTATGAAAAATCCTTCAATTCCTTTCACCAAATGGGCAACGGTTGAAGTTTCAAATTTTGATGAAATTCCATCACATTTAGAAAAACTTGAATTAAATGCTGGGTTATATGCTGTGTTTCACTACAAAGGAAACGTTGTTCAAGCTGCATCATATTTTAAAAATATTTTTACTGAATGGATTCCTGCTTCAGAATATGAAGTGGATAATTCCAGACCTCATTTTGAAATACTTCCAATAGGAAAATATGACCCAATGGATGAAAATTCAGAAGAAGATATTTATATACCTATAAAATTAAAAAAATAATACTGCTACTATTCCTAAAACTGCAGGAACAGTTTGCACATATAAAATTCTCTTAGAAGCTGTAATTGCTCCATATATTCCAGCAACTGCAACACATCCTAGAAAGAATAGCGCAACATTTTTTGACCATTCTATATCACATATCAGTAGCGACCAAATTAAACCTGCAGCTAGAAAACCATTGTATAAACCTTGGTTAGCTGCCAAGACTTTGGTGGGTTCAAATAAATCTTTAGGAATTGTTCTAAATACTTTTGGAGCTTTTGTTGTCCAAGCAAACATTTCTAGCCAAACAATATAAATGTGAATAAATGCTACAAAGGCGATGATGATTTTTGCAATGATTTCCATATTAATTTCTTTTTCAAATTTGGGTTATTATTTTTTTCTATGTTATTTCATTTATCTGAGTCGATAGGTGTAAAAGTAACTCTAAATTCCTGCTTCAATCTATCTTTCATGATAAAATAATAGCAACAATGTTCTTTCTTTAAAATGAATACAAAATTTGTTGACAAACATTCATTCATGGTTTTGGTTATCTTGAATTCAATTTCTTTTTCGTATTTAATCTTCTTTTTCAGCTTTGAAAATCTTTTCAATTCTTTTATCTGGAATTAACCACATTAATGCCACTAAACTATATATAATACCTGAAACAGCTTCATGATAATAAGTAGAAAAGATAGCAATTAAATATAGAACTGGTGATACTTTTCCTTTAAAATCATTACCTATAGCTTTAGATAAAATAGAGTTTTCACCTTGTGTTTTTATAATTAGATTTTGAAGAATTACATAAGCAATTCCGCACATTAAAAGAACGAAACCATAGAATAACATAGGGAAGGGAGCAAAATGATGTTCACCTATCCAAGCTGTTGCAAAAGGTATTAATGAGAGCCAAAAAAGCAAATGTAAATTGGCCCAAAGGATACCACCAGTTACTTTTTTTACTGTATGCATCATATGATGATGATTGTTCCAGTAAATTCCAACATAAATAAAGCTCAAAATATAACTAACAAATATGGGAAACAAGTTTAAAAGTGCCTTTAAATCACTTCCTTCTGGAACTCTTAGTTCTAAAACCATTATTGTGATGATTATGGCTAAAACCCCATCGCTAAATGCTTCAAGTCTGTTTTTATTCATAGTTAAGTTTTTGGAAATCTATTAGCGACTAAATTTAATTGTATATTATGTTCCATATAAGTTTTTAAGTCAGCTACAACTAAAGTAAATCGTTCGGTTGAACTCTGACTTGATATGAAATTTTATCGGGATACCTTTATAATTTTCATTTTATTTTCCTCACAAAAATGAATAAGCATTTCAGCTAATGCAAATTGTTTTTTTAATTATGATTTGCTTAAAGATTTATGTATTCTTCTTTTGTGCTTAGAATGTTTTAAGTTTTCATTGCCAGAAATAATGCTAATATTTCCATCAATCTCAAACATCGCTAACTTCACTTCGTTTTGATGAATAACTCCATGTTCTCTCATAGCTTCTTCCAATTCATCTGAAGTGATTCCTAATCGTGCTAAAGCTTTATAATCGGTCTTGCCATTATGAATTAGAATTTCTGGTTTGTCCTGAACCAATTCTTTTATAAAAGAAGATTTTAGCATGATTTTCTTAAAAAGAAAATTTATAAAAAATAAAGCACAAGCGGCAATAATGCCTCCTGATAGTGAAGAGTCACTGCCAACCATTGCATTTTGAACCGAATTGCTGATTAACAAAATTAGAATAATATCGGCCGTATTTAATTGTGAGAGTTCTTTTTTTCCAAAGACACGTAACGCAATTACCATAAAAAAATATACAGCAACACTTCGTAATACTATATCTAGATATGGATTCACTATTTTAGTTTAAAGTTTTTTTCGATTGCTTTAATCATTTCACCAGCAATATCTTTGTGTGTAGCTCCTTCAATACCTTCTAGACCTGGTGATGAATTAACTTCTAGTAATAATGGCCCTTTTGATGAGCGAATAATATCGACACCAGCAACTTTTAGATCCATTGCTTTTGCTGCGCGAATGGCAATTTTCTTTTCTTCAGCAGTTACTTTTACTACAGAGGCGGTTCCTCCCATATGAATATTGGCTCTGAATTCGCCAGGAGCAGCTTCGCGTTGCATTGCAGCAACAACTTTACCATCTACAACAAATAAACGTAAGTCTTTACCGTTTGCTTCTTTAATAAATTCTTGTACCAAAATATTAGCATTTAAACTCTTGAAAGCATTAATTACTGATTCGGCTGCTTTCTTGGTTTCGGCAAGAACAACTCCTTTTCCTTGTGTTCCTTCTAATAATTTTACAATCAAAGGTGAACCACCTACCATTTGGATAAGGTCATTTGTGTCTAAAGGTGAATTAGCAAAACCTGTTGTAGGTATGTCAACACCGTGATTTAATAATAATTGTAAAGAGAATAGCTTATCTCTGGATTGTGTTATAGCAGCGGCCGAGTTTAGAGTATAAACTTTTAAAGCTTCGAACTGACGAGTTAAAGCACAGCCGTAAAAAGTAATGCTTGGTCGAATTCTAGGAATTATGGCATCAAAATCATTCAAAACACGACCGCCACGATAGTGAATTTCTGGTTTGGTAGCATCAAGCTTCATATAACATTCTTTAATGTTTAGAAAGTGCATTTCGTGACCACGCATTTCACCAGCTTCCATGATTCTACGGTTGCTGTATAATTCTGGATTACTTGCTAAAACACCAATTCTCAATCCGTTTTTTACAATTTCAGAAGCTTGATAATAATTTTTTATTTCGTCAAATGAAGGCTGTCCTAATTTGTATTTGTCTTCTGGATCAACTACCAATCTTCCAATCATGGCCTCGCGTCCTAATAACATACGAAATCCCATAGAGTCACGATTTGTAAGTGTAACTTCGATATTAAAAGTTTTATCACCAATATGAAGTTGTGTTATTATAACATATCGTTGTTCTCTAAAGCCACTTGAACTTTTTACAACACGTTTATCTATCAATCTTGCTTCACAACGTTTTGTTATTTTTGTGTTATTTTGAAGAGGATTAATTTCGAAATGAACCCAGTTTTCGTTGTTTTTTAAAAATGGAGTAATGTTTAAGGCATGTAAAGCCGAAGTTTTTGCGCCAGAATCTACTCTGGCTTTAATAAAAGGTATTTGCAATTCAGGGAAAGAGCACCATTCTTCACTTCCAATGATTACTTTACTTTGTGGCATGTTTTTGTTTTTTATTTAAAAAACTAAGGTAGTATATTATTTTAAATAAAAAAACCTACTAATTAGTAGGTTTTTGTGCTTTTTTTATTTTGACTTTAAGCTCTTGTAAATCTTTATCTAAATCCATTTCTATGGTATCACCTTCGTGAATTTTTGAAGTTATGATTTCTTCGGCAAGTGCATCTTCAACATACTTCTGAATTGCCCTTTTTAGAGGTCTTGCTCCAAATTGTTTGTCAAAACCTTTCTCTGCGATAAAAGCTTTAGCATCATCAGATAATTTAAGATTGTATCCTAAATCTTTGATTCTTCCGTAAAGTTTTTTCAATTCAATTTCGATGATTAAGTCGATATCTTCTTTTTCTAATGCATTGAAAACAATAACATCGTCAATTCTATTTAAAAATTCTGGTGCAAATGTTTTCTTTAAAGCATTTTCGATTACACCTTTAGAATGTTCGTCAGCTTGTGCTGATTTTGCTGCTGTACCAAATCCAACTCCTTGACCAAAATCTTTTAATTGACGAGCTCCAACATTAGAAGTCATGATTATGATAGTATTTCTAAAATCAATTTTTCTTCCTAAACTGTCTGTTAGATAACCATCATCTAATACCTGAAGCATCATATTGAATACATCAGGGTGTGCTTTTTCGATTTCGTCCAAAAGAACAACACAATAAGGTTTGCGACGAACTTTCTCGGTCAATTGTCCACCTTCTTCGTAACCAACATAACCTGGAGGTGCTCCAACTAATCTTGATATCGCAAATTTCTCCATGTATTCACTCATATCAATACGGATAAGTGCATCTTCAGAATCAAATAATTCTTTGGCCAAAACTTTTGCTAATTGTGTTTTACCAACACCTGTTTGACCAAGGAAAATGAATGATCCAATTGGCTTGTTTGGATCTTTTAATCCTGCACGATTTCTTTGAATTGCTCTAGCAATTTTTTGAACGGCTTCTTTTTGACCAATTACTTTATTTTCAATAAGTTCTGGAAGTTTAGCTAATTTGTTGCTTTCAGTTTGTGCAATACGATTAACAGGAATTCCAGTCATCATAGAAACTACATCGGCAACGTTGTCTTCGGTTACTTGAATTCTATTATTTTTAGAATCTTCTTCCCATTGCTCTTGAGCAATTGCTAATTCTTTTTCTAATCGTTTTTCATCATCACGAAGTTTTGCTGCTTCTTCGTATTTCTGTCTTTTTACAACAGAATTTTTAAGTTCACGAACTTCTTCTAGCTGACGCTCTAAATCAAGAATTTGTTTAGGAACATCAATATTAGTGATATGAACTCTCGAACCAGCCTCGTCCATTGCATCAATAGCCTTGTCTGGTAAGAAACGTTCTGACATGTATCGTTCTGTTAATTTAACACAAGCTTCAACAGCCTCTGGAGTATAAATTACATTATGATGATCTTCATATTTTCCTTTAATATTGTTAAGAATTGTGATAGTCTCTTCTATAGAAGTTGGATCTACAATTACCTTTTGGAAACGACGTTCTAATGCACCATCTTTTTCAATGTATTGACGGTATTCATCTAATGTAGTAGCACCAATACATTGTATTTCACCTCTTGCTAAAGCAGGTTTAAACATGTTTGAAGCATCTAGCGACCCAGTTGCTCCACCAGCACCAACAATTGTATGAATTTCATCGATGAAAAGGATAATATCATCATTCTTTTCCAGTTCATTCATTACGGCTTTCATTCGCTCTTCAAACTGTCCGCGGTACTTTGTTCCAGCAACTAATGAAGCCAAGTCCAAAGTAACAACGCGTTTGTTGTAAAGAATTCTAGAAACTTTTTTCTGAATGATTCGTAATGCTAATCCTTCTGCAATTGCAGATTTACCTACGCCGGGTTCTCCAATCAATAATGGATTGTTTTTCTTTCTTCTACTTAAGATTTGAGAAACGCGTTCAATTTCTTTTTCGCGTCCCACAACAGGATCTAGTTTGCCTTCTTCTGCCATTTCGGTTAAGTCACGTCCAAAGTTGTCTAAAACAGGAGTTTTTGATTTTTTATTTGACTTATTGGCAGGGTTGTTAAAAGCACCTTCTCTTAAACTGTCATCTTGTCCCGAATCGTCGCCGTATTGAGATTCGTTTTTCGGGAAATTATCTTGAAAATCTTCTTCGTTTGGCATCATAGTTAAATATTGTTCTTTTGCTGTATCATAATCGATTTTCAGCTTGTTTAATAATTTTGTAGTAGGGTCATTTTCATTACGTAAAATACATAAAAGTAAATGCCCTGTGCTTATAGTGCTGCTTTGAAAAACCTTGGCTTCTAGGAAGGTGGTTTTTAATGCTCGTTCTGCTTGGCGTGTAAGATGCAGGTTTTTTTTATCGTTTCCACTTAAGGGATTAGGATTAGCAGGGCTTAATATTTCAACTTTTTTTCTTAAGTGATCTAAATCAATAGAAAGATTGTTTAGTATATTAATAGCGGTTCCATTACCGTCTCTTAAAATTCCAAGCATAAGATGTTCAGTTCCAATAAAATCGTGACCTAAACGTAAGGCTTCTTCTTTACTGTAAGTAATAACATCTTTTACTCTTGGTGAAAAATTATCATCCATAACTTAAAAGGATTTGAATGTAAATTTAATGATTTATAAGGCTAATTGCAAAAATCGTTCCTTATCTGGGGTCTGACAGCTAAGAGACAAAAAAATATTTAAAATCAGCGTTAATAATAATATAATTTATTAACCAAAGAATAACTTTTTTTTGTTGATAAATCGTGTAAATATGTTAGTGTATTACTATTTAATGAGTCTAAAATATCGTATATTAGCGCGTTTTGTAAATAAATTAAATTAATAACATAAATAGTTATGTCTGACGGAGAAAAGTTAATTCCAATTAACATTGAAGACGAAATGAAATCAGCTTACATCGATTATTCGATGTCGGTTATTGTGTCGCGTGCGCTACCTGATGTTAGAGATGGTTTAAAACCAGTTCATCGTAGGGTTTTATTTGGAATGCATGAATTAGGAGTATATTCAAACAGAGCACATAAAAAATCAGCAAGAATTGTAGGGGAGGTATTAGGTAAGTATCACCCACATGGAGACTCATCAGTTTATGATGCTATGGTTCGTATGGCTCAAGATTGGAGTTTACGTTATTTAATGGTAGACGGTCAAGGTAACTTTGGTTCTATTGACGGAGATAGTCCTGCGGCAATGCGTTATACCGAGGCAAGAATGAAAAAATTCTCGGAAGAGATGTTGGCTGATATCGAAAAAGAAACAGTAGATTTTCAGTTAAACTTCGATGATACTTTGGAGGAACCAAAAGTAATGCCTACAAAAGTTCCTAACTTATTGGTAAATGGAGCCTCTGGTATTGCTGTTGGTATGGCTACAAACATGGCACCACATAACTTAACAGAAGTTGTTGATGGTACATTGGCTTATATTGATAATAATGATATTGAAATAGACGAATTAATCACTCATATCAAAGCACCCGATTTCCCAACAGGAGGTGTTATTTATGGTATGGATGGAGTGCGTGAAGCATTCAAAACAGGTCGTGGACGTGTTGTAATTAGAGCAAAAGTTGGTTTCGAAGAGGTTGATGGTCGTGAAGCTATAATTGTTACTGAAATTCCATATCAAGTTAACAAAGCCGAAATGATTAAGAAAACGGCTGATTTGGTTAATGAAAAGAAAATCGAAGGAATTTCTACTATCCGTGACGAATCCGATAGAAATGGTATGCGTATTGTTTATATTTTAAAACGTGATGCAGTTCCTAATGTAGTTTTAAATACCTTATATAAATATACACAGTTACAATCTTCTTTCAGTGTAAATAATATTGCATTGGTAAAAGGTCGTCCACAAATGTTGAATTTAAAAGATTTAATTCATCATTTTGTTGAGCATAGACATGAAGTTGTTACTCGTAGAGCACAATTCGATTTACGTAAAGCAGAAGAAAGAGCACATATTTTAGAAGGTTTAATTATTGCTTCAGATAATATTGACGAAGTAATTGCGTTAATTAGATCGTCTAAAGATGGAGACGAAGCAAGAGCTAAATTAATCGAGCGTTTCAGTTTATCTGAAATTCAGGCTCGTGCAATTGTTGAGATGCGTTTGCGTCAGTTAACTGGTCTTGAACAAGATAAGTTACGTGCAGAATATGAAGAAATCATGAAAACCATCAACTATTTAAAAGAATTACTTGCAAGTAAAGAGATGAGAATGCAAGTAATCAAGGATGAGCTGAATGAAATCAAAGATAAATACGGAGATGAGCGTCGTTCAACTATCGAATATTCTGGAGGAGATGTAAGTATTGAAGATTTAATTGCTGATGAACAAGTGGTAATTACCATTTCGCATGCTGGCTATATTAAACGTACGCCACTTTCCGAATATAAAACACAAAATAGAGGAGGGGTTGGGCAAAAATCAGCTGGAACTCGCGATCAGGATTTCTTAGAGCATATGTACGTGGCAACAAATCACCAGTACATGTTATTCTTTACACAAAAAGGAAAATGTTTCTGGATGCGTGTGTATGAAATTCCGGAAGGAAGTAAAACTGCAAAAGGGCGTGCTATTCAAAACTTAATCAATATTGAGCAAGATGATAAGGTAAAAGCTTTCATTTGTACTCAAGATTTGAAAGATCAAGAATACATTAATAGTCATTATGTAATAATGGTTACTAAAGAGGGACAAGTTAAAAAGACTTCTTTAGAATCATACTCTCGTCCAAGAACTAATGGCGTTGCTGCAATTACTATTAAAGAAGGAGATGAGTTATTAGAAGCAAAATTAACAACAGGAAATAGTCAAGTATTAGTAGCTTCTAAATCTGGTAAGTTGGTTCGTTTTGAAGAGGAAAAAACCAGACCAATGGGAAGAACTGCTTCTGGAGTTAGAGGAATTACATTAGCTGATGAAAAAGACGAAGTAATTGGAATGGTGTCTATCGATAGAGACCATGTAAATGATTCTCAAATATTAGTAGTTACGGAGAAAGGTTATGGTAAACGTACCAAATTAGTTGATGAAGACGGTGAAGATGTTTACCGTATCACTAATCGCGGAGGTAAAGGGGTTAAAACTCTTAATATCACTGAAAAAACTGGCTCACTTATTGCTATCAACAATGTAACTGATGAAGACGATTTAATGATTATCAATAAATCTGGATTGACAATCAGAATGAGAGTTTCAGATTTACGAGTTATGGGACGCGCAACGCAAGGTGTTCGTTTAATTAATATTAAAGGAAGTGACTCTATAGCGGCGGTTTGTAAAGTAATGCGTGAAGATGAAGAATCTGATGAAAACTTAGAAGATTTGAATGATGATATCACAAATGAAACTTCAACAGAATCAGAAACACAAGAATAATTAAAAATTAAAAGAATGAAAATTAAAAATTTAGCAATTGCTACTGTTTTATTAACTTCGGTAGTTTCATTTGCTCAAAAAGATGAATTAAAGGTTGCCGAAAAAGCACTAAAGGCTGGTAATCCTAATGAAGCTAAATCAGCTTTAAGTCAAGCTGAATCTTTAATTGTTAATGCTGAAGATAGTCAGAAAGCTCAATTTTATTTTTTAAAAGGGAATACATATTTTGATTTGGCAAAGAAAAATATTGATACAGATGCTAATTTTACTGAAGCTGCTAAAGCTTATAATGAATTACTTTCTGTTGAAAAAAAATCTGGTAAATCAAAATATACCTCTCAAGCGCAAAATTCTTTAGTTGAATTAAAAAGAGAATTAACCAATAGTGCAATTGCTGATAGTGATGCGAAAAAATATAAAGAAAGTGCTTTAAAATTGTATCAAGTGTATACTCTTGAGCCTAAAGATACAAGTATGTTATACTATGCGGCTGGATCAGCAATTAATGCTCAAGATTATGATTTGGCTTTAAATTATTATAATAAACTAAAACAGTTAAATTATTCTGGTAAAGCAACTAATTATCTTGCTAAGAATAAAATTAATAATAATGAAGAAACCTTTCCTTCACTTTCTGATAGAGATAAAGCTGTTAAATTAGGTACACATGATAGTCCTAGAACAGAAAATGTTTCTTCTAAAAGAGGAGAAATTTATAAAAATATTTCTTTGATTTATATTCAGAAAAATGATGTAGCCTCTGCAAAAAAAGCAATTGTTGATGCCAGAAAAACAAATCCAGATGATATTTCATTAATTATGTCTGAAGCTGATTTGTATTTGCAAACAAATGACTATGTTACTTATAAAAATTTAATTTCAGAAGTATTAGCTAAAGATCCTAATAATGCAGATTTATATTACAATTTAGGAGTTATTACTGCTCAATCAAAAGATAAAAATGCAAAAATCGATGCAGAAGGTTATTATTTAAAAACTATTCAAATCGATCCAAAGTATAAAAACGCTTACATGAATTTAGCAGTTTTAAAGTTAGATGGAGAAAAAGAAATAGTAGAGGCTATGAATAAATTAGGAACATCCCCGGCAGATAATAAAAAATATGAAGTTCTTAAAGAAAAGCGTGAAGCTATATATAAATCAGCAATTCCACACTTGGAAAAAGCCTATGAATTATTTGGAGGTGATAAAGATATTAAAGCAACACTTTTAAATATGTATAATGCATTAGATATGACTGAAAAGTATAAAGCTCTTAAGGCTAGAAATTAGAAGTAGTCATATATATTATAAATAAAAAAAGCTCCAAAAATTAAATTTGGAGCTTTTTTTATTTATATAACTTTTTTTATAACTCGAAGTTTATGAGTGTGTCTATTGGTTTCGGCATTATAAATACCTAAATGATCTAAGCGATCAATTCTAACTTTGCCGCTTGCATGAATAATATAATTGTTTTCCATTATTATACCTACATGTACAATATTTCCTTCGTCATTATCAAAAAATGCTAAATCACCAGGTTCACTTTCTTCAATAAAACTTAATGCTGAGCCTTGAGTTGCTTGTTGTGATGCATCACGTAATAATTTATATCCGTTAAGTTTATAAACCATCTGAGTAAAGCCAGAGCAATCAATCCCAAAAGGAGTTTTTCCACCCCATAAATAGGGCGCATTCAAATACATAAACGCAGAGTCAAGAATGTTTTCTTTTGGTTTTACGCCACTCGTTTTCATTCCTTCAAATGAAAATTTTTCGGTGTTTATTGTATCATAATTTAAAAATGATAATGAAGCGCCTAAGGAAATTGGCATCAATAAATTGTCTGGAGAAGTAACATATTCAATCAAATCAGCATTTAAAATAATACTATCTTTTGAAAGTAGATCATACTGTTCTTCTGAAATTGTTTTAAACTGTTTGTTGTCGATCCAGCCTTCATAGTCATCGTAAGCAAGCTTAATTTTTGACCATTTTTGATTTTGTTCTAAAATTTGAAAATGTTCTCCAAAAAGAACTTGAGAAACAAGTTCGCTTCTGTCACTAGGCTCAAATCGTAAAGGAATATTGGCTAAATTACAAATACCAAACATAATTTTTGAATTACGAATTATAAATTAAAAATTACGAATTAAAAATCGACAATTAGTACATTGATTAAATAAGGGAATTTCACATTTCCAATAACTACATTGTGAAATTTTTAATTCGTAATTTTTAATTCGTAATTATTTTTAAGCTCTTTCAATAACAATTGCTGAAGCACCACCACCTCCATTGCATATAGCAGCGGCTCCAATTTTTGCATTGTTTTGTTCTAAAACATTAATTAATGTTACAATGATTCTTGCTCCAGAGCATCCTAGAGGATGTCCTAATGAAACAGCTCCACCATTCACATTTACTTTGTTGTTATCTAAACCTAATATTTTAGCATTTGCTAAACCAACAACAGAGAAAGCTTCGTTAAACTCAAAGAAATCAACTTCATCACTATTAATTCCAGCTTTTTTCAAAGCAATTGGTAATGCTTTTGCAGGTGCAGTAGTAAACCATTTTGGCTCCTGAGCAGCATCTGCATAACTTTTTATATAAGCTAATGGTTTTAAATTAAGTTCATTTGCTTTTTCTTCACTCATTAAAACTAGAGCAGCAGCACCGTCATTAATTGTAGATGCATTTGCAGCTGTTACTGTACCTTCTTTAGTAAAAACAGCATTTAATGTAGGGATTTTATCTAAACGAACATTAGTATATTCTTCATCTTTAGCAAAAACAATAGGATCTCCTTTTCTTTGAGGAATGCTTACAGGAACAATTTCGTTATCAAATTTTCCAGCTTCCCACGCCTTTGCAGAACGCTCATACGATTGAATTGCAAAAGCATCTTGCTCTTCACGAGTTATTTTGTATTCAGTCGCACATAAATCTGCAAAAACACCCATAGCTTGTTGGTCATAAGCATCAACAAGTCCGTCTTTTTGCATACCGTCTAATAATGTAGCAGGGCCAAATTTTGCTCCGTTTCTCATATGTATATAATGAGGGATTAAGCTCATATTTTCCATACCACCAGCAACAACTATTTCAGCATCACCACACATGATGGCTTGAGCGCCCAACATAACAGATTTCATACCAGAAGCACAAACTTTGTTTACAGTTGTACAAGCAACATCATTTGGTAAACCAGCATAAATAGCTGCTTGTCTTGCAGGAGCCTGTCCAGCACCAGCTTGAACAACATGACCCATATATACTTCGTTAACTAAAGCAGGATCTAAATTAATTTTATTTAAAGCACCTTTAATTGCAGTGGCACCTAATTGTGGAGCTGATACACTTGACAAAGAACCCATGAAGCTTCCTATAGGTGTACGAACAGCTGAAACGATTACAACTTTTTTCATTTTGTGGTTTTTCAAAAATTATTTGCGAATTTACTAATTTAAAGACAGATTTCACAGTATGTTTTTAAATATTAATTCTCCGTAAATTGAAGATTAATTAATTGTTTCAGTAATTTTATATTTTCCTATATAGTTGATTTTTAAATAGTTTTAAAAAACATAAAAAAATATATTAAAAAAGTGATGAAAAAAGTTGGTAATAAAGGAATGATGACTTACATTTGCAACCGCAAAAAAGGTCAAGTTCTTTGCAATTAGGAGAGGTGCCGGAGTGGTAACGGAGCAGATTGCTAATCTGTCGACGGGTAACCGTCGCCAGGGTTCGAGTCCCTGTCTCTCCGCTTTTTTTGTCTTCGGGGTGTAGCGTAGCCCGGTCATCGCGCCTGGTTTGGGACCAGGAGGTCGCAGGTTCGAATCCTGCCACCCCGACAATGATGACAAATTGTTTTAGTTTACTAAAATGAGGTCCAATAGCTCAGCTGGATAGAGCAACTGCCTTCTAAGCAGTAGGTCTCAGGTTCGAATCCTGATTGGATCACAAGTAAAAGCCCTTGATATCAAGGGCTTTTGTCGTTTTTATATTTCACTATAAAATTCATTTAAATATATACCAATAGAAAATAGTTGCTTTTGGTATAAAATTTCGGATTTTTTTTGTGGATATGAAATAGAAATAAAACTCCTAAAAAGGAGTATTATTCTACCGGAACTCATTATTGATTCTTTATTTGAAATTAATAATGATTTATAAAAAGAGAACTAATATTTGGCTTTTAATTCTCAATAAGAGCCTTTATTTGCTGTAAATGTCGTTCTGTTTGGTATTTATTAAAGTTATCCCATTTTGGAGGTAAACTTGTTTTTTGCCCATACATAGAATCTAGACAAATATTGTTGTCTTTATACTTATCATGTAAAACCTCTAAAATTTTAAAGAAAAATTCATCTAGCATGACAATACTTTCAAATTCCGATTTTAGAGCATCATAATTACTGTTTGATGGATGTAGTATTTGTAATAAGTTAAGAACTTCATTTTTTTCAGCTTCATTAATTTTGGTTAAATAACCTTTTTTTAAGGTTTTGTAAACCAAATTATTCCAAGCTACACTGTCATGTCCCCATTGAACATCAGGTAAATTTAAAGAATGTTCACAAATTAGTATAATAGAAAAAAGGACATCATTCAGATACTCTGCCGGAAATTCGTCAAAACTTCTGAATTCAAAGCCACTCTGATACATTTTTTCCTGATTAAAATCAAGGCCCACTTCAGGAAGTAATTCATAGTCCATATCTGATTCAATTCGATCTCTCCACCAAATATTTTCTTCTTTTTCAAATTTTAGAAATTTTCTGAAATCATCTACTTTATATGTTAGAATTTTACCCTTTGTCATCGATTTATTAAACGTTCCAACACCTATATAACGCGACATGGCGTTTCTCATTGAACCCAAAGTAAATTTCTTATCCAAATTATATTCGTTACTTATTACTCCCATTATATCGGGACTTCCAAGTGTTGCTATAAAAAATGGCTCAAACCATTGTAATAGATAAATAGCATTGAGGTGTGTTGTGTCAAATTTATTGTAATCTATAATTCTGCTGTCTTGAGTTAGGGTAGGTAAAGTAATGTGAAAGTGATATGTACCATTGTTAAACAAAACCAACTTTTCCTGATTGGTCATGAACATATTAAGTCCATTGTTATATTTAGGAAAATTAAGTTTGCCATTTAATACTGAAGATTCATTGATTTTGTCCAGAAATAATTTTTTGGTTGCGTTAAGTTCCTTACACGAATCAATAATTGTTCGATTCTCAAAATATTTGGTTACAAATTCGATTGAATCACCATCAAAGTGTACAGATCCCATTGTTTTGTTTCTTTGGGTGATCATGCTTTGAATATTATATGGTTGATCTTCAAGGAAAAGTTCCATAATCGATTTTCCAAGGTATTCTGGATTTTCAGTTGGTTTTGAGCCTGATTCACTATCTGTTGCATCATTTGATGTTTTTACTTCTGGTAACGTTTTATGTTGATAGTTTACATCTAGTTTTTCTAACGAATGACTATTTATCATTCGACTCACTGTATAATTTTTATTCAAATCAAAAGCTTTTTCGAGAACAGGAGCTAAGCTTTCTGGTTTGTAGCATTTTCTGTAGTCAATGCTGTATCTTTCAAATCCAATTTTTTCTTGTATAAATTCTCCAGAAACAATTAATGGTTCTTCAAATTGCATGTAGGTTTCGTTTTCTAATCCAATTCCCCAATAATATTTTTTTGTCTCTTTGTTTTTCATTTATACTAATTTTCGTTTTTAAGATTAATTATATTTTAATGTTTTTATTCAGAAATATAGATTCATTAGATTAAAAATCAGTGACAGAAAATCTCATAATGAGTAAGCATGTTTTTGCCTCCATTAAAAAAGTTTAAGTCTGTTTTAAAAATTTAGGAATTTCTATTTTAGAAAATTTGCACTTGTATCAACTGAAAGATTGATAAAAAATAAAATTGTGATTAATCACTTTTATATCAATAATTTAAGAAGAAGAATGGTGAGATTCTAACTTTCAACATTCATGGTTTTTCTAAGTTGCAAAAGTAGTTTTTTATTATCTTATTTCCAAGTAGTTAATATTGAGAATCAATTTTTTTTGATGTTGAAAAAATTAGCCTGATTATGCTTATTCATGGTAATAAAATACATAAGAGGAATACAATTCGTCATTCCACCAATCCTTCCTAACTTCAGAAAAATAGTTGTAATTAATCTTTCCTGCTTGCGATTGTAGTGGATAAATTACTATGCCGTTTTCTCGATAAGCTTTATGTAAATTCGTCTCAGGTACAACAGGTACAATATGCCCAGAAAGGCCTTTTTCTTTTCTTTTAGCACAAATTATCCCAATACCACCTTCAGTATTTACTTTATTTTGAATTTCATCAGCTGTGAACATTCTTTTCCAACCAAAACTTGCTCCCCATTCTAAGAACCAATCGTGTATTGCACTCGAATAAATACGATCAACAGTTTGTTCAAAAACAGCTTCTACTTCCTGTCCCATCATTATCTTTTCTAGAGACTCATCTGTCCACCAAACTGTTGGAAGGTATACTTTGGAGAAATAGCAATAATCATAAGAGTAAACATTGCAATATGTATCTTCTACCGTTCGTTGATATCTAAGATTTTCAGCTACATTCAATTTATTTATTAATTGTTCTATGCTTTCCTTTTTACTTGTTGGGCTTTCTAAATTTCTAAACGGAATACTAGAATCTCCAAGAGGTTTTTCTTTCATTTCCATAGAATCTAATCGAGATGCTGGATCGGGCAATAAATCAGCTTTCCTAATCAAATTATTTGGTATTGGATTATTTTGTAGAGATACAGTATGTTTTTCCATCTTGATAACTAAAATTAATTTATTTAAGATTACAGGATTAGCTATTTGTATAACGCAATTTTATCAAACAAGGGGGTAAATATATGAATTTTAAATTTCTCAAAGAGTTTTGAAAATAGACAAATGAGAGAAAAATATTGAATAGAATTTATTTGTTTGTTGTCTCTGTTTTTTAATTAAACTTAGTTCATTATTATTAATAAATTTGAATTTTATAATTCCAATTTTTTGACTAAATTTCCTAAAAAGAATTATTAAATGAAATTAAAAAGAATGCTAGCTTCAATTTACATTTTTACTTTGTTTTCATGCAAAACAGCAACTAATACAAATTTGATTGCTGAATCAACTTTTTCCAAAAGTAATGATATTAGTATGCTAAATAAGTTAGTAAATGATTCAGTTTTTGTAAATCTTTCGGATTATAGCAAAGATTTTATTCTTGATATGAAATATGCGACAGATGATAATTTTCTTAAATCAAAAGTTTATGATTGCGGTTCTTGTTATTTGAGAAGTAAAACGATAAAATCGCTAGTAGAAGCAAATAAAGAGTTCATTAAAAAAGGATACAAAATAAAATTGTTTGATTGTTATCGTCCTTTAGATGTGCAAAAAAGAATGTGGGAAATAGTTCCTAATGCAACTTATGTAGCTAATCCCAAGAGAGGTTCAATACATAATAGAGGAGGAGCTGTTGACATTACTTTGGTTGACAAAAATGGAAAGGAGTTAGATATGGGTACAAAATTTGATCATTTTGGTCCTGAATCCTCACATTTTTTTTCGAATTTATCCTCTGAAGTAATAAAAAATAGAAAAATGTTAAAAAAAATAATGCTTAAATACGGTTTTGAATCTTTTGATTCAGAGTGGTGGCATTATAATTTAACTGATGCTAAAAAGGATAAACTTTCAAATTTTAATTGGGAGTGTGATTAGTTTTATTGTTCGATACAGTGGAAGTAATCAATAAAGAATAAAGAAGGTTTTGTCTTAGACGCAACTTTTTCTGATACCAGCTCCTTTTGAAGAAAATATTCTTTTTCTTCATTGGCAAATCTAATTTTCATCAACATTATTGGTGAATTTTTTAAATCTTCAAAGTCATTTTTTACAAACAAAAAGTTTGCGTCCAATATTCTGTTATTTTCCTTATCAACAGAATTGTAAATTAAATTATCACATTTATTTTCATTAGCGATTAAAGTATAAATTTTGCCACTATTTAGTTGTAAAAAAATTCTAGACTTTTCATCAATACATTTTGGATTAATAAAATCTTTGTCTTTTTGTATAATTTGAAGCTTTAAAATAGGTGTTCCGTTATCAACAGCCAAAGTAAAAAATACTAATTCTTTTGAGTTACCAAATACTTTCTCATAGACCAGATTAGTTTTTGTTTCTTTATAATTTCCTAAAGAGTCATTAATGTTTACATCATATTCACATTTTTTTTGAGAAAAAGCAACTGATTGAATTAGTAAAGCTATTGTAATAATATAGAAACGCATTTTTTTAAATTTTGTCGCAAATTAAAACAATTTTGCGATTAGTTTTATCTGTCGTAAAAAAAGAATATAGTTCTCCTCCGTCTTTTATTTTCCATTTTTTTCGAAGTTCTTCTACACTTTCTGGAAAATTTCGTGTAGTAATATTGGCTTTTAGATTCATTAAAGACTCCTTCATATTAGCCTTGTTGTATTCAAATGTTTGATTGATCTTAAAGCTCCTTCCAGGGAATTTAATTAACTCTTCTGATGTATATAAATGGGAGTGCTGCTGTAGTTTTGATAAATTATATTTAATGGCTACGTTATTGAACCCTCCAGATTTTAAAATTGCACTATTAGGTTCGTAAAGATATTTTTTTGGTTCAGAAAAGGTTGGTAAATCATCATTGCTAACTAAATCAAAGTCAAAAATTTCGTCCTTATCTTTAGAGATGTTTATTGTTTTTATTTTTTGACCTCCAAGAAAATTCTTTTTAAGTATCCATAAAAGCTCTTTCACTTCATTATTGATGGCTACAACGTGAATTTCTGAAACGTTTTTTAATTCTGACAAACCAGCAGATATATCCAGAAGAGGAGCAGTTTTAATCAAGATGTTATCAGAAAAAGTAAAATATAAATCCAAATTTTCTGGGACGTTTGGTAAACAATCTTTAAGCATGAAAACTTTCCCTTTTGCCTCGTTTCTTCTTGAAGGGTCTATAT
This sequence comes from Flavobacterium hankyongi, assembly GCF_036840915.1. Classification (NCBI taxonomy): domain Bacteria; kingdom Pseudomonadati; phylum Bacteroidota; class Flavobacteriia; order Flavobacteriales; family Flavobacteriaceae; genus Flavobacterium; species Flavobacterium hankyongi. The sequence goes on from NZ_CP085725.1 coordinate 718,584, forward strand.
AAATCCAATCAAATTTTGAATTTAAATTTTTAAGAATATCTAAACTATCACCCTTGTAAAATTCAATATTTTCAACAGAAAGAGATAAAAAATTGTTTTTTACAATTTCATGTAATTCTTGATTTAATTCACAATGAACTACTTTAAAAAAAACTTTAGAAAAATAATAATCATCTATTCCAAAACCACCTGTTAAATCAATTATTGAATCACCTGAAATTAATTTTGCTTTATAATTTGCAGTTATTTCAGAAGAGGTTTGTTCAATAGATATTTTACTCGGATAAATAATATTATTAGTATTAAACCATGTTGGGAGTTTTGTTTTGGCTTTTGCTTTAGATGCAATTTGAGTTAGAATTTCTGTCCATGAAATTTCTGGAAACGGGTTCTTTAATAAAGCAATTTTAGAAAAATTAGCTTCTAATGATTCGTTTATAAATTTTTGGACTTCAGACTTGAGTAAATCTTTATTCAAAGTTATAAATCTTTGGTTAATGATTGTATGATTCGGTTTTCAGGTAGGAATTCTTTTCCTACAACTTTTAAAATTGTATATACTGGAACAGCTATTATCATTCCTAATATTCCAAACAAAAAGCCAAAAATAAGTATTATTAAAAATATTTCAAGTGGATGTGATTTTGTACTATTTGAAAAAATATAAGGTTGACTTATGTTGTTGTCAATAAATTGAACTGCGAAAAATCCAATCATAACATAAATAGTTGTCATTAACATTTCATGAGTAAATGTTCCTGTGAAATTTCCTAGTAGTGTCAGAATTACAGCTAAAACAGTTCCAATTAGTGGTCCCACATAAGGAATTATATTTAAAAAAGCGCATAAAAAAGCAATGATAAATGCATTTTCTACACCAAAAACAAGTAAAACAATCAAGTATAAAATAAAGATTATAAATAGTTGCAGTAAAATTCCTAAAAAATATCTTGAAAGAAGAACGTTGATTTGAGATACTGAATTTAATATTTTTTCTTCATGCTCATCTGGAAGTATATATTTAAATATTTTCAAGAATATAACTCGTTCTTTCAAAAAGAAAAAAGTAATAAAAAAAACAGAGGCTAATCCCATTCCTATATTACTAATGGTATTGAGAGTGTTGTTTAAAAAATCTGAAAGAAAATTAAAATTTAATTTGGAAATTAAATTGTATTCCTTCATTAATTTACTTCCGTTTACTCCTCTGTTATCTAAAAAACTTTTTATTTGGATTGTCAGTTCATTAATTTGTGATTGTAATGCATTAGAATCTAATAAGGATAATTTTTGTCCTTGTGTGGTTATTAATGGAATGAACATCATTATAAATCCAAAAATAATTAATCCATAAAATAATAAAGTAAAAACAACAGCGGTAGTAAGTTTAAATTTTAATTTTTTTCTTAAAAAATCAACAATTGGAGTTCCTATCATTGACAATATTATAGAAACTAAAATGTATGCTATAACAAGTTGGATTTTATATAGAAAATAAATGATAACCGAAATAAGTGCAAGTATTAAAACAGCACGAACAATACCATTAGCAATTGCTTTTGAATTCATTTGTGAATGATTTAAGAAACGAATATAATAAAAAAACTCGCTACTATGAGCGAGTTTTATCATATTATATTTACAAAGATTATCTAAAAGAAGCTCTAGCAGCACCAACTGCAAAAACAGCATTCATTCTAGTTTTTTGACCAACTGAGAACATATACATTCCTCTATCATCAGTATAATCCATATAGTTCATATACATTTCAAGAGGAGTACCTGAACAAGTTGATCTATGACCTACCGCTGGAACACCATAATTAGCTGCATTGTGAACCGGAGTATCAGATACTAAATCAGATCCACAAGTAGCGTCTCCCCAAATGTGACGTAAGTTTAACCAGTGACCAATTTCATGAGTTGCAGTTCTACCTAAGTTAAATGGATAAGTTGCTGTACCAGTATTACCAGTATATTTAGAATCAATTGCAACACCATCTGTAGCTGCAGCACCTCCAGGAAATTGGGCATATCCTAGAATTCCACCACCGATAGTACATACCCAGTAATTTAATTTAGTAGTAGGAGAAGTTGCATCGATACCACCTTGAGATGATTTTTTCATCGCGTCATTAGTTCCCCAAGAAGTTTTTGTAGTTGATTTACGGATCACTTGATCTAATACAAATCTAATATTTGTATTACCACTACGAACAGATGAATAAGGATTGTTAGCTGTATTGTAATCAGTATTAGTTGCAGAGAAGTCTCTGTTTAAAACGTCAATCTGTGACTGCAATTGAGCTAAAGAAATGTTTTCAGCAGTAGTTCTGTATAATACATTGAACACTACAGGAATTTCCATAACCCCGTTTACTAATCTTCCAGTTTTTATAGCTTCGTTAGCAATTCTTTCAAATTTAGCCATTCTAGTAGCTAATTCTGGATTTGCTCTTAATTGTGCCTCTAATACTTCTTGTGAAGCACAACCTCTGTGTGCAGAAGCATCAACAGTATTTGTTTCATTAGAGATTGATTCATTGTCATTTTGACAAGAGAACATTAATAATGCTGCAGAAGCAGTCAATAATAATTTTTTCATAGTTTTTTGGTTTGGTTAATAATTTTGGTTTTTTAATTAATTGCGACGCAATACTAAATATTTTAAGTTTATTTAACAAAAAAATAAAGTAATTATTGTTCTAAGGTTTATTTTTTTTAATTTATAAAAATTGTTGATAACTTAAGAAAACTAATAAATATAAGGCTTTAGATAGTGTGGATTGTTAATAACTTTTGTAGGATTTTTTGTTTTAAAATTATTGTTTTTAATATTCTAATCGATTGATAATGAAAAAACTCGCTCATTGAGCGAGTTTTGATTTGTGTATGTTATATCGATTATGGTTGAGCAAAAGAATTTCTAGCTCCTCCAGCAACAAAAATTGCATCAATTCTAGCTTTTTGACCTAATGAGAACATGTACATTCCTCTATCGTCAGTATAGTCCATGTAGTTCATTGTCATTTCGACAGGAGTGCCAGTACAAGTACTATAGTGAGGATAAGCTGGAACACCATAATTAGCTGCATTATGAACTGGTGTATCTGATACTAAGTCAGATCCACAAGTTGCATCTCCCCAAATGTGACGTAAATTCATCCAGTGACCAACTTCGTGAGTAGCAGTTCTTCCTAAATTATAAGGATAACTAGAGCCTGAATCGCTAGTGACACCTGTATATTTAGAATCTATTACAACACCATCAGTTGAAGATGAACCTCCAGGGAATTGAGCATATCCTAAAATACCACCACCAATTGTACAAATCCAAAGGTTTAATTTGGTTGTTGGAGAAGTTGGGTCAATACCACCTTGTTTAGATTTTTTCATAGCATCTCTTGTTCCCCAAGATGATTTAGTTGTAGATTTTCTAATTACTTGGTCTAATACAAATGAAATTCCAACATTTGCTTTTACTCCTGAGAATAAAGCAGGTACTTGATTGTAATCTGAATTTTGAGCGTTGAAATCTTTGTTTAGCACATCAATTTGTGATTGAATTTGAGCTAAAGAAATGTTTTCAGCTGCTGTTCTATATAATACATTAACAACAACTGGAATTTCAATTTTCCCATTAACTAATCTCCCTGTAGTTAAGGCTTTTTGAGTCTGAGCTTCAATGTCAGCCATTCTTTGAGCTAATCCTGGATCTTCTCTTAATTGTTGCTCTAAAACTTCTTGTGAAGCACATCCTCTGTGAGCGGAAGCAGTAGTTGTTGATTGGTCTTCAGTTACTGTATCATTGTCTTTTTGACAAGAAAACATTAATAATGCTACTGAAGCACTTAACAATAATTTTTTCATAATTAGTTTGGTTTAATTAATAAATTATTAATTTTTTTTGTTAAATGGTATAACAATTCTATAATTTATTTCTTAACAAACCAAATTTTGCACTTTTAAATGTTTGTTTTTTTTTATTGTGTAAAAAATGTTAAATTTTATAATTTTTTTTAAGTACTAATAAATCATAGTTTATATTTTTTTGTTTATCGATTATGGTACCTGTTCTGAGCTGAGGAAAGAGAATGTGAAAATAGAAAAGTAGATATTTATGTATAATCTAAGTTAATTAGAATATTTAGTTTGTTCTAGATTTTATCGTCTATTATTAGATGGATTTTTAGAGTTTTAATTTTCAAAGACATAATTAATTATGTTGGCTCCCATTTTTAAGGCTTTTTCTCTAACTTCTTTTGGGTCGTTATGCACTTCGAAATCTTCCCATCCATCACCTAAATCACATTCGAAAGTGTAAAGTAGTACTAGTTTATTATTAATAAACACTCCAAAAGCTTGAGGTCTTTTTGCTTCGTGTTCATGGATTTTTGGTAATCCGCTTGGAAAAGAAAATGGTTTTTGAAATATGGTATGAGTTGATGGTAACTCGACTAAATCGTTATTTGGAAAAAGTTTTTTTATTTCGTTTCTTATGTATTTATCCATTCCATAATTATCATCGATATGTAAGAAACCGCCACTTGTTAAATAATTTCTAAGGTTTTCGATTTCTTGATTATTGAAAATTACGTTTCCATGTCCTGTCATATGTATAAAAGGATATGAAAATATATCAGGACTTCCTGGTGATACTGTACTTGGTTTAGTTTTTATTCTAGTATTGATGTTTGAATTGCAAAACTTTATTAAGTTGGGTAATGATGTTGGATTGGCATACCAATCACCGCCACCATTATATTTTAATAGTGCAATTTCCTGAGAAAACCCTAGGTTACAATAAAATAAAATTGTGAGTAAAACTATTTTTTTCATTTTATTCATTACTAAAAACAATGCTATGACAAGCTACTAATGCTGCAGTTTCGGTTCTTAAACGGGTGTTTCCTAATGACACTGGAATATAATCATTTTTAAGAGCCAATTCAATTTCTTTTGTTGAAAAATCACCTTCGGGACCTATTAAGATTGTGTGTTTGGTTTTAGGTTTTGTAATTTCTTTAAGAAGTTTTTTGTTTGTTTCTTCACAGTGAGCAATACACAAAACACCATCATTTTTTTTATTGATAAAATCCTTAAAAGAAATGGGCTCGTTTAGTTTTGGTAAGTAAAACTGATTAGATTGTTTCATTGCAGATTGAATGATTTTATCGAAGCGTTCAGTTTTAATTGATTTTCTTTCTGAATGATCACATATTACAGGAGTGATTTCATGAATACCAATCTCGGTTGCTTTTTCTAGAAACCATTCAAAGCGTTCATTCATTTTTGTTGGTGCAACTGCAATATGGGTGTAAAATTCTGTATGCTTTTGTGTTTCGGTTTTAGTAATTTTTACAGTGCATTTTTTTTCAGATGCTAAAACAATTTCTGAATGAAATAAGAATCCTAATCCATTGGTAACAAATAAAATATCGCCTTCTTTCTTACGTAATACTTTAGAAATATGTTTGCTTTCTTCTTTGTCAAAAGAAAACTCTGAACTATTTGTATTTATATCAGGATTATAAAATAACTGCATATTAAAATTCTATTCTAGCTTTAGATACTACTGATGAATCTTCAAATTTATTTTCTAAATATTTATGATAACCAACAATACCAATCATGGCAGCATTATCTGTTGTGTATTCAAATTTTGGAACAAAAGTTTTCCATCCGTATTTACTTTCAGCTTCTTTTAATGTTATTCTAATTCCGGAATTAGCAGATACTCCACCGCCAATTGCAATTTGATTAATTCCAGTTTCTTCAACAGCCATTTTAATTTTATCCATCAAAATTTGAATGATGATGTTTTGTATTGAGGCACAAATATCAGCTTTATTTTCTTCAATAAAATTAGGATTTTCCTTTACATTTTTTTGAATAAAATATAATATTTGAGTTTTTAAACCACTAAAGCTAAAGTTAAGTCCGTCAACTTTAGGTTTTGTAAATTGATATACTTTTGGATTTCCTTCTTTAGCATATTTATCTATTAATGGTCCACCAGGATAGGGAAGTCCTAATATTTTTGCGGTTTTATCAAAGGCTTCTCCAACTGCATCATCAGTTGTTTCGCCTATAATTTCCATATCAAAAAAACTATTCACTTTAATAATTTGAGTATGTCCACCTGAAATAGTCATGGCTAAAAAAGGAAATTCGGGTTTATCATAACCTTCTTCATCTATAAAATGTGCTAAAACATGAGCATGCATATGATGAACTGCCATTAAAGGAACTTGTAATGACATAGCTAATGATTTAGCAAAAGAACTACCTACCAAAAGCGATCCCATTAATCCAGGGCCTTGTGTAAAAGCAATCCCTGAAAGGTCATTTTTATCTATTCCGGCTTTTTTTAATGCAACATCTACAACAGGTACAATATTTTGTTGGTGAGCTCTGGAAGCTAATTCAGGAACTACACCTCCATATTCTTCATGGATTTCTTGTCTAGCCACAACATTCGACAATACTTTACTATCTTTAAGAACTGCAGCAGCAGTATCATCACATGAACTTTCTATTGCTAATATATAAATAGGAGATTTAGACATAATAAAGGGCACAGAATTTGTGTTATATTTTGAAAAACCAATTTAAAATAATTAATTTTACATCGAAGCCCAAAATTAAAGATTTTTATTGGAATTGCATCTTATTGAATCGCTTCACTTTTCGAAAATAAATCCTTGGAAGAAACTAAAAAAAATACAGGCCTAAAAAAACTTAGAAAAATTGTTTTGTTTTTCCTGCTAGGGTTAGTTTTACTTATACTTACCTTAGGTATTCTTCTATCTCTTCCAGTAGTTCAAACAAAGCTTGCTCAATACGCGACAGAAAGACTTAATGAGGATTTTGGTACAGATATTACAGTAGAAAATGCCAACGTATCTATTTTTGGTGGAGTCAAATTAAAAAATGTTTTAGTTAAGGATTATAAGAAAGATACGCTTTTTCATATTCAAATTTTAAAAACAAATATTCTTGATTTTAAGAAATTAGTTGATGGAGATTTGCATTTTGGAGAAGTTCGACTCCATGGAATAGATTTTCATCTTAAAAATTATAAAGGCGAAAGAGATACTAATCTTGACAAATTCATTGCTCTTTTTGATGAAGATAAACCAACTAAGAAAAGTAAAAAGAAATTTTTGTTAAAGGCAAAAGATATTCATCTTTTAAATGGTCATTTTTTATATATAGATGAAAATTTAAAAACACCTAAGGTTATTGACTTTACAAAGCTTAATGCTCATACTTCAAACTTTATGGTGTATGGGCCAGATGTGACTACAAAAATCAATGAAATGAGCTTCTTAGATCATAGAGGTTTAATAGTTGATAATTTAAATTCTGATTTTACATATACTAAGAAAAACATACATCTTAAAAATTTAGATTTAAAAACTAATGAATCTAATTTGGTAGGAGACTTAGAATTACGTTATAAGAGAGAAGATTTCTCAGATTTCAATAATAAAGTTGTATTTGATGTAAAAATCGATAAAGCTTCAGTATCGACAAATGAATTAAATCTTTTTTATGGAGAATTTGGTAAAAATCAACAATTTAATTTAAGAGGTAAAATTTTAGGAACCTTAAATGATTTTACTGCTAAAAATCTAAATTTAAGAGATAAAAACAATTCAATTATTGTTGGGAATTTTACTTTTAAAAATTTGTTTTCAAAGGAAAAAGATGCTTTCTACATGAAAGGTAATTTTTCTAAAATATCATCTACTTACGATAATCTTGATGCTCTTTTACCAAGAGTTCTTGGAGATAATTTACCATCAACCTTTAAGAAGTTTGGAACTTTCACTCTTTCGGGAACTACAGAAGTTACTCTTAAAACAGTAAAAGCTAATATTATATTGAAAACAGCATTAGGAAATGCTCAGTCAAATTTGAGTATGACAAATATCAATAATATTGATAATGCAACATATGTAGGAAATATAAAGTTTGATAATTTTGATTTAGGAAAGTTTTTATCTCGAGAGGATATTGGTGTTGTAAATTTAGATGTCGATGTAGACGGAAAAGGATTCACAGAAAAATACTTAGACACCAAATTAAAAGGAAAAGTTCAAAGCGTTTATTACAATAAATACAATTATAAAAACATTGTTGTAGACGGTACAATGGTCAAATCTGTTTTTAAAGGAAACATTACAGCAAATGATCCTAATTTAGTAATGGAATTTGATGGTAATCTCGATTTAAGTAAAAGAGAAAACAAATATGATTTTCATGCAAAAGTGGAATATGCAAACCTTGAAAAACTAAAAATTTATACAGCCGATTCAGTTTCTGTTTTTAGAGGTGATGTATTAATGAATTTGCATGGTAATTCTATAGATAATTTGCATGGCGATGTTTACATAAATAAAACATCTTACGAAAACAATAAGGATACTTATTTCTTTGATGATTTCATGATTAAATCATCTTTTGATGAAAATCGTGTGAGAACAATTACAGTTAATTCACCAGATATTATTGATGGAAAAATAGAAGGTAAATTCCAGTTTAGCCAATTAATGAAGTTAATCGAAAATTCATTAGGAAGTCTTTACGCAAACTATTCTCCTAATAAAGTTAAAAAAGGACAGTATATTAAATTTGATTTTAATGTTTACAGTAAATTAATTGAAATTTTTTATCCAGAGGTTTCGCTTGGAGAAAATACTTTCGCAAAAGGATATATTAATTCTGATAATGGCGAATTTAAGTTTAATTTTAAATCTCCTAGTATTACTGCTTACAACAATCAATTTGACAATGTAAATATTGATATAGACAATAAAAACCCTCTTTATAATGCTTATATTGAGATGGATAGTATAAAAACAAAGCATTATAAAGTTTCAGACTTAAGCTTGATTAATGTTACTGCAAATGATACTTTGTTTTTTAGAACTGAATTTAAAGGCGGAAATAAAGCAGAAGATTATTATAATTTAAACTTATACCACACAATAAATGAAGATAAGAGGAGTGTTGTTGGTATAAAAAAATCGGAAGTTAATTTCAAAGATGTTCTGTGGTTTCTAAATGAAGATGAATCTAAAGACAATAAAATTGTTTTTAATAAAAAATTAACTGAGTTTGACATTGAAAAAATTTCGATGTCTCATGAAAATCAAATGGTTAATTTGATGGGAGTAATAAAAGATTCAACTTATAAAGATCTTAAACTTACTTTCAATAATGTACATCTAGATAAAATTACACCTTCTATTGATAGCTTAAAACTTAAAGGAAATGTAAACGGGATGATTGATTATAAACAAAGAAAATCAATCTATGAACCTACAGCTTTAGTGACAATCGATAGTTTAGGAATTAATAATTATCATTTAGGAAAGCTAGATTTAAGTGTAAAAGGTGATAACACTTTCAAGAATTTTGAAGTTAATTCGGTTCTTAGAAATGAAGGGTTAGAATCATTTACCGCTCAAGGTTTTGTATATGCTGAAGATAAAAAAACAACTCTTGATTTAGACTTAAGACTTGATGAATTTAATATGGGGGCATTTAGCCCTTTGGGAGGAAATATTATAACCAATATTAGAGGGCTGGCTTCAGGTGCCGCAAAATTTGAAGGTGATTTTGAAAATCCTGATATAACCGGAAGGCTTTATCTTAACAAAGCAGGCTTAAAAATACCGTATTTAAATGCTGATTATGATTTCGAAAACAATGCCATTGTCGATATAACAGAAAATCAGTTTACCTTCAGAAATATTGATCTCATTGATACTAAGTTTAAAACTCAAGGAGTATTGAGTGGTTCTATACGACACACTAAGTTTGCAGATTGGTATTTAGACTTGAATGTTGATTCGAAAAGGTTATTGGCACTAAATACAAAAGATTCTGACGATGCATTGTATTATGGGACAGCTTTTATTAATGGAGATGCATCGATTCGTGGGCCTTTAAATGGATTAGTAATTAATGTAAATGCAAAATCTGAAAAAGGAACATCAATCAAAATTCCTATTAGCGATTCTGAAACTTCTTCGGAACGAGATTATATAAAATTTACTTCTGCTAAAGAAAAACTAGCTGAAGCAATAGGTAAAGGTCCCAAAACAAAAAAATATGATGGTGTTGAGCTAAATTTTGAGTTAGATATTACACCAGATGCTGAGATTGAGGTGATAATTAACAAAAGTACCGGTCACGGCTTAAAAGGTCGTGGTTTCGGATCGCTTTTAATGGAAATTAATACTTTAGGTAAATTCAATATGTGGGGAGATTTCCAGGCATATGAAGGAACTTATAACTTTAAATATGGAGGAATTATTGACAAGAAATTTGAATTGAAAAAAGGAGGTTCTATTTCATGGGATGGGGATCCATTAAATGCAACACTTAACATGGAGGCTGTATATAAAACTGAAGCTAATCCTGCAGTGTTGCTGGAAAATCCTTCATTCAATAAAAAAATTCCAACGGAGGTTGTAATTAAGTTAACAGATAAGTTAACTAATCCTGTTCCTGATATTTCAATTAATTTCCCAACAGTTAGTTCAGTTTTAAGATCTGAGTTGGACTATAAATTAAGTGATAATGATACTAGACAAACTCAAGCTATATATTTACTTTCATCAGGTAGCTTTTTAAGTGATAAAGGAGTTGCAGAAAACGCCATTACTGGAAATCTATTAGAGAGAGCAAATAGTTTGTTTGATGATATTTTTGCAGATGAAGATTCAAAATTAAAAATCAGACCAAATTACGTACAAGGAAGTAAAACCAATCAAGGTCTTGAAACAGATGGACGTATTGGTGTTACAGTTTCTACACAAATAAGTGATAAAATTACTATCAATGGTAAATTAGGAGTTCCAGTGGGTGGTATCACTGAAACTGCTGTTGTTGGTGATGTTGAGATTCAATTACGTTTAAACGAAGATGGATCTTTAAAAGCAAGGGTTTTTAATCGTGAAAATGATATTAATTATATAGGTGAGGGTATTGGTTATACTCAAGGTGTCGGTATTTCTTATGAAGTAGATTTTAATACTTTCAAAGAATTAGTTTCTAAAATATTAAATTCTAAAAAGAATAAGCAACAGGATCAAAGTCCACAAGATGTTCCTGATTCAGATTTGTCACCAGATTTTATTCAATTTACTGAACAACGTCAGAAAAAATCTACCGAAAAACCAAAAAATCAAGATGATACGCCTCCAGATCCCAACTAATTTTTGCTGATTTTTAAAAACTTATTAACGAAAACGTTTGAATATTTTAGTTATCTCGGTTTTTTAACATTACACTGAATTATTACTAATTTTCTTTACTAACTTTACAATATCAAACGTTTTGAAATGTCAAAAAACATTAAAAAAATTGGGGTTTTAACCTCAGGAGGAGATTCTCCAGGAATGAATGCAGCGATTCGATCAGTAGTTCGTACTTGTGCTTATCATAATATAGAATGTATAGGGATTTATAGAGGTTACCAAGGAATGATTGAAGGTGATTTTAAAGAAATGGGTCCTCGTTCAGTAAACAATATAGTAAATAAAGGAGGTACAATTTTAAAGTCAGCTCGTTCGTTAGATTTTAAAACTACTGAAGGACGTAAAAAAGCTCACCAAAACCTTGTAAATGCTGGTATAGATGCATTAGTTGTTATTGGTGGTGATGGAACTTTTACAGGTGCTGAAATATTCAATAACGAATTTGGATATCCAGTTATGGGAATCCCTGGTACAATTGATAATGATATTTATGGTACAAGTCATACTTTAGGCTATGATACAGCATTAAATACTGTTGTAGAGTGTATAGATAAAATTCGAGATACTGCCAGTTCACACAATCGCTTATTTTTTGTCGAAGTAATGGGGCGTGATGCTGGGCATATTGCTTTAAATGCAGGAATTGGAGCAGGAGCAGAGGAAATTCTTATTCCAGAAGAAGATTTAGGATTAGAGCGTCTTTTAGAATCTTTGCAAAAAAGTAAAGCTTCTGGAAAATCATCAAGCATTGTGGTGGTCTCTGAAGGAGATAAAATTGGTAAAAATGTTTTCGAATTAAAAGAATACGTTGAAGAACACATGCCTGAATATGATGTCCGTGTGTCTGTTTTAGGACACATGCAGCGCGGTGGTTCGCCTTCATGCTTCGATAGGGTTTTAGCTTCACGATTGGGAGTAAAAGCAGTTGAATCTATCTTAGAAGGAAAATCAAACTTCATGGTTGGTCTGTATCAAGATAAGGTTACCCTAACTCCATTGGAACAAGCAATAAAAGGAAGTTCTAAAATAGATAAAGAATTACTACGAGTTTCAGACATAATGTCTACATAAAAAAACAATAAGCTTTTGGCTGTAAGCTTTAAGCGAATGATAAATAGAAAAACAAAACAAAGAACAATGAAAAGCTTTAAGCCTATTGCTTAAAGCCTAAAGCAAAAAACGAATATGAAAGTAAGATTAGGAATTAATGGTTTTGGCCGTATTGGTCGTATTGTTTTCAGAGAAACATTTAACAGAGATAATGTAGAAGTAGTTGCCATAAACGATTTATTAGATGTTGAGCATTTAGCTTATTTATTAAAATACGATTCAGTTCATGGTCGTTTTGACGGAAAAGTAGAAGTAAAAGAAGGAAAATTATATGTAAACGATAAATACATTCGTGTTACTGCAGAAAGAGATCCTAAATTAATCAAATGGGACGACGCATCAGTAGATGTTGATGTAGTAGCAGAATGTACAGGTGTTTTTACAACGTTAGAAACTGCTCAAGCACACCTAGACGGCGGAGCTAAAAAAGTTGTAATTTCAGCACCTTCAGCAGATGCGCCTATGTTTGTTATGGGAGTTAACCATGAGAAAGCAACAGCAAATGATAAAATTGTTTCTAATGCATCATGTACAACAAACTGTTTAGCGCCTTTGGCAAAAGTTATCAATGATAATTTCGGAATTGTAGAAGGTTTAATGACTACTATTCATGCTACAACAGCTACTCAGTTAACAGTTGACGGTCCTTCAAGAAAAGATTTCCGTGGTGGTCGTTCAGCTTTAATCAATATCATTCCGTCACAAACAGGAGCTGCAAAAGCAGTTGGAAAAGTAATTCCTGATTTGAATGGAAAACTTACAGGAATGTCTATGCGTGTACCAACTGCTGACGTTTCAGTGGTCGATTTGACTGTAAAATTAGCCAAAGAGACAACTTACGACGAAATCATGTCGGTTCTTAAAAATGCTTCAGAAACTTCAATGAAAGGAATCCTTGGATTTACAGAAGATGATGTTGTTTCTCAAGATTTCTTAGGTGATTCACGTACTTCAATTATTGATGCTAAAGCGGGTATCGGACTAAATTCAACATTCTTCAAATTAGTATCTTGGTACGATAACGAATACGGTTATTCAAGCAAATTAATTGATTTAGCTGTTCACGTATCAGGTTTAAAATAATTACCTATATTTATCATCCCGTTAATTTACATTGGCGGGATTTTTTATTTAAAGCTATTCCTGCTGCTGTACGCTATATCTTTTTTTGCCATTTGTTAAAGCAAAAAAAGGATGCCGCTACCATCAGGGCTAATTAAATCAACTTTTAAATTACAACCAACCAACGTAATGAAATTACTAGTAGATAGCGGCTCTACAAAAGCCGATTGGATTTCCATAGAAGATACTGGAAAAGTATTGTTCACCACGCAATCATTAGGATTAAACCCTGAAGTTTTATCAAAAGACGAAATCATCAATCGATTAGAAGATCGTTTTGATATTTCACATAATAAAGAGCAAGTTTCACATTTGTTTTTTTACGGAGCTGGTTGTGGTACCGATAGAATGAAAAATTTTTTAACCGAAGTTTTTCAAGAGTATTTTAAAAACGCAATAGTGACTGTACATGAAGATACCTATGCAGCCGTTTATGCAACAACTCCAAAAGGAGAAAAAGCAATCGTAAGCATTTTAGGAACAGGTTCAAACTGTAGTTATTTCGACGGACAAGTTTTACATCAAAAAGTACAATCCTTAGGTTATATCGCAATGGATGATTGCTCAGGAAATCGTTTCGGAAGACATTTATTGCGTGGTTATTACTTTAATAAAATGCCAAAAGACATGGCAAAGGAATTTGAAACAACATATAATGTAGAACCAGATCCTGTAAAACATAATTTATATAAAGAACCTAATCCTAATGCTTATTTAGCAACGTTTGCAAAATTTTTAATCAAGCATAAAGACACCGAATTTTGCCGTCAGTATATTTTTGAAGAAATGGAAGCTTTTGTAGATAACTATATTAAGCAATTTGATAATTATAAAGAAGTACCTGTTCATTTTATAGGTTCAATAGCTTTTTATTTAAAAGATGAATTAAAAGGTGTTTTAGATAAACACGGAATCCAATTAGGAAATGTATTGCGACGTCCAATCGACGGACTTATTGAATATCACGTTTTAAACAAATAATCATGGAAATTGCAATAATAGCTCATGACGGAAAAAAAGCTGACATGGTTCAGTTTTTAAATAGAAATATTGATATTCTACATAAAGAAAATATTAAAATCATCGCAACTGGAACTACTGGAAGTAAAGCAGAGGCTGCTGGAATTAAAGTAAAAAAGATGTTGAGTGGCCCACTCGGTGGCGATGCACAAATAGCAGCTCGAGTTGCAGAAGGAAAATGCAAAATGGTGTTATTTTTTAAGGATCCTATGAGCAGTCATCCTCATGAACCAGATATTAATATGCTCATTAGGATATGTGATGTTCACAATATCCCATTAGCTACAAACGAAGCAACAGCACAGCTTTTACTTAATGCAATTGCAGAATAAAATTAATCGCACTCTATGGCGCGATTTTTTGTTTTTTTAAACAAAATTTTTAATATCTTGGTGAACCATAAACTACTTAAAATATGAAAAAAATTGCACTACTATTAATGGTATTATCTGTGAGTTTCTCTTACGGACAAAAGAAAAAGAAATCTACAGCAGCAAAAACTCCAGCTGGTGTTTTAGCAAAATCTGGTGATGCATCAGTATTATTTAATAAAAAGAATGATTTGGTTTTAGTTACAACTAAAGACACTATGGTTTTGTCAAAGAACAGAGCTGATTTTGCGCCATCTAACGTAAAAGTTTCTCCTGTAAAAGTCAAAACGAATACTTTTTATTGTGTAACTTGGAATGAAACTGTAAAAACAGATTCTAAAGGTAAAAAAGAAACTGCTGCAGTTACAGAAAATCAATTGTGGAATCCTGCTACAAAAACATTGTTAATAGGTAATACACAAAAAGCTGTTGAAGTTCAAGAAATTGAGTATTTAGACAAACTAAAAACAGCTTCACAAACAGTTTACAAAAAACGCAACGAAGGATATCAGTTTACTTTACTAGGAAATGGAGATTTTACATTAAGTAATAAAACTTCATCAACAAAGTATGCTTATAATGATAAATCGTCTAGATACGAGCCAGTTAAAAAGTAATGATAAGATAAAAAAAGCGAAGTTTTAAACTTCGCTTTTTTATTATGAATTTCTTTCTTTCTTTTTGAAAAGATTAAGAATTGAAAGCTTTTGATTTTCTTCAATAACACCAAGTCCACCTAACATATATTTTCCTTCTTTCATTTTTACATTTATTATTCTAGAATTCTTAATTGTTCTTTCAGTATCCTCCATTCCCATGAATGAAAAAATTAAAACATCTCCTTTTCGTGCTTTAATTTTAAAAAGTCCTTGCATATCACTTTGTACACCATTCTTACTGCCTTTAATAATAACATTTACACCTGGTAATGGACCAGAAGAATCACTGACAATTCCAGTAATAGTTACTTCATTAGTTTCATTTTCTGGATGATAAGTAACTTTTCCAACAATAATATCTTTAACTTCCGTTTGTTCAATTTTTGGTTTTTCTTGAGCAGAAATTTTTGTGATAAAAAAAGTAGTTATTCCAAAGAATACTGAAGCTAACCAAAGTGATTTTTTCTTTTTGGGATAAAATAATTCTCTATCTAATTGTGAAGGTAAAAACCTGCCACAAATAGAATGATTTTTATTGTATGTTTCGATGATTTGTAAATCAGTTGATTTAGTAAAATCGAAAACATTTTTTTCGCATGAAGAGCAAAATCTTCCCTTTTCTACTGGGTTCATATTATTCCAGTCTTCATGACATGGTTCTGGTATTGTAAGCTGAAATTTTCTCATAACTATAATAAATAAAAAAATGGTCTATATATAAATAGAGACCATTTCGTTATAAAAGGTTGGAATGAGAACTAAATTTTAATGATTTATTTTAATCTCAAACATTTTATCCCAATTTTTGCCAGTTACAAAAATCGTTTTTGTTTTAGGATTATAAGCTATACCGTTCAATACGTCAATGTCAGGATGTTGTGTCACTTTTTTCTTTAAAGCTGATAAATCAATAACAGCTTCAACTGCTCCTGATTTTGGGTCTATAATGGCTAAAGCATCCATTTGATATATGTTGGCATAAATTTTACCATCAATCCACTCTAATTCATTTACGGCTTTAATTTTATTTTGAGCAGTATAAACATTTATAAAATCAACTTGTTGAAAAGTTTCAGGACTTAATACTGTAATTCTTTCTGTTCCATCACTCTGATAAAGGTTTTTACCATCATTAGTCAAACCCCATCCTTCCATTTTTTTGAAGTATTTAAATGTTTTTTCCTTTTTGAAAGTTTCGGCATCATAAACATACCCTTCATTGTTTAACCAAGTTAATTGATACACTTTATTATTTAAAATTGTAATTCCTTCTCCAAAATAATCAGCTCCAAGTTCAACTTTTTTCAAAACTTTTCCAGTTTTGTAATCAGTTTTTCTTAAACTTGAAATTCCTCTTACGCCTGTTCCATTACCAGCACCATTACCAGTTCCTTCAAACAATATATCGTTATGAAATTCTAATCCTTGAGTATATGCTTTAATATCGTGAGGATAAGTGTTAAGGACAGTATAAGTCAATAATTTTGGTTCTATATGTGAAACCAATTCAATTCTTGATTCAGTTTTTGTTGAATCTCCTTCAAAATAAACTACCGCTTTTAAATTTTGATAACCTAATTTTTGATTCTTCAAACTGTAATTAAAAACTGTATTTCCTTTTACAGATCCAATTCTTTTTTCGCTATTAAAATATACGATAGAGTCGATTGATTTGTCTTTTTTATTTAGTAAAGACAAAGAAACATTGTCATCTTGGTGATATAAAAGCTTAAATTTAGAATCATCAATAGAAAATAAATTTTTTTTATCACCCGCACAACTTGCGCTTAAAAGAACTAATGAAGTGATAGCTAGAAGTTTATGTTTTATCATTATTTAAATATTTGAGAATACAATATACAAAAGGTTTTTACCTAATCAAATTTGCTTGTAAAAATACAAAAAGATTGTATATTTGCATCGGCAAGTCCTACACGACCAGCTCCTGCAGACTCCTCCAGGGTGGGAACACAGCAAAGGTATGCGGTTGTAGCGGTGCGATGTAGGTCGCTTGCCATTTTTTATTAAAGATAATTTTAATTTTGTGGTCCCGATTGTTCGGGATTTTTTATTTTTAGACCAAATTATTCCAGAATGCAACTTGCTTGGCAAAAGGTCAAACTTCCTCTTAAAGAAACTTTTTCAATATCCTATGGTGATTATTCCTTTAGGGAAGCATTAATAGTTACTTTATCATATAAAGGTATTTCTGGTTATGGTGAGTGCACAATAATAGATTATTATGGAATAAATCTTGATGATTTAGTTAATCAGTTAATATTAAGTAAAACTTTAATTGAAAATCAACAAATATCTGTTCCTCAATCATTTTATTCTTTTATAAAAAGTTTACATTTAAGTTCGTTTGTAACTTCTGCTTTAGATTGTGCGTATTGGGATTTATTTGGGAAATTAGAGAATAAAAGTTTTTTAGAAATAAATGCAATCGATCTAAAAGTAATTCCAGAATCTTCAATAACAATAAGTATTGATGATATTGAGAATCAAATAAAAAAAATAGAAAATTCGAGTTGGAGTAAATTTAAAGTAAAATGTAAAGGGCTAAATAAAGAATCTTTTACAAGATTATCTAGCTTAAATAGAAATATAGCTCTCGATTCGAATGCAAGTTTTACTATTGAAGATTGTCATTGGATTGAAAATAATGAGTTGGCTTCAAATTTCACTTATTTGGAGCAGCCAATGCAAGTGAAAAATTATACTAATTTATCAAGAGATAAATTTGCAAATTGGATGGCCGATGAAGATTTTCAGAACAATAATAATTTAGTTTCTTTGCTCTCGCATTATAAAAGTTTAAACATTAAATTAGTTAAATGTGGAGGTCTTACTCCAGCTTTGGAGATTATAAAAGAAGCTAGACAATTAAATTATAATATAATGATTGGCTGTATGACCGAATCTACGGTGGGTATTTCGGCAGGTGCAGTTTTAACACCTTTAGTGGATTATTGTGATTTGGATGGAGCCAATTTAATAGCTGAAGATGTTGCTATGGGTAGTAAAATAATAAATGGAAAAATTCAATTATCAGACAAGCCTGGTTTAGGAATTGAATTAATTAAATAAACGAATCGATAATGAGTAAAGTTGTAATAATAACTGGTGGTTCATCAGGAATTGGAAAATCAATAGGGGAGTTTTTACAAGACAAAGGTTATACTGTTTATGGCACAAGCCGTAATCCTGAAAAAGTTCAAAACTCAAAAATTCCATTGGTTGCCTTGGATGTAAGAAATAGTGAATCTATATATAAAGCAATTGGTGAAGTAATTGCTAAATCCGGAAAAATAGATGTTTTAATAAATAATGCTGGAGTTGGTATTACTGGGCCAATCGAGGAAATTCCAACAGAAGAAATGCGCAATAATTTTGAAACCAATTTCTTTGGACCAATCGAAGTAATTAAAGCGGTTTTGCCGCAAATGAGAAGTCAGAACTTAGGATTAATAATCAATATTACATCAATTGCTGGTTATATGGGATTACCTTATAGGGGAATTTACTCGGCATCAAAAGGAGCTTTAGAATTAGTGACAGAAGCTCTTCGTATGGAAACAAAACAGTTTGGAGTTGAAATTACAAACATTGCGCCCGGAGATTTTGCAACAAATATTGCTGCAGGTCGTTATCATGCACCAGTGATTAAGGGATCAGCTTATGAGAAAGTGTACGGAAACACATTGTCAGAAATGAATACACACGTCGATTCAGGTAGTAATCCTATTGAAATGGCTCAGGCAGTTTATAAAATCATAAATACTTCAAAACCAAAAATTCATTATAAGGTTGGGGCATTTATGCAAAAATTTTCGGTTGTTTTAAAAAGAACATTGCCAGATAAAGTATATGAAAAAATGCTAATGAATCATTATAAATTGTAATTTTGCAATCGCGTTAGAATTCAACCAACCAAATAGTAATAACCTTAAAACACAACTATTTTAAATACAAACAGATGAAATTTTTTATTGACACAGCCAATTTAGAGCAAATTAAGGAAGCACAAGCTTTAGGAATTCTTGATGGTGTTACAACAAACCCATCATTAATGGCAAAAGAAGGAATTACAGGAACGAACAACATTTTAAAGCATTATGTTGATATCTGTAATATTGTTGATGGTGATGTGAGTGCCGAAGTAAATGCGCTTGACTTTGAAGGAATGGTAAAAGAGGGTGAAGAGTTGGCTGAATTACACGAACAAATTGTTGTTAAATTACCAATGACTAAAGAAGGTGTAAAAGCATGTAAATACTTTTCCGATAGAGGAATTAAAACAAATGTAACTTTGGTGTTTTCTGCTGGACAGGCTCTATTAGCTGCAAAAGCTGGAGCAACTTATGTTTCTCCTTTCTTAGGACGTTTAGATGACGTTTCTACAGATGGTTTAAATTTAATTCAAGAAATCCGCGATATTTATGATAATTATGGTTTCGAAACTCAAATCTTAGCAGCTTCTGTTCGTCACACGATGCATGTTGTAAACTGCGCTAAAATTGGTGCTGATGTTATGACAGGACCATTATCGTCTATTACAGGATTATTAAAACATCCATTAACTGATATTGGAATTGCGCAATTTGTTGCTGATTACGAAAAAGGAAATAAATAGTTTTAATTAAAACTTTATAAAATTGAAAAAGCGGTTTCAAAACTTTGAAACCGCTTTTTCGTTTGGTTTGAGGATTAGTTTATTGTAAGTATTCTTCGAAGTTTGCATCAAAAATACTAACAAAACCATTTTTTATTGTTCCATCTGCATTTAAAAGCATTGTTCTATGAATTTTGGTAATTACCCATTTGTCTTTTATTGAGCTAAAATTTGTAGAATGAAGCTCAGTAATATTTTTAAAATTATTCTTATTTAAATTCTCTTTCCAATTTTCAACAGAATCATCGATATTTACTGCTATAAAGTCCCAATTTGGGTGTTTTTGTTGAAGTTCTACAGCACGCTTATGAACTAATTCCATATGTGATTTAGCCTCAGAAGTCCAAAAGAAAAGAACCGTTTTTTTCTTAACAAGCTTATTGATAGTAACAGGATTCGAATTTGCATCAATAAGCTCGACATCTTCAAGTCTTTTTTTCTGTGCTAGATTTTGAATCGCGTCTCCAATTTTCTTGATTTCTTTTTGACGTTCTTTATCAGTAGAAAGTTTTAAATATTCTCCTAAGAATTTTTTGTTGTTTTCAATGTTTTGATCTTCTAACAAATACATGAATGCAATATTATTTAATACAGCATTTTTGATTTTTTGGTTTTCAAAAATAGAATCAGCAACTTTTAATTTATGGATATTATTTTCTATTGATTTACCCATTACATCTTTTCTGCAAGTGATATTGCTGAGCATTGATGTTAAATAACGAACGAAAGGAGCGAAGTTTGTTAATTTTTCGTTATTAAAATCAATGTCTTTTCTATAATCATAATAACCTTTAGGAAGATTTGCGCACACATCTTGGTTTGTTCTGAATTTATGTGCTAAAGGGTACATTTCTTTCTTAGCTAAGTATGGCATTTCAAGCATTGATTTTGCATAAATATCAAAATCCTCATCCCAGCTGATATCTTTTTTTCTTCTTTCATAAAAAGCATTCTTGATTTTATAATCAGAATTTATCTTCTCATCAAATTTCTTCAAATCGTAATCATAAATATCAAAAGAAGCGTTTTTATCATCTTCATTTTTTAAAAATAATTCAATTAAGAAATTATTTTTTTCATCTCCACGACCGCAAAAAGTAAGTGAGTTATCAAATTCGTTAGTATTTAAACGAATCATCAAACTATCATTTTTGTCAAAATAAATGTACTGATATTCGGGATCGTGTTTAAATGTGTACATTCCCGGAGTAAGAGAATCATATTTTGTAAAAAATCTATTGTTTTTGTCTAATTGAATTGTATCAATTACTTCATTGTTTTTACATAAATACACATATTTAGAGTTTGGATTGATAATCTCACCTCCAAAATAAGCAGAATAATCATCTTCCTTAAATCCTTGGTGACAAGAACTTAAAAAAACTGCATTCACTAATAGAGTTAAACATTGTAGTTTTTTGAAATAGGCAAACATTCTAACTTATTTACGATATAGCAAATATATTTTTATAAATAATATAACGTTGTTAATGTACAGTTAAAGTTATCTGTACAGCTGTATTAAAGTTTTAACTCAAAACTCATTCATTTTTACTACTTTTGCAACACTTTTTAAAAATAAATAAATGCTTACAGTTTCAAATTTATCAGTTCAATTTGGTAAACGAATTTTGTTTGACGAGGTAAACGTAACTTTTACACAAGGTAACTGCTACGGAATTATTGGTGCAAATGGTGCAGGAAAATCAACATTCTTGAAAATATTATCAGGAGATATCGATCCTACTTCAGGTCGTGTTATTCTTGAGCCTGGAAAACGTATGTCGGTTCTTAATCAGAACCACAATATGTTTGACGAACACACAGTTTTAGAAACCGTTTTAATGGGGAATAAAACATTATTTGCAGTTAAAAAAGAAATGGATGATTTGTATGCCGACTATTCTGATGATAAAGTAGACAGAATAGGGGAGTTGCAAGTTCAATTTGAGGAAATGAACGGATGGAATGCCGATTCTGATGCGGCTACTTTATTGTCAAATTTAGGAATCGGGGCAGATTATCATTATACAATGATGAGCGATATGGAAGGAAAAATGAAAGTTCGTGTGTTATTAGCACAAGCTTTATTTGGAAATCCTGATGTATTAATCATGGATGAGCCTACCAATGATTTGGATTTTGAAACTATTGGTTGGTTGGAGAATTTCTTGGCAAATTATGAGAATACTGTATTGGTTGTTTCTCACGACCGCCACTTTCTAGATGCAGTTTGTACACATGTATCGGATATTGACTTCGGAAAAATTAATCATTATTCAGGAAACTATACTTTCTGGTACGAATCGTCTCAGTTAGCAGCTAAACAAAGAGCGCAACAAAATAAAAAGGCAGAAGAGAAAAAAGCAGAATTAGAAGAATTTATCCGTCGTTTCTCTGCGAATGTAGCAAAATCAAAACAAGCTACTTCACGTAAAAAAATGATCGAGAAATTAAATATTGGTGAAATCAAACCTTCAAGCCGTCGTTACCCAGCCATTATTTTTGATCAAGAACGCGAAGCGGGTGATCAGATTTTAAATGTTCAGGGTTTATCTGCTTCAATAGATGGAGAAGTTTTGTTCAAGAATGTGGATTTAAATATGGCCAAAGGAGATAAAATAGTTGTATTTTCAAGAGATTCACGCGCTACTTCTGCGTTTTATGAAGTTTTAAACGGGAATTTAACTCCAGATTCTGGTACTTTTGATTGGGGAATTACAACAAACCAATCGTATCTACCAGGTGATAATCACAGTTTCTTTGAAAACGATTTGACTTTAGTAGATTGGTTACGCCAATGGGCAAAAACTGAGGAAGAAAGAGATGAAGTATATGTTCGTGGTTTCTTAGGAAAAATGATTTTTTCTGGTGAAGAAGCTTTAAAAACAGGACGTGTATTATCTGGAGGAGAAAAAGTACGTTGTATGTTATCCAGAATGATGATGATGAGAGCTAATGTATTGATGTTAGATGAGCCAACAAATCACTTGGACTTAGAATCGATTACAGCTTTTAACAACTCTCTAAAAAACTTTAAAGGTTCTGTATTGTTTACAACGCATGACCACGAGTTTGCACAAACT
This sequence comes from Flavobacterium hankyongi, assembly GCF_036840915.1. Classification (NCBI taxonomy): domain Bacteria; kingdom Pseudomonadati; phylum Bacteroidota; class Flavobacteriia; order Flavobacteriales; family Flavobacteriaceae; genus Flavobacterium; species Flavobacterium hankyongi. Next base: position 741,903 of record NZ_CP085725.1, read on the forward strand.
GTTGCTAACAGAGTGTTGGAAATCACTCCTAACGGAGTAATTGATCGTTATATGACTTTTGACGAATATCTTGAAGATGAAAAAATTCAAGAAATGAGAAAGAAAATGTATTCTTAAATAAAAAATCCCGCTTACGAGTGGGATTTTTTTATTATAATGAAGAAGATAAGCAATCATAGCCATATTTTCTTTATATCGTTTTCCTATTACTCTCCAAATTTTTAACAAATGATTCAAATCATGAACTATCCAGGTGGAAAGTAAATTCTCAAGTTTTGTTTCGCCTAAAGCTAGATGGGTTCCTTTTTTAAAAAATTAGCAATTGTAATATTTTTAGATTTTAAAATCTGAAAATTGAAACCTCTATTTCTTTAAATTCATTTAAAAAAAGCTCTCAACAGGAGTGAAGTACATTCAAGAATGGCAATGATTTTGTCTAAATTAAACTCTAGATTTATGTAATTAGTGTTTTCAAATAGGTGTTTGTCTGCCTACAGCTTTGGCATACCCAACAGTTTCTCTATACATTTGAGGTGATACATCAGCATTAGTTTTAAAAAATCGGCTGAAATAATATTCATCATCATAACCCAGTTCATAAGCAATAGTTTTAACCGATTTGTCCGTTAGGTATAGTTCTCTTTTGGCTTCTATAATAATTCGTTCCGAAATAAGTTGTGTCAGTGTTTTGTTGAAATGCGTTTTGGTAATTTTAGCTAATGCTTTTTGAGATATATTCAATGCTTCTGCATATTCGTTGGGTGCATGTTTGACTTTAAAATCTTTCTCGATTGAATCTTTTAATGCTTGTAAAATGAACGGTTCTTTATTGCTGGAAACCCAAAGTGAAGCCATTGGATTTTGCTCTGTTTTAAGTCTAGAAGCTGTAATTAAAAATATTTTCAGATATGAAACAAGAAGTTCATGTTGTGCCAGTGCAGGTTGTTGCATTTCTGCCTTCATTTGTTGTAAAAGCATATGAAGAGTTTGTGTAGATGCTTCATCAATTAGGGTAAATGGTGGTTCATAAATGTTATTGAAAAGTACACCGTTGCATGCTACTTCTTTTTGATGCATATGAATACAGTAAAAATCAGGGTGGAAATGCAATACAAATCCTTTTAAATTTTCTGTTGAAGTAAGCATAAATGGTTGATAGGGTGAAAAAGCAAACAATGAATTTGCTTCAAAATAATATTCTGAAAAATCGGAACGTACTGTTCCACTTCCTTCTAAAACCCAAATCAATGAATAGTAATTATGCCGCTGTATGTGATCGAAGGAAGAATTCCCCTCAAAGGAGAAAATCTTAAAGGCAAGATTACCATTTTGCGGATTTATGAGCGTGAATACAGTATCGTTTTCCATTATAATTTTCGGTCTTGTTCATTAATTGGCAAATCATTGATGCTTGCCACACGTTTTTGCATATAACCGTCTTCGTCGAACTCCCAAAGTTCATTGCCATAGCTTCTGAACCATTGTCCTTTATGATCATGCCATTCATATTCAAACTGAACAGCCATCCGGTTTTCACGGAACCCCCAAAGCTCTTTTTTTAGCTTGTAATTTAATTCTTTTTTCCATTTTTCGGTTAGAAAAGCAACAACTTCTTCATGTCCGTTAATAAATTGGGTTCTGTTTCTCCATTGTGTATCGTTAGTATAACCTAAAGCTACCGCTTCTGGATTTTTTGTATTCCATAGATCTTCTGCAATTTGGACTTTTTGCAAGGCTGTTTCCATTGTAAAAGGCGGAATAGGATATCTTTTTTCTTTCATAAGATGTATAAATAAAGAAAGGCAACTGTCAAAAAACAATTGCCTTTATATTTTTTAATTAAACTGTTGCTGTATTAAAAACAGTAAAATCGACAGTAGTATTGGCAACATGGTTAAAATAATTAGTCAGAAGGTTTAAACCAACATGTCCCACAATTTCTGCTATTTGTCCTTCACTAACACCAGCATCCTTTACTGCATTAATTTCTTCATCGCTTACTAAACCTCTTTTTTCACTTAAAGCTTTGGCAAATTGTAAAATTGCGTTTGTTTTGGTATCAGTTGAATGTGCTCTTTTTGCACCATTCAATGTCTCTCCATCAATTTTAAGTAGTTCCCCTCCAATATAATTGTGAGCTGTCAAACAGTAATCACAATTGTTATTTGTGGCAACTGCAATAGCAATAAGTTCTCCAGTCTTAGCACCGAGAGCTCCTCCTCCCAAAGCACCACTTAAATTAAGATAACCTTCTAATAGAGCTGGCGAATTTCCCATAGTTCTCATCATGTTAGGAACCATCCCTAATTTGCTTTCTATTGCATTGAATAATTCTTTTGTCTTTCCAGTTGCTTGATCAGGACTTAATGCGTTTAATCGTGTCATAGTTTTTATTTTAATTGTTATGTCTTATTGACAAGGCAAAGATGCGACGATGACATTGGAGTTAAAATGGATGATCTCCGCCATGTAATGGACAATTTTCCCCAGTCTTTATAAATGCCTTTTTGTACTAATTTAACACGCTTAACATAAAGGAGAGGTAACCATAAAGGAACTGTAACATTGTCTTAAAAGCGATTGAAATTCAGAGTGGTAGTTTTGGCACCAACTAAAAAACTAACTACAAAATGAAAAAAATCACATTATTATTAATGCTTTTATGCACTGCTGTGGTCAGTAGAGCGCAGAGTTTGTATCCATATCTTCAAAATGCAACACCAAGTTCTATTTATGTGAATTGGAAAACAGAAAGCAACTCAGAATCAAGTGTCGAATATGGAACTGCTTCCAATAATTTGAACGTGACGGTTACAGGTAACACAAATGTTTTTACAGATTCAGGGTATCCAGGTAATTATTTTTACCATAGCGTGAAAATTGCAAATCTTACTCCTAATACCAAGTATTATTACAGAATTAAAACCGGAACTTCATATTCAGCGGTGAGCTCTTTCAAAACATTACCATTACCGGGCCAGGCTGCTACTGTCGACGGGCATATCCGTTTTTTGATTATGGGTGACAATCAGTTAAAAGCCGTACCTCGTTATGACTCATTGGTTTCTGCAGCTAAAAGAAAAATTAAACAAAAATGGGGAGCTACTTTATCTCCTGATGATAATATTTCGATGACATTTATGGTAGGTGATCAAGTTGATGTGGGAACTTTAGATCATTATGAAAATGTACATTTTAAAAAAAATAGAGGTTTGTCAGGAAATATTCCAATCCAGACCACCGTTGGAAACCATGAAACATATGGGACTTTAGGAATGAATTCTTATTATGATCATTTCTACATAAGTGAGTTAACATACAAAGGAATTTCTTCTGGTACAGAAAACTATTATGCGCAACAAGCTGGAAATGTTCTATTCATCAGTTTGAGTTCTGAGCACACTGGAACTGCACAGTTAAATTGGTTGCAGCAAGTTCTTAATGCAGCAAATACAGATACTACTGTCGATTGGATTTTCTCCTTGAGCCATAGACCTTATCAGGCAGAACAATATGTAGGAGATATTTCTACATGGGTAAGAAATACTGCTGTTCCATTGTTAGTTTCTTCTTCTAAATATGCTATGCATATTGGAGCGCATCATCACCTTTATCATAGAGGACAATTAAAAGAGACTCCAACATATAATATTATTTCGGGAGGAACAGCTTGGGATCAATATTGGGGCTCATCAACAGAACAAGATTTTGATGATGTTCAGAAAACTATTTGTAATTGGATTTACCAAATTGTAGATATTGATGTGACAAATGGGAAAATGGATGTTGAAAGTTACTCTATTGGAAGTGTGGATCAATGGAAAAACAATCAGTTGATGGATACGTTTCACCGTTATAAAAACAAAGTAGCTCCTTCTAAACCAGCCATTACAAATAATTTTACAGGTAATATAACTTTACCTTTAACTGTAAATGGATCTGCGTATGCTACTTCAACTAATGAATTATTAAACACAAGTCAGTTTCTTATTTCGCAAACACCAACATTTGATATTATCAAAAAAGAGGTTTACAGGGATTTTGAAAATTTATATGGTAAATATGGTACAAGAAAAGATTCGACTGTAAATATAAATTTGGGTGTAGATATTACTAAAATGACTTTAGCTTCTAATTCATTACCTAATGGTCAATATTACATAAAACTTAGATATCGTGATCGAAACTTAGAATGGTCGCCTTGGAGTGATGTTAAGTCATTTACAGTTGCAGGAAGTACGACTGTTAATACTGAAATTGCTACTGATGCTATAACTTATGCTCAAAATGCGCCAATTAAAGTGAACTTCACTGATGCTCCAGCGAGCACGTCAACATGGATTGGTTTGTATAAAGAAGGACAAACACCTGGATCAACATCTCCGTCTCAAACATGGCAATATACAAATGGTAGTTCAAGTGGTTTTATCAATTTTACTAGCGGATTACCTAATAAAGGTCGTTACTTTGCTGCAATTTTTTCAAATGGAGGTTACACAGAAATAGCTTCACGTAAATATTTTTATGTAGGTCCAGTTCCAGTGTTAAGCACAAATCAGACGGAATATGCAGTGGGTACTCCAGTAACAGTTAATTTTAGTAACGGTCCACAATTGACAAATGATTGGATTGGAATTTACAAAATGGGAGTGACACCAGGAGGGAGTGTAGCTTCGGTTTCTTGGCAATATGTAACTACAGTTTCTGGAACTAAGACTTTTAATAATTTGCCTAAAGGATATTATTATGTCGAATATTATTTACAAAATGGGTATAATTCTATTGGTAATAAAGTGTTTTTTAAAGTAGGGGATATCGTAACGGAATTATGGATCAACAAACCAGTTTATGATTTAGGAGAACAAATTACTGCTTCTTGGACAGATGCTCCAGGTATTGTAAAAGATTGGTTAGGAATTTACCACGAAGGAGACAATCCAAATTTAAATCCATTAGTGAGTTATACTTATTTTGAAGGTCTTGCGCAAGGTTCAAAAAATATAGCTCCTGCTGAACTTCCAACGCAAACTGGAAATTATTTTATGGTAATGTTCACCAATGATTCCTATAATGAAGTTTCTAATAGAGTTACTTTTCAGGTTGTGGATCCAACATTAGGAAAAGATGAATTTAAAATTGATAACGGATTAAAAGTGTACCCTAATCCAGCACAAAGTAATAATCAGACTTTTATCCAATCAGATTATCCTATAGATGAAATTGAAATTTTCAATACAGAAGGAAAATTATTATATGCGACTAAAAACGTGAACAATAACAAGTACTCATTAATAACCCAGGATTTATCAAAAGGAATCTACATTCTAAAAATTCATTCGAGAAAGTTATTTACAGCAAAATTGATAGTAGAGTAATAAAAAAATCCCGCTATAGTGCGGGATTTTTTATTAAATGATTTTGGTTTCAATTTCTGTTGAATTGGTTAATATTTTATGAACTGGACAACTGTCTGCAATTTTTAATAATCGTTCACGTTGAGTATCATCTAAATTACCGATTAATTCTATTTTTCTGGTAAATGATGTAGTTAAAGTTTCTTTGTTCCAATCTAAAGTCACTTCAATATTTACATCGTTTAAATCCCAACCCTTATGATTGGTATACATTTTTAAGGTAATAGAAGTACAAGAACCTAAAGATACAGCAAGAAGTTCTTTAGGACTTAATCCTAAATCTTGACCCCCAACTTCAACAGGTTCATCAATTACTAATGATTGTCGAGCTCCTTTAGCATCAACTTTATAATTTTGTTTTCCAATATGTACAGTTATCTTTTCCATGACTTTTGTTTTTTAAAATGCTAAAAGTTAATTAGCAACATTACTTGTATTGCTTATTTGCTCAGCTTTCTTCAATTCTGGATTCATATTGCTTATTTTTAGCCCATGTTCATATCTTGAATGACAGTCTTCAATATTTCCAATATATTTCATTTGTTTTTTTACGGCAAAGGAAAATATTCCTTTTCCTTTGGCAATCCGGTTAAGCCTTGAAATCGCTCTTGGAGATAATTTCTGATATAGTGGTTCTAAAATAATACATTGTTCGTTTGTTCCGTAATCATAGTCCCATTTTTGAGCAGCTTTTCCTGTTATTGGCTCTTTTGAAAAATAAACACTTTGCAATTTAGGGAAAGCAAATTCTAACACTTTTGCAGATCCTTCATTTGCAAATTGAGTTACTTCTTTATTTCGTACAATGAAAAATCGAATCAATCCATTATCAAAATTTGAAAGTTGATTTGCTACAATTTTTGATACTCCAATCCATTTTATTTCATGTCCTTTTATTTTTCTTTGCTCTTCAAACCATGAGTAAAAATCTCTAATCTCACTGATAGACTTATATTTAAGGTATCCGTTTGTTATGGATAAATTAAATGAATTGGCATTTTGCCATACTTCAGTTTTTTTCTTTCTGTCTTTTTTTAACCAGCAGCCTTGATCAAGTGTTGAATGTCCAGTTTCTCTTTTATAAGAATTAAAGTTTCTCCATTCTTGTGAATAACCAAGATTGTAATTCAATATTAAAAAGAATATCAGATTTTTAGCTTTCAACAATAAAGGCATTCGTTCGACTTTTATTTAGAATTTTATTGGTTTAGGTAAAGGAACAAATTCTGTTTCACCTGGAACTTTTGGAAAGATTTGATTTTCCCAATCTGTTTTTGCTTGTTCAATGCGTTCTTTTCGTGATGAAACAAAGTTCCAGAAAATAAATCGTTCTTCTGAAAAAGGTTCTCCTCCAAAAATATAAACAGTTGTATTTGCAGCCATCTCAAAACTACAAAGTGTACTATCTTTAGCAATAAGAATCTGTTTTGGTTCAAAGGTATTCGTACCGTCAGTAATGTTTCCTTCTAAAATATACAAAGCGCTTTCGCCAAATAAATTTTCACCAATACTTATTGTTTGTTTTTCTTTTGATTTTATCTCAAGAAAATACAATGGACTGTATACAGGAACAGGAGATTTTCTCCCAAAAGCTTCTCCAGCGATTAATTTAAAGGAAAGGCCATCTTGTTTCCAATGAGGAATATCTTCTTTTTCTACATGAGCAAAATTCGGTTCCATTTCTTCCAATTCTTTAGGAAGTGCTACCCAAATTTGTAAGCCATGTAATTTTTTATCTGAAGTTCTTAAATATTCAGGAGTTCTTTCTGAATGCGTAATGCCTTTTCCAGCAGTCATCCAATTAACTGCTCCAGGCTGTATTTTTACCTCGGTTCCAAGACTGTCTCTGTGCATAATACTTCCCTCAAAAAGATAGGTAAGTGTTGACAAGCCAATATGGGGATGAGGAGGGACATCTAAATTTTGATAGTCTTTTAAATAAGCTGGCCCCATGTGATCTATAAATGTAAAAGGACCAACGGCTCTTTTCTCTCGGAATGGCAATAATCTTCCAACCATGAAATTACCAATTTCAGCAGAGCGTTCCTCAATGATTAATTGTATGTTTGACATATTGTTTCTTTTGTCTAAAATTACTGTTTATTCCTCAAATCCTTTGAAATTTTCATCGACTATGCGTTTCCATTCTGGATGTCTTTTGATGTATGCAAATACCAATGGACAAAGTGGTATAAGTTTATAATTGTTTTGTTCTATATACTCAAGTGTCTTTTCGATTACAGCTGTTGCAGCGCCTTTGCCTTCTAATTCAGGTTCTACTTCGGTATGAATTAATGTTATTTTGCCTGAACGTTCTTTATAATCGATAAAGGCTTTGTGATTTTCTATAATGATTTCAAAGCGATGCGTTTCTTCGTTTTTGTGTAGTGGAATGTTTTCGAATTCAGGTTTCATAATTATGGTTATTGCATTTATAATTGATTAGTCTTCTAAATGTCCAAATTTGCCTTGATTGAAATCCTCAATTGCCTGAATGATTTCTTCACGAGTATTCATTACAAATGGACCGTGAGGAAAAATTGGTTCATTGATAGGTTCTCCGCTTAATACTAAAACAACTGCGTTTTCGAGTGCTTCAATGGTAAAATCTTCTCCTTCATTTTCAAATAGTACAAAATGATCGGTAGGAACTATTTCCGTATCGTTCACTTTTATATTTCCTTCAATCACTAATAAAGAAGTATTATAATTGGCTGGAAACGAAAAATTTGCTTTACCACCTTTATTTAATTTAGCATTTTGCATGTGTACAGGTGTAAACGTATAAGCTGGACCTTTAACACCTTGATAACTTCCTGCAATTACTTCTATGAAACCAGCATTATCAGGAAGTTCATAATGCCCCATTTTGTTATTTTCAATTGCTTGATATTTAGGTTGACTCATTTTATCCTTGGCCGGTAAATTCACCCAAAGTTGTACCATCTGGAATTCACCACCTGTTTTACTAAACTCTTCTTCATGATATTCTTTATGCAATACTCCAGAAGCAGCTGTCATCCATTGTACATCACCCTCACCAATGATTCCGCCACCACCTGCACTGTCATGATGTGCAACTTTTCCTTTATAAGCAATCGTTACGGTTTCGAAACCGCGATGTGGATGAACACCAACACCTTTAGGAATCTCAGAAGGAGGGAAGTTATATTTTGAATTGTAATCTAACATGATAAACGGACTCATACGTTCCATATCCAAACGGTAACCACTTGGAATAAAATTGTGTACTCTAAAACCATCACCAACAAAATGCGGTGCTCTTGGCTCGGCTACCAATTCGATTTTTTTTGTTGCCATTGTTTCTTTTTTTAAATGATAATCAAAGATACTTCGAATATTGACGGATATACTTAATCTAGGTTAAGAAAAGGATTGTAAAAAACAGCTACTAATTGTAATAAATACTATTCCAGTTATTCGTACTGAAATTTTTTCCTTTCCAGAAGAAATAGTAAATGTAAATGGCACAGTAGGTTTTGAAAATGAAGAGGAAAGTAATCAGTTTTACTGTCGTATAGGATTCATTTCCCAGTTTTTCATAAGGCAAAATGAAAGTTGTGGCAATACTCAACAGTAATATAAATGTTAGCAAATTGCCAAAGTTTTTATAAGGTAATGCTTTCCATTTCCGTAACGGACTCAAATCGTTTCCCCATTTGTGGATTAAATAGTAACAATTATTGCCCATGGGAACAAACAACAAAGGATCGTCATAATTTTTGAGCTTCAGAGCTTTTGCAGGAGCGAGTATTTTGAAACTATGCAGTGATGTATTGTGTTCTTTTTCTAGTTGCCTGATTTTTGTATTGGCTTCCTCAGGAATTTCCAATTTATAATATTTACTGTCTAGAAAACGCAACCGGTAGGTGATGCATATTTTTTGGATGGTATTGATATGGAAAACTTTATTGCTTTCTAATTTGTCAATGAAGAGTTTATTGACGAGTGTATATTGATTTGAATCGTCAGTATCAATTACAGATTGTGCAAATTGAAGCAATGAAGATTCATGCCCCTGCTTTGAGTTTTCTCTTAGTAGTACATCTTCAATATTAACCCTGTTAAAAAACATAACACAATCTATATCTCACTAAGTTAGTGATTTACAGATTGTGTTACAATAAAATTACTGTATTTAACAGTTGTATGTTATCTTAAACTGGCTCCTAATTCGGTTTCAAAAGTTTGAGTTAATTTACTCATCACTTTATCGATTTGAGAATCAGTCAACGTTTTTGAACTGTCTTGTAATGTGAAACTTACAGCGTATGATTTTTTACCTTCTGGAAGATTTTTACCTTGGTAAACATCAAATAAATTGATGCATTTAAGTAAATTCTTTTCTGTTTTATAAGCTAGATCATAAATCTTAGCAAATTCTACTGAATTATCAATTAAAAGAGCTAAGTCACGACGAACTTCTGGATATTTCGAAATCTCGCTATATTTTACATTATTCGTCACATGCTTTAATACTGAAGACCAATTAAAATCAGCAAAGAAAACTTCTTGTTTTATATCAAAATGTTTTAAAACCGATTTTTTTATTGTTCCAAATTCAACCAAAGTTGATGTTCCAACTTCAAGAACAATTCCTTCAGCAAATACATCTGTTTTGAGAGGTGTAGCAACTATGTTTTTAATTCCTAATCTTTCCAAAATACCTAATACATAACTTTTAAATAAAAAGAAATCTGTAGGTTTTTGCGGATTAGTCCAACTTTCTTCACCTCTGTTTCCAGTCAAAGTCAATGTTAAGTGTGAATTTTCTTGGTAACCAGAAAGTAATTTGTGATAGGTTTTTCCGAATTCAAATAATTTTAAATCGGAATTTCTTCTATTGATATTAAATGATACTGCTTCTAAAGCCGAGAATAATAATGATTGCCTCATTGCTGATAAATCACTACTCAACGGATTTAACATCAATACATTATTATTTTCATTAATGTTGTCGCTTAGTTTTGAATAGTTAGGAGTAGTTAATGAATTGGCCATCATTTCATTAAATCCATTGCCAACTAATATTCCAGCAACAATATTTTGAATTTTATAATCTTCAGTTCTTGAAGAGTGTGAGGTTGAAGCATTTAATTTTTGAGTAAAATTGATATTGTTGTATCCATATACTCTTAAAATTTCTTCTATAACATCTATTTCTCTTGTAACATCAACTCTGTAAGCAGGAACAATTAATCCTAAACCAACTTTTGAGATACTATTTACTTTAATATCTAATGATACTAATATTTTTTTAATTACATCGTCTGGAATTACTTGGCCAATAAGTTTGTTTACTTTTTCAAGATTTAATAAAACTTGATGATCTTCAACTTTTTTAGGATAAATATCAATAAGATCTGAAGTCATTTCACCACCAGCAACTTCTTTAATTAAAATTGCTGCACGTTTTAAAGCATATTCAGTAATATTAGGATCAATTCCTCTTTCAAATCTAAATGATGCATCTGTATTTATTGCATGTCTTTTTGCTGTTTTACGAACCGAAACAGGATTAAAATAAGCACTTTCTAAAAATATAGAAGTAGTTTCATTTGTAACTCCAGAATTTTTTCCTCCTAAAACACCTGCAATACATAATGGTCCTTTTTCATCATTAATCATAATATCATCAGAACTTAATGTTCTTTCAACATCATCAAGAGTAATAAATTTAGTTCCTTGCTCAGCGTTTTTTACAATTATCTTACCATTAATTTTTGAAGCATCAAAAGCATGCAATGGCTGTCCTAATTCATGTAAAACATAATTAGTTACATCGACAACATTATTCTTTGGTGTAATACCAATAGCTTTTAAACGATTTTGTAACCAAGCTGGAGAAGCTCCAACTTTGATATCAGAAATTGTTACTCCGCAATATCTAGGTACTAATTTACTATCATCAACATTTACATCAATTTTCAAAGTTCTTTTTTCTACTTTGTAAGATGTAACAGAAGGAGTTATTAATTCAATGTGTTCGCCATTTTGAAGCATTCCTGCACGTAAATCACGAGCAACACCCCAATGACTCATTGCATCAGCACGATTTGGAGTTAGTCCAATCTCGAAAACTTCGTCATTTTCAATATTAAAAACTTTTGAAGCAGGAGTTCCAGGAGTTATGTTTTCGTCAAGAATCATGATTCCATCATGACTTTCGCCTAAACCTAATTCATCTTCAGCACAAATCATTCCGTGACTTTCTTCGCCACGAATTTTCCCTTTCTTTATTTCGAGCTCTTTACCTTCTTTGTCATAAAGTTTTGTACCAATTGTAGCAACTGGAACTTTTTGTCCAACAGCAACATTATTCGCTCCACAAACAATTTGAACTGGAGTTTCTCCTCCTAAATCTACAGTTGTTATTTTAAGTTTATCAGCATTAGGATGTTGTACACAAGTAAGGACATGACCTACAACTACACCCTCTAAACCGCCTTTAATTGATTGAAATTTTTCTATTCCTTCCACTTCTAACCCAAGGTCAGTAAGCATTGCTCCAGTTTTTTCAGAGTCCCAATCAGTCTTTATAAATTGTTTTAACCAGTTATATGAAATTTTCATAAAATATTTTTAAAGAACGCAAAGATAGCAAGAAGTTACTCCTTCGGCAAGCTCAGGATAAAAAAGTTATTGTTGGATTATGGAAGTTTTTTATTCTATATTTGTTTCACCAAATTATTAAAATTAAAGAAACAAGTTAATATGAAATTATTAGAAGGAAAAACAGCAATTATTACTGGTGCAAGTCGTGGTATTGGTAGAGGAATTGCTGTTGTATTTGCGCAACAAGGTGCAAATGTAGCTTTTACGTATAGTTCGTCTGCATCTGCAGCTCAAGAGTTAGAAAATGAATTAAGTGCTTTGGGAGTAAAAGCAAAAGGTTATCAATCGAATGCAGCTGATTTTAATGAAGCTCAAAAATTGGTTGATGATGTTATTGCAACTTTTGGAACAGTTGATATTTTAATAAATAATGCAGGTATTACTAAGGATAACTTATTAATGCGTATTTCTGAAGAAGATTTTGATCAAGTAATCAATGTAAATCTTAAGTCAGTATTTAATATGACCAAAGCGGTTCAAAAAATAATGCTTAAAAACCGTGCAGGTTCAATCATAAATATGAGTTCTGTAGTTGGTGTTAAAGGGAATGCTGGACAAACTAATTACGCAGCTTCTAAGGCTGGAGTTATTGGTTTCACAAAATCTGTAGCTTTAGAATTAGGTTCAAGAAATATCCGTTGTAATGCTATTGCTCCTGGATTTATTGAAACTGAGATGACTGCAAAATTAAATGATGATGTTGTTCAAGGTTGGAGAGATTCTATTCCTTTAAAAAGAGGAGGAACTCCAGAAGATGTTGCAAATGCTTGTGTTTTCCTTGCTTCAGATATGAGTGCTTATGTTACTGGTCAAGTGATGAATGTTGATGGAGGTATGTTGACATAATTTTGAATTGTAAATTTTGAATTATGAATAAAATGATTCAAAAACATTTTAAATTTAAAATTCATTCTTCAAAATAAATTATATGACGATAAATACGATTTTACTCTTACTTTTAGCTTTAATAGTATCAGCTGGAATTGCATTTTATCAATATTTATACAAAGCCAATTACAAATCGCGTTTGCATTTGTTTTTGGCTTTTTTACGTTTTGCGTCAATTTTCTTGGTTTTGTTGTTATTAATTAACCCAATTATTTCAAGAAAAACTTACGAAACCCAAAAAACTCCTTTACCAATTGTTGTAGATAATTCAGAATCTATTTCTTTCCTGAGTCAAGATAAAAAAGCCAAGGAAATAGCTGACTTATTAAACTCTAATTCTAAATTACAAGACAAATATCAGGTTCAATTATTTTCGTTTGACGAAGAATTTAACTCTGATAAGCCATTTGATTTTAAAGGTAAGCAATCGAATATTTATAAAGTATTTGAAAATCTAAAACAATTATATCGCACTCAAAATCATCCTGTCGTTTTACTTACTGATGGAAATCAGACTCAAGGAAGTGATTATGTGTTTAAGATTCAGCAAAATGCAAATGTTTTACCAGTTGTTTTAGGAGATACTATTGAACATTTAGATTTGAAAATCACTCAATTAAATGCCAATAAGTATGCTTTTCTAAAAAATAAATTCCCAGTAGAAGTTTTCTTAAATTATACTGGTAGTAAACCTGTAAATGCAGTCTTGAATATTCAGTCAGGTAACTCATCTGTTTATAAGCAAAATGTTTCTTTTTCGTCGAATAAAAAATCTGAAGTGGTTTCTGTTTTATTGAATGCCGATAAAGTAGGGGTGCATACTTATAAGGCAGTAATTTCTTCGGTAGAAAATGAAAAAAATAAATTTAATAATGTAAAAAACTTTGCAGTTGAAGTTATAGATCAAAGAACAGAAGTAGCTGTTGTATCTAGCATTATACATCCTGATTTAGGTGCTATTAAAAGAGCAATTGAAGCTAACGCACAACGTAAGGTAACTTTTGTTAAGCCAAAAGAAATCAAAGACTTAAACAATTTTAATGTATTGATTTTTTATCAACCTACTTCCGAATTTAGATCTGTTTTAAGTCAGAATGAAAACCTTAAAACCAATAGTTTGGTTATCACAGGATTGAATACTGATTTTAATTTTTTAAGCAAGTTTCAAAATCATTTTGATTTTAAAATGTCTACACAAAAAGAAGACTATTCTGCTGATTTTAATTCTAATTTTAACTCTTTCTCAATTGACAATTTAGGATTCGAGCAATTTCCACCTCTTGAAAATCCCTTTGGATCAATAACTCCTAAAAGTAATGTGAATACATTATTAGATGCAAGAATTCGTACAGTAAAAACAGAAGGACCATTACTAGCTTTCACTGAAAATGGAGTAAACAGAAATGCTTACTTATTTGGAGAAAATATTTGGAAATGGCGAATGGAGAGTTATTTAAGAGAGAAATCTTTTGATAAATTTGATGTTTTTTTCGATAAAATCATCCAATACTTAGCTTCAAATACCAAAAAGAAAAATCTTGTAGTGAATCATGAGAATTTTTATAATTCAGGAGAAACTATCACAATTTCAGCTCAATATTTCAATAAAAACTATGAGTTTGATGAAAATGCACAATTAACAATTCAGTTAAAAAACAAAGAAAATAACACCGCTAAAGTCTATGATTTCGTGAAAGGAACTAATGATTATTCGGTTGGATTTGATGATTTACCTTCAGGAAATTATAGCTTTACTGTAAAAGAAAAGCAATCAGGTGCACAACATGCTGGAACGTTTCATATAATTGATTTCGATACCGAAAAACAATTTGTGAATGCTGATATATCTCGATTAAAACAATTAGCAGAAAACACTCAAGGAAAAACTTATTTCACTGACCAAATACAAGATTTAATTAAATTTTTAGAGAATACAGATATCTATAAACCTATTCAAAAAGAAGTGGTAAAAAAATCCCCACTTATCGATTGGATGTGGGGATTGATATTGTTAGCGATACTTTTGGCTACTGAATGGTTTACCAGAAAGTACAACGGACTTTTATAAAATTAATTCTTCTGATATTTTTTTTGTTTAAGTAATATAGATGCTGTTTGATAAAATGCTACAGTTTTCTTTACTAAAGTTTCATCCATTTTTTTAACTGGCTTTTCTTCATACTTGAGAATGAAGTTTTGATCTTTCACATTTGTATCAGGAATCAAATCGAATTGTTTGGCTTTTTGCTTTGGAGAAATAATCGTTAACTTATTTTGTTTAATAAGTCCTAAATCTTGATAAGTTGCAATTAAAGCTCTTTGTTCAAAGTAAGGAATGTTTACATCTTGACCATAGAATTTACTTTTATAATTAAAATTCAACATTCCAAAAAGAGTTGGCATTATGTCTATTTGTGACATAAGCACAGGATTAATTTTTCCTAGCGTAGTTGAATCAAAAATCATCGCAGGAATGTGATATTTATCAACAGGAAGTTCTGTTTTTCCAGCGCTTGACGCACAATGATCTGCTAAAATAACAAAAACGGTATTGTTATACCATGATTGTTTTTTTGCCATTTTAAAAAATTGTTTCAATGCATAATCAGTGTATTTTACACCACCTTCTCTTGATTTAGAATCATTAGGGATATCAATCTTTCCAGCAGGGTATGTAAATGGCCTATGGTTACTAACAGTCATCCAATGGTTGAAAAATGGTTTACCAGTTTTAGCTTCTTCATTCATTACTTTTATAGCCTTTTTTGCCATATCTTCGTCGCAAACTCCCCAAACATTAGAAAAAGTTATCTCTTCAGGTTTCATAGTTTTTTTATCTACAATGTCATAGCCATTTCCTTTGAAAAAATCCTCCATGTTATCAAAATAAGCATCACCACCATAAAGGTATTTTACTGTATATCCTTTTTGTTTAAAAATACTTCCAGTAGAAAATTTATTTTTATTGTCTTTACGCTTTACAATGCTTTCTCCTGGAGAAGGGGGTAAACATAATGTAACAGCCTCTAATCCGCGTATTGTTCTATTCCCTACAGCATACAAATTACTAAACATTGTACTTTTAGTAGATAAGCTATCTAAAAAAGGGGTAATGTTGTTTTCATTGCCATAACATTTCATAAAATCTGCACTTAAACTTTCTATAGTTATTAAAACTACATTTTTATGAATTTCTGGTTTGTCCGATTTTATTTCTCTTTCAGTTGATAAATTTTTAATATCTGGAATTTGAGTTTTTAACAAAGCAAAAGCATCTTTTTCAGGCATTGTTTTGTAGAACTTGTCATAATCAAGCTCGCTATTCATAAAGGCCAAGTAAAATCTATACAAACCATTAGCTTGCAGTTCATTTGTGAAAACGTTTGGAGAAGTTTCTTGTTTAGCTAAAGTAGGTACCAAAAATAAACCAATTAAAAACAAACCTATGTATACTGCAGATAATTGTAATTTTTCTTTGAAAGATGGTAAATCATTTAAAAAAGATTGAGATTTCTTAACAATTAGATAAGTGAAAAATCCAGTTATTAACCCAACTGCTGTAAATAGGGGAACAACTGGATACGATTCCATTATGTTTTTAATAACCTCATTTGTGTATACTAAATAATCAACAGCAATGAAATTGTATCTTACACCAAATTCATTCCAAAAGAAAAATTCACTTATAGCATTCTGAATTATCAATAATGTAGCAATAAATATGGCTATTGAAAAGAGAACAAGTCTAATTTGATTTCTATACTTTGGAATAAAAAGCATTAACCCAAAAAAAATTGTTTTTAATGCAATAAAGCTTATACCAATTTGAGGTAAAGCTCCACCATACTCATTTAAAATTGTATTGAAAAAGTAAACATACAGCAATAAACTTAATAGAATCCCAAAAATAACATAACCCCAAGGCTTACTATATTTAGAGTTTGATAAAAATAGTAGATATAACCATAAAATTCCTGTTGCGATTATAAATACAAAGAAGTCAGAAATTACTCCTGTAATAAAAATTTTTAAAATTTCTGACCAAGTAAAACTAGCTGAAGTTATTGGATGAAACAGTAAAACTATTCTTAAAATTAATGTTACAATTAAGTAAAGTTTTAGTAAATTTTTGTAAGGAGCTATTTTTTTCAAAAAAATCATTTGCATAAAATTTTAGCCAAATTAATTAATTTTTCACTATGTTTAATGTGATAATTGTCATATTGCAATTTATCTAATTTAAATAAGTTTGTTTAGTAAGAATTTATAAAAAATAAAACTATGAATGATGCACATTACCACATGTTAATTAATCATTTTCCAATCATTGGATTGTTTTTCGGTATTGGAATATTAATTTTTGGAATTTTAAAAAAGAATCCTTTGATCTTAAATATTGCTTATGTTTTTTTTATTATTTGTATGATAACAGGTCAATTGTCTATGATGACAGGAGATAAAGCTGAGCATTTTGTTGAAAATTTATCTGGGTTTTCAGATAATTTGATGGAAGAACACGAGGAATTGGCTGAAGGCTTCATGAAAATCATGTATTTATTAGGTTTAGCGTCAATTTTGGGTTTATTTACTGCTTTCAAAAAACATGCAAAGGCATTTATGTTTTCATATATTGTTTTAATTGTTGCAGTTGTAGCGATTTTATTTGCTAAGCCTGTAGGAACATCAGGAGGTGAAATCCGTCATACTGAAATACGTGAAGGTAATACATCAGTTGATACTAATGTCAAAACTGAAAATAACGATCATGATGAATAATTCTAAAGAATTAAATATAGACAATTATTTAGATAGTCATTACATACATCGTAGTAATTGGCTTCGCGCTGCGGTTTTAGGTGCAAATGATGGAATTTTATCCATTTCTAGTATTGCAATTGGTGTTGCCGCAGCAAGCGATACACGAGATGCAATTGTTTTAGCGACATTAGCTGGTTTAGTAGCTGGTGCATTGTCTATGGCAGCTGGTGAATATGTTTCGGTAAGTTCACAAACCGATGTCGAAAAATCGGATATAGAAAGAGAGAAAAAGGAGCTAGCAGAAATGCCTGAAGCTGAATTAAGCATTTTAGCTCAAATTTATCAAAAACGAGGACTACAAAGGGAAACAGCTCTTCAGGTGGCTAAAGAATTGACAGCTCATGATGCATTAGGAACACACATTCGTGATGAATTAGGTATAAATGAAATTTCGCAAGCAAACCCATTGCAGGCGGCATTAGCTTCGGGAGCAGCATTTATATTTGGAGGAATATTGCCATTACTTGTTACTTTATTTTTTCCTGTCCTAAACATGGAATATTACCTTTATGGACTGGCAATTATTTTTTTAATAATTCTAGGAACAATAGCCGCAAAAACAGGAGGTTCAAATGTATTTAAAGCTATTTCAAGAATCACATTCTGGGGTACAATTGCTATGGGTTTAACAGCCTTAGTAGGACATCTTTTTGGGGTAAACATTTCTTAAAGTTGAAATAAAATTTGTTTATTCGAAAATAATTCCAATATCTTTGTACCAACAAAAGAAATTATGTTTTTAAATCAATTACATCATCATCATTTTTCCCACGCTCGAGCGAGGTAGTGATGATATTGTTGTAAATCATATAAACTATAAACCCGTTTGAGTATATCAAGCGGGTTTTTCTTTTCATTCTGATAACTTACTTGATATACTCATTAATCCCTAAACAAAATGAGTATTTTAAAAATTGCAATTCAAAAATCAGGTCGGTTAAACGAAGACAGTATCCAAATCCTAAAAGATTGCGGTATTTCGATTAACAATGGTAACGACCAACTTAAAACAACGGCTTCTAATTTTCCTTTGGAAGTATACTATTTGCGAAATTCTGATATCCCTCAGTATCTAATTGACGGAGTCGTTGATGTAGCTATTGTAGGCGATAATCTTTTGGTCGAAAAAGGACAAAATATTATTGTTGCTGAGAAATTAGGTTTCTCTAAATGTAGAGTTTCAGTAGCGGTTCCCAAAACTTTTAATTATAAATCTATCAAAGACTTAAACGGATTAAATGTCGCGACTTCTTATCCCAATACTGTTTTAAACTATTTTAAATCTAAAGGAGTAACAGTTGATGTACACCAAATTTCCGGGTCTGTTGAAATCGCACCCAATATTGGGCTTTCTGATGCAATTGTAGACATAGTTTCCAGTGGGAGTACATTATTTAAAAACAATTTGAAAGAAGTAGAAGTCATTTTAAAAAGTGAAGCAGTATTAGCTGTTTCACCTAAAATTTCAAAAGATTCTGAGCAAGTATTAGAAAAACTTTTATTTAGAATTCAATCGGTTTTACGAGCTAGAAAGTCAAAGTATATTTTAATGAACGTACCTAATGATAAAATTCAAAAAGTAAGTACCATTTTACCGGTTTTAAAAAGCCCTACCATCATGCCTTTGGCAGAAGAGGGATGGAGCAGTTTACACTCTGTCATAGATGAAGAAAAATTTTGGGAGGTAATAGATCAACTCAAATCAGCAGGAGCTGAAGGAATTCTTATATGTCCAATAGAAAAAATTGTTTTATAAATTATCAAAAAAATGAAAAAATATATTTATCCAAAAACAAACGAGTGGGAAAAATTAACAGAAAGACCAACTCAATCCTTTAAAGAAATTGAAGAAACTACAAAATTAATTTTTAAAGACATTCAAACTAATGGCGACAATGCAGTTGCTAAATATACCTCGGTATTTGATGGAGTTGTGATTGAAGATATCCGAGTTTCTCAAACCGAGTTTTTAGAAGCCAATCAACAAATCAGTGCTGAATTGAAAGTAGCTATAGCAACTGCAAAGGCGAATATCACTAAGTTTCACATGATTCAAAAACGTTCAAAAATTGAAGTAGAAACAACTATGGGTGTAAATTGTTGGATGGAAAAACGTCCCATAGAAAAAGTTGGATTGTATATTCCTGGAGGAACAGCTCCTTTGTTTTCAACAGTTTTAATGTTGGCTATTCCAGCTCAAATTGCAGGTTGTAAAGAAATTGTATTGTGTTCACCACCAGATAAAAATGGTAAAATAAATCCTGCAATCCTTTTCACAGCACAGTTATGTGGAGTTACCCAAATTTTGAAAGTTGGTGGAATCCAAGCCATTGCTGGTCTAACATTTGGAACAAACACTATTCCTAAAGTTTCTAAAATTTTTGGACCAGGAAACCAATTTGTCACCGTAGCTAAACAAGTCGCAACGCAATATGGAGTAGCTATCGATATGCCTGCAGGACCAAGTGAACTTTTAGTATTTGCTGATGAATCAGCTAATCCAAGGTTTGTTGCTTCTGACTTATTGAGCCAAGCGGAGCACGGAACGGATAGTCAAGTAATTTTTGCTACGACATCAAAATCTTTTCTAAAATTGGTAGAAAACGAACTCAAATCACAATTAACTGTATTAACGAGAAAAGAAATAGCCGAAAAAGCCATTGAAAACTCTAAAATGATTCTTTTTAAAAGTGCTGAAGAAGCTTTAGATTTTATCAATTTATACGCCCCTGAACATTTTATAATTTGTTCTAAAAAAGAAGAATATTTTGTTGAAAATATTAGTAATGCCGGCTCAGTATTCATTGGAGATTACACTCCTGAAAGCGCTGGTGATTACGCCTCAGGTACAAATCATACGTTGCCTACAAATGGTTATGCTAAAAATTACAGCGGTGTAAGTTTAGATAGCTTTTTAAAGTCAATCACTTTTCAAAAAATCAGTAAAGAAGGCATACTAAATTTAGGGAAAACAATTGAAATTATGGCCGAAGCCGAAGGTTTACAAGCTCACAAAAACGCTGTTTCTATACGATTAAAAGCACTACAAAATGAATATTGAAAATTTAATCAGAAAAAATATTAAGCAAATGAAATCTTATTCATCAGCAAGAGATGAATTTGAGGATTTTGAAAAAGAAATGATTTTTTTAGATGCCAACGAGAATCCCTTTGAGAATGGGGTAAATCGTTATCCTGACCCACAACAAAAGTCGGTAAAATCAATTTTATCAAAGATCAATAATATAACTGAAGATCAAATCCTTCTAGGAAACGGAAGTGATGAAGTGTTGGATTTATTATTTAGAGCTTTTTGTGAACCCAGACAGGACAATGTAATTACTTTGCCTCCTACATATGGGATGTATGATGTGTTGGCTAATTTGAATGCAATAGAAAATAGGGAAGTAATTCTAACTAAAGATTTTCAACCAGATTTAGTACAGATATTAGAGGCTGTTGACCAGAAAACTAAAATTATTTTCTTGTGTTCGCCCAATAATCCAACAGGGAATTCATTTTCAGATGAAAGTATTGTAACTTTATTACAAAAGTTTAAAGGCTTGATAGTTATAGATGAAGCTTATATCGACTTTTCAGATAAAGAAAGTTGGTTACAAGAATTAAATGATTATCCTAATTTAATTATCACACAAACTCTTTCTAAAGCTTATGGCATGGCAGGAATTCGTTTGGGTATTTTATATGCCTCAAAAGAAATAACATCAATTTTGAACAAGATTAAACCACCATACAATGTTAATGTATTGACTCAATTAAAAGCGATTGAAAGGCTTAAAAAAAACGATTCGGTTAAAAAGGAAATTTCTGTTTTAAAGGGTAATAAGGAGCTTTTATTTAAACAATTACTTGAAGTTAATTTTGTTGTAAAAATATATGAATCAGATGCAAACTTTATATTGGTAAAAGTAGATGATGCTTCAAAAAGATACAAGCAACTACTGGAACAAGGAATTGTAGTTCGTAATAGAAGTAATCAAACTTTATGTGAAAATTGTTTACGGATTACCATAGGAACTGCTGACGAGAATAACAAATTATTAAACACACTAAAATCATTACAAAATGCCTAAGAAAGTTTTATTTATTGACCGGGACGGTACTATTATAAAAGAAACCATTGATGAACAGATTGATGGTTTTGAAAAAATGATTTTCTATCCTAAATGTATTCCTTTTTTAAGTAAAATAGCTAAAGAATTAGACTATGAGTTGGTTATGATAACCAATCAGGACGGATTAGGTACAACTTCATTTCCTGAAGAAACATTCTGGCCAGTACATAATTTCATCATGAAAACGTACGAAAATGAAGGAATCATATTCAATAAAGTTCTTATTGACAGGACATTTCCTCATGAAAATGCCAACACCAGAAAACCGAGAACTGGATTATTAACCGAATATTTTTCAGAAAACTATGATTTAGTAAACTCATTCGTCATTGGTGATCGATTAACCGATGTTGAACTAGCCAAAAACCTTGGAGCAAAAGGAATTTTTATTCAAGATAATACCAATTTGGGAACTGGTGAAATTTCTGTTAAGCAAGAGGAATTACAATCTTTCATTGCTTTAGAGACTAATGATTGGGAAAAAATTTATGCATTTTTAAAGTTGGAAAACAGAGTTGCTTCTATCACTCGAAAAACAAATGAAACGGATATTCAAATCAACATAAATCTAGATGGAACTGGTAAAAGTAACATCAAAACAGGTTTGGCTTTTTTTGATCATATGTTAGACCAAATTGCTCGTCACGGACAAATGGATTTGGATATTCAAGTAAACGGAGATTTGGAAGTAGACGAACACCACGCCATTGAAGATACTGCAATTGCATTAGGTGAAGTTTTTAATCAGGCTCTAGGAAACAAGTTAGGTATTGAACGTTATGGTTTTACATTGCCAATGGATGATTGTTTAGCGCAGGTAGCTATCGATTTTGGCGGAAGAAATTGGTTGGTATGGGATGCCGAATTCAAGCGTGAAAAAATAGGGGAAATGCCTACCGAAATGTTTTATCACTTTTTTAAATCGTTTACAGATGGTTCAAAATGCAATCTGAATATCAAAGCTGAAGGTACTAATGAACACCACAAAATTGAAGCTATTTTCAAAGCCTTTGCAAAAGCCATCAAAATGGCTGTTAAAAGAGATGCCGAAAAAATGATTTTACCATCTACAAAAGGAATGTTATAATGAACATTGCCATTATAGATTATGGAGCAGGAAATGTACAAAGCGTACTTTTTGCTCTAGAAAGACTTGGTTTTACGGGAAAAGTGACTTCAGATGCTAATGAAATTAATACTGCTGATAAAGTTATTTTTCCAGGAGTAGGAGAGGCTAGTAGTGCAATGAAAATGCTACATGAGAAAGGTTTAGATAAAGTAATACTTCAATTAAAACAACCTGTCTTGGGTATTTGTTTGGGTATGCAATTATTGTGTAAATCGTCAGAAGAAGGAAATGCAAAAGGCTTGGGAATTTTTGATATTGCTATTAAAAAATTTTCCAATCAAATGAAGGTACCTCAAATGGGCTGGAATACTATTTATAATTTGAAATCTTCATTATTTGACGGAATTTCAGAAAAAGAATACATGTATTTGGTACACAGCTTTTATGCGCCCGCCAACGAATATTCGATTGCAACTACTAATTACGGTATCGAATATGCATCGGCTATTCAGAAAGATAATTTTTATGGAGTACAATTTCACCCTGAAAAAAGCGGAAAAGCAGGTGAATTAATACTAAAGAATTTTTTAAATCTAGAATCAAAATGAGAATTATACCAGCCATAGATATTATTGAAGGAAAGTGTGTTCGCTTATCAAAAGGTAATTACGATACTATAAAAGTATATAACGAAAATCCATTGGAAGTAGCTAAACAATTTGAAGATTATGGAATACAGTATTTGCATTTGGTAGATTTAGACGGAGCAAAATCAAGCAGAATCATCAACCATAAAATTTTAGAGCAAATAGTTTCAAAAACGAACTTAAAAATTGATTTTGGAGGTGGATTAAAATCTGAAGATGATTTGCGAATCGCTTTTGAATGTGGTGCTAACCAAATTACAGGAGGAAGTATTGCGGTTAAAAATCCAGAACTTTTTGCAAATTGGATAGAGAATTATGGTTCTGAAAAAATTATTTTAGGAGCCGATGTCAAAAATGAAAAAATTGCCGTTTCAGGTTGGTTAGAAGAAAGTAAGGAGGAATTGATTCCTTTTATTCAAGCTTATCAAAATAAAGGGATTAGCTATGTGATTTGTACTGATATTGATAAAGACGGAATGTTACAAGGACCAAGTTTCGATTTATATAAAAAGATTTTGTCTGAA
Organism: Flavobacterium hankyongi; assembly: GCF_036840915.1. Lineage (NCBI taxonomy): Bacteria > Pseudomonadati > Bacteroidota > Flavobacteriia > Flavobacteriales > Flavobacteriaceae > Flavobacterium > Flavobacterium hankyongi. The sequence goes on from NZ_CP085725.1 coordinate 766,035, forward strand.
TGTAAAAACGTTAAACTCATTGCTTCTGGTGGTATTTCAATTTTTGAAGAATTACCGCAATTAGCCGAAATAGGTTGTGAAGGAGCTATTATTGGTAAAGCCATTTATGAAGGAAAGATTGGTTTAAATCAATTGGAACAATTCATTTTAAATAATAAGTAAGATGCTAACAAAAAGAATCATTCCTTGTTTGGATATCAAAAACGGAAGAACCGTTAAAGGAGTAAATTTTGTTGGACTTCGTGATGCTGGTGATCCAGTAGAATTGGCAAAAAAATATACCAATTCGGGTGCTGATGAATTGGTTTTTTTGGATATTTCTGCCACAGAAGAAAGAAGAAAAACATTAATTCCGTTGGTTAGAGAGGTCGCCAAAGCCATTAACATTCCGTTTACGGTTGGCGGTGGAATTTCTTCTGTTAAAGATGTTGAATTGCTGTTAAGAAATGGAGCAGATAAAGTTTCGGTAAATTCTTCTGCAGTTAAAAATCCAGATTTAATTAATGAATTGTCGGCCAAATTTGGCAGTCAGTGTATTGTGGTAGCCATTGATGCTAAGCAAATAGACGGAGTTTGGAAAGTACATTTAGTAGGAGGGAAGCAACCTACTGAAATTAATTTGTTCGATTGGGCAAAAGAGGCGGAGCAACGCGGTGCAGGAGAAATTTTATTTACCTCTATGAATAACGATGGCACCAAAGATGGTTTTGCCAATGATGCTTTATTCGAGTTAACGCAGTTGGTTAATATCCCAATCATTGCATCGGGCGGAGCAGGAACAAGAGAACATTTTTTGGAGGGATTCCAAAAAGGAAAAGCCGATGCTTGTTTGGCAGCCAGCGTTTTTCACTTTGATGAAATTCAAGTCCCAGATTTAAAAGATTATTTAAATCAGAACAATATACTTATGAGAGTATAACTCATAATTAATAACTTATAATTTTTATGAAACTGGATTTTACAAAATACACTAACGGACTCATTCCTGCCATTATTCAGGATAATGGAACAAAAACTGTGTTAATGCTGGGTTATATGAATCAGGAAGCATTGGATAAAACATTGGAAACTAAAAAAGTAACTTTTTTCTCGCGCTCAAAAAATAGATTATGGACAAAAGGAGAGGAAAGTGGTAATTTTTTGGAATTGTTCTCCATTCAAAACGATTGTGATGAAGATACTTTGCTTATAAAAGTTAAACCTCTTGGACCGACTTGTCATACAGGAGCAGCTACGTGTTGGCAGGAAGCTAATGAAAGTAATTTTGGATTTTTATCACAACTTGAAAACGTTATTCAGGATAGAAAAAATAATTCGACGAAAGAAAATAGTTATGTGGCTTCGCTTTTTGAGAAAGGAATCAATAAAATTGCGCAAAAGGTAGGAGAGGAGGCTGTAGAAGTTGTTATTGAAGCTAAAGACAACGATGATAGTCTATTCCTAAATGAAAGTGCCGATTTATTGTTTCACTATCTTATTCTGTTACAAGCAAAAGGATTCAAGTTAGATAATGTTGTTGAAGTTTTAAAAGAAAGGACTAGATAATTTTGGAGTTACAGATTGAATTTTGGTATTTTTAAAATAAAAAATGATTTCAAAAGAAGAACTCGATTTTCTTTCAGAATTGGCCCAAAACAATAACAGAGATTGGTTTAACGAACATAAAAAGAGATTTGAAAAACATCAGGAAGTTGTTAAATCACTTTTTCAGGAAATTAATCTAGAATTATCTGTGAAAGATAAGTTGGAGAAAATGCAAATTCACCGTATTTATCGTGACATTCGGTTTTCTAAAGATAAAACACCCTATAAAAATAATTTCAGTGTAAGTTATGATAGAGCGAAGCCTTATTTAAGAGGCGGATATTATTTACACATTCAACCTAGTGGAAGCTTTATTGGTGGCGGATTTTGGGAACCAAATGCAGAAGATTTGAAACGTATTAGAAAAGAATTTGAATTAGATGATACCGAAATACGTTCAATTGTTTCCGAAGAAAATTTTGTAAAGTATTTTGGTACTTTGCAAGGTGCCGAATTAAAAACAGCTCCAAAAGACTTTGATAAAGAACATCCAGCGATTGATTTAATCCGCAAGAAACAATATTTGGTTTACCGCCGTTTTACAGACAAAGAAGTGATTAGTTCTAATTTCAAAGAGGAGGCTATAAATACGTTCATGGCAATGAGACCTTTCTTTGATTACATGAGTGATGTACTAGGAACAAACTTAAATGGCGAACCTATTTATTAAATTATTTCTTCTAATAACATTACTTGACTTTTAAGTCGTTCAATTAATAAATTCATCATTCTTTTATTTAGGTTTGATGAATTTTTTATGTATTCCGTGTATTCATCGACTGTAAATAAGGCCATGACAATTCCTTTTAGCGAATTACGAAATTTGATGTCTTTTTGAATGACGTTTTCAATGTATGCCATTTTTTTTTCGGGAGGAAGTGTAAAAAACACATTCTTTTGTTTTACAGCATAATTAATAAAGACTTGAACAAACAAATCATTTTGGAATTTTAAAATTGGACGGATAGTTTTATTTTGAAATGCTTCTTCAGATGAAGATTGTGCATTCACATTTCCTAAAATTTCACCTCTTAAATTTAAGAGTTTTTCATCACGGGTATCCATTTTTTGTTTTTTATTAAATTTAGTAAAAATCCTTCCAGAATGAGAATTTACTTTCAAAAGTTATTAGTAATTTAGTGTTGAAAACCTCTGTTATGTACACTTCAAAAATATTTGTAACTGTTGATATTGTCCTGCGTAAATGCAATAAAATTTTGTTGATTAAGCGCTTAAAAGATCCTTTTAAAGATTGTTGGGCGTTGCCTGGAGGTTTTGTAGATGAAAACGAAGATCTGGAAGATGCAGCTAAAAGGGAATTGCTTGAAGAAACATCAATAAAAGTGGATGCATTAGAGCAAATTGGAGCTTTTGGAAAGCCAGGTCGAGATCCTAGAAGTCATACAGTTTCGGTTGCCTATTTTGGTAAAGTAGCAGATGATACAATTGCTATAGCTGCTGACGATGCAAAAGAAGCGTATTGGTTTGCTATTGATGATTTACCTGAATTGGCTTTTGACCATAAAGATATAATAGACACTTTTTTGTCTAAACAAATTAATTAAATATTGAAATATGCGATTTCACACTAGAAAATGGGTAAAACCCGAAGATTTAAATCCAAATCACTCCTTATTTGGAGGAAAACTATTGGCATGGATAGATGAAGAAGCAGCTTTATACTCAATTGTACAATTAGAAAATCCAAGAGTAGTAACCAAACACATGTCGGAGATTAATTTTATCAGTTCTGCCAAACAAGGTGATATTGTAGAAATTGGTTTAGATGTGGTAAAGTTTGGAAATTCTTCTCTGATTTTAAAATGTGAAGTTCGCAACATGATGACACGTGAAACCATAATTACAATTGACACAATTACAATGGTAAGCCTTGGAGAGGATGGAAAACCAAAAGCTCATGGAAAAACCAAGGTTGAATTTGTTAAAGATAGAATGCAAAATGAGGATTAATAATCATTAAGCCTCACTAACAGCATTTTTTCCTGAAGGCAATTCAAAAACTTCTAAATCAAAATAACTAACAGACGCAATAACATGATCAAAAATATCGCTCATGATATACTCATAATTCAACCAACGTTTATCTTTTGAAAAAGCATAAATCTCAATTGGTATTCCTTTGTCTGTAGGTTGTAAATGTCTAACCATTAATAACATATCTTTATTTAATCCAGGATAATTTTCTAAGTATGCCGTAAGATATTTTCTAAACAAACCTAAATTAGTAAGATTACGACCGTTAATAGCTAATGATTTATCAATGCTATGTGTTTTATTATGAGCGTTTATATCTTTTACTTTCTTTTCTATATAATTTTTAAGCAAATGAATTTTTTTGTATTCCTCTAATTCTTCTTCATTCAAAAATTTAATAGAACTTGTTTTTATAGATATGTGGCGTTTTATTCTTCTTCCATCTGAAGAAATCATCCCTCGCCAGTTTCTGAAACTATCAGAAATTAAACTGTATGTTGGAATAGTGGTAGTTGTATGATCAAAATTTCTAACTTTTACGGTCGATAAATTAATTTCTATTACATCTCCATCGGCACCAAATTTTTCCATAGTAATCCAATCACCAATACGAACCATATCATTAATAGATACTTGAACACTCGCTACAAATCCTAAGATTGAATCCCTGAAAATCAATATAATAATTGCAGAAACAGCACCAATTGTTTTAAATAATGTATTAGGATCTACATCAAAAATTTTTGCTACAATTATTGTTATTCCAAGAATCCATAATAAAATCATGATTACTTGAACATAACTATCTATTGGTTTGTCACTATATTCACTTTTAGTCTTTAAGTGATCTCTAATAGCTTTTAGAATTGAATTAATGACCCAAAGAGTCAAAACAACAATATAAACTGCTACAAGTCTAGAAAATATTGCTTCCCACGAAGTAAAATCTTCCAAAATTATTGGAACCGACTTATATATATAAATTAAAGGAATTAAGTGAGAAATATATTTAGCCGTTTCATTAGAAACCAATAAATCATCAAATTTAGTTTTCGTTTTTTTAGCTACTACTGCCATAATGGTAACAAGAAAAAATCTTGAAACCATGTATATAATATAGGAAATGAAACCTAAAATAATTATATTGACAGTTAGACTTAAATAAGCAGCAAGTGTCTCATTAAAGTCTAATTTCATTAATAATTTAAAGCACCAACCAAAGATTTTCTCTGTGAATTTAAGCATTTCTTAAATATTTCTTCTCAATATAAAATGTTCCAAAAGGTAGGAGAGAGGCAATCAAAATTAATCCAAATGTTTTGATATTCCATGCTTGCGATTTTTTAAGTAAAATTGCTAATAAAATATAACCTATAAATAGAATTCCATGAGCCATTCCTAACGGAAAAAGAATTTGTTTGTATAGATCAATGTTTGTTGGTTTTATCAAAAGCATATTAGCAAATAAAGCTAAATATGAAACACCTTCAAGCAAGGCAACTTTTCTGAAAAATTTTAACATAATAAACACTGGAAAATTAGATACTGCAAAGTAAAGAAATCTTTTACAAAGAGATTATTAACTGTGCTTTTAAAATAAGTTAAAAATTATATAAATATTAAATTTCTCAGAAAAAGTACTGAATAACACTTTTTTAGCAGTACTTTTGCAAAAATTGAATAAAAACAACATGCAACACAACTCCTTTGAAGAAATAATTGAAGGGAAAAAAGAACTATATGATTATCAAAAACGCGATATAAACGCCATTTTTGATAAGATGGATAACGTTTCTCAAAATTATCACTTACTTTATCAATTGCCAACAGGAGGAGGAAAAACAGTTATTTTCTCTGAAATTGTTAGACGATATATAGAAAGTCACAACAAAAAAGTTGTTGTATTGACACACCGTATTGAATTATGCAAGCAAACATCTAAAATGCTTGATAGTTTTGGTGTAAAAAACAAAATCATTAATTCTAAAGTAAAAGAGATGCCGGACCAGCATGATTATTCATGTTTTGTAGCTATGGTTGAAACTCTTAAGAATAGATTAAATGACGAAAAACTTCAAATTGATAACGTTGGTTTAGTTATTATTGACGAAGCACATTATAATTCATTTAGAAAACTTCTAAATTCTTTCAAAAACTCTTTTATTCTGGGAGTTACAGCAACACCATTGAGTTCGAATATCAAACTACCAATGTATGAGAACTATAAAGAACTTATCGTTGGTGATCCAATAAATAAATTAATCCAAAACGGATTTTTAGCAAAAGCTAATACATATAGTTATGATGTTGGATTATCTAGTTTAAAAATAGGTATTAATGGTGATTATACAGTTAAATCATCAGATGAATTGTATTCACAATTGGATATGCAAAGCAAATTATTGTCTGCTTATGAAGAACAATCAAAAGGTAAAAAGACATTAATTTTCAACAACGGAATTCATACATCGTTATATGTACACGACACATTTCGTGAAGCTGGATATACTATAAAACACTTAGATAATACAACGCCAGCTGAAGAAAGAAAAGATATTCTTAAGTGGTTTAAACATACACCAGATGCCATTTTAACTTCCGTTGGAATCTTGACAACAGGATTTGATGAACCATCTGTGGAGACAATTATCATTAATCGTGCGACAAAGTCATTAACATTATATTTTCAAATGATTGGTCGCGGCTCTAGATTGTTACCAAATAAAAAAGAATTTTCAATTATTGATTTAGGAAATAATGCAGCTCGATTTGGATTATGGAATGAACCAGTAGATTGGCAACATATTTTTAAATCTCCAGAATATTATTTAGATAATCTCCGTGAAGACGCAGAAATTGAAATGCATTTTAAATATGAAATGCCATTAGAGATCCGTGAAAAATTTAAAAACTCAATTAATATCGAATTTGATATTGAAGAAGAATTTAAAAAAGCGTTAGCTAAAAATTTACGACCAAAATTTGTTATCGATGAATCTATAGAACAACATGCATTAATGTGTGTTGAAAATTCTGATGATTTAAATGAAGCAAAAAAATTAGCCAAATATTTAGAAGAATCTTTGAATTATCGCGTAAAAATATTTTGTCGTTGTTTATCAAATTCTACAAAGAATTATCGTGATTGGTTAATTGAGGAATATAAAAAAAATCTACAAATTGCTATTGGACGTAAATTTCGTGAACGATTATTCAGTATTGCTGATTGATTTCGATGCATATATTGAACTATAATTTATATTATGTAAAATAGAATTTTTAAAGTAACTCTTCTTTCTTACAAAAAATGTGATTATTTTTACATTTCCGATTAAGTATACTTTCCATGAAAAATTCAATTGCTGAACACGTTGCTCTTTTTTTAAAAGAATTTAAGCCATTTAACTATTTAAGTTTTGATGATTTAAAAAATATCGCAAACTCAATACGTGTTATCAATTTAGATAAAGAAAAAACTCTTTTTAAAGTTGATGATAATTTGCATGATTGTTTTTATGTTGTTAATCAAGGCGTTATTCATCTTACAGTGATTTCAGATGCTGAAGAAGCATTGTTGAATAAATGTTATCCAGGAGATATTTTTGGTTTACGTCCTTTTTTTGCCAAAAATAATTACCAAATGACAGCAAAAGCTCGTGAAGAAAGTATTATTTATGCTATTCCTATAGAAGCTTTCAAGCCTTTTGTTTCTCAAAATCAGGATGTTTTAGACTTTTTATTAGAGAGTTTTGCAACAAATGCACGTAATGACAAGGAAAATACTAATAGAATTGTTTCTTATGTAAATGCAAGCGAAAATCAAACAGATGTTTCTTTTTTTCAAACACTTAGCTATAATAGAAAACCTTTAAAAGTTAACCCAGAAGATTCTATTAAAGAAGTTGCAATCTTGATGAGCGATAATCTTTTAGAAAGCGCTTTAGTTGTTGAAAATGATTTGGTTAAAGGAATTGTGACAGATGCCGACTTTAGAATAAAAGTTGCTACTGGAAAACATGGAATTCAATCTTACATTGATAAAATAATGAGTTCACCTGTGCTCACGGTTCCGGAAAATATATCACTTGCAGAGGCTCAATTGGTTATGATTACACATAATTTAAACCATTTATGTGTTACCGAAGATGGTACAGACGCCTCACCTGTCAAAGGAATTATTTCACAAAAAGATTTAATTGCTGCACAGGCAAATAATCCTGGTGTCCTTTTAAAGGAAATTAAAAAAGCACTATCAGGTGCAGCACTAAAAGAAGTAAGACAGAGCCTTGATGAAATTATAAACACATCTATTTCTAAAAACATTCCTTTAAACCATATAAATGCAATTGCTGGAGAAGTTATTTTGGCAATTGTAAGAAGGACTGTTGAGATTGCTATTTTAGAATTAGGCTCCCCTCCTGTTCCATTTTCTTTTTTAAGTACTGGTAGTGCAGGAAGGAAAGAACAATTATTATATACAGATCATAATAGCATTTTGGTTTTCCAGGATGTTGAACCTGAAAAATACAGAGATGTTAAAGATTATTTTGTGCAATTATCCAAAAAATCTTCAGCAATGTTAGAACAAGCTGGATACAAACATAGTGCCTACGGGCATGTGGCTAGTAATCCTAATTTATGTAGATCTCTTTCAGAATGGATTAAGCAATATAATAGTTGGATGAATACTCCAGGTGAAACTTCTAACGAAATTTTCACTATTTATTTTGACTACGAATTAGCTTTTGGAGACCCAAAAATTGAAGCAGAAATTACTGAAAATATATTCAAAAATGCTAAAAACAGCGTGCTTTTCTATGATTATCTAGGAAATGATGCTTTAAAAAAACCTGCTCCTTTAAACTTTTTCAAAAAATTTAATTTAGAAGAAGAAGGTGAGCACAAAGGAAAATTCAATATTAAAACAAAAGCGTTGATGCCTTTAATTGATGGTGCTAGATTGTTTGTTATGAATATGGGGATCAAAGGGATTAATAATACCTATTTGAGATTTAAGCAACTTGCTATTACTGATACTGCCCATGCTGAAATTTATTTAGAATGTGCTGAATCGTTTTTAACATTGTCTAGAATTAGAACAATTGAAGGTCTAAAAAACGATAGTGATGGTAGTTTTATTGATATAGATGAGCTATCAAAAGCAGATAAAGAAAAACTTAAACAAGCATTGCACGCCATGGACAATTTAGAAGAAATTATAAAAGACCGTTTTCAATTAACACAATTTTCATAGAATGCTTGATTGGTTTAAAAAAATAGGAAAAGATTATCCAGATTTCTGGATGGAGTATATTTCTAAATTTGAAGAAAAATCAAATAGATATGTAGCTTTAACGGTTGAGACATCTGGAATTAATCCTAAAAAAAATGTGATATTATCATTTGCTGCCATAGGAATTGTTAATCAAAATATTATTGTTAATGATTATTTTGAATTTTCAATGAATGATTTTGAAACGGAAGCTGATGCAATTCAAAAGTTTATTGAATATATAGGAAATGCAACTTTAGTTGGACATAGAATTTATTTAGATGTCGAAATGATTAATGAAGCATTAAGCAAAATGGATTGTGGTAGAATTAAAAATGAAGCGTTGGATGTTGAAATTATGCATAAAAAATTATTTGATATTCATGAAGATAAACCAATGTCTCTAAATGAAATAGTTTCTCATTATAAAATAATTCATGCAGATAAAAGCTCAAATGCAGATGATGCATTTACAATAGCTTTATTGTTTTTAAAATTAAAATCTCAACTTCAATTAAAATAAAAAGCCCTGATTCAGGGCTTTTTAATTATACTCTATTATCTTTAATTTCATCTACAATTTCAGGATTTAATAACGTAGAAATATCTCCAAAATTACTAAAATCTCCTTCAGCGATCTTACGTAAAATACGACGCATGATTTTTCCAGAACGAGTTTTTGGTAATCCAGATACAAACTGAATTTTATCTAATTTAGCTATAGGGCCAATTTGGTCTGATACCAACTGATTAATTTCTTTTGCTAAGTTATTACGGTCTCTACTCTCTCCTACTTCCTTCAAAATAATAAATCCGTAAAGTGCATTTCCTTTAATATCATGAGGAAAACCAACAATAGCACTTTCGGCCACAGCTGGATGTTCATTAATAGCATCTTCAATTGGTGCTGTACCCAAATTATGACCTGAAACAATTACTACATCGTCAACTCTACCGGTGATTCGGTAATAGCCGACTTCATCACGCAACGCACCATCTCCTGTAAAATATTTACCTGGGAAAGCGGTAAAATAAGTCTCTTTATATCTTTGATGATCTCCCCAAATCGTTCTAGCAATACTAGGCCAAGGAAATTTTATACACAAACTACCAGTGACTTGATTTCCTTCAATTTCGTTACGCAATTCATCCATTAGAACAGGTTGAATTCCAGGTAATGGTAAGGAAGCATAGGTTGGTTTTGTTGGAGTTACAAAAGGAATCGGTGATATCATAATTCCACCTGTTTCGGTTTGCCACCAAGTATCGACTAACGGACAACGCTTACCACCTACGTGATCATTGTACCAGTGCCAAGCTTCTTCGTTTATGGGTTCTCCAACACTTCCAATCACTTTTAAAGAACTTAAAGGAAAACGTTGTACGTAATCTAAATTTTCTTTTGCCAAAGCACGAATGGCCGTTGGCGCGGTATAAAATTGAGTTACATTGTGTTTTTCGATAACTTCCCAAAAACGACTAAAATCAGGATATGAAGGCACACCTTCAAAAATTACTGTCGTTGCACCGTTTAGTAGTGGTCCATATAAAATATAAGAATGTCCCGTAATCCAACCTATATCGGCAGTACACCAAAAAATGTCATTTTCTTCATAGTTGAAGACGTTTTTAAAAGTATATCCCGTATACACCATATATCCTGCAGTAGTATGTAACATTCCTTTTGGTTTACCGGTTGAGCCTGAGGTATAAAGTATGAATAAAGGATCTTCGGCATCCATAATTTCTGCGACATTGTTGTCTAAGGCATTATCTAATAATGGTTGTAACCATATATCACGGCCGTCCTTCATTGGAACTGTTTCATGGGTTCTTTTTACCATTAATACTTTTTCGACGGTAGGGCATTTTTCCAAAGCTTCGTCAATAATTCCCTTCAGATTTATCGTTTTTTCTCCACGATAACCACCATCAGAAGTAATTACCATCGAACATTCACAATCTTGGATTCTGGCAGCCACAGCTGAAGCTGAGAAACCCGCAAATATAACCGAATGTATAGCTCCTATTCGCGCACAAGCCAAAACAGCAACCGCTAGTTCCGGAATCATTGGCAAATAAATACACACTCTATCTCCCTTTTTAACGCCTTGCTCTCGCAAAACATTAGCCATTTTAGATACTCGTTTGTATAGCTCGTTGTAAGAAATATGAAGTGCTTCTTCTTCAGGATTATTCGGCTCAAAAATAATAGCCGTTTTGTCACCACGACGGGCTAAATGTCTATCGATACAATTTTTTGTGATATTGACTTTGGCATCCAAAAACCATTTGAACTGCGCTTCTTGCATATTAACATCAAAAACTTTGTCCCATTTTTGGTACCAAACAAAGTTTTCATCGGCTATTTTATCCCAAAACTTTTTGGGCTCACGAACCGATTTTTTATACATTTTGAAATAATGCTCTAAATTTTGAATTTTATAATAACTCATTATCTTTCTATATTATATTACCATTTGTAGTGTAAATATAACCAAACTATTTTTGCTGTAATGAATAATTTTGCTAAATAGGTATAGGTCATTTTTAGTTAATTCTGTTTTTCTTAGATAGGACTGTTTTTATAAATTCCTATGCTTTGTTTTTGAAAATCCTCTTTTATTTCCTCTATAATCGATTCATCATCAATGGTTGATGGTATTTGAAACTCTATACCATCAGCGATACTTCTAATAAGTTTTCTTAATATTTTACCAGAACGTGTTTTGGGTAATCGTTGCACTACTACCACATCACGTAACGAAGCCACAGCTCCAATTTTATCTCTAACCAATTGAACAATCTCGTATTGTGTTTGGAAATTTTCGATGGTTTCTCCCGATTTTATAACCACTAAGGCTAAAGGTATTTGGCCTTTTAACTCGTCATTTATTCCTATAACGGCACACTCGGCCACAGCATCATGTGAGGAAACAATTTCTTCCATTTCGGCAGTAGACAAACGATGCCCTGCTACATTAATTACGTCATCGATCCTTCCGGTGATGAAAACATAACCTTCTTCATCTTTAAATCCGCCGTCACCTGAGAAATAATAGCCTGGAAATTTATCCAGATATCCTTTTTGGAAACGTTCATGATCGTTCCATATATCAAGCATCATTCCTGGTGGCAAAGGTAATTTAATTACTACGTAACCTTCTTCTGTTGGGGCTAATTCCTGACCATTTTCATTAAAAATTCTGATATCATAACCAGTAACTGGTTTTCCTGAAGAACCTGGTTTAATTGGTAAAAACTCTACCCCCATCATGTTTGCAATCATGGGCCAGCCAGATTCAGTTTGCCACCAGTGATCAATCACTGGGATTGAAATATGCTTTTGATACCATTCCAAAGTGGCAACATCACAGCGTTCACCAGCTAAAAACTGTGTTCTAAGACTGCTTAAATCATATTGTTTTATAAATTCACCATTTGGATCCTCTTTTTTAATAGCTCTGATAGCTGTAGGTGCTGTAAACATTACATTAACCTTATGTTCTGAAATAATTCTCCAAAAGGTTGAAGCATCAGGTGTTTTTACTGGTTTTCCTTCAAATATGATAGAAGTATTTCGATTGAATAATGGTCCATAAATCGTATAACTGTGCCCAACAGCCCATCCAATATCTGAAGCAGCCCAGAATACTTCATCTTCTTTTATACCATAAATATATTGCATTGAAAATTTAAGTGCTGTAGCATGTCCACCTGTGTCTCTGACAATTCCTTTTGGTTTTCCTGTTGTTCCTGAAGTATATAAAACATATAATGGATGAGTAGCTTCTACTGGAACACAAGGCGTTTCTTCTGAACCATATACAATAGCTTCATAGTCGACATCATACTTTTTGAATGGAATTCTAGCGCCTAATTTTCGATTCAGTACAATTACTTTTTTAGGTTTGTGTTGGGCTAATTCGATAGCTTCATCGACTAAAGGTTTATAGGCAATCAATCGGTCAACTTCGATTCCTGAGGAAGCAGTGATAATCAGTCTTGGTTTGCAATCATCAATTCGAATAGCAAGTTCATGAGGAGCAAATCCGCCAAAAACTACCGAATGCGTTACCCCTATTCTCGCACAAGCTAACATTGCAAAGGCAGCCTGCGGAATCATAGGCATGTAAATTACAGCGGTATCTCCTTTTTTTAATCCTAAAGAAAGCATACCACCTGCCAATTTAGCTACTTCTGTCTTTACTTCATTAAAGGTATATTTTTTGATCGTTTGAGTAACAGGAGAATCATATATGATGGCTGTTTGATCTCCAAAACCATCTTGAATGTGCTTATCTAATGCTAAATAACAAGCATTTAATTTGCCATCTTTAAACCAAAGTGGATAACCGTTATCGTCTTGCGATAAAATAGTACTTGGTTTACTGTACCATTCGATTTCATTGGCTTGTTTTTCCCAAAATTCGGAAGGAAAATGAATACTTTGATTGTATAATTCGTTATAATTCATGGCATTTTATTTTTAATATCCCACTATTCTTGCAAAAGTTCACTTACTTGTTCTACAATTTTTTTAATAGAAAAGGGTTTAGTCAAGTAAGCATCGGCGCCAAGTGATAATCCTTTTTCGATATCACTTTCTTTATTTTTTGCCGAAAGAAATATCACTTTGGTATGTTTTAAATTATCGTCTTTTTTTATTTGTTCTAATGTAGCATAGCCATCTACCATAGGCATCATCACGTCCAAAATAATCACATCTGGAAAATTAGTTTTGACAATATCTAGCGCTTCTTGTCCGTCTCGGGCAATAAATACTTGATAATTATTTTTCTTAAATGTGTATTCTAAAGACATGACAATGTTGGGTTCGTCATCTACTATTAAAATCTTTTTCATCTTTATTCGTTTTCTATATTTTTATTCTTAGGCAATGTAAAAGTGACACAGGCTCCTTTTATGCTAGGTTGTACCCATATTTTACCTTTGTGATGTTCTATAATTTGTTTGCAAATAGCAAGTCCTAAACCACTTCCTACGGGTTTTTTTATATTTTGATTTGTCGATTGATAAAATTTATCAAAGATTACTTCAAAATCACTTGTTGGAATTCCTTTTCCGTTATCATGAACTGAAGTTATTACAAAATCCTCTTTTTCTGAAATTTGAATTGTTATTAAACCTCCAGTTTCCGGACAAAATTTGATAGCATTGGAAAGTAAATTGGTAACCACTTGAAAAATTCTATCTTCATCAAAATAGGCATTTACTTTGTTTTTACTTTCTATATGGACTGTTATTTTTTTGTTTTTTATTAATTGTTGTAAAGGTTCAATGGCCTTTTCTACAATTTCAACCAGATTGTTTTTGGCCAAATGAAGTGTTTGTTTTCCCGTTTCAAATTTTTCCAAATCTAGAATTTTGTCAATCAATCTATTCAATCGATCCGATTCTGAAATAATGTTTTGAAGAAACTGTTTTTTTAACTCTTCTGGAATTTCATCATCATCGTGCAAAATTTCACTCGCCGCTCTAATAGCCGTTATTGGTGTGCGAAGTTCGTGAGTAACGGTGTCTAAAAACTCATCTTTTTGTTGGTCTTTTTTAATTAAAGCACTGTTTGCATTCTGTAATTTAGCCGAAATTTCTTTTAATTCATTAGACGTTTCGGTAAGCTTCTTATTGATGATAATATTTTCTTTTGATTCTTCTAGAATTTTGAGAACCTCTGGCAAAGTGATTTTTTCTTCTTTTACAACACTTGAAATTAATATTCTGGCAGAAGCCGTTCCAATATGTCCTGTTAATAGATTTTCAGAGAATTTTATTAAACGTGCGTCTGCAAGCTCTTGATTTTTATCAACATTATATTTGACATTAAAAATATTCATAGCTCGTCGGGTTCGGTCTTCTCCTAAAAATCGAATTAATACTTTTTCAATATCATTGCGATAGGCAGTTCCTTTCCAAATAAAAGCATTCTCGTGGTTGGTGATGTATTTATTGATATCTACAAACATTTCGGCATAGTTACGTTCGCGGTAATTTCCTTTAAAACTAACCGAAACAGCAAAATAGGTAAAGGAATTGAACAATAAACTCCAAAATAAAGCATGTGGAACTGGTTGTAAATAATCTAAACCAAACAATTGAAAAGGTTTCAATAGCGCAATATCCATAAATCCCTTTGAAATAAAGGAACTTTCTTGATTACTGATGCCAATTGAGTATGGAATTAATAAGGTGTAGATGCAAATTATGAATCCAACTAAAATACTGTAAATGGCGCCTAAACGAGAACCTCTTCTCCAAAACAAAGCTCCAAAAAAAGCAGGTGCCAATTGTGCAATGATTACAAAAGCAACTAATCCGATGGAAACCAAACTATAATCCAGTCCAAAAAAACGATAAATAAAATAAGACAATATGATTAGAGAGAATATTCCAAATTTACGGCTGTTGACAATTTTTCGACTACTAATGGTTTGTTCATCCCCTTTTAATTGTCCTAATAAATTATACGGAATTAACACATTGTTGGTAAGCATGGTAGAAAGTCCAATAGACGAGACCACAATCATTGAAATAGCTGCTGAAAATCCTCCAAGGAAAACAATAACAGTTAGTATTTTATTATTAAAAAACTGAGGAATCAACAAAGAATAGGTATCCGAATTTACTGTTTGACCATCAAATAAAACATTTCCGCCCCAAGCAATTGGATATACAAATAAATTGAATATTAAAAGATACAAAGGGAACAACCAAACAGCAGTATTGATATGGTTTTCTCTGTTATTTTCGATTACAGATACCTGAAATTGTCTAGGTAACAAAAAAATAGCAAACATAGAAAGTACACAAAGTAAAAACCAATTAATGGCTTGTGGTAGACCTCCAAGAGTATTCTTTTGGTTGAAATTTTCCAATACTGACGCTTTTTGATAAATATCATCAAAACCATCAAAAACAAAATAAGTCACATAAATACCAATGATGACAAAAAAGATCAATTTTAAAACACTTTCCATGGCCACAGCCGTTACAATTCCTTTTCGTTTCTCGGAAGCATCTACATAACGCGTACCGTAATAAGAAGAAAATAAGGCTAGAGCAATGGCAACATAGGTAGTAGTATCATTAAAAATAAATGAACTCGTATTGGTTTTAGTTACAATGTGAAATGTTTCCGAAATGGCTTTTAATTGTAAAGCTATGTAAGGCAATATTCCGGTTAATGAGATTATAGTGACAATAGCTCCTAAAAAACGACTATTTCCGTAACGAAGCGAAATAAAATCGGCAATACTTGAAATTTTATTGACTCTTGAAATTCTGATGATTTTTTTAAGAATTAAAATCCAAGAAGGCGCAACAATTATAGGTCCCAAATAAATGGGCAAATATCCCAAACCACTTTCGGCGGCAACACCAATACTTCCATAATAAGTCCATGCGGTACAGTAAACCGCCAATGATAAAGTGTATACATACGGATTATTCGTCCATTTACTATTTCCTTTTTTTTCGGCCCAATGGGCAATAAAAAAAAGTACTGCTAAATAGCCTGTGAGAATAATTAAAAGTAAGACACTATTCATGGTAACGTTTTACGATTAAAAATGAAACTAAAATGGAAAGTAACCAAATCGAAAAAAAGTAAATATAAATCGCAGGAAATCCCATTACGCTTTCTGATGAATCAAATAACAATACAATGGGCAAATTCAGCCCGATGAGAAGCACAATTGAAACAATTACTAATTTTTGTTGGTGTCTTTTTTTCATAAAAACTTAAAAAACTTAAAGCCCTTATGAAAAAGAGCTTTAAGTAAGTATTAGTTGATTTTAATCTTCATATTCATTGGTTATCGCATACCAACCAAATATAGTCAAACCGGTAACAACCATCGGCAAAAGAATAAAGAAAACAATAATACCAAAAACCAAATCATCTTGTTTTCCTGATGTTAGTTTGCTTCCAAAAATTCCAATACTGTAATAGGCTACTACAATGGCTAATGCAATCCAAACTATTCCTAAATATTTTTTTAATGTGTTCATAATTTTGATGTATTAGTCGTGAAGTGTATTAATTTTTTTATCGATATAAATCATTCCAATTACAAAGCAGACTGCTGCAATACCTATTGGATACCAAAGTCCTTCCAAATAAAATTGTGGATCACCCGCGTCTTTAGCCGAAGTTACAAAATAAGTTGAAATAGCAGGAAGTAATCCTCCGAAAATTCCGTTTCCAACGTGATATGGTAATGACATGGAAGTATATCTAATTTTTACAGGAAACATTTCAACTAAAAATGCTGCAATTGGACCGTAAACCATAGTTACAAAAATAACCTGAATGAAGACTAAAAATACCAACATCCACTTGTCATTACTGTTAATCGTTTTGGTCACTTTTGTTTCTACTTTGTCTTTCCCCTTATCATCCACCATTATTTTTCCATTTTCTAAATGAATGGTTTTAATTTCTTCAACCAAAGTGCCATCGGCAAATTCTTTATTGGTAGTATAAATGGAATCCAATTTAGTAGCATCAATTTCTTTTACAGAAGGGACTGTTTTTGTTTTATCAACCAACTCTGTTTTTAAAGCCAAATCGGTGGTTTGATACATTGCTTTATAAATTGGGCGGTAGGATAAAATAGCGATTAACATCCCTCCCATCATGATGTATTTACGACCAACTTTATCACTCAGCCAACCAAATACAATAAAGAAAGGAGTACCTAGTAACAACGCAATTCCAAGAAGCGTATCTACTTGTGACGAATCGACACTCATAACTGTTTTTAAAAAGTTCATGGCATAAAATTGTCCTGTATACCAAACCACACCTTGTCCCATAGTTGCTCCGAACAAGGCTAACAAGACAAATTTTAAATTGTATTTGTTCCCAAAACTTTCTTTTAAAGGATTTGTAGTGGTTTTTCCTTCTGCTTTGGCTTTAGCAAAAACAGGTGATTCGTGCATATTTTTTCGAATTAAATAGGACACCAAAACCATTAGAATTGATACCCAAAAAGGTACTCTCCAGCCCCACTCGTCAAAAGCTTCTTTGGATAAAGCACTTTTGGTTAACAGAATTACCATCAAGGAAATAAATAATCCCACGGTAGCTGTCGTTTGAATCCAAGAGGTCCAATACCCTTTTTGACCTGCAGGTGCGTGTTCTGCCACATAAGTAGCTGCACCGCCATATTCACCTCCTAAGGCTAAACCTTGTAACAAACGAAGGATTAATACTAACAAGGGCGCCATAAAACCAATGGTTTCATAACTCGGAATACATCCAATTAAAAAGGTTGCTCCTCCCATTAAAAGTAAAGTCACCATGAACGTATATTTTCGTCCAATTAAATCCCCTAAGCGCCCAAAGAATAAGGCTCCAAATGGTCGTACCACAAAACCTGCGGCAAAAGTGGCTAACGTCGATAAAAAGGCTGCCGTTGGATTATCGGAAGGGAAAAATTTAGTAGATATTACTACGGCCAAACTTCCAAAAATATAGAAGTCATACCATTCAATCATTGTTCCCATTGAGGAAGCGGAAATCACTTTCCAAATTCCTTTTGTTGATTTATTACTCATAAATATAAGTTTAAATTGGTTAGTTAGTTTAGAAAGAATACGCGCAAGAGACCATAAATCGGGTGTTGTGCACATCTCTTTGGTTTAAATCGGCAGAAGCATCTCCGTTGGCATTTAAATCTCCCCAAGTGGCTTGAGTGTATTCAATTTCGGGAGTAACTCTGAATTTGTTTTGTTTAAAATCAACTCTGCCCGATAATCTCATGACATTGTCAATTACTCGATTTCCGGTCACTCCTCTCATGTAATATTTTGCCGTTTCACCTGCGGCTAAAGTTCTAGAAGTTCCATTATTTGAAGTATATCCAAAGAATAATCCTGGTCCAACTTTTTTACCGTTTCCAGCAAGATCAATCCAAAAAGCCGATGTTTTAGAAGCTTCGTATTGCTCTACTTTGTCTGTAGCATTATAGCCAACAAAACCTCCCAACATTACTAAACTTTGTAAATTGGTTCCTGAAATCCCATAGGCTTTCACTAAAAACGTATCATTAGAATATTTTAAATAAGCCATAAAAGAACTACTGTTTACTTTTTCTGTAGTGGGTACTTTTACATTTGAAGGCGTTAAAGTGAATTCAGTTAAAGGTTGTAAGGTTTTTATTTCAGCACCTACACCAGCAATCCAATTTTTATTTTTGTATTGCAATTGACCATGAAAAGTGGGTAAAGAAGAGTTGATGGATGCTGAATTTTGTGTCCCAATAGTAGACACCGTTGCGGTAAATTCTCTTTCTTTATAGGCTGTAGCTGCTACTGAAAACTCCTTGGTCAAATTGTATTTTAGTCTCACTTGGGTGGCCCATCCAAACGGATTGAATAGAATTCCGGTATTAAAATTAGCTACGCCAGGAAATACTTCGGGAATAAAAGTTGGGTACCAAGTTTGTCCCATAGTTAAAGATGTTTTGCTCCACTCCATATTCACATAAGCATGACGCAAACGCAACAATCCAATGGTAGAGCCTTCGACATTTCCAAAGAAATCCCCTTCTAAAGTTCCACTCATTTTAGCTCCCCAAACACTTGGACCTTTGACTTTGGTGCCAAGTCTAGAAACAACAGATAAAAAATTAGATGAACCCACTGCATTAAAATCATTTCCTGCTGCTGGTGCATCTAACGGATAGAGGTTTAGATTTCCTTCTCGAACTTGGGAAGACTTTCGAGTGTCCCACATATAGTCGGTTCTAATAAAACCGTAAAGACTAACTTCCCATTCCTTTTCTGGAGGAACTTCAGTGGTCGTAGCTGGAGTTGTTGGTGTTGTCTGTGCATAGCCAGAGAAAGCTATCATAAACATACACAAAAAGATACTTTTTTTCATAATCATTCAAATTGGTTAGATTTTGATTTGTTATTCGAATTTGGAAAAAATAACCAATGAAAAAAATTATAATATATATATCTGTAAAACGATTATAGTTAATCTTTAAAACGTTCCCATTTTATAAGCATAAACTTGTCTCCTAGCTCGGTAATGATCATACCTGCTCCAGATAATTGTTCTTTGTTTTTTAGGTACTCTACGAGTTCTAAATGATTAAAAATCTTATAAGTAGGATGATAATTGGGATGAGGAGGCTTTTTGATTTTAAATTCTTTAACCCAATTACTTATCGATACGTGTGAAACGCCCAAAATTCGCTCAATTTCACGATAACTTAATCCCTCTAAATACAATTGCAAAGCTTTGGTTACATAGTAATCATCTATCTTTTTACCTAGTTTATTGACTGTAAAGAAATAGTTGCAGGATTTGCATAAATACCGCTGTCTGTCTTTGATGACACCGCTTTTTACAATTTTTATGTTTTGACATTTAGGACAACTTACAATATCCATATATATAAAATTTGCATAAATATACTAATTTAGCAAAAATATAAAAATATTATCTATAATTATATAGAACAAAAAATACAAATAATATAAATAATAGCCCTTAAAAATTAATAAAATGTATTTATTTTTTATTTGATTAAAACCTATGATTAATAGATAAATGTGAAAAAAATAGTAAAATAGTTAATAATTTTAAACAATCACCTCCTGAATTCCTGCTTTATTTATGTTAATTTGCATAACAACAACAACTATTTTATGGAATTTGACCCACAAACGTTAGAACCATCGGCGATATACAAACTTCTTACTGGCTCGGTAATTCCAAGACCTATTGGTTGGATTTCTTCGATAGATAGTAATGGAATTAACAACCTTGCCCCTTTCTCTTATTTTAATGCTGTTGGAGAGGATCCACCGCATGTCATGTTTTCGACAGTAAGGGGAAATAATACCAACAAAGACACTTTGAACAATGTTTTGGAAACCAAACAATTTGTAGTGAACATGGTTACTGAAACCACAGTTGAGCAAATGAATTTGACCTCACAATCAGTGGCTTCAGATGTCGATGAGTTTCAATTGGCCAACGTAACCCCTATTCCTTCAGTTAAGATTAAACCCATGCGTGTCAAAGAAAGTCCGATTACTTTTGAATGTGAATTGGTACATCATTATTTCTTAGAAGATTATAAAAATGGTGGTGCTTGTATTATTATAGGTCGAATTGTCATGATGCATATTGATGAAAGCGTTTTATTAGACAATTATAAAATCAATATGGAAGCTTATAAACCAGTCGCTCGTTTGGCGGGTTCTAATTATTCTAAATTAGGAGAAATTTTTTCCATTAAAAGAAATTAATGATGAGCCCAGAAAAATTAGAAATTAAAGTGGCGATGCAAATTTCAAAACCAATCAGTGAAGTTTTTGAAGCTATTGTAAATCCTGAAAAAATGGCTAACTATTTCATTTCAGAAAGTACTGGAAGAATGGAAGAAGGTAAAAAGCTTATTTGGAAATTTCCTGAATTCGACTTTGAATGTCCCATACGTGTTGGAAAAATAGAACAAGATAAATACATATCCTATTACTGGGAAAACTCAGGAAAAGAACTACTGGTTGAGATTTCCTTATCAGAAAGCTTAAACCATTCTACTTTAGTTTCGATTTCCGAAAAAGAAATGGAAAACAACGAAGCCGGTTTAAAATGGTTATCCGGTAATTCCTTTGGCTGGTCTAACTTTTTAGCCTGTCTGAAAGCCTATTTAGAATATGGAATCAATATTAGAAAAGGTTCCTTTGATTTTATGAAACAATAATTATGAAAATTACGGTAATTGGTGGTGGTCCTGGTGGACTCTATTTCGCAATATTAACCAAAAAAGCGCTACCTCATTGTCAAATCGATGTGTACGAACGCAACAAACCCGATGATAGTTTCGGTTTTGGCGTGGTGTTTTCGGATGAAACTTTGGGTGAATTCTTAACCCGAGATACCAAATCTTATGAATTAATCCGCAGTAAATTTGCGTATTGGGATGATATTGTGGTGGCGCGTGATGGTGAAAAAGTGAGTATCTCAGGAAACGGATTTTGTGGTTGTTCCCGTAAAACTTTATTACAACTTTTACAACAGCGTTGTAGCGAAGAAGGAATTGGACTTCATTTCGAACAAAATGTGGACGACTTATCACAATTTAAAGACAGTGACATTATTGTTGCATCCGATGGTATTGGAAGTGCCATTCGAACAAAGTTTGCAAATGATTTTGGAACTTCAGTAAAACTTCAAAAAAACAGATTCGTTTGGTTAGGTTCTACAAAACCTTTAGATGCTTTCACCTATTTTTTTAAAACAACAGAATTCGGAACTTTTGTAGCACATACCTATCAATATGAAGCCGGAATGAGTACATGGATTTTTGAGTGTTCGGAAGAAACTTGGCAAAAAGCTGGATTTGAAATTGAAAATGAAACCGCTACGGTTGCCAAATTAGCCGAAATCTTCAAAGATGAATTGGAAGGTCATCCTTTAATTACCAATAAATCTCACTGGCGTCAATTTCCGCAGGTGACCAATGAAAATTGGTCAAAAGACAATATTGTTTTATTAGGAGATGCAAAAGCTACAGCCCACTACTCTATTGGTTCAGGAACAAAATTAGCAATGGAGTGTGCCATCGCACTTTCTGATGCAGTTGTTGCGAATGAAAATGATGTTTCAGCTGCTTTTGAACAATACGAGCAATCTAGAAGAAATCGTGTAGAAATGATTCAGCATGCGGCCAATGTCTCCTTAGATTGGTTTGAACACATGGACCGACACGTTCAGCATGATTTCCAACAATTTGCATTTGGCGTGATGACACGTTCCAAAAAAGTCACATTTGAAAATTTAGCCATTCGAGATGCTTCTTTCCCTGAAAAAGTATTAACCGAATTTAATTCAAAAATAGGAACAGATACTAAAACTCCAGCTGCATTTACTCCTTTTAAGTTAAGAGAAATGACGCTTCAAAATCGGATAGTAATGTCTCCCATGGGGCAATATTCGGCAGAAAATGGTTTACCAAACGATTGGCATTTTCAGCATTATACTAGTCGTGCTATTGGAGGAGTTGGGTTTATTATTGCAGAAATGACAGCTATTTCAGAAACAGGTCGTATTACAGAGGGGTGCACAGGAATTTATAATGCAGAACAAGTTCAAAGCTGGAAAAGAATAAATGATTTTATTCATCAAAACACGCAAACCAAAATAGGCATTCAGATAGGACATTCTGGAAGAAAAGGAGCTACAAAAAAGCCATGGGAAGACTCATTCAAAGGAAAATCTTGGGAATTGCTTTCTGCTTCTGCTATTCCATTCAATGAAAATTCAGCCATTCCAAAAGAAATGTCTTTGGACGATATGAATTTAATTACCTCTCAATTTGTCCAAACCGCTAAAAATGCAAATGATGCTGGATTCGACATGATTGAATTACAAGCACATCATGGATTCTTATTATCTTCCTTTCTATCACCTCTAACCAACATTAGGACTGATGAATTTGGCGGAAGTATAGAAAATAGACTGAAATTTCCTCTTCGCGTTTTTACCGAAATGCGAAAGGAATTCCCAAAAGAGAAGCCAATGTCAGTTCGAATTTCAGCATGTGATTGGGCAGAAAACGGAATTTCGGAAGAAGATGTAATTGCTATTTCAGAAGCTTTCAAAAATGCCGGAGCCGATATTATCAGTGTTTCTACAGGAAATACGGTAGCCAATCAAAAACCGCAAACCGGAAGAATGTGGCAAACTCCTTTTTCGGATATGGTTCGCAATACGGTTCATATTCCAACCATAACAGCCGGTTACATTCAAGATATCGATCAAATCAATACTATTTTATTAAATGGCCGTGCCGATTTGGTTGCATTAGGACGACCGTTACTTTTGGATCCTTATTTTGTAAGAAATGCTCAAGCCTACGAAAATTTTAAACCAACTGATATTCCAAGGCAATATATGACTGGTACGACGCATTTGTATCCATTAAAAACTTCAGAACGTAAAATGGTAGAAGGCATGAAGAAAGCTTTGAAACCTGAAAGTCATAAAAATAGTTAATTATGAAGCATTACGAAGATAATTTTGCTCATGATAGTTTACCAAATCCTGAATTGCAACCGGATTATACTTTTCTGGATTTGCCACAATTTAAACGTCCGGAAATGCTCAATTGCGTTGAACGTTTGTTAGATTATCATATTAAAAATGGCCATGGAGATGCTGTTTGTATTCAAACCTTCAAAGAACGTTGGACCTATAATGACTTGTATGAAAAAGCCAATCAGATTGCGCATGTTTTAGTAGAAGATTTAGGATTAAAATCCGGCAATCGAGTGCTAATTCGCTCGGCCAATAATCCCAAGATGGTGGCTTGTTGGTTCGCCATTTTGAAAGCAGGAGGAATTGTTGTAGCTACCATGCCTTTATTGCGTTCCAAAGAATTGACCACCATAATTGATTGCGCTGAAATTTCACATGTTTTATGTGATAGTACTTTAGCGGAAGAAATGGAATTGGTCAAATCACCGTTTTTGAAAAGAACCTGTTATTATAACACATCAGAATTGGAAAGTTTGATGGAAGATAAACCTAAAATGTTTTCCAATTATCATTCAAAATCTGATAGTATTGCGTTGATTGGTTTCACATCAGGAACTACGGGTTTGCCTAAAATGACTGCGCATTATCATAAAGATATTTTAAATATCTGCGAAGCGTTTCCTCAATATTCATTACAACCAACATCAGACGACGTATTTACCGGAAGTCCACCTTTAGGTTTTACCTTTGGTTTAGGAGGATTGGTATTGTTTCCCATGTATTTTGGTGCTTCTACCTTTTTGATTGAAAAACCCACACCCGATTTGCTTTTGCAAGCCATTCAGGATTACAAGGTATCGATCTGTTTTACAGCACCAACAGCTTGGCGTATTTTAACCACAAAGGCTAATGAATACAACATTTCTAGTTTGCGAAAATGTATCTCGGCAGGAGAAACACTTCCGTTAAAGGTATGGGAAGACTGGTATAAAACTACAGGATTGAAAATTATTGACGGCATTGGCGCTACCGAAATGCTTCATATCTTTATTTCTTCCAATGAGACCAATATGAAACCTGGAGCTACAGGTGTAGCTATAACTGGATATGAAGCCAAAATTATTGATAATGATGGCAATGAAGTAGCTAGAAACGAACCAGGAAGATTAGCAGTAAGAGGAATAACGGGCTGTAAATACTTGAACAGAGAAGAAAAACAACTAGAGTATGTTGAAAACGGTTGGAATTTGACGGGAGATATCTTTCGTCAAGACGAAGACGGTTACTTTTGGTTTGTTGCAAGAGGGGATGATATGATTATTTCTTCGGGTTATAATATTGCTGTAATTGAAGTAGAAAGTGTACTTTTAACACACGATGAAATATTAGAATGTGCGGTCGTGGGTCTGCCTGATGAAGAACGCGGTATGTTAGTTTGTGCACATATTGTTTTAAAGGAAAAAGATAAAGCAACAGATGAATTAGCTAAATCTATTCAGCAGTGGTTCAAGGAAGTAGCGGCTCCTTATAAATATCCTAGAATAATTAATTTCATGGATTTTTTACCCAAAACGGAAACAGGAAAAATCCAACGATTTAAATTAAAATAATAATTACATTTATACATGAAATATTTTATAAAGACGGAAAAAATACGTTTTCAACATATAGATTTTGCTGGAATTGTCTTCTATCCAAGATTCTTGGAAATGTTAAACGGATTAGTAGAAGACTGGTTTGAAGAAGCTTTAGACAGACCTTTTTCTAAAATGCATGAAACCAACGGCATACCAACAGTTGACTTGAAAGTGCAATTTAAAAAAGCAGCACGATTGGGAGAAGTTATCATCAAAGAACTTTGGGTAAAAGATTTGCGTTCCTCTTCCCTACTTTGCGGATTTTTATTCAAAAACCAACAAAATGAAACGATTTTAGAAGGAGAAGTTACTCTAGTTAATGTAAAAATTGGCGACGATAGAAAAACAATTACTTCAGAAGCTTTCAATGAAGCTATGAGAGCAAAAATCAGTTATTTCCTTATATCAGAATAAAGCAATGATGGAATTTAAAAAATTTAAAGCGGCTACTGTTCAAACATCCCCTGTTTTTCTAAATGTAGAAAAAACAATTGAAAAAGCGATTGCTTACATCAAAGAGGCGAGTCAAAATGGCGCGCAATTAATTGCATTTCCAGAAGTTTTTGTAGCGGGTTATCCCTATTGGAATTGGATTATGACCCCTGTTCAAGGAAGTCAATGGTATGAAAAATTATACAAGTGCGCTGTAAAAACAGAAGACGAACTAATGCAACCCTTGTTTCAAGCGGCAAAAGACTATAAAATTAACATCGTTATTGGAATCAACGAACGTGGCGATAGTTATGGAGAAATCTACAACACAAATTTAATCATCGATAACCACGGAAACGTAATCGGAAAACATCGGAAGTTAGTCCCTACTTGGGCTGAAAAACTCACGTGGACCTCAGGAGACGGTTCTTCCCTAAAGGTGTATGATACAGAAATAGGCCCTGTAGGAACTCTTGCCTGTGGCGAAAATACCAATACTTTGGCACGTTTTACGCTTTTATCACAAGGCGAGTTAATTCATATTGCCAATTATATTTCGCTTCCAGTGGCACCACCAGATTATAATATGGCAGAAGCAATTAAAATTCGTGCGGCTGCGCATTCGTTTGAAGGAAAGTTGTTTACGATTGTTTCCTGTTCGACCATTTCAAAAGAAATTATGGAAGCATTAAAAGAAGATGTGCCTAATGTTGAAGAATTATTGACTCGAAAAAACTCTGCTTTTTCAGGATTTATCGGCCCGAATGGAGCCGTAATTGGCGAACCTTTAATTGATGAGGAAGGAATTATTTATGCCGATATTGATTTAGAAAAGTGTATTCAACCGAAACAAATGCACGATATACTTGGTCATTATAACCGATTCGATATTTTCGATTTAAGAGTGAACACTGCTCCTACTCGAAAAATAACATTTGTAAACAATCATGAGGAGTTTAATAAAAGATAAATTTATCATCTCGAGCAGTCGAGGTTGTCATCCCGAGCGCAGTCGAGGGACAAAAAAAGAGAACAATGAAATTTTATTATGTTTATATATTGCGATGTAATGACAATTCTTTATATATAGGAATCACAAATGATTTAGAAAGAAGAGTTAATGAACATAATGATGGGCTGTTACCAAATGCATATACATTTAATAAAAGACCAGTTCAATTGGAGTGGTTTCAAGATTTTACAGAACCTAATCAAGCTATATATTTTGAAAAGAAATTGAAAAAATGGTCTAAACAAAAAAAGGAAGCATTAATAAAAGGAGATTTTGATTTAATTCAAACACTTTCAGAATGCAGAAATGCTACTCATTCTGATTATAAACCATAGATAATGTGCCTTCGACTGCGCTCAGGCTGACAAAAGAATAACAAATTTGTTGAGTTGTCTTCCCGAGCGCAGTCGAGGGACAAAATAAAATAAATAACAATGGAAGATAAATATTCAGATGACCAAATTGGTCGTGCCCGAGTGAAAGATACTCCAGAACTCGAAGCTTATTACAAAGAATTAGAAGCTTTAGGAGCTGGTGCCTTGTGGACAGTAGCGAATGATATTGAACCTTGGGAACCTAAATCGAATTCGGTACCCATGTTATGGAAATATGAAGATTTAAGGGAATTAGTTTTAAAATCTTCCGAATTAGTCACACCAGAACAAGCAGGACGTCGTGTAGTTTACTTGGTAAATGATAAGCGCAAAGACGTATCGGCAGCTGTGGGTTGGTTGTATACGGGCATACAAGTGACTCGTCCAAGCGAAAGCACATCGGCACACCGACACAGAGCGTCAGCATTACGTTTTATTATGGAAGGTAATAAAGGATACACCGTTGTAGATGGTAATAAAATAATGTTGGAAGTTAACGACTTTGTCATCACTCCCAATTCTACTTGGCATGAGCATGGTGTTGAAGAAGACGGCGCAACCTGTATTTGGCAAGATGGTCTGGATATTCCGTTAGTCAATGCCTTAGAAGCGAATGATTATGCGGTGTATGACGGAAAACAACCTTTAGATTATCCTCTAAATTATAGTCCGATGACTTATAACTGCGCTGGATTGATTCCTGCAGATACCACAACATGGACCAAACCCTACTCGCCTTTGTTCAAATTTTCTTGGTCAAAAGTATATCCAGCCTTGTTAGAGGCACAAAAAGTAACTGAAGTGAATCCGTTTGATGGTATTTTTATGAAATATTCTAATCCTTTAACTGGCGGTCATGTTATGCAAACCATGGGAGCAGCGATGCAATTATTACCCGCAGGTTTTAAGGGCAAAGCACACAAACACACAGGTTCTTTCGTTTATCAGTGCGCCAAGGGAAAAGGGTTTTCAATAATTAACGGAAAACGTTTCGATTGGAAGGAACGCGATATTTTTTGTATTCCTTCTTGGGCTTGGCATGAGCATCATAACCTATCAGATACTGAAGATGCCTGTTTGTTTCAATTTAATGATTTACCTGTCATAGAGAGTTTAGGCTTATATCAATCCAGAGAATTAGAAGAAAATAACGGACATCAAATAATAAAATAAAAATTGACTTAGTTGCTTTGTAATCCAGCAACATTGAAACATAAATAAAATGAAACTACTCACCTACACTATTGAAGATTCCGAACCTCGATTAGGATTTATACACAACAATCAAGTCATCGACATGGAAGATTTTGGAGAAGTATCCAATTTTCCATTGCCCAAAACCATGTTGGAATTAATTGATATGGGATTTGAAGTAATCGAAGAAATAAACGATTTAATTTCTGAAACAAGCGATAAACAATTTGAGGAATTAGCCTATGCTATCGAGCAAGTAACCTTTCTTGCGCCCATTCCGAAGCCCAGAAAAAACATTATCGGTATTGGATTAAATTATACTGAACACGTGGCGGAAAGCGCAAGATCTTTAGATACTACAGGAAAACTGCCCGAAAAACCAATTATTTTCTCAAAACCTCCTACAACCGTAACGGCTACAAACACCAATATTATCAAAAACACTAAGCTAACTTCGCAATTAGATTGGGAATGTGAATTAGCTGTAATCATCTCAAAAAAAGGGAAATACGTATCAAAAGCTGAAGCTTTAGATTACGTATTTGGCTATACTGTGATTAATGATGTTTCCGCACGTGATTGTCGTCGCGAAGGACAATGGATTGTTTCTAAAGGACAAGATACATTTGCACCAATGGGACCTATTTTAGTAACCAAAGACGAAATTGAAAATCCGCATAATTTAAATTTATCATTAAAAGTAAACGGAATTGAAAAGCAAAACTCAAATACGAAATTCATGTTGTTCAACATCAATGATTTAATTGAAGATTTAAGTATTGTTTTTACGCTAGAACCAGGAGATATCATTGCTACTGGCACGCCAGCTGGTGTTGGTGCTGGTCGTAACCCACAAGAATGGTTGTATGATGGGGATGTCGTAGAAACTACAGTAGAAGGGATTGGAACGATTGTGAATATTGTGAAAGAGATTTAGTATCCAATTAAAACCTTTGGGAATTTTGTAAAAACTATTTTTTGTAAAGGTTAAATAATAAATTAAATGAAGAAAATATTTTTAATCATCACAATATTGTTTTTAAATAACTCTTTTAGTCAAAAAAGCTTGGAAGTTAGAATAGATAAAAGAGTTGAAGCAATCACAATTTTTTACACTTTAGCCACAAGAGACACATTAGATGTAAAGCCCACTCCATCCTCATACTATAAAGATTTTGATAGTTATTTTGAAAAATATAAAAATCACGAATCTTTAAATTGGTATAGAAATTTAGAAAAGTGGGATGCCTATGACGTGTCTAGTTTAGGATTGTATCTATCAGACAAATATCCATTTAAATTAGTTATTCCGTATAATGAAACACATTTAAAAAGTTCAGAGCTTTACACTTTTCTATCACACTTAAATAAATTTTACAAAGAATGCGAAGTAGAACAATTTATCAAGAACCACAAAAATGATTATTTAAAAATTGAAACTTCTATAAAAAAATCAATTGAAGAAAATGATATTTTGTTGGATGTAAAAAAATTTTACAACAAGCCTACAAAGCATAAATTAATAGTATTACCAGATTTGCTAAATGCTATAATTAACAATGCCATAGTAATAAATGATAAAAAGTATAGCAATTATAGATTCATAAAATTAGCATACTTAAAAAATAAAAATATAGCTCAAACAAATGAAACTGAAGTAAATTTTATACCATTACCTAATGTGGTAATCCATGAAATATCTCATTTATTTGTACAAGATTTCATTCCAAAATATATAGAGCAATTAAGTTTGAAAAAAAATCTGTTTTTAACTACTTCAGACGATAAAATTTTAAATGAAAAAGAATGGAAAAATGAATTAGACGAATTAATTGTTAGAACTTGTGTGGCTAAAATATTAGGCATAAAATTCGGAATTGAAAAAGAACAAAAAGAAATTGAAAATCAAGCAAAACATTATAAGCACATAAAAGCATTAAATAATTTTTTTGATAATTATACAAAAAATAGAGAAAAATATAGTTCAATAACCTTTTTTTATCCTGAAATTATAAAATTCTTTGAAGATTTAAAATAAGATTTAATTAAAATGAAAAAATACAAAATAGGACAAATCGTTCCATCATCAAACGTTACGATGGAAACCGAAATACCCGCTATTTTTCGCTCTCGTGAAACTATCTTACCTGAACGTTTTACGTTCCATAGCAGTAGAATGCGCATGAAAAAAGTAACCAAAGAAGAACTGGAAGCAATGGATGCTATGAGTTTGAAATGCGCTCAAGAATTATCCGATGCTCATGTAGATGTGATGGGCTATGCGTGTTTGGTGGCGATTATGAGTATGGGGCGCGGCTATCATTGTGTTTCGGAAGTCAATTTACATCAAGAAACGGTTGCTAATGACTTTCCTACTCCTATTGTGACTTCAGCTGGGGCGTTGATTAACGGATTAAAAGTGTTGAGAGCCAAACAAATTTCCATTATTACGCCGTATATGCGTCCACTGACGGATAAAGTAGTCGATTATATTGAGCATCAAGGTATAAAAGTGAAAGAAAGCATTGCACTTGAAATTCCGGATAATTTAGAAGTAGCGGCACAAGATCCTATGAATTTGTTGGAAATCTACAAACGATTGGATTTAACGGATGTTGATGTTTTAGTAGTTTCGGCCTGCGTACAAATGCCATCTTTAGAAGCTATCGATTTAATCCAAGCTGAATGCGGAATACCGGTTACTTCTGCAGCGGTTTGCACAACGTATGAAATGATGAAAAAACTCGGAATCGAAGCTAAAGCACCTATTGGAGGAGAATTATTAAGCGGAAAATATTAAATATTAGCAGTCTGTTTTATCAGACTGCTAATTATATTTATCTAATTTTTTGAAACTTGTTTTTTAATTATTCCTTTTGAAGTTTCAATATGAATAATGTAAGTTCCTTTTTTGAAATTTGATAAATCAATTTCATTTGATTTTGGATTCTTTATTTCAAGTAATTGAATATTTGTTAAATCATACACTCTAACTAATTTAACTTCTCTATCATCTTCAGAAATATTTATTTTTAAAATATTGTCTGTTGGATTAGGAAATACTGTTGTTTGACTTTGAGCTGATTTTTGCAGTAATTTTGGATCATTTTCTCCTTCAACGATAGGAATACATGTTGCAAATGTTTTTCTCCATCTATGATCTTGCCATCCATATGTACCATTAGTGATAGGATAAATTACTGGTGTACTTGCTCCATATGGTGTGTAAACATATTCAAGATAAACACTATACCAAGTAGCATAATTACAAGAGTAAAAACTTGAGCCTGGATTAAAATTATTACCTGTAAAAGTAAAACTTGTATTCAAATTCCAATACGTTTGTGTAGGACAAGCAAGCGTATTGTCAGGAACCACTTTAAAACGTAATCCTGCTCTATTTGTTGCTGAACCAGTTACTTTATATCCAAAATAATTTGTATAATTTCCAGTATGGTTATCTACTTGACAATATGGTGCTAGTGTAATATTTAAAATTGGTTCTGGTAATCTATTTACAATTACTGTGATATTATTGTATACAGGTGAATTTGATACGTCAGGTACATAACATTCTGATCGTACTCTTAAAACTGTTGTTCCGATAGGAAAAGTGTAAGAGCTTGGCAAATTAACATAATTTGTATTTGTACTACCATTATTTGCTATAAAAGCCCCTGTGTTATAATTATTAACAGACATAGTCTTTATAGCCCCTAGTGTGGTACAAGTAAAACTGGTTTTAGTTATTTTAAAATTACCAGTTAGTTGAGACGCAAAAAAAGGTATATTCACAGTATAAGTTAGTCCGGATGCGGTTACTGTTGCAGCATTTGTAGTACCAAATGACATTGTTAATTGTGCGTAATTTGTAAAAGCATTTAATAACAACGCTAAAAAAAGTATTTTTTTCATAAAAATCAGTCTATTATTCCCTACTCTATAATTGGTTTTTCGGGTTTCACCATTTTAAATAAGAACAAGAGTTTAAAGCTCATTATTAATCTTTTTTTAATAATGAGCCGTTTTTAAACTCCTTAACCTCAATTTCAAGTATTATTTTTTATCTTTCTTTCTAAGTGGATCGGTGATTAAACTCAGATTTAAAAGAGGAATAGATGTAATATCTTCTCCACCTCTAATTTTTTTAATACTTTCCTTGGGTAATTCAAATTGTTTAAATTTTGATTGTAGATTTTTCATAAAAATAAATTTAATAACCCCTACTCTTTGATTGGTTTTTCGGGTTCCACCTTTAGTTTATATATTACTAGTGTGGATTATTAAAATCTATTACCCATTATATATGCTAAAAAGTTATTAAAAAATAAAAGAGGCTCTTTTAAAAGTAAAAGAGCCTCTTTTATTTTTTACAAATTAGGTTATTGTTTGACTATTTTTTTCAAAATAATTTTATTCTTAATATGAATATTTATTAAGTAAATTCCTTTTGGCTCATTACTCAAATCAATTAAATTTTCATCTTTTATAAGAAATTTACTTTGGACAATATTTCCATTTGAATTATATATTTTATAATTAGCATTTTCTTCATTAATGTTAATTTTAAATACACCATTAGTTGGATTTGGATAAACCGAAATTAAATCATAATTATCATCAATTTTATTTATATTATTTAAAATCAATGAATTATCATTATTTGAAATCACGGTGACTTTAGGATTAGATTCGTTTTGATTCTCAGATATGTTTGAATCATTAGCTTGCTTACATCCTGAAATTACTTTCAAGAGGGCTGTTTTACAAGTCCAAATAGGACCAGTACAAACCTTTACCCTATAATATCTTTCACTTCCATTAGCTAAATTACCGTCTATTAATATACTACCTGCTCTAGATGGATTTCCAGTGTAATAAGGTGGAACACTATAGGTTGAAGCTATATTTTGCAAATTAATATTATCTGGAGCTTCACCATTTAGCCAGACACCAAATTCATAGTCATAAGTTCTATTCCAATATTGATCACATTCTTCAACAGTTATATTATAAGCTGTTTCACAACTTGTTGCTCCTGCATTTATTTTAATGTTACTTATACAAGCCTGAATAGCTGAACCATCAATAGGAATGGGTATCCCGTTTATATTAAAATCAGGAGTTCCATTTAAAACAGGAACTGTTAAATTTGATGAATATATATCTCTTAGTAATTCATATCCAATGCATAAATTTTTTTTCCTAAAAAACTGAACTCTTGCTTTGAAAATAGAACCACTTGATACTGACACGTTCGTAAAGGTCTCGTAAAAATACAAGCTTGATAAAGTAAATTCATGTTCTGAAAAAACTGTATTATTTTTAAATAACGTTACGATTGCTTTATAAGGATTTCCAATATTACATTTAGGACTTACACAATCATTTGGTAAATTTGTTCCTCCACAATAAGAAAAACCAACTTTTATATTATCTACTCTTTGCTCTGTTCCACAAATTGGAATGTAAGTATCACCAACACTACTCAAATGTGTCGTAAATTTAATTGTTGGTTGCTCTTGAGCATAAATTTTAAAATTGATAAGGATAAAAAATAAAATCTTTAATATATTCTTCATAAAATAAAATTAATCCCTACTCTTTGATTGGTTTTTCGGGTTCCACCTTTAGTTTATATAATACTAAGTGTGGATTATTAAAATTTATTACCTAAAATTTACGTTATTTTTTTAAAAAAATAAACTTGATCAATAAAACTGTAATTATAATACTCGTAAAAGCAAGAAGAATTAAAATATAATTATGGTAATACCATTTTTGATTCAATTCGATAGAAGCTGTATCTCCAGTCAAAACAAATGAAGCCCAATGATAAGGTAATACTTCAGAGAGTTGATGATGTTTTAAATAGTTTATTTTTGCCAATTGTAAGGCTTTAGATTTGGTCTTTCCTTTTTCAAGCTCGTTATAAAAAGACAAAATAATTTCGTTACCTGCTTTTTCATTAACATTCCACAAAGATGATAAAACGCTTTTTGTACCATTCATGAAGAAACCTCTTGATAAACTTAAAACACCTTCACCTGATTGTATTTGCCCATCATTTGTTTTACATGCATCAAGAATTACAAGTTCTGCTTGGTTTTGAATACCATAAAGTTCTTCTAAAGTCATTTTTGAATTTCTAAATGCAATCCAAGGTGTTTTTTGGTCAGAAATATCTAATCCAGCGTGAGTATTTAAATGAATAATTTGATACTGATTAATAAGGCTACAAAATTTTTCCTTAGTTGCTGCATCATCAAATAATACGGTTGTTGATGTATATTTTTCTAATTTATCAATGACTTCTTTTGAACGAGATAAATTAGTCAAGCTTTTATCTTCAAATTGGTATGGTACTGTTAGAATCAATTTTTTTGAAGCTTTACTTTTCCATTGCTTAATTTTTTCAAAAGTAGAAAACGATTGTAGATAAGAAATTTCTGAGAAGTTGATTAAGTAACTATTTTTTAAATACTTTTTTGAATCATAAACACATAATGATTCAAAAGGCAAGTTTATTAATGAGTCGTCTGCTACAATTATTAATCTTTTATTTTTTATTTTATTTATGGCATTTTCAAACGGAAATAATGATTTAAAAACATTTGCAGAAGTTGACTGAAATTGAATACTTTCTTGTTTATCTAATAAAACTTGTGAATTATTTTTTTTGAGGACTCTTATATCTTTTTGTAGTGTTGAAACGTTAGATATTGCATAAAAAATCTTCTCTGATTTATTCACAAATAATCCATAACCTTTATCATCAGTTAAAATATAAGAGACAAAACATTCTTCATTATCTAATGAATGTATTACTTTTTTTAACGGAATAATGTCAATTTTTTGTTTAAATCTAGCATATTGTGGATATTTTGCAACCAAAAAACCCATATAACTCTCATATTCTTTAAGTTTTTTTAAATAAGCTTTTTTGAATTGAACACTATTAGGAAACTGTCTATTTTTTTTCTCAACAGTTAGCAATTCATTATGTAATTTAAACTCTTTTTCTGTAATGCTTTTTGGAACTTGTAATTCTAATTTTGCTTGATATTTTTTTATATTTTCTTGAAGTAATAATGCTTTATTTTTTTCCATAAAATAAAACCCTTCATCAGGTTTATTTAACAAAAAACAAACTTCAGCTCCCAATAAATAAGTGTTCACTCCTTTTTCTATCCAAAATAATTTTGATTGGTCAGTTGTACTTTCATATCTAATTACAGATACAATTTCATCAATAAGATATAATACTTCTTTAGCTTTAAATAAGTATGCTTTATTTTTTGTATTCTTATAACTTTCTACGTAGTTAAAAGCTAAGTCAACCAAATAGACCATAATATCTTGTTGGTAACCAGAATCTATAATTGTTTCTAATTTTGGTAGCTCGAATGATGACTGTTCTTTATCTAGAATTATTTGTATTGCTTTTTGAAAATAAGTAATTTTTTCGACTGGTTTGATATTAGAAAAATAAGCGAAGTTGTCATAAGCTGTGGCTATTTGATTAATATTAGATGACTTTTTAATTATTTCTTTAAAACAATTTGATGCTAAAATCAATTGATTTTGTTTGGCATGCAAGAAACCTATATTGTTGAGTACAGAGAAATAATCTTTGGAATTATTTTGGGATTTAAAAAAATCTTTGGATTTAATATACAAGCTTAAAGCTGTTTTATTTTCACCCCAAGCCTCATAAATATTGGCTAGATTATTATAAAATTCAAAAAGTAAATTGTTATCTAATGAAGAAATTTTAAAATTAATTTCAACAAATTTTTGATGTTTTTTTATTCCACTTTCATAGATCTTTATTGTTTTTCCTGAATCTAATTCAGTCATTAAAGCAAATATTTTCACAATGCTCGTACGTATAATTATCTCATTGTTAATATCATTTTTTTGTAACAATAATAAATCTAATCTTTTAAGGGCTAAATAATAATCACCTCTTTCAGAATCCAATATAGCAATATTAATTTTAGCATTAAAAGTATATTTATCTAATGCTTTATCTTTTATGATTTCATTTAGCAAATCATACTGTTTTGATACCTCTTTGTTTAACATGTAAATCCATGCTAGATTACTTCGGGATCTATTTAATTCTAATAAAAAAGCATTATTTTTCTTATAATCTTTTAAAATTGAAATAGAATTTTTTAAACAAGAAATAGCATATTCTTTATTATTACTATTAAAGTAAAGAACTCCTAATTCACTATTTAAAATCCCTTTTTGGGGAGAATTTGGATAGTTTTTATATTTTTTTTTGAGATTTTCTAATTTAAATATTTTCTCTTCTTCAGAAATAGTAGTATTTAATGTAAACTTAATTTCCTTACTTAACGTTTCTTGTGCATTTGCAAATTGAATTGTTAAGAATAATAAAACAAAGAAAAATTTGGTAAAATTCATTATAGTTTTTGATAATAAGAAAACTTATTTATCACTTGTAATTGGCAATAAATGAGAAATCTAAATTATTAAAAAAAACTAAGGATTAATAATTTTGTCATACTTAACTAGTTTTGAATTATTGAAACTAGGTGGTTTAGTTACTCCAATCATATTTAAATTATATAATAAACTTAAATTCGAAATTGTTGGATTATTGTTTTTAAAGAAAGCTACCTTAGCC
Organism: Flavobacterium hankyongi; assembly: GCF_036840915.1. Lineage (NCBI taxonomy): Bacteria > Pseudomonadati > Bacteroidota > Flavobacteriia > Flavobacteriales > Flavobacteriaceae > Flavobacterium > Flavobacterium hankyongi. The sequence goes on from NZ_CP085725.1 coordinate 803,219, forward strand.
GCTACATTTGGTGAAGCAAATGATGTACCCTGTATAGAAGTTTGCAAAAAATCTATTCCCTCCCCTTTTGCAAAAAAATCAACTGTTGTTTTTCCATAATTAGACCAATTTGAGATATCGGTAGCATTTTGATTGCATGAGGCAACAGCTATAATGTTATTTATTGGATAGCCAGAAGGAAAATGAGTCTGTAAATCATTATTTATTTCATCGTTTCCTGCAGAACAGATTAATGTCACGTTAGGATATTGACTTACTAAGTTTGTGAAAATATTATTTGATGGATTTTCAAATATATTGTACCAACCTAGACTCATTTGTAAAATACTTGCTTTTCTTTCAAGAGCAAAGTTTAAAGAGCATATTAAGTTAAAATAATTTCCTTTTCCATTAGAATTACAAACTTTTAAAGGCAAAATTTGATAAGGAATGTTATAATAATTTAAGTTACGTGTGATAATAGATGTGACTGCAGAACCGTGAATATTTGGGTCATCATCAAAAGTATTATCATCGTTATTTACAAAATCCCATCCAGAATACACGCCAGGAATGCCATCAGAAGCAGCATTATACAAGAACTTTTCTGGAAAATGTGCAGCATTTCCAAATGAAGGATTAATCCCTGTATCAAAAACAGCAATGGTAAGACCATTATTAATAGTTTTTATATGATTTGTATAATTAGTATTTGAACTAGGAGTGATGCTTGTTTTCAAAAGCCTAGACTTAGTAGAAGTATTAATTGTGTAATTGAATTCTACATAAGCAATTGCTTTTTCCCTTTCATTTGGATTTGTTGGATAACCAAACCCTCCAGTTGGATTGTTAATAGTCTCTTTTTTAGGCTCTATCTCAATGTTATCATCAAACATCCATAATTCAATAGAAGCATTTGAACATTTATTACATAGTTGATAACTTGAAACATTAAAATAACTTCTTAAAAATCTTTTTTGATTGCTATCAACCCAATTTCCGTATTTAATTACTAAACTGTTTGAAGAATAATTTTTAACAACAGTATTAGCATTTACTGCTACTCTTTTATTTTGTTGCTGCTCTAAAGAAGTAGAATTAAAATTTTCATCTTGACTAGGCACTGTACATGCCAATGAAAGATTAAATACTATAAAAAAAATAATTAATTTTTTCATGTTTATATTTTTAGTTTATAATGTAGTACTTAATTTTAAAATATATTACCCAAAAAAAGATTAAAAAAAATAAAAGTCACTTATTATAGCTTTATTTTTACTGAAAATTATATTAAAATCTCAAAAAGAGAATTAATGAAAAAAAATAATTTTATAGAAATACTATAATAAAAATGGAAGAAGCAAATATTTATATAGATGCATTACTTACAGGTAATAGTAGTATTATAGACCAAATTTACAAGAAAAATTTTCCAAAAATAAGTTCTTACATTAAATCCAATAAAGGAAATGCTGATGAAGCAATGGATATTTTTCAAGAAGCATTAATGTATATTTTGATAACACAAAAAGAAAAGCGAACTGAAATATTAAATTTTGAAGCTTATTTATTCGTTGTTTGTAGAAATATTTGGAAAAAAAAATTAACAAACAGGGTAATAAATACGGATGTTGTTACACTGGTAAATAAAGAATCGGATTTAGCTGAATTAATAGTAGAACAGAAATATTTTGATTTGTATACTGCAAAATTTAATTTATTATCTGAAAATTGTAAAGAGATTTTAGCTGTTTACTTTAATGGTGCAAGCTATGAAGAAATAGCAAATGAGAATGACTATGCTACTGTAAATACTGTAAGACAAAGAGTTTTTAAATGTAGATCTAAATTAATTGAGCTTATAAAAGAAGATAAAGAATTTCAATTACTAAGAAAATGGGAATTAATGTAACAGAAGAGTTATTAGAAAAAATTGATAATTATCTAAAAGGAAACTTGTCTTCTCAAGAAAGTCTTAATTTTAGAAAAGAAATCGATACAAACCCTGAACTAAAAGAAATAGTTTTGATACAGGAGGGTTTATTTGATATTAATGACTATAAATTTATTAAAGAAACTAACAACTCTTCTACATCAGAAGCTATAAATCATTATAGAGAACAAATTAATAAGGATGAAAATCAAAAACTTTTTTCAAAAATAAAAGAAGCTAGTGAAAAGTATAAACAAAAAAATAAGACCAAAAAAAACAAGTATTTAATATATTATGTAGCAGCATCAATAGCTTTGTTATTTACAACTATCTTTTTTCTAAATTCCTCATCAGATTTAGAAAATGTATATAAAAACTATTCAAATTGGGACGACTTGCCTTCTTATGTGATCAAAAGTGATCAAAATGAAACTTTTTTTTCAAAAGGAGAACAATTGTTTAGAAGTAATGAGTTTGCAAAATCCATAGAAGTATTTAAAACAATTAGTCCTTCAGATCAAATGTATCCGTATGCTTTAATGTATATTGGTGCAGCTTATGAACAACTAAATGAAAATGAAAAGTCTTTAGAAACTTTTGATCAAATCATAAAAAGAAAGAATTTTATTGAATACTCAAGAGGATATTGGTATAAACTTTTAGTTTATTCTAAACAAAATAACAAAGAAAAAGCTAAGGAAATGAAAGAACTAATTTTGAAAAATCCTGATAATTATAATTATGATAAAGTTAAAATACTAGAGTTTTAAGAATCCAAAAGGTTGAATAAATTTATTCAACCTAGTTTAAAAATAAACCTCGAGTATTAATCGAGGTTTTCTTTTTCTTATTTAACAAAAATTTCTTTCAACTGACCAATAATGTTTCCACTTCCAGAAATAGTAATTTCACCAATTCTATCAGCAATTTTTTCAACATATTCCATCTCTTTCAATTTCCACAACATTTCATTTTCTTCCATTAACTTAGCTGTATTTAGCAAGCTTCTGGTAGCAGCGGTTTCTTCACGTCTCATAATGCTATTAGCCTGAGCTTTTTTCTCAGCCAACAATACCTGATTCATGATTTCTTTCATATCACCTGGTAAAATAACATCTCTAATACCTGCATCAGAAACGGAAACTCCAAGATTCTGAATTTTATCTTTTATTTCTTCCAAAATAATTTCAGCAATTGTATCTTTTTTACTTAATAATTCATCTAAAGTAAAACCACCAATAAAAGCTCTTAATGCCAATTGCATTAAAACATACAACTGTTTTTCAAAATCTTTATTCTCAAGCAAAGCCTTTGATATATCAACAACTTGATACTTAACAAAAAAGTTAATTCGCAATGAAGCCTTATCTTTCGTTAATAATTCCTGACCAGAAATTTCCATTTGCTGTTGTCTCAAATCAATTGTTTTGATTTCTACTGGAATAGTATTGTTCCAAAAATAATGAGTACCAGCTCCCACCTCTTTTGCAAACTTACCATCAACAAACAACAATCCTTTTTCATGGCTCATTACCTGAAATCTTCTTGTAAATGATCTAACTTTTACGTTTTCCAATAAAGTTAATGGAATATCCTCAGTAATTTCTACTTTAGACAAGTCAACTTTAATGAATTCATTTTTAATATATCCTTTCCAAAAAGCAAATCTTCCTGTTGCTAATACTTCTTTAAAAATACCATTCACAAAATATAATACCATTTCATTGTCGGCAATTTCAATAACTTCCAACATTGAAGCTAATTCTTCATTTTGCAATAAAATATTCAATTCAACAGGGGCAACAAATGATTGTTTCATCTCAAATATTTCAATTTGTTTGTTACCAATAATCCAATGATTACCTTCTTTTAAAACAGTAATCAATTTTCTATTTTCAAATACCAAACCTACTTGGTATGCTTTAATTGTAATTCTCTTAATCATAATATTTTTTTAATTGTTAATCTTTTAAATAAGAAAACCTTAGGAACTTTATCCTCAGATAAGGACGGAAATAGGCCAGTTTGAAAAAGCATTCTAATGGTTTTGCACTGTTTTTGAATACTACTTTAGTTGAATTCAGCAAGTACCAAAGAAAAGAACGGTTTAGCAAACGAAGCTGCTTTCAGGTCTGACCATAAGTGTTGTTTATTGAAGAAATCAATACCAACTGATAAAAACCTTTGGTTTTCTTTAATGATCATTCTTTTTAAAGAGAGAATGAAACTCTTTTAAACAGATTAAAAGTCTGTTGGTGACAACCGCTGTCAACATAACCGATAGGTTATGATAGGATTCGAACCTACGTAACCAAAGTCTATTGTTCTAACCAACTGAACTATCCTGAAAATCAGGAGTGGGACTCGAACCCACGACCGATAGAGTCGGAAGATTTTTGGCAAACCCTCGAAACCTCCAAATCAAGTTGCATAGTAAATAATAATATACTTTAGTATAACTTTTACCACATTAGTGCTATATAGAAACACCCAACAGGACTTGTTTGATATTGTTATAATTTTATTTCCTTTATTTCATAAGTATTGCTAACTTCTTTGATCAAGACATTTTCCATATTAACTGAAATGTAATGAGACATATAACAGTCTGAGAATTCCGTAGCTACTTCATGACCGTTGGTACATACCTTATTCATTCCATCCATTCCAGAACTCCCGCAGCATCCTGTAAATCTTCTTGAATCTTCATGGTTTTTGAAATAGTAATCATCAACGGCAATGACCAATTCTTTTTGCTTGTTGCATTCATTGGTAATAACAGAATATTTATTCTTTTCAATCATGTCTGTTCCGTCATCAAACCTCAGTGCACTTTTGTGTACTTCATAAAGTTCATCAGTTAACTTTAGATTGCATTTTTTGCAATACATCTTAATTGTTCTCATGTTCTACTTAATTTCTAAACAAAGATTTCAAATACAGTACGCAATTATTTTGCGTACTACTAAAAATCACTTAAAAAAACAATTTATACATCTATTTTTGTCTGGGAAACAGGACTCGAACCTGCAACCTCCTGCATCCAAAGCAGGTAAACAACCAATCGTTATCTTCCCAGTTAGGGTGTTTTCGGGAATCGAACCCTGTTCTCCGGATCCACAAACCGGGGTTTTACCAAATAAACTAAAAACACCATTTGGCGGCTCATACGGGAATCGAACCCGTGGCATCCGAGAGACAGTCGGATAGGTTGCCATTACCACAATGAGCCAGTTCCCTTTCTAAAGAACTTTGTGTGAGGTTCTAACAAGATTCGAACTTGTATCTGCTGTTTAGAAGACAGCTATTCTATCCATTGAACTATAAAACCTTATTTTTGTGATCCAATCAGGACTCGAACCTGAAACCCTTCGCTTTGTAGGCGAATACTCTATCCATTTGAGCTATTAGATATTAAGAGAGTAAGTAAATTGAACACTTATACATAACTATTGTTATTAATAAATAAGACCTACTCTCCTATTTTTTGAGCATAAAAAAAGCACCCTAGTGGGTGCCTCTATATTAATTGCTACATAATAAATTATATGTTCCTGCTAATACTTACACCTTTGATTGTACAATTGAAATCCACACTCGGCAGTGAGCGAAAATCTTGTCTAGCTATTACTAGATCATTTCTAAATTGCGTTTTATGTTGAAATTGTATTTTCATTATATTTCTATTCAAATGTCTTGTCTGATTGTTTTCAGTTATTATTTCGATGACAAAGATAAAGTCAAAAAAAAGTAACTTCCAAATATTTTTAAAAATAAATAATTGATTTTCATATAGTTAAATTAAAATTTAGACAATAAAAACCTTGTCCATTTACAACGGATACTCTTTATTTTTTCAAATGACTGTCTCTCATCTGATTAACTTTCAAAGCTTCTTAAATTCTATTTTGATTATGCATTAAACATTTTTTTATTTTTTTTCTAAAAATTTCATTTATTCATCATTCTTTCAATGTGTTTTAAGTCAATTTTATCTGTTTTCAAAACTCTATAAAACTAAAAAAGCGCCCTTTTTGAAGGACGCTTTACTAATATTGCTACTATATTTAGTTTAAAATCATATAAATATTACATTACTTAGTATAAAACATCCATTTTTTGGCATAGGAAGACTATCTCGACCTCTTAGAGATTGAGATTTATTTTCTAATGCTATATGTTGTTTTGTCATTTTCATTGCGATGCAAAAATATAAATTATTTAAAACTAAATTAAATTACTTTGAACAACCTTTAATGGTGCTTTCAATTCCACTCCAAATTTGATTTTCTGAAACGATTCCAGGTTTTTTAGTGATTGTATAATCAACACTATTATTTGCTGGATTATAATTAAAAGTTAACACTACATCACCTACAATTGAGTTTGTAGTTGCTGTTCCTTCATTAGCACCTGGAGGGGCATAAATAGTTCCGTGTTCTTTATAGCTTGTCGCTTTAACACACTCCCAAATTGCGGGAGTAACATTGTTGAAAGTTTTTGATTTTGACATAATTATAGTTTTTAATGATTAGCTATTGAATAATTGTTCTATTAGTTTACTTTGATAAATATTATGTGAGTCATACTTTGCTAAAACTGAAGATTCCCATTCCCAATTATCATCACTAGCTCTGGAAATAGTAAATTCAGACTTAACTCTATCTATAAATTCAGTACTAGTCCATGCTCCCGAATTAGTATATCCCCATCCTTTTGACCATTCAGGAACAACTTTTGCAGTGGGTCTTTTAAAATGATCTAAGAACCATTGTTCTAATTCAGTAAAAAATTCATCGGAATATTTAGTACCAGGAATAGTCAATACATCCAACCACAAAGCAACATCCCATCCATTTTTAACTGTTTCATCATCTGTAGCTAAACTTGATATTGTAGGTCTTCCAGCTGGGTTATTATTAAATGAAGGCATATCGTCACCACTATCTAAACCTGTTACTCTTATTTCTAAAGGCGAATTGATTGGAAACTTATCCTGTGACTGATATTTTTTCAACATTGCTTCGAATTGTTTTGCAAAATCTGAAATTGCTTGTTGTACATCATTTTTGTTCATCAAAATGGCATACCCATTTGCAGTTACTCTTAATGTGGTGTCTTTAACATAAAAAAGAGTATTTTTTGAAGCCCCCCAAATATCTCTAGATTGATCATAAATAGGGAATCCTAAGATTTTTCCATCCAGACCTTCATTCGTCATTTTGTACATTAATTGCCCAAAATCAGGTGTTAAACCAGGTGCTATACCCATAATAAGATCTATCATTTTCACCACGAAATCTGGTAAATTATCAGAAAAAGGATAATTATTTGGTTGATCAACTTTTCTAGATGCTGAAGGCTGTTTTTTTTCTACTGTCCATACTTTTAACCATGGGTAATCTGTAAATGGGAACCAAATAATTTCTATTCTACCACTTTTATTTAAAAAATCGCCACAGCTATTTGGAGGGGGTGTTGTACCAGTATAAGGAGTAAATAATGTTTTGGCATCAATATCTGTTATAGAAAGACATCTTAAATTATAGTTTTCTATGACTTGAAAAGTAACTTCTGTAATTAAACTACGCCCCAGCTGAGTCATCAAAGCATTCATTTCTTTATCTCCTCTCTTAAAAGTTTTTAACTGATAGTCATTTGGATTGGCGCTTTCAGGATCAGTAACAACAGCTGTAAGAGATAGAATTCTATTACTCATAGAACCGTATGTAGTTTTGAAATCATCATTGGGACTTGTTGGGACTGCGGTACCGTGAGCATTTATACTTATTACTCCTCCTACTGTCAAATGATCTGGAGCTGGTATGTGAGGAAAACTGTATCCGCTGGCAGCACCATTTCCTCCAGATACATTCTCCAAATATTGTAGAAGATCACTCATTGTAGCGCCAGTTTTCACTTTTACAGCTGGTCCTTTTCCTTCAAAATCAGGAATAAAAGACATGTCATTTAATGATACAGTAGTATCAACTAACAGTAATTTATCATATGAAGGTAAATTTGGAGTTACTGCCAAAGGTGACCAATTATGCATAATACCTCTAGCTCGAACTGTCCAACCATTACTGGCTGCCCAATTACAAACTATTGCAATATCTTTTTCATTTGCTGGAACACAAGTCCAAATATTAGGAACAACTATAGCGTTTGCCCAGTTTGAAAAAGTTTCTTGTTTAACGGGAATATTTGGAGGGAAGCCTTCCAAACCTTGATTATTTTCTGTTTTCATAAATTAGTTAGTTTTTATTGTTTATTTGAATGGTTGACCCGAAATCCATAATACTAATGACTTTCTGGTTCCTTTTCTTACGGGTGTGACTCTGTGCATAAAATAGGAAGGAAACACAATGACACATCCTTTTTTTCTTGGCAATTTTGAAACTTCATTTCCAATCATAAATTCAAAATCACCGCCTTCATATTCTTCCGGATCAGAAAGTTGCATGGTAATACTAACTTTTCTTTTTGCATACTTACCACTGCCTAAATCCATATGCCAACCAAAGTGTCCTCCATTATCTTCATAAACAGTATATTGCAAATCATCAATGATTTCTGTAAGTTCAAATTTCCACATGGCATCATTAGCTTGTGTTACCAAGCCAATGAACTTATCATATAACCATTTACAATCAGGAGAATCTTTCTTTAACCATTTAATACTGCTTTTTCTTTTTGTTTCAAGACAAGCTGTATCAATAGCTATTTTAGCTTTTTCAAATGAAATGGATTCTTGAATTTGCTCTATCCTTAGTAATTCTTCTTCTGTAAAAGAATCTTGATACCAGTACCAATTATCTAATTGGCACTGGTTAAAATCAATTAATTGATTATTCATAAGAAATTTACTTAGAATTTATAGTCTAATAATTCCATCAGCTGGCATTGGATTATTGGCCACTGGAAGATTCATAAAATTGAGTTCTTGCTTAGTACGTTCTTGAGCAAAAGAGTTAGTTTCCAAGCCTCCTATGCTACCACCAACAACTCCTCCTACTACAGTATTTAATATTCCTGTATCCATACTATTTCCATTTATAGCATTAGAACCTAATTGTATAGAAATATCGATAGCTTCTGATTTAGCAATACTTGCAGACATTCTGGCAAACAAATTACCCCAACCCGATTTATAATCTATTCCAGGTATTGCCCAAGATAAACTCGAACTTAAAACTCCTTTTACTAAAGCTTCATCTAAACCTGTGCTTAAATCATTTCCATGAGCTGCATTATCTATTAAACTGGATGTTGTTGCAGCTAATTCGGCACCGCCTACTGCAAAGGCACCTTTTATACCTGCATTGGCAACTTTGGCTAATGTGCTTACTGCCTGTCCAGCTTCTGCTGCGGCTTTTACACCTGTAGCGGCTTCTGCGGCTATGGAACCTGCTGCACCAAAACCTGCCGTTATTGCTCCAGCAACAAAACCTACTGCTGTATTGATACCGTATTCTTTCCAACTAAATTCATTAGTTACTAAACTAACTGCAGAATACGTCACAGCACTTACACCAGCTCCAATAAAAGCACCCGCTAGGGAAGCAAGTCCAACACTAACAGGAGTGGATAGTCCACCTGTTATGACTTCTAAGACTCCAGCAACAGCATCAATAACAAGACCTATTAGAATTTCGATAGCACCAATAATGGCACCTCCAATTGCTGAAAAGAAATTACCAATAGAAAAATGACCAGAAGGATCTATAAATACAAATGGATTGTTTCCTGCATAGATATAAGGACTAAAAAATTGATTGTAGCTATCCATAACCCCAAATCTTCCTATTCTACTAAAATAGAATCTGGCCTTATAGTTGTAAATGCCTAAATCGTAATCATATTCTTGACTGGTGAATAAATAAGGGAAAAACTCTGCTTCTGGTTGAGCAATTATTTTTACGTTTCCATAAACATCGTACTCATAAGCTGCAACTGGTTCGGCATTAGTATTCATGATTACTCTGATAGAACCTAAGTGATCTTTCAAAGTATAGTAAGAAGCATCATTTTTAACAAATGAAACAATACCTACTGGTCCATAAATAAAATAGATAGTGTTTTGAGTATTCTCGGTCTTTTTAATTTGTACCAGTGGATTTCCTGACAAACTCTTTACATACAAAGTACTTTCTTGAAGGATATTACCAGAAAATTGTTGTTTTAAAACTCTATCACTCGAACTGCTGTAAAAGAACTTGTATTGTTTCTCTAAAGTCAAATCATTGATTTTGCTAGTTATTCGAGTACCAGAATCATATAAAAACTGTAAATTCTGTGCCGCATATCCATCATCTTCTGTCGCTTGATAAGTTCCAATTGCTCCATTTAAATTGTATTGGAAATTAAAAATTGAATTTTGGTTGGAATCAACAACTTTTTGTAAGCGATCCCCTTTTCCAGATTCGGATTCAAATTGATAGGTTTTAGAGTTTATTGTTATGGTGTCAAAATTTCCATTGTTATCAAATTGATATGTCTTATTATTTGTTTGTTGACCTCTAGTTTCTACAACATTTTCTATAGCATTTAATGAATTGTATGTATTGGTAAATGTTGAACCTGCATCCATGTTAGAAGGATAGTCAAAACTAATCGCTGCTGGCTGTCCGTTATAATATGCCTTTCCGTTTGGAACAGCAGTTTTAATATTTTCTTCAAATACAATAGAATTATCATGCTTCACATCAGTCATATTATTTAACCAAACCGGTGAATCATAACCATAATTACGAATCATGCTTGAAGCATTTGGATTTAATATTTCCTGTAGAATTTTTCCAGTTGGATTGTAAGTATAGAAAGCAATATCACTTGACCCTTTTTCTGTTCCAATAGTTGCTATTTGTCCAATTATATTATAACTGTAATAGATTGAATAAGAAGCTGTATCTTTTTGAACAGGATAATCTATTTGGATAATTCCACCTAAATTGTTGTAATGAAAACCTGTTTTATACTCCTCAGAATCAAAATCAGTTACTTTTTGGGTTCTTTGGATCACATTTCCGTAAACATCATAAGTGAAATTTTCGATTACATCAGCTTGACCGTCATCAGAATGATTATTTTCAGTACTAACTACCTGTCCAATTTGGTTAGGAAGAGGAGTTCCATCAAAATCATACTGCGTTTTTAAGCGCCAAGTATTTACATTTTCAGGATAATTGGGCTGATTATTTGCTATTTCTTGTAAAGCATTTCTATCCCAAGTGCCCATTACATAGCCACTTTCTATTATCCTACCTGAAAGATCATACTTATAATACTGATACGTTCCTTGATTTTTTGCTTCGGCATCTTGACGAAAACGCAAGCGATCTGCCTTATCATAAATCATTTCAGTTGTTCCTCCATTAGCAGAAGTTGTAGACATCAATTGCCCTAAGAAATTATAGGTTTGATAACTTACCCAATTCTCATTGTTTTCTGATCCTTCTTCATAATTAGGTGACAAGGCTCTTATTGGATAACCTAAATCGTTATAATAAACTGCCGAAACAATTTCCTGTGTTGGTGTTTTTTGACTTACTTTTCGAACCTCTTGATTTCTTTTATTAGAAATAGTTGTTGTAGTATTACCATTTTGATCTTCTATCGTTAATTGATAGTATTCTCCTTTTGGTAAATCAAAATCACCATTATTACTACTATAATAGAATTTTTGTGTATTTGTACCTAGCTTATAATCAGCACCAGGCATTGATTTTTCGATGACTCTACCTAAAGGAGAAGTTTCATATAAATAACCAAAAAATGGGTAGCCAGCGTCTTCAGGATAATAGTCAGAAATTAAACCATGCATTTGTTGGTTTTGTAAATCATAAATAGCAAAATCAGTTAAATAGTTAAAAAGAGGAGTTGTTGAAGAAGCATCTATAAAAGCTGGTTTGGTACTAGCAATTAGATTCCCTTGCGGATTAAAAATATTTTGCATCACAGTCATACGAGTATTATCTAACAACTGAGACTGTAAATCATTACCTGTAGCATTCACAAAAGTTTGCGTTACCATTGTATTAAAAGCAGTCAACAAATAATCAATACTGATTTTATTATTTGTAAATAAGCTTAGTTTTCCTGATATCACTTCTGTTGTGGTATAATTAAAAATGAGTACACCATCTGCAAAAAACAATAAGCTATTTTTATTAACAAGAACTAACCATTGATCTGCCAGATTGGTAACTTCAACTTCATTTGAAGTATAATTTACACTGTAAAATTTATTGAATTCTGAGTCGTAAATTGCTTTTTCTTTTGATTTGATTCCTTTTTTAATTGTTTTAGAATACAAACCTTTTCGCAACAGTTTACTTTGGCCTTTGCTTTCTGAAGTTGCAGAATCTAAGGTAATTACTTGTTTTTTACTAGAAATAATATGATTACTATTGTCCAACAATTCCCATTGATGAGTCGATGGATTCCATTGAATAGTGAACATATTACCAATTCTTAATCCCAGTGAATTTGAAATAACTTCTTTAGGTGTTAATTGTACTAATAGACCGTAATTATTGACTTTATCACTTTTATAATCAAGAATTCCTTCTTTGTTTGAAGCAGTATAATTCAAGATTCCGTTTTCAATTTGCCAATCAGCATCTTCCATTGGAGTCCAATATTGTTTCCATTCGTTTGCCTGAGTAAATCGAACAGCATCACCTCCATCAACCGCTAATAGTTTTAATTTACTATTAGGATCAGTAATTGAAAACGCATTGTCGTTTCCTGTTCTTGAAAAATAGTTTGTTGCCATGGCTGCTGTTTTTTCAGCAAAACTGGTATTAGACACTACCCTTTGGTAATCATCAAAAAACTTAGTTTGAATTTCTCCGTTACTTCCTAAGCTAGATTCTACAACATCAATTTCCTGATTTATAGAAACAGCAGAAAACAAGCTATGCAATGGTGAAAATCGAATACAATCTACTAAAACAGCACTTTGTGTATTGTCATTTTGAGCTTTTACGATAATTGTAATCGGGTTATTAGTTGCAATTTGTTTGAAGTTAAATACTTTAAAAAGATACGTCCATTTCCCCACTTGCTCTCCAAAAGGTAATATAATGTCTTGTCCAATAGGGTTCCCATTTTGTGTGAATGACAAAATCCATTTTGCATTTCCTTTTGTGATATCAAAACCATCAGGGAGTTTTACATAACTAGAAAAAACATAATCTTGTTCTTGATTGTGTGGCGTAAAACTATTTTGTACACCTACTCCATTACTAATTTTTAAAGAAGATTGACCAAATTTAGCATCTATAGTAGTATCATTTTGATTAGGTATGATAGACGCTTTTGAAGTTATTTCCCAGCCATTAGAACTTTCATAAGATTCAAAACTATAAAATGAAGCTTCATTACCTATTTTACTCGCCGTTAAAAATTCGGCTACCTGAAACTGTGCATCATTACTATAAATGTATGAAGAGTGAACACCTTCTACATTCATCATTTCATCAACAGTATCATATTCCCCACGTGTAACAACTTCTTGTTTTTTTAACCAATCTTCATTGTTTTGTGGAGAAGTATAATCAAAAATAGGTTGATTAGCATTATTCCCTAGCCATTCAAAATTTTGAAATGGAGACCACTTCCATACATTGCTATCAGACCAATTTTTCCATGTAACTACTTTAGAGCTTACATAATTTTTGGCGTTATTTTTATCACTAACAAATACAGATTCTTGCGCAATTGCATTCAACAAATGTTTTTGTTTCATGACCGACTGATAGTCCGAAATTTGTATTGCATATTTTTTTTCGTTTGTAAGGGTCTTTAATGTACCTTCTGAATCATAATAAGATGTTATAGAGGTCATTGGTAATCCCAAATCCTGATAATAATTTACTGTAGAAAGTTGCGAAACTCCATCTTGTTGTGATAAGACTTTATTAATTCTGTAAAATGCCCCGTAGAGATAATTTTTCTGATTGACATTATTTTTAAATATTTGCCAATAGTTTACTTCTTTAGTAATTAATTTACCTTCCTTATCATATTGTAATTTTTGTAATAGTGCACCATTCAAAAGCGCACTATAATTATAAACCCAATTGGTATCATAAGGAATTTCATTTTGAGCTGATACTCCGTTAGAAAAATAACTTATAGAAATGCCGCTTGTAGTTTTAGTAACATCTGGAATTTTAGTTCCAAAAAATGTAGTCACTTTAGGAAACTGCGCTAAACCTGAACGTCCATCATAAGTAATAATGGATTGAGCTGAACGGGCATAATCATACGACTGATAATAGGCTTGTTCTTCATTGACATCGTTTGTAATTGTGATGTAAGAAACAGGCGTTATCGTTACGGAATCTGTTGCTTTTCCATCAACAACTTTATAAATGGATAAGGAATTACAACTGTCAAAATCTTGATTTGAAGGGTACGTAACAAAAGTGTCTGATCCTGCAAGAAGTGTTCCAGGTTTTACATTGTCTGAATCAACAACTATTTTTTGACCAAATCCATCTCCCGTAATAGGTAATTTTATAGGAGCGTCAATACTACCATTACTAGGATTTACAAAATAAGTTTGTGCATTGTTATCTGTAGTATCTTGATAAGCAATATATGATGAAGCTCTATTTTGAACTGTATTGGGTGCATTCAAGTTATTTAGCTGTTGTGATAACTTAAGCCAAGTTCCTTTAGTATTTAGATAATATACATCTTTACCAACAGTCATATAATTGCCACTGAATGTAATATTTTTATCGGTAGAAACTAAATTTTGAAGCAAACCCCAATTCCCTATATTAGGATTAAATTGAAAATATTGATTAACATTGTTTGCCCCTTGTACTTTAGACATCGCAATAATATCGATACCTGTAGCAAAGTTTACTTTATCATCAGCTTTTGTTGTAAAAGCCGTCGATTTCCAATTTTGAGCATTATTACTACTTCCAGCACCTCCTATGTATCTATTTGCAAATGGATTATTTGTAATTAATGCATCGGTTAAAATGGTTGAGAATAATTGAAATTGAGATTTTCCCTCTACAATTGGTGATTCATAATTTCTAACCAAAGGACTTGCAGCGTCAAGTAAATTAAAATTTTTATCCCATTGCAGAATTCTTAAACTATAGTTTATTTTATCATTGGTCTGTGCTGTAATGTAAGTCGCTACAGCAAAGGCATTGCTTAAGTTTATATTAAAAGGAAAATTAGAAGCATCTGAAGTATCTTTATAAATAGTAACATTTGATGTACTATACAATGTGCTCTTTGTCCAAACATTGTTTCCATTATGATAAAATAACTGAAACTGTAATACTTTTGTAGTATAATTGTAAAAAGAAGCTATATAATAATTGTCTTTTGCTTTTAATAAGATATTAGAAGCATTTGCTATATCTGAAGGTGAAGGTGTTAATATAGAAATACCTCCTTGTACAGGATTAACCGAGTTATTCCATGTTTTTTGCTTCCAGTTCCATTGAAATACAGTAACAGGATTAGTTGTGATTTCTTTGCTAGAAACAATGACAAAATCCTTACCTGAATCTATTCCAACTTTAGATGTATCTGATTTTAGAGGAAAATTTTGTACACCATTAGTCAAGTTGAATGTACCAAATTTCTCTGGATTTCTTCTGTATAAAAATAATTGAACTTGCTTTCTTGTTTTTTCAGTAAAATAAAGTGCTATATAATCAGATTTTGCAATAACTCCTAAAGTATCGATATCAAAATCAATATTCGTAAAATATGGTGTAGTAGGAACATCTGAATTTAACTCGTAAGTTGAC
This sequence comes from Flavobacterium hankyongi, assembly GCF_036840915.1. Taxonomy (NCBI): domain Bacteria; kingdom Pseudomonadati; phylum Bacteroidota; class Flavobacteriia; order Flavobacteriales; family Flavobacteriaceae; genus Flavobacterium; species Flavobacterium hankyongi. The sequence goes on from NZ_CP085725.1 coordinate 818,927, forward strand.
CAATTTCCAGACCAAGAATGTACTTTGGCCACTAGTTTTTTATTGACTTTATCATACCAAGTAATCACAGTATAGTCGGTACCAAACCAAACTCTAGGAATGGCATTAGTCATTGGACTGGTTACTTTTACATTTCGTGAACTATTTAATGGTTCATCTTTATAAGTGTAAATTGCTCTAGCACCTTGAGGATATAAAATACTTTTTAATGCACCTGCATTGGTATCTTGTATTTTGTCATAGTAATCAAACTCCATTCCTGGTAAAGTGTTCCCCTTAGGTTGCACTTGCCAAAAACTTTTTAAAACCCTTTTCCACATCAAAGGATAAACAGTTGTTTGACTATTAGATCCCAGATTGATAAAATCGTATTCAAAAACAATCGTGAATTGCAATATATTCAACTTATTTTTGACTTCTATATAATCTAAAAAGCGAGTTTCATAACCATCTTGATAGGCATTTGGTGCAGGCTGATTGGTATGCATCGCCTGATATTCAATTATATTTTGCGGACTTGGGTTATTAGTACCAAATTTTTCCCCATAAAAGAATGAAATTGTTCTTTGAAAACTATCTTCAATTTGTTTAAGATATGAAGCTTGTGTGTACACCAAACCATTTGAATTCCCCACAGGAATGTTCACATTATCGTAAGTGTATAAGACCGATTGGTCCCAAGTATTTCGAACTTCGGATAGGTTCCAAGCAGCTACATAGTTTTCTTGTCCCGAGGTAACATTAGAAGTCCCCATCCAGTTCCCCCATTGCACGCCGTATTGAACAGTGTTTCGTCCACTGTTCTTGTCACCATAAATAAAAACAGTTCCATCTTCTTTAATGATAGTCCATTTTTCATTATATGGATCGTATTGTATGTCCCAAAATTCAAAATTTCTAAGTTGGAACAATAAACTAGCTGGATTTCCAGGTAACATTCCATCTTGTATTAAAGGATTTGAACTTCCATTTTCCATTAGAAAATAATCATCTGACGAAGTAGTACCACTACCGTTTTTATTGACTACAATTTTGTCAAATGACATATCCCAACCTAAACCTAAAATTCCAGTTGGATTGGTAAGATTCCAGTTTTCTACAGAATTTTTTATATTGCTGGTGTACATTATATTCACATCTACATCTAATCCTTTTCTTCCCTGAAAAGTTGCTATGTTTACAGGAATATTTGCAGTACCAGTGAATAAATTGACACTTTCTTTTATTTGACCTACAGCTTTATTATTAAACTGGAACGTCGTAACCTGAGGCTTATTCTGGTCATTGTTAGGTGTTGTATTGTTTGAGTTCATTTTTAGTAGTTTATTTGATTAATAGTTTTTTAGAAGAATGCGGCGCAAGCTCTTGTAACAAAACTTGTGGTTATAGGCGCACTTTCATAGGTAAGTATGGTGTGTATGTAACCTATAGGGCGTCCCATAGGCATTTGGATAAATGGGCAAGATTCCCATCCTTGATTTTCAATATATCGTTCAGTTAGAAACTGTAAACTTTTGTCTAACCATTGAGAATCAATCTCTCTATTTAAATAATTAGAAGCGATTGAAATACCTAGCAAAGCCAAAGCTGTTTGTAAAGAATCCGATTCTTGGTCTTCTAATCCCCATCCTCCGTCAGATCTTCTTGTGCTAAACAAAAAGTTTAAAGCATTGTTTATAACTTCTTTATTACCAAAGTTTTTACAAATCGCTTTTATACTAACAAATGTTCCGTAATATAATCCGTGATACCAAGTGCTTCCCCAAGTACCATGATTCTGTTTGTTATATAAAAATTGTAATCCTCTTTGAATATCTTTTTCAAATCGCTCTTTATCATATAAATTCAGAGCATATAAAAAATTAGCGACTACATCTACATCAGATCCTGTTCCCCAACCTTTATGGATCCATTCATATTGTAGTAGCTGTTCTTTTGTCAAGTTTTCTTTAGGTAGAATCCAAGTTTCCCAACCTAAATCTTCATTTGCCTGTTCATTTAGTATGGTTTGAATTGGAATTTCAAATAAATCCTCAAAAAAAGCTTTAGGATAGTAATGACAAAAAGCTTGTAAAATTTGAGCCAAATCATCTACATCAGCAGGTAATTCTATTAAATCAACAAAATAACTCCACCCTCCTATTGCATCTTTTCTTCTTGAATTGCGTAAATAATCTAATTCTGAAATAATAACCGTATCTAGGTTTAAGTTTGTCTTTTCATTGGCATTAATAAACGTATCAACAATCAAAGCTCTTTGAAAGATGTCGGTCACTTGTAATTCTTCTTCAACAAGAAAAATTTCTTTTGAAAAAGGCATAGAATGTTTCGTATTGACAAAACCATTTTTTTGTTCCTCTAACAAATGTTGAATACCTTTATCAAAGAGTCCTTTCCACGACATTGCTTTGTTTTGGATTGAGATATGATTATCAATTATTTCTTTAGAAACTTGTGACATGGCTTTCCTTTTTAAATTGGCTTAAATAATTAAATAGCTTTTCTTTTGATGCTATTTCTTTTTCTAGGTTTATACTTTGAATAAGTTCGTACTCTTCGGGATTTGGTTTACTAAAAAGAGGTGCTGAGAGGTAGTATTTTTGATCTACATTAAATACTTCTGCTGTTTGATTACATGTATTATGATAATGATATCTCAGATTAGATTCTTTGGGACCAGCCAAACCAGCAGCAACAATTCTTGGCTCTGTACTTTTATTTGTTGGAGAAGCATGAAAAACAGCTGGATTACCTATGTAAGCCTGACCTGCTTTCATATACAATAACTCACCAAACTGTTCTAAAAGTTCTTGTTGTATTGTTATAAAAGGAAATGGCTCTCCTCCACATCTTGGAAAATGTAAAAAATACTGACTTCCTGGTATTACTTGTAATCCACCATTAACTTCATTAGTACCGATAAGCGGCACCCACAGACCAAAAGGTTGATAAATTTGTTCATCTAAAAATGAAGGATCTTGATGTAATGGAACTGTTCCAATGTTTGAATTTGGATATTTGACATTAAAATTTCCCCAAAAGAAAGTAACATCAATAAAAATATTTTGCATTGCATTTTTAAAAAATGCCTCTATTACGTTAGAAACTTCATTTCTAAAAACAACATTCTTGCTCATAATCGTCGAAGCAAAAGCAGCCTCGCCAAGATCGCCTTCAAGATTATCGTAAGCAGCTCTAAGTGAACTAACTTCGTTTGAAGATAAAAAATCAACTACAACATATCCTTTTTTATTAAACAGATCTTGATGCTCATGATTTTTAAAAAGAGCTCTATTTTTATTTGTTGTATTCATTTAAACAGGTAGTTTACTTTCCTTTTTTGATTCTCCTAGAATCATTCTGATTTTCTCTTGATCAAGAGCGTCGAAATGATACGGTACTTCTCCAATTTTTTTAGCAATTGACTCATCAGGTCTGCTAAAAAGTGGCGTTTCTATATAATAATCAGGTTCTAATTCGAACACTTCCATAACAGTACTTGGATTTCTAAAATCTTGATAATAGCAACGCATTTGACTTTCTTCTTCAGCTAACCAAGCCAAAGCAGCTACCCTTTCAGTATCACTATAATTGGATGGAGACCAATGGAATACTTTTGAACTTCCTATATAAGCTTGTCCTGCCTTTATATCTAGGCGCTTAAAGTAATTTTCTATCAAATAAGGACTCAATTCATTGTATGGAAACTTAGGAAGAGTACTTCTTGGACCATTATTTAGTCGCTGACTACCATCTATAACTTCAAGAGCTCCATTCATTTGATTGGTATCAATAAGTGGTACCCATAAAGTAATGCCTTGATATTTTGATTCATCTACATAAGCAGGATCCTGATGGATAGAACAAATACTCTCCGATTGATTCGCTTGTTTGGAAGTAAATATTCCGAAGAAGAGCTTAAAATTATCCAAATGTGAAGCCACAGCTTTTGCAAAAGTATTTGTGATGCCATCCGAAACTTTTTTTCTGTAATCGGCATCCATGCTCATATTGGAAGTCGAAAAACCTCTTTCTTTTGGTTGTGCATTTAACTGATTATATAGTTGTTGTAATGAAGCAACTTCAGAATGATTTAAGAAGTCAATTACCACATATCCCTTTTCTTCAAACTCTTTTTGTAGAATAGGATCATTGAAAACATTTCTCATATTTTTTATAAAAAATTAGACGTTGATTAATTGTCTCTGGTAAATAAATCTTGAAGTTTATAAAACCAAGACAATACAATAGCAAAAGGAACAGCTGGGAAAACCCAGTAATTATAAATTGGCGTTTGGCCAAGAAAGAGTATTGGATACCCTTTAGCTTTAGGATAATCTTCAAAAAAAAGTTGAATGCTTTCATCTACTTCTAAAGGAATCCTTTCAATGATGTATAAGGACAAAACAACCACCAACTTTGATAAAAACTTGCATTTTCCGCAATATCCTTGGTAATAAATGGCTATCTTATTCTTAGGAATAATTATGCTTTGTTTCATATGTGTAGATAATAAGAGCCTTATGCAGATTGCAATATGCATTCTACAACAGTAAATTTTAAATAATTAAATATTTAGCTTAAAAAGAAGACTTTAAGAACTAATACTTTGGTTTACAAAATTTTAATTAGCAGTGATTTTATTCTTCAGATAAAGGTTTAATCTTTTATTTCCCATAATATCTATCCCTAATCCGTAATAAGAAACAGAGCAGTCATTTTCCAAAACTTCTTCTTTTAGTGGAAATTTGGTTACATTATTTTTTGATGCTGTTTTATCCAATAAAACAATCCATTCACTAGGATTTAGTTCTACGTAAGAAGGACAAGCACAAACATCAATTTTAGCATCAAACAATTTAGAACTGGCAATATGAAAACCAACATTAAAAACAACACCAGCTAAGTTTACATCTTTGTCACCAATAACATCATTTAAAAAATTTGAAACCGACTCGTTAAGCAGTACCGGTATTTTTAAATCATCTATTGAAAGCTTATGTGTTAATCTAAAATAGATTTTAGCTCTTAGATTTTTTAATGAACTTCCTTCTAAGCCTATACTCATAATATTTGCATAAGGACTTAGGGTTTTAACAAAATCATCAACTTCTGTATTATCTGGCATTAAGTGATGTAACCAAGCTCTAAATCTCTCCCATGATTCTTCTTTTCCTCCTCTTCTACCATCTATATAAACAGCCATTCCTTTACTATCAGGAGAAGCTCCTAACCAAAAAACGCCATCAGGATAATCTTCCATATTTTCTTTCGAAACAGGCAAATGAAAATCTAACATTCCTTCACAGATTTCTTTTATTTCTTCTGTTTGTGTGGTAACATACAATTTTTGTAAAGCTTGGTAGCTGTACTCAAATCGTTCTTCTGGCGAACCTATAATACATGAAGGATCACTTATAAAACGGTTGTGCAAGCCTTCACTTGAAGAACTAATGCAGTACTGTAATGGAGTTCCATCTATATTTAACCCCGATCTACCTCCTAATTGAAGATTGGTCTCAGCGGGCAAAGCAAGTAGTTCATCTCTTAAATCCAACACTTGTTTGGCCGAAGCCAAACTAAGTGTGGATGCATAAGAAGAAAGTTTTGCTACGTTTGACAAAATTGAATCTTTAGTCGTATTCATAGCGTTACAATTCTATACTTGTTGTAAAATAATTTGAGCTTGAGTTCCAGCGTTTCCTGCTGTTCCAGCAGCTCCAGCTTTTCCACCAGAACCTTGGCCTCCATTAGGAGAACCTGCTTGACCAGAACTACCGCCATTACCACCTACTCCACCTTGTCCTCCTTTAGGAACTGGTGAAGAAGACATTACACTTCCTCCATGGTATTGTACAACAACAGTATTACCGTTACCGCCATTACCACCATTACCACCATTACCACCGTTACCACCGCTACCAGCAGCTCCTCCATTACTTCCAGAGCAATCTGATCCAGCAGGACACCCTGAAGCTTTACCTCCGTCACCACCATTACCTCCAGATTGACCAGCACCACCATTACCACCATTTCCGCCATCACCAGCAGCTGCAGAAACAAGTAAAGAACCTGTCAATTGTCCAATTGTAATATTTACTGAAGGACAGTCAGTTCCATTTCCTCCTGATGATCCTGATCCTGCTTCTGCTCCATTAGCACCTGCAGTTCCAGCTGTAGAATTCGGTCTACACACTGAATCCCAGTCACAACTTGCATTAGTACCATTATTACCACTTGGAGCTGGCGAATTAAAGCCTTGACCAGCAGTCCCATTAGCGCCATCTGCACCTGAAATTATTATATCTCCGTTTAAAACACTCATGATTTCTTTATTTTAGTTTGTTAATATATTTGATTATTGTTTGATTAATTCAGCAATTCTAATATCTGCTGTAGTTAATACTTTAATTTGTCCTCCTGGTTGGATAGTTACTTTGTTATAACTAACCTGTACTGGGCCACTTCCTGAGATAATTAATGGATTAGCAGGTGTGACAACAACATCAGCGGCTACTGTGTACACAGCTACTTTAGGTAAAGCTGCTGCAGATTTACTTGTTTTTGCGGCTGAAGTATCAATTTTAAAATCCGTCAAGTCATTTAAATCTTTCAACTCTGGTTGAAATGTACTTTCAGGATGTGGAGGGTTTGAAAAAAATAATTTTCCGTTTGCTGTAGAAATATCTGTTGCACTCATTTTTTTAATTTGTTAATTAGTTAATAATGATTTGATTATCGAAGTATAAAACTTCGATTAATAGTTTGAAAAAGGATAATTATAGACGTCTCCAGTTTATCCAAAATTTCATTAAATTACAATTATGATTAAAGCTTATCTCACAATTGTAATTAGATTGTGTAGTACTACCATTTCAAAAGTAGATAAAATGAAAAGTGGGTTTATAGGTGAAACTACCTGTTTTTAAATTTTCATTGCATTTTTAAATATAAACAACTGAAAAACAATATATTAAATTATGTTCAAAGAAATAAAAAAAGACTTTAATTCATATAAAATTGAATTAAAGTCCTTTAAAATGGGTGTTTTTTTAAATAAGATTATTCCTACAGAATAAATATCTTTCCAATAAAAAAACTAAAACTTAGTAAATAATTTTTCTTCTTCTGGTGTTATATCTACAACTGCATAAGTAGGAACTTTTACAATAGCCATTTCATCTAAAACATTTACTAAATCACCATAACTAGATTCTTTACTGGGTTTTATAATAACGATTAGCCCTTTTTTAGGATCTCCTGTAGCATTAATGATTTGATTACCTTTTGTAAGCAACTCTTTTCTCAAGGAATTTTTATCATAAGTTAATGATTTTGGACCTTCTACTGGAGATGAGAACATTCCAAAATATGTCATTATTTTATTATTGTCTCCAAGTAAAATAGTTATTGATCTATTGTCTGATGTGCCAGGACAACTCCAACCACAACGAGTACGTTTTTCAGGCATTCCTAAATTCATCATATTAGAACGTGACAAAAAAGAAGTCAACATAAAAAATACAATCAATAAAAACGAAACGCTAACCATAGCAGTTAGATCTACTCTAGGATGTAATTTCTTAGTCTTTGGAGTTATGGGTTTTCTACCAAAATCGTTTCTTGCTTCGCTCATAGTGATATGCTTTAATTGAATATACAATATAATATTCTTTTACTAAACTTTCAACGTGTTTTAATAAAACTTCAATAAAATAAAAACAGGTGTTTCTACGGTAGAAAAATTCATGTTTGAAGATTAATTTCACTTTATCTAAAACAAACTAAAATAACTTTCAACTATGAAAAAAAGAACTCTAACCAAATTTCTTCTATTGAGTATTCTAGGTACACTTGTCTTAAGTTGTAAATTAGAAAACGGAAAATTACCTAAAAATGTAGCCACAACATGTGAATTAACTGATGCTGAATTTGCAACTTGGTTTAAGGACAAATCTGTTAAAGAAAATGGCCAAGTAACACCTGCTAATAGTGTTGACTTTGTACATGATAATAATTGTGATTTTTACAAATGGTCTGAACGCATGTTTTTATGGATGACTTCTAGTGATGGTAAAAACAAAACAGTATTTGAATCATCTGAATTTTACACTGTTTCTCCTAAAGTAAACGGGCAAAGAAATTTGATTCCGCACAAGGAAGGACAATTACTTAGAGCCTTTGCCAACGTGGACAAAACAGGTAAAATTATAAGTGAAGAAGGTCAAGCTACTGATGATGTTTTAATGGATGCTAATGGAAATTTAGTGTATTACATCTCTATGGTAAACGATGTATATGTCGAATTTCTAAATGCTGTTAACCAAAAGAAAATGGCTGGAAATACTTTCCCAACGACCAAGGCGGAAAGAGATAGTATTTTTGCATTTGCAAAAAAAAATCATGTCACACTTAAAAATCCAGATGCTTTAGCATTAGAAATTAAAACCTCATGGGTAGATGTTTCTAAAGTTAAAAACACTGAAGAATTTGTGGTTATCGATGCTACGATCCCTGTTTATAAAAAAATTAGTGATACATTATGGACAATAAAAAGCGAACGTAAAGCAAAATTAGCTTTAGTAGGTATGCACATTGTGGGAAGTGCGAGCGGACATCCTGAAATGATTTGGGCTACTTTTGAACATAAAAGAAACACTCCTAATGCCGCCTATCAATATGTTGCAAAAGATGGTTCAATTATAACTGTCTTACCAGACGAAGGTAATCATTGGTTATTGAATAAGGATTTAAAAGATTCTGCAAATGTATCACACATGACATTCTCAGGTGATTCTATAAAAGCAAATAAAGGTTTTACTATCTCTCCTAGTAACACGGTAAGAACAAAACCTTGGGGAAGTTCAGTGGATGTACAGCCTAATGCCGAAGATGCATCACCAGCTGCTTCAAACAGTGAAATCATTGCAATAAACAATGCTATTATGTCTAAACTTCAAGGTAAAGATGTACGTAAAAACTACATTTTCATTGGTGCAACTTGGACAAATAGCGGAACAGGACCTAATGGTTATAGCTTTAATCCTAAAGTAGATTCACTAAAAGTAAATGGTGTTGCCATTGGAGCAAGTCAATTAGCAAATTCTACTATGGAAACGTATGCACAAAACGGACAAACTTATAATGCTTATGGTTCTTGTTTTTCATGCCATTCAAATAAGAATGGTTTAAAACCAGATGACTTGAGCCATGTATATAGCGGATTATTAAAAGGACTTCCTGTACCTCCTCAACGTGTGGGTGAAAAACCTAAAAAATGATTTAAAGTTTCACTTTAATTTTAAAGTAATGAACGCCCTTTATCAGGGCGTTTTTTATTAAAAATAAATTTTTCATAAAATTTATATAATAAAAGTATTGTAGCCCCGTTATGTGAAAAGCTGAAATTGATTGGGGAATTACGTTCAGTTAAAAGAAAAAGAAAAGACCAATATATATTGGTCTTTTTTTATTTTATATCATACAATTCTTTTCATATTTGAACCAAACTTTACTAAAATCATAAACTTAACCCCAACATTAAAATGTTCCCTTGAGGGGACTTTTTGGGAAATAAAAGAAAAGTTTTGGTAGATGTATTATAAAAATAACAAAAGACGTACTGTCTACTTAACTTAAATCATGAATTCACCACTGACATTACAACTGTCCCCTTGAGGGGACTTCAGGGGTGATAATATTGATTATTAATTTTTAAAAAACACATAAGGAAAGTTGTTGTCTTTGCGTTTTGTTACACAAAGCTTTTAGCAACTCAAAGTCAGGAGACTTTGCGCAGCGAGGAAATAAAAGAAAAGTTTTGGTAGATGAATTATAAAAATAACAAAAGACGTACTGACTACTTAACTTAAATCATGAATTCACCACAACATTACAACTGTCCCCTTGGGGGGACTTTGTGTGAAATAGAAAAAAGTTTTATTTGAAATGTATTATCAAAATAACAAAAGGTACTGTCTATTTAACTTAAATTATAAATTTACCACAAGATTACAACTGTCCCCTTGAGGGGACTTTAGGGGTGTTTTGTTAGTTCTTGTATTGTTTCTTCAATAGACAACAAAACCGAAAACATATTATGTTTCACATCACCATCAGAAAAAACAAAAACTGAACTCCTTGTTTTTCCAATTCGCCTTGTCGTAATGTATCGTATTCGTATTTATACAAATGGCTATCACCATTGATTTCAATAGCCAACATTAATTCATGGCAATAAAAATCTACAATATAATTGAGCATGGGTACTTGACGGTGGAATTGATAATCAAATCCTTTTTGTTTTATTTTTTGCCAAAGTAGCACTTCGCTCAAAGTACTGTTGTTGCGAAGTTGACGAGCATATTCCCTCAAATGAGGTGCATAAGGGATAATTTTATTTTTCATGGCGTGTATTTGAATAAAGATATAAATATATTTAATACACCCCTAAAGTCCCCTCAAGGGGACAATAGTAATTGAATAATTTTGGTTTTAGATGACGATTATCTTATGAAGTTTGTGAAATATGATTTAAAGTAAATTATGATGTAAATGTTACTTTTTTAAACTATCCCCTTGAGGAGACAATAGTGATTGAATACTATTAGTTTTAGATGATGATCATGTAACTATTACTTTTTACAACTGTCCTCTTGAGGAGACAATAGTGATTTAATATTATTAGCTTTAGATGATGATCATGTAACTATATTTTTTTTACAACTGTCCCCTTGGGGACTTTAGGAGTGATAATATTGATTATTAATTTTTAAAAAACACATAAGGAAAGTTGTTGTCTTTGCGTTTTGTTACACAAAGTTAAGTGCAAAGAACACAAAGCTTTCAGCAACTCAAAGTCAGGAGACTTTGAGTAGCGGATTAGATCATTATCTTTTATTATCATGATCTTTATAATTTCAAGATACAAAATTGAAAAGAGACTACGTAATTATTTTGCGTTTTTTCATTTTATCACAGCATTTATAAAGACAGCTACTGAGTTAATAACTAAAAACTTTATTCAATATAGAAAAAAATAGTTTCATATTATTTTATATTCAATAATTCATTGATTATGTCCTTTTTGAATTTTGAAAGAGGTCTTTTATGAAAATCAATTTCATTTATTTCAATACCAAATACTAATCTATAAACCTCTTCTTTTGATAAATTATTTTTCAACGTATTAATTAGTAAATCGATGTAATTTTCGGAATACTTATATCTTAAATCCAATAAATCTCTAAGTTCTAAATTTGAGTGTTTATTATAAATTTCATTTAAACATAAATCGCGAAAATGATTTTCTATTTTCTGTTTAGAAATATCTTCTTTTGAATTTATTTTTAAAATAACATTGTTTTCAATAAAATTTGTCTTCCTAAATGAAAAACTAAATTTTTTCTCATCATCAGTCATTTTATATGGGTTTAAATGTGTGTCTAATTGAAAATTTTTATTACTCCTTTTTTTATTACAAGAAGAACATGAAGGAATTAAATTATAAAAACTTATTGATAATAGTGGATATTTACTTTTGCTAAACCAATGATCATATTCAGGTCTAACAATTTTACTATTTTTATTTCCAATTGTAATTGTATAATTCCTGTTACAATGAATACAAGTTGCTTGATTAAGTAAATCTGCTAAAAAATAATCGCTTCCTACTATTCTAGCATAATTTAGTACCTCATTTATTTCTTTTATTTTGTTATGATACTTAGAATTTTGAGCTCTAGACTTTTTATTTAATTTTAAATATGTTTCAAATTCATTTTGATCAAAATCTTCAATCACCTGAACTATTAATTGATTATTGAGGTTAATTAAATCTTCTGGATTTGCAAGTATAATTTCTTTAATTTCTTCAGGAGAAACTATAGATCCATTATACTTATCAATACATCCAGAAATCTTATTTTTGATTTCGTTATAAAATCTTAGAGATTTAACGTCAGAGTATTCGAGTGTTAGCATGAAATATTGATTTTATTTTTTTATTTTATTAAGTGAATCTAATTCTAGCTGCATTTCTTCAATTTTATTTTTTAACACATCTGCTCTTGAAAAATCCATAATAACTTCATTAAACATCTCATTCAGTTTATATTTCATTAGGGGTTCATCAATTAAGTCAATTATACCTTTGTGAAATTTTTTTAAAGCATCGTTAGGTTTATTGTAACTTTTATTAAGTTTTTTTATTTTTTCTTCATTTATCCATTCAATAGTCTCATTAATTTTCATTTTAGCAAAATCTCCAATCAATAATTTATTTTCATTTTCACCAAAGAAAAAACTATCAATTAGCAAATCAGCTATATTAGCACCAAACGTATTCATCTTTTCAAAATTTTGTGGCTTTCCATTATCTAAAAACAATACATTTTGCTTTGGAATATCTGATAAGATAAATGGTGAATGAGTTATAAATAAAATATTTATTGATTTTATTCCATTTAGATAAGTCGTATCAATTTTATACAAAATATCATTAAGATATTCTTTTTGCATTTGTGGATGAAAATATAATTCAATTTCATCCAATATGAGATTTACAAATTGATACTTTATATCTTTTTTTGATTCAATTTCATATCTGATTTTTGTTTCTATATCATCATTAAATAAATAATTATTATGCTTAGAATTAAGATTTATTAGATGATAAAAAATTGTATTAATTGAAAATATTTTTTGAGTTTCACCCGAACTAAGTAATGAAAAGTGTCCTCCATCTTCAAATTCGTAATCAACATCGTAAATTGAAGGGGGAATTAATGTCATATTAGTCAAAAGGAAAAAAGGATAAGTTATATTCAACGATTCTTTTTTGTAGCTATCTATGACTTTAGATTTATACATTTCAATTTGTTTTTTTCTAAAATCAAATATTTTTTTTGATAAAAGATCAATATCATTATCGTTATACTCAATTAATATTTTCTTTTCATAAAAATCATATTTCAAAAAATTCAAGAGTCTTCTTATTTTAAATGTTATATGAGATCCCAAGTCATTTTGTCTAATATTATTTAAAAACATCTCAACCGACTCTCCATTTTCATAATTTATGACTTTAAATCTTGTCCCCTCTTTTGAATAGTTTTTTGATATTTTTTTTAGTTTATATAATAAATAATCTGTGCAATAATTAATTACTTCATTTTGGGAATCGATTATTTCATCAATTTTAAATTCATCAATATCTTTTTCAAATTCACTAATTTTAAATGAATTAAAAATTGATTTTAAATACTTTTTTAAATATTCATTTTTATTAGTTCTATCCTTATGATATAATTTAATTTTTTTTTCTTTTAATTTTAAGCTAATCCTATTTACTTTTTTATTTTGAAGTACAAATCTTGAATTTTTATCTATTTCTTTACTGTTTAGTATATTAGACAATAATCTGTCCTTTGCAAATTCATATTCTCTATTGACATTAATTATTCCAGATGTTCTCATTGGGTTTAAAACTATCGGTACTTGATATCCATCATTTTTATGAAATAAATTTTCAATCCAAGGTCCAATTAAATCAGAGTTCAATCCGTATAGTGAATAATTAGATGCAACAGTATAAAACAAAAAATCATTAAAATTCTCTAATGAAGCTCCATTCAAAGAAAATATTTGGATACTATTACTTTTATTTTTCAAAACATAATAATCAATAATTTCTTCATTTTGAATCCCCTTATAGTGAATACAAAAAAATAATTCACATGCAATATTATTTTTTTTGTATTTAGCATTAAAGCCATTAATATTTTTAATAGAAAAATTATAAATTGCTCCATAAAGAATTTCCATCAAAGCACTTTTACCACTGCCGTTTTTACCAACTATTGCAGAAACATTAATTTTTGTGTTATTTAGATTATAAAGATCATCAGGTAAAGTATTAGTATATCGAATATTTTTTACAATTTTATAATTTTTGCTTCCAAACTCTTTAATTTCATTCCCTTTTTCATCTAAAAAATCATATTCATTATAAAATTTATAAATTCTATTTTCTTCTAAATTTTTTAAAAATTTGTAATCACAACCATCCAATGGTCTAATACTTAACAATTTAAAATTCATTATCTTTTTTATTACTTAATTATATTTTAAAAAAACAATCCAACACCTCGCTCTTCTTCTTCTCACTCTCCAAATCATTCGCATGCTATTCATTAAATGTAACCGTTTCTATTAAAAAGTTTGTTATCAATACCTCTTTAGGATGTAAATAATTTTCGTTTTACTTGGCTTTTGCATCTAGCAATAATATAGCTTTACTTTCATGCCTAGTTTCATGTTTTCTCAAATTTAATAAATTGTATTACATACAACCCCGTATAAATACTTGAATACAAAATAAATAATACGCTACGCAATTATTTTACGTAATGGTTTTTCTTTTCTTCATAATAATTATGTTGTGTTGATAAATTTATAAGAATTTTAACACAAAATAGATAAGGCTAACTGATGAATGTTTTTATTTTAGTATAAGTTTTTGGTAGAGGTTAAACTCTCTACACTTAAATTTAAATCATTACAAACTTTAAAAACAGTAGAAATTATGTTACAAAACATTTTAAACTTGCAAGGAGCAAGTACGCTTTCAAAAAACGAACAAAAAGAAATTAAAGGAAAAGGTGGCGATTTATTAGCTTGTACTTGTCCTGATGGATCAAGAGTTATCGCTCACGGAGATACCTGCCAAGAAGTAATAGCTCAATTTTGTGCTGCTGACATGTAATAGTTAAAGCATTATACTTTAAGATCCTCAACATAGTAAACCTATATTGAGGATTTTTTTATTCCCTTATCTTTTTAAGTTCTTCCTGTAAATGATTGTGTTGCCATTTTAGGGTTTCCAGTTGTACTTTATATTTCATTTGAGCTGGTGGTCCATTTTTTTCAAACTTCTCTTTAGCAAGTGTATGCAAAAACGTAACATGATTACTTGAAGGTTTATTGTTAATGGTTTCTTTACTTTCAAAATATTCAGCCAAATATAAATTGGCTTTTGCCTTTTCATATTTAACCTTCATGTTTTCTATTTTCTTGGCATACTTCCATTGTAATGCTTCATTGGTTTGAATTTCATCTTCCAGAAACGATACCACTTTTGCATTTTCTGTTTTTAGATTGGACGGTACAAATTCCTGCTTTTGTTTTTCCAATACATGCGCATACAGTTGCATCATCTGAACACTAACTTTAGAAGGCAAGTCACGTTTGTTGGTTTCATACATGGCTATTAAACTAATTGGGATTTTAAATAGCATTGAAAATTCTTCCTGTGTTAGCCCCAACGTTGTTCTTAAAAGGCTACGATTATTTACTTTCATCATGATTAATGAACATCAAAAATCATGACATTTTTGTAAGAATAATTCTCTTTAAGGATTTGTTGTGATATTTTTTTTGTGATAATTTAAATTATCACAGTTTTTTTATCACAATATTGTGATAATTATTTTTGCAAAAAAAATTTTATCACAGATTCATTTTAATTGCAACCATCCAATTATAAATAAAAAATCCCCAATGTTACTGGGGACTTTTATTTTACATTCAAATTAAAAAACTGTTTGGCATTTGCTGTGGTTGCTTCGGCAACTTTATCGAGGGAAATTCCTTTGAACTGTGCTATTGTTCCTGCAACATAAGGTAAAAAAGCCGGTTCGTTGCGTCGTTCATGGTATTTCTTTAAGCTTCCTGTCGGAACATTTTTAGGTAACATAAATGGTGCATCAGTTTCAATCATGATTTTGTCCAACGGAACATAGGTCAAGACTTCTTTTAAATGAGAAAATCGTTTCACATCACTTATAGCTCCAGTAAAACCAAGATAAAATCCCATATCTAAATACGCTTTGGCTTCTGTCAATGTTCCCGTAAAGCAATGCACCACGCCTTGTGGTAATTTGGGTAAATGCTCTTTGGTTATACTAACAAACCTGCTAAAAGCAGCACGTTCGTGTAAAAACAATGGCTTCTGTACTTCTGTAGCCAAGGCCAAGTGAGCTTTGTAACATTTCTCCTGTATTGGTCTTGGAGAAAAATCACGGTCAAAATCGAGTCCGCACTCTCCTACTGATACCACTTGTTTCATTTGCAATAATTTCCGCAAAGCAGGTATACTTTCGTTAGTCATACTCTTCGCATCATGCGGATGAATACCTGCTGTGCTGTACAACACATCAGGATATTGCTTTGCCAATTGTGCCGAAGCCTGACTGTTACGGACACTCGTTCCGGTTAAAATCATTTGCAATACCTCTTCGTCTAACGCATCCTGAATGATGTCGTCAATATCGCCTTCAAATTGGCGATTGGTTAGGTTTATACCTATATCTATATAATTATTCATTGTTATTGTATTACTGCTGCCTCTTCATTTTAAGCAGCAATTTTGTTTTAAATTATTTTTTAAGTTTAATCTTCTCTACTTCCGTCATCAGCCATTCTAACCATCTTTGGCGTAAATTTGGCTACTACATCTACCAACTCTTTTTGCGATTCCATCACCAAATTGATGTCTTTATAGGCCATAGGCGCTTCGTCTAAACCAGCTCCAATTAAAGTTACGCCATGATCTTTCAAAATGGTTTGCATCTCATTTTTGGTGATGTTTTTAATGGCTTGTGTTCTACTCATTTGTCTTCCGGCACCATGCGATGCAGAGTTAATGGCTTGCTCCTCACCTTTTCCTCTCACTAGAAATCCTGGTGCAGTCATACTACCTGGAATAATTCCCATAACGCCTTTACCAGCTGGAGTTGCGCCTTTACGATGAACAATTACTTCTTCACCGTTCCAAACTTCTTTCCAAGCAAAATTATGATGGTTTTCTACTTTGGCTAAAACAGTGGCTCCTAAAGCCTTTTCCATTTTATCATGAATGATTTCATGGCAAGCTGATGCGTAGTCACCCGCAAGATTCATAGCAATCCAGTATTCCTGACCCAATTCTGAATTTAAATCCAAATACGCCAAATTTTGCGCTTCATAAGGCAATTTACAAACTTGTTTTGCCATTTTAGTATAATGTCCGGCAATAGTAGCTCCTAAACCTCTTGAACCCGAATGTGTTAACAGCGCGACATATTTTCCTTTAAGAATATTCAAAGCCGCATCGTCTTCCATAAATTCCATGATACCAAATTCCACGAAATGGTTACCACCACCTGACGAACCTAATTGTGACCAAGCCTTATTCTTTAAGTTTTTAATAAACAAATGCTCGTCGAATTCTTTTCTACCCAATACTTCGTGATCTGATTTGTATTGACCGTGAAAACCATGACCAGCTCCAAATTTTGAATGTGCTATCAATTCACGTTTGAATTTATCTTCGTTTTCATAATAGAACAGTTCTGGAATATCATAAACCGACAAGGCCATTCTACAACCAATATCTACACCTACTCCATACGGAATGATGGCATTGTTGGTAGCTAATACACCGCCAATTGGTAAACCATACCCTTGATGAGCATCAGGCATTAAAGCACCTGCAACCGTAACGGGTAACTTCATTGCTACTTCCATTTGTTTTTTGGCTCCTTCTTCGATATGATCTGTACCGAAAAGCGTGTAATCGTTTGGTGTTTGGTTTAAGCTTATGAAATCCTCTGGTTTTTGATTCGCTTTTTCAATTAAAGCCGAAGCTAATTTGCTGAAATTCTTATCGTCTAAATAATTTTCAGGTGATTCTAATACATTCTTGAAGTTTTCCATCATTTGCTCACGTGAAAAACCAAGTCTCTTTTTATTGATTCTTAAAGCAATTCCTAACGCTTCGCTTTGTTCGTAACCGATGGCTAATAAATCGTTTCCGTTAATTTGTGTATTCATAATTCTAAATTATATATATTTTTTGTAACCCTGATGAGATTGGCTTCGCCCATCTTGCAAAGCTTCGCTTTGAGAATGCTATAAATAAAAAAGCAAACAAGCTTTTTTTTTATCATATCATTCATTCGTAACCCTGATGAGATTCGAACTCATATTCCCTCTCGGGCATTGCGGCTCTAAATACGCTTCCTTACTTTCCCTAACAATTTCGGTGCTTCTGTAAATTCTACCCATTAGTCCGCGCAGGTCTAACCGGAATATCCACAAACACTATAGTAAGTACTATTTTGCTATAGGCTTTTCCCTTTAAGCTACAGGGTCGTATGTTATTTAAATAAATTATTTTTTCAAATCGTTTACATCTATGCTAATATTAACATCGAAGCAAAATTTTTGCAGCTGATCTTTATCAATAATTTTTGAATTGAAGCTTCTTACTAATAAACCATAATAAGAATTCAATAGTTCTATTCTTTTTTCTTTCAATTCACTATTGACTATTCTCTTTGGTAAAATTGGTCTTCCTGTTGAAAATTCACAAACTCCATCACAAATATTAAAGTAATCGTGAATTGGTTCTCCATGATTGTCTATATAATTTAATTGTCCATTCGACATGATTTTAAATCTTTCGTAATGCTCATCAATTGCTTTTAATGCGCTTTTAACTTCAACTTCCCAAAATCCAAAATTTGCAAAATGACCTGAAAGTTTATATGAAGGTATACTCTTAAATTTGGCCAATTGTTCAATAATTAAGTTTGCTTTTTCTATTGTATATATCATCTATAAAGAGTTTTAAATTATTTCTTTACAAAGATTTAAAATTACTGCGCAATTATTTTGCGTCGTTATTTTAAAATCTTAAAAATTCATTTTTTAAGTATTCTTTCAAATTATTTCCATAAACAATTATATCAGCACCCCAAACTGAAATGACTGGAGAAAGATATTTGTTTTCAAAAACAACTAATGCTCTATGATGGTAAATTGGAACATAGCCCACAATTTTAGACACGTCAAAACCAGCTTCAATCAGAGCATCTTCAGCATAAGTTTTGAATTTATCGATGTCTTCAAGCACCCATTTTGATTTGTCAATATCTCTTGGATATTGGTAAAAGAAATCATCAAACTTTGTTTCCTTTTCTCCTTTCGGATCAATTGAAATTTTGAGAGTATCAAACCCACCAATTGTTAAAAGCATTTCTCTGTAATCCCAAGGAAAATCAAAACCAAATAATTGCTCTAATTTTTCGATTTCTATTCTGCTGATTCCTTTTAAAAACCTTGTCTTGGGCTGAATTTGAAATCCGTAAACGTTATTGCGGACTTTTATTTTTTTGAATTTATTTTCAATCTTAAATTTAATTTCTTTGATGGTCATCATGAGATAAAATGTTTTTATTTTAAAAAGAGGTAACAAACCTGTATAGTTTAAATTTCAATTGGAATACGAAGTAACTATACAGTACGACACTCTTTATACATAAGAGCAATAATATATAACTGTTTCTATAGGACTCGAACCTATATAAAAATCAAACCAATCGAAGTAACAGTTATAAACGGCATCTTAATTAAAGATAAAGAAGCAAAAAGCGTAAAGTGAAACGGGGCATGTCGAAGCCGGAGTCGAACCGGATAGCCTTGCTGGTTTTACAACTTCGCTATTCCTCCCCAAAGGTGACGAAGTAACACTTTACTACGGCATTCTTTAATTATTATCTTTCCATTGTTTTTTTCTAAATTTTTTCCAGTTACGCTGATACTTCATTTCCTTCGAATTTATTGTATCAAATCCGTGTGGAAAACAAAAGGAACATCCTCCCATAGCATCATTGTTCACAATTCTTGAAATTTTTATATTTGAAATCTTTGAAGGAAAATTTACACCTCCAATTTCATTTTTTCCCAGAGCCTTATTTAAGGCTTTTATTTTTTTCATGACATATTTATTGGGTTAAACCTCAATAAAATGCTCCTTTTCTAATTTTTTTATAATATTTCATATTTCTTTTAATTAATCAGGGTAACAATCAAAAAGAGACTTTCCGTAGTCTTTCCTTTAGACGATTAATCAGGAATCGAACCTGAATTGACGAACCTTAATCGAAGTAACTCTTTTTTACAACACCTGATAATATAACAAGGCAAAAAACGATAAGTGACATTGCATGCTCTACCAGCTGAGCTACTCTTCCATTTTCTATTCATTTAGTAGAAGAGGCGGGATTCGAACCCGCGACCCTGTCGTTAAGATCGAAGTAACACTTATCTACGGCACTTGTTATATTTTTTCAATAATTTTCTGATGCAAAGGTTTATATATTCTACGCAATTATTTTACGCAGTATTTTAAAAATTACCGCAGCCTTTGCAACTGCGGCTTTTTTACAATTCAATACTATTGATGTATTGCAAAGCAGAAGTTTTATTCTCCAAAGCATGCAATATGTCAAACACTTTATCTGACCAACCTGCAATCAAATGCACATCATTATTTTTGATATCCAATGGTACTTGACCATAACCAGCCAAATCGAACAAATACAATTTTACATTTGGCGCAATGGTTTTATAGCGCTTCCATGAATTTTCAAAAGAATAAGCAGTACCATTACTATTCCACATTTGAACATCGGTAAACAACATGACTTTATCCACAATTTCTTTTCGTTTGATCAAATCCTCGATTACCAAATAACCGTTTGTAGAATAACCTACCTCACCTTCACGTCGGTAAAACTCCTGAACATTAGCCAAAATATTTCGTTTTGACATATTAATCACTTTCCAAGTATCACCAAACATACCACTTATCACATTTTTACAACGAGAATGCATTAGCATACCCAACATCAAACCAATATCATACAATAGTACTTTACTATTTTTTGAAATAGGCTGTTGCATAGAACCCGAAACGTCGCAAGCAATTACAACTGAAGTATTACCATCAAAACCTTTAATATTCTGTGCACTATACATTACGGCATCTTCCAAAGCATCCAAAATCATTGTTGTATAACGAGATTTCAAAGCCTTAATCTCACGATATGCGGCCAAAAATCGGAATGGTAATTGTTTAGAATTTGCCACAGCCTTTTCATTGCTCAAATACTGACATACTTTTTCTATATGTTGGAATGAAACTTCTGCCTCGATAATATTACGTAGATTACGCATCATGGCCATATAACCTACTCGGTTGCTATCGATCAATTCCTCCCACTTTTGTTTAAAGGCTTGTTTCTTTTCCGCATCATTTATAAACGAATGCTGACCTACTTGTGACAACTCAGTTTCCCATGTGTAAGGAACAGCCAGATTATTATCGGCAATTTTATTGAAAATTACTTGTTGTGCTTCATCTTTTGCTTTTGGATGTACCAAAAACAAAGCATCGCGCAATTTTACTTCACCCTGACGGTTGTATTTTGCAAACTGATACTCATCAAATCGATTGAAAGAATCAGCCAAACCTTTTTGTATCTGTTTTGACAAACGGTTTAGTTTCTTAGTTTCAGTACGATTATTTGCCATTTGATAGTAAGCCAATAGCTCTGTTATCTCATCAGCGCGCTGAATCACTTTCTGAACTGTTTTGTTTACCAAATTGTTACCTGAATTGATTTTTGCCAACTCTACTGTCAATACCATAGGAACCGAACGCATATACATTTGAGTACGAACATATACGGCTAACTTAGCAATAAACTGAGGATCACATTTCTGAATCAGGTTTTGGACTCTTTTTAAACGATCATTTTCTTTTTCGTAAGTAACATCATTTAATCCCGAAGTTACCACAGCTGAATACAATTCCATTTCTGGTGTCATGCTGTACGCTTTTGCACCTTCGTAGTTGATTACCTCATTTTTTTCTCTTTTAAAATAATTAAATTTCATCTCGGTTACTTTTAAATTAAACATTTGTTCCTTTCGACATGACAAAGATGCATAGTGGTATGCGCAATTATTTTGCGCAGTAAAAAAAGAATCCTATTTTTGATAAAATTTTTATAATGGAATTACAGCAAATATTCACGGAACTACTTACGAACATTGGTTTTTCGGTGGATGAAATTTTTATTCGGTGGAATGAACTTCAAAAAGCATATTCCCATAAATCAAGGCATTATCACAATCTGATCCATTTGGAAGAAATGATTTTCTGGTTTGAAAAATATAAAAATGAGCTTCAGTTTCCGGATGAAGTGCTGTACTCTATATTCTATCACGATTATGTATACAATAGCACTAGAAAGGATAATGAGCTGAAAAGTGCCGAATTTGCTGTCAAAATTCTTCCGGCAACTACTACACTTAACAAAGAATTAGTTTTCGATCTTATCATGGCAACTAAAAATCATCAGCCAAAAACTAAAGATGATGAAAAATGGCTCATTGACTTCGACTTGAAAATACTATCAAAAGATTGGGATGAGTACCAAACCTATTATCAGCAAATTAGAAAAGAATACAAGATTTATCCTGACTTTCTTTACAATCCTGGGCGCAAAAAAGCTTTGGAACATTTTCTGGAAAACAAATTCATTTACCAAACCGATGTTTTTCGAGATTTATATGAACAACAAGCAAGAGAAAACATCAAACGTGAAATAGATCTTCTTTAAAACAACTCATAATTTATAACTTATAATTCAGAACTGTGGCTCAAAATAAAAATGCACTGATTCGATATAAAACCATTGATAAATGCTTACAAAACAAATACTGTCAATGGACATTGGAGGATTTGATAGAAGCCTGCTCTGAGGCATTGTATGAATATGAAGGAAAAGAAAATGCAGTGAGCAAACGCACCATTCAGTTAGATATTCAAATGATGCGTAGCGAGAAGTTAGGTTACAATGCACCTATAGAAGTCTATGATAAAAAATATTATCATTACGCTGTTGAGGATTTTTCTATTACCGATATTCCTTTAACAGAGACCGATATCAACGTACTGACTGAAACCGTATCGATGCTGAAGCAGTTTAAAGACTTTTCACTTTTTAATGATGTTTCAGATATTCTTCAACGTTTAGAAGATAAGATCTATGCAGAGAAATCACATACAAAGCCAGTGATTCATTTAGACAAAAACGATAAACTGAAAGGTTTACATTTTTTGGATGAAATCTATCAAGCTATTGTTAAGAAAGTAGTACTAGTAATCACTTATAAATCATTCAAATCTAGAGACGAACAAAAATTTACTTTTCATCCTTTTATTCTTAAAGAATTTAATAACCGTTGGTTTTTAATTGGTAAAAAATGGAAAAATCAACCCGTATCTAATTTGGCTTTAGATCGAATCGTTTCTATTGATTATGATTTTAATGCGAGTTACATAGAAGATACTTTCGACCCTGAAAAATTTTATAAAAATGTAATTGGAGTAACAGTAAACGAAGGCTTACGACCACAAAGAATAGAACTTTGGATTGACAAAATGAATGCCCCTTATGTAATAACCAAACCGCTACATCATTCGCAACGACTTATTAAAACCAATGAAGACGGCAGTATTATTATTCATGTTTTTTTAATCATAAATTATGAATTTGAAAGGATTCTACTAGGCTTTGGTAACGGGCTTAACGTCATGCGACCTAATTTCTTACGCAAGCGCATGAGAAACATTCTTAATGACGCAATAAAGCATTATGAAGAAGATATTGATAATAATGAAGAGTGAGTTTTTGATGGATTGCATCTTTAAAAATCGAGACAGTCATTGTCATTTTTTGTAGCTTTGAGATTACAATCAACTAAAAAAAACAAAGAATGAAACAATTATCTCAAGAGCAAAAAAATGAATTGCTTCAAATACTAAAAACTCGCTTCGAACAAAATAAAACACGTCATAAAGATATTGAATGGGAAGCTGTAGTGACAAAACTAGAGACAAATCCTAACAAACTTTGGTCATTGGATTTAATGGAAGAAACTGGTGGAGAACCTGATGTTATAGGGTTTGATGCTAAAACAAATGAATATATTTTTTGTGATTGTTCCGCTGAAAGTCCTAAAGGACGTAGAAGTGTTTGTTATGACCATGCAGCTTTAGAATCCAGAAAAGAACATAAACCACAAAACAGTGCCGAAGCATTAGCGGATGAAATGGGTATCCTATTATTAACCGAAGCCCAATATCGTGGACTACAACAACTAGGTAAATTTGATTTAAAGACTTCTAGTTGGGTGCAAACTCCTGAATCTATTAGAAAACTTGGAGGAGCTTTGTTCTGCGATAGACGTTACGATACAGTTTTTTTATATCACAATGGAGCAGAATCCTATTATGCTGCTAGAGGTTTTAGAGGGATACTTAAAGTATAACTTTATTCTGTAATCTATTGGATTTAATCTCATTATATTCCTCAAACCAAAAAAGAAAAAATACAAATCAAAAAAAGCGATACCATATGGTATCGCTTTTTTAATAAAAAATTACCAATCAATTAATTTGATTGTACTACGCTAATTTTTTCCAAAGTTACTTTAGCGTCTCCAATCCCTTTCTTTTTCAAAATTATTTCAAAATTAGCATCTGTATTTGCTAAATCATCATTTATATAATAGGAATATTTTAACTTCACACCGCTCTCTCCTATTTCATGATTTTCTCCAGTTCCATGATCATGTGCTACCCCAAAGAATGTCATAAGACCAACATACTGATCTTTTTTACCAGGATAACGAAGATAAATAGTGTAGTAATCTTTAGGTTCTTTATACACAGCAACATCCAAGTTAAGAATCATTTTAGCATTTGGTTTGCTCTTTATAGATTTACTAGTACTTAATGCAAATTTATTAGAAACTTTATGTACAAAAGTATCTTCACCAATAACTTTACCTACTTTTTGTTCCCAAACTACTTGTTCTTTCTTATCTTGTAAAGCACCTGCAATTTTTACTTTATTCTCATTAGAAGCTAAAACAGGCGTGCTTGAACCGTATAACAACGAATCGTATTTGTAATCTAAATTAAAAACCACATTATACATTTCTTCCATAGTATAAGTTATTTTATCTCCATTTGGCGCTATGAATTCATACGGCCAAGGGTTTGCTTTTAAATCATCTAAGCTAGGACGTTGGCCATAAGAAGAAACATCCCAAGACTCCCAAATACGGTCAATCATACTATGATGCAACCAAAATACTGGGTCAAATCCAGCTGATGGGACATTAGCCATAAGTCCTGACATGTCTTTTTGATAGATAGAATTATAATATGTTTCTGCTGGTTCTGCATATTCTCCACCAATTAAATCATGCATAAAACCATGTGGAGCTATTTCTAAACTTTTACTAAATCCGGCTGATCCTGCAAAAGAAGGATTAGTTTTTAATTCTTCCAGTGATAATTGAATTTGGTCAACCTGCTCTGTTGGAATTGGCTGTCCAGCATTCAAAATACTCCAACGCGCCGTTTCAAACAAAGACCCATCTTTTTTTCGAATAGCCTCTGCCATAACATTATTAGTAACATCTGTGCTTCCATAGTTCCAATAAGGTAGTGCAAAATCTTGTTTTCCAGATAAGTCTCTTACAATTTTTTCTAAATACCAAATGTACATTCTGTGCCAAAATAAAAAATTCAAAGATGCATTTTGTGAACTATTGTGCGTACAATCGCCCCAAGCCCATAATTTATCTTTACTGGTTTGATATTGTGCACATAACGCATTAGTACCATTAATAACACTTGGAATATTATGAATAGCGCCTTGGTAATACCAAGCTAGGCCTTTATCACAACCCATTTCTCTCATTTTTTTAAATGCTGTATTCATTGCATCTAAATCAGCTTGAGCTTCTGGAGTATTTGCATTGCGACGAATGAACTTCGTTGGTGTTTTATCTTGAGCAAAGCTTACGCTTGCAATCAAAATAGTTGTCCATAATAGAAAGTTTTTTTTCATTTTTAGTTAGTTTTAAAGTTTGTTGATTGTTTATTTAGTTATAAGACTTGTACTTCAAAAGTCATAATCTGCGAGTAACTAGGATTTTGTTTGTCATAGATTTTAAATTTTACAATTCCATGCCCTGGAGTATTATCAGGGATTACATGAATAGCTATGAATCCCTGCTGATCAGGATTTAGCTTGCTAAAAGATGAACCTTTTGGAATTCCGATTTGGCATGCACCATGTTGACACATAGAACAATCCCATTCTTTAGGAAAAGTATTCGATAACGTTTCCCAGACCAAATAGATAGGCTTGTTAGAGATATTTTCTACTTTAATTTTGGAGATATCCAAACGTTTATCTTTTGACAAGATTTCTTTATTACTATCCTTGCCAATAATCAAAAAAGTAGGTTTTTGCTGAGCATAAGCAGTAGTAAATACTACAAATAATAATAGTTTTAAAAAAATAGTTTTCATAGTGTTGTAATCCTTTTTAATATAGAACTGGAATCTCTGCTCTAAAGCATTCCTTTTGAGTCTCTGGTTCAATAAATTGATAAAATATTTTTTCTTTGGCACTAACATCTTCTAGATTTGCCAATAATTCTATGGTTTCACCCGAGGCAATAAAGATTTTATTTTCTTTTGTTTTTTGATTGAAATTAGAATCTATACCATTATTTATTTGAAGTTTTACTTTAGATGGAAATTGTACGGAATGTAAATACAAACCTGCATTAACCAGACGAATCAAAATGGTTTTATGATTATTATTTCTGTCCAGTAAACCTTTTACTTTTTTACTGTTTTCCCCATTAATACAAAAGTAATTTGGTGCATAACGAGGAATAATTATTGGCTTATTTGATGGGTCATATTCGGTTCCCATAAGATCATCAGTATGCCATTCAGTATCAATTTCATGACTACACCAAAGCACTTCTTCCATAGAAGTTACTGATTGTGAATATGTATTTGGTGATTTTATTATAATTAGCCCAAACATACCCGCTTGTAAATGAAAAGGATAATTTTCTGGACTATAATACAAATAGGTACCTGTTTTTTTTGCAAGAAAAGAGTAATACCCATGTTCCATGTGATGCACAGGCTCTTTTTTTACCATGATTTCATGATTACTATCGCGTTGCAAAAAATCAATTTCCTTGCAATACAAAGAAACTGGGTTACCTTGGGAAATATTCCAAAAATCAAGATGAACACTATCCCCTACTTTAGCACTGATAATATGTCCAGGTAAAGTCACTTGACCAGAAAGAGAATTTGTAAAACCAAAAGTGCGAATACTTTTCTTGTTATTTAGAAATAGTATCCCTGTTGTTCTTCCAATAATTAATTGTTCTTTTTGAGAAAACAATGGTGTTATCCATAAAAGGAAAATGTAAAATACTAATATGGTAAATAGTTTTTTCATCTCTTATCCAAAACCAAAATAAATTTTGTTAACCAAATGTACCACTATTTTAAAAGAAGAAAATACGTACAAATACGCGTTTATAAATAATTATAAAATATTTTGAGTTTGATAAAGATCATTGGTATACGCGAAAAATCATTTAAGCAATAGAAAAGGTTTTGAACCACATAAATAGAAAAATACTTTCTGTTTAATTTAGCTAATTTTATAAAACATTTAGAATATGGAAAATACTAGAATTTATAAAATGTCTTTTGCAGGAGTTTACCCTCATTATATTGCCAAAGCTGAAAAAAAAGGAAGAACTAAAGAAGAAGTGCATCAAATTATTTTTTGGCTAACAGGTTATAACGAAGAATCATTTCAGAAGATTCTTGATGATAAAACCAATTTTGAAGATTTCTTTAATAACGCTCCCAAAATGAATCCCAACGCATCAAAAATAACTGGTGTAATTTGCGGTTATCGAGTAGAAGAAATTGAAGATAAACTGATGCAAAAAATTCGTTATCTCGACAAAATGATTGATGAATTAGCCAAAGGAAAATCTATGGATAAAATTTTGAGACAATAACTTTCATACCCCAATTCATACAACAAATACACTTATAAATTTAAAATTGTAAAACGAATATATTCAAATTATCTACGTTTTTCATTTGAACTATTACGGTTATGCATTTGTTTTAATAAATCAATTTAATTCCTTTCTTTTGTCGAAATTAAATAATTTAAAATGAAGAAAATCTACTTTTTATTACTATTAAATTCCGCAATTTTCACAGCTCAAACTCAAATAGGATCGGCTATTAATGGTGAAGCAGCAGATGATTGGAGTGGCTGGAGCATTTCCTTATCTTCAGACGGTAGTATTATAGCTATTGGTGCTAGAAATAATGACGGAAATGGTTCTAATTCGGGGCATGTACGCGTTTATCAAAATGTATCAGGAGTTTGGACACAAATAGGCGCTGATATTAATGGTGAAGCTGTAGACGATATTAGTGGTGACAGTGTTTCCTTATCATCCGATGGTAGTATTGTAGCGATTGGTGCTTCTCGTAATGATGGAAATGGTAATAGTTCTGGTCATGTGCGTGTGTATCAAAACATTTCAGGCATTTGGACACAAATTGGCGCTGATATTAATGGTGAAGCAATGTATGATGAAAGTGGCTCAAGTATTTCCTTATCTTCAGACGGCAGCATTGTAGCGATTGGTGCTTCTTACAATGCTGGTAATGGTGCTGGTTCTGGCCATGTTCGTGTGTATCGAAATATTTCAGGTGTTTGGACACAAATAGGTGCTGATATTGATGGTGAAGCAGCAGGAGATCGAAGTGGTTTAAGTGTTTCTTTATCATCCGATGGAAGTATTGTAGCTATGGGTTCCCCATATAGTACTGGATCGGGTCATGTCCGCGTGTATCAAAATGTGTCAGGTGTTTGGACAAAAATAGGATCCAATATTAATGCTGAAGCTGGAATTAATTTTGGTTCGAGTATTT
The DNA here is from genome assembly GCF_036840915.1 of Flavobacterium hankyongi. Lineage (NCBI taxonomy): Bacteria > Pseudomonadati > Bacteroidota > Flavobacteriia > Flavobacteriales > Flavobacteriaceae > Flavobacterium > Flavobacterium hankyongi. The sequence goes on from NZ_CP085725.1 coordinate 847,680, forward strand.
CCTTATCATCCGATGGAAGTATCGTAGCTATTGGTGCTCCTTTTAGTGATGAAAATGGTAATAATACCGGCCATGTACGTGTATATCAAAATCTGTCTGGCGTTTGGACACAAATAGGATCTAATATTGTTGGAGAAGCCGCAGGAGATCGAAGCGGCTATAATATTTCTTTATCATCCGATGGAAGTATATTGGCTATTGGTGCTTATCAAAATGACGGCAATGGTTCTAATTCGGGACATGTACGCGCTTATCGAAATGTATCCGGTGTTTGGACACAAATAGGAACAGATATTAATGGAGAAGCTGCTACTGATTATTGTGGTTATAGCGTTTCCTTATCATCAAACGGAGGTGTCCTGGCTACAGGTGCTTATCTTAATGATACTAATGGTTCTAATTCTGGTAATGTAAGAGTATATGATTTAACAACTGTCTTATCTTCAGATTCTTTCATTCAAACCAATTTTTTAATTTACCCAAATCCCTCAAATGGAATTATAAATATTTCTTTAGAAAATAATTTAAAATTAAAAAAAGTGAATATTTATAACCAATTAGGTCAATTAGTAAAAACAACAGCAACTAATGTAATATCTGCATCAGAATTAGCAAAAGAGACTTACTATATAGAGGTTATTACTAATCAAGGAAAAGCAACAAAGAAAATTATAGTAGAATAATTTTAAAAAGTAACCCACTAGGTCTAATTAAATAGTCGATATCGTAGACGAGTATTAGAACTACTAAACAATTTCTATAAAAAGCAAAATCTTAGTCTTAATTCTAAAAACAAAATACTCCCGAATTGGGAATTTTATTTTTACTTACTAAAGTGGATTCAAACTTTTAAAGTGAAGAATCAAAAACGAATATATTCAAATTATATACGCTTTTCAGCTAAATCATTACGTTTATGTATTTGTTTTAATAAATGAATTTAATTGTGTTCTTTTGCCTAAATTTTTAAAAAAAATAAATGAAAAAAATTTACTATTTACTATTTCTTAGTTCTTTAACATCTTTAGCTCAAACTCAAATAGGATCTGATATTAATGGAGAAGCTACAAATGATTATAGTGGTCGCAGTGTTTCTTTATCATCAGATGGAACTATTGTAGCCATTGGCGCCGCTCAAAATAATGGAAGTGGTACTGATGATGCAGGCCATGTTCGTGTATATCAAAATATATCAGGGATTTGGACGCAAATAGGATCAGATATTAATGGAGAAGCTGATGTTGATTTAAGCGGTGTTTGTGTTTCTTTATCATCAGATGGAAGTATTGTAGCTATTGGGGCTAATGCAAATGATGGAAATGGTAATCTTTCCGGCCATGTTCGTGTGTATCAAAATATTTCAGGGGTTTGGACAAAAATAGGAGCTGACATTGACGGAGAAGCCGCGTATGATCAAAGTGGTGAAAGTGTTTCCTTATCATCTAATGGAAACATTGTAGCTATAGGTGCTCGTTATAATGCCGGAAATGGTACTGATTCAGGTCATGTTCGTGTGTATCAAAATATATCTGGTGTTTGGACAAAAATAGGAGCTGATATTAATGGAGAAGCTGCAGGTGATTATAGTGGTTATAGTGTTTCTTTGTCATCAGATGGAAGTATTGTAGCTATTGGGGCTTATCAAAATGATGGAAACGGTTCTAATTCAGGTCATGTTCGTGTGTATCAAAATATATCTGGTGTTTGGACAAAAATAGGAGCTGATATTAATGGAGAAGCGGCAAATGATAATAGTGGTAGAAGTGTTTCTTTGTCATCAGATGGAAGTATTGTAGCTATTGGTGCTCGACTAAATGACGGGAATGGTACTGATTCTGGTCATGTTCGTGTTTACAAGAATATTTCAGGATTGTGGACACAAATAGGAGCTGATATTAATGGTGAGGCTGCAAATGATTATAGTGGTCACAGCGTTTCCTTATCATCAGATGGAAGTATTGTTGCTATTGGGGCTTATCAAAATGATGGAAACGGCACTGATTCAGGCCATGTCCGTGTGTATCAATATATTTCAGGAGTTTGGACAAAAATCGGAACAGATATTGACGGAGAAGCTGCAGGTGATTATTGTGGTTATGGTATATCATTATCATCAAATGGAAATATTCTAGCTGTTGGTTCTAATTATAGTGACGCAAATGGTACTAATTCAGGTCAGGTACGAGTATATAATTTAGGAGTTGTTTTAGCTTCCGATACTTTTGTACAAACTAATTTTTCTATTTATCCAAATCCTTCAAATGGAATTGTGAATATCTCTTTGAAAAACAATTTACAATTAGAAAAAGTAAACATTTATAACCAATTAGGTCAACTTGTAAAAACAACAGCAACTAATGTAATACATACTTCAGAATTAACAAAAGGAGCGTATTATGTAGAAGTTTTTACAAACCAAGGAAAAGCAACAAAGAAAATTATAGTAGAATAATTTCAAATCACTTTAATAATAAAAAAGCTGTCTTATTTTAGGTAACGAGACGGCTTTTTTTATTTCACTAAAATTTATTTCCATTGATTGATTACGTTACATAATATTAATAGTTCAGCAACGATTACGCTAATTACTTTGTTTAGTCATTTTTACTCGGGTTGAATACGAAGTACCTTAGAAATTTAGGATAACTTAGAAGTAGTAGCGCAAGACTCTATTGATTTATTGGAAATTTACAAACAATTAAATTTAAAAGATTTAGATATTTTAGAAGCTTCAATTTGTGCACTCACAAAATGATGAAGAAATTAGTAATCAAAACAAAATCTGCTATTAGAGGTGAATTATTGAGTGGAAAATTAAATACCACAAATATAAAAAAGCTACAACTCATATGAATTGTAGCTTTTTTGTAATTAATTATTTTGAATCTTTAAACTCTTATCAAAACATCTAATCATATGTTATAAAAATTTTATACACAAAATAAGAAATAAGATTTAAAAGATTATTACCAATACATTCCTAAAATATTCCAACTTGTTCCATCACTAATTAATTGAACCCAACTGATGTTAGATAATGTAGTTGCAGAGATATCCGTTGTTCCAGAAGGAGTTGTATAGAATCCGAAGAACAAATCACTGCCATTTGTCAATACATTGATTGATTGTGGAGAAGAAGTTGAAGTAGATGTAATATAAATCATTTTACCTATTCCAACTGCACTTGCACTTGGCAATGTAAATGTAACAACGGAATTGCTGCTATTTTTTACAATAAGATTATTGGTGGCATCACCTGAAGTAATTGTGTAATCAGCTGTTTTAGACATAAAGCTGAATGCCATAGTTGCAGGAGAGCCTGCTGGGCCTTGCAAACCCTGAGGACCTTGTGGACCTTGTGGACCCATTGGACCTGTTGCTCCATCTAAACCATCATTACCTGCTGGACCTTGTGGACCCATTGGACCTGTTGCTCCATCTAAACCATCATTACCTGCTGGACCTTGTGGACCCATTGGACCTGTAGCTCCATCTAAACCGTTTACTCCTGCTGGACCTTGTGGACCCATTGGACCTGTTGCTCCATCTAAACCATCATTACCTGCTGGACCTTGTGGACCCATTGGACCTGTAGCTCCATCTAAACCGTTTACTCCTGCTGGACCTTGTGGACCCATTGGACCTGTTGCTCCGTCTAATCCATTTACTCCTGCTGGACCTTGTGGACCCATTGGACCTGTTGCTCCGTCTAATCCATTTACTCCTGCTGGACCTTGTGGACCCATCGGACCTGTTGCTCCGTCTAAACCATCATTACCTGCTGGACCTTGTGGACCCATTGGACCTGTAGCTCCATCTAATCCATTTACTCCTGCTGGACCTTGTGGACCCATCGGACCTGTTGCTCCGTCTAATCCATTTATTCCATCAACACCGTTTAATCCTGCTGGACCTTGCGGACCCATTGGACCTGTTGCTCCGTCTAAACCATTAATTCCATCAACGCCGTTTAATCCTGCTGGACCTTGAGGACCCATCGGACCTGTAGCTCCATCTAATCCATTTACTCCTGCTGGACCTTGAGGACCCATCGGACCTGTAGCTCCATCTAATCCATTTACTCCTGCTGGACCTTGTGGACCCATTGGACCTGTTGCTCCATCTAAACCATCATTACCTGCTGGACCTTGTGGACCCATTGGACCTGTTGCTCCGTCTAATCCATTTACTCCTGCTGGACCTTGTGGACCCATTGGACCTGTTGCTCCATCTAAACCATCATTACCTGCTGGACCTTGTGGACCCATTGGACCTGTAGCTCCATCTAAACCGTTTATTCCATCAACACCGTTTAATCCTGCTGGACCTTGTGGACCCATTGGACCTGTTGCTCCATCTAAACCATCATTACCTGCTGGACCTTGTGGACCCATTGGACCTGTAGCTCCATCTAAACCGTTTACTCCTGCTGGACCTTGTGGACCCATTGGACCTGTTGCTCCGTCTAATCCATTTACTCCTGCTGGACCTTGTGGACCCATTGGACCTGTTGCTCCGTCTAATCCATTTACTCCTGCTGGACCTTGTGGACCCATCGGACCTGTTGCTCCGTCTAAACCATCATTACCTGCTGGACCTTGTGGACCCATTGGACCTGTAGCTCCATCTAATCCATTTACTCCTGCTGGACCTTGTGGACCCATTGGACCTGTTGCTCCGTCTAATCCATTTACTCCTGCTGGACCTTGTGGCCCCATTGGACCTGTTGCTCCATCAACACCGTTTAATCCTGCTGGACCTTGTGGACCCATTGGACCTGTTGCTCCATCTAAACCGTTTACTCCTGCTGGACCTTGTGGACCCATTGGACCTGTTGCTCCATCTAAACCATCATTACCTGCTGGACCTTGTGGACCCATTGGACCTGTAGCTCCATCTAAACCGTTTACTCCTGCTGGACCTTGTGGACCCATTGGACCTGTTGCTCCATCTAAACCGTTTACTCCTGCTGGACCTTGTGGACCCATTGGACCTGTTGCTCCATCTAATCCATTTACTCCTGCTGGACCTTGTGGACCCATTGGACCTGTTGCTCCGTCTAATCCATTTACTCCTGCTGGACCTTGTGGACCCATTGGACCTGTTGCTCCGTCTAATCCATTTACTCCTGCTGGACCTTGTGGACCCATCGGACCTGTTGCTCCGTCTAAACCATTAATTCCATCAACGCCGTTTAATCCTGCTGGACCTTGTGGACCCATAGGGCCTGTTGCTCCGTCTAATCCATTCACTCCTGCTGGACCTTGTGGACCCATTGGACCTGTTGCTCCATCTAAACCATCATTACCTGCTGGACCTTGTGGCCCCATTGGACCTGTTGCTCCGTCTAATCCATTTACTCCTGCTGGACCTTGAGGACCCATCGGACCTGTAGCTCCATCTAAACCATCATTACCTGCTGGACCTTGAGGACCTGCTGGACCAGGAATTGAACTACCTGAATTTAAAGCATAAAGAGCATAAGGAACACTCATTAATTGAGAGACACCAACGATTGTGTATGAATTTCCACCTGTTGGATCTGTTTCCGTTTTAATAAAGTAAGGACCAGTTGCCCAATTTATTGCATTATAAGTACCAATTATTGGTGTTCCATTACCTATTTCTAATGTAACCAATCCATTAATATTTGAAATGGGAGCCTGTGTTTCTACATAAGCTTCTGTACCAACAACAGAACCTTGTAAAATGCTAATTCTCATCCCAACGGCTTGGTTAGTAATCAAATTGTTTGAGGAATTTCTTATTACCGCTTGGTAACTCATATAATTCTGACTCTGTGAAAAGGCTGCTATAGAAACAAATAACAGCAATGCTAAGTAGTATATTTTTTTCATATTTTATTTACTTAATTGTTTATTTTTTATGATTTTAAAAGTTTTGACCTCTTTTTCTTTGTCTATAACTTTAAACAAATAAATTGCCTCTGGATAATTATCCATTTGAACTATTGTTAAACTATCATAAATTTTATTACTCTCTAACAATCTTCCATTCATGTCAAACAATCGATATTGAAGAGATTCAAAACTAGATTCTTTTACTTTCAAGTAAATCTTATCTGTTGTTGGGTTCGGATACACCGATAATTCTAAACTAATATTAAAATTATCTAATCCCAATACCGTCTGAATTTCAAATGGTTGTTCTGCCCCTGGCGATAAATTAGCGTTACCTCCATTAACCGTTTTGTAAAATAGTTGACCTACGGAATAGCTTACACTACCGTTAGCACCTGAGGAATTGCCTCCCGAGGACAAAACCGATTCTTGAGCATATATCTGTGTCACAGATAAATACACTCCAATGAGTAATAATTTTTTCATTTTGAATAGTTTTTAAGTTTTTTAGAGTTAGATATAAGAAGACAAAAAGTGTACTTAAACTCTTAAAATGTTTATTTATTAAAATTATCCAAAAAACAATAGAGAAAGAATAGATTGATAGTCCAACTTAACAGTTGCCTAATAGACGAGTTTAAGTGGTATTCTTTTAAGAATAAGTGGATAAAAAAAACAAGAAGTGATTATAAAATAGAGTAAAAATTGATTAAAAAAAAAGGAAAAATAACTTGTATTCATCTTAAAATCAGATTTTTATTAAAAAAAATAATATTCATTAATAATATGCTTAATTAAGCATATTATTAATGAATATTATTAAAATTTATACTCTAGTTTAACCCTATTTTTTCACTTTCAACAGCATCTGTCATTACACAAGTTTATCTGAACAATGAGGTAAACCTAAATTATGTCCAAATTCATCAACCGCTACTTTTCCAAAACGTGTAAAATGTTTTTTGGGATTGGAATGTTGAAAACAAAACATACATTCCTTAAACATTGTGTATATTGATTAATCCACAATTTTCTTGTCACACGTAGTGATGCAAAAGCTAATCTATAAAAGAAACACTATCATAGTCTTGCAAAATAGTGTAAAAACACAACAAACTTTTACGTTCTTTGGGTAGCGGATTTACAATTTTCTTTTGAAGTCCCCTCGTCTTTTTGATTTGAGTTATGGAAAAAAATACTAAGTGCAACAAGACTGCAATATGAAATCATCAAAAAAGCCGCTCCAATTGGGACGGCTTTCTTTATTATGATTGGCTCTTTTTAGTACGCCAACAATTCTTTCAATTCGGTTTCAAATCGTTCTTTCGGCAAATATTGATCTTCTAACGATTTCATAAAAGGAATAGCTGATTCTAAACTTCCTACCCTTTTTACAGGAGCATCTAAATGTTCAAAACAGTTTTCCATAATCATAGAAGAAATATCACTAGCAACTCCACCAAACAATGTATCTTCTTGAAGGATAATCACACGGTTAGTTTTTTTAACAGAAGTATAAATTGCTTCCCAATCTAATGGCTGCAATGAACGTAAATCTAATAAATCAGCTGAAATTTCAGGGTTTTTAGCTAATGTTTCTAAAGCCCAATGCACGCCTGCTCCAAAAGAGATAATAGTCACGTCATTACCTTCTTTTAGTAACGATGCTTTCCCTAATGGTAGTGTATAATAATCTTTAGGGACATCTTGATAAACACTTCTGTACAATTGTTTGTGCTCAAAGAACATTACTGGATTTGGATCATTAATTGCTGTTGCTAATAATCCTTTAGCATCATAAGGAAATGCAGGATAAACTACTTTTAATCCTGGTGTTTTAGTAAACCAAGCTTCATTAGTCTGTGAGTGAAATGGTCCAGCTTGAGTACCACCCCCACAAGGCATACGCACTACCACATCTGATTTTTCTTGCCAACGATAGTGTTGTTTTGCTAATAAGTTTACAATTGGGTTAAATCCTGTCGAAACGAAATCGGCAAATTGCATTTCTACAACAGCTTTGTGTCCGTTGATAGACAATCCATTTGCAGCAGAAACAATTACGCTTTCGCAGATTGGTGTATTACGAACTCGTTCTTTCCCAAACTTATCTACAAATCCTTCAGTAATTTTGAAAGCACCACCGTATTCGGCAATATCTTGTCCCATCACAACCAAATTAGGATGTCGTTCCATCGATTGACTTAATCCTTGTGAAATGGCATCAATTAAACGAATATTTTCTAACTCGTCAAAATGATCAATTTGTTCGTATTCCCAAGGACAATATACATCGTTCAATTCTTCATCTAAATCAGCAACAATTGCAGGTTCTTCCTGAACTTTTGCCCAATCAGTATCAATTTCTTTTTTAATTTCAGCACGGAAATCTTCGTCTTGCTCATCAGTTAAAACTGCTGTCGCTTTCAAATAACTTCTGTAGTTTTCTACTGGGTCTTTAATTGCCCACATATCCATTAATTCCTGAGGAACATATTTTGTACCACTCGCCTCCTCATGTCCACGCATACGGAAAGTCATAAACTCTAACAATACCGGACGAGGATTGTCTACCATAGAAGCTTTTAATTCAGAAATCAAATTATATACTTCTAATATGTTATTACCATCAACCACATGGCTTTCCATACCATAACCAGCACCTCTATCCGCCAATTGCTTACAACGATACTGCTCATTTGTTGGGGTAGATAATCCATAACCGTTATTTTCAATAACAAATAAAACTGGTAAATCCCATACAGAAGCCACATTTAAAGCCTCGTGAAAATCTCCTTCAGAAGTAGCACCTTCCCCTGTAAATACAGCAGTAACTTTTCCGTTTTTCTTTAATCTGTTGGCCAAAGCAATTCCGTCAGCTACACCCATTTGTGGACCAAGATGAGAAATCATACCTATAATATTGAATTCTTGTGTACCAAAGTGGAATGAACGGTCACGTCCTTTTGTAAATCCGTTTCGTTTTCCTTGCCATTGTGAAAACAAGCGGTGTAACGGAATTTCTCTTGTTGTAAACACACCTAAGTTACGGTGCATTGGTAAAATATATTCGTCTTTATCTAAAACAGAAGTAATACCTACCGATATTGCTTCTTGACCAATTCCTGAAAACCATTTTGAAACTTTTCCTTGACGGATTAGAATCAACATTTTTTCTTCAATTAATCTTGGTTTTAATAACTTTTTATATAAATCTAAAAGCTGTTCGTTGGTTAAGTTCTTTCTTTCGAAATTCATTACTAAATGGTTTTTTAAATCGATTCCAAAATTAATAAAAAATAACAGAAACTCTTGGCTTTGTTATATTTTTTTAAAATGTTGATAACTTTTAAAATTAAATAAATAAATTTATATATACATTTGTAAAATCAAGGTATTCCCTTGAAATTAAGTTATTAACAAAAACTAAGTACAATGCAAAACATTCCAAGTGTTGACTTACGTGATTTCCTATCGGGCGACCCGGTACGTAAACAAAAATTTGTAAATGAAATCGGAAAGGCATACGAAGAAATAGGCTTCGTAGCATTAAAAGGTCATTTTTTAGATGACAAATTAGTTGAAGACTTATATTCAGAAGTGCGTAACTTCTTTTCGCTTCCACTTGAGACGAAAGAAAAATACGAAATTTCAGGTATTGGAGGACAAAGAGGCTATATTTCTTTTGGGAAAGAACATGCTAAAGGTCGTTCGGCTGGAGATTTAAAAGAGTTTTGGCATTTTGGTCAATATGTAGATGCTGATTCTAAGTATGCTACAGAATACCCAGCCAATGTTGAAGTAACAGAATTACCTCGCTTTAATGAAGTGGGTAAAGAAGCATACCAAATGCTTGAAAAAACTGGAGTTTATGTATTAAGAGCCTTGGCACTTTACATAGGACTTGATGAGTTTTATTTTGACCAATATGCTAATCAAGGAAACAGTATTTTAAGACCAATCCACTACCCTCCTATTACTAGTGAACCTGCTGATGGTGCTGTTCGTGCTGCAGCCCATGGAGACATTAATTTAATTACCTTATTAATGGGTGCTCAAGGAAAAGGATTACAAGTACAAAATCATGAAGGTCAATGGATTGACGCAATTGCAGAACCTGATGAATTAGTAATTAACGTGGGAGATATGTTGTCTCGCCACACTAACAATAAACTAAAATCAACTATTCACCAAGTGGTAAATCCACCAAGAGAATTATGGGGAACTTCTCGTTACTCAATTCCATTCTTTATGCACCCTGTTAGTGATATGTCACTAAACTGTTTGCCTGAATGTATTGATGAAAACAACCCAAAATTATATGAAGATATTACCGCTGGGGAATTCTTATATGAGCGTTTGGTTGATTTAGGATTGATTAAAAAGTAATTCTAGTATAAATTAAAAATTCCAAGTTCCATGAAATATTGGAATTTGGGATTTTTTATTTTTGTAATTTTATAGAACATGGATTTACAAGACCAACTAAAAAACTTATTCCCTGATCATGTTCCTTCCAATGAACCGGAAGAAATTCAAGAAACAGAACACGAATTATATGTTCAGGGAGCACCTATGATTTGTAAGTACGAAAAACGAAAAGGGAAACCTACCACGATTATAGCAGGATATGAAGGTGAAGACGAAGACTTTAAATTGTTAGCCAAAGAAATTAAAAACAAACTTGCTGTTGGTGGCAGTTTTAAAGACGGAGAAATCATAATCCAAGGTGATTATCGTGATAAGATTATGACAATTTTAAAAGAAAAAGGATTTAAAGTTAAACGCGTAGGCGGATAAAATATTAATAAAATGAGTGAAATTAAATCTTCAGAATTAATTCTGAACCCTGATGGAAGTGTGTATCACTTAAATCTTAAACCAGAACATATTGCACATGACATCATTTTTGTGGGTGATCAAAATAGAGTTGAAAAAATTACAAAATTCTTTGACTCAGTTGAATTCTCTACTCAAAAAAGAGAATTCAAAACACAAACTGGAATATTTAAAGGAAAACGTATCACTGTAATGTCGACTGGAATTGGCCCAGACAATATCGATATCGTGATGAATGAACTTGATGCTTTAGTAAATATCGATTTAGAGACGCGACAACCAAAAGAAACATTAACAAAATTAAACATTGTACGTATTGGTACTTCGGGATCTTTACAAGCAGATATTCCTTGTGATAGTTTTGTAATGTCTAAATACGGTTTAGGATTAGACAATATGTTACGCTCTTATCTAATTGATGATATTTCAGAAAAAGAAATTGAAGAAGCCTTTATTTCTCAAACGAATTGGGATCTTAGAAAAGGAAAACCTTATGTAGTAAGTTGTTCTGAAAAATTAGAAAAATGGATTGAAAGTGAGCAAATTCACAAAGGTTTCACTGGTACGGCTGGTGGTTTCTATGGGCCTCAAGGACGTGTTTTACGATTAAACATTCAAGATCCTGAATTGAATAGTAAAATGGATGCCTTTAATTTTGAAGGAACAAGAATGACAAATCTTGAAATGGAAACAGCTGCCATTTATGGACTAGGTAAACTATTAGGACACGAAACATTATCATTAAACGCTATTATTGCAAATCGTGCTGATGGAACTTTTAGCGCTGATCCATATAAAGCAGTTGATGAATTAATCGCTTATACCTTACAAAAGCTCACTGAGTAATGATTCATTTTTACGCCTATCAGATTGAAGAACTCATTAAAGAAACAAAACAGCTGTATCTCAAGAATATTAACTGTGACTACAGCTTTAAGTCTTCGGATGATAAATGGTCAAAAAATGAAATACTAGGTCATTTGGTTGATTCTGCAATCAACAATCTAAAAAGATTTACAGAATCACAGCTTTCAGATACCACTTATTTGGTAACAGTCTATAATCAGGATGAATTAGTTCGAATTAATAAATATCAGAAAAAAAAGTTTGATGATTTATTAAAATTATGGTATCATCTTAATAAACAAATTGCTTTTATTTTAAAAGATATTCCTGAAGAACAATTAAAAACGAAAATAAATTTATATGATTTATCAATTTGCGATTTAGAGTTTTTAATTGAAGATTATATCACTCACATGAAACATCATTTAAAGCAAATTTTTGAATAATGAATATACTATTTGAAACCGACAGATTACTTCTTCGTCCGTTAGCTTTAACGGATGCAGAAGATATGTTTATAATGGATAAAAATCCTAGTGTCCATAAATATCTTTGGCAAAAACCTGTCCAAGAAATCGATGAAGTAATAAAAGTCATCAATTATGTTAATGAACAATATCAAAGAAATAATATTGGTCGTTTTGCCACCATTTTAAAAGAAACAGGTGAATTTATTGGATGGACAGGGATAAAATTTGTTGATGATCACACAGAAAATGGCAATACAAATTTCTTCGATTATGGTTATCGCTTAGATGAACGATTTTGGAACAAAGGCTATGCAACAGAAGCAACAAAATTTTGGTTAAACTATGGTTTAAACGAATTGAAAGTTGAAAATCTCAATGCATACACACACAGTCAAAATGGAGCTTCAAATCAGGTTCTAAAAAAAGTTGGGTTCAATTTTATGGAAGAGTATACTGCTGAAGATGGTATTCAATGGAATTGGTGGCAAGCTAAAAAATAAATTATTTATTAAGTTTAAAAATGAAATCAGTAAGAATTATAGGAGTACCAGAACATTTTAATTTGCCATGGCATTTGTGTATAGAAAATGGAGAGTTTGATGAAGTAGGCATAGATTTACAATGGACAGATATACCTGAAGGCACTGGTAAAATGTGTCAAATGCTTCGAAATGATGAAACCGACATCGCAGTAATTCTCACAGAAGGAATAATAAAAGACATTGCTGCTGGTAATGATGCTACTATTGTTCAAGTTTATGTTCAATCACCATTAATTTGGGGTATCCATGTTGATGTAAATTCAAATTATTTACAATTATTTGATTTAGAAAATACTACATCGGCTATATCAAGAATTGGTTCAGGTTCTCATTTGATGAGTTTTGTAAATGCAAAACAACAAAATTGGGATACATCTAACTTAAAATTCGAAATTGTAAACACTATTGATGGTGCTGTAAAAACATTACAAAATGGTAAAGCAGATTACTTTATGTGGGAACGCTTTATGACTAAACCATTAGTCGATAACGGTACTTTTAGAAGAATTGCCGACTGTCCTACTCCCTGGCCGTGTTTTGTCATTGCTGTTAGAAATGAATTCTTAAAAAACAATTCTTCGACTGTTGATTTGATTTTAGAAATAATAAATAATACCACAATAGAATTTAAAACGATACCAAGTATAGACAGAACCTTAGCCTCAAGATACAATCAAAAGTTAGAAGACATTCAGGAATGGTTAAAATTAACACGTTGGTCACAAAAGAAATTAGACAGTACTACTTTTGATAAAGTACAAAATCAGCTATTTGAGTTAAATTTAATTGAAAATAAAATCCCTTATGAAGCGGTAGTTAAATAATTCGTTATTTTTATCGTTTTAATAAAATGTTTTCAGCCCTTAAAAATTATTATACTGCCTATAAAAACAAGCTTTCTCTTCCAAAGCCTTGGGATAGTATTGTAATTTTTTTATTGAATGTACTTTTTACAATTCCTGTATTTATTATCATTCACCAAAATCTTGCTGAAATCGATTTACGAATTCCAATTGACAGAATTCTTATTTTTATAGCACTTTTGACAGTATTTCAATTTATACTCCTAAAACTAAAAAAGACAATTCTAGTTTGTGTATTCGTCTATATTTTATTTTTAACCTATGGCACTTTATTTGGTGAATACAGCTTTTATCGCGTTTATGACGATTATAGATCTATGATGTATACCATGGGAGATTCGGCTCATCCGCAAGATCTTATTGTTAGTAAACTATTACCTTTCCCTAACAAAACAAAAGTATTACGATCAATTGATTTTCAAAATCCAAAGGTTAGAAACTTCGCTCTATTAGCCACAACTAAACATTTTTCTGAAGCAAAAAAACTCAAAGGATACAGTTATTACAGAACTACTATTCAATGCTTTGCAGTATTTAAAGAAATTAAATCCCGTTGGAATTATGTCAGTGATCCCATTGGAAATAATTACATTGCATCAGCATCAGAAACATTACAGCATTTTTCTGGTGATTGTGATGATCATGCCGTGCTTATGGCTGCTTGTGTTAAAGCTGTTGGAGGAACACCGAGACTTATTCATACTGATGCTCATATTTATCCTGAGATGCTAATTGGCAACAAAAGAGATTTAGAGAATGTGATTTTCCTAATAAAAAAAGTTCTTTTTGTTGAAGAAAGTAAAAACAAAGAGATTCACTACCATATTGACGAACGTGGGCAAATATGGCTAAATTTAGATTATACTGGTTATTATCCTGGAGGACGTTTTATGAGTGAAAAAATTCTGGGTGAATTAACGCTATACAATTAATAGTTACCACAAAATTTCTTGCTTGTTTAGACTTTTTAAATACTCATTTGTTTTTAAAAAATGATTGTTTCCAAACCAAAAACCTCGGTTAGCACTTAATGGCGATGGATGCCCTGTTTCTAAAACCAAATGCTCTTCTTTATTGATTTTTGCTCCTTTTTTCTGTGCAAAACTCCCCCAAAGTAAGAAGACTACACCTTTTGTATTTTCAGAGATATATTGAATTGCATTATCGGTAAAAACATTCCATTTTAAATGTTTATGACTGTTAGCCAAATCTTTTCGTACAGTTAATGAAGCATTTAAGAGTAAAACACCTTGATTTGCCCAATGCTCTAAATTTCCTGAAGTTGGAAAAAACACACGTTCATACTCATTATTAATTTCAATCAATATATTTTTTAATGATGGTGGAATGGCTACTCCATCATTAACAGAAAAACACAGCCCGTTAGCCTCACCTGTTCCATGATAGGGATCTTGACCAATAATTACAACTTTTAAATCGTTTAAAGAACATTTATTAAAGGCATTAAATATCAACTCTTTTGGAGGAAAACAAACATTTGTTTCATATTCCTCATCAACTTGTTTAGTAAGTTCTATAAAATAGGGCTTTGCTTGTTCTAGATCAAAAAAAGGTTGCCAGGAAGAATGAATAATAAACTGCATTTTTAGGTGTATTTTAAGCAAATATATTATTTTGAAACTTTGTAACTTTGCTACTTAGTCACTTTCTTTAAAAATGATTTCAATAAATACAAAAACACTACAAGATTTACAATTTCAAACAGTTTTAGAAACCATTTCGGAACTATGTATTACCGAAATTGGTAACGAAAAAGCACTAAACATCAAGCCTCTAAAAAATGAAGAGGAATTGATGCAATCGCTATTAGAAACGTCTGAATACAGATCTTCTTTCGATAATAACAATGCACTTCCTAATCATGGATTTGAACCTATCATAAATGAGATCAAATTTCTAGGTATAGAGGATAGTTTTCTAGAATTACCGAGTTTTAAAAAAATTCATTCTATTTCAGAAAACACAAATACCTTATTACTGTTCTTAAAAAAATTTCAGGAGTATTATCCAGCTTTAGCTTTAAAGGCAGGCGAAATAGAGATTACCAAAGAAATAACAAAATCGATCGACACCGTATTAGACAAATACGGTGAAGTTAAAGATGATGCTACACCAACATTACTCGATATTCGCAGAAACATGAATACTATACGAGGTAAAGTAAATCAAAGTTTCGGTTTGGCTTTAAGTCAGTATAATTCGTTAGGTTATCTAGATGAAATTAGAGAAACTGTAGTTGACAATAGACGTGTTTTGGCAGTTTTAGCGATGTATCGCCGTAAGGTTAAAGGTTCCATTTTAGGAAGTTCAAAAACAGGAAGCATCGCTTATATAGAACCAGAATCTACATTACGATATTCGAGAGAATTAGCCAATTTAGAATATGAAGAAAGAGAGGAAATTATTAAAATTCTCAAAAACTTAACCAATTCTATTCGTCCTTTTTTACCATTATTAATTCAGTATCAAGACTTTTTAAGTGATGTAGATGTAATTGCCGCAAAAGCTAAATATGCAAGAAAGATTAATGGTTTATTGCCAAATATTACAAGAGAACGTAAAATTTACTTTAGAGATGCTTTCCATCCTATTTTATATTTAACAAACAAGGCAAAAAAAGAAGTTACGTATCCACAAACATTTGATTTTAATAGTGAGAACAGAATAGTAGTAATTTCCGGGCCAAATGCTGGTGGTAAAACCATTTCAATGAAAACAGTTGGTTTACTGCAATTGATGTTACAATCTGGTATGTTGATACCTGTTCATGAACGTAGTGAAACTTGCCTGTTTGATAGAATAATGACAGATATTGGTGATAATCAATCGATAGAAAATCATTTAAGTACATATAGCTACCGATTGAAAAACATGAATTACTTCTTAAAAAAATGTAATTCTAAAACTTTATTTCTTATTGACGAATTCGGAACTGGATCAGACCCTGAATTAGGTGGTGCTTTGGCTGAAGTTTTTCTTGAAGAATTCTATGAAAGAGAAGCATTTGGGATCATTACAACGCATTATTCAAATTTAAAAATGTTGGCCAACGAATTGCCACATGCAACCAATGCCAATATGCTTTTTGATGAAAAATCATTGGAACCAATGTACAAATTAGTTCTTGGTCAGGCTGGTAGTTCATTCACATTTGAAGTAGCACAAAAAAATGGTATTCCTTACGGATTGATTAATCGTGCCAAAAAGAAAATTGAAGGTGGTAAAGTACGTTTCGACAAAACAATTGCTAATCTTCAAAAGGAACGTTCAAAGCTTGAAAAAACTTCTCAAAATCTAAAAGAAGAAGAAATTAAAGCAAGAGAAGAAAGCAAAAAAATGGAAAACATTAACGCTAAAATCCAAGATAAATTGGAGCGTTATCAAGAGTTATATGATGCAAATCAGCGTTTGGTTTACATTGGTCAAAAAATTGATGACATTTCTGAAAAATACTTCAACAATAAAAACAAAAAAGAGCTAATTGGTGAGTTTTTGAAAATGGTGGAGATTGAAAATTCGAAGCGTAAAAAACTAACGATTAAAGAGAAAAAAGAAAAAGAAGTTATTGTTAAAAAAGTTATCGAAGAAGTTCAAATTAAAGTAGAAGAAATTCGAAAAGAGAAAAAGGAAAAAAAACTCAAAGCAAAAATTGAAGAAGAAAACAAACCAAAAGTAATACTTAAAGTTGGTGATCGTGTTCGAATGATTGATGGCAAATCAATAGGCACAATTGATATAATAGAAAAAAACAAAGCAACGGTAAATTATGGTATCTTTACTTCAAAAGTTAGTTTAGACCAATTAGAATATATTCAGCCAAAATAAAATGGAAGGTATCCCGCAAAATAAAAAAATAATATTGTTTGACGGTGTTTGCAACTTATGTGATTCTACTGTTAATTATATTATTAAGCGTGATAAAAAAGATATTTTTAGATTTGTTTCTTTTCAGTCTGATTTAGGTCAAAAAATTTTAAAACACATTGGAATTTCCGAAAGAAACATTGACAGCGTAGTGTTTTATGAACCAGGAAAGGCATATTATTATAAATCACAGGCCGCTTTAAAAATTGCTAAAAATTTGGGAGGCCCTTATGCATATGCAATCATATTCAAATATATTCCTGGATTTATTCGTGATACTTTGTATGATTTTATTGCCAAAAATAGATACAATTGGTTCGGAAAAAAAGAATCATGTATGATACCAACTCCTGAGTTGAAAGAAAAGTTTTTGGATTAAACTAACTGACATTGACTACATTTATAAAATGAATTCAATTATAACAGCCAAACAGTTAGAAGAGTTTTACAAAGAAGGCTTTTTAAAATTAACCAATTGTCTACCTACTGAATTATTACACAAATTGCAAGTCTATTTTGATGAAGTAATGTCAGATGAAGGAGACACTCAAAAAGTAATCATTACTGTAGGAGAACAAAAATTTGTTACCAACATTGAGTTGTTGTGTTATAAAAATAATTTAGCTTGTTTAGAATTATTGGGTGGTCCTTTATTGCTTAACATAGCTGAAACCATTTGCGGAAAAGATTTTTTTGCTATACAAGAATTTGCAGTAATTAAAAACTCTGGCGATCAGTTGCCTGTTTTGTGGCATCAAGATATGGTAAACGAACAACCTGGAAATTGTTTTACAGCAGGTATTTATATTGATGATGCTAATGAAGGTGATGGTGCTCTTAAAGTAATACCAAAAAGTCATTTGAGTAAAAAAACGATTTGTGAACTAGCTCAGGAAGAGGCAATAGAAGTACCAATGAAACGAGGAGATATTCTTATTCATGATATGATGTTAGCACATTGTTCAGATATTTTGCAAAAAAATAAAAAAAGGCGTGTCATTTATTTCGAATTTTTGTCAGCTAAACAAGTTTTAAAAGAACATATCTATACTCAAGAATTAGTAGACAATAGAACCAAATTACTAGAAGTTGCTACAAGTTATTATAAATTACAAAACCCTTTATTACCTCAATTTGATTGGCAAAGAGAACAAACTTCAATCTATGAAGATGAAGCTCAAATACGAGCTGCTTTAGACATAATTTATGCAATGCCAATACATGCAAAGCCTTCAAATTATTGTTTTGAATTACTCAAATAATTTACTTTATGTTTTTATTTTCAAGGGTAAAAGAAAAAAATAATTCTACATAATGAATGCCTATTCTAAAAATAAAAGCTAAGTTTATTGAATAAAAAAAGCCTCAATTAAGAGGCTTTTTTCTATAGATTAAAATTAACTCCTAGCATTATATTTCTTCCAATGTTAGGTATTCCATCTGTTTTTAACCTAGATAAATGAGAAATATATTCTTTATCAAGTAAATTATTTCCGCTTATATTAAATTCAAACTTAGTATTAAATAAGTTTATATTTCCACCTAGTCCAAAATTTAGCAATGAATAATCATTAGTTGAAGTTTCGAATGCACTCACTTTAGTTTGCTTCAAATAAGTTTCTAGATTTAATGAAACATATGATTTCTTAAGCCAATTAAAAGATTTTACTTCTACTCTAATTGTATTATTAAGTTTATTCGCTGGAATTAGTGGAAGATTTTCACCACCAGACATTTTACCTGTTACACTTTCAAAACTGCTTGTATAATGAAGCCAGTCTATTGGATGTGGGTGAAAGTGTATTCCTGCCTCTCCACCATAAAGCACACTGTTAGCTTGCATGTAATTGTAAACTAAATTATCATCTATAAAATCTAATGTTGGAGCGATAAAGATGTAATTATTAATGTGATTATAAAACCCATTTACAAAGAATTCAAAATGTGAGTTGCCATATTCAATATTTACATCAGCCTGAATATTTTGCTCGTTTTTTAAATTTGAATTTCCTATTTCGTAACGATTACTTCCTTCATGCACGCCATTAGAAGTTAATTCGGCTAGATTTGGCGCTCTAAACCCTGAAGCTAAATTAGCACGTAAAGTAAGTTTTTCTAACAAATTAGTTTTATAACCTAAAGAAGCATTGAAACTATGAAATTTTTTGTTAATAGCTTCAAAATATCCTTCCTCTCCTATTTCACCATGTGTTTGGGTTTCAACACTTCTGTTATCAAATCTAAGCCCCGCTTGAATTACATTTTTATTCCATTCGTAGTTGGATGTGATCAAAAAGCCCATATCTTTTGTTTTTGCATCAGGAATTAATATTTCTTCACCTAAATTTTTATTGGTTTGATTCATTCCTTGTATACCAATTATAGTCTCAAAATTTCCAACTTTTGGTAAATAATATTTAATATCATAATTAAATGTTTGCAAATCCATTCTCAAAATTGGAATCTTTGAATCTTCAAATTCGTTTCTATCGTTTGCTATGTAACCAAAATCAAAATCTAGTTTAGATTTTTTAAAAAATAAGGTATTATGTAAACTTGCAATGTGATTTAAAACACCTTGTCTTGGATAATCTGGATCTTTTTTAATTGTGTTTTCTCCAATCTCTTCTGGTAAGCCAAGATTTAAATTATTTAAGTTATAGCGAAAAGTTGTTGAAAACGATTTGTTACTATAACCAATCCCTGTTTTTAAATCAGTTTCTTCAAAGCGAGTATTTGTAACACGATTACCATTTGGCATTTCATAATCTGAATGAATATTGTAACCACCTCTAATAAGAAATTTCCAATTTTCTGAAGAAGTTTTTAATCCAAAACTTGTGTTACTTCCTAATGTGTTAGTAAAGAACTTTTGGCTAAAATCACTCGAATATGAATTTGATTTCGCAAATTTTTCAGGATTAAAATATAAAACACCTCCAAGAGCATCTGATCCATACAATAAAGAAGCTGGTCCTTTTATTACTTCTACACTTTCTACACCACTATCGTTTAATCCTAAACCATGTTCTTCTCCAAATTGTTGGTTTTCTAATCGAACGCCTTGAGAATATACTAGAACTCGATTACCACTCAAACCTCTAATTACTGGTTTTCCTATTGATGTACCTGTTGAAATATTAGAGACACCGGGTATTTTTGATAATCCTTCTGCCAAAGTTGCTGCACCTGACTGTTGCAATTCTTTTATCTTTTTATTTTCAACCTTCATTACATTTTGAGATTGAATTTTGTTAAAAACAGTAGATACTATAACTTCATCAATGTGATGGGAATGTTCTTCTGACAAAATAACATCATGTATAACTTCAGAAGTATTTAAAGTAATTGCTGATGTAACTGCATCAAATTCAGGATGAGAAAAGATTACTATGAAATTTCCATAAGGAAGTTGATTAAACTGATAATTACCATTTTCATCCGATTTAGTTTCTTTATGCAAATCAGGAATAGATATGATTACACCATTAATTTTATTTGATTTTTCATCGGTTATTGTTCCCTTTAATGATGTTTGAGCATGGGCAAATATTGAAAACCCTATAAATAGGGCTATAAAAAAAGATTTCATTTAATTGATTTTAATGTTTAATAAAGATTAATACAAAGTATTTGATATTAAACATTCACAGGAGGACCTCTGAGATAAAAAGTAGTAGAGTTGCAATTAATTTCTACACTTTTATAACCAAATATTACATCATAGTTAACAACAAAATTTTTAAATTCAAATGAATAAAATTCTGTTGGTATATAATTACTGAAAGAATACTCACAAACAAAACAATCGTCAAAATCATTATGAGCATGAGAAAATTCGGTTTTGTTTGTATTGTACTTGTGATGGCAATGCTCAGTTGTGAGCTGTTTTACTAAGTGTTCAAATGAATGCCCAGATTGAAACAATATTGCGAACAATATTGCGCCAAGCAGAGAGTAATTAAAAAATAGTAATTTCTTTTTCATTTGAAACAAATATAAAAAAGAAATCCGTTATACTAAGGCATAACGGATTAATATGATAAAAGAAATTTATTAAACTAAATTGTTTGCAACCAAATATTCTGCAATTTGCACAGCATTGGTAGCCGCTCCTTTACGTAAATTATCAGCAACAATCCACATGTTTAATGTATTAGGCTGACTTTCATCACGACGTATTCTTCCAACAAAAACATCATCTTTTCCTTGAGCATATAATGGCATTGGGAAAGTAAATGTATCTACATTATCTTGAACAGTTACTCCTTTTGTATGATGCAAAATTTGACGTACATTACTAACTTCATAATCTTTTTCAAACTCAACGTTTACTGCTTCGCTGTGCCCTCCAACAACTGGAATTCTTACAGCAGTAGCTGTTACTGCAATAGTTTTGTCATCTAATATTTTTTGAGTTTCACGCACTAATTTCATTTCTTCTTTAGTGTAATCATTGTCTTCAAAAATATCACATTGAGGAATAGCATTACGGTGAATTTGGTATTTATAAGCCATTTCACCCTTAACTCCTTCATATTCGTTCTCCAATTGGCGAACAGCTTTTACCCCAGTTCCAGTAATCGATTGATATGTTGAAACAACTACACGCTTGATATCATATTCTTTATGAAGTGGCGCTAAAACCATTACCATTTGAATCGTCGAACAGTTAGGGTTTGCGATAATTTTGTCTTCTTTAGTCAAAACTGAAGCATTAATTTCAGGAACAACCAGTTTTTTTGTTGGATCCATTCTCCATGCAGATGAATTATCGATTACAGTAGTACCAGCTTCAGCAAACTTTGGAGCCCATTCTTTTGAAGTATCTCCACCAGCAGAAAAAATCGCAATAGCGGGTTTCATATCAATCGCCGTTTGCATTCCCACAACCTTATACTTATTACCTTTAAATTCAATTTCGTTACCTACAGATCTTTCAGAAGCAACGGGAATTAATTCTGTTATTGGAAAATTTCTTTCTGCTAAAACTTGAAGCATTACTTCTCCTACCATACCGGTAGCACCTACAACGGCTACTTTCATCTTAAATGTGTGTGTTTAAATTTTGACTTCACAAAAGTAAATAATATTGATGTTAAAAATATACAAAAAAGAAAAACCACACAAAAATGTGTGGTTTAGTTAGAATATGAATGTAGCGGGCTATTTTTTCAATAAATCTCTAATTTGAGTAAGTAGCTCTTCTTGTGTTGGCCCAGCAGGTTGAGTTACTGGCTCTGGCTTTTTTAACTTATTTATTGCCTTAATAATCAGAAACATAACAAAAGCTACGATGATAAAGTCAATTAGAGCAGTTAAAAATGCTCCCCATTGAATCGCTACTTCAGCAACTGCTGGTGTGGTAACCGCACCGGCTGCATCCTTAATTTCGGCTACAGCATCAACTATAACTACTTTTTTATCATTTAAATCAATACCTCCCATCAAGAGACCAACCACAGGTGCAAACATTTTCTCAACAAAAGCAGTTACAACTTTACCAAATGCTCCTCCCATAACAAAAGCAATTGCCATATCGACTAAATTGCCTTTCATAGCAAATTCTTTAAATTCAGAAATAAACCCCATAATTTTTATTTTTTAGTTAATTTTAGTTACTAATTTAACATTTTATTGAGAAAAAACAAATGAAGAAGATTATTCTCTATAAAAAACCCTTTTTACTCTTCCAGAAATACTAGTAAGAATTTCATAAGGAATAGTCTTTATACCTTTTGCAATTTCAACTACCGAAGGATCTTTACCAAAAATAACCACCGATGTCCCTTCAGTACAATTGATACCCGTTACATCAACCATTAGCATATCCATACAAATACTTCCTATTATAGGTGCTTTTTGATTATTTACAACAACATACCCTACTCCATTACCCCAAGCTCTTGAAATTCCATCAGCGTAACCAATAGGAACAGTAGCAACACGTGTTTTATTCTCTGCAATAAATCTTCTACTATACCCTACACTTTGCCCTTCATTAATATCTCTAATTTGTGAAATAACAGATTTTAAGGTTCCTACATTTTCTAACAGAAGCATTTCATCTTCATCATTTGAAACACCATATAAACCAATACCTAATCGAACCATATCATATTGCGCATCAGGAAAATTACTGATTCCTGAAGTGTTACAAATATGACGAATAGGGTTTATCTTAAGCTCTTTCATTATAAAAGAAGAATCTCTTTCAAAATCTGAAATTTGAGTTAATGTAAATTCTTTATGTGACGAAACATCACTCGATGCTAAGTGAGATAAAATACTCTTAATTTTAACAGATGTAATTCCTTTCAAAATTGACACTAGTTCAGGAATTACTAAAGTATCGAACCCTAAACGATTCATGCCAGTATTAATTTTAATATGAATTGGATAGTTTACTAATTCTTTCTGATCTGCTATTTTTAAAAATGCCTTTAATTCTCGAATACTATAAATTTCTGGCTCCAAATTATATTGTATCATCGAACTGAAACTTGTCATTTCAGGATTCATGACCATAATTGGTAATTCTATCCCTGCTTTTCTAAGTTCAATCCCTTCATCTGCAAAAGCAACACCTAAATAATCAACCTTATGATGTGATAAAAGTTTCGCAATTTCAAAACTTCCGCTACCATATCCAAAGGCTTTAACCATAACCATCACTTTAGTTTTAGGCTTAAGTTTTGATTTAAAATAATTTAAGTTGTGACTAATTGCGTTTAAATTAATTTCTAAAACTGTTTCATGCGTTTTTTCTTCAAGCAATGAAACAATATTTTCAAATTCAAATTGTCTGGATCCTTTTATAAGTATAGTTTCATTATTGAATTCTAGACTATCAAAAGCTTTTATAAAATCCTTTGTTGAAGCAAATGCAATTGAATTTAAAAATTTGCTTTTATATCTAACAATCGTTTCACCAATACAAATCACTCGTTTAATTTTATGAGAAATAATTAATTGTGAAACTCTTGAATACAACTCTTCGTCTGACAATCCAGACTGAAAAATATCAGATAGTATTAGCGTTCTTTTTTTGTGTTGTTTTTGATTTTCTAAAAAATCTAATGCAATTTTAAGTGATTGAAAATCTGAACTGTAACTATCATCAATTAAAGTACAATTGTTAATTCCGTTTTTAACTTTTAAGCGCATCTCAACTGGAAACAATTCAGAAACTCTACTTTGAATTGTTTCTTCATTATAGTGCATGTATAACATTGTTAAAACACAATGCATACAGTTTTCAATCGAAGCATCATCTATAAAAGGAATTGAAATAGAAAAGCACAACTTTTTATACGTCAGATTTAAATTTGAATGATTTTCAAATGACTTAATCTGACAAAATACATCAGCATTTCTATCGTGTGTACTCCATGTAAAAGTTTTAATTTCAGGTTTCAGGAATGCTTGAACTGTTTTGTTTTTATTCATTATGAGAATTTCAACATCTGAAAACAACCTTAGTTTTTCCTTTATTTTCTGAGAAATATCAACAAAACCTTCATCATGAGCAGTTCCTATATTTGTAAGTATCCCAATAGTAGGATTAATTACTTTTTGCAAATAAACCATTTCTCCGGTTGTAGAAATTCCTGCTTCAAAAATTCCAAGATTATGATTTTCATTAATAGCAATCACAGAAAGTGGCACTCCCACTTGGGAATTATAACTTTTAGGACTTCTTATAATATTATAATCAGGACTTAGTAAAAAGTTTAGCCATTCCTTAACGATTGTTTTTCCGTTACTTCCTGTAATTCCTATAACCGGAAAATTAAACAAACTTCTATAATATGCAGCAAAATTTTGTAAAGCTTGTAAAGTGTTCTCTACAACTAAAAAGTTTGCTTTATCATTTATGCTATCAGGAATATAATTAACAACAAAACTATTCACTCCTTTGGTAATTAAGTCATTTATATAGACATGAGCGTCATGATTAGGCCCAACCAATGCAAAAAATAAGGTTCTACCATTGTTTTGTTGTGAACGACTATCAATAGAAACATTGTCTATAATTCCCGTTGCTAATTCAATATTAGCTTTAGCTCCTATTACGGGAATGATATTTTTTAATGAAATACTCAACTTTTATTTTCTTTTTTGTTGCTTTTCTTCTTCTAATTTTTTCATGGCATTATAATATGCTGCACGACTTAAAGGCTCATATTCTTCAGTTTCACCAAGCAAAACCAAATTATCATTTTGCGTTTTTCTAAAACTATAATTTGCTAAATTTCCTGTGCGTGTACAAACGGCGTGTACTTTAGTTACATATTCAGCAGTTGCCATGAGTGCAGGCATTGGTCCAAAAGGATTTCCTTTAAAATCCATATCTAAACCAGCCACAATTACTCGAATCCCTGAATTTGCCAAATCATTACAAATTGACACGATTTCATCATCAAAAAACTGCGCTTCATCAATTCCTACAACATCACATCCTTGCGCTAATATTCTAATATTAGCAGCTGCAGGCACAGGAGTAGAACGTATTTCGTTTTTGTTATGTGAAACAACCATCTCTTCATCATAGCGAGTATCAATAGATGGTTTAAAAATTTCGACCTTTTGTTTAGCAAACTGAGCTCTTTTTAACCTGCGTATTAATTCTTCTGTTTTACCAGAAAACATTGACCCACAGATTACTTCGATCCAGCCAAATTGTTCTTTATGGTTTACTGTATTTTCAAGAAACATTTTTTATTTTTATAACGATAAAAAAGAATAGTTTTTATTACTTTGTAACAGAACAAATTTATTAAAAAACAAACGCTTTAGTTACTATAATTATAAAAGTTATAAATAATTTTAAGTCGCACATCAAACAATATCTGTAACCAAATGAAAAAGAAATTAGAAGCCGAATTAATTAGCATTGCTCACCGAATCTTGAAAATGAAAAATAAAGATGACGTAAAGGAATTGCATCATGAAGCACAAAAGTTATATG
Organism: Flavobacterium hankyongi; assembly: GCF_036840915.1. NCBI lineage: Bacteria > Pseudomonadati > Bacteroidota > Flavobacteriia > Flavobacteriales > Flavobacteriaceae > Flavobacterium > Flavobacterium hankyongi. The sequence goes on from NZ_CP085725.1 coordinate 873,957, forward strand.
AGAAATTATCGGTTTTGTTATTTGTTGAAGAAAATTTTGATGGTGTAAAACCAACTATAGGAATTCATGAAATTGAATCAAAACTTGAGAAAGCCTTTGATTTTGATGAAAAAATTGTTGTAGCAGAAATTAAAGAAGATGCTAATCATGAATTGACTGTTGAAACTAAAGTTGAAGAAAAACCAATAGAAGAAGAATTACCTAAAGAGGATATTCCTAACGAGGAAACAACTTTTGAACAAGCAAAAGAAGAAATTATTGAAGAGGTTACAAGTACTGAAGAAGAACCTGTAGCAGTTGAGATAGAAGAAGTTGTTGAAGTTGAAGAAACTAAAGAAGAAGTTAAGGAAGAGATTTCTACAAAAGATAAAAAGCAAATTTCTTTTGAAGAGCTTTTAGGAGGAATTCCAGCAGAACCTATTTTTGAAAGAATAGATAAAGTTGAAACTAAAAAAGAACCTAAAAGTATCTTTGAACCAATACTTGAAACTGCTTTTGAAGAAAAAAACAATGAAGAAAAACCAGTTGTTGTTTCTAAAAAAGAAGAGAAATCTGGAGCGAACTTAAACGACAAACTAAATAAGGGTTTAAACATTGCCTTAAATGATCGTATCGCTTTTGAAAAAAATCTTTTTGGAGGAAGTAGTGAAGACTTAAATCGTGTTATTTCTCAGCTAAATACATTAGATAGTTTAGAAGATGCTAAAAACTTCATAGATGAAATGGTAAAACCTGATTATAACAATTGGGAAGGAAAAGACGAATTTGTTACTCGATTTATGGAGCTTGTAGAAGGTAAATTTGCATAAATGGGAAAATTATACATAGTCCCAACTCCAATAGGAAATCTAGAAGACATGACTTTTAGAGCCATAAAAGTACTTAAAGAAGTCGATTCTATTTTAGCTGAAGACACACGTAATAGCGGAAAATTACTCAAACATTTCGAGATTACTACGCATATGCAAAGCCACCACATGCATAACGAACACAAAACAGTTGAAGGTTTGATAAAACGTATGCAAGCAGGTGAAACAATTGCTTTAATTAGTGATGCCGGAACTCCTGCAATTTCAGATCCGGGCTTTTTATTAACTCGTGCTTGCGTAGAAAATAATATTGAGGTTGAATGTTTACCTGGAGCTACAGCTTTTGTGCCTGCTTTGGTAAATAGTGGTCTCCCTAATGATAAATTTGTTTTTGAAGGCTTTTTACCTGATAAAAAAGGACGTCAAACAAGATATTTAGCTCTTGCCGAAGAAACAAGAACCATGATATTATATGTATCTCCTCATAAATTGATAAAAACTTTAGCCGAATTTGTACAGTATTTTGGTTCTGACAGACAAGTAACTGTATCTAGAGAGTTATCAAAACTACATGAGGAAACCGTTCGAGGAACAGCTGAAGAAGTATTGAAACATTTCGAAACAAAACCTCCTAAAGGGGAAATTGTAGTTTGTGTGGCGGGTAAGTCCAAATAAAATTTGATGATTTTAAAATTTAAAACAAATGAAAGACTCAATAGAAATAATCGAAAGACATAAAAAATTTGTAGAACAAATTTGTGAAACTGAATTAGTTTATACCCTTGAAAATGAAGAAGGTTTTGCAATCTCTTATTCAAATAATTATGAAGATGAAGATGGCGAACCTATTCAATTAAATTGCTTTTGGAGCAATGAAGCTTTAGCAAAATCTTGTATAAAAGAAGAGTGGTCAGAATTCAAAATTTATTCAATCCCTTTGGATAAATTTATTGAATATTGGTGTATTGGAATTGATCATGACGGATTTATGATTGGAACTGATTTCGATTCAAATCTATATGGACATGAAGCTGATCCATTAGAACTTATCCTTGAAATAATTGAAAAATTGAAAACACTTGATAAAAAAGTGACATTTGAAAATTTCGAAAATATAGATGATCTAGAAAATCAAATTAAAGTTGCTTTACATGGAGAATAAAATTCAAAGACTTTTCAATACAAATCCAATTTCTTTTCAAGAAGTAATTGCTTTCATTGACGAGAACTACAACTTCACTCCTACTTTGTTTAAAAATGGAGACCAAATAAACAACATTGGAGAAAATAATGGTTCGTGCAAAATATTTTCTTTCGCAAAACTTCATAATTTATCAAAAGAAGAAACGTTATCTATGTTTGGTGATTATTACAAAGATGTTCTAAATACTCCTGAAGCTACCGACCATCAAAACATCCGTAATTTTATGAAATTCGGATGGGATAGAATTCATTTTGAAGGTCAGGCTCTTAACAAAAAGTAATTAATTTACTTCTAAATCAACAAATTGAAACGTGTTTCCGCTAAAAAGTCCTTTATCAGACAATTTTAAATCAGGAATCACCAATAAAGCCATGAATGAAAGTGTCATAAACGGTGCTTTTAAGTTGCTACCTAAATCTTTTGCCATCACATCGATTTCCTGATATAATCTTCCTGTTTCCCAACAATCTTTATCACTCATAATTCCAGCTACTGGAAGTGGTAATACTTTTGCTACATCTCCATTTACAGCACAAACTCCTCCTCTATTTTCTATAAGCAAATTAACCGCTTTACAAATTTCTTCGTCAGAGGTTCCTACAACAACTATGTTATGACAATCGTGTGCTACAGAACTCGCAATTGCTCCTTTTTTTAATCCTATATTTTTAATGAAAGCTATAGCTGGTTCTGCATTTTGGTATCTATTTACAACAGCCATTTTTAAGATATCGTTGTCAATATTAGAAACTAAGTTGTTGTTTTCAATCAGTGATTTATGATGTATTTCATTGGTTATCAACTGCCCTTCTAAAGCTTCAATAACACGAATAGTTTTAGAATTACTATTTACCCTAAAATCAGAAACTTCTTTTTTATCAGTATCAAAATTATTGGGTGTTTCAAAATCAACATGTTGAACAAATGATTCACCATTATTGGCAACTAAACTTCCATCAATATATGTTTGAAGTACTTTAAAATCAACTAAATCTTCAACAATAATAAAGTCAGCTGCATCATTAACATTTAACAAACCAACATTCATATTGTAATGTTTAACAGGATTAATGCAAGCCGATTGCAAAACTTTAAAAACATCAATTCCTTTAGCAACAGCTCTTGCACAAAGTATATTAATATGTCCTAAAAGCAAATCATCAGGATGCTTGTCATCTGAACAAAACATCATTTGCTCATAATGTTCAGGTAATAAATCAATAAGTGCTTCAAAATTTTTGGCTGCACTACCCTCTCTCACAATAACTTTCATTCCCAAACCAAGCTTTTCTAAGGCTTCATCATAGGTAAAACACTCATGATCAGTAGAAATACCTGCTCCGATATATTTTTTGATTGGTTCGCCTCTTAATCCTGGAGCATGACCATCAATTGGTTTATTAAAATGTTTTGCCCAAGCAATCTTCTTCATTACTTCTTCGTCATCAAAAAGAACTCCCGGATAATTCATCATTTCGGCCAAATAATTAATATCCGGTGAAGCCAATAATTCCTTAATATCATCAGAATCAATAATAGCACCCGCAGTTTCAAAAGAAGTTGCAGGAACACAAGATGGCGCTCCAAAATGGAATTTCAAAGGCGTTTTCTTTCCATTTTCAATCATGTAATATACACCTTCATTTCCAAGAACATTAGCAATTTCATGGGGATCAGAAATAGTTCCAACAGTTCCGTGTAAAACAGCTACTTTGGCAAATTCTGAAGGAACAAGCATCGAACTTTCAATATGAATATGCGCATCAATAAATCCAGGTAAAATATAATTTTTGTTAGCATGTTCTTTTTCCTGAATTGAAATAATTTTACCGTTTTCAACAATTACTTCACCAGAAAAAATCTTTCTATTAAGTATATCAACTATTTGTCCTTCTATATTCATGTTCTTCATTTTTACAAATTCAAAATAAGTACTTTTTATTAATACGAACCTAATAAATCATGCTATTTTTAAGTACATTTGAAAAATAAACTTTCCTGAAAATAACATGCGTTGGAATTTAAAACCGAAGCCCGAAAAACAAAAAATAAAAGCCTTACAAGACGCACTTAATATAGATGATGTTGTTGCCACTTTACTACTTCAAAGAGGTATAGAAACCTATGAAGATGCAAAGACTTTTTTTCGTCCAACTTTAAATGACTTACATGATCCATTTCTAATGAAAGACATGGACAAAGCGGTTAAACGTATTGAAAAAGCAATTCAAAATCAGGAAAACATACTGGTTTTTGGCGATTATGATGTTGACGGCACTACAGCCGTTTCTTTAATGTCATCTTACTTAAAAACAGTATCACCAAATATAGCGACATATATACCCGATCGTTATAATGAAGGCTACGGAATTTCTTACTTAGGAATTGACTATGCTGACGATAATGGAGTTTCTTTGATTATAGCGCTTGACTGCGGAATTAAATCGATTGAACATATTGATTATGCAAAACAAAAAGGCATCGACTTTATCATTTGCGATCACCACCGTCCTGGAGATGAATTACCCGATGCTGTGGCAGTTTTAGATCCAAAAAGAGGAGATTGTGATTATCCCTATAAAGAATTATGTGGTTGCGGAGTAGGTTTTAAACTTATTCAGGCTTTAGGAAAAAATAGAAATCAATCAATAAACGATTTAGTTCCTTATCTTGATTTAGTTGCTACCGCTATTGCTGCCGATATTGTTCCCATTACAGGAGAAAACAGAGTTTTGGCTAAATTTGGCTTAGAAGTAATTAATTCGGCACCGAGAGCTGGAATCAAAGCTTTAATTCAGAATGTAAAAAAGAAAACACTAACGATTTCTGATGTTGTTTTCATTATTGCACCGCGAATTAATGCTGCTGGCCGCATTAAACACGGAAACTACGCTGTGGAGTTATTAACCGAATTTGATCTAGAGCAAGCCATACAATTTGCTGCTGAAATAGAAACGTTTAATGCCGACAGAAAAGATTTAGACAAACAAATTACAAAAGAAGCGCTTTCACAAATCATAAAAAACAATGAAGAAAAACGATTTTCAACCGTTGTTTATCAAGAAGATTGGCACAAAGGAGTAATTGGCATCGTTGCTTCACGTTTGGTAGAAAACTATTACCGTCCTACGGTTGTTTTTACAAAAAGCGGAGAGAAACTGGCTGCGTCTGCTCGTTCAGTGAAAGATTTTGACATTTATAATGCTTTAGAGGCTTGTGCAGAACATTTGGAACAATTTGGTGGTCACATGTATGCTGCTGGTATGACCATTAAAGAAGAAAATCTACAAGCTTTCAAACAAGCATTTGAAGAAGTAGTTGAAAAAAACATTCATCCCGATTTATTGACTCCAGAAGTATCTATTGATTTAGAAATTAACCTCAATGAAATCAATGAAAAGCTATTACGAATTTTAAGGCAATTTGAACCATTTGGGCCAGAAAATATGACTCCTATTTTTCTAACTAAGAATGTTTATGATACTGGTTATCCAAAGCAATTAGGTAGTGAAAACGAACATTTAAGGCTTTTTGTCAAACAAGATGATTCCGAAGGATTTGGCACTATAGGATTTGGTTTAGGAAAGAAAATAGAAATTGCAAGAAACAGAAATGTTTTCGATTTAGTATATTCTATTGAAGAAAACGAATGGAACGGAAACACTTCTATTCAATTACAAATGAAAGATTTAAAATAATAACATTATGGAAGAAGCAATAAAAAAAGATCCATATTCATCATTAAGAATTAAAGAATTCAGATGGTTTTTAGCCATGCGCTTAGCAATTGTATTGGCTTGGTCCATGCAGTTTGTACTTATCGAGTGGGAAGTGTATCGACTAACAAAAGATCCGTTATCATTGGGATTAATAGGCTTAATGGAAGTTATTCCTGCCATAGGAATGGCTTTATTTGCTGGGCACTTTGTTGATCAAAACGAAAAAAAATCAATGCTGGTAAAATGTTTTATTGGATTAGGACTCATAAGCGCTTTCATGTGTGTATTGGTGCATCCTAAAATTCATGATGCGCTATCAAAGTCATTAATTGTTAATGGATTTTATACTTTAGTTTTTTTTGGTGGAATCATTCGTGCTTTTATTATTCCTTCTATTTTTAGCTTATTAGGATTAATTGTTCCAAATAAAGAAAAGCCTAACGCTGCTGCTTGGAGCAGTTCTACTTGGCAAGTTGCAGCTGTTATTGGTCCAGCATTGGCAGGTTTTTTAATTGGTTGGATTGGCGCTTTTAGTTCCATGTGTGTAGTAACTTCTTCAATTATCATAGGAATTATATTCTTAACACAAATTAGTAGAAAGCCAATTTTAAATCCAGATTTAGGAGAACCAATTTTTAAAAGTCTTAAACGAGGTATCACTTTTGTTTTTGAAAACAAAACTATTCTTAATGCTATATCATTAGACATGTTTGCCGTTTTATTTGGTGGTGCTGTAGCTTTACTTCCTATTTTCGCTCAGGATATTCTAAAAGTAGGTTCTCAAGGTTTCGGAATATTACGTGCTGCACCTGCAGTTGGTGGATTAATTACAATGCTTGTCGCCACGCATTTCGATTTAAATCATCGAGCAGGAAGAAAATTATTATTAGCTATTTTTGGCTTCGGAATTTGTATCATTATTTTTGGATTATCGGTCAATTTCTGGGTTTCGGTAGTTGCGCTTTTTATGAGTGGTGTAACTGATGGAATCTCGGTGGTAATTCGTTCAACAATTTTACAGCTATATACTCCTGACAATATGCGTGGACGTGTATCTTCTGTAAACTCAATATTTGTAGGTTCTTCAAATGAATTAGGAGCATTTGAAAGTGGTTTTACTTCCAAATTAATGGGAACTGTAAACGCTGTTGTTTTTGGAGGAATAATGACACTTGTTGTAGTCGGAACTACTGCTTTTGCTTCGCCTAAGTTCAGAGAATTAGATATAAAAAATGACGTCAAATGATGAAAAATATTTTATCAAAAGTATTGCTTTTGACTTTTTTTGTTTTATGCTCATGTAAAAAAGAGGAATTAAATAAAAAACCTGAAGAATCATCTACTAATAAAACTGCTAAAAATAAAGAATCTAAAAAGATTTTTAAAAGTGATTTTAGACCTAATCAAAAAACTGAATTAGGCGAAATTTATGAAAATAGAGTTGAATTCATTGATTATAATGATGATGGTGATTATTCATTAATGAATGTAAAAGAAGGTTCATTTATTTATAATTGGGAAAGAACTAAAAATAATGATTTTTGCAGAGGTGATATTTTATCTGTGAAATGGAAAATGGATAGTATTTGGATTGCTGGTGATGGAGAAACACTTGATTTTACTGAGATAGGTTTTGAAGTAAAGAAAATTGAAGACGGCAAAGTATCTAAATTTCGTAAAAAGTACAAAGAACCACTCTCATATCATCATAATTATGAAGAAAGAACTGATTGGTTTTTTGATAAAATATATCTTACTGTAGAATATTATATAGCTAATTCTAAAATGTTTTGTTTAATAATTATGAAAACATTAAAATCGAATATAGCATAGAAGACAATATCAAAGATGGAAAAGAGTACTATATGATTGGGATTTATGACAATTCTAATAATCAAAACAGTATAATCCAATGGCTATATATTGAACCTGAAGAATTCACTATTTATGAATATGATTTACCAAATGATAAACTTATTAAGTTTGAATAATCAACTCATTTAAAAATAATACCTTTGTATTTTGCTCAAAATTTATGCAACATACTGACGAAACCATTGAAATCATAGGCGCTCGCGTCCATAATCTTAAAAACATAGACCTTTCTATTCCTCGTGAAAAACTAGTAGTGATTACTGGTTTGTCTGGTTCTGGAAAATCATCTTTAGCTTTCGATACCATCTACGCCGAAGGTCAGCGTCGTTATATCGAAACTTTCTCAGCTTATGCACGTCAGTTCCTTGGCGGATTAGAACGTCCAGATGTAGACAAAATCGATGGTCTATCACCAGTAATTGCGATTGAACAAAAAACAACTAGTAAAAGTCCTCGATCAACTGTTGGAACTATTACAGAAATTTACGATTTCCTTCGTTTACTTTTTGCCCGAGCTGCAGATGCTTACAGTTACAATACGGGCGAAAAAATGGTTTCGTATTCTGATGAGCAAATTAAGGATTTGATTACGGAAAACTTTAAAGGAAAACGAATCAATATCCTTGCGCCTGTTATCCGTGCACGTAAAGGACATTACGCCGAATTATTCCAACAAATTGCCAAGCAAGGTTTTTTAAAAGTACGTGTTAACGGCGAAGTTCTGGATATAGTTTCTGGAATGAAACTGGATCGTTACAAAACCCATGATATAGAAATTGTAATTGACAGACTGGTAATAGATGATTCTGTTGATAGTGAAAAACGTTTGGCAGAAAGTATTAAAACTGCCATGTATCATGGTGAAAATGTTTTAATGATTTTAGATCAGGACTCTAATGAGATTCGTTATTTCAGCCGAAATTTAATGTGTCCGTCAACCGGAATTTCCTATCAAAATCCAGAGCCCAACTTGTTTTCTTTCAATTCACCAAAAGGAGCTTGTGAAAACTGTAACGGATTGGGAACAGTAAGTGAAATCAATCTAAAAAAAATTATTCCTGACACTAAAATATCTATAAAAAGTGGTGGAATTGTAGCCATTGGTGAATACAAATCGTCTTGGATATTCAAGCAATTAGAAACTATTGGAGAAAAATTTGGATTCAAATTAACTGATCCAATTGAAAAAATTTCTGCTGAAGCGATGGACATGATTTTGAATGGTGGCAACGAAAAATTTGCTATCAGCTCAAAAACTGCTGGGGTAACAAAAGAATATAAAATTGAATTTGAAGGGATCGCAAATTTCATCAAAACACAACACGACGAAACCGAATCGACTTCTATAAAACGCTGGGCAAAAGATTTTATGGACGAGGTAGATTGTCCTGTTTGTAATGGTTCGCGTTTGAAAAAAGAGGCTTTGTACTTCAAAATAAACGAAAAAAATATTCAGGAATTATCTAATGCAGATGTTTCTGATTTAAGTATTTGGTTTAATGAATTAGATACTCATTTAACCGAAAAACAAAAAGTAATTGCCAGTGAAGTTGTAAAAGAAATCAAAGCTCGTTTGCAGTTTTTAGTTGATGTAGGACTAAATTATCTTTCTTTAAGCCGAAGCTCAAAATCACTTTCGGGTGGTGAAGCGCAACGTATACGTTTGGCAACACAAATTGGTTCGCAATTAGTAGGCGTACTTTATATTTTAGACGAACCAAGTATTGGTTTGCACCAACGTGATAACGAAAGGTTAATTAAATCTTTGGAACAATTACGCGATATTGGCAATTCCGTTTTAGTGGTGGAACACGATAAAGATATGATTGAACGTGCTGATCATGTTATTGATATTGGACCAAAAGCTGGTAAATACGGAGGACAAATCATTAGTCAAGGAACACCTAAAGCTTTACTTAAGGAAAATACCATTACTGCTCAGTTTATGAGTGGTAAAATGAAAATTGAAATTCCAAAAAAACGTCGTGAAGGAAATGGAAAATCGGTTAAGATTTCCGGAGCTACGGGAAATAATTTAAAGAATGTTTCGGCTGAATTTCCATTAGGAAAATTAATTTGTGTGACAGGAGTTTCGGGTTCAGGAAAATCAACTTTGATTAATGAAACCCTCTATCCTATTTTGAACGAGCACTTCTTTAATGCTGTTAAAAAACCACAACCGTACAAAAAAATTGAAGGTTTGGAACATATTGATAAAGTAATTGATATTGACCAAAGTCCAATTGGCCGTACACCACGTTCTAATCCTGCAACTTATACTGAAGTTTTTTCTGAAATAAGAAGTTTATTTACACAAACACCAGAAGCTCAAATTCGTGGTTACAAACCAGGCCGTTTTAGTTTTAATGTTGCTGGAGGTCGTTGTGAAACTTGCGAAGGAAGTGGCGTAAGAACTATTGAGATGAGCTTCTTGCCTGATGTATATGTAGAATGTGAAACATGTCAAGGAAAACGTTTTAACAGAGAAACGTTAGAAATTCGCTATAAAGGAAAATCAATTTCGGATGTATTGAATATGACCGTTGATGAAGGTGTTGAGTTCTTTGAAAACATTCCTAAAATCTTTCGAAAAATTAAAACCATTCAGGATGTTGGACTGGGTTATATCACTTTGGGACAACAAAGCACTACCCTTTCTGGTGGTGAAGCACAACGTATAAAATTAGCGACTGAATTATCTAAAAAAGATACCGGAAATACGTTCTATATCATGGACGAACCTACCACTGGTTTACATTTTGAAGACATTAGAGTTTTGATGGATGTAATAAACAAGTTGGTCGACAAAGGGAATACAGTTCTTATTATCGAACACAATATGGACGTAATCAAATTAGCGGATTATATTATTGATGTAGGTTATGAAGGCGGAAAAGGTGGTGGAGAAATTATTGCCAAAGGAACTCCAGAAGAAATAATAAAAAATAAAAAGAGCTATACAGCCCAATTTCTAAAAAAAGAATTATTTTAGTCGGCTGTTTAAAAATTAAAGAAGATACGATGAAAGAAGAATTTACAAACGAAGACGATAGAATTAAAGACAAATTAAGCCAAAAAACCTGGAACGAAATACGATCAAACGACTCTTGGGCAATTTTTAAAATTATGTCTGAGTTTGTTAATGGATATGAAAGCATGGCTCGTATTGGTCCGTGTGTGTCTATTTTTGGCTCTGCAAGAACAAAACCTGAAGATAAATACTATCAATTAGCAGAAAGAATTGCTTTTGAAATCACAAAAGCCGGTTACGGTGTAATTACTGGTGGTGGTCCTGGTATCATGGAAGCGGGTAATAAAGGAGCACACCGTGGTGAAGGAATTTCGGTAGGATTAAATATCGAGTTACCTTTTGAACAACATTTCAATCCCTATATTGACAAAGACAAAAATCTAAATTTTGATTATTTCTTTGTTCGTAAAGTAATGTTTGTAAAATACTCACAAGGTTTTGTAGTAATGCCTGGAGGATTTGGAACATTGGATGAATTGTTTGAAGCGATAACATTAATTCAAACTAAAAAAATTGGAAAATTCCCTATCATATTGGTAGGAAGCCAGTTCTGGAAAGGATTAATTGATTGGGTAAAAGAAATCATGATTAATCAAGAAAAGACGGTAAGCCCTGGCGATATGGATTTAATTCAAATTGTTGATACTGAACAAGAAGTAGTTGAAGCACTTGATAACTTCTACAAAAAGTATAACTTATCACCAAACTTTTAATAGTAAAACCTCTAGTGAAAACTGGAGGTTTTTTTTATATTTGAAAAACAATAAAATACTTACAATAATTTTTGTTCGTAAACGGAACTTGCATATATTTATAAGTTAGCTCCAATTTAAACATGACGAAAACTATAATTACAATATTGACCATTTTAACTTTAGCTGCATGTCAGCCAAAGAAAATTGAAACGCCAAAAAATGCGATGAATAAGTTCGAACAATTTAAAGCGAAAGAAAAATTCGTAGCTATCCCCTATCCCAACTTCTATTCTGGAATTGGAAATCAAAAATTAAAACCAGTACTGACTGAAAAAATTAATAACGTTGCGGATAGTTTCCAAACTATATCTAAAACTCAAAATCCTACTGACGAAGATTATCAAAAAGCAATTGAAAAAGGATTGGCAAATTTTGCGGATATTTATATCGATTTAGATACTGAAGATAGAGAACGTGTTTGCTCTTATTTTGAGGAAATTATGGATATAGTAGGATTGGAAAGTTCAGAAGGAAAATTAAACGATTTTATGTACGGTTTTGATCCAAATAATATATAATCAACGGCAGTTAACAGCGCGGTTTTGTGAAATTTGGGTAGAAGTGTGTATCTGGAAGAGTTTGTGTTTGCACTTTCTGTTGTAAACTGATCTTTTTACTTTCAACTTTTCGGTATATTTGTTGGCAACAGTAACAAAAATCCCAAGCTTCGCAAAGTCGGCGGGACGAACTTGAACAAACACTAAAACACATCGGAGAATTAAATGTCCAAACCAACTGCTGCACTACTTGATAGAACAAAGTCATCTACGATTGATACTTTATTTCTTATAGCTTTAGCTTTTATAATAGCTGAAGTATTAAGTAACTTTGAAAATGTACCAACTTGGCTTAGAGTCTCATTATTTTCTTCCCTAGTAATATACGAACCTATTTGCATATCCTTTGGAGCAACAATAGGTAATCATGTAATGAATATTAGAATTCGCAGAAGTTCTAATGATTCAAAAAAATTAAATATACTAAGATCCGTAAGCCGTTTTGTCTCAAAATTGATTTTTGGTTGGATTTCATATATCACTATATTTAAAAATCCTAGAAAAAGAGCAATCCATGATTTAATAACTGGAGCGACAACAATTGAAGTTTAAATAAGCACCACTTGTAACAACGGTTTGCTACAATGACTAATCTCGCGCCAGTTTAGAAAATCCAGAGGATTTTCAATTGGTTTATCTATATTTGTAAAGGTCATCGTTCCACAGGTCTTTATAACCCAAGCCTTGAAACGTTATGAGCCAACTTAAAAAAAATAATCAAAAAATATGACAACCAAAAAATCTAAACTAGAATCTTTTCTCCCTAAAAAAATTGACACTTTATCAAAAAATGATATTAAAGAAATTGCCATTAAGATTATTGCAAGTTTAGATTTTAAGTCTAAAAAACAAATGCAAATTTTAAACTCTATTCCTTTCAATACGACCACTTTTCGTAGAGATTTAAAAGATAAATTTCAAAATTTGGAAAGTCTTGAAAATGAAAAACAACATTTAAGGAATGAGCTCTTTGTTGTTGACCAAGAAATAATTTCAAAAAATTATAATAGCAAATTCAGATTTAAACATTTCCTATCAGATAAACAAATTGATGTTACTTCAAATCGACAACTTAAAGATTTAATTCGGGAATATAAAAAACTTAAAAATCAAGCCAGCTCATAACACAGGCTAAAATCTATGGCTAACTTTCTATGAAAGAATTAACAACACATAGAGACCAATTCAGCATTTCAACTGACAAGTCAAAGTTAGATGTAAATTCTATTCATGAGTTTTTATCCATCAAAGCCTATTGGTGTTTAAATATCCCTAAAGAAAAAATACAAACTGCAATAGAAAACTCATTATGTTTTGGTGTTTATGAAGCTGAAAAGCAGATTGGTTTTGCAAGAGTTATTACTGATTTTTCAACGATTTCATATTTAGGAGACGTGTATATTTTAGAAGAATACAGAGGTAAAGGTCTTTCTAAATGGTTAATGGAAACTATCATGAATTATGAGAATTTACAAGGATTAAGACGATGGATTTTACTCACTGGTGATGCACATGAACTGTATCGTCAATACGGATGGACAAATATTGCAGATCCCACAAAATGGATGGAACTTCACGATAAAAAAGTGTATTTAAAATAATTTGTCATAAGAAATGAAAAGAACATTCAATTTACTGTTAGCATTACTAGGATGGTTTGCTATTATTGATCAGTTTTTACTAATGCTTGAAAACAGAACAACTTCTGTCCCTGAAATGATTATACGTTTTTTTAGTTTCTTCACTATTTTAACCAATATTATAGTTGCTTTTTATTTTACGAATCAATTCTTTACATCGAAGAAAACTTCAGAAAGTTTATTTAATAAAGCTGGTTCTCTCACAGCAATTACAATTTATATTACCGTTGTAGGATTGGTTTATCAAATAGCTTTACGACACTTATGGAAACCAACAGGCCTGCAAAGAATTATTGATGAATTACTTCATACTGTCATTCCTACTCTGGTAATTATTTACTGGTTTTTTTATGAACAAAAACTTAAACTTAAATGGAAAATGATCCCTAAATTTTTGCTCTATCCCCTATTCTATTTAGGATACATTCTACTTAGAGGAAAATTTTCAGACTTTTATCCTTATCCATTTATAAATGTTACTGAGTTAGGTTGGCCACAAATAGGAATTAATATTCTTGTCCTGTTTAGTGTATTTCTGATCCTGTCAATTTTGTTTGTTGGAATTGGTAAATTAGTGTCAAAAAATAAAACATAGAAAATTAAAATAAACAGCTAAAAACATGAAATCTATTCGCCACACACTCTTCTTGTGTTTTGTATTATTATCTAGTATTACCAATGCGCAATCAAAATGGTCATCATATCATTATAGCGTTGACGCTACAAAATACCAAGGAAAAAAATTCAAATTTGAAGCCTGGGTAAAATCAAATGGTTCCGAAGATAATTCTGCAACTTATTTATGGGTAAGAGTTGATAAATCTAATGATGAAAAAGGTTTTTCAGAAAATATGTATAAAAATCCAATAAAAAATTCAGAATGGAAAAAATATTCAATTGAGGGAACTATTGATGCTAGTGCTGAGAAAATATTTTTTGGAAATTGGTCAATGTTTAACGGAGATTTTTATTATGACGATGTAACACTTTCTATTTTAAACAGTAAAAACAAATGGGAAAAAGTTTATGAAGAAGATTTTGAAAATCAGATTTCGACCTTAAAACAAGGAAGCGGGAAACCAAATGTCGGCGTAAATGATTTATATTCTAGCATAGTAGAAAGTTTAGAAAAAACACCTAATGGCAAGTATTATCTAAAAATTACTGGAAAAAACATTTCCAATTTTGGGCAAAATAAGCAAGTAGGCAAATTTGCTGATGTTAACGGAATCAAATTGTACTACGAAATTTACGGAGAAGGTCAACCTCTACTTGTTTTACATGGTAATGGAGGAGACATTTCTAATGCTGGTAATTTTTATCCAGAATTAATGAAAAAATATAAAGTTATAGCTGTTGACAGCCGTGGTCAAGGAAAATCAACTGACACAGATAAACCACTCACTTATGATCAAATGGCTAGCGACGTCAATGAACTTTTAAATATTTTAAAAATTGATTCGGTTAATGTTTGGGGACAAAGTGACGGTGGGATTTTAAGTTTGTTGTTAGCTAAAGATTATCCTAAAAAAGTAAGACGAGCTTTGGCATTTGGAGCAAATATTCAACCTGATAAATCGGCTATACATGAGTGGTCTATTGATTATGAAGCAGAAAAAATAGCCAATCCAAAAACACCTGAAAAAGAAAGAAAGCTGTTAGTATTAATGCGTGATTATCCTAACTTTGATTTCAAAGAATTAAATAAAATAAAAGCTCCTGTACTAATTATGTCGGGAGACAGAGATTTCATCACATTGGAACACACTGTTAAAATGTTTCAAAATATACCAAATTCACATTTGTGTATAATACCTGGAGCAACACACGGGGCTTCATGGGAAAAACAAGATTTATTTTTAAAATTACTTTATGATTTCTTTGACAAGCCTTTTGTGATGCCTGACACAAAAAGTTGGATAGGTAATTATTAATATAAAAACTATATTTCCATTTTAATCAAATCAATTATCTAAAACCAACTTTAACAATATGTCTGAAAAACTTAAAACTCTTAGAATTATTCATTTTGCAATTTGTGCTGGAACAATTCTAGCTTATATAGTAATAGGAAATATATCTATTGATAATTTGAAGAATGTTCCAAATATCGATTCCTCATCAATTGTATATATTATTATTCCAGTCGCTGCTATTTTGGTTGGTAATTTCTTATTTAAATCGCAACTTAAAAAAATCGAAAATAATCAAAAACTTGAAGATAATTTTGCTCTATATCAAACTGCTTCTCTTATAAGATGGGCAATTTTAGAAGGAATGGCTTTCTTCATATTATTTTCGAAACCTGATTTTGTAATCTTTGGAATATTGTTGATAGTTTATCTTGTCTCTTTGATGCCTACCGAAGAAAGAATCAAAAATGATCTAAAAAAATTTTAAATCTTTTCTTACATTTTTCAATATATTTGAATTAAAAAAAATCATAATATGAAATCCGATAATTTTACAGAATTAAGTGATCAAGAACTTATACAAAAAATTAAAAGTTTAAAGACAAACAAAATCGTTGATGCCTTTGCTGTTGGTATAACAATAGGAATCGTAGTATACAGTGCTGTAAAAAATGGCTTTGGATTTTTTACATTCTTCCCTTTAATTTTAACCTATTTGATTGTTAGAAATTCGAATAATAATAAAATTTTAGAACAAGAGCTACAAAAAATACTTGAATCAAGAAAATCTAAATAAAAAAACCAGCTAAAATAGCTGGCTTTTTTATATGATTAAATTAGGATTATCCTAAAACTTCTTTTACTTTTTTACCAATTTCAGCTGGAGAGTCAACAACGTGGATTCCGTTTTCTCTCATGATACGTTTTTTAGCTTCAGCTGTATCATCAGCACCACCTACAATAGCACCTGCGTGACCCATTGTACGTCCTTTTGGAGCAGTTTCACCAGCGATGAAACCTACAACTGGTTTACGGTTACCATCAGCTTTAATCCATTTAGCAGCATCAGCTTCTAATTGACCACCAATTTCACCAATCATAATGATACATTCAGTTTCTGGATCGTTCATTAATAATTCAACCGCCTCTTTAGTAGTAGTTCCGATGATTGGGTCACCACCAATTCCGATAGCTGTTGTAATACCAAAACCTTGACGCACTACTTGATCAGCAGCTTCATAAGTTAAAGTACCTGATTTAGAAACAATACCTACTTTTCCTTTTTTGAAAACGAAACCTGGCATGATACCAACTTTAGCTTCTTCTGGAGTAATTACACCTGGACAGTTAGGACCAACTAAACGACAGTCTTTTGCTTTAATGTAATCGTATGCTTTAATCATATCAGCTACAGGAATACCTTCAGTAATACAAATGATTACTTTGATACCAGCGTCAGCAGCTTCCATAATCGCATCAGCAGCAAATGCAGGCGGAACGAAAATGATAGAAGTATCTGCACCAGCTTGTTCTACAGCATCTTTTACTGTATTAAAAACTGGACGGTCTAAGTGAGAAGTTCCTCCTTTTCCTGGAGTTACACCACCTACAACATTTGTTCCGTACTCAATCATTTGAGATGCATGGAAAGTTCCTTCACTTCCTGTGAAACCTTGTACGATAATTTTTGAATCTTTATTTACTAAAACACTCATAATATGTGTATTGTTTGTTATTTATTTTTGTGAAGCAAAAGTAATGAAAAGAGTTTAAATTTTTGGTAAACTTTTTTAATATAATTGGCTCATTTGATAGCCGCAAAAAAGTTTTTCCTCCTTAATTTGCCAAATTACTATAAATGAAGCTAATAGAATTTCTTCAGATGGATTTTCTATAGTTTTACCAAAGTGTTTATAACGAACTGTTACTTTATCTTCATCCTTTAAAATGTGTGAAATATCAGAACGCATCGATTTATAGGTACGTTCCAATTCTTTGGCTAATAATAAAATATCTTTCTTTTTCATCTTAAGAAGACCTTTACTGCTATACCATTCTAATGTGATTTCTGGATGAATGAATTGCTCTAATACTTCAGCATTGTATAAAGCATCAGATTCATAAAGCTCTCTGATAAATTTCCTAACCTTCATTTTGATTTAGTTTATTAAGTATTTCAGGAATTTTTTTGAGATTTGCTAATTGCTTTAATTTTTCGCGTGATTCTTCTACAGGAGTTCCAAAATAGGTCTTACCTCCTTCTATAGACTTTGTCACACCTGTTTGTCCCATCACTACAGCTTTTGAACCAATTTTGATTCCGCTAGTAGTACCAACTTGTCCCCAAAGTGTAACTTCGTCTTCAATAACAACACAACCAGCAATTCCTGTTTGTGAGGCAATCAAACATTTTTTTCCAATAACCGTGTCATGACCAACATGAACTTGATTATCAATTTTAGTTCCTTCACCAATGGTTGTATCACCTGTAACCCCCTTATCTATAGTACAAAGTGCTCCAATACCTACGTTATCTTCAATAACAACTCTACCGCCAGAGATTAGTTGATCAAACCCTTCAGGACGTTTTTTATAGTAAAAAGCATCGGCTCCTAAAATAGTACCTGAATGGATAATTACATTGTCTCCAATTATTGTATTGTCATAAACAGAAACGTTTGAATGAATCAAACAATTCTTTCCTATAACTACATTATTTCCAATAAAAGAATTGGGTTGAATTATTGTTCCCTCTCCTATTTTGGCAGAATCTGAAATCGATTTTGACGAAGACTGAAAAGGATTAAAATACTTAGTTAGTTTATTAAAATCTCTGAAAGGATCATCAGAAATCAATAAAGCCTTACCTTCAGGACAATCTACTTCTTTATTAATTAAAACAATAGTTGCTGCTGATTGTAAAGCTTTATCGTAATATTTTGGATGGTCAACAAACACAATATCTCCTGGTTCTACCACATGAATCTCATTCATTCCTAGAACTGGAAAATTTTCATTACCAACAAATTTACAGTCTAATATTCCTGCAATTTGTTTTAAGGTATGTGCTTGAGAGAATTTCATATATTAAACTCTTTCCATGTATTTACCAGTAGCGGTATCAATTTTAATTTTGTCACCTTCGTTGATGAATAAAGGAACGTTTACACTTGCTCCAGTTTCTACAGTTGCAGGTTTAGTAGCATTTGTAGCAGTATTCCCTTTGATTCCTGGCTCAGCATAAGTTACTTCAAGAACAATTGAAGCTGGCATATCAACTGATAAAGGTAAATCTGTTTCAGTATTAATTTGAACCATTACATTAGTTCCTTCTTTTAACAAATCTGGAGCATCAAGAATATCTTTATTTAACGTGATTTGTTCAAAAGTTTCAGCATTCATAAAGTGAAAATCACTTCCTTCTGCATATAAAAACTGAAAAGTATGTGTTTCAACACGAACAACATCAATTTTATGACCTGCCGAGAAAGTATTATCTAAAACTTTTCCTGATGTTAAACTTTTTAATTTTGTTCTAACGAAAGCAGGACCTTTCCCAGGTTTAACGTGTAAGAATTCTACAATTTTGTAGATATCATGGTTAAACTTAATACATAATCCGTTTCTAATGTCTGCCGTACTTGCCATTTTTATTTTAGAATTTAGAAATTAGACTTTAGAAAAATCTTAAAATCTAATTTGTTGTAATTAATTTATTATTGAATTTTTATTATACTCCTGTGTATCCTTTCATAATACCTCTTGATGAGTTTCTGATAAAATCTAAAATTTCATCACGCTCTGGTGTAGCTTGCATTTCAGCTTCAATAATTGCCAATGCTTGAGAGGTATTGTAATTTTTTTGATATAAAATTCTATAAATATCCTGAACTTCTTTTATTTTTTCAGTAGAGAAACCTCTTCTACGT
Organism: Flavobacterium hankyongi; assembly: GCF_036840915.1. Classification (NCBI taxonomy): domain Bacteria; kingdom Pseudomonadati; phylum Bacteroidota; class Flavobacteriia; order Flavobacteriales; family Flavobacteriaceae; genus Flavobacterium; species Flavobacterium hankyongi. Next base: position 893,389 of record NZ_CP085725.1, read on the forward strand.
AATCCAACTGAATTAATCCCAACATAAGAAAGTGGCTCTTTTGCCGCTTTAGTAAATGGAGGGACATCTTTTCTAACTAAAGAACCTCCAGAAACCATTGCATGATCTCCAATAGAAATAAATTGATGCACTGCTGCTAAACCTCCGATGATAGCAAAATCTCCAACCGTAACGTGTCCAGCAAGAGCAACACCATTAACCACAATAGCATTATTACCAATATGACAATCGTGAGCGATGTGCGCTGTTGCCATGATAAGACAGTTATTTCCAATCACAGTTTGGCCTGATGCCACAGTACCTCTATTAATCGTAACACACTCACGAATAGTAGTATTGTCACCAATTACCGCAAGCGATTCTTCACCTCCGAATTTTAGATCTTGTGGCACAGCAGAAATAACAGCTCCAGGGAAAATATTACAGTTTTTACCTATTCTGGCTCCTTCCATAATAGTCACATTAGAACCTATCCATGTACCATCTCCAATAACCACATTATTATGAATTGTTGTAAAAGGCTCTATTACCACATTCTTGGCAATTTTTGCACCTGGGTGAACATATGCTAAAGGTTGATTCATCTGTTTTGCTTATTGTTTTTTTACTATTTGAGCCATTAATTCTGCTTCGGCAACTAATTTACCATTTGCATAAGCGTTAGCTTGCATGTGACAAATACCTCTTCGAATTGGCGAAAGTAAATCTAATTTAAAAATTAATGTATCTCCAGGCAATACCTTATGCTTGAACTTTACATTATCTATTTTCATGAAATAAGTTAAATAATTTTCAGGATCTGGAACAGTACTTAAAATTAAAATACCTCCTGTTTGTGCCATTGCCTCAACTATTAAAACCCCTGGCATTACTGGTGCTCCTGGAAAATGCCCTACGAAGAAATCTTCATTCATAGTAACATTTTTAAGTCCTACCACTTGCGTGTCAGTCATTTCTAAAATTCTATCAACAAGTAAGAATGGAGGACGATGCGGCAACATAGACATAATTTTGTGAATGTCCATTAATGGCTCTTTGTTTAAATCATAAACAGGAACATTATTGCGTTGCTCGTTTTTAATAAGTTTAGACATTTTTTTAGCAAACTGAGTGTTTACAAAATGCCCAGGTTTGTTAGCAATAACTTTACCTTTTATTTTTGTACCAATTAAAGCTAAATCTCCCACAACATCTAATAGTTTGTGACGAGCTGCTTCATTAGGGAAATGAAGAGTTAAGTTATCTAAAACTCCGTTTGGAGTAACTGATATTTTATCTTTTCCGAAGGCAACTTTTAATTTTTCCATTGTTTCTGTAGATAATTCTTTATCAACATAAACAATAGCATTATTTAAATCCCCTCCTTTAATTAATCCATTTTCCAGAAGCATTTCAAGTTCATGCAAGAAACTAAATGTACGACAAGCAGCTATTTCAGTTTTAAATTCTGAAATATTTTTCATGCTAGCATTTTGGGTACCAAGAACTTTTGTACCAAAATCAACCATTGCAGTCACTTGATAATCATCTGCAGGAATGACTGTTATTTCACTTCCTGTAGATTCATCTACATAGGAAATAACATCCTTTACAACAAATACATTTCTATCTGCATCTTGATCTACTACTCCAACTTTTTCGATCGCTTCAACAAAATACTTTGATGAACCATCCATAATTGGTAGTTCAGAAGCATTTAATTCGATAATAACATTATCTAAATCACAACCTACAACAGCGGCCAAAACGTGCTCAGGAGTTTGAATCATAACTCCTAATTTCTCAAGATTTGTACCTCTTTGCGTTGTTACTACATAAGCTGCATCAGCTTCGATGATTGGTTGTCCTTCTAAGTCAACACGTACAAAAGTAAATCCATTATTTACGGGTGCTGGTTTAAAAGTCATTGTAACTTCTCTTCCAGTGTGAAGTCCAACACCAGTTAGGGTAATTTCTGATTGGATGGTTTTTTGCTTAACCATGATTTAATTGTTTTTCTTTTTTAATACTTCTAATTCGGATACTATTTTAGGAAGATTTTTAAAGTGTACATATGATTTATTATAATCACTATACCCCAAAGCAGGGCTTCCTTGTATTGTTTCGTTATCTTTTATATTCCTACCAACTCCTGTTTGAGCTTGTATTTTAACATTATTTCCAACAACCAAATGGCCAGCTATACCAACTTGCCCACCAATCATACAGTTTTTACCAATTTTAGTTGATCCTGCAACGCCTGTTTGTGCAGCGATAACTGTATTTTCACCAATTTCAACATTATGGGCAATTTGAATTTGGTTATCAAGCTTTACTCCTTTACGAATTATTGTTGATCCTAAAGTCGCTCTATCAATAGTTGTTCCTGCTCCTACATCTACATTATCTTCTATAATAACATTACCTATTTGTGGCACTTTACTATATTCTCCATTTTCATTTGGTGCAAAACCAAAGCCATCGGCTCCAATAACTGTTCCCGAATGTATAGTGCAGTTTTTTCCTATAATGGTTTCAGAATAAATTTTTGCTCCTGCAAAGATCGTAGTATTGTCTCCAATTATCACATTATCACCCACAAAACTATTTGGATAAATTTTCACATTTTCTCCAATAAATACATTTTCCCCAACATAACTAAATGCTCCTAAATAGAAATTATCTCCATGTTGTGCAGTTTCTGACAATACACAGGGAACTTCAATTCCTACTTTATTTAGTTTAATTTGATTGTAGAACTCTAGTAATTTTGAAAAAGATTTATAAGCATCCTCAACCTTAATAAGGGTTGTTGTGAGTGGACTCTCTGGTTCAAAGGTTTTATTTACAATAGTTATTGTAGCCTTTGTTTCATATATATAATTAATATACTTAGGGTTTGCTAAAAATGTAAGCGAACCTTCAGTACCTTCTTCAATTTTTGATAACTTAGAAACTTCAGCATTAGGATTTCCTACTACTTCACCTTCTAGAATACCTGCTATTTGCTCGGCCGTAAATTTCATATTCATGCAAAAGTATAAATTTTTTGTGAATTTTAACTTTTATTAAGCTGTTTTGGAAAACACAAATAGTATTTTGTAACATGCTTTGACAATGCATTTAAGGATAACTGGTCTGATAATATTGCAACATCTTCTAAACCACCATCTTTTTGTAAAATCCTTATTGGTTCAGCTATTTTACTGTATGCTTGATTTTTTATTTTTCCTTTAAAAACAAAATATTTTGATTCCAGAACAGATAATTTGCTTTCTTTAGAGTATTGCTCTAAAAGCGATTGTATTTCTTCAGTAGAAAACTTCTCGTTGCTCATTTTTATTTTAAGCAAATCTCTATTAATAATCATCTTACTTAAAGTAGATAACGTAAAATCTTCGTGATATTGCCAGTTTTTAATTGCTCCAATAATATCCGTGTCATCCAATTTGGCAAATTCTTCAAGAATTTCATCATTGAAATCATGAAGCATAATTTTGTTTTCAATGAAAAAATGCAAAGGCTTACTACATTCTACATCAGATCCTTTTTGATATAACTCCTTTGCCCTTTTAAGAATTCTGGTTAAAATTTCTTCAGCTACCAAACTTGTTTTGTGCAAATAAACCTGCCAGTACATTAAACGACGAGCCATTAAGAATTTTTCAACAGAATAAATTCCTTTCTCTTCAATAACCAAAACATCATCAACCACATTCATCATTTGAATTAATCGATCAGAATTAATTTTTCCTTCTTCTACTCCACTATAAAAACTATCACGCTTTAAATAATCCATACGATCCATATCTAATTGACTAGATATCAATTGAAGCATGAATTTTCGGTGGTATTCTCCTTTGAATATTTGAATTGCTAAACTTAATTTTCCATTAAACTCTTTATTGAGTTTATTCATAAATAAAAGTGAAATTTCTTCATGATGCACATCTTCAACAATGCTATGTTCCATAGCGTGAGAAAAAGGTCCATGGCCAATATCATGAAGCAAAATTGCCACATACAAAGCATTTTCTTCTTCTTCTGAAATTTGAACGTTTTTAAATCGTAATACATTTACTGCTTTTTGCATGATATGCAAACAACCTAACGCATGATGAAATCGGGTGTGATTTGCTCCTGGATAAACTAAATAAGACAATCCCATTTGAGAAATTCTTCGCAAACGTTGAAAATATGGATGTTGGATTAAATCATAAATGAAAGGATTAGGCATGGTTATAAAACCATATATGGGATCATTAAAGATTTTTAGTTTGTTTGTTTTACTCACAAAATACTATTTAGGCTAACAAATATAGGATTATTTTAAAAATAAAATCCCTAATTATTTTGTATCAATTAGGGATTTTATTAATGATTTTACCAAATCACGATTCTATCTTTTACAGGAATAAACATTTTACCACCTTTTTTAATATTGAATGTTTTATAAAACTCATCAATATTACTCAACACTCCATTAATTCTATATTTTGCTGGAGCATGAACATCTGTTATCAATTGTTGACCTAGTGATTCTGGTTTTATATTTACCATCCAAGCATAACCATAAGCTAAAAAGAATCTTTGATTTGGTGTTAAACCAGCTATTTTTTTATTCTCCTTAAACTGATTTGTTTTTTTAAATGCTTCATAACCCATTACCACTCCACCTAAATCAGCAATATTTTCACCTTGAGTTGCATCTCCATTAACAAATTTACCTGGCAAAGCCTCATATTTACTGTATTGAGCTACTATAGCTTTAGTTTTTTCTTTAAATTTTTTCAAATCATCTGAAGTCCACCAGTTATTTAAATTACCTTTTTCATCATACTGACTTCCTTGATCATCAAAACCATGAGTGATTTCGTGACCAAAAGTCGAACCTCCAATAATTCCATATAAAATGGCATCATCTGGCATTCTTCCTTCAAATCCAGGAACAATTATATTACATGCAGGAACACAAATTTCATTATTGCTTGGACTGTAATAAGCATTATATGTTTGTGGATACATTCCCCATTCTGTTCTATCTACAGCTTTACCAAATTTATTAGACATATCATTATAGCTCCATTTGTTTACAGAAATCACATTAGCACAATATGCATCTCTGCTAATAGAAACAGAAGACATGTCTTTCCACTTATCCGGATAACCAACTTTCATAACTATTTTTGAAAGCTTATGCAATGCTTTTTTCTTAGTTTCTGGACTCATCCAGTCAAGCTTCTTAATTCGTTCAGCATAAACATCGCGAATATTGTTACCAATCTCTAAAAGCTTCTCTTTTGTACCTTTTGGTAAATATTCATCTACATAAACTTGCCCAATCAATTCCCCTAAAGAACCGTCTGTTTGCTCCACAACTCTTTTCCAACGCGGTTTTTGTTCTTTTACACCACTCATTACTGTTGAATAAAAGTAGAAATTTTGTTTCTCAAAATCATTACTCAAATAAGAAGCGTAACTATTAACCAAATCCCATTTTAAATAGGTTTTCCAATCATTGATTGAGTACGACTTAATTGTTTTATCTAATGCTTTATAGAATTCAGGTTGACCAACAATTACCGTATCTGCCTTTTTTATATTCATTATTGAAAGCATTTTGTCCCAAGCAATATTTGGCGTAACCGATTTAAATTCGGTTAAAGACATTTTGTTGTAATTCTTAATTGGATCACGAAGTGCTTCAAGTTTTCTAGAATTGTTCGCCAATTCTGTTTCTAACTTCATAATTACTTGAGCATTCGACTTTGCCGAAGAAACATCATTGCCCATCAATTTTGACATTGCTTCAAGATGCTTTACATATTCAGCTCTAATTGTAACCGTTTCTTTATCAGTATTAAAATAGTAATCACGATTACCCATTCCTAACCCGCCTTGAGAAAAGAACAAAGCATATTTTTCACTAATTTTATCATCTTGACCTACATAAAAACCAAATGCTGGATTTGCACCAATAGTATGTAAATAAGCAATAGAGTTTACAAGAGAAGGAATATCTTTTATAGCATCAATTTTAGCTAACTCATTTTTCAAAGGGTTAATACCTTGCTTATTAATAGTAATTGTATCCATACCTGATGCATAAAAATCGCCTATTTTTTGTTTGTTAGTTCCTTTGTCTGCATTTTCCGAAGCAGATTTTTCACAGATTTGTCTTATTTGACTATTGATTGTATCACCAATAGTTCTAAAAATTCCATTACTTCGTTCCGAATCTGGAATTGGGTTTTTTTTAAACCATCCTCCGTTTGCATAACTAAAGAAATCATCAGAAGGATCTATTAATGTATCTCTATTAGTAACCAATACATCGGGAGCATTGACATCAAATACTTTTTCTTTTTTGCAACTTGTCACAAATAAAGCAACCCCAAGTACAAGGATTGCAACTTTATTATAATTCATATTTTTTTTGTTTGTTTGGCCCCAAATATATTGAAAACTAATTATTAATAAAAACTCAGCAATATTTTACAATATTTTTATGAAACTGATGTTTAATAAGTAGTAAATTGCAACAGAAATCGAATTATATGAGCATTAAGATACTTTGGGTTGATGATGAAATCGACTTATTAAAACCACACATATTATTTCTTGAAAAGAAAAATTATACAGTCAAAACATGTAACAACGGACGTGATGCTGTAGACTTAATTCAGGAAGAAAATTTCGATATTGTTTTTCTGGACGAAAACATGCCAGGAATGTCAGGATTAGAGACTTTATCTGAGATAAAGGAAAAAATATCTACAGTTCCAGTAATTATGATTACTAAAAGCGAAGAGGAATATATCATGGAGGAAGCCATTGGTTCTAAAATAGCCGATTACTTAATCAAACCTGTAAATCCAAACCAAATTCTATTAAGTTTAAAAAAGAATTTGGATCACTCACGATTAATTTCTGAAAAGACTACGCTTGATTATCAAAAAGAATTCCGTAAAATATCTATGGATATGGTAATGGTTAATTCTTATGAAGAATGGATTGATTTATATAAAAAATTAATGTTTTGGGAAATGGAGCTGGAAAACATAGACGATCAAAATATGTCCCAAATTCTTGAATCTCAAAAAGCTGAAGCCAATTCACAATTTGGTAAGTTTATTGAGAAAAATTACGAAGATTGGTTTCAGCCAAAAGCTGACAAACCAATTCAGTCACATGAAGTTTTCAAACAACTTGTTGTTCCCGAATTAAAAGGTAGTGAAAATGTTTTATTTGTTGTAATTGACAACTTACGATATGATCAATGGAAAGCTTTTGAAAGTGTAATAGGAAATCATTACAAACTTGAAGCGGAAACACCATATTATGCCATTTTGCCTACAGCTACTCAATATGCCAGAAATGCATTATTTTCAGGTCTATTACCTTTAGACATGGAAAAACAATTTCCACAGTATTGGAAAAACGATATAGATGAAGGTGGTAAAAATTTATATGAAGCTGAATTTTTAGATGCACAAATAAAAAGACTTGGATTAAATATTCAACACGAATATTTCAAAATTACCAACTTTACAAATGGAAAAAAATTAGCCGAAAATTTCAAAGCTTTAAAGGATAAAAAGCTAGTCTCGGTAGTGTACAACTTCGTCGATATGCTATCCCATGCAAAAACTGACATGGAAGTTGTTAAAGAATTAGCATCTGATGACAAGGCATATAGATCATTAACTTTAAGTTGGTTTAAAAATTCTCCATTATTAGAAATTATTCAACAAGCACAAAAACTAGGATTTAAACTTATTTTAACTACTGATCATGGGACAATTAACTGTAAAAACCCATCGAAAGTAATTGGAGATAAAAACACTAGTTTGAATTTACGCTACAAAACTGGCCGAAGTCTTACTTATGAACAAAAGGATGTATATGCTGTAAAAGAACCTAAAAAAATCGGCTTGCCAATTGTAAACATGACAAGTTCTTATATTTTTGCAAAAAATGATTATTTTCTTGCTTACGTAAATAACTATAATCATTATGTGAGTTTTTACAGAAACACCTATCAACATGGAGGTATTTCGTTAGAAGAAATGATTGTTCCCTTTTTAGTATTTAGTCCAAAGAAGTAAAATGAAAATCGAGTTTTCACTAGAGGAAATAAACAAAATAGCCCAAAAAGTCATCGAATCAAATCCTGAAAAAGTAATTCTTTTTAATGGAGAAATGGGTGCTGGCAAAACAACTTTAATTAAAAGTATTTGCAAATATCTTGGAGTAGAAAATCCAACAAGTAGCCCTACTTTTAGTTTAGTTAATGAATACGAAATACCTAATAACCAATTAGTTTATCATTTTGATGTTTATAGATTAAAAAATCAAAATGAAGCTCTTGATATGGGCATCGATGAGTATTTATATTCTGGAAATTGGTGTTTTATAGAATGGGCAGAAAAAATAGAAGATTTAATTCCGGAAAACCATTCAATCATAACAATATCAACTCTTTCTAACGGTAAAAGATTATTGGAATTAAAATTATTGTGAGATTTTTTTTGTAATTTGGGCCAATTAAAATTTGGTCATGGGCATTACACCATTTAGCAAACAAGAGTTGCTTCCTCAAGAAGAGAAACTAGAGATAGCCAAGCATAAAAGCGAACTTTTTATTGGTATTCCTAAGGAAACCTCATATCAAGAACGTCGTATTTGTTTGACTCCTGATGCTGTTAGCTCTTTAGTTTGTCACGGACATCGAGTTTTAATTGAATCTGGCGCAGGAAAACACGCCAGTTATTCTGACAAAGACTATAGCGACGCAGGCGCAGAAATAACCAGTGACACCAAAAAAATCTTTGAATGCCCAATGCTGTTAAAAGTAGAACCTCCTACTTTGGCAGAAATAGAAATGATTAAACCACAAACAATCATTATTTCGGCAATTCAGATAAAAACCAGAAAAAAAGAATATTTCGAAGCATTAAAGAAGAAAAAAATTACCGCTTTAGCCTTTGAATACATAAAAGACGATGACAACTCCTTCCCTGCTGTAAAATCATTAAGCGAAATTGCCGGAACAGCTTCAGTTCTTGTTGCTGCAGAATTAATGACCACAAGTAACTCAGGAAATGGATTGCTTTTCGGAAATATCACAGGAGTACGACCAACCGAAGTTGTAATATTAGGAGCTGGAACCGTTGCTGAATATGCTGTTAAAACAGCATTAGGCTTAGGAGCTTCTGTAAAAGTTTTTGACAATTCAATCACAAAATTAAGACGACTTCAAAACAATCTGAATCAACGAATCTTTACTTCAACAATACAGAACAAAACACTTTTAAAATCTTTAAGAAGATGCGATGTGGCAATTGGAGCCATGCGTGGAAAATATCGTACTCCAATTGTAGTTACCGAAGACATGGTATCTCACATGAAAAAAGGAGCTATAATTGTCGATGTCAGCATCGATACAGGTGGATGTTTTGAAACTTCGGAAATTACAACTCACGAAAATCCCACCTTTATAAAAAACGGTGTAATTCATTATTGTGTACCTAATATTCCGTCTAGATATTCTAAAACAGCTTCATTATCCATAAGCAATATCATAACTCCTTATTTGCTTCAAATTGCAAATGATGGAGGAATAGAATCAGCTATACGATGTGATGCTGGCTTAAAAAATGGTGTTTATTTTTATCATGGCATTTTGACAAACAAAACAATTGGCGAATGGTTTGATTTAACTTTTAGAGACATCAATTTAATTGTGTTTTAAGTTTTATTCTACCTATTTTTGCTAAAATATTTTACAATGAAATTTTATCAGCGCTTAAGTTATTATTTATTAGGCTTTCTTTTTGGATGTGTCTTTTTATTCTTCTTTTTAAATAAAAAACAAACTCGTTGCAGTTATTTCCCTAATGACCGAGTCTTAAATAATATAGTTTCCAAACCTTTTCATTATTCCCCTGAAGCTTCAAAAGTATTAGACGAAGGGTGGATAGACACATTAGACATCAAAAACACATTAACATACGGTGATGTTGATTTTGATAGAAGCAATGTAAAAACAGGAAATGGCAAGCTTTATATAATTGAAGGAAAAACAACAAAAAATCAATTTATAGAGTTAAGTATTATTAACCAGGAAGACAAAGCGATTCTTAAAGAAATTAAAAAGATTCAAGCCGAATAAATAAAAAAGAGCAACTTAGGTTGCTCTTTTTTGTTACAAATATCTTTCTTTAATAACTTGCTGATGATGTATACAGTGTCCAGAAATCACATATCCAAGCGCTCTTACCGAAGAAATTTTACCTGAAGAAACCCCAGTGCTTTTTAACATTTCCTCAGTAAAACTTTCAAACAATGCAATTGTAGACTTTCTTACCAAAACAAACTCTCTAATCAAATCTTCCATAGTTCTGTTGTCTGATTTTGCAACAAGAACATAATCATCTTCTTCAAAACCAGATAAAGGTGTAGCGTCAAATCGAGCAAAACGCAGAGCTCTGTATGCAAAAATTCTTTCCGTATCTATAGTATGCTGAACAATTTCCTTTATAGACCATTTTTCAGGTTGATAACGAAATTCATATTTTGACTCAGGAACTATGTTTTCAATAAAATTTGAAAAATTATCTAAATTCTCCTCTAGAGCTTCAATGAAATCATCTATCTCTACTTTATTAATGTAATTTCCAAAATATTCTGGATACTCGTTTGGTTGCAGATTTTTCATATACAAATATAAAAAAAGACCTTAAAAAGGTCTTTCATTTTATTACATTTCTCTAAAGATCGTATGCATTAACCTCTTTTTATCGTTAATACTCTCATCAAGAGATATCATAGTCTCTGTTCTGTAAACACCATCAATATCATCTATCATATAAATAACATCTTTAGCATGTTTAGTATCTCTAGCTCTAATTTTACAAAAAATATTAAATTTCCCTGTAGTTACATGGGCAACTGTTACATAAGGAATCTCATTAATTCTTTCTAAAACAAATTTTGTTTGAGAAGTATTATTTAAGAAAACTCCAACGTATGCTATAAATGAGTAACCTAATTTCTCATAATCTAATGTTAGTGATGAACCTTGGATTATTCCTGCATCTTCTAACTTTTTCACTCTCACATGTACCGTTCCAGCAGAAATCAATAATTTTTTTGCAATGTCTGTAAATGGGATTCTCGTATTATCAATTAACATATCAAGGATTTGATGGTCAACTTCATCCAAACGGAACTTACTCATAATTAGTTATTTAAATTTAAAAATTTTATAAAATTATTTCTTCAATTAATTATTTTATTTAAAAGTAATGAAAAAATATTACATTTTATTCAAACCATTAACAAATTTTTTGTTTTTATTCAAATAAAAGTCGGCTTTTCTGTCGATTTCAGGAATGTTGTTAAAATTATCAGAATATTCCAAACCCTCACAATCATACTCTAAATGACCAAACTTATTTATATCATCACCTATCTCAGCGATATTTGCCTCAAAAACAATATTTTCACCAACAAGTACCTCTTTGTAATGGGCGGCAAAATTAGTAATTATTTTTAAAGAACCATTGTTAATTTTGACTTTTTTATAAACGATGTCGTAAAAATTAACTTTATTTTGCGGAATTTTTAAATAATCGTTAAGTTTATTATCAAAAATGTTGTTATTTTTAATATTTAATAAACTTGAAATAATTGAAATGAAAATAAATTTTCTAGTTTCTTCTCTTTCATAATCTTCTTGAAAATGTCCTGCTTCAAATAAAATTGTTGGAACTCCTAAAGACTGAAACATATCTCCAATACAATTTATATTGAAAGAATCATCAAATCGTCCAATCTGATTAGGTATATATTTTTGAAGTACAGCATTCATATCGGCAATTACATTAACTGCAATCATCCTAGTTTTATTGTACTCTTTTTCTGAATTATACGAAGGCGCTAAAAATGAAACAGTTGCAGGGTTATTAGTATCTCCTGCAGCAAAAATTGTTCGTTGATCATGTAAATTATAACAAAAATCAGGAGCAAATTCTTCAAAAGTCTTACGCAACAATAAACTTTCAGGTTGAGATAAGTTAACCGAATCACGATTTAAATCAACATCATTAGCATTAACTCTAGTGTAAGCCTTAGCGCCATCAGGATTTAAAATTGGAATAATTAATAAGGTAAAATCATTTTTTATTTGGCGTGCTTCATCAGTATCATCATTTAAAAAATTAAATAAATCAAACAATGCTTTAGTAGTTGTAGATTCATTACCATGCATTTGAGACCACATAAATATTTTTGTTTTACCTGTACCAATTTTTACAGCATAAATTGGTTTAGCTTTCACAGATTTTCCAATAACTGACAAATTAAAATATTCTGGTAGACTTTTAAGTATTGGTTCAATATGTACATTTGTTATATATCTACCGTGTACTCTAACCTCTTTGCAAAGTGTGTAAATTTTATCTAAATCCATATTTTTTATTTATCACTACAAAAGTATATAAGATATATTTTACAATAATAAATAATCTAATTAATAATGATAAATAAAGAATAGAAATGAATTTTAAAAAAAAATCGCATATTTTAAAATTTTGAAAATAAAATCTCAAATAAGCGATTTTTGGAAAACTCAGAAAATGATTTAGAAATCGAAAAATTATAATCTTATATAAGGATGGTAGTTTTAAAACTTACAATCCTAAAGAGTAATTTACTTTCTTAACAAGAAAACAGAAGCTACTCCTAATTCTGCTCTTGAACTAATTGGAGTTGCGTCTCCATTTGATGTTGGTGTAGAAAATACTAAAACTTGTCCTCCCGCATTTAATCTTTCAGCTACATATATGTTTTTAGTAACATTATCATATGCTACATCTACTGGATTACCTAACTTAGAGTTTGGACCATAAATTCTTATTTGATTACTTAAAGTAATAGTACCAACGTTTGGCGTTGCTCCTAATACACTTGAAAAATTATTAATTACAATTAAACCTCCATCGGTATCTGATGTTGCACTACCTACATCTGTTAATATTAATCTATTGTCAGTTGACGAAAGTGTAATTCCATGAGTTCTCACTAAACCTTCGATTGTAACTCTTTTTGAAGCAGTTATCGATCCATTAGTATTAGCAAAAAAGTTATTAAAAATTACTATATCGCTTGTTAAATCTGCTACTGCATACAAAGTTGTACCTTCAACGTGTATACCCCAAACTTTAAAATCTACAGTATAACTATTTAATAATTGGAAACCAGTTGACGTTTTTTGATAAACAATCAATTTATTAACATTACTATTTGCCGCATTTTGATCTTGAGTGACAATTATCTTATCACCAATAACAGCAATTTCTCTAGCATTATTAAAATCGGGAGTACTAAAGAATTGTAAAGATAAATTATCTGTATTATTCATTACGGCATTTTTCAATCCAGTATACATCTCTAGTCTATTATTGGTTCTTGAAGCGACAATTAACTGATCACTATTACTATCGTAGTATGTACCATCAGAATCAGCCCCAATAACACTTAGACTTTTAGACACGGGAGAAGTATCTAGTAGATTTGTAAAAGATACTTTTCCAGAAGTGTTACTTCCTGTTATTAATTTTAACTCACTATTAGTAGTTTGAGAATTATTTTGTTCGTTATCATTATCATTCGAACAAGATCCTAATGTTAAGGTAAATACGAAAAGAGTAAAAAAAAGATTTTTCATAATGTTAAGTTTTTTTGTTATAAAATCATTTACGAAAATTCTTTTCTTTTGGTTTTATTTTTATTTATTTTTTTTCATAATTATAGCTATATTCTTTAACTTTTCCTTCTACACCTATAAAGTTTTGTTCTAAAATAGTAAAATCTGCTTCTTTATTTCCAGTTGGATAAAATTCTGGGAAAACTGTAACTTCTTTTTTTGTCCAATCAAACGAAACAGGTATAATTGGCACATTTGCCTTCATTGCAATGTAATAAAAACCTGTTTTTAATTCGGTTACCTTTTTACGAGTACCTTCAGGAGCGATGGCTAATCTAAACTCATCTCTTCCTTCAAATATTTTTGCTATAGCATCAACTTTATTCTCATTTTTAAATCTATTCAAAGCAGCTCCCCCCATCCATCTAAAATAATATCCAAAAGGAAAAATGAATAACTCTTTTTTTCCAACAAAATTTATATTTATCCCCATCACACCTCTAGTAAAAACTCCAATATAAAAATCATGCCAACTCGTATGGGGAATAACAATTACAACACTTTTTTTAATAGAAGTATCAAAATTACCTAGGACTTTCCATCCCATTAATTTAAAAAATATGAATTGGTAAATTTTCTTTTTCATGATAAATATTTGGTCAAAAATAGCATTATATTTACTAATAGAAAATCTGAACCATGAATTTAAAACGCATTCTAAGTTATTTTATACCTATTAAAGTATATGAAATAGATTCTGAAATTAATAAGTCCCTTGAAGTTACTTGGAATAATGGTCAGTTGGTTTTAGACTCTAAAAACACCAACTTCTCATACGGCAGCTTACAACGTGTAATGCGAATTGCATTAGCAAATATTGGCAGCGATGTTATAAAAAATTATAATTCAGCTTTGATATTAGGTGTTGCAGGAGGGAGCGTAATTAAGACTTTAAAAGAAGAATTTGATTTTAATGGTAAAATTACTGGTGTAGAATTAGATAAAAAGACTATTGAAATTGCGAATGCTTATTTTGGATTAAATAAATTGACTGATGTTGAAATTATAAATGATGATGCGCAAAATTTTGTAACTAAAACCAAAGCTAAATATAATTTAATTATAATAGATATATTTCAGGACAATATCATGCCTGATTTTTTATTTGAAAAAGCATTTATTGCCAAATTAAAATTGATATTAACCAACGGTGGTTCAATTTTATTCAACACAATAGCTGAATTAAGTATTGATTATGAAAGAAATAAAAAACTAGAATTAGATTTGAATAATCAATTTGCTTTTGTAAAAAAAATAACCAAAGTTGAAGGGAACAACGAAATATTCATTATAAAAAATGAAATCATTCTTTAGAAAATTAATTTTAGGAAAAAATTATAAAAGAGATCGTTCAATTCAAGGTCCAGTAAAAAAACGAATTTTAAACATTAAAGCTATTTGGAATAATGATCATCAAGACGATAATGGGATAGAAAAAATTGTTCGCTTATTGCTTTCTTCTTCACAACTTTTGTTTCCAGGTATATACATAAAACAGATAGCATATAATATTGGAGCTGAATACGATGACATTGCTATGGATTTATATGTATTAGCAAAAGTGGTTTTTCCTTTTATAATTTTATACAACAACTTCCAAAATTCTTTTTTTTTGGTGGTTCTAATGACTTATTTTTTATTCGAAACATTTTTTTATATACCTACATTAATTTTTGCATCTGATTCATTTTCAAAACCTCGTTCATATAGACGCTCAATGCTTTTACTGTTTTTTAATTATTTGGAAATGATATTAGCTTTTTCTGTACTTTACACTTTAGGAAATCAAATGAACAAACCATTTAATCATTGGCTTGACCCAATCTATTTTAGTATTATAACTTCAAATTCGATTGGCTATGGTGATTATTATCCTATAACCTTATTTGGTAAAGTTTTAGTAAGTATTCAATCAATGTTCTTTTTATCATTTATCATTTTGTTTTTAAATTTTTTCTCAGCCAAAATGAAAATGAAAGGATATTTTGATCATGATAACGAAAGTTAATATTTTAAAGTAAAAGCCTAGCTTTTTCTAAATCCTCAGGAGTATCTATGCCAATACTTCCATGATCTGTTTCAACCATTCTAATTCGCTTACCGTATTCTAAATAACGAAGTTGCTCAAGTTTTTCGGAAGCTTCTAATGAAAGCATCGGCAAACGATAAAAGTCCATTAGGGCCTCTTTCCTAAAAGCATAAATTCCGATATGTTTCATATAACGAACACCAACATTCTCTTCTCTAGGATAAGGGATTACTGAACGTGAAAAATACAATGCAAAACCTTGTTGATCTACAATTACTTTAACGTTATTAGGGCTTTCGATATCAGCTTTATCCTTAATTTCGAACATTAACGAAGCTAAATCAACTTTCTTTTCAAAATCATTTTTAAAAATTTCAATGACTTGTTCTAATGGTTTTTTATTGATAAAAGGTTCATCTCCTTGAACATTAATCACCACATCAACATCCATATTCTCAACTGCTTCGGCGATACGATCACTCCCCGATTCATGTTCCTTTATACTCATGATTGCTTTACCTCCATTTGAAATAATTTCATCATAAATCAATTCAGAATCTGTAACCACAAAAACATCATGAAATAATTTTGTTTCGAGAGCAGCTTCATAAGTTCTTAGAATAACTGTTTTTCCACCTAAGTCTTGCATTAACTTAGCTGGAAACCTGGTTGAAGCGTATCGTGCTGGTATTACGGCGATTATTTTCATTTGATTTTTTATTTATTTCCTAAATTTTCTATATACCCAAAAAACAATCGCAAAAATAAAAATTACAATTATTAAGGCTAAAATAGGCACAAAGATCGATAATGTACTTAGTGTTATGGCTGTTCCTGTTTCAGCAGTTGAAACTACTGGATTTCCCAAGCCGCCTGTTTTTACTGAAGATGCTAATCTTGTTACGCTTGTCATTCCTTGCATTGCAGTTGCTGTTCCTCCTCCTGCTATAATTGCCAATCCCCAAGTCATCATTGGATCCAAGTCAATCATTGTTGAAGCCATTACTATTGTTCCTGCGATAGCAGCCAGAGGCGTAGCAATTGTATCTAATAAGTTATCTACAAAAGGAATATAATAAGCAAAAATTTCGGCGATCATAGCAATTCCAAGTGTTATCAAAGCTGGAAAACCTCCAATCCATAACCAACTATCATTTAAAGGAACAACATTAAAATGAGCAGCTAAACTTAGCACAAACAAAGGCAAAAAGACTCTGAACCCAGCCGAAGCTGCCAATCCAATTCCTAAGAAAATACTAAGTAAGGTTTGCATATCCATATAAAATTAATTTTCAAAGTATTCGTTTTTAAACCCTATCAAATATAATTTATCTTTTGCTCTTGTAATGGCGGTATACAACCATCTTATGTAATCTCTATCAATCCCATTTGGCAAATAAGGTTGTTCAATAAAAACGGTATTCCACTGTCCTCCTTGTGATTTATGACACGTAATTGCGTAAGAAAATTTCACCTGGAGCGCATTAAAGTATTCATTTCCTTTAATTTTCAACAACTTACGATAGGAAGCTGTTTCATTTTCATAATCTTTCATCACTTCCTGATACAACTTATTAGATTCTTCATAAGTTAATGATGGTGATTCACTTGTAATTGTATCTAATAATAAAATAGTATCGAAAGCTCTTTGATTTGGATAATCGACCATTCTAATCTTGACTACCGCAAATCTAAAACCATATAATTCTTTAATAGATCTAATTTCAAGAATTTCTATAATATCACCGTTTGCAATGAATCCGGCTTCATCTGTCTCTTTCAACCAAAAATAATTATTTTTTACAACCATCAATAAATCACCGGCAGAAAGCTCACTTTCCTTACCTAATATTTTGGTTCTTATTTGTTGGTTATACTGATTGGCTCTTTTGTTAGAACGTACAATAAAACAGGTGTCTTCAATACTATAATTACTGTAAGATTGATTTATTGCGTCTTGGATTTCGTAACCATCTACAAGTCTAATTATGTCTTTAAATCCTTTCAGTTTAAACTGAAAATCGGTAATAAAACTATCTTTCAATAATTCTCTAAGTTCTGTCGCATTATAGAGAATTCCTGAATTTTCTTCCTGACGCATTACTTCGTCAAACTCGATAGAAATAACTTCTTTATTATAATTTAAACTTAATGTATCTGTATTTAAAGCTGGAGATATATCTAACTGCACTGGTGGTAACTGAGCCGTGTCACCTAATAAAATCATTTTACAATTTTGACCAGAATACACATAAGAAATCAAATCGTCTAATAAAGAACCATTAGCATACATTTTAGAATCTGAATCTACATCAGAAATCATTGAAGATTCATCAACAATAAAAATGGTATTGGTATGCTTATTTGTTTGCATAGTAAAGCTAACACCGCCTGCTTTTCCTTTTTTAGGGAAATAAATTTTTTTATGAATTGTTTGAGCCGTTTTTCCAGAATAATTAGCAATAACTTTTGCTGCTCTACCTGTTGGTGCTAATAGCACATATTTCTTTTTTACTTCTACCAAATTATTAACTATGGTAGAAATCACAGTAGTTTTTCCAGTTCCTGCATATCCTTTTAGGACAAAAATTTCATTTTGAGCTGGACTAGAAACGAAATCGGCGACTTTAGAAAAAAAAATATCTTGCTTTACAGTAGGTTGAAAAGGAAATTTTTTTTGTAAAATACTGTAAAACAATTGAGCACTCATTTTTATAAAAGAATAACATTAAAGGTCAAATATACGTAGTAATACTTCGCAACATAATATAGTTCAAAAAAAATTGTAGATTTGCCTAATAACCTAAAAACAGGCAATGCAAGTTTCGAACGCATCAATTTTAGACAAAAAATACAGCAAATTAGTCTTGCAAATTTCACTTTCTGAAATTTCGTTTTGTATTGTTGATACTTTATCCAATAAGGCAACAACACTTGGAGATTTTCCTTTAGAAAAATCAACAAACGTATCCGATACCGAAAATTCGATAATCAATTTCATAAAGCAAACACCTGTTCTTCAATCTAAATTTGATGAGGTTTTAGTTTTGCACAATAACAATCTAACTACTTTTGTTCCTCAAGTGTTATTTGACGAGAATTTACTGAGTAGTTATCTACAGTACAATGTAAAAGTTTTTGATTCTGATTTTATCTCTTTTGATGAAATTCAAAATTATGAAATGAATTGCGTGTACATTCCTTTTGTTAATTTAAACAATTCATTAATAGATTGTTACGGAAACTTTAATTATAAACATTCTTATTCTGTACTTGTCAAAAAAATATTAGATTTGAGTAAAAACAATGATGAATCTCAAATATTTGTTCATTGCCAAGAGGATAATTTTCAAATAATTGCTGTAAAAAACCAAAAGCTTTTACTTTTTAATTCATTTGAATATAAAACCAAAGAAGACTTTATTTATTATTTACTTTTTACAGCAGAACAATTACAATTAAATCCTGAGACTTTTCATTTAAAGCTTTTCGGAAAGGTTTCTAAAAATGATGAAATTTATAAAATTGCTTACAAATACGTTCGTAATGTTTCACTGTTTTTCGATCACAACGATATTGAAAATAAAATAGCACAACAAGATTATCTAAATCATTTTATCCTTATACACGCATGCGAATAATTTCTGGAAAATATAAAGGTCGAAGAATTAATCCTCCTAAAAACCTACCTGTTCGCCCTACTACAGACATGTGTAAGGAAGCTTTATTTAATATTTTAAACAACCATTTTAATTTTTCAGGATTAAAAGTTCTTGACTTATTTTCTGGTACTGGAAGTATTAGTTATGAATTTGCATCACGCGGAAGCGAACCCATTATAAGTGTTGACGGAGATATGGGCTGTGTAAATTTTATCAAAAAAACAGCCAAAGAATTTGATTTTGATATAACTGCTATTAAAAGTGATGTTTTTAAATTTTTAGAAAAAAGCAAAGGAAGCTACGATATCATATTTGCTGATCCTCCTTACGGAATGGAACAAAAAGATTTTGAAAAAATAATCGAAATTATCTGTCAAAATGAACTTTTAGAGAAAGATGGTATGATGATTATTGAGCATTCAAAGTATACTTCGCTGGAACACATGGAAAACTTTTCTTATGCGAAAAACTATGGTGGTTCTGTCTTTTCATTTTTTGAATATGAATATGATGAAGAGGAAGAAATTGAAGAAGACGAAAATTAATAATACTAAAAACAAATAAATTGAAACCAAACCATTCAAGAGCAAAATATGCAATCGTTTTCATTGCTTTAATATTCATTTTAGATTTATTTTCTCTACTTTTTGACTATTTAGAGTACTTACTATTGACTTCTGATTTCAACCAAGATATTGTTACTGAGGCTGAAAACAATGATTTAAGACAAAGTATTTTAGGTATTTTATATATTTTAGTATATATAACTTCGGTAGTATTTTTCATTAGATGGTTTAGAAGAGCATATTACAATCTTCATACAAAAATCGATCATTTAAGTCATAGCGAGGGTTGGGCAGCAGGAAGTTGGTTTATTCCTTTCATTTGCTTATACAGACCTTACCAAATCATGAAAGAAATGTATACTGAAACAGTTGATTATCTTGAAGATCAAAACAAAAAAATAGGAAATCAATATTATTCCTATTTTATAGGTTTTTGGTGGACACTTTGGATTATTTCAAATTTTTTAGGGAGAATTTATTTCAAAGAAACAATGAATGCAGATACAATTTCTGAATTACTTGAAAGTAACAAATTAAGTATTATAAACACTGCTATTTCAATACCTTTAGCTTTGGTTACAATAAAAGTAATATATGATTATTCTAATTTAGAAAAAGTATTATTTAACATTAAAAATGATAATCCAAAAATAGAATTAACAACGGTCGAAGAAAACTAAATTTTTAAATTCTTGTGAGTATTAACAATAGCTCTTTCATTTTTATAATCAATCCATTTTTGTCCTTTCCATTTACGCATCACCACATCAAAGTGACGCATAATTAGTAAGTTGTATCCAGTTTTAAATAAACTACTTAAACGTATTGGATATGCTCTTAAACTCATTGAAAATCCGGGTGTTAAATATTTCATATAATGCCAATAGCCTTCGGGCATATATAACATCTCACCATGTTTTAAATTACAGATTAACCCTTTAGCCTCTTTTAAAGCAGGAAACTTATCAAAGTCAGGATTATCATAGTCTATATCTTCTCTGGATATTAAAGAATGTGGAACTTTGTATAAATAAGGAGTTTGATCAGGAGTAAATAGAATACATTGCTTTTTCCCATGGAAATGAAAATGCAAAATATTAGAATAATCAATATCATAATGAATAAAGACTTTTGCCCCTTCTCCACCAAAAAATAACATCGGGAGCTGCTTTATCAACTTTAATCCTATATCTGGCCATTTAAAGTCTTCTCGCAACACCGGTACTTCTTTCATTAAATTGTAGAGAAAAATACGATAGTTTGTTGGCTCTTTTTGAAGTAGATTTATATAATCACTCATTTTCATTTCTGCATGAGCCTCATTAAAACCATCTTTGTGAGAAACGGGTCTATCGTCATAAAGCGGGACTATTTTTTCCCCTGCTATATCTTTAATATATTCTAATTTCCATTTATGAAAAGCAGGCCAATCAGTTGTAAGCTCCTCAATAACGAGGGGTTTTTGCGTTTTCACATAATTGTTATAGAAATCTTCTTTAGAAATGGTTTTTACCCTTGGTATTTCTGTTAAGTTTAACTTCATATACATTAAAGAATATAAAACTCTAATTTAACAAAAATTTTATAAAAAAATGCAGACCTATAAGCCGGATTCTGTCTACATAAAAATGTAGCCTTATCATTTATCTAGCCTTACAATTACTTATAAGATCGAGCTGCCTACCCCTCAGCAACGGACGAGTAGCCCTTAACTGCTGATATACATGGCATTTCACCGCATAGAGTTTACCTGGTTTCACTACAGCATTACCTGTACATACTTTCTGTTGCACTTGTCCTCGCCTCACGACGGACGGGCATTACCCGCTATGCTTACTCTGTGGTGTCCGGACTTTCCTCCTTTCTGATAAATCAAAACGGCGATAAGGCGGTCTGCAGTGCAAAATTACACAATTCTTTTATCTAAATTTTATGAAAAGTAATCTTAATCAGCCTATTTTTTGTAAATTTATTATTTCATTAATTTTCAAAAAGTTATGATTCACAGATATAATTATGATAGTGTTTTAAATGCCTTAAACGAGCTCAAAAGCTTAGGTTTTACCGTTGATTATAATATCAATGAGAGTGGTTTTATATCTAATCCTCATGATTTTGAGATTGTTCATATTTTTAGATATGAAGGAGATTCAAGTCCAGACGATGAAGCTACTGTTTATGGAATAAAATCAAAAACAGGTCAAAAAGGAGTCTATGTTTCAGGATATACTGCAAATTCCGAATCTAAATCAGCACGTTTCCTTAGAGAACTTTCCATAAAAGGAAGAAAAGGACTCTAATATTCTTCAAATACTGAAATCTTTTTTGTGAATAACTTTTCCTTTATTTCAATAATGCAGTTTGTGTTTTGATATTTCAACTTCTATATTTGTACTTCATTAGAATTTATGGAACAGTTCATAGTATCGGCACGTAAGTATCGTCCACAAACATTTAAAGATGTTGTTGGGCAGCAAGCTATTACCAATACTTTATTAAACGCCATAGAGAACAACCATTTAGCACAAGCCTTATTATTTACAGGGCCTCGTGGTGTTGGAAAAACAACTTGTGCCCGTATTTTGGCTCGTAAAATTAATCAGGAAGGTTATGATGACCCTAATGAAGATTTTGCTTTCAACGTATTTGAATTAGATGCGGCGTCAAACAATTCGGTTGATGATATTAGAAATCTGATCGATCAAGTAAGAATACCACCTCAGACAGGAAAATATAAAGTATATATTATTGATGAGGTACATATGCTGTCACAAGCCGCTTTCAATGCTTTTCTTAAAACATTAGAAGAACCTCCTCGTCATGCTATTTTCATATTAGCAACCACTGAAAAACATAAAATTATTCCAACGATTTTATCTCGTTGTCAAATTTTTGATTTTAAACGAATTACAGTTAGAGATGCTAAAAATCATTTAGCCGAAGTTGCTCAAAGCCAAGGAGTATCATTTGAAGATGATGCGTTACACATTATAGCCCAAAAGGCTGATGGTGCAATGCGTGATGCTTTGTCTATTTTTGACAGAGTTGTCTCTTATTGTGGAAATAACTTAACAAGACAAGCTGTAACGGAGAATCTAAATGTTTTAGACTTTGATTATTATATAAATGTTACCAATTTAATTCTTGAGAATAAAATACCAGATTTACTTTTAGCCTACAACGATATTTTATCAAAAGGTTTTGACGGACACCATTTTATTGCTGGTTTAGCATCTCACTTTAGAGATTTATTGGTTTGTAAAAATCCTGCAACACTTTCTTTACTTGAAGCTGGTGAACATGCACAAAAGCTTTACGGAGAACAATCGCAAAAAGCTTCTCAAGAGTTTTTACTACAAGGAATTGATTTAGCTAACGATTGTGATTTAAAATACAAAGCGTCTCAAAACCAGAGATTATTAGTCGAGTTATGTTTAATGCAGCTTGCCTCTATCACTTTTGATGGAGAAAAAAAAAAGCTAAGTCCTTTATAATACCTCCTACTTATTTTAGAAATTCAGGGTATTCTATTACTGAAGTAAAAAGCACAATTAGAGAAGTTACTCCTACAGATTCACAAATCTCAAACAAAACTGACGTTGAAATTTCAGTTCAAAAAGTAGTTGAAACAAATTCAGTTACTAATGAAGTTTTAAATAAAACGTTAGAAACATCAAATCAGAAGCCAGTAAGCACAAATCAACCAAAGGTTTCTGCACTTTCATTATCAAGTATTCGTGCCAAAAGAGAACTCGAAGCCCAATTAAAACCTGAGCAAAAACATCACGAAGAATTACCTACTGAACCGTTTACAGAAACTCAAATGCAAGAGCAATGGGTAAAATATGCTCAAAAATTAGGGAACAAAGGATATAAAATTTTAGAATCATTATTACTTATCAATGATCCTAAATTAGAAGGTACGACTATTTATCATGAGTTGCCAAATGAAAGTTCTAAGATTGATTTTGATGGTGAAAGACATGATTTATTAGGTTACCTAAGAGGTAAACTTCACAACCATAACATCACTATCGAAATTGTAATAAACGAGACTATTGAAAGTAAAAAAGCATTTACTGTTGAAGAAAAATACAATCGTTTAAAGGAATTAAATCCAGCTTTAGAACTACTTAAAAAAATGTTTGATTTAGATTTATAGTCTTTTCAAACTATATTTTACCTTGATACATTGCTTTTACGATACCATCTGAAAGTCCAATTTTAGGAACAAATATTTTATTTGCTCTACTCCACTTCATAGCATTCAAATAAATACGTAGTGCATGAATAATAACATCGGCACGGTCTGTATTTAAACCTAATTCGGCAATTCGTTGTTCGTAAGTTAATGAATTTAGGTATTGATATTGAGAATTTAGATAAATGTATGACAAGGGTTTGTCTTGCATTTTTCCAGACAATTTAAATATCTTGTTAATGTTTCCTCCTGAACCTATCAAGGTAATATTTTCATAATCTTCAGTATTGGCTTTTATCCACTTTTCTATTTCTTGCCAAACCACATCGTTTACCATATCGTTCAGCAAACGAACGGTACCATTTTTAAAAGATTTTGAAGCAATCATTTTCCCTTCTGAAAACAAGGAAAACTCAGTGCTACCACCACCCACATCAACATACAAATAAGTTGCATCTGTTCGTATGAAGTGATGTAAATCTGAAGCGGCTATAATTGCTGCTTCTTTTTTTCCATCGATTATATCAATTTTAACATCCGCTTTTTTCTTGATTATTTCAGTTACTTCTTTACCATTATAAGCTTCTCGCATTGCAGAAGTTGCGCACGCCATATAACGCTCTACTTTATATACTTTCATTAGTAGTTTGAAAGCTTTCATAGCATCAATCATTCGATCAATATTCTCTTCTGTGATTTCTCCAACAGTAAAAGCATCTTGACCTAAACGAATGGGCACTCTAAATAAAGCACTTTTATTAAACTGTGTTTCTTTTCCTTCTTGTTCAACAACATTAGTAATTAGCAAACGCATGGCATTTGATCCAATATCGATTGCGGCATATTTTTTAATTGTAATCATAAAATCATTAATCAGTATAAAACTTACAGTTTTTCAGTAATTACTTCAATTTTGTTTTGATAGTATTTGTACATTTCGTGTTGTGCTCTAAAAATTGGATTATCACCACGTACTCTATATTTATTATCAAGTTTTTCTGAATGATAACGTGCTTTTACGTTTGCTTTCCAACCTATTTCAAATGTTTCAAGCAATTCCTTTCTAATATTTTCATCATAAATAGGACAGGTAACTTCTACTCTACTATCTAGGTTTCTTGTCATAAAATCTGCCGAAGAAATATAAATATCAGGATTTTCATTATTACAGAAAATATAAACTCTTGAATGTTCTAAATAGGCATCTACAATCGAAATTGCTTCTATATTTTCGCTCATTCCTTTTACTCCTGGAATTAACGAACAAATTCCTCTTATTATGAGCTGTATTTTTACCCCCGCTCTACTCGCATCGTATAATTTATCAATCATTTTATAATCAGACAAACTATTCATTTTTAGCTTTATATAAGCTGGTTTACCAAGGCTAGCATTTAAAATTTCACGATCAATTAGTTTATAAAAACGACTACGTGTATAGTGCGGAGATATAATTAAATGCTTGTATCTATGTAATCTGTAATTAATTTGGAAAAATTCAAAAACCTTTGCTGCTTCCTTTAAAATTTGCTGATGTGCAGTTAACAAAGTTACATCGGTATAAACTTTTGCAGTTGATTCATTGAAATTTCCTGTAGAAATAAATCCGTAGCGACGTAATTTTCCTTCTTCGTTTATTCGTTCAATTAAGCATATTTTACTATGAACTTTTAATCCTTTTACACCAAAAATGAGTTCAATACCTTCAGTCTGCATCATTTCGGCATACGATATATTACTAGCTTCATCAAAACGAGCTTGAAGTTCTATTTGAACTGTTACTTTTTTCCCATTTTTAGCTGCATTAATCAATGAACTAACAATTTGAGAATTTTTTGCTAAACGATACAGTGTGATTTTAATTGCTGTAACTCGTGGATCAAGCGCAGCTTCACGCAAAAACTTAATTATATATGAAAATGATTGGTAAGGAGCATTAATGAGATAATCTCTTTTATCAATCATTTTAAGGATACTCCCGTCCAAATGTAAGTCTTCAACAGGAAGTGGTGTATTTACTTTGTAAAGCAAATCATATCTTCCTAAATTAGGGAAATCCATATAATCCCTTCTATTGTGGTAACGACCTCCAGGAATAATACTATCTTTTGAATCAATCCCCATCTTTCGGAGGAAAAATTTAAGTGTATCCTTATCAATTGTTTGATCGTAAACAAAACGAACAGGTTCTCCAATTCTCCTATCCTTTACACTGGATGAAATTTTTTCAATAAAACTCTTATTTAAATCACTATCTAAATCCAACTGAGCATCTCTTGTAATTTTGATCATATGAGCTGAGATACTCTCATAATCGAAAATATTAAAGATCTTATGTAAATTATATCTAATAACATCATCAAGTAAAATAATATACTGCTTATCATTACTTGATGGCAAAACAACAAATCGATTAATTGTTTTCGGAATTTCTATAACAGCGTAACGAATATCCTTTTTTACTTTCATCTTCTCTAAAATAGAAGAGTTTTCAGTAGGACTCATTACTAATTTAATTGCTAAATATCCAGATGTGTCTTTAAGTAACGGAAATTCATCAAGATCATTTAAGATAATAGTTACAAGTTCTGGGCTTACTTTTTGATTAAAAAAGTCCTTCAAAAACATCTGCTGTTCTTTATTGACTTCAGTTTCATTAATTATGTAGATACCTTCTTTTTCTAATTCTTTTTCAATGATACTTAATATACGTAAACTTTCAGATTGCTGATCAATTACCGTTTCTGTAATATCTTTTAAGAGTTTTTGAGATGAAATTCCTCCAAGTATATCTTCATTTGTTTGTCCAGTCATATTTAAACGACGGATTGCTGCATACCTTACTCTAAAAAACTCATCTAAATTATTTGAAAAAATACCCAAAAACCTCATTCTATCCAACAATGGAACTCTTTCATCTGCGGCTTCTTGTAATACCCTAAAATTAAATGCTAACCAGCTCTTTTCTCTATCTATATATCGGTTTACTATCAATGGCATTCATTAAATTTCTTTAGGAAAAACTGTTTTAATTATTTTTCCTCCGTTAATATTTTTCCAACTACTTTGCTCGAATTGTAAATATACAAAGCCAGCTGTAGGAACATTCTCTATGTATTTATTTCCAAATTTATTGACAAAATTTGTAATAGCCTCGTTATGTCCAAAAAGAATTAAATTTTCAATTACATCATCACATTTTTTAATTTCTGATTCTAATTGACTCTCATCAAACGTATACAGCTTATCAATAAAATTAATTTTTGATGCATCAATGCTAAGCGTCTCACAAAAAATCTTAGAAGTTTGTGATGCTCTCAATGCAGTACTACACCAAAATAGTAAATTTTCTGGTAAAATACTAGCAACTTTTTCAGCAACTTTTTTAATAGCTGAAATTCCTTTTTCTTCTAATGGTCTTTGTTTATCTATGACACCAAAATCCCAACTAGATTTTGCATGTCTAACTAAAATTAATGACTTCATATCCTAACCTCAAACAATTATAAATTAAATGCTTAAAAAATTGATTAATCCTTTTTTTATAAAAAAACAGTTACTTCATGGATAATTATTGTGATTTTATCGAAAAAAGGAAAACCAGTGAACACTTTTTTATTTAAAGTGATAATTTAGCATTGTTAAAGGTAACTAAAAATACCAATAACAAGTTTCCATAAATAGTAAATTCATAATACCACTTCGCAGAATTTACAATTTACTTTTTACCCAAAATCCATTATAGTTTTATTATTGCTTTGTTCAGTTATAACTAATCTTTAGCTATAACCGACTCGTTATCTCATTTTTTAACTAAAACGCGATGTTTATGGAAAATTCTACTATTTTGCAAACGACACCAAACCGCAAGCAAAATCTCTTCCTGTCTTTTGTGCTATTATGCACAACCATTGTCTTTTCGCAAAATCCTTATAACTGTAACAACTGTTCTTCTAATGATATTAGTATACAGAAAGTTGAATTGGTTTCTGCGACATCCGATGGGAATGGAGGTTACCTCCCTCTTCCAACAGCTTGTAATAGCGGAGATATTATTAATGGCTATTTAAAAGTCACTCTTGATCAAAACGCAACTACAAGATATGGTATACAAATAGATGCTGATGTATTTATAAACGGTGTATATGACGATCATATTGATTTTGAAAGTTGTAATACTTTTAATTCTGGAACTTATTATTTATACATTCCTCTTATAGGTAATCCTATCAGTTGGACATGTGGAACAACACTTTCTTTAAGAAATATTTTTATTGGCTGGGGAAATTCAGCTGCTAACAATGTTTGTAATGTAGGAAACTGTGATGTAGGCCCTCATTGTTATAAATACAATATTGATACTAATTTTGTTGTAATCACTCCTTTGAGTGTAAACTTTACAGCTGTTGGTTCATGTCCTCCTAATAATTTAGCTCAAACATTTGTTTTTACTTCTACAACAAGTGGAGGCGTAACCCCATATAGTTATAGCTGGATAATTACAAAAAATGGAAATCCTGTACCTGGCTCACCTTTTTCAGGTTCTCCTCTTACACTTGACTTTTCCAACCTAGGAGGTGCTGGAGCATATTCAGTAACGTTACAAGTTACTGATAGTAATTCTTCACCTACCATAAGTACAAATACTCAAATTATAAATATTGGTTCTTGCTGCGTTCCAGCTGCAACTTGTAATTTAAGTCCTCTAGTTGCTAATAGTTGTTCAATTCCGCCCGCTTTTACAAATCCTTCAGATGTATTTACATTTCAATCTTGTGGAAAAGTTGCAACAATAACTAGTAGTGATAGTGGAGATACTATTATTTGTGGTGATGGAGATGGTGCTGATTTTAATAGAACTTACACCCTTCTATATGATGGAGTTCCATTCACAACTTGTGTTCAAAACATTAAAGTAAACGATAATACTCCACCTACATTCACTGCACCAGCAAACGTAAATATATACGCCGATGCGCAATGTAACTACGATGCTTCTGTGGGAATTACTGGTGATGTAACCAATGAAGCCGATAATTGCTCAACTGGATTACAAGCCACTTATACTGACTCAGTAGCTGATGGGCAATGTCAAGGTTCTCATGTTATTACCAGAACTTGGACTTTAGTAGACAATTGCGGTAACCAAGCCGCTCCGCAAGTACAAACAATTACTGTACTGGACAACATTGCGCCTACATTCACTGCACCTGCCAATGCAACAATCTATGCCGATACACAATGTAATTACGATGCTTCTGTTGGAATTACTGGTGATGTGACTAACGAAGCTGATAATTGTTCAACTGGATTACAAGCAACATACACTGATTCAGTAGCTGATGGTCAATGTCAAGGTTCTCACATCATTACCAGAACTTGGACTTTAGTAGACAACTGCGGTAATCAAGCCGCTCCGCAAGTACAAACAATCACTGTACTGGACAATATCGCACCTACATTCACTGTACCTGCCAATGCGACAATCTATGCCGATGCACAATGTAACTATGATGCTTCTGTTGGAATTACTGGTGATGTGACTAACGAAGCTGATAATTGTTCAACTGGATTACAAGCAACATACACTGACTCAGTAACCGATGGCGCTTGTCAAGGTTCTCATGTTATTACCAGAACTTGGACTTTAGTAGACAACTGTGGTAACCAAGCTACTACGCAAGTACAAACAATCATTGTACTGGATAACATCGCGCCTACATTTACTGCACCAGTAAACATAACAATCTATGCCGATGCACAATGTAACTACGATGCTTCTGTGGGAATTACTGGTGATGTAACCAACGAAGCTGATAATTGCTCTACTGGATTACAAGCCACTTATACAGACTCAGTAGCGGATGGGCAATGTCAGGGTTCTCATGTTATTACCAGAACTTGGACATTGGTAGACAAATGTGGTAATGAAGCTACTACGCAAGTACAAACAATCACTGTACTGGATAACATCGCGCCTACATTTACTGCACCAGCAAACATAACAATCTATGCCGATGCACAATGTAACTACGATGCTTCTGTGGGAATTACTGGTGATGTAACCAATGAAGCCGATAATTGTTCTACTGGATTACAAGCAACATACACTGATTCAGTAGCTGATGGTCAATGTCAAGGTTCTCACATCATTACTAGAACTTGGACTTTAGTAGACAATTGCGGTAATCAAGCCGTTCCGCAAGTACAAACAATTACTGTACTGGACAACATCGCGCCTACATTCACTGCACCAGCAAACGTAAATATATACGCCGATGCGCAATGTAACTACGATGCTTCTGTGGGAATTACTGGTGATGTAACCAATGAAGCCGATAATTGCTCAACTGGATTACAAGCCACTTATACTGACTCAGTAGCTGATGGGCAATGTCAAGGTTCTCATGTTATTACCAGAACTTGGACTTTAGTAGACAATTGCGGTAACCAAGCCGCTCCGCAAGTACAAACAATTACTGTACTGGACAACATTGCGCCTACATTCACTGCACCTGCCAATGCAACAATCTATGCCGATACACAATGTAATTACGATGCTTCTGTTGGAATTACTGGTGATGTGACTAACGAAGCTGATAATTGTTCAACTGGATTACAAGCAACATACACTGATTCAGTAGCTGATGGTCAATGTCAAGGTTCTCACATCATTACCAGAACTTGGACTTTAGTAGACAACTGCGGTAATCAAGCCGCTCCGCAAGTACAAACAATCACTGTACTGGACAATATCGCACCTACATTCACTGTACCTGCCAATGCGACAATCTATGCCGATGCACAATGTAACTATGATGCTTCTGTTGGAATTACTGGTGATGTGACTAACGAAGCTGATAATTGTTCAACTGGATTACAAGCAACATACACTGACTCAGTAACCGATGGCGCTTGTCAAGGTTCTCATGTTATTACCAGAACTTGGACTTTAGTAGACAACTGTGGTAACCAAGCTACTACGCAAGTACAAACAATCATTGTACTGGATAACATCGCGCCTACATTTACTGCACCAGTAAACATAACAATCTATGCCGATGCACAATGTAACTACGATGCTTCTGTGGGAATTACTGGTGATGTAACCAACGAAGCTGATAATTGCTCTACTGGATTACAAGCCACTTATACAGACTCAGTAGCGGATGGGCAATGTCAGGGTTCTCATGTTATTACCAGAACTTGGACATTGGTAGACAAATGTGGTAATGAAGCTACTACGCAAGTACAAACAATCACTGTACTGGATAACATCGCGCCTACATTTACTGCACCAGCAAACATAACAATCTATGCCGATGCACAATGTAATTACGATGCTTCTGTGGGAATTACTGGTGATGTAACCAACGAAGCTGATAATTGCTCTACTGGATTACAAGCCACTTATACAGACTCAGTAGCGGATGGGCAATGTCAGGGTTCTCATGTTATTACCAGAACTTGGACATTGGTAGACAACTGTGGTAATCAAACAGCTCCACAATTGCAAACAATCACCGTACTGGATAATTTAGACCCTATTGTAAGTCAAGAATTTGAAACAGAAGTTAGTGCATCTTGTTCAAACATTCCAACATCAGAACCACAATTTCAAGATAATTGTTCAGGAGTAACTGTAGTTGCTTCACCAGACAATAATACACCTGTTAATGTAACTGATTATGGATATATATTAAATCAACAATGGATTGCAACAGATGATTGTGGTAATCAAACTGAAGTAATTAGAACAATTACCGTGACTATAGACAAACCTTTTGAAAATATTTTTGTTCAAGATCCTATTTGTACTGATGGGGGACCTATAGATCTATTCAGCTATTTAGATCCAACAATAGATCATTCAGGCACTTGGGTTGACGTTAACAATTCAGGTGGTTTAACAGGAAGTATTTTAGATCCAATGGGAATTATTGCAGGTGTTTACAAATACAGATATACCTTATCTACAGGAACTTGTCCTAGAATAATAGAAGTAATTCTGACTATCAAAGACGACTGTATAGTATTACCGTGTTCTCTTAATGACATATCAATATCAAAAGTTGTAACTCCAAACAATGATGGATACAATGATTATTTCTTCATTGGAGGAACAGAAGAATGTGGATTTAAATTTAATGTAAAAATTTTCAATAGATGGGGTGCTTTGGTTTATGAAAATCCTAATTACAAAAATGACTGGGATGGAAAAGCTCGAAGTGCAATTTCATCAAGCAATTTGCCAGCAGGTACTTACTACTACATTGTAGACATTGTAGATAGTGGTCTTGATATATTTACCGGTTATATCTATTTAGGAACTAAAAATTAAACATCATGAAAAATTTATTTATATCAGCCGTAATAGTTCTAAGTATGTTTACAAGTTATGCTCAACAAATGCCACAATTTACACAATATATGTATAACACCATTTCGGTAAATCCGGGATATGCTGGCAGCAGGGAAGCTTTAACAATTGTAGGGCTACATAGAAGTCAATGGGTAGGGATCGAAAATGGTCCTGAAACACAAACTGTATCTATACATACACCTTTAAGAAATGAAAAAATTGGTGTAGGTCTATCGTTTATAAATGATAAATTAGGCTATGAAAACTTTAGCTATTTATACGCTGATTTATCATATACCGTAAACCTTTCTGAACAAACCAAATTAGCTTTTGGGGTAAAAGGAGGTTTTAGTAATTATTCTATTGATGAACGTTTATTTAATGATCCTGAGGTTTATAATGACCCATACTTTAGAGACAAACTAAACCGATGGACTTTTAATGGAGGTGTAGGTCTTTATCTGCATCAACCTAAATGGTATGTGGGGCTATCATCTCCTAAGCTTGTTCAAAATGATTATAACAAAAACGGTAATTATGTAGCTCTGGAGCAGAGACATTACTACGGAATTGCGGGTTATGTATTTGATTTAGGTGAAAGCGTTAAAATGAGACCAACAGGTTTAGTTAAAATTTCTAAAGGGACACCAACTTCTTACGATGCGACTTTATCATTCTTCTTTTTTGAAAGAATGTGGATAGGAGGTTCTTATAGATTTGATGATTCTGTTGGTGCATTGATAGACTTTCAAATTACAAAACAGTTCAGACTTGGGTATGCCTATGATTATCCTACATCTGATATCAGACCATACACTGATGGAACTCACGAAATCATGTTAATGTTTGATTTCAAATTTGATAAGTCAAAATATAAATCTCCTCGTTATTTCTAACTTAAAACGATTGAATTATGAAAAATTTACTGAAATATATCATTCTTTCAGTTTTGATTTGTGGAAATGTTTCTACTGTCATGGCGCAATATGGCAAACAAAAAAAGGCCGATGCTTTGTATAACAGTTTTTCATTTGTAAAGGCAATCGAAACATACAAAGAAATGCTTGACAATAACTACAATGCTAATTATGCAAAGCGAAGATTAGCTGACAGTTATATGATGCTACGTGATCCAGAAAATGCTTCATTATATTACAAAGATGTGGTTATGCAGCCAAATATTGATCCTGAATATTACTTAAACTATGCATTATCATTGAGAGCATTGAAAAAATATGACGAATCTGCAGTTTGGTTAAACAAATACAAAGAAACTGGTGTTGTAGATTCACGCATTCAGAAAATAATGGAAGATGAAAATTTCATCTCTAATATTTATCAAGTGAAACAACAGTATTTTTCGAAACCTGTTCCTTTTAATTCAGAGCTTAGTGATTTTGGAGCTTATGAAAAAAATGGAGTTGTAACTTTTGCATCAAGCCGAGATAAAGGTGTTGGAATAAAAAGAACTTACACTTGGAATCAGCAACCTTTCCTTGATTTATATCAACTAAAACATAATGGAGATAGTTTTTCTGAAGCTGATAAAGTTGAGGGTGATGTAAATACTAAATTTCATGAAGGTCAGGTTACCGTTTCAAAAGACGGTAAAACGATGTTCTTTACTAGAAATAATTATTTAGGCAGTAAAAAAGGAAAAGACGCCAATGGAACCAATAATCTAAAAATTTACAGAGCTACATTGGATAAAGACAACAAATGGACAGATATCAAAGAACTTCCATTTAATAATAATAATTATTCTGTAGGGCATCCAAGTTTATCATCTGACGGAAAAACACTTTATTTCGCTTCAGATATGCCTGGAGGAAAAGGGAAATCTGACATTTACAAAGTAGCAGTAAACGGAGATTCTTATGGAAAACCTGAAAATTTAGGGGATAAAATTAACACCGAGGGAAATGAGCTGTTCCCATTTGTTCACAATGATGGAAATTTATTTTTCTCATCAGATGGTTTACAAGGTTTGGGTCAGTTGGATATTTTTACAACTGTATTAGATGATGATGGAAAAATTCAAGAAATCATTAATCTAGGTATGCCTGTTAACTCACCTATGGATGACTTTTCATTTTTCTTAAATGATGCAGGCGATACTGGCTACATTGCTTCAAACCGTGAAGGCGGTATGGGTGATGATGATATTTATGGATTTGATAGAATTCCTCTTTTCTCTGTAAAAGGAACGGTTACAGATGCAATAAATAAACAACCCATTAAAGATGCTAAAATTGTTATTAAAGACAAAGATGGAATCCAAATTGCGGATTTAGTAACTGATGACAAAGGAAAATATAGCATGAATATTGATAGAGAAACAACGTATACCATAGAAGCTTCTCATATGAAATATCAGGCAGAGCCTTCTAAAATTGCTGATTCAAGAAATTCAAAAGGTAAAAACGAAATCATTGTTGATTTCGAACTTGATCCTATACAAGATGTTGATATCTTGGCTGATGTAAATATTGATAATATCTATTTTGATTTTGATAAGCAGAATATCAGAAAAGATGCAGCGGTTGAGCTTGATAAAATTGCTGATATGATGCTTATAACTTATCCTAGTATGGAGATTGAAATTGATTCCCACACAGATAGTAGAGGTAGTTTTAGATATAATGAGGCACTTGGAATTAGAAGAGCTAATTCCACTTACGAGTATTTAGTTTCTAGAGGGATTAATCCTAATAGAATTAAAAAGCACGAAGGATTTGGTGAGTACAACTTAGTTAATGATTGTAAAGATGGTGTGGATTGTTCTGAAGCAGCACATCAACTTAACAGACGTTCCGTTTTCAAAGTACTCTCTATGCAACGAATGGCGGAAAAATAATCTTTAATAAAAAAGGCTCAGTAAACTGAGCCTTTTTTATTAATTATCTAACTAATTTTTTGTACTTAAGTTTTGTTGGTGCAACGTCACCTAGGCGTTTCTTACGATTTTCTTCATAATCAGAAAAACCACCTTCAAAGAAATAAACTTGTGAGTCTCCTTCAAAAGCAAGTATATGAGTACAAATTCTATCTAAGAACCAACGGTCGTGAGAAATTACTACTGCACAACCTGCAAAGTTCTCTAAACCTTCTTCAAGTGCACGAAGTGTGTTGATATCTAAATCATTCGTAGGCTCATCCAGTAACAATACGTTTCCTTCCTCACGTAAAGTCATTGCTAAGTGTAAACGGTTACGTTCACCTCCTGAAAGAGTATTTACCTTTTTATTTTGATCACTTCCTCCAAAATTAAAACGAGATAAATATGCTCTTGAGTTTACCTGACGACCGCCCATCATAATTAATTCCTGACCATCACAGAAGTTTTCCCAGATTGATTTTTCAGGATCAATATTAGAATGTGTTTGATCTACATAAGCAATCTTAACCGTTTCTCCAATAGTAAATTCCCCGCTATCTGGCTGTAATTCTTTCATAATCATTTTGAAAATGGTTGTTTTACCAGCACCATTTGGACCTATAATTCCAACAATTCCAGCTTGTGGTAATGTAAAATTCAAATCATCGTACAATAATTTGTCCCCAAATGCTTTCGCAACATGATTTGCATTAATTACGTTAGTTCCCAAACGCGGTCCGTTAGGAATATATAATTCTAATTTTTCGTCTAGTTCTTTTTGATCCTCATTTAACAATCGGTCGTAATTTTGTAAACGAGCTTTTTGCTTCGTTTGACGGCCTTTTGCACCTTGACGAACCCAATCCAACTCTCTTTCTAATGTTTTTCTTCTTTTGGAAGCAACTTTTTCTTCCAACTCCATTCGTTTAGATTTTTGATCTAACCAAGAAGAATAATTTCCTTTCCAAGGAATACCTTCTCCTCTATCCAATTCTAAAATCCATCCAGCAACGTTATCTAAGAAATAACGGTCGTGCGTTACTGCAATAATAGTTCCTTTGTATTGTTGTAAGTGGTGTTCTAACCAATGAACCGACTCAGCATCTAAGTGGTTGGTAGGCTCATCTAATAATAATACATCTGGTTCTTGTAATAATAAACGACATAAAGCTACACGACGACGCTCTCCTCCAGACAACACTTTAATAGGTGTATCAGCATCTGGACAACGTAAAGCATCCATTGCAATTTCTAATTTTGTATCTAATTCCCAAGCGCCACAAGCATCAATTTTGTCTTGTAATTCGGCTTGACGATCCATTAGTTTTTGCATTTTGTCTGCATCTTCATACACTTCTGGAAGACCAAAATCGTCATTAATTTTATTAAACTCCTCTAATAATTTAACTGCTTCAGCAGCACCTTCACGCACAATTTCGATAACTGTTTTATTTTCGTCAAGTTGAGGCTCTTGCTCTAAATAGCCAACTGTATAACCTGGAGCAAAAACCACATCACCTTGATAGTTTTTATCAACACCAGCTATGATCTTTAACAATGATGATTTACCCGAACCATTCAAACCTAAAATACCAATTTTGGCACCATAGAAAAAACTCAAATAAATATCTTTTAAAACTTGTTTGTTTGTTGAAGAGTACGTTTTACTTACTCTCGACATGGAAAATATTACTTTCTTATCGTCTGACATATTTCAAAAATTATTATTCTTTATTTATAAAAAATTTATGCAAATATAAAGATTTAATGAACTTTAATTATGCAAATAGCTTTTATTTCTGCACATCTTTCCTAGAAAAAAATTCTTTGAAAATCAATTTCTGTAAGTTTTACCATACATTTGAATAAAACTAAAAAATGGTAAAAATCAAATTTATATTCTTTCTACTCTTTATAGGTTTATCTACTTCTGCACAAAGCATCTCAATCAAAATTATTGATTCAAAAAATAGCTTACCATTACCCTATGTAAATATTAAATTGAGTAATACTATAGATTTAATTTCAAATGACGAAGGTGTTTTCAATTTATCTGAACAGCAAAATATAGATGAAAATAGTATAACGATAAGCTTCTTAGGTTATCAAACTCAAAAAATATCTATTAAAGAAATAAAAGAGCAAAATTTAATCATAAAACTGAATGAAGTTGTTTATCAACTTAACGAAGTAGCTATTAATAATGCTAAACCAAATCCTAGCGCAATAATGCTAGAAGTAAAAAAACGCTTGCAAGGCAATTATGCTTCCATTGATAATACTACAAAAAATACCTTTTTTATAAGAGAAGGAATCCATTTCAATCCTTCACAAATAAATATTGATATTAATAAATCGACTGGTTTTTCAAAAAAACAATTGAAAGAGGTTGATAGTGAAATTAATTTGTTTTGCAATAAGCTAAAATCAAATCCATCAAAAAAATATGACGATCTACTTTTAGAGTACTATCAGTCAAATAATACTAAAATTGATTCTAAAATTAATGTCATAAAAGCAACTAGTATAAAAGGAGATGGTTCTTCAACTTCGATGGAAGATTTTCAAAAAAAAGGACTTTCTATTTTATTAAAACATTTGGATTCCACTAAGTTTTATAGAGTAAAAAGCGGTTGGTTTGGATCAAAAGATACAATTAGTTTTAAAAATGATTCAAAGAAAGAAGATGCAAAAAACTCAAATCTAGTAAATACAAAATCAAAAATAAACACTTTCCTTTTTGAACAAAAATTTTCAGAAAAATCAAAGTTTGATTTTGTGTACAATCCTGAGATATATGAGTATAGTTACAATGGTAAATTGTATGATGATGAAACTAATGATTTAGTTTATATTTTAGGTTTTACACCTAAAAAAAGTAAAGCGAAATATACTGGAAAATTATACATCTCTGAGTCAGATTATGCCGTTGTAAAATGTAATTACTCTTTAGCGGAAGGTAAAATAGTTGAAGGCTTAAATTTAAAAATGTTACTTGGTATTAAAGTCCAAGAAAACATTAGCAACGGGACTTTATTATTCAAAAAAGCAGCTGATAAAAAAACATACGAACTTCAATATGTTTTAGAAGAAAACGGTCAATATTTCTATTTAAATAGACCAGTAAAGTTTGTTGAATTAATTAAAGGAGAAAAAGATGTTTTAGATTTTGATTTGAAAATTGAAGGAAATTTAATTTCTAAAACAGAATTATTATCAATCTCAAAAACAGAAATAACTCAAAACATATTTGATGGTCTAAAAGAGAAAGAATTTAGTTATATAAATTTAAAACAATATAATCCTAAAATATGGGATAATTACATTTCAATAGAACCATTAGAAATAATGAAACAATATAAAGCGCTTTAAAAGGAACTTACACCCTTCCTTTTAAAGCGTTAAATACCCAAGCATTAGCTAAAAATCCAATACCTACTGCTGCAAATCCCCAACCAGCTACATCAGCATAACGGTAAACTCCTAATCCAATTAATAATAATCCCATTAGTATCATAATTAGAGTAGCCCAGCCTAATACAGTATTTTTATTCATTCCTACGCTCATTACAATTTTATTTATAGGTTAATTTAGAGGGCAAATATCGTGATTTTAAAATTTAATTAGAAACTTATTACGATTCTAATTTTCTTTAGTGCCTAATTTATAACCCAAATAAGTCATAGGAATGTAAGCAACAACTAAATCTAAAAGATTAAACCATATAGGCGCAGGTATTGAAAAAGAATTAGAAATACCTCCCAATAAAAATAGACCACCAACAATCATTGCCAAAACCATTTTCTTAGATACTCCATATTTTGTAGCTATAAAAGCACCAGTCAAAGTTCCTATGACATGTGCTAAGAAAGGTGTTAAAAAATGTTTTGGCTCAAAAAGATGAATCCCATTTTTAATGCTTTCAACACTATTAGATTCAATCCCTTCAGGCAACCCTAAAATTGAAGTTCCTCCAATAATAATTAACATATTAACAACGCTTCCTATGAATAGTCCTGCAATAACTACTAAAATGTTTTTAATTGTTGGGTTCATGATATATAAAATTCTAATTAAAAATTTTTGCTAACATTTCCTTTAATAAATCTGATTGTGGTAACGAATTACCTCCTACCCCTTTACTTTTTAAATCAATATCTTTTAAAGTAGCAACAATACCACTTACCTTTTTCATTGGATAGTTTCTGGCTGCCAACTCATAATCCTTCACAAAAAATGGGTTCACTTTTAATACCGAAGCTACATTTTTAGGATTTTTATCTTTTAATCCGTGATACTGTAATAATTGTGAAAAGAAACTAAACACCAAACCAATGGTTAAAACAATAGGATTGTCTTTTGGATTAGCAGCAAAATGATTAGCAATCAAATACGATTTATATTGATCTTTCTCACCAATGGCTTTCCTTAATTCAAATGGATTAAAGTCTTTACTTAGTCCAATATTCTCTTCAATAATTGCTGGCGTTATCACATCACCTGACTTTAAAATAATTGCCAACTTATCAATTTCGTTAGCAATTCGGCTTAAATCATTTCCAAGAAAATCGACAAACATTTGAACAGCTTTAGGCTCAATATTGAGTTTCTTACCTTGCAAAACCCTCTTTAACCAATCTCCTACTTGATTTTCATATAATTTTTTACTTTCAAAAACTACTCCGTTTTTTTCTAAAACTTTAGTCACTTTTTTTCGTTTATCTAAAGTTTTATACTTATAACAAATCACTAAAACAGTTGTATCCTGAGGGTTCTCGGCATAAGCTTCTAACTTGTCAATCGTTCTTGATAACTCTTGAGCTTCTTTTACAATAACCACTTGCCTATCAGCCATCATGGGATAACGCTTTGCATTACCAACAACATCTTCTATCGAAACATCACGGCCATAAAGCACAGTTTGATTAAAATCTCTCTCATGTTCCTGTAAAATATTTTGCTCAATATATTCTGAAAGTTTATCAATATAATAAGGCTCTTCACCCATCAAAAAATAAATAGGCTTTATATTTCCGGCTTGTATGTCTTTGATTATTTTAATTACTTCGTCCAAAGTTTGATAATTTGTTTATTTGATGATAGCTTTGCTAAATGCAACAACTTAATTTTCCATCCTATTCGTTCCGGTTCAAAAATAACGAAAATAAAGTAGCCATTTTTGATGAGATACGTAAAAAATTTATGATTCTCACCCCCGAAGAATGGGTTCGCCAAAATGTTGTTCGTTTTTTATTGGAAGAAAAAAAGTATTCAAAATCATATATTAACGTCGAAAAATTAATTAAAATAAATGATTTAAATAAACGATATGATATTGTTGTATTTCAACCAAATGGAGAAATATTTTTATTAATTGAATGTAAAGCTCCTGAAGTCCAAATTACACAACAAACTTTTGATCAAATTGCACGTTATAATTTAGTGTTAAATGCTCAATATTTGATGGTGACAAATGGTTTGAATCATTATTTTTGTCAGATGGATTTCGAAAATGAAAAATATAATTTTCTTAAAGAATTACCTGATTACCCAATAAACAAATAAATATCTGTCTTGAAAGTCGCTGTAGTCATCCTAAACTGGAATGGTGTAAAATTACTTGAACAATTTTTACCTTCTGTAATAAAATATTCCCCACAAGCAACAATTTACGTCGCTGACAACGCTTCTTCAGACACTTCTGTTGATTATGTTAAAAATCATTTTCCACAAATAAAAATAATTCAGAACAAAGGTAATTTTGGCTTTGCCAAAGGATACAATGAGGCTTTACAATTTGTTGAGGAAGAAATTTATGCATTGGTAAATTCAGATATTGAAGTTACCGAAAACTGGTTAGGACCAATAATTTCATTATTTGAAACTGAATCTGAAACTGCCATCATTCAACCAAAAATTCTTGATTTTAAAAACAAAGAATGCTTTGAATATGCAGGAGCTGGTGGTGGTTTTATAGACAAATATGCTTTTCCGTTTTGTAGAGGTCGAGTTTTTGATACTTTAGAAAAAGATAACGGACAATACAATGATACAATTCCTATTTTTTGGGCATCAGGAGCTTGTTTTTTTATCAGAAAAGATGTTTTTAGAAGCCTAAATGGTTTTGACCCAGATTTTTTTGCACATCAGGAAGAAATAGATTTATGTTGGAGAGCTTTTAATAATAATCATTTCATAAAATATTGTGGAAAATCTACGGTTTATCATGTGGGTGGAGCTACTTTAGATACCGGAAATCCTAAAAAAACATTTCTAAATTTTAGAAATTCACTATGGATGATACTAAAAAATCTTCCTTCGGGGAAATTAATACCGATTATATTGATCAGAATGATTTTTGACGGTATTGCAGGTACCCGATTTTTAATGCAAGGGAAACCAAAACACTTTTTTGCAGTTCTACAATCACATTTTTATTTTTATCTTTACTTACCTAAGTTTCTGAAAA
Source organism: Flavobacterium hankyongi (assembly GCF_036840915.1). Taxonomy (NCBI): domain Bacteria; kingdom Pseudomonadati; phylum Bacteroidota; class Flavobacteriia; order Flavobacteriales; family Flavobacteriaceae; genus Flavobacterium; species Flavobacterium hankyongi. The sequence continues at coordinate 935,307 of NZ_CP085725.1, forward strand.
AGAGATCTTTATTTCAAAAAGAAAAATATTACAAAATAAACTCGGTCGTATACCGTTATTTTGTTAAGAATGGCAAAATATTTGCAGACTTATAAAAAATCAAAAATCAAAATATGAGAAAATCAATTTTAGTATTATCAGCCTTAGCCCTTACGGCAACGTCTTGTGTATCGAAGAAAAAATTTGCTGAATTAGAAGCAAAAAACAAAGAAACTCAAGACTTATTAAACACTTGTACTGTTAAATTAAATTCTTGTTTAGAAGAAAAATCAGGTTTAAGTGCTTCTTTAGCTGCATTGCAAAGCGAAAATGAAAACTTAAAAAAGAACAATTCTGATTTAATAAACAGCTCTAAAGAAATGACGGTTTTAACTACTAAAGGTGCTCAAAACCTTGAAAAATCGTTAGAAAGTTTAAGAGAAAAAGATTTAAAAATTTCAAGATTACAAGATGCTTTAACTAAAAAAGACTCTGTAACCCTTGCACTTGTTACAAGTTTAAAAAGAGAAGTTGGTATTGACGATCCAGATATCAACATTAATGTAGAAAAAGGTGTTGTAATGATTTCGATTGCAGATAATCTACTTTTCAAATCTGGAAGTTATGATGTTAGTGACAGAGCAAAAGGAGTTTTAGGTAAAGTGGCAAAAGTAATCAACAGTAAACCAGACTTTGAATGTATGATTGAAGGTCACACAGATAATGTGCCTATTAAAAATGCTGTACTTTTAGACAACTGGGATTTGTCAGTTAAGAGATCAACATCTATTGTACGTGTATTACAGAATGACTTAGGTGTAAGCCCTAAACAATTAATTCCAGCTGGAAGAAGTTTCTATATTCCTTTAAATGATAATGATACTCCTGAAAATAGAGCAAAAAACAGAAGAACTCGCATTATTATCATGCCTAAAATCGATCAGTTCTATGATATGATTGAGAAGGAAATGAAAAATATGAGTAAGTAATCATTACTTCTTGAACATAAAAAAAGCCTTGAAATTTCAAGGCTTTTTTATTTATCGTTATCAAAATATTATAAGATATCCAGACTTCCTTTGCCTTCACGAATTACAATGGGTTCCCCTTCTGATAAGTCAATTATTGTCGAGGCTTCATTATCACCATAACCTCCATCAATAACTACATCAACTAAATTTTGCCATTTTTCAAATATTAATTCAGGGTCAGTGGTATATTCAATTACTTCATCTTCATCATGAATAGAAGTTGACACAATTGGATTTCCTAATTTGCGAACGATTTCCAAAGCTATTTCATTGTCAGGCACACGAATACCTACAGTGGTTTTCTTTTTAAATTCTTTTGGTAAACTATTATTTCCTGGCAAAATAAAGGTGTAAGGACCAGGTAAAGCTCGTTTTAGAATCTTAAAAGTCGAAGTGTCAATTTGTTTTATATAATCTGAAATATGACTTAAGTCACTACAAACAAAAGAAAAATTGGCTTTTTCTAGCTTAACTCCTTTAATTTTTGCGATTCTCTCTAAAGCTTTAGTGTTGGTAATATCGCATCCTAAACCATAAACAGTATCTGTAGGATAAATTATTAAACCTCCATCTTTAAGGACTTTAATCACTTTTGCAATTTCCTTTTCATTAGGATTTTCAGGATATATTTTGATGAATTGAGCCATTCTATTTAGCTATAAGCAATGAAGTAATAAAGTTAAGGCTTTTTCTTACTTTTTACAATATATTTTTATCCAATCACATCAAGCTTCGCAAAACGAAGCAATAATTTCTTGATTCCTCCTACTTCAAATCTAATTTCTGCTTTTTTATCGGCGCCAGCTCCTTCAAGGTTTAATACTTCACCTTTTCCAAAACGTTCGTGCATAACTATATTGCCAGGAACTAACTTGTTATCAAATAAATTAGTGTTTCCTGACGATGTATTTCCAACAGGCTTTAACTTTCGGATATTTAAATTTGGCTTAGGTTCGTTGTTTGTAATATACTTAGGTGGAGTACCTGAAACAGGTTTACTCGAGCGTAATTTTGACTTATCTACATCACCAAAAATATCAGCGTCAAAACTTGGCTTGTAACGGTAATTTGTTTCGACTGGAGTTAAATATTCTAAATACTTTCCATTAATTTCTTCAACAAAACGTGATGGTTCACTATCCACCAATTTTCCCCAACGATAACGCGATTGCGCATATGTCAGATATGCTTGATGCTCAGCACGTGTTAGTGCTACATAAAACAAACGACGTTCTTCTTCGAGTTCACTTCGAGTATTCATACTCATCGCACTGGGAAATAAATCTTCTTCCATTCCTACAATAAAAACCGTAGGGAATTCTAATCCTTTTGCTAAGTGAATGGTCATTAAAGCTACTCGGTCATCATCACCAGTGTCATTATCTAAATCGGTTGCAAGAGCCACATCTTCTAAAAACTCAGATAAAGCACCACGAGCCCCATCGATTTCTTTTTGACCTTCAATGAAATCTTTTATACCATTTAGTAATTCTTCAATATTTTCAATACGGGCAATACCTTCGGGAGTTCCATCTTTTTTTAATTCTTGAATCAAACCTGTTTTTTTAGTTACATGATCAGTCAAGAAAAAAGCATCTTGATTTTCATTGATAATTTGGAAACTCTTAATCATCGTTACAAAATCCTGCAACTTTTGTTTGGTTCCTGAATTCAGTTTTAAATCAATCTTATCAATATTTTCCATCACTTCAAAAATGGAACGTTTGTAGTGATTTGCAGCAACAGTTAGTTTCTCAACCGTAGTATCCCCTATTCCACGTGCTGGATAATTTATAACCCTAACTAAGGCTTCCTCATCTTTAGGATTTATGACTAAACGCAAATAGCACAAAACATCTTTTATTTCCTTGCGTTGATAAAACGATAAGCCTCCATATATTCTGTATGGAATATCTCTTTTACGCAACGCATCTTCCATCGCACGTGATTGTGCATTGGTACGATATAAAATAGCAAACTGACCGTTGTGCATTTGCTTTTGCATCTTTTCTTCAAAAATTGTTGATGCTACAAAACGTCCTTCTTCACCATCTGTCAAACTACGATGTACCTTAATTTTTGGTCCGTCATCATTAGCCGTCCAAACAACTTTATCGAGTTTCGTTTTATTATTGTCAATGACATTATTAGCAGCTTCAACAATATTTTTAGAGGAGCGATAATTTTGTTCCAATCGGTACATTTTTACACCTTCATAATCCTTTTGAAAGTTTAAAATATTATTAATGTTTGCTCCACGGAATGCATAAATACTTTGCGCATCATCTCCAACTACACAAATGTTCTGAAATCTATCCGAAAGTGCTCGAACAATCAAATATTGAGAGTGATTTGTATCTTGATACTCATCAACCAAAATATATCTAAAACGATCTTGATACTTCATTAACACATCTGGAAAACGTGTTAGTAGTTCATTGGTTTTCAATAATAAGTCATCAAAATCCATAGCACCAGATTTGAAACAACGCTCCACATAGTTTTGATAAATTTCACCTAAACGAGGTTTTTTACTCATGGCGTCAGCCTCTTGCAATTCAGGATTATTGAAGTAGGCTTTAACAGTAATCAAACTGTTTTTATATTGAGAAATACGGCTTAAAACCTGTTTTGGTTTATAAACATCTTTATCTAATTGCATTTCTTTAATAATCTGCCCAATCAAGCGAACAGAATCCTGAGAATCATAAATAGTAAAATTGGAAGGATAACCTAATTTTTCTGATTCGATACGTAAAATTTTAGCAAAAACCGAATGAAAGGTTCCCATCCAGAGGTTTTTAGCTTCATTGTTTCCAACAATATCTGCAATACGCTTTTTCATTTCGCGTGCTGCCTTGTTAGTAAACGTTAATGCTAAAATATTAAACGCGTCGACTCCTTGATTCATCAAGTTGGCGATACGAACTGTTAATACCCTTGTTTTACCTGAACCTGCTCCAGCAATAACAATCATTGGTCCATCTTTTTGTAGGACTGGTGCTTGCTGTGCTTCATTAAGTTGACTTATATATTTTTGCATTTTGAAGACTTCCTTTGTTTGCAAAAATAACTATAAATATGAACTATAAAAAAGACATTCTAAAAAGAATGTCTTTGTTTTTAATTTACAGATTTACTTTCTAATTCAAGCTTTTTAATAATCTCAGCTTCTTCATCTGTTAGGACCATCGAATTATTTTTTTTCCAAAATTTATCTGAATATTTATTTCCCCTTTCGTAAAGTGATCTCTCATTATAGACATCTTTCTTGTTGTACACAAAGTCTTCCTTTTTAAAGTCAGTTACCACTAAATCACTTTTAAATTCGATTACGTCATTATATTTTCTTTTGTTCCAAATTTTAATTTTTCCTCTTCTTGAACTAAAAGCTAATAGATAATTGCCTCCATTAGTTACTTTATAAGTTGACTTAACTTTAAGATCAAGCATAGCAGCTTTAACAATGAGTATATTAATAGTTTTAGAATATTCTAATTTTGATTGATCAGAATTAATTTCTACATCTGTAATTAGATAATTTTCTGGGTTAAAAACCACCGTACCTTTATACAGATACTTTTTTAATTCTTCTTTTGGTTTAAAATTGATAATATAAACTTCATTTCCTGACTTTTCAACTCTTGATTTTAACTCAAAATCATAATCTTCATATTTTTTTCCGTCAAAAAGTATTTTTTCAAGAGCACTAAAAGTATATTGTTTTGTAGTAGCTGATCTTACATCTAATCCTGAAGCAACATCAAGTGTTTGATCATCTTCACTAATCAGTCTGGCAGCTCTACTTTGATTAACTATTAAATCTGCTTTTGATTTAATCATATGGTAATCTACCAATCCATCTGTAAATCGAGTATATTTATCATTTACTTTTACAAATTCACGATAGTAGGTATTCAAAACAATAGGCTTATTAAATCTTGACTTTGAAGTTTCGACTGCCTTATACAACAATTCATTTATTGGCTCTTTTGTTACAATTATATCCTCTAGTTCTATTGTATTAGGTTCTAATAAAATAGTATTTGTTTTAGAATCTATTTTATCTAAAGAAATAGTAGTTGTTTTAAACTCTAAATGTGAAATCAAAATATCAGAATTGCTTGAAGCTACAATTTGAAAAGTTCCTTCATCGTTAGAAACTGTTCCAAAACCTGAATTTTTAACTGTTATGGTTGCGCTTTGAATAGGTTCATTATTTGTAGTATTTTTTAAATGTAGAATAAAATTTTGTTGAGAAAATAAGTTAGTAATTGAAAAAAGTAACAGAACAAATAAGATAGTTTTTTTCATAGTCGATTATAAATAAATTGGTGTTATTTCTACAAAGAAAGAAAAAAATTAATCTATTTTATTTGTTAAAAATTATATTTTTGCACCAAAGAAATCATCATAATGGAGACAAATAAAATAATTGAAATACTTGCTTATACCCTTCCTTCAATAATTACTGGAGCTGTTTCTTATTATCTTTTTCAAACACATTTTAACAATGAAGAAAAAAGAAGAAAATATTTATTATTGAAAAACACCCAAAAAGACGCACTTCCATTAAAATTACAAGCCTATGAAAGAATGGCAATTTTTTTAGAAAGAATTCACCCATCGAAATTACTCATTAGAGTTGCTCCTTTTTCATCAGATAAAAAACATTATGAGACATTTATTATAGAAAACATTGAACAGGAATTTGAACACAACTTAGCGCAACAAATTTATGTTTCTGATGAGTGTTGGAAAATCATTTTAACTGCAAAAAATACTATCATTCAAACTATCCGCAAGACCAACATGAGTGGTGAAATTACAAGTGCCGATAAACTTCGAGAAGTTATTTTAAGTGATTTACTAGAAAATGAATCACCTACCACAATTGCATTAGCTTATTTAAAGAAGGAGGTATCTCAACTTATCTAAATAAAAAACTCCTCAATTGAGGAGTTTTTTATTTTATCTCGCTTTTCAAAAAATTCTGTTCTCTTTCATTTAGTTTAGGTAATAAATCTGTAAAGCCATTTTTAAATTTTTCCTTTTTAAGCATTCCGCGAATGGTATTTTTTGCAAAAGCTACAAACTGCCATTTATGATGAGTAGTTGCATTAACTAATGATGATAAAACCTTTTCGTCCATAGGATTAATTTGTAATAAAACTTCTAAAGCATTCTTTCTAACAGTTGCATCATATTGTGTTGATGCATAATTTAGCAACTCATCATAAAATTTTGGCTTTTCTTCTGGTTTAAAATTTTTATCTAAACAAGCATGTAACAACCAAATCGTTCTAAAGCTCTTATCATTATTGCCAATTATATTTTCTGTTGCCGATAAATATTTAGCTCGTTCTTCAGGAAATTCATTGCACAATTGCTGGAAAACAATTTCTTTGGTAACATATGAATTGTCTTTTAACAAACTTTCATATTGAGTTTTAAGTTCAACTGGAATTTGTTTTGTCGATTCTGCTATTGCTTGACGAATTTTTAAATTATTGGAGTTAAATGCTAACTGTAACAATTCCTTTTTCTGTTCAAAAGGCACATCAATTAATTGATAAATAATTTCTTGAGATAAAATGTAATATTGATTTGATTTTAAAATAGTTAAAAAAATACTTCTTTTGCTTTCAAATGATTGGTTTTGCATTTTCTGTAATTCAAAATACTTCTTCATCACTTGATTTTTACTCATCATTGCAATAGCTTTTTGGGCATCAAAAGTCTTAGCCTCTAACCATTCTTTTTTGAATTTTTCTGTATCAAATTTTGATGAAACTTTTCTAATTTCAGCTAAGAAATTATTAGAATCAACAGTTTTAAATTGATATTTATTGAGATAGTTTTTTACAACTTTTTGAAAGTTTTTAGCACCAATAGATTCTCTTAAATAATGCAATGCCCAAGCTCCTTTTTTGTAAAATGTAAGTGAACTTGCTTTTTCATTTAAAATTGGAATGGTATCATATTTTGATGCTTTTTTAATTTCTTCAGCATTTTTTAATAATTCATATTGAAAATGATTATCTCCAAACAACTGTTTTTCTGCCAATAAAGCATAATATGTTGCAAAACCTTCTTGCAACCAATGATGTTTACCTTCTTTAGCTGTAATCAAATCACCAAACCAATGATGTGCTAATTCATGAGCGTTAACATTGATATAATTTTGATCGTTAAAACCAATTTCATCAACTACAAAATCCTGCGAAAATAATGTTGCTGTTGTGTTTTCCATTCCAGCATATAAAAAATCGTGAACAGGAATCTGCTTATAAACTTCCCATGGATATTTATAACCTGTTTCTTTTTCTAAAAAGTCAAAAATTTGTTTTGAGTATTTGTAAGTTGGTTCAAATTTAGAAGCGTCTTCAGGTTTATAATATAATACCAAAGGTACATTTGTTGAAGAATACAATATTTTATAATCAAATTGTCCTATGGACAACATAACCAAATACGATGACATAGGTTTTTGCATCTCGTATTTCCAGACTTTAGCACTACCTTTTTCATTCATATTCACATTAATCAACTTCCCGTTTGAAACAACCTGATAAAAAGGATTAAAAGCAATAGAAAGATTAAAAATTACTTTTTCATTTACATCATCAAAACTTGGTAACCAATGTGATGTATATTTTCCTTGTCCTTGTGTCCATATTTGTTGCACTCCATTAGCAGAATCCCAACCTACAAAATACAAAGTTTGTTTTGGCTTTGCTGAATACAAAAAAGTTAATGCGTTTTTTCCAACTTTATATCCTTGGAAAAGATTAAGAGTTTTACCCGTATTTTTAAATGGAACCACAACGCCGTTTATACTTACGTCTGTAATTTCCATGTTTTTAGCATCAATTTTAATGGTATCAATAGTTTGCTTGACATCAAAATCATATTGAATACTTCCAGAAACTAATTTTTCTGAAGGATATAAACTCAATTGAGCATTCATTTTGGTAAAATCAACTTTCTGAATTTGCTGCCCAAATGCAACTACTGATACTAATAGAAAAAAATAACGCATAAATACATTTTGTATGACTCAAAAATAGTTGGATTTTCCGACTTTTTGTAAGTTTACGCTAAATTTTAAGATTTGAAACCAAAAGCTATTTTCAACTGGAGCAGCGGTAAAGATTCTGCTCTGGCACTTTATAAAACTTTGCAGGCAAATGAATTTGAGATTCACTCGTTATTGACCAGTGTAAATAGTCACTACAATCGTATTTCAATGCATGGGGTTCGTGCCGAGCTTCTTGAAAAGCAAGCTGAGAGTTTGAATTTGCCATTTTATAAAATGGAAATCCCCGAAATGCCTTCGATGGAAACCTATGAAGAAGTGATGCGAAATACTTTAAATAATTTTAAAGATCAAGGCGTTACTCATTCCATTTTTGGAGATATTTTCCTTGAAGATTTACGAAAATATAGAGAAGAAAAGCTTGAAAATATAGGTTTCACAGGTGTTTTCCCTCTTTGGAAGATTAACACAACAGATTTAATTCACAAATTTTTAGATTTAGGTTTTAAAACAATTGTTACTTGCGTAAACGAACGTTATTTAAATCAAAGCTTTGTAGGAAGAATTATTGATGAACAGTTTATAAATGATTTACCAGATAACGTTGATGTTTGTGGTGAAAATGGAGAATTTCATACTTTTACTTTTGATGGACCAATTTTTTCAAAACCAATTGAATTTAAAAAAGGTGAAATTGTACATCGCAAATATGAAAAACCAAAAACCTCAGTTTCAAATTCAGGTTGCGATACTGATGATACTGATTTCGATTATGGATTTTGGTATTGTGATTTAATTCCTAATTAAATTCTTATGAGTACAACTAAAGAAACAAAGGAAGTAACTAAAATATTAGATTTTTTAAACAACATTGGGATTAATGTTATAGAAAAACAATTGCAAAATGACACATTCTTACCTGGATTAGCACTAAGTGCTGAAGGCATAGAAATTGATTTCGACAAATTACTTTATCCTGGGGATATTTTACACGAAGCTGGACATATAGCGGTAACTACAAAAGAACAAAGAAATTTAATCGGTACAAATGAAATGCCTGAGGAATGGCCAACTCAAGGAGATGAAATAGCCACTATGTTATGGTCATTTTTAGCTTCAGAACATTTAAATCTTCCTATAGATTTTGTATTTCATCCTAATGGTTATAAAAATCAATCGGAGTGGTTAATCGAAAACTATTCGAAAGGAAATTATATTGGATTACCTCTTTTAGAATGGATGGGACTTGCCTCAAAAGAAACCTCCGACACAAATAATTCATTACCAAAAATGGTTAAATGGTTAAGAGATTAAAAAATGACTGAACTTGTTAGATACATACAATTCCCATTGCTTTTTGACAAAAAACTTCTCAAAAACGATGTTAGCAAAGTTTTATCAGATAATTGGGTAAAACATTATAATACTAATGATTATTCGGGTGATTGGGATTCCATTGCTTTAATGTCACAAGGAGGAAAGTCAGGGAATATTTATGCTTTACCATCGAATAATGATGAAGTTATTTTTACTGAAGCATTAGATAGTTGTTCATATTTCAAAGAAGTAATCAATCAATTCAAATTTCAAAAAACATCAGTTAGACTCCTTCGTTTATCTGTTGGAGCCGAAATTAAACCACATAAAGATTATTGTCTTGGCTATGAAGACGGCTGTTTTAGAATACATATTCCAATTATAACAAATCCTGAAGTCGAATTTATTCTAGACAATACAAGACTTATAATGAATGAAGGCGAATGCTGGTATATCAATGCCAATTTTACGCATTCTGTTGCTAATCGAGGTAAAGAAGATAGAATTCATTTAGTAATTGATGGCATACGAAATGAATGGACCGATAATCTTTTCTTCAAAAATGCTAGAAAAGATGGATTTGAGAAAAAAATAGTTCAAAATACTAAAGAAGAAAAGGAAAAAATAATTCAGGAATTAAGAAAAATGAATACTCCAGTTGCTGACAAGCTAATTTCTGATTTGTTAAATGAAATAGATTAATTTTTAATGCAAAACAATCTCCTTGAAACTCCAATAGAATACCTAAAAGGTGTTGGTCCTCAGCGTGGTGAATTATTACGTAAGGAGTTGAGCATTCATAAATATGGAGATTTAGTAAATCTATTCCCAAATAGATATATAGATAGGACGAGATATTATAAAATAAACGAACTTACTCCAAATAATAGTGAAGTTCAAATTGTTGGTAAAATCATTCATGTAAAAACTGTTGAATTTGGCAAAGGTAAAAAGCGTTTGAGTGCTACCTTTATTGATGATACTGGCGAAATTGAATTAGTTTGGTTCCAAGGGATTAAATGGATTAGAGAAAGTCTGAAAATTAATATTCCTTATGTAATTTTTGGTAAAACCAATAATTTTAATGGTCAATTCTCGATGCCTCATCCAGAAATGGAACTGCTTGAAGAACATAAAGCAAGTTTGCGAAGTGCCATGCAATCTGTGTATCCTTCTACCGAAAAGTTAGCAAACAAAGGAGTTACAAATAAAGTCATCAATAAAATAATGCAACAGTTATTTATTGAGACACATGCTTTATTTACAGAAACACTTCCAACATACCTTTTAGAGGAATTACAATTGATTCCAAAAAATGCGGCATTATTCAATGTACATTTTCCTAAAAGTCAAGAACTTTTATCAAAAGCACAATTTCGATTAAAATTTGAAGAATTATTCTTTATTCAATTACAATTAATTTCTAAAAACTTAATTCGAAAGCATAAAATCAAAGGACATGCCTTTGAAAATGTTGGTTATTACTTTAATGAATTTTACACAAAACATTTACCTTTCGATTTAACCAATGCACAAAAAAAAGTATTAAAAGAAATTCGGAACGATTTAGGAAATCCAGCCCAAATGAATCGTTTATTACAAGGAGATGTTGGTTCGGGCAAAACAATTGTAGCGTTAATGAGTATGCTCTTAGCTATTGATAACGGATTTCAAGCTTGTATCATGGCACCTACAGAAATTCTGGCGACACAACATTTTAATGGAATTTCAGAATTAGCGGAACCACTTGGAATAAATATAAAACTATTAACAGGATCAACAAAAACTGCAGATAGAAGAATAATTCACGAAGAGCTTGAAAATGGAACTTTAAATATTATTGTTGGCACACATGCTTTACTAGAAGATAAAGTGAAATTTAAAAATTTAGGGCTTGCTATTATTGATGAGCAACATCGTTTTGGCGTTGAACAAAGAAGTAAGCTTTGGAAGAAAAACGAAATTCCTCCTCATGTTTTGGTAATGACTGCCACTCCTATTCCACGTACATTAGCAATGAGTTTGTATGGTGATTTGGACATTTCAGTTATTGATGAATTACCTCCAGGAAGAAAACCTATTCAAACGGTGCATCGTTATGACAGTAACCGATTAAAAGTTTGGAAATTCATTCGAGATGAAATCGAAAAAGGTCGTCAAATTTATATTGTTTATCCCTTAATACAAGAATCTGAAACCTTAGATTATAAAGATTTAATGGATGGTTATGAAGGCATTTCTCGTGATTTCCCTTTACCAAAATATTCTGTTTCTATTGTTCATGGAAAAATGAAACCAGCAGAAAAGGATGCTGAAATGAAACGATTTTCGGAAGGAAAAACCAATATAATGGTGGCTACAACTGTAATTGAAGTCGGGGTTAATGTTCCTAATGCATCTGTAATGATTATTGAAAGTGCTGAACGTTTTGGATTGTCTCAACTGCATCAATTGCGCGGTCGTGTTGGTCGTGGAGCTGAACAAAGTTATTGCATACTAATGACAGGACATAAATTGAGTAACGAAAGTAAAATCCGTTTAGAAACTATGTGTAAAACCAACGATGGATTCGAAATTGCAGAAGTAGATTTGAAACTTCGTGGCCCAGGAGATATAATGGGAACACAACAAAGCGGAGTTCTAAATCTTCAAATTGCCGATTTAGTAAGAGATAAAGACATTTTACAACTAGCTCGTCATTATGCTATTAGATTGTTAAAAGAAGATTCTTCAATGATAAAACCTGAACATCAAAAACTACGTGAAGTTTTTATTGAATTAGGTAAAAAGAAAAATATTTGGAATTACATCAGCTAAATGGAATTTAGAACATTAGAAAACACATCCTTAACAGAAATTATGGAAGCTTTTAATCTTGCATTTTCTGATTATGTCACACCCTTACAGTTAACGCTACAACAATTACAAAATAAAATAATTGCTGAAGATATTAATCTCAATTGGTCTCTTGGAGCCTTTGAGAGTGAAAAACTTGTTGGATACATTCTCCATGGCCTTAGAAGTAATACATTATACAATGGAGGAACTGGAGTTATCCCTGAATTTAGAGGAAATAAGATCACACAGCAACTATATTCTTTTCTATTACCAAAAGCCAAAGCAGAAAAAATAGAATGTATTCAACTTGAAGTTATTACAGAAAATAAAAAAGCAATAAATATTTATGAACAAATAGGATTTAAAAAAGTTAGAACTCTAAATTGTTACAAAGGAGTTTTAAATTTAGAATCATTTATTTCGTTTGAAAAAAATTTAGAATTCATTGAAGCTGATTTAAATAATATACGATTAATTACTGATTATTATCCTACTTGGCAAAATGATAACGTTTCAGTAAGTAACTTATCAAAACTAGAAGACATAAAGTGTTTCCAATTATTTTATCAGAAAAAAAACATTGGATTTATAATTTACAATACTACTTCTAGAAAAATTCATCAAATCAAAATAGATCAAAATAGTTCTGACAGAGAGTTAATCACAAAAGAATTATTTAATTTCATTTCAAAAAAATATTCAAATACTTTTGTTGCCATAAATATTGACTATTCTTCTAAAATTACAAACGAAATTTTTGAATACGTTGGATTTGATTGCTTCTTACAACAGTATGAAATGCTAATGAAAATATAAAAAAACGCCTAAGAATATCTTAGGCGTTTTTTTTATATAGAAAATTTGAGATTATTTCTTACTCCACTCTTTGATACTATCTTCATTCATTTTTACGTAGTCTGCATTATTAGCAACTTTTGCTGATTCAAGAGATATTTTTGCTGTTTCAAGAGCTCCTTTTTTGTCTCCTAATTTAGCTTGAATTTGTGATTTTAAACGAGAATACCAGTAAGGTTTTTTCTCGTGCATATCATAAGCTTTAGTAACATAAGTCAATGCTTTATTAAGATCTCCATTTGAAGTAAAGTAATAGCTAGCAGCACTATAATAATCAGCAGCTGAAGGACCTGCTAAAACTTTATCAATACTTTCCATAGCAATTTTTTGCGTTGGTACTTCAAATTTTAAAGCTACTAAAGTCTTCTCCCAAGATAATTCTAAATTAGCAAAATTACTATCAGTATTATTTATACCAATTGTAAAAGTTTCTACATTTCTATTCAACAATTCTGTTTTTGCAGAAGCTTTCAAAGCTACTTTACTATCGTCCCATTTTTCTGGATTTCCCCAGTTGTTTGTATCTGTATAAAAGAAAATTTCCCATTCATCAGCTTTAGGAGTTACATAAAGAGCATATTTGCCTTTCTTTAAAGTAGCACCATTTATAACAACATCTTCAGAAAAAGAGATTGTAGTATTTGCATTAGCACCAGTTCTCCATACCTTTCCAAAAGGAACTAAATCTCCAAAAATTACACGCCCTTTTGCGCTAGGTCTAGAATACTCAATTTCTATATCAGTTAATCCTACTTTTTGAATTAAAGTTGATTTTGGACTAGCTTGAGGAACCTTAATTTGTGCTTCAACAGACAAAGAAGCAATAAAAACAGCAATAGCTACAATAAATCGTATCATTTTTATATATTAATTTGTTTATTTATCAAAGATAAGTTTCTAAACATTTTTTTATTGTTAATAAAACTATAAAATAAAATAAATGTTGTTTAATTTATTTTTAATTTTGTTAAACAATTTATTCAAATGAAACTATATTCAATACACACAAAACAAAAACTTCCAATTTCAATAGATACTGCTTGGATTTTTTTTAGTGATCCTAAAAATTTGAATGCAATTACTCCAGATTCTATGAAGTTTATCACGCTTTCTGGTGACGATAAAAAAATGTTTTCAGGACAAATAATTCATTATAAAATATCACCATTTCCATTCATAACAATGCAATGGGTAACCGAGATTACCCATGTTGATGACAAAAAGTTTTTTGTCGATGAACAACGATTTGGACCTTACTCTTTTTGGCACCATAAACACTTTTTTACTGAAACCGAAGATGGCATTTTAATGGAAGATATTGTACACTATAAAGTTCCTTTTGGAATTGTTGGACAAATGTTTCATCCTATAATTGTTAGACCTAAGCTGGAAGAAATTTTTGCCTTTAGAAAACAAAAATTAACTGAATTATTTGGAGCTTTATGACAATTTTCTGGTTTAGACGTGATTTAAGATTAGAAGACAATGTTGGCCTTTTTCATTCATTATTTGAAAATGAAGAAGTGCTTACCATATTTATATTTGATACCTCTATATTATCACTATTAGAAAAAAATGATGCTCGAGTTACTTTCATTCATGAATTACTGAGTAAAATTCAGGAACAGCTAAATAGCCAAGGGAAATCCTTAGCTATATTTTATGGTAAACCAAAAGAAGTTTTTGAAAAACTTATTTCTGAAAACAAAATAACATCTATTTACGCCAATCACGATTACGAGCCTTATGCTCGAAAACGTGACAAAGATTTAAACAATTTTTTTAAATCGTATGGAATCTCATTTAAAACCTGTAAAGATCAAGTAATTTTTGAAAAAAATGAAGTCATAAAAGATGATGGAAGCCCCTATGTAGTTTATACTCCTTATTCTAAAAAATGGAAAGAGAAATTAAGTAAATCAACTATTAAATCTTTTTCTTCTGAAGAATATCTAAATAGAATAACAAATCATAATTATCCTTTTCTTAGTTTAGAAGACATTGGCTTTTTAAAATCTGATATTAAAGTTCCTGAATATAACATTCAAGAATCTTTAATCAATAATTATCAAGATACCAGAAACTTTCCAGCAATTAAAGGAACTTCTCTCCTAGCCCCACACCTTAGGTTTGGCAGTATTTCAATACGAAAATTGGTACTTTATGCTCTTGAATTCCAAAATCAAACATTTTTAAATGAATTGATTTGGAGGGAGTTTTTCATGCAAATTCTTTGGCATTTTCCGCATACTGTAAACAAAAGCTTCAAGGAAAAATACGATTACATTGTTTGGGAAAATAACGAAGAGAATTTCAAGAAGTGGTGTGAAGGTAAAACAGGTTATCCATTTGTAGATGCTGGTATGCGAGAATTAAACACCACTGGACACATGCACAATCGCGTGCGGATGATTGTTGCCAGTTTCTTGTGTAAACATTTACTTATTGATTGGCGTTGGGGCGAAGCCTATTTTGCCAACAAACTTTTGGATTATGAACAATCAAGCAATATTGGTAATTGGCAATGGGCAGCTGGAAGTGGTGTTGATGCTGCTCCATATTTCAGGATTTTTAATCCATCTGAACAAATTAAAAAGTTTGACAAAGATTTGAAATACATCAAAAAATGGGTTCCCGAACTTGAAACTTCAAAATATCCATCTCCAATAGTTGATCACAAAGAAGCTAGAGAAAAATGTTTGAAAACATATAAAGAAGCCCTTGGATAATGAATGTAGTTTGGTTAAAAAAAGATTTGAGACTAGAAGATCATCAACCGCTATTTGAAGCACAAAAGTGCAACGAAAAAATTCTATTGCTTTTCATCTTTGAAACAGAACTTTTAAAAGACCCTCATTACAGTAAGAGACATTTTGATTTTATCAAAGAATCATTACAAGAACTTCAAACGGAATTATCAAAGCTACATACACAAATCCTAATTGTTGAAGGAAATGTGGTAGCTGTATTTAAAAAATTACATGGATTACATCCTATAAAACAAGTTTTTTCGCATCAAGAAACTGGTATTGAAATAACTTATCAAAGGGATAAAGCTCTAAATAACTGGTTGAAAAGTAAAAACATACCATGGCAAGAATATGTCTGGAATGGTGTTTTTAGAGGTCGAAAAAATAGAACTACATGGAAAAATGATTGGTTTGCTTTCATGGAAAGTAATATCCTTCCTGCACCAACTAATTCTAGAGCATTTATAAAGTATACAGAAATTGAACAATTTGAAAACTATTTTTCAATACCAAACCTAAAAACGAAATCTATTTCAAATTTTCAAAAAGGTGGCGTTAAAACAGGCTTACGCTATATGAATTCGTTTTTTGATGAACGCGTACAAAACTATTCCAAACATATATCAAAACCAGAATTAGGTCGTAAAAGTTGCAGTAGATTGTCACCATATATCACATGGGGTAATTTATCAGTTCGTCAAGTATATCATGAAGCTTGGAAAAAAAAACAAGAAGGTAAATTTAAAACATCCATAAGTAATTTTACTTCACGATTACGCTGGCAAGCTCATTTTATTCAAAAATTTGAAATGGAGTCTGCAATAGAATTCCAATCCATAAACAGAGCATTTAGAAACTTAAATCAAACTAAAAACATAACTTTTCAAAAGGCATGGGAAGATGGGAAAACCGGATTTCCTTTGGTTGATGCTTGCATGCGTTGTTTAAAAGAAACGGGGTATTTAAATTTTAGAATGCGCGCTTTAGTAGTATCTTTTTTTACTCATGATTTATTTCAACCTTGGAAAGATTGCGTACATTATTTAGCCCAACAGTTTTTAGATTTTGAACCTGGAATACATTATCCACAAATTCAAATGCAAGCAGGAGTTACAGGTATTAATACCATACGAATATATAATGTAATTAAAAATTCTTATGAACATGATGAAAGCGGAACTTTTATCAGAAAATGGATTCCAGAATTACAAAATATTCCCGATGCATTAATTCATGAACCTTGGAAAATAACATCTATTGAAGAGCAATTATATGACTTCTATTTGGGTATTACCTATCCAAAACCAATAATCGTTCCTGATGTGGCAAGAAAAAGAGCAACTGACTTCTTTTGGAATATCAAAAAATCAGATGAAGCTAAAAATGATAGTACAAGAATAGTAGCTATTCATACATTTTCAGATCGCAAGTCTTCTTAAAATCTAATTTCAGAAAAGTGTTCAATGATTTGATCGGCTAGGCTATAATCTTGATTTTTTGAATTTTTACTTTTATATCCTATACAATAAATATCAGCATCTTTTGCGGCTTTAATTCCATTAGTACTATCTTCTATAACAATACAATTATTCTTAGGTGCTTCAGAAAGTGAGGCAGCATGTAAAAAAATAGCTGGATCTGGTTTTGATTTTGGAAAATCTTCTCCACTAACTTTATGAGTGAAATACTGATTTAAATCAAATCGGTTAAAAACTCTATTAATGGTACTATTAGAAGCTGATGAAGCTAAAATCAATTGAATATTATTTGCATGTAAACTTTTAATTAAATCCAAAACGCCTTCAATCAATTCTAAATCAGGTTTTGTATCAAATGCCTCATTAAATAAATGACGTTTTCTTAAAATTAATTCCTCTACATCATTTTCTAAATTGAAATGACTTTTTATTTTCTGAAAAACGTTTCGAGTTGAATTTCCAGTAAAAGTGGTATACATTTCTTCAGAAACTTCGATATTAAGTTCCTTAAAATGTTGGTCATAAGCATATTTATGAACTGGTTCAGTATCCACAATTACTCCATCCATATCAAAAATCACTGTTTTTATCATGATGCAAATCTTCAAATTTTAGAATACAAAGGTGCAAAGTTTTTATTTCAAATTAAACCTTTTTAAATATCTTTAGTCTTACTGTTTAAATTACCTCAATTGCAGGAAGAGAAAATATTTATCGCCGAGTTACTAAATCCTAAAACGCAAAATGAAGCGTTTCGCAAGTTAGTACGTGAATATCAACGCCCGCTCTATACCCATGTCCGTAATATGGTAATGAATCATGACGATGCTGATGATGTTTTACAGAATACTTTTGTGAAGATTTTCCAAAACTTAAAAAACTTTAAAGGCGAAAGTAAATTGTATTCGTGGATGTACAGAATTGCTACAAATGAAGCTATTAACTTTATTAATACAAGAGCCAAAAAAAGTGGTATTTCAAATGAAGAATTAAAAGATAAATTGGTAAAAAATCTTGAAGCTGATGTTGATTATGACGGAAATGAAATTCAGTTAAAATTACAAAAAGCTGTAGCCACATTACCTGAAAAACAACAACAAGTGTTTAAAATGAAGTACTTTGAAGAATTAAAATATGAAGAAATGAGTGAAATTTTACAAACTTCGGTTGGTGCGTTAAAAGCATCTTACTTTCATGCAGTGAAAAAAATAGAAGAATTTTTAAATTCTAATTAAACCATTTCCTCTTAATTTTGTCAAACTTATATGAAAAAGATAGATTTAGAAAACGATAACAAAATAGTAACAGGATTTAAAATTCCTGATAACTATTTCGATTCTTTTGAAGATCGATTAATGCAGAAAATCGAATCTGCACCTGAAAAGGCAAAAGTAGTTTCTTTGTGGCAACGTAAATCTGTTTGGATTTCGGGAGTTGCAGCTGTATTTGTTATATCAATTGGAACGTGGATATATTTTGAGCAACAAAAAACAGAAAGTATTGAAATATCACAGGAATATCTAGCTTACGAGAGTGACATAACCACAGAAGATATAGCAAAACATTTAACTGATGATGAATTAACAAATTTAGAATTAGAAATAACAGATTTTGATACACAAACTGAGTCATATATAAATGAATACTTAAATTAAAATGAAACAAATTTTTACTATATTATTTCTACTATTTAGCACTTTTATTTTTAGTCAAGATATAGGTGAAAGAATCGAACGTGTAAAAGCCTTAAGAGTAGCATATATTTCTGATAGATTAGATTTAACTCCAGAAGAAGCACAAAGGTTTTGGCCAGTTTTTAATCAATTTGATGATAAAATGGATGATCTACATAAACAAAAAAGGCAATTAATGTTCAAATTACGTCCTGAAAATGCATCTAATTTATCTGACAAAGAATCAGCTCAACTAATGGATGAAGATGATAGAATAGAAACTGAAATTCAGAACAACAAAAAACAACTGGTGAAAAATTTACAAGGTGTAATTCCTAATCAGAAAATTTTAATGCTACGTCAAATAGAAATTGAGTTCAAGCAAAAACTTTTAAAACAAATAAAAAATCGCAGAGAATTTAGAAAGTAAAAAGAGCCGTTAGGCTCTTTTTATTTGAATATCAATTTTATGATTCTATTTTTACCTGTTGCAACTGCTGTTTTTTCATCCACAAATCGAAAGGTTAATAAATCTTTATCTTCTGCAAGTTTTATCCAGTTCTCACCAAAATCACTAGAGTAAAAAATTCCGTTTGCACCTACTTCAACAATTCCTCTTCCTCCACTATTTGGTACGTATTGGATACATGATGCATAACCAAAACCTTGATCATTGGAAACTATTTTCCAAGTTTTTCCACCATCATTTGTGATTGCTTTGTTTTGAGAATTCTGTAAAGGTTTTTCATAATCTCCGCCTGCAATAATTCCTATTGAATCATTATAAAAATCGGCACAAAATGCTCCAGTCATAGCTCCGCCTTGAATAATTGGTGTTTCATGGATTGTCCATTTCTCTCCTTTATTATCAGAAACAGCAACTCTTGATTTTTTACCCCCAGAAACCATAAAAATGGCATTATTTCTCAAAATTAAATTTGTGTTACTAGCCGCAAAAAAAGCTTCCCCTTCTTCGAATTTGGGCAAATTGTTACAGGAAACTTTTTTCCATGTTTTTCCACCATCAATAGTTTTTATAAAAGACGGACAATCCTCGGTTGGATCACCAATTGCAAATCCTTCTTTATCATTTAAGAATTGCATACTATCATAAAACACTTTGTCATGCTTTTCTTGATAAACCAACTGAATTTCTTTACTTTTCTTATTGATTCTGTATAACAATGCTGGATTAGCAACAGATAAAATAAAAATATCACTCGATGTTTGTGCAATACTTCTAAATTCAATATTTAAGTTTTCTCTTTGAATTATACCACTATACTTTACATCTTTATTAGAAAGTAAAATCGAACCTATTTTTCCTTTATTTCCTGCATACCAAACTCTATTACTATCAATTATTATGGCCCTTGAACTGATTGCGTCGTTTAAAAGTGTATCTATAGTAACACTTGTAATTTTTTTATAGGTTGAAGTACTATCCTTTTTTGAGTCAAAATCTGATACTATTTTTTTATCAATAGAGCAAGAAAACATTAAAAATGAAGCAATTAAGAATAAAAAAGTATTTTTCATTTCATGTAATTTACTAATTAACAATACATTGTAAAAATAGATTTATATTTTTTAATTAAAAATTAATAGGATAAATAATAATGTTATAATTTTGGGCTTTTAAATTTAACATAAATGAGTTCTTCAAGTCATCAGGATCTTCATAGTAAGTATTCTATAGCGGGAATTTTAATCACTTTAGGTATTATTTATGGAGATATAGGGACTTCGCCCTTGTATGTAATGAAGGCCATTATTGGTACACATGGAATCGACAGGGATGTAGTTTTAGGCGGAATTTCGGCCATTCTCTGGACATTAACTTTACAAACTACTTTAAAATATGTTTTTATGACACTTTCAGCCGATAATAATGGCGAAGGTGGAATTTTTGCATTGTATGCCCTTGTAAAAAGGACTAAAGTAAAATGGTTAATAATCCCTGCGATTATAGGAGGTAGTGCCTTACTAGCCGATGGAATTATCACCCCCCCCATTTCGGTTTCTTCAGCAGTTGAAGGAGTGAAAATTTATTTTCCAGAATTAGACACTGTACCAATTGTTATTGCAATTCTTTGTATTTTATTTATTATCCAGCAATTCGGAACGAGTCTAGTAGGAAAGTTTTTTGCGCCTATGATGATGATTTGGTTTGGAATGTTAGCAGTATTAGGAATAATACAAATTTCTCACAATACTGATGTTTTATGTGCTGTTAATCCTTACTATGCATATCATTTATTAAGTATTCACCCAGAAGGATTTTATGTTTTAGGTTTTGTATTCTTATGTACAACTGGTGCTGAGGCATTATACTCAGACATGGGTCACTGTGGTAGAAAAAATATCAGAATTAGCTGGGTGTTCGTTAAACTAGCTTTACTTCTAAATTATTTTGGACAAGGAGCCTTTTTAATTAAACATCAAGGTGAAACATTAAAAAGCATCGATGCCAATAATGGAAATCCATTTTATTTGATTATGGCCGATTGGTTTCAACCATTTGGAATTGTTATCGCAACAATGGCTGCTGTAATAGCGTCTCAGGCTTTAATTTCTGGATCGTTTACACTTATCAATGAAGCCATGAGATTAAATTTCTGGCCAAAAGTTAAAATTAAATATCCTACTGAACTTAAAGGACAATTATACATACCTTCTATTAACTGGTTACTTTTAGCAGGTTGTATAGGAATTGTATTGTATTTTAAAGAGTCTGGAAAGATGGAAGCTGCCTATGGTTTAGCTATTGTACTTTGTATGATTATGACCACATTATTATTAATGTATTACATGATCATAAAAAGAGTCGCAGTTTATATAATTATTCCAATCATTTTAGTCTACTTAACCATTGAATTTAGCTTCTTAATTGCTTGTTTAGATAAATTCCCTCATGGTGGTTATGTTACTATTATCATTGCTGCTGTATTGGTTTTTATAATGACTATTTGGCATACCGCTAAGAAAATCAGTAAAAACTACACTAAGATTGTAAAAATCGACAATTACAAAAAAGTGTTAGCTGAATTAAGTGTCGATTTATCAATTCCTAAATATGCTACACACTTGGTATATATGACCAATGCAAACAGAGTTGATGAAATTGAAGAAAAAGTAATGTATTCTATTTTACAAAAGAGACCAAAACGTGCAGATATGTATTGGTTTATTCACGTAAATGTAACCGCAGAGCCTTACAATAAAGAATACAAAGTAACTGAAATTATTAAAGACGATTTATATCGTATTGACTTTAACTTAGGATTTAGAGAGCCAACAAAAATCAACCTAATGTTTAAAGAAGTAATTAAAGATATGGTTGCTAATGGAGAAGTTGATATTACCAGCCGTTACGAATCATTACATAAAAATAATATTATTGGTGATTTTAAATTCGTTCTATCTGAAAAATTCCTATCTAACGACAGTTTTATGCATTTCTATGAAAAAGTAGTGATGAATACCTACTTCTTCTTAAAGAACTTCTCATTATCTGAAGAAAAAGCTTTTGGACTTGATAGTAGCTCAGTAAAAATAGAGAAATTCCCTATGGTACTACATGCCCCTGAGAAAATAGTGATGACAAGAATTTATAAAGAGAAAAAAGAAAGAGAATAAATGATTTCATACAATCCCAAAGACTGGTTTGGCTTTATTTTCAAATTCCACAAAGCAGATACTTTTAGAGAACTACTTCCTCTAATAATTGGGATTGGAATTTATTCTACTATCGTTTCATATTTAGAATTACATTATTTAAACTTATCACATAAAGATTATGTAAAAAACATAACCCTAATGCATAGCTTGTTAGGGTTTGTTATATCACTACTTCTTGTTTTTAGAACAAATACAGCATACGACCGCTGGTGGGAAGGAAGAAGACAATGGGGTTCTTTAGTAAATAATAGCCGAAATTTAGCAGTCAAACTCTCAGCAATTTTAACTGAAAAAGAAGATAAGATTTTCTTCAAAAAAGCCATCCCAAACTTTGCTCAAACATTGAACTTACATCTTAAAGATGAAAAAATTAGTCATGAACTTTTTGAAGAATACAATATCAATGTTTCACATAAAAAACACAAGCCTAATCAATTGGTCAAATTAATGTCTAAAAAACTTTTTGAATTAAAGAGACAAAATAAGCTTACAGAAGAAAACCTACTATTTATAAATCCAGAGCTAACTTCTTTCTTAGATATTTGTGGAGCATGTGAAAGAATTAAAAATACACCTATACCCTTTTCCTATAGTGTTTTCTTAAAAAAATTCATCTTTTTTTACGTTATGACACTCCCATTTGGATATGTTTTTAGTTTGGGTTATTACACTATTCCTGTAGTGATTTTTATATTTTATGTTTTAGCTAGTCTTGAACTAATTGCCGAAGAAATTGAAGATCCTTTTGGTAATGATGAAAATGATTTGCCAACAGCGCAAATAGCAGAAAATATCAAAAAGAATATCGACGAAATTCTTTAAAATAACTATAAAAATCTTACATTGCAATTGATATAAAAAAGCAATGAAGCCTTGAGATTTTTAACGAAAATACTTTTATTTAGTTTCTTTTTAATTTTAACAGAAACATATAGTCAACAAAAAATCAGACTATCTGTAAAAGTTGATTCTACAAGCTCTATTTTAAAAGTCAATCAAACAGTCATTTTTACAAATTCTTCTCAAAAATCTTTATCAGAAATTATTGTAAACGACTGGAATCAAGCCTATTCGAACAGAAAAACAAATTTAGGCAAAAGACTGTCAGATGAGTATGTTCGTAGTTTCCATTTATCAAGAGAGAGAGAAAGAGGTAATACAACCATAAACTCAGTTACTGTTAACGAAACAATTTCTACTTGGGAACGTCTAGAAAATAAAACTGACTTAATTAGCATCAAACTTGACAAGAAACTTTTACCTGGAGAGTCAATTAATATTGAATTTGATTATATTCTAAAAATCCCAGAAGATAAATTCACAAGATACGGTTACAACAAGGGCAATTTTTATTTAAAAGATTTCTTTTTAAACATTGCTCGTTTAAATGATAACGGAAAATTTGTTGAATACAGTAACGAAAATATTGATGATTCTTCAAATGAAATTATTGATTTTATTGCAGCCGAATTTACTATCCCAAAAAAATATTCTATAGCTTCAAATTTGATTCAAAAAAATGAAGAGATAAACTCAGTAAAAACAATCACATTTGAAGGTTCAAATATAACCGACTACACTTTTGCAATAGAACCAAAAAACACTTTTGAGAGCTATTCAAATGATACAATGCAGATTGAAACAAACTTAAGAGTCAATAAAGTAACAGAAATTCAAAAAGCAATTATTATTGATAAAGTTATAAAATTCATTGAAGGATATTTAGGTAATTCTCAAAATTCCAAAATAATGGTTTCCCAAATCGATTATGATAGAAATCCGTTATATGGTTTGAATCAATTACCTAGTTTTTTGAGCCCATTTCCAAATTCATTCTTATATGAACTTGAATTCCTTAAAGCTTATTCAAATAATTTTCTGAAGCAAAATTTAAAAATTGATTACAGAAAAGATCATTATGTTATTGATGCAATTCAAACTTATCTTTTGATTGATTATATCAATGAGTTTTATCCTGATTTAGATTTAATAGGCAACATTGGAAAAATAAGACTCTTAAAAGGATTTCAACTATCAAAAGCAAAATTCAACAAACAATACGAAATAGTTTATTTACTGACTGCTAGGAAAAATTTAGATCAAAATCTTGACGAATCAAAAGAGAATTTAATAAAATTTAACGAACGTATTTCCAGTAAATACAAAGCTGGTTTAAGTTTTCAGTATCTCAATAAATATCTCGGAGAAAATATAGTTGTGAATTCTTTCAAAGAATTTACTCAATCAAACATTAACAAAAAAACAACTTCAAATCAATTTGAAGAAATTATTCTGAAAAATGCAAAACAAGATGTTAATTGGTTCTTCAACAATATAATTAAGTCAAAAACATCTGTTAATTATGGATTTGGTAAATCGGAAAAATTAAATGACTCAATTAAAATACAAATTGTAAATAAGAGCAAGAATGATGTGCCTATAACCTTATCTGGATTCAAAAAAAGAAAGTTAGTCTTTGAAAAATGGTTACCAAATATTAAAACTGATTCTACGCTTATATTCAATAAAAACGAAATAGATAAACTTGTAATCAATAATGACAATAGTTTACTTGAAATTAACAATCGTAATAATTTAAAATCGTTAAAAGGGCCTTTTTCATTAAACAGACCATTAAAATTTACCTTAATAAAAGACATAGAAAACAGAAATTACAGTCAGATTTTCTATTATCCAGAAATTGCATACAATGTTTACGATGGAGCAATTTTATCTTTAAAATTCAATAATCGTTCATTGATCGAGAAACCTTTTTCTATTGATTTAGCACCAAGTTTTTCTACAAGAACAAGCTCTTTAACTGGTGATGCCTCAGTTGGATACACACAACAAAGACCTAATTCTAAATTATATCAAATTAGATATTCATTGAGTGGATCCTATTTTCATTATGTTCAAGATGCAACTTATTTAAGATTAAATCCTTTTATTAGTTTTAGATTTAGAGATCCTGATTTAAGAAAAAATTTCAGACACACAATCACTTTGAGACAAGTTGTTGTAAACAAAGAACCTAACCCTTTAAAAATTATCGAAACAACACCTTTAAATTATTCAGTATTTGATGTACGCTACGGTTTTGGAAACAATGAAACCGCTAAATCTTATGGACTATCTTCAAATGTTCAACTTTCAGGTAAGTTTGGAAAATTTATCATTGAAGGCGGATATAGCAAATTATTTGAAAGTAATTACCAAATAGGAGTTAGAGTTTATGCAGGTACCTTTATGTATAAAAAAACAGACACTGATTACTTCAATTTTGGCTTAGACAGACCTAAAGACTATTTGTTTGATTATAACTTTTACGGAAGATCAGAAACATCAGGATTATTTAGCCAACAAATCATAATAGCTGAAGGTGGTTTTAAATCAAAATTTGTTAATCCATATGCTAATCAGTGGCTAACAAGCTTAAATGTTACTTCGTCAGTATGGAAATCAATTCAATTGTATGGTGATGCTGGATTGTATAAAAACAAAGGCTTTGATTCAAAATTTGTTTATGATAGTGGTGTTCAAGTAAATTTAGTACCAGGTTACTTCGAATTATTTTTTCCTGTTTATTCAAGTAATGGTTTCGAATTAGGTCAAAAAAACTATCAAGAAAAAATACGTTTTACTGTCACTTTGAGCCCTAGAACATTAATTAGCCTTTTTACTAGAAAATGGTTTTAATAATCAGAAAAAAAGTATTTTAATTAATTATTATTCATAAAAAGAAGATTTTAAATAAATTATATTTATTTTAAAAGCATTTTTTAACTTTTAAAATACAAAAAGTATAATTAATATTTTCTCATCAAAATTAGAATATATCGTGTTTTTGTTTAAATTTGTCATCGTTACAAGTACACATTATGATACAAGTGGAAGATAAAAAAGAATTGACTTTTGAAGATTTTAAAACAGAAGTTTTAAACGATTATAAAATTGCACGCACAAGCCGTGAATGCAGTCTTCTTGGAAGAAAAGAAGTACTTACTGGAAAAGCTAAATTTGGAATTTTTGGAGACGGAAAAGAAGTCCCTCAATTAGCCTTAGCCAAAGCGTTTCAAAACGGTGATTTTCGTTCGGGATACTATCGTGATCAAACTTTTATGATGGCCATTGGAGCCATGACGATAGAACAGTTTTTTGCAGGATTATACGGGCATACCGACCTCGATTTCGATCCTATGAGTGCTGGTCGTCAAATGGGTGGACACTTTGCTACTCATTCACTTGACGAAAACGGAAACTGGAAAAATCTAACACAACAAAAAAACTCAAGTGCCGACATCTCTCCTACAGCAGGTCAAATGCCACGTTTATTAGGTTTAGCTCAAGCCTCTAAAATGTACAGAAATGTTGAAGGTATCAACCAAACTAACTTTTCTGAAAAAGGAAACGAAGTCGCTTGGGGAACGATCGGTAATGCCTCCACTTCTGAAGGATTATTCTTTGAAACCATAAACGCTGCTGGTGTTTTACAAGTGCCAATGGTCATGAGCGTTTGGGATGATGAGTATGGTATTTCCGTTCATGCCCGTTACCAAACCACCAAAGAAAATATATCGGAGATTTTAAAAGGTTTCCAACGTGATGAGGATAACAACGGTTATGAAATACTTAAAGTAAAAGGTTGGGACTACCCTGCATTAGTAGAGACATACCAAAAAGCGTCTACCATTGCAAGAGAAGAGCATGTGCCTGTTCTAATTCACGTTGATGAATTAACACAACCTCAAGGACATTCCACTTCAGGCTCACATGAGCGTTACAAAAATGCTGAACGTTTAGCATGGGAAGCTGAATTTGACTGTTTAGCACAAATGCGTAAATGGTTATTGGAGAATAATTTAGCAACTGTTGAAGAATTAGAAGAAATCGATACTCAAGCTAAAAAAGATGTTTTAGAAGGAAAAAAAGTGGCTTGGACAAACTTTACCAACCCTATTAAAGCAGAAAGAGACGAATTGGTTGCTGTTTTAAACTCAGTGGCTTCATCTTCAGAAAATAAAATATTCATTGAAAAATATGCTGCTGATTTAGCCGCAATCAAAGAACCGATTCGCAAAGACTTAATTACCCTAGCCCGTAAAGTTTTACGCATGGTAATTAAAGAGAACGGAAAAGCACAACTAGCTTCATGGATTACTTCCTATAACAAAAAAATCCAACCTAAATTCAGTTCACATTTACTCTCACAGTCTGATAAGAATGTATTTTCAATAAATGAAGTACTACCTACTTATGATGAATCTGCTGAAGAGGTAGATGCCCGTTTAGTATTGAGAGATAACTTTGATGCTATTTTCTCTAAATATCCAGAAGCCTTAATTTTTGGTGAAGATTCCGGAAACATTGGTGACGTAAACCAAGGATTAGAAGGAATGCAAGAAAAATATGGAGAATTACGAGTTTCCGATGCCGGTATTCGTGAAGCAACCATTCTTGGTCAAGGAATTGGTATGGCGATGCGTGGTTTACGCCCTATTGCAGAAATCCAATACTTAGACTATTTATTATATGCTATTCAAATCATGAGCGATGATTTAGCTACACTACAATATAGAACTGCTGGACGTCAAAAAGCACCATTAATCATTCGTACTCGCGGACACCGTTTAGAGGGAATTTGGCATTCTGGTTCACCAATGGGAATGATTATTAATGCTATTCGTGGTATTCATGTTTTAGTTCCACGAAATATGACTAAAGCAGCTGGTTTCTATAATACTTTATTGCAAACAGATGAGCCTGCATTGGTTGTAGAATGTTTGAATGGGTATCGTTTAAAAGAAAAAATGCCAACCAATCTTGGAGAATTCAAAACGCCTATTGGAGTTGTAGAAACCATCAAAGAAGGTGCAGATATTACTTTAGTTTCTTACGGTTCCACTTTACGCTTAGTAGAGCAAGCTGCAAAAGAATTACTTGAAGTAGGTATTGATGCTGAAATTATTGACACTCAATCATTATTACCTTTTGACATCAATCACGATATTGTAAAGTCATTAGCCAAAACGAATCGCTTATTAGTGATTGATGAAGATGTCCCTGGAGGCGCTTCAGCTTTCATTTTACAACAAATTCTAGATGAACAAAAGGGATATAAACATCTTGACAGTCAACCAGAAACTTTAGCAGCAAAGGCACACCGCCCTGCATATGGTACCGATGGGGATTATTTTTCTAAACCTTCAGTAGAAGATATTTACGAAAAAGTTTATGAAATGATGCACGAAAGTAATCCAGCTAAATATCCAAGTTTATACTAAACTAAAATTTTTATTATATCATAGTCCTATACCCTCGTATAGGACTTTTTTTATGTCTTTTTTTAACAAAAATTACGGAAAAACCGTAAAACAACTTACCTGCAAAGTATTAATTTTAGGTGACGAGTTTTCTGTCTCTAATTAAAATAGAAAAACTTTATTACTTCATAATGGCATCTAAAAATAATAAACGTGAAAAACCCAACTTTTTATACAAAAGATAGAATTGATTTAGAGCGTCTTAAGTATGCTGTTTTTGACAACTTAATTGAAGGTGTTCAGGTTATTGATTTTAATTGGAGATATTTTTATGTGAACAAATCAATTACGTTACAAGGATTTTCTAGCAAAGAAGAACTCTTAAGTAATACCATGATGGAAAAATATCCAGGTATTGAAAAAACCGAAATGTTTAAATCTTTACAAAAGTGTATGGATGAAAGAGTTCCTTCAGAAGTTATTTCAGAATTTGATTTTCCTGATGGATTAAAAGGATGGTTTGAATTAAGTATACAACCTGTTCCAGAAGGAATTCTAGTACTATCATCAGATATTACAAAACTTAAAAGAGCTGATATTGAGCTTAAGAAAAAGCTTGATGAAAAAAACGAATTATTAGCTCAAATTATTAGTCAAAAAAAACAATTAGAAGAATTTTGTCAAATTATTTCTCATAACCTTAGAGCCCCATTAAGTAATCTTCTATTAATTGGCGAAATGTTAGCAGAAAATCATTCTTTAGATGACAAATACAAATATTTTGAAATGCAAATGCCAATAATAAAATCACTTCAATCAATATTTGAAGAATTGGTTCAAGCTACACAAATAAAAATGGATGCCACCATTAAAAAGAAAAAAATTGATTTGGAAAATATAACAAATAAGTCAATTAAAAAAATCAGAAAAAAAAGATCTATTAATGAAGTAAATATTTCCTCTGATTTTGAAGATGTAAAAAATATATATTATTCAAAAAAGTACATAAAAAACATTTTAGTAAACTTAATAAGTAACGCTATTAAATTTAGCTCACCCGAAAGAATTCCAACAATACATATTAAAAGTTATAAAAAAGACAATTGGATATGTATCGACATAGAAGACAACGGATTAGGCATAGATTTAAAAAGATACAAATCCGATATTTTTAAACTTCACAAGACATTTCACAATCATCCAGAAGCTAAGGGTTTTGGATTATTTTTAACAAAAATTCAAGTTGAATCTCTAGGTGGTGAAGTTTTTGTAAAAAGTAATGTAAATAAAGGCAGCATCTTTACTATAAAACTTTATAAAATTAATCATGAAGAATAGAGTAAAAAACATATGTGTGATTGATGATGATAAGACTTTTCAGTATTTAACACATTGTGTTATTACAGACACTCATCTTATTCAAGACATTGAAATGTTTTCTAATGGATTAGACGCTTTAAATTATTTACAGAACAACTGTTTAGATGAAAAAAAATTACCTGATATAATTTTGCTTGATCTTTTCATGCCAGTTATGGATGGATGGGGGTTTTTAAAAAATTACACTGAAATAGAATCTAAATTAGTAAAAAAAATTCCTATTTATATCGTTTCTTCATCCATAGATCCAATTGATATTCAAAAATCTAAATCACTGGGACATGTTACAGACTTTATTGTAAAACCAATGACTAAAGAAGTATTTCTAAAAATACTTAAAAATAAAACTCAATAAAAAATGCATAACTATTTTATCTTCAAAATACTAATACCAAGTTATAATACGTTTTAAGATAAAATAGTGAAAAAATGAAACTTAAAAGCATAAGTATACTCCTTTTATTAGTTATAATTTCTTGTAAGAGCAAAAAAAATAGTGAAACATCTGTAATTATTGAATCTAGCAAAGTAGAAGCTATTAAAAAAAATAGAGCTTTTGACTTAGGTACAAGGCTTCTTGAATCATGCAATTCATCAAAATTTAAAGCATTCACTAAAGAGGAGGCTACTGAAAAAGTAATTCAAAATGCAACTCCTGATAAAATCTCTTTAACTTGTCAAAAAATAAGACAACGAAATGGAAAATTTAATTTCATCAAACTTTTAGATGTTACTTATTTAAAGGAAAGCGAAGAATATATATTTCGATATAATATTGACTACGAAAAAAAATATTTTATGCGTGAATTAAGTGTTACTATAAATAAAGACAATAAGGTTTCAGCTATCTCTACTAAAGAAATTAAACCAAGACCAATGTAGTTATGCCTACCTCGCCACAATTGTTTTTTTTTAATAAAATAATGTTAAAATTAATCTTATTAAAACCAATCAAGTGTGTTTTCCGTAAATGAATACATAACAAAAATATTCAAAACATGAAAACACAAAAATTTTTATCAGTAGCATTTTTAGGAATTGCATTATCATTTGGTATCTCGTCAAATGCACAAAAATCAGTAATTGTAGGTGGTGCTCCAATGTATCCAACAAAAAACATTATTGAAAATGCTGTAAACTCAAAAGACCATACAACTTTAGTTGAAGCTGTTAAAGCTGGTGATTTAATTTCGGTATTATCTGGAAAAGGCCCATTTACCGTTTTTGCCCCTACAAATTCTGCCTTCGAAAAATTACCTATGGGAACAGTTGATAATTTACTGAAACCAGAAAACAAAGCAACATTACAAGCAATATTGACTTATCATGTTGTATCTGGAAGTTTAGACAGCAAAGCTATTGCAAAAGCGATTAAAGACGGAAATGGAAAAGCAACTCTTACAACGGTACAAGGCGGAAAACTAGTATGCACAATGGAAGGGAAAAATCTTATTATTACTGATGAAAAAGGCAACAAATCTATGGTTACCACAGCAAATGTGTATCAATCGAACGGAGTAATACATGTTATAGACTCAGTTGTATTACCAAATTAAACCAAGCTTTTTTTGTCACAACTATAAAAAATCCCTATTAAGGGATTTTTTTTCTGTATAGTTTCTAGGAATATGGAGACTCGATTTCTTTATATTTGTGAATATTAAACAAACGAATTAAAACAATCATGAAAATTGTTATTTCTCCTGCAAAATCTCTAGACTTCGAAAAAAGTCTTCCTACAGAAAAATATACTAAGCCTAATTATTTAAAGCAATCTAAAGAAATTATAAAAGTTTTAAAAACACTAAAACCGAAAGATTTATCAGAACTGATGGATATTTCAGATGCTTTAGGGGAATTAAATTGGCAACGTAACAAAAAATTCAAAACACCTTTTACTCCTGAAAACGCTCGACCAGCAATTTACGCTTTCAATGGAGATGTTTACCAAGGGCTTGACTCCTACTCTATTCCTGAAGAAAAATTAGACATATTACAAGATAAGCTTCGAATTCTTTCAGGTCAATATGGTCTTTTAAAACCGTTAGATTTAATACAACCCTATCGTTTAGAAATGGGAACCAATTTAGCTATTGGTGAGAGTAAAAATCTTTATGCATATTGGAAAGAAACACTTACAAAAGCACTAAATAAAGAATTAAAAAAGAACGAACTATTCATTAATCTAGCGAGTAACGAATATTTTTCTGCTATTGATACTAAAACCTTAAAAGTTCCGGTAATAACTCTTGAGTTTAAAGATTATAAAGACGGAAAACTGAAAATGATTTCATTTTTTGCCAAAAAAGCCCGAGGAATGATGGTTAGATATATTATTGATTATGATATTGAAACACTAGAAGGCCTGAAAGGTTTTAATTATGAAGGTTATGCTTTTGATGCGAATTTATCAAAAGGGAATACACTGGTCTTTACAAGATAAAAAAATCCCAAAGTAGTTTACTTTGGGATTTTATTTCATTTTTACTTTTTAATCATTCATTGAAATAAGAAATTCTTCATTATTTCTAGTTTTCTTAAATCTATCATTAATGAATTCCATAGCTTCAACAGGATTCATATCTGCAAGATACTTGCGCATAATCCACATACGTTGAATTGTTTTTTCATCTAATAATAAATCGTCACGACGAGTACTTGACGATGTAAGGTCAACAGATGGGAAAATACGACGATTAGCAATCTTACGATCTAACTGAAGTTCCATGTTACCAGTTCCTTTAAATTCTTCGAAGATAACTTCATCCATTTTAGAACCAGTCTCTGTTAACGCTGTTGCTATTATACTTAACGATCCTCCGTTTTCTACATTACGAGCCGCTCCAAAGAAACGTTTTGGTTTTTGTAATGCATTAGCATCAACACCACCACTTAAAACTTTACCCGAAGCTGGTTGTACAGTATTATAAGCACGTGCTAAACGTGTAATTGAATCTAAAAGAATTACTACATCGTGACCACATTCTACCAAACGCTTAGCTTTTTCTAAAACAATATTGGCAATTTTAACATGCTCTTGTGGTTCTCTATCAAATGTAGAAGCTACAACTTCCGCACGAACACTGCGTTGCATGTCTGTTACCTCTTCAGGACGCTCATCAATAAGTAATACAATCATGTAAACTTCAGGATGATTTGCAGCAATAGCATTAGCAATATCCTTAAGTAACATAGTTTTACCAGTTTTAGGTTGTGCTACAATCATACCACGTTGACCTTTACCAATAGGTGAAAACAAATCGATAATACGTGTTGATATAGAGCTCCCTTTTTCTGCCAATTTGAATTTTTCTGTTGGGAAAACTGGGGTTAAGTGTTCAAATGAAACTCTGTCACGAACAACTTGTGGGTCATGACCATTGATTTTTAATACTTTTACCAAAGGAAAATACTTCTCTCCTTCTTTTGGAGGACGAACCACCCCTTTAACTGTATCACCAGTTTTTAAACCAAACAAACGAATTTGCGACGTTGATAAATAGATATCATCTGGTGATGCTAAATAGTTGTAATCTGATGAACGCAAAAAACCATAACCATCAGGCATCATTTCTAAAACACCTTCACTTTCTATAATTCCTTCGAACTCGTAATCCGGTTCACGGAAATTAGTTGTTTTTTTGTGCTTTTGATTCTGATTTTGATTAGGATTATTATTCTTAAAGCCTTTTTCAGGATTCTCAGTCTCTACTTTTGCTTCGACTTCTTGTGATTGTGATTGAGCTTGTACTGGTTCAGTATCTGACGCTAAGGCAGGAATATTTTGATTTGAAGTTTCGTTTTCAGCAAGTGGTTTTTGATTTTTTTGCTTATCATTTTTTTGAAAACGATTATTTTTTTGGTTGCGAGAATCTTTAAATTCTCTAGTTGATTCTTTTGAAGATTCATTTTCAACTTTTTCAGTTGGTCTTTCTTCTTCAAAAGTTATAGCTTGTTGCTCCTCTGGTTTTTTTTCCATTTGTTGCTTAGCAACCTGTGGCTTGGTATCTTTAGCAATTCTTGCTCTTTTTTGTTTAGGCTCCTCAATGGGGGCTGAACTATCCGGATTAGAAATCTTTTCTGGATTTGCTGCTTGATAATCTAATATCTGGTAAACAAGCTCATCCTTTTTAAGTGTTTTGAATTTTGAAATTTTTGCAATCTTAGCAATTTCTTGCAACTCAGATAATTTCATTTCTTTTAAAACAGAAATATCAAACATAAATAGATGTTGGGATTAAAGTGATAATAAGTTAACGTGGTGTTTTTTTGAAACTTATATTCCGAAGTATGAAGTGCTTACGGATTGTTTAGGCAATATTACGAATTTTATTTAAGTAAACAATAGTTTTTTAAAAAAAGAAAATATATTTTTGCTCAACATTTAAGTAAAATGATTCAAAGAATTCAAAGTGTATATTTAGTTTTAGCAGTTATTTGTAATGGAGCATTGCCTTTTGTTTTTCATTTATGGAAAATAGAAACCAATGCTATATACTTTATGAGTGATATTACATATACCATTTTATTTGGGCTAAGCACATCATTGGCTTTGTTAAGTTTAATTTCATTTAAAAAGAGACAACAACAATTTGTGATGAACAGATTGAATATAATATTGAACTTAATTTTACTAGGATTATTTGTATATCGTACACTAAATCTATCTGGAGATATGCCTGTCATATCTGAGAAGGGTATTGGGATGTTCTTACCTATCTTAACTATCTTATTATTAGTTTTTGCTAATAAAGCCATCAAGAAGGATGAAGATCTCGTAAAATCTGTGGATCGATTAAGATAAACCTATCATCTTAGTTTATTAGTGCGAAGAAAAGCTAACCAAAATTGGTTAGCTTTTCATTTTTAAGAACTTTTTTGTACTTACTTTTAAGTAGTTTTCTCACCAAAATTGGTGATATAAAAATCATTAATTTAGAGTATTTGATGTAAATTTATAATCATATACATTTGAAATCAGAAACAAAAACAAATGGAAACTAAAATAAAAATACATTTAGCTGATGACCATCAAGTTCTTATAGATGGAATATTAGCAGTTCTTAAAACCAATCCTAATTTTGAAGTTGTTGGATTTTCTCTAAATGGAGAAAATTTAGTAGAAAGAGTAGCTAAAAATCAAGCTCATGTTCTTGTTATGGATATAAACATGCCTGAAAAAGACGGCATACAAGTTTTAAGAGAATTCAATGAAAAAGGGTTTACATGTAAAGTCATTATTCTTTCAAGCTATGATGATCCAAAACTAATAAAAGAAGTTATAAAATTAGGAGCAAGTGGTTATTTGACCAAGCAATGTGCAGGTGAAAATATAGTTGATGCAATCACATCCGTAGCTCAAGGAAATCAATATTTCTCTTCTACAATTAAAGACAAAGTTTTTGATATTTTTACTGAAAACAATCAACAAAAAGCCTTAAGTATAGAAGACATTATATCAGGAATAACATCACGAGAGTTAGAAATTTTAGGTTATATCTGTGAAGAAAAAAGTGGAAAAGATATTAGTGAATTATTAAATATAAGCCCAAATACTGTAGAAACCCATCGTAAAAATTTAATGAAAAAACTTAAAGTTAAAAGTTCTGTCGGATTAGTTCTTTTTGCAACTAAACACAATCTCATTTCAATACAGTAAAACAATTATAATTAACAATTAAAAAAATGGATTTATTAACTACAAAAATTAAAAGTATGCCTTACACTATGCTACGTAATTTTGATTACAGAAAAGAAACTGGTAATCAAGTAACTTCTACATTTCAAATTCCTGACAACTGTGAACAAAAAACAGTTTGCAACAATGGAGAAGCAACAATAACAATTACACTCCTTGAAGGTGAAAAAAATCCTTCTACAACTTTTCAAGATATTGAAGAAACATTAACTGCTAATACAAGCAACGTTCTTAAAATCACTTTTGAACAAGTTGACTTAACAACTACGACAAGAAAACCTAAGATTGGAATTGAACTTTAATATACGGTTTTCAAAAATTATTGTAATTATTTCACTAATTACATCTATAACCTGTTTTGGCTCTATTAAACAAAGAGTCAAAACAGATTCTATTTTCTATTACACTGAAAAAAACAAACCCCTAAAAGCAATATCCTTTGCAAGAAAAGAATCAGCACTTTTACTATCATCTAAAAATTACAGAAATTATTGTGATTTAATGATTCAAAAATCTGAAATTTTCAGAAATTTAAATGACTATGAAAATGCTTTAAATACACTTTACGAAGCATTACCTGTAGCTGAAAAATACAATTTACAAGACAAACAATCTCTTATTTATAGAGGAATAGGAAATGTAAATGGACTTTCATTTGAATTTACAAAAGCCAAAAAATATCTCCATAAAGCATTAAAAATAGCTTTAAAATTAAACAATAATGACTTGTTAAATAAAGCAAATCAAGGACTTTTACGTATTCATTACGAAACTGGTTCTGATAGTGTCGAATATTATTTAAAAAAAATAGCCTTTTACACCAGTAAATCAAATAATTTATCTGATAAATATAAAAATTACAGTAATTTTTCTAAGATCTATTTAGATAAAGGCAATCCTATAGGAAAGAAATATTTAGATAGTTCATATACAATTGCAAAAAAAATAGGCAAAAGAGAAAATATAGCCAACACCCTAAACGACTTTGGTATTTACTATATAAATGTTGAAAAAAATTACCCAAAAGCATTAGAAAAATTCTTTGAAGCTATAGAATTATTTGATGTTTCTAGTAACTCTAACAATTCAAGAGTGTTGAATATATCCTATGCCAATATTTCTTATTGCTATGAAAAAATGGGTAATTACAAAAAAGCCCTAGAATATAATAATAAATATTATGAGTTATTTGAAGAAATATTATCTGGGAGATTAGATGCTGCAAGACAAGAAATTGAAACTAAATATCAAATCAAAAAAATTGAAGATGAATTTAAAGAAAAACAATCTTTAATAGAAGAACGACAAACAAGAAATCAGAGACTCTTGTTATTATTTGCTTCAATATTTATTTTAGCTGGGTTTATATTTTATTTCTATTACCAAAATTTACTTTTAAAGCAAAAAAATAAGATAAAAGATCTTGATAACGATTTACAATACAAAATTATTAGTGCCACT
The DNA here is from genome assembly GCF_036840915.1 of Flavobacterium hankyongi. Classification (NCBI taxonomy): domain Bacteria; kingdom Pseudomonadati; phylum Bacteroidota; class Flavobacteriia; order Flavobacteriales; family Flavobacteriaceae; genus Flavobacterium; species Flavobacterium hankyongi. The sequence goes on from NZ_CP085725.1 coordinate 972,750, forward strand.
TTAGATGGGCAAGATCAAGAAAGAAATAAAATTTCTGGGATATTACACGATCATGTGAGTGCTATATTATCATCAGTAGGATTACATTTATCTGCCTTTGAATCTAGTCTAACTAAAGAACAAATAGAAGATTTAAAAAAAACACGCTCTTTGCTTAAAGATGCTCATGATAAGGTACGTGATTTATCGCATGAGTTAGTTCCTCCACTTTTGGTAAAACTTGGACTTCAGTATGCACTTAAAGATTTATGTGAAAATAACTCAAATAAGTTAATTCATTTTGAATTTCATTCTACCTTACCAAGAGAAAAAAGATTTCATCCAGACTTTGAAAATAGAATCTATTTTATTGTTTCTGAATTATTGAATAATATTATAAAACACAGTGGTGCCTCTCAAGCAAAACTAACCATTGAAGAATTAGGAGAAAAATTACACATTACTATTGAAGACAACGGAAAAGGTTTTGATACCAAAAACATAAATAAGTCTAATGGTTTTGGTTTAACTCAAATTAAAGCCAGAGTCAATAACATGAACGGAAAAATGAAAATAAAATCAATCATCAACAAAGGGACTACGATTCAAATAAGTGTTGACGAATAATTATTTTTTTCCTAATTCCACTATTTCCAAATCCTTTATTTTATCTCCTTCAATAACAAATCTAAGCATGGTTCGTATTTGATGAAAACCACTTTTACCTGCAGCTCCAGGATTCATGTGCAGTAAGTTTAGAGTTTTGTCAAATTGCACTTTCAAAATATGTGAGTGACCACAAATGAAAAGTTTGGGAGGATTTAGCTTCAATTCTTCTTTTATACTTGGACTGTATTTACTTGGATAGCCTCCTATATGAGTAATCCAAACATCTACTCCTTCACACATAAAACGATTATTTAACGGAAATTCTAGCCTTGCTCCTCCTCCATCAATATTACCAAAAACAGCTCTTAAAGGTTTCATTTTCTTAATAGAATCAGTAACATTTAAGTCTCCAATATCGCCGGCATGCCAAACTTCATCAGCCCAAGAAACATGTTTTAAAATTGCCTCATCTATATGTCCATGAGTGTCTGATAAAAGAAGGATTTTTTTCAAAGTTTTGCTTTTTTTTCAAAGATATAAAATTGCTAAATTTGGACCTATGAAAAATATATACCTTGATAACGCTTCGACAACAGCTTTAAGACCTGAAGTAATAACAGAAATGACTAAAGTTTTGACAGAAAACTTTGGCAATCCATCCTCATCTCATGCTTTTGGTAGAAGCTCAAAAAATCTTATAGAGTTATCCCGAAAAAGTATCGCTAAACAACTTAATTGCAACGCAAAGGAAATTATTTTTACCTCTTGCGGTACCGAGGCTAATAACTTCATAATTCTTTCATGTATCAGAGATTTAAAAGTCAACAGAATTATTACTAGCAAAATAGAACATCATGCTGTTTTACATACTATAGAAGTTTTTCAGAAACAGTTTGATATTCAAGTTGATTATGTCAACATTTTAGAAGACGGAACTGTTGATTATAATGATTTAGAGGAGCTTTTAAATGACGATAAAAAAACCTTAGTAAGTTTAATGCATGTAAATAACGAAATTGGGACTGTTTTAAATTTAGAAAAAGTAGTGTCACTTTGTAAAAATAATAATGCATACTTTCATACTGATACTGTTCAGTCTATTGGGAAAACAAAAATTGATTTGACAGAATTACCAATTGACTTTTTAGTCGCCAGTGCACATAAATTTCATGGCCCAAAAGGTATAGGATTTGCTTTTATTAGAAAACAAATTGTTTTACAGCCCCTTTTATTAGGTGGTGAACAAGAAAAAGGCTTAAGAGCTGGTACAGAAAGCGTTCATAACATTGTAGGAATGGCAAAAGCTCTAGAGATTTCTTTTGAAAAATTGGAACAAGAAAAAATAAAAGTTTCAAAATTAAAAAGATATTTAATTGAGCAACTTAATCTAAATTTTACAGAAATTTCATTTGCAGGTAATCCTGAAGACACGTTTTACAATGTAATAAATGTAATTTTACCTTTTGACGAAAACAAAACAAGTATGTTACTGTTTCAATTAGATATGAATGGAATTGCAGTTTCAAGAGGTAGCGCTTGTCAATCAGGAAGCGTTAAGCCATCTCATGTTCTGAAAGCCTTTTTACCAAAAGAATTACTTCAAAAACCAAATATTAGAGTTTCATTTTCCCATAATAATACTAAAGATGATATAGATTATTTAATTGATATTCTTAAAAAAATATAGATGAAACTATTCATTTCTTTCTTACTTTTTCCTTTTATTCTTTTTTCGCAGAATTTTGATATCCAAGGACACCGTGGTTGTCGTGGTTTAATGCCTGAAAACACTATCGAAGCAATGAAAAAGGCAATTGATCTTGGAGTTATATCACTTGAAATGGATGTTGTAATTTCAAAAGATAAACAAATTCTTCTATCACATGAACCTTTTTTATCACACGAAATTTGCTTAGATAAAAACAAAAAAGAAATTACCGAAGTTAATGAACATTCTTATAATTTATACCAAATGAATTATGACGAAATTAAAAATTGCGATTGTGGTAGTAAAGTTCATCCTAGATTTAAAGACCAAGAAAAGTTAGAAACGTACAAACCATTGTTAAGTGAAGTAATTTACTTTATTGAAGAATATGTAAGTAAGTTGCAAAAAGGAGATCCTGGAAGGAAAATATACTATAACATTGAAACCAAATCAGATCCAAAAGGAGATGAAATTTATCATCCTGCTCCAAAAGAATTTGTAGATTTATTAGTAAGCGTTTTAAAAAATACTACAATTTCTAATAGAGCTTACATTCAATCGTTTGATGTGAGAACACTACAATATTTACATCAAAAATACCCAGAATATAAAACTGTATTATTGGTCGAAAATAAGATGTCTATAGAAGAGAATTTAAAAATTCTTGGTTTCAAACCAAATGTGTACAGTCCAGAATTTATTTTGTTAGACAAAAAGCAAGTAAATTTTCTTCATAAAAAAGGGATAAAAGTCATTCCTTGGACAGTTAATAATCCTGAAGACATAAAACAAGTTATTAGCTACGGTGTTGACGGTTTAATTTCTGATTATCCTAACAGATATTTTGAAATGGTTTTGAAGTAATTAAATTTTAGCCTTCAAAATAAACAATTAAAACGAGCTAAAATAATTAGTTAAAATTAAACTTGACAACAAAAGTTATCTGGCTTGGACGAAGCTGTATTCTGGAATAAGATTCATAAAGTGAATTTAAATTGTAGGTTTCAAACACAGATCTATTAGTTATGTTTGACCATTTTAATTCAAAATCAATTTTCTTCTTTGTATATGTAAACTGGTAAGAAATGTCATAAAATGGATTTTTATAAGTTGAATTCAAGTCTTTAGAATTTATTTGATCCCAATTAAAACCAACCGTATGATTTTCTAAAGGATAGATAAACAAATTCAACTTGTGAACTAACATTTTATTAATTATTTCTATGTTACTAAAACCAAATTGTTTTGTTTCTCTATAAGTTACATTATAATCAAAACTTAACCACTTAAAAAAAGAATTATTTATCTTAAATCCGATACTTTGAGCTTGTGTATCGACATCACTTAGGCTCCCATTATATTTTTGCTGATCATTTGAATTTGTATAGCCATAAGATATTGACGAATTTGTCTTAATTTTTGGAAAATACTTACCAAACTCACTAACAAAAGTATTTGTTAAACTTCTGTTGGAAAAAATTTCAAAATCGACTTGTTTAGCACCGTTAATCACGGTACTATTTGCTATTAAATTTCTTCTAGAATGAGAATAACGGTTACCAATATTAAAAAAGAAATTATTAAAAGGGTTTCTATATTCTATTTTTGCATTAACATTTTTGCTATTATTTTCTTGTATAGGATTGTCAGAATTCATCCTAGTTAAATTCAGCGGATTCAACAATATATTTCCCGAATAAATGTTACTGATATCTCCAAACTTATAATTTATACCACTCTGTAAAGAGGTTTTCCAAAATGATGCAAATAAATATTGTGCATAAATAATAGGTTCAAATGTAGTCTTAGAAAAAAGTTTTGAAGTATTTCTAAGAGAATCATTAATGTTAATGTAATTAAGATTTAATGGCATTTTGAAATAAAACATCCAAGAATCTTTTTTGTAATTTATATCTAATGAAGAATAGGGGTTGTAATAATTGTATGATACATCGTTTAAAAAATCATTTGGATTTGCCTGAGTTGCATCAATCGAATAGATATTTGAAGTCATATAATTAAAGTCATAATTCAAACCTACTTCAGGAGTAAATGTCCATGCATTTTTACTAAAACCAATATTAGCAGATTGATCTGCTTGAATCGATTTAATACTAAAATCTTGAAATATACTTGACGAACTTATTCTATCACGCAAAATTCCAACATAATCTTTTGGGTCTACAATAAGCAATTGATTATCTGTTTGATAATTAAAATATGATTTAATGTTTATCATTTTGTATTTCCAAGGTACAATGGCACTTAAAGAATTTTGAAACGATAATGTTGGCGATTCAAGTCTTTCTTTTCCTATATAAGAATTGAGTTGAGTTGTGGCTTTACTTATGTTCCAAAATCTAGAAAAAGATGAAATATTTTTAAAAAATGTGCTTTTGGAATTCTTAGTAAGAATTACTTCTGTTTTAAATTTATTTGTATAAAAAATGTTAGCAATCTTGTTAACTAAATAATTATTATCTTGAAAATAAAATATATCAGAATAAGATTCATTTTTTACTTCGTTGTTGGTATAATTAGAATTTGCCTTCAATTCCCATTCTTTGTTTTTAAATGGATTTGTTAAAAGATTAATAGATAGATAATGGACATTGTTTCTCAAATACCTTTTTTCTGGGATATTTGGCATATTAAAGGTTTCTAGGGCTAACCATTCCTTTTGGGATACTTGATTACGCTTACCTTCCCAAACATTACCAAAGGCTAATATTTTATCCTCATTCTCAACACTTTCTCCAAAATTATTAGACTTATAGTTAATCACCCATTGATTTTTTTGCCCAAAAAACATTGGGGTTAATTTTGCATTCCATAGAAAAGTATCTCCATAACCAGATCCTAATTCGGCTCTACCCGTCATTGCTACTTTCTTTTTAAGTTTTATGTTTATGGCAGCTTGTTCAGAGATAATTTTATCTTGCAACATCTTAACAGGTTGATGATTTTCTAAAACTTCAACCCTCAATACATCATCTTTAGGAAGTGAATTATTAATCGTTCCATAAGCACCCTCCATTAAATCTTTGCCATTAACATAAAATTTATTAATAGCTGTACCTTGATAAAGTACTAATCCTTCAGGGCTGACATCAACCCCTGGAATTTTCTTAAGAACATCTGAAAGGGTTCTATCAGATTTACTTTCAAATGATTTTAGATTATAAGATATAGTATCTCCTCTTTTTGTAATTAATTGTGTTTTTAGCTTTATTTCTTGTATCTCAATAACTTCTGCTTCTAAAATAAAATCATGCTTTTGACTCTCATTAGTAACACGTTTAACCTGAGATTTGTAGTTAAAAGCCTTAATCTTAAGATCCATATTTGATTCTGAAGATGTAAATGTAACGTTATATTCTCCTTTAGAATTAGTAATTCCATAAGCTATAACTGTTTCTTTTCCAATTTCTTCAATTGTGACGCTTGCACTTGCAATTAAATTACCATCAATATCCTTTGCAACACCTGTGATACTTTTTTGAGATAAAACTGCACCTGAGAATAATAATAAACAGATAAATATTATTTTTTTTAATAGCATAGAAGTATTTAAAAGTACCTTTAAGATTAAACTAATTGTTTTTCTTTAAGTATCTCTAAAGGAATTGAACCAAAATATTTATCATACGTTGCATTAAAAAAATTGATTTTTTGAGGTTCAATACTTTCTGATAAATAAATTTCTAAAAAATGATATAAAGGCATATATCTTTGAAATTGCTCTTTATTATAATTAAACAATGATATTAATCTGGATTTTGAATCATTGAATTCTGAATTTAAAAACATGTAATTAAAGATTAAATCATTTAAGAAGAATAAACGAAATTCTTGATATTCGTCCCCTTCAATAGTTTCATAACAATCATTAAGAGGCTCTAATGAAGTTTTACCTGAGATTAAAAAATTAACTATCTCATAGACCATATTATTAGCTTCATTGATTTCTTCTTTAAAAACAAGTACTTTTAAGAGGTTTTTATAGTGTGAAATACTATCAAAAATTATAATTGGGAACTTATCTCTAATGTTTTTGTTTATCTCAAGAGTATTATAAATTCTTTCAAGAGCCATATCATAATTTTTAATTTTAAAATAATAATAAGATTTAGCTCTGTCATAGGAATTCCAAATCAGTTGAGATAACAAGAGATTATTATTTGAAACTTTTTTTTTGATAGTGTTCACCAATTGCAAAAAAATATTCAGCCAAATTTATATTTGCTCTAGCAGATTCAACCCCGTCTGTAAAAAATTTAGAAACCATGTATAAGGTTTGTCTTTCTTCAACCGTTAGATGATTCTTCAAAGAATTCATATAATAAAGCACATATCCACTTTTTTCAATCAATGTATTTTTGTGCCATTGTAATCTATTTTTCTGATTAATTATTTTTTGCATTGATCTTATATTTTAAAAGTAGTTTCAATTTGAAATTTTCAATAATCTGTTCTAGATTTTGTTTATCAATTTTTCCAAACATTTTATATTCATCAATAGGAAGTAAAAATGCCTGCGTATCAATATTTCTTTCAATCACTTCTGAATAATAAGTATAACTATTTTGAACCGAAACATCATTTAAAGGCAAAAAAAGATTTTCATTATCAGACACATAAACCAAGTACATTTTTTCATTGTTATCTAAAAAATCAAACTCTTCTCCATTATCCATGAACTCTTTTAATTTTGATTTTTCTTTCATCAAATATTCTGACAATGTTCCTTTAACATTATTTAAATCGTAATTTTTATCTTCATTTTCCTCATAATTTTGATAAAGAATTCTATTTAAATTTAAAAGATATAGTTCTTCATTTTCTTCTTTTGGGATTATAATTTCATAGTGCATTAGCATTGAAAATATATTGTCTGGTAAAATAGAAAAGTCACCTCTTTTTAGTAATTCACTCAAACCAGCATGAATTTTTATTCCCATTTTTTTTCTACATGAAAAAATGATTTTTGACTCTTTTTGATCATCATTTTCTACGAATGAATCGCTCAATATTATATATTTAGAAAGCTTAAATTCCATACTATTTGTTTATGCTAACAATTATTTTCTTTGGTCCTCTTTGTATATATTGCTCATTTTTCCATGATGTATTTGAAACTTTTAAATGATCAATATCCAAATTGCTTATTAAGACCTCAAATGCAGTAGCAGATTGTAATTGAGCTAATCTTGCACCAATACATCTGTATGCACCAAATCCATAACTTAGGTGCTGAGGATTTCTATCAATTTTTATTTCTTCGGGATTTTCGAATTTTTCAGGATCTCTATTCGCAGATCCAATACAAACAAGAATTTGACTTCCAGCTACAATTTTTACATTTCTAACTACAATATCATTTTTGGTAAACATTAATGAAAACTGAACTGGACTGTCATATCTTAATAATTCATCAATACAATTAGCTATTAATTCTGGTGAATTTTTCAAATTGTTGTAAACGTCTTGGTTTTCATAAAGTGATAGAAACCCATTCCCTAAAAAATTCATCATATTGTCATGACCAGCATAAAAAAGAAATAATAACAAACACAATGCAAATTCATTTGATTCCCCTGCTAATTTACATGACTCAATTAGTGAACTAGCCAAATCATCATCTAGTGTTTTAGATTTATTATCGATAAATTTTTGCAAAAAAATTAAAAATTCTTTTTCAATAGGATCTTCAGGATTTAAATCGTTTATAAGTGTTAAATATCCATTTTTTAGTTTTCCAACCAGATTAATTAAATATGGAATATCATCTTCTGGAATACCTATTATTCTACTTATAGTTTCAAACGTATATGGGTTTGCAAAATCACTTACGAAATCAAATTTACCTTTGCTCAAGCATTCTTTTATGTACTTTTCTGCTGTAAGCTTCATAGCAACTTTTTCAAATTTTAAATTTCGTGCAGCCAATCCATGGAGAACTTTTTTCCTATGTGGGCTATCTATTTCTGGAGCATAAGCATACATTGTTTTAGACATTGTACTTTGTTTTCCAAAAAGCGCAAATTGAGTTTGTGTATCTTGACCCCAATGAGAAACAGAAGGATTTTGCATTATAGAAACTGCATCATCATACTTCATAACCAACCATCTCATTGGTGATAATCTTTGGATAGGCATTTTATCTCTTATTTTTTTATAATCTTTATAAGGGTTATTCCCATTAAACATATTAGGTATACCTCCTAAAAAACTTTTGACCAAAGCTTTTTCCATAATTAGCAATATTTCATGTTCTCTATTTGAATATTTTTTTCGAAAACTTCTAGATATTCAAATAGTTCAGTTTTTGTTTTACTATGTATTTTTATCTCCTGTAATTGAATTTCATCTTTTATACTATATCTGATAGTTGGACATGGAGCATTTCCTTCCATCCATGACTTAGGACATGCACTACCACAAATTGGAAATATTTTACATGAATTACATTGATATCCTTTATTCCCCCAAACTTTATCGTACCAATCCAAATGATTTCTTTCATTTGATATTCCTTTGTTAACATTACCAACTACATATTTTGAATTTTTATATACATCAGTAAAAGAAACTTCTGTACAATTGTATACGTTTCCGTATGTGTCATACATTTCAGAATTATTGCTAGTAAGCATGCATGTATTGTACTTCCTTTTTGCAATATTATTTACATTGTACCCTAACTTAATTTTTAACAACTCCCATTTTAATTTGTAATACGCAAATTCTTCTTTTCGGAGTGATTCCATATGTGCATCGTTTTGCGCCCAGGAATAAATGGATGCAAAATATAAATGCTCTATTTTATTGTGCAAGTTATCCTCAGCTAATTTTTTGATAAGTGGTTCTACACCTAAAAAGTTCTTTTTATCTACATTACATCTTATTGTGACTTTTTGATTTTCTCTCGAAAAGAAATCAGAATTTAAGATATTGAAAACGTTATTGTATATAATATCAAAAGAACCTTCTTGATCTTTTTTTAAGTATCTGTGTGAATCATGAAATTCTTTCAAACCGTCTAAAGTGATTTCAAATTGAGTAATTTTAAAATCGTCAACCATTTCTCTATATATATCTGGTTTCAAACTCATTCCATTGGTAACCAAAATAGAATTTTTCAACTCAACTTCTAATTCATCACAATAATTTCTAATTATAGTATTAAGCTTCCTCATTGTATTAATACCAGTTAATGGTTCTCCACCAAACCAACCAATGGTTAAAGCTTTGTACTTAGTATTTTTTTTTAATTTTTCGTATATCCTTTTACCAATATTAGCTATTGTTTCATCTGTCAAAACATCTTTTTTGTGACTTTGACCACAATAATAGCAACCTAATTGACACCAAGCACTTGGTTGAATAACTTCAAATAACGTCGAATCATCAATTTCATGCTTCTTATTTTCTCCAATTAAAGTTAACAACTCATCATCATCAGAATTAACTATTATTTTGTCGTTGATAAACTTATCAAAAGTTGAAGAGGGTATTTTACTAAAGTCATTGTTCTTCAATAAATCTGCAAACAAATTTGATATTCTTAAAAGCTTATTTGTAATAGTAGAGTATATCAAAGTTTGATTACTATCTATAAAACTTTGATTAAAAAATAAATAATGAGAAAGTCTATATTTTTCCATAACGTTTGTTAAAATGATCTTTAAAGTTTTTGTAGAAAGAAATAATAATAATTGCATAAAAGACTGCAAATGGGAACAATGCAACTATATTTTTTTTATACCAATTAAATTCTGTAGGCTGATTGATTAAAATTCCGCAAACAAAATAGTATAGATTTTTAGGAAAATATATGATTGAATTGTGTTGCTTAATTACCATATAAAAAAGAATATATAAGATAAAAAGTATAGAGATATTTCCATAAACTATTAGCATAACATCTCGTTTTGAAGGATTAAAATTTTTATTTATTCCAACTATCCATCCATAAAATTTGCCTGTAATTCTAGAGGACCTTTCCCTCAAATTAGTTATATTCATCAAATCACTTAATGCCCAATATCCGTCATATCTTAAAAAGGGATTAAGATTAAATACCACACCAATAAGAATTAAACTTATTAAGGAAACTATCCTTATATCATGATATACAAAAAAAAGTATGCTAAAAAAGGCTGTAATTATTAATTGCATATAAACTCCGCCTAAATCAACAATTAATCTTTCTTTTCTGTGTAAACGCCATGCATCAGTAACATCAGAAAAGAATACAGGTGATAAAATATAAAACCCAAAACCAATGCTTCCACCTTCACCTCCATACTTTTGACAGGCTGCAGAATGACCAAATTCATGAAAAATTAAAGTCAATAAGTTTATGATTATAAAGTTCACAAATAGATCGCCATCAACTGCATGATAAACTTTGGAAAAACTCACATAGAAAAATGGTGAAATCGTAATTAAAGTTGACAAAAAAAGTATTGGATAAAAAAAGGTTTTATCAAAAGCTGGTGTGAATAATTTTGAAACTCTTTTTACAATGTTTTTGTTAAAAATTGTAATCTTGAACCATATATATTTATTTTTAGTCTCAATACGGCTTACATCATCACCATCAAAAATTCCATAACCAAATAATTTTTCTTGAAAAATTCTTAAAATTGTTTGATTAGACAACTTATAGCTAGAATTTTCATTATAAATATTTTTTATATCCTCTATAGAATTTTTTCCATTAACTAATTTTAAAATTTCAATTACTTCATTAGTTAAATACAACTTTGATTTTATTTCATCATCAATACAAATGATGTGATTTTTTTCATCAAATTTTTTCCATGAACAATTATCGTTAATCCTAAGTACTCTAGATAGGTCAATAGTAGTTTCCATTCCTAATTTTTTAATTTCGAAAATCTTCTAAAAGCTCTTAACGCGATACTTGTAGTGAATAAAGCATATTGTTCTCCCGTAATACTGTTACCGGCTCCATATGAATTAAAGACGAATTTATTATTTGGTTTCCATTGCTTAACATTTGGATTCGGAATGACCTGATAATTAGTATTTTCAAAAGAACCATTTGAAAGCTGATTATCAAGAAGCCATTTGCATATTTTTTCTGCTTCAACTGAAAATAATTCAAAGTAGTCTTTATTCAAACAAATTGTGTCTAAAACTAGAGCTGAGTAGAACGCACTCTCCTTTTTATTTAAAGGACAAACGAAGCTTCCATTCTTGGCCTGTAATTTTAATAATGTTTCGATTTTTTCCTTAATCAATGCAGTGTCTTCTTCATTCTCATTAATTAAAGATTGAATAATAAAACAGGTTGAATATATTGGTGATGTCCACCAATATGAATCCCAAACCCCATTTTTATTAGTGTTTGAAAGAAGATATTGTTTCAATTTTTTTACATCAACATGTTTTTCCATTTTCTTGGTAACCACAAAATAATAAGCAAGTGCACTAACACAAACATGAGATTGAACCCAACCTTTAACATGATTCTCTTTAAGATTTAATTTTTCTAATAAATAGGTATCATTTTTTGAATAAGTACTAAAACCACCATCCTCATTTTGACCATATTGCCATGCTTTAATACGCTCGTGATCATCATTATTCTCAATTACATTAATAAGAGCACATGTAGTAGAATCAAAATCGTAAGACCAATCAGTATTGTAGCCCCATAAATTGTTATTTTGGAACTTATTCAAAAACTCAACAGATTTTTTTCTCTCAACATCTTCATCGCTTAAAAAAGAAGAAATAAAACCTGTAGCCCATAAATTACTTAAACCTTGCTTATTGGAATTTTCATACCAACTACCATTCTGAAATTGAAGACTAGTAATATATTTCTTTGAAATTGAAATTGCATTATTTAAAGTATTTGAATCAAGTTTAACTTTATCTTTTGTTTTGTTTTTAATTAATACATCGACTCTATAACTTTCAGTTTGCACTTTGTAAAAAACTATAGAATTTAAAACAGAAGACAAAAGCTTTTTATATTTAACTAACTTAGTGTCATATTTCTCGCATATTAATATAGCTTTTTGCAGATACTCTATAGACAATGTGAGTAATTTTTCTAAAACCCCAGTAGAAATTAAGAGTTTTTCTAGTTCTTCATTACTATAATCATTAAATACTAAATTCTTATTTTTCAACCATTCATTTAAAAACACATGACCTAAATTATTCTTTTTGAAAATCAAGTCTTTCTTAAAATCCTCTATATCATCAAGAATACAGCGTCCAATTGAAAAGAAATTATTTATTTTAACTAAATCATCATACATTTCCTCATTTTCATTGTTACAATAAAAATTGAAAACATCTACTGCAACATTTGTGAAACTACATTTTCCAACACATAAAAATTCATATTCATTTACAGTTAAATCAATATTATAAAAGCTATCCATTTGAATACTCTTCAAGAAATCATTATTTCTTTTCTCCCAAGTTTTCCAAAATGAGTCATTCTTTCCAAAATAATAACCTAATATCATTAATGCTTGCTCATGATAAATATGAGATTGCAAAATTTGAATTTTATAAATATTTTTCTTTAACTCTTCATTTTCCAATATCATATCTTGATCAGTTAATGAATCAAGGCAAAGCAAATATTTAAAATAAAAATAACCTGAATTACAGATATCATTAATGAATTTTTTATTTCGTAAACCAAATGCTTCTTTAAAAAATTTTGGTATTATAAAATAAAATTTGTGATCTAAAAAATTTTCAGGGAAAGCTATCTGCTTAAGGCTACTTGGAATATTTATATTGTCAATTAAATTATAAATATGATTCAAAGAGGAATTCAAATCATTTTCATTTAGATCAATCTGAAGTCTATTTGTTAAATTCAACATAATATTACATGGATTTAAATTCTTACAATATTTTAAAAATCAATAAGTTTAAAAAACTGAACAACTTCAAGATTTTTAATTGTTTTAAAAAAATATCAGAGGAGAATATTAAATTGATACTTATAGCTATCAAAGTAGTTTAAACTAATACTTACATTTTTTTGAAAATATTAACCTTAAAAATTAGCTAAACTCAAATGATAAAAAGATTTAAAATATCATTTAACACGCAACTTTTGAATGTTTAGTTTTTGTTAAAAAAAAAGGCTCCTAAAAAAACAGAAGCCTTTATTTTTGAGGTTAGAGCTAATTAAGCTAACCAACAGATTTTGTTTCCTCCATCTGCAGCTTCAATTTCTGAAGCAGAAATAGAAGCCATTTCTAATCTGTTTTCTAATTCCTCAACCTGAAATAGGTTTAACATTTCTTGTTCAGATACAATTTCGATGTTAGCATCTTTTTGGTTCTTGTTGTTCATAAATTTGATTTTAAAGGTTAATAAAAAAAGTTTAAGTTACTCTTAAACAGTATCTTAGTTCAATTCAATAGGATTACTATTTGAATTCAATATATCTTTTAAAATTTTATTCTGATTATCTATCATTTGCCCATACGTAATTTGGCTTCCAGGCATTTTTTGTGACATCATCTCTGGTTTCACTTGCCCTCTCATAGCAGCCAATGGATCTTTCTTATACTCACTGTAAACTTTTTCAAACTTTGATCTATTGATATAGTTTACTTTAAAATTACCATTATAATATAGGTTATCAGAAAATGAATATTCATTATACTTTTCAATTTTTTTATTTCCTTTCAATATCCATTGATAATCATTTTCCAAATCATTAATACTAACTATCATACCCGGAAGTCCCTTAAATTTATATGGCCCATCTTGAAAAGGTAAATCCAATGTAAACCAAGCCTCCCATGCTCTACCTCCATATTCCATGATGGCTTTCTGGCAATTATAACCTTCAATTACAGATTTTTCAGCAAGTACTTTCCAATTCAAATCAACTTTTTCTTTATAACCATATAAATTTTTTTCAATTCCTTCAACAAACGAAATTTCAAAATCTGGATATGATTTATATACTTTGTAACTAAATTTTGGCATCTTTATCAATTTTTCCATCTGAACAAAAACACCAGTTTTTTTCATTTTTTCTACCTCTAACTGCAAAATAGAATCTTGAGACATAACTGTGTAATCTCTGTAAATTGATTTTTCTTTTAAGACATCAAGAATCGTGATGATTTTTTCTACTTGTTGTACATTTTTATTTGGCTTATAAGAAAGCTCATAAAAAAATCTTTGTGCTACTTGTAAATTTTGTTTATCTTGACCTTTGACAAAAAAAGAAATCAGCAAAAATGAAGATGAAAGAAATATTTGGAAGTGTTTTTTTGAAACAATAGTAAAGTTAAAATTCAATGTCATTTGTAAGATTTTTCTTATTTTTTAGTAAATTTAATAATTATTAGATATAATCCAAAAAAATAATTAAAAAACTAGTTTATTTATAATTAGATTAAATTAACAAATATATTCTTATATTATTAAATTAGACTCTATTGAAGCTATGTCTAATTTGAAACTATTATTTGTTGGATAACTAAAGTAGTATGTATAAAAAAACGCCTCAATTGAGGCGTTTTCATTTTTAATCATTTTCTTTTTTGTCCTTATTGGCATCCATCAATTCCATTAATTTCATACCTAACAAACCGCTAATACCACCATCAGCACCATTAGTTCCAGAAATTAATACATCTGGAATAACCTTAATATTACCTTTACCAATTTCTTCGGTAATTTTGTAACGCGTAAAGTTATCACCACCCATCGCAGATACTTGTAACTGATATGATTCTGCAGTTGATTTTCCTATTGCCATAATCTTTTCTGCTTCTGCCAAACCTGTTTTAGAAATTTTTTCTGCTTCAGCACTAGCATTCAATCTTGTAGCTTCAGCTTGAGCAGCAGCTTTTGCTTTAGTAGCTTCCGCATCAGCGATAGCTCTCATTTTTGTAGCTTCAGCTTCAGCATTCACATTCAATTTCAAACTAGTTGCATCCCCTTCAGCCTTCTTAACTGTAGCATCGGCAGTACGTTGTGCAATTTCAACACTTTGTGAAGCTCGAACAATTTCTTTTTGCATATCAGCAATTGCTGTCTCTTTCTCCATTCCCTGACGTTGTTCTTGAGCCATTTTTTGCGTCTGATATGTTTTTTGCTCCTCTTCAGCAATTTTTCTATCAGTCAACGTTTTCATTAATGAATCTGGAGGAACAATATCACCAATTAAAGTATCCACTGCATTTACATTGTACTCATCTAAAACCACTTTGATATGATTTTTTGCCGATTCCTGACGCTCTTTACGGGTACTTAAGAACGAAATCACATCACTTTCTTGCGCCGAGTTACGGAAATAGTTACCAATTGTTGGTTCTAATACCTGAGAAACCAAATTTGTCATACTACCAAAACGTGCAATAACTTTAGGTGCTTCGTTAGCTGGTACATGGATAATTTGCGACACGTCAAGATTGAATGGGAAACCATCTTGTGAACGAACGGTTATCGTAGATAAGTTGTGGTCTAGATTATGTGACTCACTACGAGCATCAGCCCAGTTTAATACTAAGTTAGTAGTTGGCACTGGTTCCAATTTAGTGGTATACTTATTCAAGGCATACTTTCCTGGTCCAAGAGGCTCCATCCAAACACCTCTTTGTCCTTTAGATACAATATTACCGTGTTTAAAATGCTCGCCAGTTACATCTTGACCATCTTCACCAATATATGAAATAACAACACCAACATAACCAATAGGGACGTCTGTCATGGGTGTTTGTTCTATTTGAATGGCCCAAGAATTAATATAATATGAACCTGCTAACATCACTTGAGGTTGTAAACCACGATTTCCTCCTTGACTTAAAAAGGCATCAAAATCCTGAAAATTATTATGACCATCAACAAATTTACCTGCAATTTGTCCAATTGGAATTGGTTCACCGTCAAGAGCAGTAACAATTCCCACCATATTTTCAAAGATTTTTATTTGATCTGCAATAACGATTTCAAATAAAAAGGTATTTATACGGTAAGAACCTGTTGTTATGAAAGCTGTTTGGCGCCCTTTTTGCCCTCCATTATTTAAGAATGATGTAGCATCTTGAAAATTATCACAATCTACTTTTCTAGCTAAAATTCTACCTGTTGGAATTTCCTTACCATCTTTACTTAATACTAAACCAATCTTTCCCTCAGGAATAATTGTAAAAGGAGTCATATCGACAGAATACTGCCAAATCCACATTCCCCAGTATAAACCAGGAGCTAATGTTTGAGCCTGAAAACCAGCTTCTCCTTTTGTTGCAATGATGCGTCCATCAGGTAATGATTTATCTGCTCCAAAAAGCACGAATTTTTTGGTTACCAAACCAATTTTGTCTTCTGGTACTATTACCATACCGAAGAAAACTCGTAAAACGAATTTGTAAAATAGGACAGCAAATACAATAAGTATTAGCCACCAAAATGAAAAAATTGATGTCATTTTTTAGAAAATTTGATTAGAACATTTTGTTTTTGAATTTTTAAAAAATTAATCTCTAAATACTGGTTATTCCTTTATTGGTTAATCCAGATTCTAACTGCAGAAAAATATTTTGAATCGAGATTACTTGAATTTAACACCTTAGTGCCATATTATAAATTGATTAATTTTTTAAATCTGTAATTTTACGTACGATGCTTTAAAAAGTTACATTTTAAATAAAAAGATTTTTAAAACTTAACCATAACTTTCATCTCCTTTTCATTTCTAACAATGATTACTTCCTTTTCGTCACCAGAATTTAGTTTTGAAAGACAATCCATATAACTATAAACTTCCTTGATAACACAGTCTCCAATTTTAGTTATAATATCTCCTTGTAAAATCCCAGCTGTATGTGCCGGACGGTTTTCCGTTACACCATCAACATGCAGACCGTCTCCATGATCCGTATAATCGGGCATAATACCCAATGTTACTTTATATTTGGGAACTTTTTTATCTGAAGTTATTTTAGTTTTTGTGAATTCAACCTTATCTAAGTCGGCAATAGCATTTATAGATCTAAAAACATAGTTTACCACATTTTCAACTCCATAATAATTGATTTTATCTTCATCATCACTTGGTTTATGATAGTCAGAATGAGTTCCAGTAAAGAAAAATAGCACTGGAATATCTTTTAAATAAAAGGAAGCATGATCTGAAGGACCTATTCCACTCATTTCCTGTGTTACAGAAAAACCTGCTGGTTTATTTTTTTCAATTATATCAGAAAACTTAGGAGATGTTCCTACTCCACTTATAATTAATGATTTTTTATCATCCAAACGACCAATCATATCCATATTAATCATAGCAATGGTATTAGGATACAACTCTTTAATAGTTTTTGCTAATTCTTTTGAACCTATCAAACCATCTTCTTCACCAGAAAATAAAGCAAAAACAAAATTTACATTTTCTTTTGACTTATTTTGAGAATACATACGTGCCAATTCTAAAACACCAGCAACTCCCGAAGCATTATCATCTGCACCATTGTGAATTTCACCTTCTGAATTCATTTTAGTAGAATGATGATGTTCATTCAAACCTAAATGATCATAGTGTGCACCTATAACAATTGTTTTTTTAGCTCCATTATCTAAATATGCTATGACATTAGTTCCTTTATTTAATTTTCCTTGCGAAATAGTATCGTGTGGATTCAATCGTATAGAATATGTGAATGGATGCAAAAATTTTCCATTAAATGGTTTTAATTTCAATTTTTTCAATTCGCTTACAATATAATTTGCAGCCAGCTCCTCTCCTTTTGAACCTGTTAAGCGACCTTTCAATTCATCTGAGGCTAAATATGTAATATGTTTCTTTAAATTATTTGTTTTAGCATATTCGTTTTCATCAATCTCTACCCAATCAGCAATAAAAACATTTGTCTCTCTTGGTTTACTTTGTTGACGATTACTTGAGAAAACAAGTTTCTTACCATCAGGAGAAAACATTGGAAAAGCATTAAATTCACTTTCATAAGTAATTTGTTTTAAACCCGTTCCATCAGTATTAATCATATACAATTGAAAATCATAACCTCTGGTAGCATGATGATTTGACGAGAAAATAATTTTTTTATCTGAAGAATGAAAGAAGGGAGCCCAATTGGCTTTTCCTAAATTAGTAATTTGTTTTAAATCAGTTCCATCAACATTACAAGTATAGATTTCCATACTTGTTGGTGCTACCAAATTTTCTGCTAATAATTCTTTATACTCTTTTATTTCAGCTTCTGTTTTTGGTCTAGAAGATCTAAAAACCAATTTTTTACTATCATGAGAAAAGAAACATCCGCCATCATACCCTAAACCAGAAGTTATCTGCTTCACATTTGAACCATCAATATTCATGGTGTAAATTTCGAGATCACCTGAACGCACACTTGTAAAAGCAATTTTTTTACCGTCTGGAGAAACTACTGCTTCTGCATCATATCCTGGAGAATCTGTTAACTGCTTGATAATTTTTGCATTTAAGTCAGCCATAAAAATGTCAAACTCTGGATAAATTGCCCATAAATACTTTCCATCTTTTGGTTTTGGAGGTGCTGGACAAGCTTCATTTTTATGATGAGTTGAAGCATAAATAATATGTTTACCATCAGGCATAAAATAAGAACACGTAGTTCTTCCTTTTCCTGTAGAAATCAATTTTAAAGCCTTACTATCAGTTATAGGTTGTGATAAGTTTAAAGAATAAATTTGATCACATTGTGTTCCAATTTCTGGATTGGTAACTTGAAGTGTCAACATTTGACCATTTGGACTAAAATAGGCTTCGGCATTATCGCCTCCAAAAGTTAGTTTCTTTATGTTTTTTAAATTTCTTTCCTGTGCATTACTTATTAAAGTCGATAGTAAAATAACAATTGGTAAAAATCTGGCTGGGTTCATTTTGTAATTGTTTTATTTATTCTTTATGTTTTTCTTTTTCTCCTGTTTTTTAAAATAACCCCTCAGCAAAAAGTTATGTTTGAGAGCTTCTAAATTTTGATTTAACAGTAAACTTGCAGAATTTATATTAATCATTGTTGAATCTATTTTTTTGACCAAATCAGGATTATTAGAAAGATAATTAATAGCACCTTTCCCTTCTTTCATGTTTGTAATCGTCCCATTTAAATTATTCACGACTGCATTAATTTCTGAGGATGATTTTTCAAGATTTGTCACTATTGATTTCATTTTATTAGCTACAGCCGTATCTTTTATTACACCTACAACGTTGTCTTTATCATCCAAAGATGTTATCAAAACATTTATTTTTTTAACTGTCTCTGATGTTTCTTTACTTGTAGTTTTTAGATAAAACAAAGTCTGTTTTAAGTCATTTGCCATATCAGTATCATGAACCAAAAGTCCTAATGTTCCTTGCCCTTTTGTAATTTCATGGGTAATTTTCAATAAATCTGCTGTAATTAAAGCAGCATTATTATTTGATATACTTAGAGTGTTTATTAAGTCGTTGGTTCTTATTTTCCTTATAGTAACAATTGTGTCACCTGATTCCACTAATGTATCATCCCCTTTTGCAGGAAGTATATTAACAACCATATTTCCTACCAATCCATCTGAACCAATTGATGCTATAGCACTCTTTTTAATATGAGTGAACGCCTCATTATTGATGTGCATTGAAATACATATTGAAGTATCAGTGATAATTTTTATTTCTCTTACTGTACCAATATTAATTCCTGAATATCTTACATTGTTGCCTATTTGCAATCCTGCGGCATCATTAAAAACTGCATGCAACTGTTTTGTTTTACTAAAAAAAAGCTGCTTGCTTCCAATAAAATATATAGCTGCAATAAATATGACTGTCCCTGCAATCACAAAAATGCCTAATTTAAACTTCTGCGTAAATGTTTTTTCCATAATTCCCTATTTAAAAAAGGCTTGTACATTTTCATCTTTAGATGATGCCAACTCATTAAAAGTTCCTTCGGCATAATTAATACCATCAATAAGTAAAATCATTCTGTCTGCGGTTACTCTGGCACAATCCACATCATGAGTAATTATTAAAGATGATGTTTTATATTTTTCTTGAATTGATTTCATTAGCATTATAATTTCTTTGGAAGTAATAGGATCCAAACCAGTTGTAGGTTCATCATACAAAATTATTTTTGGCTGTAAAATTAAAGTCCGTGCCAAAGCTATTCTCCTTTTCATTCCTCCGGAAAGTTCATTGGGCATTAAGTCGATAGCTTTTGCCAGACCCACGTTCTCCAAAGCCTCCATTACCAAAGGTGTTGTATCTTCAATAACTCCAAACTTTTTGGTATGTCTCCTTAATGGAAATTCCAAATTCTCTCTAACTGACATGGAATCATACAAAGCACTTCCTTGAAACAGAAATCCAATTTCGGTTCTTAATTCGTCCCATTGCTCTTGAGTAAGTGAAGAAATATCATTCCCCATCACATTAATACTTCCGCTGTCTATTGTCTCGAGACCAATGACGCATTTTATCATAACCGATTTCCCTGAACCCGATTTTCCCATGATAACCACATTCTCTCCTTCATACAAATCCATGGAAAAACCATTGAGGACAGCATTATCTCCAAATTTTTTATGCAGATTTTTTATTTCTATCATAATTTTTCTATCCATAACTAAATAAAGATATTGGTTATTAAAACTACAATAAAATCAATAACAAAAAGCAACATGGAGGTATATACCACCGCAGAATTTGCCGCGAGACCAACACCTACAGTTCCTTTTTTACAATTATATCCTTTATAGCAACCCACTAAACCTATAGCAAAACCAAAAAAGAAACTCTTTACAATTGCAGGAAACAAATCAGAAAATTCTAAATTATTGAAAACTTGATTAAAATATAGCAAAAAGGAAACATTCCCTTTGGTATTTTCAACTAAATAAGAGCCAAAAATTGCAATAGTATCCCCACACAACACAAGCAATGGTAGCATTAAAGTGGTAGCTAAAATTCGGGTTACTACTAGATATTTAAAAGGATTTGTTCCAGAAACTTCCATAGCATCAATTTGCTCAGTAACCCTCATAGAACCTATCTCGGCACCAATACCAGAGCCTATTTTACCAGCGCAGATTAATCCAGTTATGATAGGTCCTATCTCTCTTATTATTGAAATACTAACCATAGAAGGCATCCAAGAAACAGCTCCAAATTCTTCTAATGTAGGTCTTGATTGTAAGGTAAAAACTAAACCTATGATAAAACCAGTAACTAAAACTAATGTCAATGACTTATTACCTATATTATAACATTGCTTCAATAACTCATTGAATTCATAAGGACTTTTAAATACTTCTTTGAAAAAACGGATGGAAAAAAATGTAAGATCACCTATTTCAGCAAGAAATGCTTTGAATGAATCTATCATTGGCCTAAATACATCCATAGAAGATATACGAATTAAGTGATTTACTCAAATTTACGATTCTTATATTTAAAAAATAATTAAAATCGTACAAAAGTTATAAAATATATAACAAAATAAAAAATCCGTTTTGTTTACACAAAACGGATTCATATCTAAGAAGTCTAAAAATCAGACTTTCAAATAATTTAAATTACAAGTGAATTACTTCACCATAAGCGTCAGCAACTGCTTCCATAACTGCCTCACTCATTGTAGGGTGTGGATGAACTGCTTTTAAGATTTCGTGACCTGTAGTTTCTAATTTACGTGCTACAACTGCTTCAGCAATCATATCTGTAACACCAGCTCCAATCATGTGACAACCCAACCACTCTCCGTATTTCGCATCAAAAATAACTTTTACGAAACCATCAGGAGTTCCTGCAGCTTTAGCTTTTCCAGAAGCTGAGAATGGGAACTTACCAATTTTCAATTCGTATCCTTTTTCTTTAGCCGCTTTTTCTGTTAAACCAACAGACGCAATTTCAGGAGTAGCATAGGTACAACCAGGAATGTTTCCATAATCTAATGGTTCAACATGTAAACCTGCGATTTTTTCAACACATAAAATTCCTTCAGCAGAAGCAACGTGAGCCAAAGCCTGTCCCGGAGTAACGTCACCAATAGCGTAGTAACCAGGAACGTTAGTTTGATAATATGAATTAACTAAGATTTTATCTTTGTCTGTAGCAATACCAGTTTCTTCTAAACCAATATTTTCGATGTTTGTTTTGATACCTACAGCAGAAAGAACGATATCTGCTTCAAGAATTTCTTCTCCTTTAGCTGTTTTAACTGTAGCTTTCACTCCTGCTCCAGTTGTATCTACTTTTTCAACAGATGCGTTTGTCATTACATTGATACCAGCTTTCTTTAAAGAACGCTCAAATTGTTTTGAGATATCTTCGTCTTCAACAGGTACTACATTTGGCATAAACTCAACGATAGTAACTTCTGTTCCCATAGAATTATAGAAGTGAGCAAACTCAACTCCAATAGCTCCAGAACCTACAACAATCATTTTCTTAGGTTGCTCAGGTAATACCATTGCTTGACGGTATCCTATTACTTTTTTACCATCTTGAGGTAAATTAGGTAATTCTCTTGAACGTGCACCAGTAGCAATGATAATATGATCCGCAGAATATTCAGTTACTTTACCATCTGCAGCAGTAACATCAACTTTCTTGCCCGGTTTCACTTTCCCAAAACCATCAATAACGTCAATTTTATTTTTCTTCATTAAGAACTGAACACCTTTGCTCATTCCTTCCGCAACACCACGAGAACGTGCAATTACTGCTCCAAAGTCTTTATCAACATTGTCTACTTTTAAACCATAATCAGAAGCATGCTTTAGGTAATCAAAAACCTGTGCAGATTTTAATAATGCTTTCGTTGGGATACATCCCCAGTTCAAACAAATTCCACCAAGATTTTCTTTTTCAATAACGGCAACTTTAAAGCCTAATTGTGATGCTCTAATGGCAGTTACATAACCACCAGGACCACTTCCTAAAACAATAATATCGTATTTCATAACGTAAAATTTTCTAAATTTCAGAGCACGAAAATACATAATAAATATAGAGTACTCAAATATTCTATTAATTATTTGGGCGTTACCCTTCGGGTCACGTGTTCCGCGCTACATGGTAGCTTGCTTCACCCGTTAACGCATTTAAAATGAAGGCTCCATCATAATTAAACTTTGATAATTAAAAAAACTTCTAACTTCTAACTCCTAACTTCCAACTTTATACTATCTTTGCACGCTCAAAATTAACATCATGCGATTACATAGAAACTTGGTTTACACAACAATAGACTCTTTAAATGCCATTTTTAACGAAGGTGAATATGCTGATAAAGTGGTGGCCCGCGCTTTAAAAAAAGACAAACGTTGGGGAAGTGCGGACCGTAAGTTTGTCGCTGAAACCATCTATGAAATTGTACGTTGGAAACGTTTATATGCTGAAATTGCTGAAGTAAAAGAACCTTTTGATCGCGATAACTTATGGAGAATGTTTGCTTCATGGGCTGTTCTGAGAGGTTATCAAATTCCTGATTGGACTCAGTTACAAGGAACTCCAGAACGCAAAATCAAAGGGCGTTTTGATGAATTATCAAAAAACAGAGCTATCAAAGAATCTATTCCTGATTGGATGGATGAATTAGGTGTAAAAGAATTAGGTGAAGCTGTTTGGAATAAAGAAATAAAAGCTCAAAACGAACAGGCAAAGGTTATTTTACGTGTTAACACTTTAAAAATTTCTCCAGATAAATTGCGTTCACGTTTAATGGATGCAAATATCGAAACTGAATATATCAAAAATCAACCTCAAGCCTTGGTTTTAAAAGAGCGTGCTAATGTTTTTCTTACACAAGAATTCAAAGACGGTTTATTTGAGGTACAAGATGCTTCTTCACAATTAGTAGCACCATTATTAGATGTTAAACCAGGAATGCGTGTTGTAGATACTTGTGCAGGTGCAGGTGGAAAAACATTGCATTTGGCTTCTATTATGGAAAACAAAGGGCAATTAATTGCTTTAGATTTATACGAAAGTAAATTAAACCAGTTAAAATTACGTGCTCGTCGCAATGGGGTTCACAACATAGAAACTCGTGTTATTGAAAGTTCAAAAACCATCAAAAAACTTCATGAAAAAGCGGACAGGGTTTTAATTGATGCACCTTGTAGCGGTTTAGGTGTTTTAAAACGTAATCCAGACAGTAAATGGAAATTACAACCTGAATTCATTGAAAATATCAAAAAAATTCAGGCAGAAGTTTTAGAAAATTATTCTAAAATTGTGAAACCAGGAGGAAAACTTGTTTATGCCACTTGCTCAGTCTTACCCTCTGAAAATCAAGAACAAATACAACGCTTTTTAACTACTGAAAGCGGAAAAAACTTTACCTTTGTAGAAGATCATAAGATTCTTGCACATGAATCTGGCTACGATGGATTTTATATGGCTTTATTAGAAAGAAAGCAATAAAAAATAACTAAAGACTTCCAAAAACTATTTTTTTACAATTTGCTAATTGTAAGCAGGTAATTACGCTTTATTACTAACCAAATTCTAACCTCAATTTAAAATAATAATAGTATGAAAAAAATCTACTTTTTAACTAGTTTGCTATGCTCTTTAATAGCATTTTCTCAAAATGGAGCACCAGCTGCACCTTATTATAATGGGTTCAATTGGACTTTGACAGGTCAAAATCTAAAAAATGCTTTGTCCACAAAAATCATTAACACACACACAAACTTTTTATCTTACACACCTGGTATTTGGGAAGCTTCTAAAATAACTGACTTGGATCCTAATGATGCAACAAATACTAACGTATTATTACTTTATGGATTTAGCAATAATATGTGTCCTGCATCTACAGCTGACGATAACGATCACAGACGTAGAAATAAAGATTCAAACGGAGGGAATAATTCATGTGAATGGAACAGAGAGCACGTTTACGCTAAATCTTTAGGTACGCCTCCTTTAGATGATGCCGCACCAAGTGATGCTGGTGAAGATGCACATCATTTAAGAGCTGCCGATGTACAAAGAAACGCAAACAGAGGAAACAGAAAATTTGCAACAGGATCAGGTAATTCAGGTAATGTAGGAGGTGACTGGTATCCAGGAGATGAATGGAAAGGTGATGTCGCTCGTATGATGATGTATATGTATTTAAGATATCCAACTCAATGTTTACCAATAAATGTTGGTACAGGAGCTACAGTTGCTGGAGATACAAACATGATTAATCTTTTTTTACAATGGAATGCAGAAGATCCTGTTTCTCAATATGAAGACAACAGAAACACTTATCATGATTCAAACGGAACATATGCACAAGGTAACAGAAACCCTTTTATTGACAATCCTTACTTGGCCACTGTAATTTGGGGAGGTATTGCTGCACAAAATCGTTGGCCTGCAATATTCCTTTCTACTGATGAATTTGTTGCATTGGAAAGAACGACAGTTTATCCAAATCCTTCAAATGATAACACAATTACTATTTCATCAGAGGTAGATTTGGACAAAATTGAAGTCATCAATTTAAACGGACAATTGATACAAATCATCAAGGATTTATCCAATAACCAGAAAAGTACTACAATAAATAATTTACCGCAAGGCCTTTATTTACTGAAACTTTCATCAGGTAATGCCGTCTCAACTAAAAAAATAATTATAAACTAATTGTTTTCCTAAGTTTTTTAATAGATTTGTCGCCCCAATCCTAAAAAAAATAAAACTTAAACGTTTATGAAACAGAAAATTACTTTTCTTTTATTATTAATTACATGCATTTCATTTGCACAAATTCCATCGGGATATTACAATACTGCAACAGGAACTGGTGCTGTTTTAAAAACTCAATTGTACAATATCATTAAAGGTCATACCAATAATGGATATGATGGGCTTTATACAACTTATCAAACCTCAGATATTGATAATTATTACGAAAATGATGGAACAATAATGGACATGTATTCTGAACGTCCAACCGCTGCTGATCCTTATAACTACAGTTCAGGTTCAACTCAGAGATGTGGAAATTATAGCTCTGAAGGAGATTGCTATAATAGAGAACATATAATACCTCAATCAACTTTCAATTCTGCAAATCCAATGGTAGCAGATGCACATTTCATTACTCCGACTGATGGAAAAGTTAATGGAATGAGAAGTAATTATCCACATGGCACTGTTTCAACTGCAACTTGGACTTCATTAAATGGAGGTAAATTAGGTAATAGTAGTGTTTCTGGATATACTGGTACTGTTTTTGAACCAATTAACGAGTTTAAAGGTGATATTGCACGTATGTATTTTTACTTTGTAACACGTTATGAAAATACAGTTGCGGGATATCCATACGCAGTTTTTAGTGGCAACACATACCCAGCCATAGATTCTTCGTTTCTTACAATGTTAATCAATTGGCACAATAATGATCCAGTTAGTGCATTTGAAATTAATAGAAATAATAAAATATATGCGAGACAAAATAATCGTAACCCATATATTGACCATCCTGAATATGTTGGTCTTGTTTGGGGAGCTGGAAGTTGCCCTGCAGATTCACAAGCTCCAACAGCTCCAACAGCACTAACAGTTGGGACAATAACTTCGTCATCTATTGTTCTTTCTTGGTCAGCAAGTACAGATAATACAGGTGTAACTAATTATGATATCTATATTGATGGGGTAAAATATGCTTCAAGTGGAGGAGCAACTTCAATTACAATCACTGGATTAAATCCTTCAACTTCATACTCAATATATGTAATTGCAAAAGACTGTCAAAATAACCTTTCAGGTCAAAGTAATGTAGTAAATCCTACAACTATTGCTGGACCTTCAGGTGGTTCAACTTGTGGTAACGAAACATTTGAAACCATTCCTGCAAGCTCATCTTCGTATGGAACGTATAACTGGACTAACGGCGGTGTTTCTTGGACATCAACTGATTCAAGAACAGATCAAACAATAAATACTAGAGCAATTATGGTAAGAAATGGTTCATTAACATCATCTGCCGTTCCTAATGGAGTTGGAGACTTGACCATTACAACGCAATTGAAATTTACTGGATCAGCTGGGACTTTTAATTTAAAAGTTAACGGAATAACAAAAGCAACTATACCTTACAGTGCAACAGTAAATACTGTTACAATTAGTGATATTAATGTGGATGGTAATGTAATAATCAGTTTAGATGGAAATAACACTACAACAAACCGTGTTGCAATTGATGACCTAACATGGACATGTTACACTGCTCTTCGAACTGATGATTTTAAAGATACAACTGATTTCAAAATTTATCCAAATCCATCGAATGGTAGTTTTAGAATAGATTATGATATAACAATTGGAAATATAGATGTTGAGATTTATTCAACTTTAGGTCAAAAAGTTTTCGAAAAGCAAAATATAAATAACAATATAATTTCAACAAACGGTTTACAAAATGGAATTTATTTAGTCAAAATCACTAAGGATTCAAAATCGATAGTAAAGAAAATTGTTATCAATTAATAAATAAATTAGCGGCTTGGCCGCTTTTTTTATGCCTTGTTAACAACAAAAAAACAGAAACATTTGTCATAATTAATTATTTAAAAAATAAGTTTAACTCAAATCAAAATAATTAAATTACTGATTTTCAATATATTGTTAATGAAATTGTTATTAACTAATATTTTAGCGGCTAACATGCCGCTATTTTTATATTTATTTTTCACAGAATTATAATCATCAATAAGATAACAAAAATTTAATATTCAACTAAAACCCAATGTAATTTGAAAAAATACTTTTACAGTATTTGAAAACAAAAAAACTAAACAAAAAAACTAAACAAAACAAATGAGAAAACAACTGCAAATACTAGTATTAATAATATCAGGGGGCATCTACGCGCAAGCACCTGCTGGATACTATAATTCTGCAACCGGTACTGGTTACACTTTAAAAACGCAATTATACAATATTATAAAAGGACATACTGATAGAGGATATGCTGGTCTTTGGACGACTTATCAGACTTCAGACAGAGACAATCAAAATGAAAACGACAACACAATCTTTGATTTATATTCAGAAAACCAATCCGGAAGTGATCCTTACAATTATACTTACAGTACAGACCAATGTGGTACTTACTCGATAGAAGGAGATTGTTATAATCGGGAGCACATGATTCCACAATCGGTTTTCAACTCAAACGCGCCAATGGTTTCAGATGCACACTTTATTCCTCCTACTGATGGTAAAGTAAACGGTATGCGTTCTGATTACCCACATGGAAACGTAGCTTCAGCTAGCTGGACTTCCCTTAACGGAAGTAAGTTGGGAACTAGCGCAGTTTCTGGTTACACTGGAACAGTGTTTGAACCTAATCCTGCTTTTAAAGGTGATATTGCTCGTATGTATTTTTATTTCGCTACACGCTACGAAAATGTTGTTGCTGGATATACATATCCAATGTTTAACAAAACAAGTAACCAAGTTTTCACTAATGCTTTTAGAGATATGCTTTTAGCTTGGCATGCTGCAGACCCTGTAAGTTCACGTGAAATTGCAAGAAATAATGCTATTTATGCAAGACAAGGGAATAGAAATCCTTTTATTGATAATCCAAATTATGTGAACATGATTTGGGGAGGTGGTACTCCAGATACAACAGCTCCGTCAATACCAACAAATTTACTATCATCAAACATTACTTCTACAACATTTACATTATCATGGACAGCTTCTACTGATAATGTTGGAGTTACTGGCTATGATGTTTATCAAAATGGTTCATTAAAAATCTCATTTTCAGGAACATCAGCTTCAATTAATGGCTTAACTGCATCAACTACGTATTCTTTTACTGTTAAAGCTAAAGATGTTGCAGGTAATGTTTCTGCTTCTAGCAACACATTAAATGTTACCACTTCTGGATCAACTCCAACTGTTACAGAACTGTATTTTTCTGAATACCTTGAAGGTTCTTCAAACAATAAAGCTCTGGAAATTACTAATGCAACTGGAACTTCAATAAATCTATCTGCATATAGTATAAAAAAGCAAACTAATGGAGCAGGTTCTTGGAGTACTGGTATAACACTATCAGGTAATTTAGCAAATAATGGTAAGTTTGTAATTGTAAATAGCTTAATTTCTTCAGCTTGTTATTCAACTTCAACGGCAAATTTATCAACATCAGCAACTGAAATGGCCTTTAACGGTAATGATGCTATAGGTTTATTCAAAAATGGAACTTTAATTGATATTATAGGAACTTTCAATGGTGGTACTGCAGATTTTTCAGTCGATGAAACATTGAGAAGAAAAACAACTGTGACCGTTCCAAAAACCACTTTCAGTAAAACCTCTGATTGGAATGTCTATGGTACTGATATTTGTTCTGGTTTAGGAAATAGAACAGGAAACGTAAATGACACAAAATTTACTAAAGAGAATAAAGAGATTACTATTTATCCAAATCCTTCTAATGGTAATTTTGAAGTTATTTTTGAAAAAGTAAATGCAAACACTAACATTGAAATTTACAATTTAATAGGAAAAAAAGTGTTTGAGAAAAAAGACATAACTACTCCTACTATACAAATCAATAATCTTACTCATGGAGTTTACCTAATTAATATCACTCAGGATAATGAAGTAATAACGAAAAAGATAATTGTTCAGTAATTTTCTTAAAAGCGACTAAAATTTTAGTCGCTTTTTTTATTTATTATTTCTTTTGAAATAATTAAATTTGCCACACAAAACACAACAACACACTTATAATGATTCATTTTTTTGGTAACTCAACCAACACTGTTTTTGCAGTTCAGACGCAAAACGAATTATCGACTGAAGACATCAACAAATTAAACTGGCTTTTTGGCAACGCACATAAAATAGAAAAATCCGCACTGTCGGATTTTTTTGTTGGACCCCGTGCCGCTATGGTGACGCCTTGGAGTACCAATGCCGTTGAAATCACTCAAAATATGGGGATTTCAGGAATCATCCGAATTGAGGAATTTGAAAAAACCACTTCCGATTTCACCGCTTTCGACCCGATGATTTCTCAAAAATATGCTGAATTAAATCAGGATATTTTCACCATCAATATTCAGCCGGAAGCGATTCTGGACATTGAAGATATTGCTACGTACAACAAACAGGAAGGTTTGGCTTTAAGCGACGAAGAAGTAGAATACCTTAATAATTTAGCGGTTAAAATCGGAAGAAAACTAACGGATTCTGAAGTTTTTGCGTTCTCACAAGCCAATTCAGAACACTGCCGTCACAAAATCTTCAACGGAACGTTTGTTGTGGATGGTGAAGAAAAACCGACTTCCCTATTCAAATTAATCAAGAAAACATCGGAGACCAATCCTAACGATATTGTTTCCGCTTATAAAGATAACGTAGCTTTCGTTAAAGGACCGAAAGTGACACAATTCGCACCAAAAAGTGCCGACAAACCTGATTTTTACCAGGAAAAAGAATTCGATTCGGTTCTTTCCTTAAAAGCGGAAACCCACAACTTTCCTACTACAGTTGAACCCTTCAGTGGCGCTGCAACGGGTTCGGGAGGAGAAATTCGTGACCGTTTAGCTGGAGGACAAGGTTCTTTGCCATTAGCAGGAACGGCGGTTTACATGACTTCTTATTCAAGATTGGAAGAAAACCGAGCTTGGGAAGAAGCTATGAACGAAAGACCTTGGTTGTACCAAACGCCAATGGACATCCTAATCAAAGCCTCTAACGGAGCTTCAGATTTCGGGAATAAATTCGGACAACCGTTAATTACAGGTTCTATTTTAACTTTCGAACACGAAGAAAACAACCGCAAAATAGGTTACGACAAAGTAATCATGCAAGCGGGCGGAATCGGATACGGAAAATTAGACCAAGCCATTAAAAAGAAACCACAGGAAGGCGATAAAATCGTAATTCTTGGTGGCGAAAACTATAGAATCGGGATGGGTGGTGCTGCGGTTTCTTCTTCAGATACCGGAGCTTTCGGTTCGGGAATCGAATTGAATGCGATTCAACGTTCCAACCCTGAAATGCAAAAACGTGCTGCCAACGCCATTCGTGGTTTGGTGGAAAGCGATAACAACCCTATCGTATCGATTCACGATCACGGTGCTGGTGGACACTTAAACTGTCTTTCAGAATTAGTGGAAGATACCGGAGGTTTAATCGATTTGGATAAATTACCTGTCGGCGACCCTACGCTATCCGCAAAAGAAATCATCGGAAACGAATCTCAGGAACGAATGGGATTGGTTATTGGTGAAAAAGACATTGATATCCTTCAGAAAATTGCCGACCGTGAGCGTTCTCCAATGTATCAGGTAGGTGATGTAACTGCGGATCATCGTTTTACGTTTGAATCCAAAACAACCGGCGCAAAACCAATGGATTATGCGTTGGAAGATTTCTTCGGAAGTTCGCCAAAAACCATCATGACCGACAAAACGGTTGCGACAAATTACTCGGATTTACACTATGCAACAGAAAATATTCCAACCTATTTAAACCAAGTATTGCAATTAGAAGCGGTTGCTTGTAAAGACTGGTTAACCAACAAAGTAGACCGTTGTGTGGGCGGACGCGTTGCCAAGCAACAATGTGCCGGACCGTTACAATTGCCGTTGAACAACGTTGGAGTTATGGCGTTGGATTTCAAAGGAAAAGAAGGAATTGCGACCTCTATTGGCCACTCGCCTATTGCTGCTTTGGTGGATCCGGTTGCGGGTTCCAGAACAGCGATTGCCGAGGCATTGTCCAATATCGTTTGGGCGCCGTTGAAAGACAATTTAAAATCGGTTTCGCTTTCCGCCAACTGGATGTGGGCTTGTAAAAACGAAGGCGAAGATGCAAGATTATACGAAGCGGTTAAAGGCTGTTCGGATTTTGCGATCGAATTGGGTATCAACATTCCAACCGGAAAAGATTCGCTTTCGATGAAACAGAAATATCCGAACGATGAAGTGATTGCACCGGGAACGGTTATCATTTCGGCAGCCGGAAACTGTTCGAACATTACTAAAGTGGTGGAACCTGTTTTGAAAAGAAACGGCGGAAACATTTACTATATCAATTTATCTCAGGATACCTTCAAATTAGGAGGTTCTTCTTTCGCACAGGTTTTGAATAAAATCGGAAATGAAGTGCCAACGATTAAAAATGCGGAATATTTCAAAAAGGCATTCAACGTTTTACAGGATTTAATTAAAGAGCGTAAAATTCAGGCCGGACACGATATCGGAAGCGGTGGTTTAATCACAACTTTATTGGAAATGTGTTTTGCCGACGTAAAATTAGGCGCTTCGTTTGATTTGACTTCGTTAGGCGAAAAAGACACGGTTAAAGCGTTATTCAACGAAAATATCGGTGTGGTTTTCCAGGCGGACGCTTCAGTTGAGGCTGTTTTTGCTAAGAATAATATTGAAATCTTCAACATCGGTTCTGTAGTTGAAGGTGATGTGGTGACTTTCATCAATAACGACGATGCATTTACCTTAAGTGTTTCCAAATTAAGAGATACGTGGTTCAAAACATCTTTCCTTTTAGATTCAAAACAATCGAAAAACGGAATGGCAGCAGCCCGTTATGAAAACTATAAAAACCAGCCGTTAACTTACACTTTCCCTTCTCATTTTGACGGAAAAGCACCGGTTATCGATAATTCAAAACCAAGACCGAAAGCAGCTATCATCCGCGAAAAAGGAAGTAATTCCGAGCGTGAAATGGCGAATTCAATGTACTTGGCAGGATTTGACGTAAAAGACGTTCACATGACGGATTTGATTTCCGGTCGTGAGACTTTGGAAGACATTCAGTTCATCGGAGCAGTGGGTGGTTTCTCAAATTCAGATGTTTTAGGTTCTGCCAAAGGTTGGGCCGGAGCATTTTTGTACAACGAAAAAGCCAATACAGCACTGAAAAACTTCTTTAAAAGAGAAGATACTTTATCGGTCGGCATCTGTAATGGTTGTCAGTTGTTTATGGAATTGGAATTAATTAATCCGGAGCATGAAGTTCACGGAAAAATGCTACACAACAACTCGCACAAACACGAAAGTATCTTTACTTCGGTGACAGTTCAGAAAAACAATTCTGTTATGCTTTCATCGTTGGAAGGTACAACTTTAGGGGTTTGGGTTTCGCATGGTGAAGGTAAATTCAACTTACCTTATTCAGAAGATCAGTATGACATCGTTGGAAAATACGGTTACGAAGGCTATCCGGCGAATCCGAACGGTTCGGTTTTCAATACTGCGATGATGTGTGACAAAACCGGTCGCCATTTGGTAACGATGCCGCACATTGAACGTTCTACTTTCCCTTGGAACTGGGCGTATTATCCGGAGAACGGACAAAAAGACGAGGTAACGCCTTGGCATGAAGCTTTTGTGAATGCCCGCAAATGGATTGAAGAACAAAATAAATAAAAAAAGCACCTTAAAGGTGCTTTTTTTATTCGACCACAAATTGGAATATTGCATCATAAAGTTCTTCTACATTAACAGGTTTACTAAGCACCTTTTTTATGCTGGCCGCAACAAATAATTCCTTATTTATATCTTCAGAAATTGCAGTTAGAGCCACAATAGGGATATAGGGCTTTTTCTTTGAAATATAATCTGAAGCTTCAAATCCATCCATAATAGGCATCATAATATCCATTAAAACTAAGTCATAATCTTTTTCATCAACTTTTTTACAAGCTTCTAAACCATCATTAGCAATTTCACATTTATATCCTTTTCTTGTGATAATTCTTTGAGTAATTAACTGATTGGTCTTATTATCTTCGACCAATAAAATTGTAATTGTTGATGGATCTTTAATTTCTTTTTTGATTGTAACAGCATTTAAATCTTCTTGATATTTTTCAAAATCAAGTGAAAAAGATATTGTTGTTCCTTTATTAGGTTCAGAATCAATCAAAATCGTTTTATTAAATAATTCTAAAGTTTTTTTCACTAAAGTTAGACCTAGTCCCGAACCTCCATATTCATAATTGATTTTTTCAGATCCTTGAAAAAACAAATCATATATTTTTTCTTTTATCTCTTCATTGATTCCTATTCCTGCATCCTTAATTACAAACTGAATTTCAATTATTTTTTCATTTTGATTGATTTTATTTGCCTCAACAACAACATTACTATTTTTTGAGAATTTAAATGCATTATCAATCAAACTAAATAAGACCTGATATAATTTGGCTTCATCAAAAATTAATTTACTAGGAATACCGTCGTCATAAGTTAATGTAGCTGTGTTGTTATTAATTCTACTCTTTTTTACAGTCTCTAAGATTTTATTAAGCATTCCTTCGAGATTAACGACGTCTTTTTTGGGAACATAATCATTTTCTAAACTATCAATGACGTTAATTTCAATAATGTTACCAGATAAACTATATAACTTTTGTACAGAAGCTTGCAATTGGTCTATATTTTTTTCGTAATCGCTTTTATCCTCTTCCATCAAATGGAGTAAACCATTCAATGTATAAATAGGTGTTCGCAATTCGTGGGAAATAGTATCTAATAATTTTTTCTTAATACCTAATGCAGTTTCTAATTTAGAGTTTACTTTATGAAGCATTTCATTTTTTTCATTAAGTAATTTGTTAGTATAATTTTTGAATTTGGCATTACGGTATTGAAAATACAACAAAACCATTAGGGTTAAAATTGCAATGGGAAATATTATAAGCAGATAATTTTTATACTTTTCATTTTCACTCCTAAGCTTGTTTTCTTTAATAATAGATTGGAATTCAATATTTTTAATTTCTAATTCTCGTTTCTGGTTTAAAGAGTTATTCATTCTAACAATCCTATAAACCAAACGCTTTTTAAAATAATCACTGGCAATTCTTAAATTTTCTGCTGATTCTTTGTATTTACCCTGCTTTTCATAAAGTTTACCTAAAACCGAATAATAACGAGATTTTAAAAGAAAATCTTCATCATATTTTTGGAAAATAGTTGAGTATTTGGCTACTCTTAAATACTCTAAAGCTTTTTCAAATTGATTTAAATTATAATAACTTTCAGCAATGAGTAAATTAACTTCGGGTTGATCTAAATCACCACCAGTTTCTTTATTAATTTCTAAATATTTTAATCCATTGTATAATGTTTCTTTCCAATCTTCTTTCTTTAAATATAAAAGTGTGAGATTGTAATACATGTCGACTTGCTTTACTTTTGGAGCATATTTTTTTAGATATTGTTCTGCAAGTAAAGTATATTTTTCATCAAGCTTTTCATTTCCTTGTGAATTATAAAAAACTGCTAAATGTTCATAATACTCGCCCCTGATACAATTATTGTTGTGTTCACTTAGTACTTTCTCTGCCTTATCAAGAACTTTTTTACTCGTAGCATAATCGAATTTGGTAACATAATAGTATGATATCTCAAGATATAAATAAAGTAGTTGATCAAAATTTTGATTATCAATCAATTTCTTTTCTAATTCATTGACCATTTTTGATCCTAGCTGATAATGCTCATAATCATCAATATCTAATACTTTTCGAGCTTCTTCAAACTCTTTTAAAACTTTTGGATCAATTGCTGTTTGTTCTTGAGCGAGAACATAATTAGAAGTAAAAAAAACAACTACGATAAACCAACATGATAGCAACTTTGTTATCATTTTTGGATTCATTCCAAAATAAGCTGTAATTGTAAATTTCACTCTTAATTGATTATTTATAATGAATTTACAATAATAATTACTTGTAATCAAATTTATTAGTTTATCATACTCCTTTTCCCGATGTAGTTATCAGAAAACGCAATAATCAATTTAAAATTGTCCATTTTAGTCAGATTACTATATTTGAATAAAATTTAAAAATGTATTTTATACTATTAAGCATTATATGTAGTGTTTTTGTTGGTGTATTACTTAAAATTGCACGCAAAAAAGAACTCAGTATTTACCAAATTATTTCATGGAATTATGTCTTTGCTTTAATTTCACTCCTTATATTTTATAACCCTAAAATAAATACGTCATTTAGTTTACCAACTGGAATCATAACTGGAAGCTTAATTTTCCTTTTACCAATAATTTTTGTTTTTCAAGCCAAAGCCATAAAATACTCAGGGATTGTAAAAACAGATATTGTTCAACGCCTATCCTTATTTATTTCGATAAGTTTTTCTTTATTTGTAGCCAAAGAAGTTTTTAATTCCTATAAAATCATTGGATTGGTTGTTGCATTTATAGCTATATTTTTTACTTTTTATAAAAAGCATCAAACTGAAACAAATCAAAATAAATCATACTATCTCTTATTTGTCCTATGCGGATTTGGTATTATCGATATATTATTTAAAAAAGTTGCTACTATAGGAGATTTGTCTTTTACCGAGTTGCTATTGCTTGTATTTAGTGGAGCATTTATTGTTTCGCTCTTAATTTCAGGTTACAACATTTCACAAAAAAGAGAAATCTTCTCAATAAAAAATCTATATTGGGGAATACTTGTTGGAGTCTTAAATTTTGGTAATATTTCATTTTATATCAAAGCACATCAATCCTTATCATCTAATCCTTCAACAGTATTTATAGCTATGAACATGGGAGTCATTCTATTGGGCAGTATAATTGGTATTTTGTACTTCAAAGAAAAGCTTAGTAAGCTAAATTACATCGGACTACTACTCTCTTTAGTTTCCATTGCTTTGATAGCTTTTTCACAATTTAATTAGTTTTTAAAATTTTATTACTTTTTTGTTAGAAACATAGAAACTATCTTTGTTTTACTAAAACGTTATAGTTATGGAAGAATGTATTTCGGTATTTGATATGTTAAAAATTGGTGTTGGACCATCGAGTTCTCATACTTTGGGGCCTTGGCGTGCCGCCGAACGATTTTTAAACGAATTAAAAGAAGAAAACATTCTTGAAAAAATTACTTCAGTCAAAGTAGATTTGTATGGTTCTCTTTCCTTGACGGGAATTGGTCATGCTACCGATTTAGCAGTTATGCTTGGACTTAGTGGCCAAGATCCTGAGTACATTCCGGTTCAGGATATTGATGGCATCATCAAAGTCATTAAAACTACTCATAAACTAAAAATAGCGAATCAGTTTGAGGTTGACTTTAATCCTGAAACAGAAATTATCTTCAACAAGAACTTCCTCCCTTTTCATGCAAACGGATTAACGTTTACAGCTTTTTTTGGTGATTCTAAATATGAATCTACTTTCTATTCGATTGGTGGTGGATTTGTAGTAAAAGAAGAAGTTATTTCAACAAAATCAGTTATAAAATGTGCTTTCCCTTATCCAATTGATTTGGCTTCTGAATTATTAGACTATTGTCAAAATCAGAATAGAAAAATTTCTGAAATTGTATATGACAATGAAAAATCCATGCGCTCAGAAGAAGAAATTCATAATGAATTATTAAGAGTTTGGAACACTATGTTAGAATGTATGTACATTGGTTGTCACAGCGAAGGAATTCTTCCTGGAGGATTAAATGTACGTCGTCGTGCGTTTGATATGCATCAAAATCTAATTGGTTTAGCTAATTATTCAAATCCTCAAGAATGGTTAGAAACAATCAGAAAAACAGAAGTAAAATTTCGTCAAATATTAAAATGGGTTTCTTGTTTTGCCTTAGCTGTTAACGAAGTAAATGCTTCTTTAGGTCGTGTAGTTACAGCTCCTACCAATGGAAGTGCTGGTGTGATTCCTGCGGTTTTAATGTATTATATGGTAATTGAAAATCATCAGGCAAACGAAGACCAAATAAAACAATTCTTAATGGTAGCTGGTGAAATAGGTAGCATCTTTAAAAAAGGCGCAACCATTTCTGCTGCAATGGGTGGTTGTCAAGCCGAAATTGGTGTTTCCTCTGCAATGGCAGCGGGAGCTTTATGCGAAGTAATGGGTGGAACTCCTGAACAGGTTTTAATGGCTGCTGAAATTGCTATGGAACATCACTTGGGATTAACTTGTGACCCAATTGGTGGTTTGGTTCAGATTCCGTGTATTGAACGAAATACTATGGGAGCCATAAAAGCCATAAATGCTGCCGAATTAGCTTTAGAAACTGACCCTAAAAACGCAAAAGTACCTTTAGACAAAGTTGTTAACACGATGTGGCAAACAGCAAAAGACATGAACAACAAATACAAAGAAACTTCAGAAGGTGGGCTTGCTGTGGCCGTTAATGTGGCTGATTGCTAATTCGAAAAACCTTACATCTTATTTCATTGTTATCTTTTTATTATTCTCACTGAAATAGCATCCCTAAAATTAGATTTTATCCCCTTATTTGTTGGCGATATATTATATACTATATGACAACACTTTAAGGTTCGCTTTGTCTTTCCCACAAAATATTTAAGGTTTTCTTCTTGTATCTATAATATGAACAATCTTCCATTGATTGTTCTCACGATACAAAGTAAAGGAATTTACACCACTGTGACTTAATTTATCGTTAATATAAAATTCATAGGGAGTCCAAGCGTGAGCCATAGCGCCATCAATTTGAACTTTGTAACTTAAAATTCGTTCTTCAAATTTTAAATCTTTGGGAAATGTTGCAAATGATTTAATAAATTCAGAGGATTTCTCTTCTTCTAGCTTTGTCGCTTTTTGTCCTTCCATTATTGATTGTAAAAGCATTTTATCATGACAAACCGATTTAATTTTTGTAGTATCTTTTGCATGAAAACCTTCAAAAAAAGCTTTTACTGTATTTTCAACTTCTTGATTTTGTGCATTGCTATAAAATGGCAAAAGTATTAGCAGATAAATAATGATTTTTTTCATAGTTTTTTGATTTTAAATCATTTGACGAAAACTTAAGTATTTTGTTACAAAACCATTCTTTTTAGTAATTTTACACTTCCTAAACATTTAAATTATGTCAACAGCTAAAAGTGATTACAAAAGAGTTACCACAAAATCATTAATTGATATGAAAGCCAAAGGTGAAAAAATTTCTATGCTTACAGCATACGATTTCACAATGGCAAAAATTGTAGACACAGCCGGAGTTGATGTAATTCTTGTAGGTGATTCTGCCAGTAATGTAATGGCTGGCCATGAAACCACACTTCCTATTACTTTAGACCAAATGATTTATCATGCTTCATCAGTAGTTCGTGCTGCAGAAAGAGCATTAGTGGTAGTTGACTTACCTTTTGGTTCATATCAATCAGATTCTAAAGAAGCATTGCGATCTGCAATTAGAGTAATGAAAGAAAGTGGCGGACATGCTGTAAAACTTGAAGGTGGTAAAGAAATAAAAGAATCTATCAAGAAAATTCTTCAGGCAGGAATTCCTGTTATGGGGCATTTAGGATTAACACCTCAATCAATTTATAAATTTGGAACCTATACTGTTCGTGCTAAAGAAGATGCAGAAGCAGAAAAATTAATTGAAGACGCACAATTATTAGAAAAATTAGGCTGTTTTGCATTGGTCCTTGAAAAAATTCCTGCTGCGTTAGCTCAAAGAGTTGCAGAAAGTATTTCAATACCAGTAATTGGAATTGGTGCCGGAAGCGGAGTTGACGGACAAGTATTAGTTCTTCATGATATGATAGGAATGACACATGAATTTAGTCCACGTTTTTTACGCCGTTATATGAATCTTTTTGAAGATATGACAAAAGCAATTGGAGAATATGTAAGTGATGTAAAAGCTGTTGACTTCCCTAATTCAAATGAGCAGTATTAAAATTGATACCGAAAGAGTTTTTTCAAAACCTCTTGACATTTTAGATTACGAATTCATTTATAAGTTACTAAACACTGAAGGATGGAAACGCTTCATTGGAGATAGAAATATTCACTCATATGAAGAAGCAAAACTGTACATAGATAAAATAGAAAAAGCTAAAAACATAAAATATTTTGTAATTACCGAGAAAAAAACTCACAAGAAAATTGGTCTATTTACAATTATAAAAAGAGAGTTTTTAAATCATCCCGATATTGGTTTTGCTTTTCTTCCTGAGTTCAATGGAAAAGGGTTTGCTTATGAAAGTGCAAATGCTTTCATAGAGATTTTGTCTAAAGAATATTCAAAACTTTCTGCAATCACAAATTTAGAAAATGTAACTTCTATTAAGCTTATTGAAAAATTAGGTTTAAAATTCAAAGAAGTAATTTATGAAAATGATGAACAATTAAACCTTTTTGAAATTGAGTTCTAATACTAAAATTATATCCACTAAAGATAATCTTCAGGTACTTCACGAAGACAATCACATTATTGTAGTCAATAAGCGTGTGGGCGATATTGTTCAAGGTGATAAAACAGGTGATAAACCTTTATCTGAAGTAGTAAAAGAATACATCAAGTACAAATATAACAAACCAGGTGACGTTTTTCTGGGTGTTGTACATCGATTGGATAGACCAACTACGGGAATTGTTGTTTTTGCGAGAACTAGCAAAGCTCTTGAGAGACTTAATAAAATGTTTAGTGAACGAGAAACTCAAAAAACCTATTGGGCAGTAGTTAAAAATAAACCACCTAAGCAGGAAGACAATCTCGTACATTTTTTAAAAAGAAACCAACAAAGTAATACTTCAAAGGCGCATTTAAAAGAAGTACCTGATAGCAAAAAGGCCAGTTTAGACTATAAAATCATTGCTGAACTTAAAAGTTATTTTGCGTTAGAAATCAATTTACATACAGGTCGCCATCATCAAATTCGTAGCCAATTATCGGCAATTGGTTGTCCAATCAAAGGTGATTTAAAATATGGTTTTGATAGAAGTAATCCAGATGGTGGTATACACTTACACGCTCGTAAGCTCAAATTTATTCATCCTGTTACTAAAGAAAGCATCGAAATCATTGCGCCAACACCAGATGATGTGATTTGGAATTCAATTTAATTTTTATCTTTAGAAAAAATATTCCTTTACTATGAGAAATATTCCTTCTGTTGCAGAAAGAAAAGAAGTTTTAAAAAAACTTCTTAGAAATGTAATCATTCATGAAGAAGAAATTCTTGATGCATTACATAAAGATTTCAAAAAACCAAGATTTGAAGGTGTAATATCGGAAACAGCATATATTATTTCCGATTTAAAAAATACTATCAAAAGTTTAGATTCATGGGCAAAACCAAAACGTGTTTTACCTTCTTTATTAAACTTCCCATCATCGGATTATATTTATAGTGAACCTTACGGAAAAGTTTTAATAATTGGTCCTTGGAATTATCCTTTTCAACTAGCATTTTCGCCATTAATTGCTGCAATTGCTGCTGGTAACAGTGTAACACTAAAACCATCGGAGCTTACTCCATATACGTCTGCTTTGATTTCAAAAATTGTCAGAGAAACATTTGATGTTAAACAAGCTCTTTGTGTTACTGGTGATCACACAATTGCGCAAGATTTACTACAAAAAAGATGGGATTATATTTTCTTTACAGGAAGTGTTCCTGTAGGTAAGATAGTAGCTAAGGCAGCAGCCGAGAATTTAACACCTGTTACTTTAGAACTTGGAGGAAAAAACCCTTGTATTATTGATGAAACTGCAAATCTTCCTTTAGCCGCTAAAAGAATTGTTTGGGGTAAGTTTTTTAATGGAGGACAAACTTGCATCGCACCTGATTATCTTTTGGTACATTATAGAGTAAAAAAGAAACTCATTAAACATCTAATAGAAGAAATTGAGAATGCATTAGGAGAAAACCCTAAAGAATCTGAAGATTTAGCAAGAATTGTAAATTTAAAAAATTGGAGACGTCAGATAAGCCTAATAGAAAACCAAAATATTATTTATGGTGGTGAACATGATGAAGAAACTTTATACTTAGCTCCTACCCTTGTAGATGAGCCGTTTTTAGAAAGTACATTGATGCAAGAAGAAATATTTGGTCCAATACTTCCAATACGTTCTTACGAACATAGAGATGAGATTGCTAAAACTGTAAATAAATACGAAAAACCATTATCTCTTTATATTTTTTCTGAAAATAAAACTTTTATAAAAGAGGTTTTAGAAAAATACTCTTTTGGAGGAGGATGTGTGAATGATACTCTAATTCATTTTGCAAACAAACGACTTCCGTTTGGAGGAGTTGGACATTCAGGAATTGGTGCCTATCATGGTAAATTAGGATTTGATACTTTTTCACATAAAAAAGCAGTAGTAAAAAGACCTAATAGGATAGATATTCCTTTACGATATGCCCCATACAAAGGAAAATTAAAAATGATTAAACGAATTTTAAACTGGATCTAATTAAAATGACAAACGAACAAACAAAAAAAGTTGATATTGGTAATGTGCTAAATGATTCTTTCGAATTATTTAAAAAAACATTTTTAACTGCTGGATTGGCATTTGGACTATTAATGTTTTTTGTGACTGGTATGGCTTTAGTAGGAATACAATTTTTTGTAGGTTTTGAAAATATCCAAGAATTAGCAAAAAAGATTGATCCTAAAGCAATGGATTTAAAAGCGGGTATAATCTATTATTTTGTTGTTTTAACATTCTCGATTCTTATAGCACCATTCAATGCTGGAATTTTAAAAATTATGGACAATGCTGATAAAGATGAAGAAATTTCTACTTCAACTATTTTTACATATGTAAATAGTAAACATTATTTAGATCTAGTTTTTGCTACATTTATAACCGTTTCGCTATCGTTTATTATAAATTTTGGGTTACAATATATTTTATCAGAAAATGAAATTTTATCTTCAGTTATTACTTCAATATTATCTATTATAGTTAGTATGTTTTTATATCTAGTGATTCCTTTTATAATATTTGAAGATTTAGACGCTCTAAAAGCCATAAATAAAAGTTTACAAAGCTGTTCAAAAAACTTCTTTCAAATTCTTCTGCTTGTAATCATTTCTATAATATTAGGTTATGTGGGTATAATAGCCTTTTGCTTTGGAGTTCTTTTCACATTCCCAATATATTATGCTACTCAATATGCGATTTACAAATCGGTTAAGTAATAAAAAAGTGCGAAGAAAATAAATTGTTTCCTTCGCACTTCAAGCACAACCAAACCAAATTCATTCTAGTTCAAATGAAGATTTTGTAACTAACTCACG
Source organism: Flavobacterium hankyongi (assembly GCF_036840915.1). Lineage (NCBI taxonomy): Bacteria > Pseudomonadati > Bacteroidota > Flavobacteriia > Flavobacteriales > Flavobacteriaceae > Flavobacterium > Flavobacterium hankyongi. The sequence goes on from NZ_CP085725.1 coordinate 1,016,138, forward strand.
ATCATCAAAAATAAACACGCTGTAAATTCCTTTTTTTAATTCGTAAGTTTGTATATCAGCTTTAGCTTCAATATTCTTATCAAAATACATAACTGTTAAAAGATCGCTGTACTCTAAGGTCATGTTTCCAAAATCTTTACGATCTTTTTTTCCTACAATATTATTATTATCATCAACTATTTGAATGTAATAGGTTTTATCTGTTGCCAATGAAATTTTGCTTCCATTTACTGTAAAACCAACTTGAATAACATCAGTGCTTTTAGCTCTATGTGTTGGTTTAAATTTACCATTTGATAATTCTTTTAGAAAGTTGAGTTTTACATCAGAAATCCAAACTTGTGATCCTTTTTTAATAGTATTTTTTAAAATTCCATAGTATTCATTAGAATTTTCGATTACAGATAAAACACTATCCCTTTCTTTTCGTAAAAAGCTATTTTCTTCTTTTAAATATTCATGCTGTGCTTTTAAATTAGCAACTTCATTTTTCAAATTTTCAATTTCTATTTTGCTCTTTTTTGATTGATAATTAACTGGTATTTGGTCCTCCTTAACCACTTCATCTTTTCTAACAAAAACAAAAGGCTTACTTTCTGCTGATACTTTACTTTGTTTTTTATCAGAGACTGCTTGTTTTTTTTCTTGCTGAACACCAGCTAAAAAATTAAATGAAAAACTTAAACAACCAAACAAAACTGTTGCAACAAAAATGCGACCTATATTTGAAAATGTATTTTGAGAAGTTGTATTCATTTTATTGTAGCCTATGAATTTATTAAGCCAAATTTAGGGGGCATGCACTTTATCGACATAAAAAAGTCGTTGTTTATCAAATAAAATCGTTGTCTTGAAAATCAATGCTTTATATGTTATTTTATTCTAACTATATTTAGTTAGAAGACAAAATAAGTATGTATTATTAATCTTACATAATAAAAAAGGCCTCAAAATTGAGGCCTTTTTTATTGTTTTTAATTTTATCTTAAAGTAAAACTCGTTTTAGATATTAAATCTGATTTATCAAAAATATTGACAAAATATGATCCAGATTGAACATTTGTTACTGGTAAATCTTTTTCAACTTTTACCGTTTTATTTTCATATTTTACTGTTGCAATAAAACTATATGTTAAGTTTTTGTCTCCAAAAGTTTCAGTTTTCTTTTCCCCAATGACATTATTCTTACTATCAATAATCTGAACATAATATGTTTTGTCACCTGATTTAGCAATTTGATTTTCTGCAATCATAAAGCTAATTTTAAGAACATCTGCTCTGCTTGCTTTATCAGTTTCAACTTGTTTACCAGAACTTCTTTGTTTTAGAGCTGTCGATTGAAGATTTAAAACTGTTAATTTCGATCCTCTTTCAACTGTTTTAGCTAAATAGTCATTTTGAGATACTAAGGTATCATTCACTTTTCTAGTATCAGTTAGAACAACATTTGTACTATCTATTCTAGTCACAAGATTTTTATTTTCTTTTTTAAGTGCTTCAACTTCTTTCATTAACCTAGCTATACTACCTCTAAGTTTTAAAGCTTCTTCTTTATATTTTGTCATTGCTTGAGCATCTCCTTTAGATTTTTCGATGTCAGCAATTAATTTTTGCACTCGATCTCTTTCTGCTACTAATTCATCAGATAAAGTAGTGTTAGAAGATATTGCAGATTCTAATGAATCTTTTGCAATAGCAAGATCTTTAAGTACAGCATCTTTTTCGGTAATCAATACTTCTTCAACTTGCTTTGAATCAGAAGTTAACTTATACATATAAATTAAACTCCCTATTAATAATAGGGATAAAATAGCAATTATTGCTTTCAATCCAGAATTGTTACTGTTTTGGGCACTCATCTTGTTTTTGGTGTTGATTATTTAAATTTATTTATTCAATTATGATTGTATAACGCAAGTTTCGATAAAAATAGTATTTTTGGGCTTACAGAAAAACAAAAAAATGGAAAATTTAATTCGATTTAGACAATCAGATTTAGCTAAAATCACCAATTTTAGAAATGGCGAAGTAAAATTTGGCGAAAAAATGTATGTTGTCCCTAAAGATGAAGATGTTTCTAATTTTATACTTAACTGTGAAGCAAAATATGTTATTCTTGGAATTCCTGAAGATGTTGGAGTTCGTGCAAATTTAGGGCGTCCTGGAGCCGAAAGCGCTTGGAAAAGTGCTATTCAAAGTATTGCAAATATTCAGCATAATAGATTTTGCAAAGGAAATTCGGTTTTGGTTTTGGGCCAAGTTGACGTTTCACAAGAAATAGAAGAAGCCAGTACATTAAACGAAAACGATCCTGAGGAGAGAAAAAAACTTTTTAAAATAGTCGAACAAATCGATAAAGAAGTTTCTCATATTATTTTCTCAATTGTAAAAGCTGGCAAAACACCTATTATAATTGGTGGAGGTCACAATAATGCCTACGGAAATATTAAAGGTACAGCATTAGCCAAAGGAAAACCAATTAGCGCAGTTAATTTTGATGCACATTCTGATTTTAGAATTCTTGAAGGTAGACATAGTGGCAATGGATTTTCGTACGCTTATGAAGAAGGTTTTCTAAAAAATTACTTTGTTTTTGGCTTACATGAAAGCTACACTTCTAAAAGTGTTTTAGATAGCCTAAAAAAAATTAATGATCGTGTTCGTTACAATACGTATGACGAAATTAAAATAAGACAAGAGAAAAGCTTTTATCAGGAAATGACAAATGCCTTAGAACATATAAAATATGATTCATTTGGTATTGAAATAGATTTAGATGCTGTTCCCAATATTGCTTCGAGCGCAATGACATTAAGCGGATTTTCTGCTGAAGAGCTTCGTGTTTTTGTAAACCATTTTGGAGCGCATAAAAATGCTGCCTACATACATATTTGTGAAGGTGCTCCTTCTTTAGGAGAAGACAAAAACAATCACTTAATTGGTAAACTTATAGGATATTTAGTAACCGACTTCATTAAAGCCAATACTCCAAAATAAATTACTCTATCTTTGTATAAAAGTTTTTATATGCAATTTGAAGATTTATCTATTTCCAAAAGTGTTTTACTAGCCATAACTGAAGAAGGTTATACCAATCCAACCCCAATACAAGAAAAAGCTATTCCTATCATCCTTGAAGGAAAAGATTTAATTGGTTGTGCACAAACTGGAACTGGTAAAACTGCTGCATTTGCTATTCCCATATTAAGTCATTTGCATCCGGTAGTTAGCAAAGCAACCAAAGGAAAAAAAATAAGAACCCTTGTTGTAACACCTACAAGAGAATTAGCTATTCAAATTGGAGAAAGTTTCGATACATACGGAAAGTTTCTTAATACTAAGCAATTAACCATCTTTGGAGGTGTATCACAAGTACCTCAAGTAGATGAATTAAAAAAAGGTGTAGATATCTTAATAACAACACCAGGAAGGCTTTTAGATCTTCATAAGCAAGGATTCATTGATTTAGACCATCTATATCATTTGGTATTAGATGAGGCTGATCAAATGTTTGACATGGGTTTTATAAATGATGTAAAAAAAATTATAAAACTAACTCCTGCAAACAGACAAACCTTATTGTTTTCGGCAACAATGCCTTTACCAATACGTGAACTGGCTGAACAATTTCTAAAAAATCCTGAAACCGTACAAGTAACTCCTGTTTCTTCAACTACAGAAATGGTACAGCAACGAATTTATTTTGTTGAAAAGCCAGAGAAAAAACAACTTTTACTCCATGTTTTGAGAGAAGATAATTTAAAAAATGTGTTGGTTTTTTCAAGAACTAAACATGGAGCAGATAATATCGCCAAATCATTAAAGAAAAATGGTTTTAATGCTGAAGCTATCCATGGTGATAAATCGCAAAGTGCTCGCCAAAGAGTGTTGAATGGTTTTAAAGATAAAGAAATTGATATTTTAGTAGCTACTGATGTAGCTGCACGTGGGATTGATATTGAGCAATTACCTTATGTTATTAATTTTGACTTGCCAAACATCCCAGAAACTTATGTTCATCGAATTGGTAGAACTGGTCGTGCAGGAAACAATGGTATTGCTATTTCGTTTTGTGGAAAAGACGAAGAAGTATACTGGAAAGATATTATTAAACTAACAAAGTCGAATTTTAAAGTTATTGAGGACCATCCATTTCCTTGGCAAGGGAAAGTTGCTCCTTCAACAACAATAAAAGAAAAGACTACCACTGGTAATCCTGGACCTAAAAAGAATAACCGAAGTGGGAAAAGTAAATCTGGTGACTCGCGAAAATCTGAAAATTCAAAAAAGAAGAAAAAACGTTGGTATTAACCAAAAGAAGAAAAAGTGCCGAAATTGGGGATTTACGGCACTTTTTACAATCAAATAAACAAACTAAAAAACTAACTATTTTTTCACAAATATGTTGGTATAGAATTTTTCTCCAGCAGAATTTGTTCTAATCGAAATTCCGAAATGAGTAAAATCACCTTCAATATTTGCTCGGTGTCCTTCGCTATTTAACCATGCATTTACAACACTTTGCGAAGTTGAATATTTGTAAGCTACATTCTCACTTACGTTTTTTGCAGATAATGCACTCATTATGCTTACATATCTATCTGCAAAATAATTATGGTTTACAGTATTTGTAGAAACCATATAATTTGTATGCTCTTCTGATTTAACAGAAACGTAATCTATCTTTTCTAATTTAACTAGTCCTAAACTAGCTCTATGATTATTTATAAGACTTAATACTTCATCTTCATCAGATCTATAAGAATACTTTGCATCAACACTTACTGTGTCTTTTGGTTCATCTGATACTGAATCTTTTGAGCAAGAAAATAATGAAAATGATATTAACCCAATTAAAGCGATTTTAGCAAAAGTCTTCTTCATAATCGATAATAGTTTGTGTGTGTGTTACTTAGCAATATGTCGGTAACCCATTCCGACGTAGCAACATTACAAACTTAATCGATAAAACACCAAAAAAAATCGATGAAATGCATAAATTTTATATTTTACTGCAAAAAATCTTACATTTTAAGAAGAGAGTCTTTCAATTTTCCAGCTATAATCTTTTTGAAGTTGATATCGAATTCGATCATGAAGACGATTTGGACGTCCTTGCCAAAATTCAATTTCTTGTGGTTCAACAATATATCCTCCCCAATTTTTTGGTCGTAAAATTTCTTTACCTGATAATTCTTTTTCTAAATCCTTTAATTTATTATCTAAATATTCTCGAGATGGAATAACTTCACTTTGATTTGAAACTATAGCTCCAAGCTTACTTCCATCAGGTCTGGAATCAAAATAATTATCAGAAATATTTTCAGCTACTTTAACTGCTTTCCCTTTTATAATTACCTGCCTTTCCATTGAATGCCAGAAAAAAGAAAGACAAATATTAGGATTTGCTTCTATTGCTTTTCCTTTTTCCGAATTATAATTAGTGTAAAATATAAAACCTTCATAAGAAAAATGCTTTAACAAAACTACACGCGATTTTGGAAATCCATCCAAACCTATGGTCGAAACTGTCATTGCATTAACTTCATCTACACCACCAAAATCCGTTACTTCAAAAAACCATCTATTAAATAAATTAATAGGATCTTCTGGAAGATTGGTTTCCAATAATTCACTTTTATCGTATGATTTTCTGTAATCACTTAAATCTTCCATAATTAAATTTTTAAAGATTAAAATTCAAAAGTAACTCCATCATCAGAAAGCAGTATTTCTTCAAAAACACTTTGTGCTTCCTCTTTAAACAAATCTATAGAAGTATATCGTGTAGAATAATGTCCTAAAACCAATTGTTTAGCATTTGCCAGTTTGGCAATTTTTGCAGCTTGTTTTGCAGTTGAATGCATTGTTTTCTCTGCTAATACTTCTTCTGAATCTAAAAAGGTTGATTCATGATATAAAACATCAACATTTTTAATGACGTTGACAATTTCTTCATTGTAAACTGTATCAGAACAGAAAGCATAACTCTTTGGTGCTGGCGGATCAAAAGTCAGTAATTCATTAGAAATTATTCGACCATCATCTAAAGTTATATCACGTCCATTTTTTATATTTTGATAGTAACAAGTTTCTATCTCATATTCCTGAACTGCAGCAACATTAAGCTTTCTTTCTTTAGGTTTTTCATTAAATAAAAATCCATTAGTATATATACGATGTTTTAGAGGAATAGTTTTAACTATTACTCTATCATCTTCAAAAATAATTTCTGATTGATTAGATGACAACTCAACAAAATTAAGTTCGTATTGTGGCCAAGAATTAGACAACTTAAGCTGAAGTTTAATAATTTCTTTAACTCCAACAGGACCATAAACCGTCAAAGGATTATTCCTATTTAACAAATTGAAGGTTGATATAAGCCCAATTAATCCATAAAAATGATCTCCATGAAGATGAGAAATAAAAATATGGTTAATAGCGGAGAATTTTACTTTATTCTTGCGCAACTGAACCTGTGTTCCTTCCCCACAATCAATTAAAAACAATCGATTATTTATTTCTAATACTTGTGATGTTGGATTGGTAAAAGTTCTTGGCGTTGCAGCATAGCAACCTAAAATGGTTAAGTTCATTATTTTTTACTCTTTCTTCTATCTCTTTCTCTTTTTATAAGTGTCAATTCGCGACTTGTTTGCCCAGCTACCGATGTATTTTCTTCGGCACGACGAATTAAATATGGCATAACATCCTTTACAGGACCAAAAGGAAGGTATTTAGCAACATTATATCCTTCGGCAGCCAAGTTAAAACTAATATTATCACTCATTCCATATAACTGACCAAACCATACTCTAAAATCGTTTTTAACGATGCCTTTATGTGCCATCAACTCTATTAGTTTATATGAACTGTCTTCATTATGAGTTCCTGCAAAAATTGCCATAGTATCAATATGTTCCATCATATAAGTCACAGCATCATCAAAATTATAATCAGTCGCTTGTTTTGAAGCGCAAATAGGTGATTTATATCCTTTCTCTTCAGCACGTTTATTTTCTTTTTCCATGTAAGCGCCGCGAACCAGTTTCATTCCTATATGAAAACCTTCTTGTTGTCCTTGAGCATGTAAATTTTTCAAATAATCTAAACGATCCCAACGATACATTTGTAATGTATTGTAAACAATAGCTTTGTTTTTGTTATATTTACGCATCATATCAGCAACCAAATCATCAGCAGCATCTTGCATCCAACTTTCCTCACCATCAATTAAAAGAGCAATATCATTTTCGTGAGCTGCTTTACAAACTCTGTCAAAACGCTCCACTACTCTATTCCATTCTTCTTGCTCAGTATCATTCAAAGTTTGACCTTCACCTAATTTTTCATACAATTCAAAACGTCCAAAACCAGTTGGTTTGAATACTGCGAAAGGAATGGCTTTCTTTTCTTTAGCGAAATTGATGATTTTTAATGTTTTATTCATCGCATCATCAAAAGCCGTTTCATCTTCTTTTCCTTCAACAGAATAATCTAAGACAGAAGAAACTCCTCCTTTCGTGAACATTTTATCTACTACTGGAATACAATCATCTTCTGAAACACCTCCGCAAAAATGATCAAAAACTGTAGCACGAATTAATCCTTCAACAGGTAAATGTGCTTTTAAAGCAAAATTGGTAACCGCTGTTCCAATTTTAACTAATGGTTCAGAATCTATCAATTTAAAAAGAAAATAAGCTCTCTCTAATTCGGTATCACTTTTTAGTGAAAATGCGTTTTGTGTATTGTCAAAAATTTTATTCATCATGTATTACGTAAATGTTATGCAAATATAAAACACCACACTATTTTATTATAGTATTTTTACTTTATTTTGCGCAACATTTTAATACTCATTTGTGAAATGAAATCAATTCAAGCCAATAATTATACAATTCACTTTAATAAAGAAAGTTACACTCATTTAAACAATTATTTAAAGGAGAATAACTTCTCTAAAATTTTCTTTATTGCTGATGAAAACACAAATGAACTTTGCTTACCAAAAATTTTGCCTTTAATTGAAACCGAAGTTCCTTTTGAAATTATTGAACTTGAACCTGGAGAAGAGAACAAAACCATTGAAACCTGTACACAAGTTTGGAAAGTTTTAATTGAACTTGGTGCTGATAGAAAGAGTTTGGTTATAAATGTTGGTGGAGGCGTTATTACCGATATGGGAGGTTTTATAGCGTCCACTTATAAAAGAGGTATTCCTTTCATAAACATTCCAACTTCATTATTATCAATGGTAGATGCATCTGTTGGCGGGAAAAACGGAGTTGATTTAGACGGATTAAAAAACCAAATTGGAACAATAACCAATCCAGCAATGATAATTATCGATACTTCATTCCTAGAATCATTATCACAAAGAGAAATGAAATCTGGATTAGCCGAAATGCTAAAACATGGTTTAATTGCAAAAAAATCACACTGGGATAAATTCAAAAATTTATCTGAAATTGATTTTGACACTTTTGACGAATTAATAGCTGAGTCAGTTGAAATTAAAAATAATATTGTAAATCAGGATCCAACTGAAAACGGAATTAGAAAAGCACTTAATTTTGGTCACACACTAGGACACGCTATTGAAACGTTATTTTTAGAAACACCTGAAAAAGATAATTTGCTTCATGGTGAAGCAATTGCAACAGGTATGGTTTTAGAAAGTTATCTGTCTTTTAAAAAAGGCTTGATTACAGCTTTAGAATATTCAGAAATTAAGAATCATTTATTATCAATTTATGAGCCAATAACTTTTAGTGAAAATGATAAAATTGACATCATAAATTTACTTATTCATGACAAAAAAAATGAATACGGAAAAGTTCAGTTTGCTTTGTTAGACGGAATAGGAAACATAAAAATAAATCAATCCGCTGACAACGAGATAATTATAAAGTCTTTTGAAGATTACAACAACTAAACATTTTTTAAAAATTTGTTTTTATATCCGAAATATAATTTTTTAAATTTGCCCGCATGATAAAACACAATAAATGGAATTTATTTAGAACATTTCAGGAAACTATTCTTGAAGTGAGAAATGCCATTTTAAAAGTTGTAACTATCATCAAATGGGAAGCAAACAGTCTTTTTGCAATCAATCAAAAAATTTACAGCGAGCTAGAAATAGAATTTGCAAATATTAGGGTTTGAAAAATTTTGTGTTATTTTTTTTACTAATTTTAATTACAAATTACTGATAACTAAATGAATACAAAATATTACGACCTTATAAATCAAACGTTTTACTTTCCACAGGAAGAATTCACTCTTAATAAAGACCACCTACAGTTTCATGGAATCGATTTAATGAAATTGGTTGAAGAATATGGTACTCCATTAAAATTTACTTATTTACCTAAGATTTCTGAAAACATTAATAAAGCAAAAATGTGGTTTCGTAACGCTATGGAAAAGCAAGGTTACGAAGCAAAATACTTTTATTGTTATTGTACTAAAAGTTCACATTTTGAATTTATTTTAAATGAAGCTTTAAAAAATAATATTCATATTGAAACTTCTTCAGCATTTGATATCAACATTGTTGAAAGACTAATGGAAGAAGGCAAAATAAACAAAAACACATTTGTCGTTTGTAACGGATTTAAGCGTGGGGCTTACGTTACAAATATTGCACGCTTGGTGAACAATGGTCATAAAAATACCATTCCAGTTATAGACAACTTTGAAGAATTAGATTTACTTCAAGAAGAAATCGATGGAAAATTTAAAATTGGTATTCGTATTGCTGCAGAAGAAGATCCTAAATTTGAGTTCTACACATCTCGTTTAGGAATTGGTTACAAAGACATTGTTCCTTTTTATAGAAAAAATATTCAGGATAATAAAAAAGTAGAACTTAAAATGCTTCACTTTTTTATTAATGCAGGTATTCGTGATACTGCTTATTACTGGAATGAGTTACTAAAATGTATGAAGGTATATATAGCTTTGAAAAAAGAGTGTCCTTCATTAGATAGTCTAAATATTGGTGGCGGTTTTCCAATTAAAAATTCATTAGCTTTTGATTATGATTACCAATACATGGTAGAAGAAATTCTAAATCAAATTAAAATTGCTTGTGATGAAGCAGAAGTACCTGTGCCTCATATTTTTACTGAATTTGGATCATTTACAGTTGGTGAATCTGGAGGAGCAATTTTTCAAGTATTATATCAAAAGAAGCAAAATGATCGTGAAAACTGGAATATGATTGATTCTTCTTTCATTACAACACTTCCAGACACGTGGGCAATCAACAAACGATTTGTAATGATGGCTGTTAATAGATGGAATGACACCTATGAACGTGTACTTTTAGGAGGATTAACTTGTGATGGAGATGATTATTACAATTCTGAACAGCACATGAATGCCATTTATCTTCCAAAATATAATAAAGAAAAACCTTTATATATTGGTTTCTTTAATACTGGTGCGTATCAAGAAACTATTGGTGGACACGGTGGTTTACACCACTGCATTCTTCCGCAACCCAAACATATCTTGATAGATAAAGATAAAAACGGAATTTTTGCACACGAAATTTTTTCTGAAGAACAAAGTGCAGAACAAATTTTAGAAATTTTAGGATACAACAAAAAATAATAACTTGCTATATTAGCAAAATACAAACAAAATGAGCAAAGGACCAATTAGTCAATTTATTGAAAAGCATTATCTACATTTTAATGCAGCTGCATTAGTAGATGCAGCTAAAGGTTATGAAGAACATTTATTGGATAATGGTAAAATGATGATCACTTTAGCTGGTGCAATGAGTACAGCTGAATTAGGAAAATCATTAGCCGAAATGATTCGTCAGGACAAAGTGCATATTATATCTTGTACAGGGGCAAACCTTGAGGAAGATATCATGAATCTTGTTGCTCATAATTCATATAAAAGAGTACCTAACTACCGTGATTTATCACCACAGGAAGAATGGGATTTATTAGAAAACCATTTTAACCGCGTAACAGATACTTGTATTCCTGAGGAAGAAGCTTTTCGTCGTTTACAACAACATTTATTTGATATTTGGAATAATGCAGATTCTAAAGGAGAAAGATATTTTCCACACGAATTCATGTACCAAATGATTAACTCTGGAGTCTTAGAACAATATTACGAAATTGATCCTAAAGACTCTTGGATGATAGCAGCCGCAGAAAAAAACTTACCTATTGTTGTTCCCGGATGGGAAGATAGTACAATGGGTAACATTTTCGCCTCATACTGTATTAAAGGTGAATTCAAAGCCACAACAATGAAAAGTGGTATTGAATATATGATGTGGTTAGCTGATTGGTACAAAGATAATTGTTCAGGAAAAGGAATTGGGTTTTTCCAAATTGGTGGAGGTATTGCTGGGGACTTCCCTATTTGTGTCGTTCCAATGCTTTACCAAGACATGGAAATGCATGATGTGCCTTTTTGGGCTTATTTCTGTCAAATATCTGATTCAACGACAAGTTATGGTTCTTATTCAGGAGCAGTTCCAAATGAGAAAATTACTTGGGGTAAATTAGATATCACAACTCCAAAATTTATTGTAGAATCTGATGCAACTATCGTTGCACCTCTTATATTTGCATATATCTTAGGCCAATAATTATAGAATACCCCAATATGAAAAGAGTTATAGTTGATTATTCAAAATTAACGAGTGAAATTTTAAACCTATTAGTAGAAAAGTTTCCCGATGGATATGATGATTCAGACATTATCCGTTTCAAAAATGCTAAAAACGAAACTATTGAAGCAGTCGAAGTTAAAACTGAGGATACAATCTATCTTGTAAAAGTTAGTACAAAGCTGGCTGACAGAATTGAAAACTATGATGAAGATGATGATATCGAAAACGGAGGTGATGATTCATTAGACGCATTAAAAGAACTTGAAATCGACTCTAATGATGATGACGATGATGACAAACCTAGTTCAAAAGAAGACGATGTTGATGCCGATGACGAAGATGACGACGAAGATTCTGAAAGTAGCGAAGATGATGATGAAGATGATGAAGACGAATAATAAAAAAGGAACTCAAATGAGTTCCTTTTTTATTATATTATATTTTTGAAATTAAAAACCTAAATCACGCTCTATTTCTTCCATCTCAATCATATCATGAGCCTCGAGAACTGTTGGTACAACATGTAAAGATGGCGGTACTTCATTAAAATCAATACCATCAGCCACTATAACAAAAGATTTTTTTTCTTTTTTAAATTTTTTAGCCAAATCAACAAAGTTTTTAATTGACTTAATATCAACTGATTTGTCGTGAGTAATATCCAATATAATATTGGTTACTTTAAAGGTTGTAAACTGATTACTAACTTTTTCTAAAAAAGTTTTAGAATCTCCTTCTGTATCTTTAATTATTGTGGTATGTCCTTTGTGTTCTACTTTCATGTTATAAATTTACAATTTTTTTGAAGCCAACAAATAAATAACAGCCATTCTTACAGCAACGCCATTTTCAACCTGTTCTAAAATTACGGATTGTTTAGAATCAGCTACATCACTGGTAATTTCAACTCCTCTATTTATTGGTCCTGGGTGCATAATTACAATTTCTTTATTTAATGAATCTAACAATTGCTTGTCTACACCATATTGCATAGCATATTCTCTTGTAGAAGGAAAATAACTGATATCTAAGCGTTCGTTTTGCACACGAAGCATATTGGCAACATCACACCACTCTAAGGCTTTTCTTAAATTAGGCTCTACTTCTACTCCAAGTTCACGAATGTATCTTGGTATTAAAGTATTTGGCCCACAAACTTTAATTTGCGCTCCTAGTTTTTGTAGTGAATATATGTTTGAAAGTGCTACACGTGAATGCAAAATATCACCCACAATTACTACTTTTTTACCTGCAACATCTCCTAGTTTTTCACGAATAGTATAAGCATCTAATAAAGCTTGTGTTGGATGCTCATGAGCACCATCTCCTGCATTTACAATACTTGCATTTACATTTTTTGAAAGAAATACTGCTGCACCAGGCGATGAATGACGCATTACAACCATATCTACTTTCATAGAAAGTATATTATTTACAGTATCAATTAATGTTTCACCTTTTGTAACCGAAGAACTTGATGCTGCAAAATTTACTACATCTGCCGAAAGTCTTTTTTGTGCTAATTCAAACGATAATTTTGTTCTAGTACTGTTTTCGAAGAAAATGTTGGCAATGGTAATATCTCGAAGTGAAGGAACTTTTTTTATGGGGCGATTAATAACTTCTTTAAAATGATCAGCGGTTTCAAAAATCAGTTGAATATCTTCTTCTGTGATGTATTTAATTCCAAGTAAATGATTTACGCTTAATTCTTTCATTTTATTTTGTTATTAATTCTACTGAGTCTTCTCCCTGTTCACTGAGCGGTGCCGAAGTGTCCTTCCACTTTACCACTACCTTTTCATTATTGATGGCATCTACCTGTCTTCCTCTATAATCTGGCTGAATTGGCAAATGACGACTAAAACGTCTATCGATAAGCACTAGCAGTTCAACCTCACTTGGCCTACCGAAAGATTGAATAGCTTGAAGTGCTGCATTAATACTTCTACCAGTATAAAGCACATCATCAATAAAAATCACTTTTTTGTTTTCTACTAAAAAATCAATTTGGGTTTTATTGGCTTCCAAAGTTTCTCCTCTGCGGAAATCATCTCTAAAAAAAGTAATATCTAAAAAACCTAAAGCAATAGTAGGAACCTTATACTCTTCATGCAAAATTTGTTTTAAACGTGAAGCTAATTGTGTACCACGAGGCTGAATACCTATTAAAACCGTGTTACTAAAATCAAGGTGATTTTCTATTAATTGACAAGCCAAACGATGAAGTATGATATTGACTTCAGTAGCTGTGAGCAAAGTTTTTTGACTCATTGTAGTTAGTTGTGTTTGGAATGTAAAATTAATGATTTTTTTGGATAAAAAAAGTCCCGAATGAATCGGGACTAAAATTATTGTTTAATAAATTTCGTATTACTACTTCCTTTACTTGAATTTATTTTGATAAAATAATTCCCTGACGGCATATTAGAAACATTAACCGTTTTTGTATTTTGAGCGTTTGGTACTACTAAAACCAATTGCCCTAAAGTATTGTAAATACTAATCGAAGAAATTTCAATGTCTTCTTTAGAATTGATATTTAAAACATCATGCACTGGATTAGGATACAATTTAAAATAATTAGCAAATTCAAAATCCTGACGATTTAATGCTGCAATTGTCGTTGTTGCAGTGTTAGTCACGATTGGCAAATTATAATCAAAATAAATACTTGCAGTATTGCTAAAAGTATCTCCGTTTATTAAAGTTGGCTTGGTTTTAATTTTGAAGGCTACATAACCACCGTTATTGGCATCATCAAAAGGCAGATTGATATTCTCAAAAATAAATTCAACTTTATTACCGTTAATTCTAGTAAAAAATTCGTGACTTCCGTCAATTGCTATTAAAGAATTGACATCAAACTTATTTGCATCAATCATATCCTTAACCATAATATTGTGTGCATTTGCAGTTCCATTGTTTTCGAAACGAATCATATAATGAACATAATCACCAACTTTATCAGGAGTAATTGTAGCACCTTCTAAACAAGTTTTATCATTTGGGTCAAATGAGTTAACAACCACTTGATTAAAAACAAAAGTGTTATCATTTGGTAAATCATCAGTTGCTGCTGAAGTAATGGTTGCTGTGTAGTTTAGTACATCACCACTATTTAAAGGAGGAGTGTCTGAAGGAGAATTTGTAATAAATGATAATAGAATTCTTCTTTTCTCAAAGGGTCTTAAATTGGTAAAATTCCAAGATAAATTATTTACAGTTTGAGATGAAGTTGCTGGAGTAGAATCTACAAAATCTAAAACAGCATCATTAAAAACTAAATTTACTGTACCAGATTGCGTTGTATTTCCTTTGTTTTTATAACTCAATATATACATTACATGAGTCCCTGGAAGTGCTGGAGTAGCAGCAAATGAAGTAACTTCCAAATCAGGATTAACACCAGTTGCTATCACACAAAAATCTTGATTAAAAGGATTCGCCTGTACAGGAAATGTAACATTTACCGAAGATGGGGAAGCTGTAAAATAAGCTGGATTTTCAAAAACAGGAGTAATTGTGTATGTACCTGTTTGAACGGGGATATTATAATTTCCTGAAGTATTAGCAATTAAATTTCCTGAATTACTTCCGTTAGTGATATTAAATTTTAAATTATTTAAGGCAAAATCTAAAACATCACAACCATTATTATTTTCATCAAATTTATTATTCCCTTGAATTGTATAATATTGTCCACCAGGAACAAAATCACAATACGAATTCACTGATACTAATGCACCATATGGAAGTGCTGAAATCTTATTTTGAACATAGGTTAACTCGGAGTCATCTACACAAACATATCTCAATGTTGGATTTTCATAAAAGCCATTAATAACTGTACCACTTACAATAGTTTGACTTATACCATTTTTCATATTAATGCTTACTAATTGATTGTTGTTACACAAGATTCTCTCTAGACCTGTCAACATAGATAAATCTAAATTTGTGAGACTGTTGTAACCACAATAAATCCATTTCAAATTGGGAAAATTATTTAAAGATAAATCAGAAAGATTATTATGTTCAAGTTGTAAGTATTTTAGTTGAGGTAAATCATAAACTGTAACGGTATTTAATCCAGAATTTTCAGTAAATAAATTTTCTAAATGTTGCAATCCATGAATATCTAAACTTGATAGACTTGCATCACTGCATCCAAAAGAAACCAGATTAGGAAACTCATTAATACCAACCAATGAAGTAATTCCAAGTCCATCACCATTATAATACGAAAGTTCAATGCTTTTAACTTGCGATGCCTCAGAAATTTGAATTTCACCATCTCCATTACTATCAATAGCGAAATAATTACCTGATAAATCTGTTGCACGATAATTTAATGCAGTAGAATTTACCAATCTTTCTTTAAAAATTGGGTCAGGAAAATTAATAATTTGGGAATTTGCTTTGGTAAAAAGGCACAATGCCAATAATAAAAAGTAGATTTTCTTCATTTGGGTAATTTAAAAAGTAAAAATAACAAAAAAAAGCCCCACATTTCTGTGAGGCTTTGCTTAATTAATTTTTAATAAACTTCGTATTTGAAGTTCCTTTATCTGAATTTATTTTGATAAAATAATTTCCTGAACTCAAATTTGAAACATCTACGGTTTTTATGTTTTGTGCATTTGGTACAACTAAAACTAATTGCCCTAGAGTATTGTATATACTTATTGAACTTATTTCAATTGTGTCTTTTGCCTCAATATTCAAATTGTTACTAACTGGATTTGGATATAACTTAAAATAACTGGAGAAATCAAAATCCTGACGACTTAACGCTTGAATAGTAGTAGTTGCTGTATTTGTTACAATTGGGAAATTATAATCAAAATAAATACTTGCTGTATTACTAAAAGTATCTCCGTTAGTTAAAGTTGGTTTGGTTTTAATTTTAAAAGATACATAACCATCATTGTTTGCATCATTAAACGGAAGATTGATGTTCTCAAAAATAAATTCAACTTTATTTCCTGATGTAATATTTGTCACAAATGAATGGCTACCTTTTATTGGCACTAATGAATTGATATCAAATTTTGTTGTATCAATCATGTCTTTTACTACAATATTTTGCGCATTTGCAGTCCCATTATTTTCAAAACGAATCATATAATTGACATAATCTCCAACTTTACTTGGAGAAATTGTAGCTCCTTCTAAACAGGTTTTATCATTTGGATCAAAAGAGTTTACAACTGTTTGATTAAATACAAAGGTATTATCATTTGGTAAATCATCTGTTGTTGGTGAAGTAACTGTAGCAGCATAATTTAAAACATCACCACTATTAACTGCAGGTGTTTCCATTGGAGAGTTAACATTCAAAGTAAAAGTAATTTCTCTAGTTTCAAATGGCAATAAATTCGTAAAATTCCAAAATAGATTATTTATAGTTTGAGTTGTTACAACTGGATTTGCTGAAACAAAATCTAAAACAGCATCATTAAAAGCTAAATTAACCGTTCCTGATTGTGTAATATTTCCTTTGTTTTTATAAATCAATTTATATTTTGCATCAAAACCAGGTCTAGCCACATTAACTGGTAAAATAATAATTTCTAAATCCGGATGAACACCGTTAGCAGTTACACAAAAATTTTGAGTAAACGGACTCGCTTGTGTTGGAAATGTAACATTTACTGAAGCTGGAGAAACTGTAAAGTAAGAAGGATTCTCAAAAACTGGTATTACAGTATGTGTACCCGCCTGAACAAGAATATAATAGTTTCCCGAAGTATTAGCTATTAAACTTCCAGTATTACTTCCGTTAATAATACTAAATTTTAAATTTGGCAAACTTATATCCGAAGCATCACAACCGTTATTGTTTACGTCGAATTTATTGTTTCCTTGAATTGTATAATATGTTCCTTCTGGTGTAAATGAACAATAAGTATTTACATGGCAGTTAGTTAATCCCCATTGTGAAATATTATTTTGTACAAGCACAATATCTTCATCATCAGCACATATGTATCGAAGATTTGGATTACTCGAAAAATATAAACTATTCCATGCACTAGGATTTCCATTTTTTATAAATAGACTCGAAAGATTATTCATTGAACAATTTACATCTACTAGATTACTCAAACCAATAACACTTAATTGATTGATTTCATTTTGCTGACAATCTAAACTTATCAAATTAATTAAACCACTTAAATTCAAAGATGTTAAATTACCAAAAGAGCAATCTAATGTCTTAAGGTTAATTAAACCTGCAACATTCAATGAAGACAAAAGACTGTTTGAAGAACATTTTAGATTCACAAGATTCGGAACCCCGCTCAGATCTAGAGAAGTCAAATTATTATAAAAACATTCAAGATACTTTAACTTAACTAATCCATTCAAATTTAATGAGGTTAACTGTAAATGACCACAATTTAAAACTTCGATATTAGAAAAATATAAAATACCAGTCAAATCTGTTATAGGTAAAAAACCACCTGCTAAACTTAGTTTTTTTACTTGTAAAGCTTCACTAATTTCAATTTGTCCATTTGAATTTGCATCTATTTTAAAATCAGATCCTGATAAATTTTGAGCAATTGTATTACTTGGGCTGGCCGCTAACAACTTAGCTTTAAAATTAGCATCAGGAAAATTGATAATTTGTGCATTAACACTAGTAAAAAGACACAAAGCAGTAAGTAAAAAGTAGAGTTTTCTCAATTTAGAAAATTTAGTTGAGCAAAAATAATAAAAAAAGCCTCACATTTCTGTGAGGCTTTTGCTTATTTAGATACACTTCGACTAGCTCAGTGCAGGAGAAAGAATTATTTTCCTCCTTTTTCCATTTTAGCTTTTAATTCAGCTAATGCATCGATATCTCCTAATGTAGATGCTGGTGCATTGTTGCTTGAAGAAGTATTGTTTTCATTAGATGATTTCACATTTTTCTCTTCTTCTTCACGGAAGATAGCTGTGTGAGATGCTACTACTCTTTTGAATTCTTTATTGAATTCAATTACTTTGAAATCAGCAGCTTCACCTTTTTTCAATTTTTTACCATCTTCTTTTTCTAAGTGACGAGTTGGAATAAATGCAACTACATCATCTCCGAAATCTACAGTAGCTCCTTTGTCAACGATTTCAGCAATTACACCGTTGTGGATAGTTCCTACAGCGAAAGCATCTTCGTGTTTATCCCAAGGATTAGCAGTAGTTTGTTTGTGACCTAAAGATAATTTACGTCCGTCAACATCTAATTCTAATACTACTACATCTAATTTTTCACCAACATTGATGAATTCAGATGGATGTTTGATTTTCTTAGTCCAAGATAAGTCAGAGATGTAAACTAATCCATCAATTCCTTCTTCTAATTCTACGAAGATACCAAAGTTAGTAAAGTTTCTTACTGTACCTGTATGTTTAGAACCTACTGGGTATTTAGCAGTAATATCTGTCCATGGATCTTGAGTCATTTGTTTGATACCTAAAGACATTTTTCTTTCCTCTCTATCAAGAGTTAAGATAACTGCCTCAACTGTATCTCCAATTTTTACGAAATCTTGAGCTGAACGTAAGTGTGTAGACCAAGACATTTCAGAAACGTGGATTAAACCTTCTACTCCTTCAGCAACTTCGATGAAAGCACCGTAATCAGCTAAAACAACAACTTTACCTTTCACTTTGTCACCAACTTTTAAGTTAGCATCTAAAGCATCCCATGGGTGAGCGTTTAATTGTTTTAAACCTAATTGGATTCTTGTTTTCTCATCATCGAAATCAAGGATTACAACGTTTAATTTTTGATCTAATTCAAGAACTTCACTTGGGTGGTTAATTCTAGACCAAGATAAATCCGTAATGTGGATTAATCCGTCAACACCTCCTAAGTCAATGAATACACCGTAAGAAGTAATGTTTTTAACAACACCTTCTAATACTTGTCCTTTTTCTAATTGACCAATAATTTCTTTTTTCTGTACTTCAATATCAGCTTCGATAAGCGCTTTGTGAGAAACAACAACGTTTTTGAATTCATGGTTGATTTTAACCACTTTGAATTCCATCATTTTGTTTACATATTGATCGTAATCACGGATAGGTTTAACATCGATTTGAGAACCTGGTAAGAAAGCTTCGATACCAAATACATCAACGATCATACCACCTTTAGTACGACATTTTACGAAACCATTAACGATTTCTCCTGTTTCATTTGCAGCAATAACTCTATCCCAAGCTTTGATAGTACGAGCTTTACGGTGAGATAATACTAATTGACCTGTTTTGTCCTCACGAACGTCAATTAATACCTCAACTTTGTCTCCTACTTTTAAGTTTGGATTGTAACGGAATTCGTTTAAAGAAATTACACCTTCAGATTTAGCGTTGATATCAACGATAGCATCTCTTTCTGTAATTCTTACAACTACTCCTTCTACTACTTCTTCTTGATCAGTTGAAATAAAAGTTTTAGCAACTAATTCTTCAAATTCTCTTAAGTTTTTTTCATCAACAGCATCAATTCCTTCAGCATAATTATGCCAGTTAAAAGTTGATAAAAAATCCTCTTGTGTTTTGTTTAATTCAGACATGTCTGATAATAAATTTGTATTCTGTATTCTCTTGAGTTTCTCAAAGTGGTAGAAAATAACAGAAGTGTTTTACATAAATGATTGATACCTAAAGGAAACTCTTCTTCACCAAAAGGTGCGCAAAATTAACAATAATTATTTAATTACCAAAGTTTTTACTCATAAGGTTTTAACAATCAACAATTCGTTTTTAATAAGCTAAATAAGTAATCATAAAATTTGAACCAACAAAAAAAACCGATGAATTCATTGGTTTTTTTGTTAATGTGTGATATTTTCTACATCTTTAGGATTGTGCTTGTGTTTAAATAATATTGCAAAAGCAATTGCAATGATTAATGCATAAATAGCAAATGCGAACCATATACCATGCCAATCTCGTTGACCATCTACAGTATAATAAGTATCAATAACTTTACCACTTATCAAACCTCCAAAAAAAGCCCCAAAACCATTGGTCATCATCATGAATAAACCTTGAGCCGATGAACGCATTCTAGAACTTGTAGTAGTTTCTACAAACAATGACCCTGATATATTAAAGAAGTCAAATGCCATTCCATAAACGATACAAGAAAGAATAATCATCCATAATCCACCAGCAGGATCGCCATAAGCAAACAAACCAAAACGTAACACCCAAGCCAACATTGAAATCAACATCACTTGCTTTATACCAAAACGTTTTAAAAAGAAAGGAATTGCTAAAATGAATAGTGTCTCAGATATTTGAGAAATCGACATTATAATAGTAGAATATTTTACTACGAATGAATTTGCATACTGAGGAATTTTTTCAAATTCTGACAAATAAGTATCTCCATACATATTTGTTAACTGTAATGCACCTCCCAAAAACATTGAGAAGATGAAAAACAGTGCCATTTTATATGTCCCAAATAATTTAAATGCGTCTAATCCTAATTTTTTTGTAAGAGTCGCATCTTCATCAATTAAGTTTTGCGGCTTACATTGCGGTAATGTAAACGAATAAGCCCCTAAAACAAATGCTGCAAAAGCTGAGATATAAAACATATTAACAGATGCTTTATTCCCTGTTAAATTTGTTATCCACATGGCTACAATAAAACCAACAGTTCCCCAAACTCTAATAGGAGGAAAAACTTTAATTACATCGTAGTCACTATTTTTAAGAATTGTATATGCTACTGAGTTTGATAACGAAATAGTAGGCATATAGCACATCATCGCACCAAAAATAACCCAATAAAATGTTGAAGGATCTTCAACTTGCGGAAGATAAGCGATAAATAACCCACCTATAATGTGCAAGATTCCATATAATCTTTCTGCATTTAACCATTTATCAGCAATAATACCTGTAATTGCAGGCATAATAATAGAAGAAATTCCAAGTGTAGAAAAAATGGCTCCAAATTCTGCTCCGCTCCATTGTTTTGTCCCGAACCAATAATTTCCTACTGTAATTAACCAAGCTCCCCACACAAAGAATTGAAGAAAGCTCATTAACGTTAATCTAAACTTAATATTCATAAAATTTATTTTTGGTTTTTGTTTGATTTAAAAAAGCCGGTAAATCTAACAAATAAAATAAACCTACAAATAGTTTTTACCTAAATATTATTAACTAATTCAAGTACTTTCTTAAATTGTTCTTCTCTACTTAAATAAGAATTATCTATTTCGATAGCATCATCCGCTTTGACAAGTGGTGAATCTTCTCTGTGAGTATCTATATAATCGCGTTGCATAACGTTTTCAAGAACTCTATCATAGGAAACCAATTGTCCTTTTTCTGAAAGTTCATCATAACGTCTTTGGGCACGAACATCTGGGCTCGCATTCATGAAAATTTTTAATTCTGCATTTGGAAATACTACAGTACCAATATCTCTTCCATCCATCACAACACCTTTGTCTTTACCCATTTGTTGTTGTTGCTTAACCAACATAGCTCTTACTTGAGACACCTCTGCAATTTGACTTACAAAGTTTGATACTTCTAGTGTTCTGATCTGCTTTTCGACATTTACATTATTTAAATACATTTCGGCAAAACCTAATTGTGGATTGAATTGAAAGCTTAAATGAATTTCAGAAAGTCTTTTTATTAACTCTTCTTTATTAAAATCTATTTCATCAATTAAATTGTTTTGCATTGCAAACAATGTTACAGCTCTGTACATTGCTCCTGTATCTACATATACATAGCCTAATTGTTTGGCAACTTGTTTTGCTAAAGTACTTTTCCCTGTTGAAGAAAAACCATCGATGGCTATCGTTATTTTTTTCATTTGTTTAAAAAATGCCTAATGTTTGTGCTAGCCCCGATGGAAGTAGAAATCCTGACTTTGTGAGATTGTTCGGCAAGCTCGCAATGACAGATTGAAACGTACAGCGGGAAATACAAATGTACTATTCCTATTGTTTGGCTACAAATTAATCATCAAACCAAATTGGCTAGTATTTGATGCAGATGTATATCGTGAGTAAGAATAATCGAATCTGAATTTATTAAAGCGAATTCCAAATCCTGCAGAAATTCCAGAAAACGTACGTTGGTCTACAATTTTAAGTTCGGCTGCTCTACGGAAATTGTAGCTTAATCTAAAGTTGATGGCTCTTTGTGGAAGTATTTCGACACCAAAAATCACGTGGCGGAAAGCATTTGCCAAAAAACCTACTTTTTCTTCCTGAACTCCCCCATCTATAGTTTGTTCACTTCTAGCAGGATTCGAAAAAGCTACTTTCCATCTTTGAAGATTTTCAAGTGTTAAATGCCAACGAACAGGAACATTTTCTAATTCTTGAGAGATTCCAGCAATTACTTCAAATGGTAATTTTTCATTTACGCCATTGTAAGTCGTAATTTGTGTTCCAAAATTACGAACCACCAAACCATAATTTATATCATTTTTATCATCTACATAAATAGCTCCTAAGTCTACAGCTGCTCCAAAAGATTGATAACTTTCTAATGTTGATGATATAAATTTAGCATTAGCACCAAAATATAAATTTGTCCAAGGTACATTGTAAGCGTATCCTAATGACAAAGCAACTTCACCTCCAGAAAAACTACCCGTTGCTTCACCAAACTCATTTCGTCCATCAAATTTTCCGTAATTTATATAGGTTACACCTGCATGAAAGGTATTCACGTGCTTGTCGTATGTATAGGCATACGAAGCTGTTCCATAATTTACATCGCCCAAATAATTAGAGTAATTGAGTGCCAATCGACCATTCATTTCTTCATTAATTGAAGCTGGATTAAATAACGGTTGGTTTACATCATAATCGTAAGTAGTGATTGTTTTTCCTCCCAAGGCCGCTTGACGTGGTGATGAAATTAAATTTAAAAACTGATAAACATTCTCTCCTCCAACTTGTGAAAAAGCCGAGTGAGTTATAAACAACAAGAAGAGAAAGGTTAATTTGTTTTGCATCTATTTAGCCTGTTATAATGATATATAACGCACGGCGAATATATTTATTTTTTACAAAAAAACGGCTAATAATAGCCGTTTTAAATTATAAGTGTTTTGCAAACTTGACTTTTTCCTTCGTTATAGCAAGTTCTAAAACTTCTTGCATATCGTTTACAAAGTGGAAAGTAAGTCCTTGAACATATTCTTTTTTAATTTCTTCGATATCTTTTTTGTTTTCTTCTGAAAGAATAATTTCTTTAATCTTAGCTCTTTTTGCAGCCAATATTTTTTCTTTTATTCCTCCTACCGGGAGTACTCTTCCACGAAGAGTAATTTCACCTGTCATGGCTAAATTTTTCTTCACTTTTCTTTGTGTTAACAAAGACACTAAAGAAGTAAGCATTGCAATTCCCGCACTTGGTCCATCTTTTGGAGTAGCTCCCTCGGGAATATGAACGTGAATGTTGTACTTCGTAAAAATCTCGGTATTTATCCCAAGCTTTTTTGCATTTGCCTTAACATATTCCATGGCAATGGTAATCGATTCTTTCATTACAGTTCCCATATTTCCAGTAAAGGTCAAGTTTCCTTTTCCTTCAGAAATAATAGATTCTATAAATAAAATATCGCCTCCAACACTTGTCCAAGCCAATCCTGTTACTAAACCAGCTGTATCGTTATTTTCGTATTTATCACGTTCTAATTTTGCAGGACCTAATATCTTTACAATATCTTCGTCAGTAACTTTTACGTTATATTCTTCTTCCAACGCGATAGATTTTGCTGCATTACGAACAACTTGAGCAATTTTTTTCTCTAAACCACGAACACCTGATTCTCTAGTATAACCTTCAACAATTTTTTCAATTTGCTTTTTACCAATAACAATTTGTTTGTTATCTAGGCCGTGTTCTGTTATTTGTTTAGGAACCAAATGTTGTTTAGCAATTTCTATTTTTTCCTCAATAGTATAACCTGTCATTGTGATAATTTCCATACGATCACGTAAAGCAGGTTGCACATTTGCAATATTATTTGAAGTAGCAATGAACATTACTTTAGATAAATCGAATCCCATTTCTAGGAAATTGTCGTAAAACTCTTTGTTTTGTTCAGGATCTAATACTTCTAATAACGCCGATGATGGATCACCATGATTACTCACTGATAATTTGTCAATTTCATCTAAAATAAATACCGGATTAGCTGTTCCAGCTTTTTTAATGCTTTGAATAATGCGACCAGGCATTGCTCCTATATATGTTTTACGATGTCCTCTAATTTCGGCTTCATCACGTAAACCTCCTAATGACATACGAACGTACTCTCTACCCAATGCTTCTGCAACCGATTTCCCAATAGAGGTTTTACCGACCCCCGGAGGTCCCGTCAAACATATAATAGGCGATTTCATATCATTACGAAGTTTAAGCACAGCTAAATGCTCTATAATTCTTTTTTTAACATCATCAAGACCAAAATGATCTCTGTCTAATATTTTTTGAGCTCTTTTTAAATCAAAATTATCTTTTGAAAATTTATTCCATGGCAATTCTAGAAACAACTCTAAATAATTTCTTTGGATGCCAAAATCTGGAGAGTTTGGATTTGTTCGCTGCAATTTAGAAATTTCTTTATCGAAATGTTTTCTGGTTTTTGCATCCCAGTTCATTTCGTTTGCTTTATTGCGCATTTCTTCAATTTCAGCTTCATGAGAAACACCTCCCAATTCTTCTTGAATAGTTTTCATTTGCTGTTGCAGAAAATATTCACGTTGCTGTTGATCTAAATCAAAACGAACTTTAGACTGAATATCATTTTTCAGCTCCAATTTTTGAAGCTCAACATTCATATGCTTTAATGTATTTAAAGCTCTATCCTTAAGATTATTTACTTCTAAAAGTTCTTGTTTTTCAACTACTGTCAAATTCATGTTAGACGACACAAAATTGACCAAAAACGAATTACTTTCTATATTCTTAATTGCAAAAGTAGCTTCAGTAGGAATATTTGGACTCTCCTTGATAATTTGAATTGCTAATTCTCTAACCGAATCTATTATGGCTTGAAATTCTTTATCCTTTTCTTTTGGACGTTCTTCAGCAACTTCTTTGATTGTTGCTCGTAAATAAGGCTCAGTGGTAGTAACCTTATCTATTTCAAATCTTTTTTTTCCTTGAAGAATAACAGTAACGTTACCATCAGGCATTTTTAAAATTCGAAGAATTCTAGCTACAGTTCCTACTTTATTGATTTGCGATTCATTTGGATCTTCATCTTCTTCATTTTTTTGAGAAACTACTCCAATTATTTTATCTGAAGCATTAGCATCATTTAATAATTTAATAGATTTATCTCTACCCGCAGTAATAGGAATAACAACCCCAGGAAATAACACAGTATTTCTCAAAGGTAAGATAGGTAAATCTGATGGAAGCTCTTCATTATTCATTTCCTCCTCATCTTCGGGAGTCAATAAAGGAATTAAATCGGCTTCGGAATCGATTTCTTGAAGTGACAAACTGTCAAATGTGATAATTTTTTGTTGAGACATATATAATTTAAGTCATTTTGTCATTAAACACAGAAAGTAGTAATGCAAAGTTATTACATTAAAAACAATCATCTAACTGAAAATCAATAAATAAACATTTTACTTACAAATTTACATTAAAGATTGGACAAGTATTGTGCCATAAA
The DNA here is from genome assembly GCF_036840915.1 of Flavobacterium hankyongi. Taxonomy (NCBI): domain Bacteria; kingdom Pseudomonadati; phylum Bacteroidota; class Flavobacteriia; order Flavobacteriales; family Flavobacteriaceae; genus Flavobacterium; species Flavobacterium hankyongi. Next base: position 1,042,480 of record NZ_CP085725.1, read on the forward strand.
AAAATCCCGAATATTCGGGATTTCAAAATTATTTGATTAATTCAATGATTACATGTAAGTAATATCAAAAGTTCCTGCTGTAATATCAAAAACTGCTGGATCAAAGAATGAAGTTGCATGGAAACTAAAAGTACCTTTTATTCTTTTTGCAATAGTGTCATGGAAAGTTACAGTTACTGTACCATCTCCTCCAAAAACTCCTTGAGGAGTTGAATTCAAAACATATTGTCCTCTAGCATCTGAACTAAATGCAGTGAAATTAACTGTTGTACCTGCCGTTACATTATCCTGCACAACTACTCCAATATTTTCGACATTTCCTCTTCTTCCAATTAAAGAAATCATTCCACTCATTTTGATTCCAGAAATATTTGTTGGCACAAAGTTATTTCCATTTAATTTTGCAGTAAAACTGTTACCTGCTGGAGCTGGTACATCATTAGTAAAAGGTAAGTTAAAAACACCACTTGTAAAAACTTTAGTTTCTATAGAAGTTCCAGAAGTTCCTACAAATCTCGCTCCTGTGAACTTAAAAGTCCCCACAATTCTTTTGTTAACCTGATCAATATTAGTAATTACAATTTCAGATGTATCAACATAACTAGGAAAACTTGCAAATGGACCTGTTTGATCATCAGTTGCTAAAAAGGGAACATTTCCTGATCCAGGAGAATATAACAATCCAAACGGCATAGCCGATGTTGTAGGAGAATGCATTGTATATGTACCAACTGCAACACCTGGAATAGTTATTTGAAAAAATTCTCCAGTAGTTTTTGTCCCAGTGATAGACATATAATTAGAATTAACTATTGCCTGAGTAGTATTTGCTGTAAAAGTTTGCCCATCAAAATCTGCTTTAAAAACTGAAGTGGTAGAAGGATTAGTGGGATTCGAATTATCTGTTTGATTTGAAGGAGGAATTCCTCCTTCATAAGGTTCAATATCAGTTGAACATGAAGCCAATGAGAAAAAGGCAAATAATGCAGTTAACTGAAATATTCTTTTTGTTAAGTTCATGGTTTTGAGTTTTTATTTTTGCAAATATATAATTATTTATGACTTTTTGTTAGGAACTCTCAATAGTAGAACAAGTCCTATAACAAAGAAAATGCCTAAAAAAACAATTGAGTTTCTCATTGACCCAGTTACTTGATCTATTATTCCATATACAGACATTCCTATCACAATTGCAACTTTTTCAGTAACATCATAAAAACTAAAATAAGATGCAGTATCTGTAGTATCTGGTAAAAATTTTGAATAAGTTGATCTTGCTAGTGACTGAATTCCTCCCATAACTAATCCAACAAAACCTGCTGTTGCATAAAACTCGTTTGGAGTTTCAACAAAATATGCAAAACAACATAATGCAGCCCAAAAAGCATTTAAGAAAATCAATACATTTATGTTTCCAAACTTCCCTGAAGCTCTTGACGTAAAAAAGGCTCCAACCACCGCAACCAACTGTATAAGTAATATACTTATGATTAAACCAGTAGTTTCTTGACTTTCCGTTTCCCATGCTATTTCCTCGGCACCAAAATATGTCGCTACCAACATAACTGTTTGAACAGCCATAATAAAGACAAAATAACTGGCTAAATATCTTTTTAAAATAATATTTTTTTTAACATCTTTCCAAACTAACCTCAACTCTTTAAATCCGTCTAAAATAACCGCTTTAGTAACTTTATGACCAGTTGAAACTCCTTTAGGAAGATAATAATATGTGACATGGCTAAAACCAATCCACCATACCCCAACCATTAAAAATGAATATCTCATCATTTCCATTTTTTTCTCATCAGGAACAAGCATTACCATTGCCAAATTGATAATTAGCAAAATAGTACTTCCTATATATCCCATTGAAAAACCACGGGCACTAACTTTATCTTGCTGTTCAGGAAAAGCTATATCTGGTAAATAAGAATTATAAAATACTAAACTTGCCCAAAAACCTATTAATCCAAATAAATAAACAGTATAACTAATAAAGAAATTTTCAACATTAAACCAATATAATCCAATACAAGAAATTCCGCCCATGTAACAAAAGAATCTTAAAAAAGCTTTCTTATTTCCAACATAATCTGCAATACCAGAAAGAATTGGAGAAATAAAAGCAACTATTAAGAAGGCTAATGCAGTAACAAAAGTTATCATGGCAGTATCTTTGAAATGATAACCAAATACATCAACATAATTATTACCTCTTATTTTGAACAAAGCATTATAAAATATAGGAAAGATAGCCGATGCAATTACCAAGCTGTATACTGAGTTAGCCCAGTCGTAAAAAGCCCAAGCATTTAATAATTTTTTATCTCCTTTTTGAAGTTGTGGCATAATGTAAATTTTTAAAATAAAAAACCACGCATAAAGCGTGGTTCGAAAATACTATTATTTTATCTAAAAACAACTTCTTATTTAAAAACTACTCCAAATTTAGCAGCTTCAGCTTTAGCTTCAGGTAGTAACTTTTTCAATTCATTGATACGTGTTTGATTACTTGGGTGTGTACTTAAAAATTCTGGCGGCGCTTGACCTCCTGCTTGAGCCGACATTCTTTCCCAAACAAACACAGCATTTTCAGGATTATAGCCTGCAATTGCCATTAACGTTAATCCAATCATATCTGCTTCGCTTTCGTGGCTGCGACTAAATGGTAACATACCTCCTACTTGACTCCCTACTCCATAGGCTTGCATAAATAATTGTTGACTTTCTACTGATTTGTTCTGTGTAGCAACTGCTACTCCTACAGCTCCTGCTTGTTGTAATAGACCTGCACTCATGCGTTGCTGACCATGATTAGCCAACGCGTGAGCTACTTCGTGCCCCATTACTGCAGCCATTCCAGCATCATCTTTCGTAATTGGCAAAATACCAGTGTAAAATACTATTTTCCCTCCAGGCATACACCAAGCGTTAACCTCTTTACTATCTACTAAATTATATTCCCATTTATAGTCTTTTAAATAAGTAGCATTCCCATTTGCTGTCAACCATCTTTCAGCAGCTGTTTTAATCTTCATCCCAACGGTCTCAACTCTTTGAGCATCTTTTGTTCCTTTAATTACTTTATTTTCAGATAAAAATTGATTGTATTCCTGAAATGCAGATGGAAATATTTCACTGTCAGGAACTAAAGCCATTGTTTTCTTTCCTGTAAATGGATTTGTTGCACAAGCAAACGTCAATGCTGCTAATCCAATTGTTGTAACTATCAATTTTGTCTTCATACTTGTTTATTTTGTGTAGTAAAATTAATTCATTTTTTAAAAAACTTAAAATCTATAAGGTATTTTAAGATTAATTTATGAAACAAAGTTTATACCAAAACGCAAAAAAAAGCTAAATTGCATAGCATTTTAATAAAATTGTTTTGAAAGCCAAAAAAAAAGAAGGAATACATGTTCCTAAACCTATAATTTACAGTGTAAAACTTATTGAGTTTTTTTCTAAAGATTTAGTTACTAAAGTTGGAGCAAAAATATTTACAACACCAATAAAACATAAAACACCTAAGCGTGAATTTGAAATGGACAAAAACGCAATCAAAGAAAACGTTTTTATTCCAAAAATAAACAAGAGTATTGTCGTTTATCATTATGGTCATAGTCCAAGAAAAGTATTGTTAGTTCATGGTTGGTCAGGCAGAGGAACACAGTTAGTAAAATTTGCAGATGAACTTGTAAGCAAAGGATATAGTACGATTAGTTTTGACGCTCCCGCACATGGAAAATCAGGTAGCTCGACAACATTAATGCCAGAATTTATTGCTTCGATTTTAGAGTTAGAAAAAAAACACGGCCCCTTTGAGTTTGCAATTGGTCATTCATTAGGAGGAATGTCATTATTAAATTCAGTTAAACAGGGACTTCAACTTAAAAAATTAGTAACAATAGGTAGTGCCGATAAAATTCAGGATATTTTAAATGATTTTGTTCAAAAACTAAAACTGAAACCTGAAATTGCCATAAAGATGAAAACTCTTTTTGAGAAAAAGTTTGGCGAACCTATGGAAAATTATGCCGCACATGTTGCCGCACAAAAAGTAGAAATACCAACGCTTATCATTCACGACGAAAATGATTATGAAGTTCCTATACTTTGTGCCGAAAACATATATAAACATCTTCAAAATGGAGAGTTGTATAGAACCAAAAAATTAGGACATCGTAAAATTTTGGGAGATGCAGCAGTAATAGAAAAAACAATGTCATTTATAAATCAATAATATCATGACTACAATTGTAAAATACACCTTGCTTATAATAATTCTTATTGTGACATCCTGCCAAGGTCAAGACAAAAAAACAATTGTAAAAAAAGAAAATAAAACCATGAAATATTCAGTTGAAAAAACAGATGCCGAGTGGAAAGCTCAGTTAGGAGAAGAACGCTATCGTATTTTACGTGAAAAAGGTACAGAATATGCTGGCACAGGAAAATATAACTTACATTTTGAAAAGGGAACTTACCTTTGTGGTGGATGTGGCGAACCGCTTTTTTCATCAGAATCTAAATTTGAATCACATTGTGGCTGGCCTTCATTCGATGAAGCCTTACCAGGAAAAGTTGAATATAAAAAAGATGTTTCCTTTGGAATGTCAAGAACTGAAATACTTTGTGCTAAATGTGGAGGTCATTTAGGACACGTTTTTGATGATGGACCAACTAAAACTGGAACCAGATTTTGTGTTAACTCTTTGTCTGTTGATTTTAAAAAATAAAGAATTATTCATATTCTCATTAATTTTCTTTTATTTGCATTATTAACCATACCTATTTATAATGACCAAAATTACCCGTCTATTTGATTTCCCATATTATCAGCTAGAAAAAAACGATTTACCTGATGCCTTAGTAACTAAATATAATGGTGAATGGGTAAAAACATCTACACAAGAATATATTGATAAAGCCAATGCTATTTCGAGAGCTCTTATTTCTATGGGAGTTCAAAAAAATGATAAAATAGCCATTATTTCATCTACCAACAGGACAGAATGGAATATCATGGATATTGGTACTTTACAAACTGGAGCACAAACTGTGCCTATTTATCCTACTATTTCAGAACAAGATTACGAATATATATTAAATCATTCAGAAGCTAAATATTGCTTCGTTTCTGATGTTGAAGTTTTAAGAAAGCTTAATCAAATTAAAGCAAACGTCCCTTCACTTGTAGGAGTTTATACATTTGATGAAATTTCTGGAGAAAATAATTGGAAAGATTTATTAGCAATTGGGAAAGACACCTCTACACAAAACTTTGTTGAAGAGCGTAAAAATGCAGTAAAATCTACCGATTTAGCCACTATTATATATACTTCTGGAACTACAGGTAAACCTAAAGGAGTTATGCTATCACATAATAATATTGTTTCCAATGTTATTGATAGCTCAGATAGAATTCCACTTGCCGAAGGTGCAGCAAGAGCAATGAGCTTCTTACCAATTTGTCATATTTTTGAAAGAATGGTTGTATACATTTATCAATACTACTCGATTTCAATTTATTTTGGAGAGTCCATTGATAAAATTTCAGAAAATTTTAAAGAAGTAAAACCAGACGTATTCTCTGTAGTACCACGTTTACTTGAAAAAGTATATGACAAAATCTATGCAAAAGGAACCGAATTAACTGGTATAAAAAAGAAACTTTTCTTCTGGGCAATCGATTTAGGACTTAAATATGAACCTTATGGTCAAAACGGATGGTTCTATGAATTCCAATTAAAAATTGCTCGTAAATTAATATTCAGTAAGTGGCAAGAAGCTCTTGGTGGTAACGTTAAATTAATGGTTTCTGGAAGTGCAGCATTACAAACACGTTTAACAAGAGTATTTGCAGCCGCTGGAATGTCAGTTGTAGAAGGTTATGGTTTGTCTGAAACTTCTCCCGTAATTTCTGTAAATGATATGCGTAATAAACTTTTCCGCGTTGGAACAGTTGGTAAACTTATCAAAAACGTTGAAGTTAAAATTGCTGAAGATGGAGAAATTCTTTGTAAAGGACCAAATGTTATGATGGGCTATTATAAAGATGAGCAACAAACTGCCGATGTTATTAAAGACGGATACTTCCATACGGGTGATATTGGTGAGTTTGACAAGGATGGTTTCTTAAGAATTACTGATCGTAAAAAGGAAATGTTCAAAACATCTGGTGGTAAATATATCGCGCCTCAAATTCTTGAAAACACATTTAAGCAATCTCGTTTTATCGAACAAATCATGGTAATTGGTGATGGGCAAAAAATGCCAGCTGCTATTATTCAGCCTTCATTTGATTTTGTAAAAGAATGGGCATCAATTCATAAAATAAACATTGGTAACACTAACGAAGAAATTATTTCAAATTCAGAGGTTATCAATAGAATCCAACAAGAAATCGACACCTATAATACTAAATTTGGAAATTGGGAAAAAATCAAACGTTTTGAACTTACTCCAGATATTTGGTCAATAGATGGTGGACAACTTACTCCTACATTAAAATTAAAACGTAAAGTAGTATTGGAAAAATACAAAGGTCTTTACGATAAAATATATAACTAAAATCAATTGTTATGAAACTTAAACTTCTTCTTTGTTTTTCTCTAATTATGGTAACATTCTCTAATTGTAAAAACAAAGAGGAAGTTTCTAGTTTAAATTACTTCGATTATTCAAATCCCGAAGATCAATATACTGGTGGAATCAGAATGATTCCTATCAAAACTCCAGCAGGTGAATTTAAAGTCTGGACAAAACGCATTGGTAACAATCCAAAAATAAAAGTCCTTTTACTACATGGTGGTCCTGGGGTTACTCATGAACTGTATGAATGTTTTGACGGCTATTTCCCAAAAGAAGGGATCGAATACATATATTATGACCAATTGGGTTCTTATTACAGCGACCAACCAAATGATAATCGACTATGGACAAACGATCGTTTTGTAGACGAAGTCGAGCAAGTTCGTAAAGCTTTAGGTTTAAATAAAGACAACTTCTATATATTAGGACAATCTTGGGGAGGTATTCTTGCCATGGAATATGCTTTTAAATATCAAAATAATTTAAAAGGATTAATTATTTCCAATATGATGTCAAGTGTCCCTTTATATAATAAGTATGCAGAAGAAGCTCTAGGCCCTAAACTTCCAAAAGAAGTTTTTGAACAAATCAAAACTTTCGAAAAAAACAAAGATTATCATAATCCTAAATATCAAGACTTACTCTTTAAATATTATTATACAGAACATATTTTAAGAAAACCATTAAATGAATGGCCAGAAGCTGTGAACAGATGCTTCAAACACCTCAATCCAAACGTATATATTTTCATGCAAGGGCCAAGCGAATTTGGAATTACTGGAAATGCTTCACTAAAAAATTGGGATGTCAGAGATAAATTAAAAACCATTTCAGTTCCAACATTAGTAATTGGTTCAAAACATGACACAATGGATCCTGAACACATGAAATGGATGTCTAAGGAAGTGCAACACGGAAGATTTTTATATTGTCCTAACGGAAGTCACCTTTCACAATATGATGATCAAAAAACATACATCCCAGGAGTCATAAAATTCTTAAATGATGTAAACGAAAATAAATTTTAACCTCTCAAGCCCTTTTCTACAAGGGCTTTTATTTTTTTTATATGCACGCATAAAAAAATCATCAATTTATTATGCATGCATACTATTTTTTTTGTATATTTGATTTTCCAAAATTAAATATGAAAGATAAAACTATAGATTACATACTTCGTTCTACATGGCAGGCAGTTGCTCGTATGTATAATGAAGAAGCTTCAAAATACGAAGGTTCGATGGCTATTGGTTTTGCCCTTTTAAGTATAGACAGAGAAGAAGGAACTCCTTCTACAAAAATAAGCAGCCGCATGGGAATGGAAGCTACAAGTCTTACCAGAACCCTAAAAACATTAGAAGAAAAAGGCCTAATCATTAGAAAACCAAATCCAAATGACGGTCGAGGCGTGTTAATCTATTTAACTGAAGAAGGAAAACTAAAAAGAGAGCTTTCAAAACAAACCGTTTTAAAGTTTAATGAAGCTGTAAAACAGCATATAGCTGAAGAAAAACTAATCCATTTTGTGGAAGTTGCCGAAGTAATAAACGAATTAATACAAGATAAAAACATATTCAATCAACCAGAGTAATCAAAATGAAAAGAGTAATTAAAAAAGTTGCTGTCGTTGGTTCAGGTATCATGGGTTCAGGTATTGCCTGCCATTTTGCAAATATTGGAGTAGAAGTATTACTACTTGATATTTTACCTCGCGAACTAAACGAAGCTGAACAGAAAAAAGGTTTAACCCTTGAAAGTAAAGCGGTAAGAAACCGAATTGTTAATGACAGTTTAGCTAACGCTTTAAAATCGAAACCCTCTCCTATTTATCATCCAAAATTTGCTGATCGTATCACAACAGGAAACTTAACAGATGATATCGCAAAAGTAAAGGATGTAGATTGGATTATCGAAGTAGTTGTTGAAAGATTAGATATTAAAAAATCTGTTTTTGAACAACTTGACCAACACAGAAAACCAGGAACATTAATTACGTCAAACACTTCTGGTATTCCAATTCATTTCATGAGTGAAGGAAGAAGCGAAGATTTCCAAAAGCATTTCTGCGGAACGCACTTCTTCAACCCTGCACGTTATTTGAAATTATTTGAAATTATTCCTGGTCCAAAAACTTCTCAAGAAGTATTAGACTTCCTAAATAACTATGGTGAGCAGTTCTTAGGTAAAACTTCTGTTGTTGCTAAAGATACTCCGGCTTTCATTGGAAACAGAATCGGAATCTTCGGAATCCAGAGTTTATTCCACTTGGTAAAAGATATGGGATTAACTATTGAGGAGGTTGATAAATTAACTGGACCAGTAATTGGTCGTCCAAAATCGGCTACTTTCCGTACTGTAGATGTGGTAGGTTTAGATACTTTAGTACACGTGGCTAACGGTATTTATGAAAACTGTCCAAACGACGAAGCACACGAATTATTCAAACTTCCTGATTTCATCAACAAAATGATGGAAAACAAATGGTTAGGAAGCAAAACTGGACAAGGTTTCTATAAAAAAGAAGGAAAAGATATTCTGTCATTAGACTTAAACACTTTAGAATATCGTCCCAATAAAAGAGCGTCATTTGCCACGCTGGAAATGACAAAAACTATCGAAAAACCTATCGATAGATTCAAAGTACTAGTAAAAGGAACAGATAAAGCAGGTGAATTCTACAGAAAATCATTCTCATCTATGTTTGCTTATGTGTCTAACCGAGTTCCTGAAATCACTGACGAATTTTACAAAATCGATGATGCCATGAAAGCAGGTTTCGGGTGGGAAAATGGTCCTTTCGAAATTTGGGATGCTATTGGTGTTCAAAAAGGTATCGAATTAATGAAGGCAGAAGGTTACGAACCAGCTGCTTGGGTTAATGATATGATTGCAAGTGGAAACACATCTTTCTATACTGTAAAAGAAGGATCAACTCATTTCTACAACATTGCTTCAAAATCACAAACTAAAGTACCGGGTCAAGATGCATTTATCATCTTAAACAATATCCGTGAGACTAAAAAAGTTTGGGGTAATGCCGATTGTACGGTACATAATATTGGAGACGGAATCTTAAACTTAGAATTCCATTCAAAAATGAATACAATTGGTGGTGGTGTCCTTCAAGGAATAAACAAAGCTATCGATTTAGCTGAAAAAGAGTACAACGGATTGGTTGTTGGTAACCAAGGAACAAATTTCTCAGTTGGAGCTAACATCGGAATGATTTTCATGATGGCAGTTGAGCAAGAATATGATGAGTTAAACATGGCTATCAAAATGTTCCAGGACACTATGATGCGTGCTCGTTACTCTTCAATTCCAGTAATTGCCGCTCCTCACGGAATGACTTTAGGTGGTGGTTGTGAACTTTCAATGCATGCTGATAAAGTAGTTGCTGCCGCAGAAACGTATATCGGATTGGTTGAATTCGGTGTTGGAGTTATCCCTGGTGGTGGTGGATCTAAAGAAATGGCTTTACGTGCTGCAGATACTTTCCGTAAAAATGACGTTGAATTAAATGTTCTTCAAGAATACTTCTTAACTATCGGTATGGCTAAAGTAGCTACTTCAGCTTATGAAGCCTACGATTTAGGCATCCTGCAAAAAGGAAAAGACGTTGTTGTAGTAAACAAAGACCGTCAGATTGCTGAAGCTAAGAAACACGCTTTATTAATGGCTGAAGCGGGTTATACACAACCGGTTCGTAGAAAAGACATTAAAGTATTGGGAAAACAAGCTTTAGGTATGTTCTTAGTAGGAACAGATCAAATGGTTGCTGGACAATACATCTCAGAACACGATCAAAAAATTGCTAACAAATTAGCATATGTTATGGCTGGAGGTGATTTATCTGAGCCTACATTAGTTACAGAGCAATATTTATTAGATATCGAAAGAGAAGCTTTCTTATCGCTTTGTACCGAACGAAAAACATTGGAGCGTATCCAATTTATGTTAACTAAAGGAAAACCGCTTAGAAACTAGAAACAAGAACAAAGAAGCAAGAACAAAGAATTTCTTTCATCTTTTCTCTTTCTTCTTTTCTCTAAAAAGTAAAATATGAAAACAGCATATATAGTAAAAGGATATAGAACAGCCGTTGGTAAAGCACCAAAAGGATTGTTCCGTTTCAAAAGACCTGACGAATTAGCCGCTGAAACTATCGAGTATTTGATGGCGCAATTACCAGGTTTTGATAAAACAAGAATTGACGACGTAATGGTAGGAAATGCCATGCCGGAAGCAGAACAAGGATTAAACGTTGGTCGTTTAATTTCGCTAATGGGATTAAAAGTAGATGATGTTCCTGGTGTAACCGTAAACCGTTACTGTGCCTCTGGTTTAGAAACTATTGGTATGGCGACAGCCAAAATCCAATCAGGAATGGCAAATTGTATTATCGCTGGTGGTGCAGAAAGCATGAGTTACATTCCAATGGGTGGTTATAAACCAACTCCGGATTATAAAGCCGCAGCTGCTGGTCACGAAGATTACTACTGGGGAATGGGATTAACAGCTGAAGCTGTTGCTAAACAATTCAATGTTTCCCGTGCCGATCAAGATGAATTTGCATATCAATCACATATGAAGGCTTTGAAAGCACAAGCTGAAGGTAAATTTGATGCTCAAATTGCTCCTATCACTGTAGAACACACTTTCTTAAATGAAGCAGGTAAAAAAGAAACTAAATCATACACGGTAATTAAAGATGAAGGACCAAGAGCTGGAACTTCTGTTGAAGCGTTAGCAGGCTTAAAACCAGTTTTTTGCAGCAGATGGTTCAGTAACTGCGGGTAACTCTTCTCAAATGAGTGATGGCGCAGCTTTCGTATTAATTATGAGCGAAGAAATGGTGAAAGAATTAAACCTTGAACCAATCGCACGTTTGGTAAACTTCGCTTCTGCTGGTGTTGAACCAAGAATCATGGGTATCGGTCCAGTGAAAGCTATTCCAAAAGCAGTTCAACAAGCTGGTTTAAAAATTTCTGATATCGAATTATTCGAGTTGAATGAAGCTTTTGCTGCTCAATCTTTAGCAGTAATCCGTGAATTAGACTTAAATCCTGAAATCATAAACGTAAATGGTGGAGCTATTGCTTTAGGTCACCCACTTGGATGTACAGGAGCTAAATTATCAGTTCAGTTATTTGACGAAATGAAACGTCGTGGTAACAAATACGGAATGGTAACTATGTGTGTAGGTACCGGTCAAGGAACTGCAGGTATTTTTGAATTATTGTAATTAGAAAAAAGAGAAAAGAAGAAAGAGAAAAGACTTGTGAAACATAACTTCAAAAATCTAAAAATTTGGTCACTCGCAATGGAAATTGCTTCTGATACACATAAAATAACATTAGATTTTCCAAAAAATGAAGTGTATGGTTTAACAAGTCAAATGAATAGAGCTGCTATTTCTATACCTTCCAATATTGCAGAAGGATCGAATAGAGAAAATAATCATTTCAAACACTTTCTTAATATTAGTCTTGGTTCTTCTTTCGAATTACAAACACAATTATTAATAGCATTACAAAACAATTATATAACCAATGAAAAAGTGATAGATTTAGAAAATAAGATTATTGAATTACAGAAAATGATTTCTGGTTTCATTTCAAAGTTAGCATAATCTTTTTTCTTTCTTCTTTTCTCTTTTATCTAAAAAATAAAATTATGGAAGATATTACAAGAGGAGGTCAATTCCTTGTTAAAGAAACTAAATGTGAAAATATTTTCACACCTGAAGATTTTTCGGAAGAGCAAATCATGATGCGTGACACCGTTAAGGAATTTGTAGACAAAGAACTTTGGGCACACAAAGAAAAATTCGAAAAGAAAGATTACGCTTATACTGAAGAAACTATGCGCAAAGCAGGTGAATTAGGTTTATTGGGTGTAGCTGTTCCAGAAGCTTACGGAGGATTAGGAATGGGATTCGTTTCTACGATGTTAACATGTGATTATATTTCAGGAGCAACAGGATCATTCTCGACTGCTTTTGGTGCACACACAGGAATTGGAACAATGCCAATTACTTTATACGGAACTGAGGAGCAAAAAATTAAAATATGTTCCAAAATTAGCTTCAGGAGAATGGTTTGGTTCATACTGTTTAACAGAGCCAGGAGCTGGTTCTGATGCTAATTCAGGTAAAACTAAAGCAGAACTTTCTGCTGATGGAAAATCATACAAAATCAACGGTCAGAAAATGTGGATTTCAAATGCAGGTTTCTGTAGTCTAATGATTGTTTTCGCAAGAATCGAAGATGATAAAAATATCACTGGTTTCATCGTTGAATACGATGCGGCTAATCCTAACGGAATCACTTTAGGTGAAGAAGAACACAAATTAGGTATTCGTGCGAGTTCAACGCGTCAGGTATTCTTCAACGATACAATTGTTCCGATAGAAAATATGTTGGCAGGACGTGGTGAAGGATTCAAAATTGCAATGAATGCTTTAAATGTTGGTCGTATCAAATTGGCTGCAGCTTGTTTGGATGCACAAAGAAGAACAATTTCTGGTGCAGTAAAATATGCTAACGAACGTTTACAGTTCAATACCCCTATCGCTAACTTTGGTGCTATCCGTGCTAAATTAGCTGAAATGGCAACTAACGCTTATGTTGGCGAATCTGCTTCTTACCGTGCTGCAAAAAGCATCGAAGACAGAATTAATGCACGTGTAGCAGAAGGAATTTCTCACCAAGAAGCTGAATTAAAAGGTGTAGAAGAATTTGCTATCGAATGTTCAATTCTTAAAGTGGCTGTTTCTGAAGATATCCAAAACTGTGCTGACGAAGGAATCCAAATCTTTGGTGGTATGGGATTCTCTGAAGATACTCCTATGGAATCTGCTTGGAGAGATGCTCGTATTGCTCGTATCTATGAAGGAACAAACGAAATCAACCGTATGTTATCGGTAGGTATGTTGGTCAAAAAAGCAATGAAAGGTCACGTTGATTTATTAGGTCCAGCTATGAAAGTGGCAGAAGAGTTAATGGGTATTCCTGATTTCAACACTCCAGATTATTCAGAATTATTTGCTGAAGAAAAAGAATTAATCGGTAAATTGAAAAAATCATTCTTAATGGTTGCTGGAGCTGCCGTTCAAAAATATGGTCCAGACTTAGAAGCGCACCAACAATTATTGATGGCTGCATCTGATATGCTAATCGAAATCTACATGGCAGAAAGCGGAATTTTACGTACTGAAAAATTAGCTAAAGCTAAAGGTGCGGAAAACGTAAAAGAACAAATCGCAATGGCTCAATTATACTTATACAATGCGGTTGATATCATTACTCAAAAAGGAAAAGAAGGAATTGTTTCTTTTGCTGAAGGTGATGAGCAACGTATGATGTTAATGGGATTACGTCGTTTCACAAAATATGTAAACATGCCTAATGTAGTAGCACTAAGAGAAACAATTGCTTCAAAATTGGTAGCAGAAAATACTTATTGCTTCTAAAATTTAAATTTTAATTAGTTTGGTTGAAAAAGTCACGGTAGTTAATTCTACTGTGGCTTTTTTCTTTACAAAGTATTTTATGTAACTTTACTTGATAAACTTTATATCATGAAAAAAATAATCATTCTTACCATACTAACTGGTGCTACTATTTTTGCTTGTAAAACAGCTTCAGGAGGTAAAAACGAAATTGTAGTAATGCTTCAACCTAAAAGCGACACTCAAGTATCAGGATCTGCAACCTTTGTAGAAAAAGGTGGTGTAGTAACTTTTGAAGCAAATATGAAAGGACTAACTCCTGGAGAACACGCAATTCATATACATGAAAAAGCAGATTGTTCTGCTCCAGATGCATCAAGCGCAGGAGGACATTGGAACCCAACGTTCAAAAAACACGGAAAATGGGGTTCTGCTGAATACCATAAAGGGGATATTGGCAACTTTACGGCAGATGCTAACGGTAACGGAACTATTAAATTCTCAACAAATGAATGGTGTATTGGTTGTGGCGATGCAACTAAAGATATTATAGGCAAAGGACTAATTGTTCATAAAGGTACAGACGATTTTACAACGCAACCAACTGGAAATGCTGGTGGAAGAGTGGCGTGTGCAGGAATAATAAAGTAATTTTATACCTGACAGGTTTAAAAAACCTGTCAGGTATAAAAAATATATTTCTTATATGCCTTATATATTTTTTATATGCCTTATATATTTTCAAAAAAATGACCAAACCCCTCCTCTATTTCAAAAATGCCCAAGAATGGCGAGAATGGTTACACGAAAATCATTTAAGCTGTATTGGAGTCGAATTAATTTTTTACCGTGTAGATTCAGAATATGAAAGCATGCGTTGGGAAGAAGCAGTTCAGGTAGCACTTTGTTATGGATGGATTGATTCAACCGTTCGTAAAATAGATGATGAAAAGCGTAAACAATCTTTTGGCCCTCGAAAAGATAAAAGTGTTTGGAGTAAACTCAACAAAACCTATATCGAAAAACTCATTGCCGAAAACTTGATGCATGAAAGCGGCTTACGTAAAATCGAAATCGCCAAACAAAATGGTTCTTGGACATCTTTAGATAATGTAGAGAATCACGAACTTCCTGACGATTTACTACAAGCATTTCATAAAAACAATTTAGCCCATAAAAACTACTTAAACTTTAGCCCTTCCTATCGTAAAAGTTACTTGTATTGGCTTAACCAAGCAAAAAGGGAAGAAACCAGAAAAATACGCATAGAAACAATTATTGATTTGTGTGAAAAAAACATCAAACAACGATAAGGCTTTCAATTAAATAAAACCTTCTAAAATTCACAAACTAAAAACTTAAAAATCAAATTACTGTGTCATAAAAAAAATTAATACGTAAATTAGTACAAATAAATCTGTGTCAAAATTAAAATTGGCACCAAAAACAAACTAACTATGCATAATACTGACACACTAGGAATTCATTATTCCAAAAACCAAGGCCTTGGTCATTGGTTGCCAAAAAATCCACAAGCAGTGGAGTTTTGGATCAAAAAACTAAAAAAATCAGTGGCCGAAAATCCACAACCGTTCATCCCTGAAATTGCAGAATTTCAACAAATGGTCTATTCAGATCCTGTTCTGTATGCTAATATGCAGGGAATGTTTTCGGAAGCGCACTATTTAAAAAAAAGAACACCTCTGATTTGGGAAGCAGAGCCTACTAACTTTGAAGACTTTATTCAGTTATTAAATGCAATCATGTACACTGCTCCTGAAGCTTATCAAACCGGAGTTCCTGGCAATCAATCTCCGGCTGGTATGATTGGTTTCCCTATTAATGCTTTGTTAGCATGGCCTATGGCAACCACTTTTGGTTATGATGTATTTTCAAATGCATTAGTAAATCAACAACTTAAAAAAATCTTAGCATATTGGTCTAAATTTTTAGTGACTGAGGATTCAAGATATGTATTAATAGAAAATGATCTTTCAGAAGATGTCATTGCTTGGTTAAGTGAAACCGCTCAGCAAGAAATGGTTCAAGTAGCAGAATCATCTCTAGGTATGGAGCCTAATCCTATTTCTCCTAATGCAACTTTTGCAGATATCTTTAACTGTGATCCTTCGGATTTGTATTATGGTTACAAAAGCTGGGATGACTTTTTTTACCAGAACTTTTAAAGCACAAGTACGTCCTATAACCGAACCTGATAATGATGCCATCATAACGAACGCATGTGAATCGGCTCCATTACAAATTGTAAAAAATGTAGCATTATCAGATCAATTTTGGTTAAAAGGCCAACCTTACTCATTGGAAAACATGCTAAATTTTGACGAATTCACTCCTCAATTCAAAGGAGGAACTGTGTATCAAGCCTTTCTTAGTGCCTTAAGCTTCCACCGTTGGCATAGTCCTGTAAACGGTACGATCGTTAAAGCGTATGTAGTAAATGGAACGTATTATCTTGAAAATTTAGGACAAGGTTTCTTTAATCCTGACGGTCCAGATGCAGCAGCTCCCAATAATTCACAAGCTTTTTTGACAGCTGTGGCAACCAGAGCCTTAATTTTTATTCAGGCAGATAATCCAGCTATAGGTTTAATGTGTGTAATGCCTGTGGGTATGGCCGAGGTCTCTAGTTGTGAAATCACAGTAAAAACTGGTGATAAAGTAAAAAAAGGAGACCAGCTAGGAATGTTCCATTTTGGAGGTTCAACGCATTGTTTGATTTTCCAACCTGGCGTAAACTTAGAATTCAATACCTATGGGGAAACTCCAGGCCTAGATGCAGCAAATAATATTCGTGTCAATACACAAATTGCTAGAGTAATTTCATAAAATCTGAGAATATTACTTTTTGAGTATGTCCTAAAAGTTACCATTTGAATCTAACTTTTAGGACATCTTATTTTATAACTATTTCATTTTTATTATTTTGTCAACCTTATCTAATAAAAAATTGTTAATCAGAAATATTATACAAACCTTTTTCCTACTTTTAATTCAAAATGAATTTCTTTCAAAATGTATGAAGAACTAAAATATTGGTATTTAAGAGACCATAAACTATTTAGAACATTAAGCATGTCGCAACTCAAACAATTGTGCATGATTA
Organism: Flavobacterium hankyongi; assembly: GCF_036840915.1. Classification (NCBI taxonomy): domain Bacteria; kingdom Pseudomonadati; phylum Bacteroidota; class Flavobacteriia; order Flavobacteriales; family Flavobacteriaceae; genus Flavobacterium; species Flavobacterium hankyongi. The sequence goes on from NZ_CP085725.1 coordinate 1,059,654, forward strand.
TTGGTTTTAAACAAGCTAAAAAAGGGGAAATAATATATTTTTCTGACTCTGAAACACCAAGAGTCTTTTTACTAAAAAAAGGAAATATAAAAATTGTTTCAGTAGATGAAAACGGTGAAGAAACAATTAAAGACATTATTCAAAAGGGTGATTTATTTGGTGAATTAACTCTTGAACAAGATAAAAGTTCAAACGAATTTGCCATGGCGCTAACAAATGAAGTGTCTATTTGTAGCTTTTTACTTTCTGATTTTGAAAATTTAATGCTTAAGTATCCCAACCTTGCTTTAAGTTATACCAAATTTGTAGGATTGAAATTAAAAAGAGTAAGAAACAATTACACCAATTTAATTTCAAAGGATGCTAAAACAAGACTAAAAACATTTTTATACGATTGGGCAACTAGAGATACTAAAGATTCTGAAACTTCAATTGCTATAGACAATTATTTAACCCAAAACGATATAGCTCAAATAATTTGCACTTCAAGACCCACTGCTACTAAATTAATTATTGAGTTAGAAGAAGAAGGACTTATACAATACAACAGAAAAGAAATAGTCATTCCAAATATCAATCTTCTGAAATAAATTTCACCTATTTGTAATCAGCATTACAAAATACATTTTTCGGTCAGGCTACTTTTACAATATAATTAAAAAAAAACCTTATGAAAAATGTATTTTTATTTTTATTACTTATTCCAATTCTTACAATCGCTCAAAAGAAGGTAGCCAACTCTGCAGAAGAAATTTCACCATTATTAATTGGAGCCGAATTACCCAAAGCAACTGTTCAAAAAACAGACAGTACATTGGTATCAATACATGATTTAACCAACAAAAAAAAGACTGTTCTAATAGTTTATAGAGGTGGTTGGTGTCCTTATTGCAATCAACATTTAAAAAATGTAGCCACTATAGAAAGTGAAATTCTAAATTTAGGATATCAAATACTGGCAATTAGCCCAGATTCCCCTAGTTCATTATCAAAAACATTAGACAAAGATCATTTAAACTACACCCTACTTTCAGACAGTAAAGGAGATTTTCTAACAGCTTTAGGAATCACTTTTGAAGCTCCACTTATTTACAAACCAATAATTAATAAAGGCTCAAATAAAATAAATAAAAACTTTTTACCCGTTCCTTCCGTATATGTGATAAATGAGAGTAATAAAATAGTATTTGAGTACATCGCTCCTGACTACAAACATCGTATATCAGAGCAATTATTATTGGCAGCTTTAAAGAATGTAAATTGAATTAATTAAAATTTAAACCATATTATGAAAAATCTATTTTTTACACTCTTAGTATTATTTAGCATAATCAGTTTTGGTCAAAATAACTCAAAGCGAACCAAACAATTTAATCTTGAATCTTCATTAGCTATTCAAGGTTATGATCCAGTTGCATATTTTAAAATGAACAAAGCACTTAAAGGGAAAAAAGAATTTAGTTATGTATTTGAAGGTGCTACATATCACTTTACAACTAAAGAAAATATAGATGATTTTCAAAAAACACCTCAAAAATATGAGCCTCAATATGGTGGTTGGTGTGCTTATGCCATGGGAAGTGTTGGGGAGAAAGTAGAAATAAATCCTGAGACTTTTAAAATCGTAGATGGTAAGTTATATCTTTTTTATAACGCTTTCTTCAATAACACCTTAAAATCATGGAATAAAGATGAAAAAAATCTTAAGTCAAAAGCAGACACCAACTGGAAAAAAATAATTAACTAATGAAAATAATAAACTTACAACTTATATTAAAAATTGCATTGGCAATTATTTTGCTTCAGACACTATTTTTCAAATTTACAGCAAGCTCAGAATCGGTTTACATATTCTCAAAATTAAATGCTGAACCTTATGGTAGAATAGGCTCAGGAATAATTGAATTGTTTGCATCTTTTTTGTTATTTTTCAGAAAGACACAGTTTTACGCTTCTTTGGCCGTTTTAGGAACCATGTTAGGTGCAATAGTATCTCATCTAACCATTTTAGGTATTGAAATTATGAATGATGGAGGAACCTTATTCTTATTAGCCTGTGTTTGTTTTTTTATAAGTAGCTACTTAGTATTTCGATACAAAAATGATTTTATAAATGATTTAAAAACAATTAAACAAATAAACTAAATGGACTTTTCTTCAATCAAAAACTCTCTTATTGAGTTAAAGGATGTACTAAATCAATTAAACAATGAAACTTTTTCAGCACCTATTCTCAGCCTAAGCAATGCAACTATTGGAGAACATACTCGTCACATCATTGAATTGTACCAAGCCGTACTAACTGCCTACCATACTGGAGTTTTAAATTATGATGACAGGGAGCGAAATAAAACAATCCAAGAAAACAAAAACATTGCTTTAATCACAATAGATAATATTATTAAAAACGTTGAAAAAGAGGACAAAAAACTAACCATGAAACATTGTATTTCGAATTCTGTCACGTTGATCGAAACTAATTACTTCAGAGAGATTTTATACAATTTAGAACACTGTATTCATCATCAAGCCTTGATAAAAGTAGGGTTGCTATCTTTTAATAACATTACTATTAATGAAACATTTGGTGTTGCACCATCAACTTTAGAATTTCGTAAAGCATGTGCACAGTAAGTTTTGTTTATAGCAACGATACAATCATTATAACATCCAATAGAGATGAAAAAGTGGCACGCCCTAAAGCCATTAACCCCAAAACCTATTTAGGAAATTACAAGAAAATGTATTTTCCTAAGGATGCCAAAGCTGGTGGAACTTGGTATGTGTTAGATGATTATGGTAATGTTATCGTTTTATTAAATGGGGCTAGCGAAAAGCATGAGTTACAAAATAATTATCGTAAAAGCCGTGGGTTAATTCTTTTAGAGATTTTTGATAGTTCCAATTGTATTGTACAATGGAACACAATCGATTTAAATAACATTGAACCTTTTACACTAGTGGTCTATTTCGAAAAAAAATTGTTTCAATGTAGATGGGATGGGATTACAAAACAAATCATCGAATTAGATGCAAAAGGAAAATACATTTGGTCATCTTCCACCTTGTATCCTTTAGAAATACGAAAAGAAAGAGAAACGCTATTTAATGAGTTCACACAATCTAAAACAGTGATATTACCTGTAGACATGTCTCATTTTCATGAACATACAAAAGATGATGATCCTAAATACGGTCTTATCATTAACCGAAACAACAAATTAGTAACGTTAAGCATTACACAAACGGTAATTCATCACAACAAAATACAATTTACACACAAAGATTTATTGGAAAACAAAATACACCAAAATAACTTTTTAATTATATAATGAGACTTTTTCTACATAAACTTACTAATTGGGAATACTGGCCTTTTCAGGTGGTATATATTCCTATTTATTTTCTTTGGGCTTATTATGCTGTAAAGTCTCGTTCGCTTTTCTTTTTCAATGCTGTTAACCCAACCATAAAAAATGGAGGCTTTTTTAACGAAAGTAAAAAGGATATATATGATTTAATTCCGCAGGAATTTTATCCTAAAACCCGATTGGTTGTACACCAAGAACAATTAGATATTACGGATCTCAAATTTCCTTTTATCGTAAAACCGGATATTGGTTTGAGAGGTTCCGCAGTAAAGAAAATTAATAATTTTAAAGAACTTCAAACCTATCACAACCAAGTAAATTTTGATTATTTAATCCAAGATTTGATTCCCTATCCTAACGAAGTGGGTATTTTTTATGTTCGATTTCCTAATGAACAAAAAGGGCGAATAACAGGTATAGTGGCCAAAGAATTTATGATTGTTACTGGTGATGGTAAAAGCACATTGGAACAACTAATTAAACAAGATCCTCGATACGAATTTCAATTAACAGTACTCCAAAACGAATTAAAGGAAAAAATACATACTATTTTACCAGAAGGTGAACAACTAAATCTAGTTCCTTTTGGCAACCATTGCCGAGGTACAAAATTCATCGATGCCAGTCATAAAATAAGTGTAAAACTAACCGATACTATCGATGCCATATGTCAGCAAATTGAGGGTTTTTATTATGGACGAATGGACTTAATGTATAATTCGTGGGAAGAGTTAGAAAATGGTAAAAATTTCTCGATTGTAGAATTAAACGGCTCTGCCAGTGAACCCACACACATTTATGACCCTAACCATTCTATCTTTTTTGCCTGGAAGGAAATTGCCCGACATATTACCTATATGTTTCAAATAAGCCAACAAAACCATACTAAAGGAGTTCCTTATCTCAACCATAAAGAAGGAATGCAGGAATACCGCAAACATCAAGAACATTTTAATATAATTACGCAGATTTAGAACAAAGAGTAAAGAAAAAAGAGTACTAGATGATACCTAACCTTAAAAATACTGCCGTAGGTTTTACCATTAGTTTCATAGGTTCAATACCACTGGGGTATTTGAATTTGATAGGCCTGCAATATTATCAAAGAGAGAGTTTAGTATCTACACTACTCTTTTTGCTGGGTGTGGTAGTCATAGAAAGTATGGTGATTTATTATACGGCAAAAGGGGCTTCAAAAATAGCGTTACAACCCCACTTAAAAACCAAAATCTCGTTATTTAGCATTACCTTTTTAATGCTTCTTGCCTATTTAGCAAAACCTACTGCTCTACAAGAAACCACTAATCCAACGGTTCCTTTTTTTAATTTTGTTCAGTATCCCTTACTTACAGGTATCGTATTAAGTAGCCTCAACTTTGCGCAAATACCCTTTTGGCTCAGTTGGAATGTTTATATGCTTAACGAAAAATATGTTACACCACAACAAAACGGATTGGTATGGTACACTTTTGGTGCTGTTATAGGTACTTTTACAGGAATGCTATGCCTTATTATAGCGTTACATAAAACGGTAAGCTATACCCAGTTTTCATTTCAAAAGTATATACCGTTTATTTTTATAGGTTTGGCGATATGGCAATTTTTTGTTTTGATTAAAAATAGACTAACAAAAGTGGAAAAGATTTAAAATAATTCCCTCTCCTACTACACATACTAAAAATAGATTTTTGTGATATTTTTTTCTAAATGAAAAAAATTATCACAGTCTTGTGATAAAAAATTTGTGATAATTTAAATTATCACGAAAAAAATATCACAACTTGTACATAGGTACAAACAAATTTAAAATAACTTATTAGTGCTACAACTGATTGAAAAAGTACTCCCTGAGCCTAATTCACTTTCCACAGAGATAACGCCTCCCTGAGCCTCGATAAACTCTTTACTAATAGCCAGCCCCAGACCTGTGCCATCCTTATCTGTTCCAGGGACTCTAAAATATTTATCAAAGATTTTGTCTTTATATTGAGAGGATATACCAAGACCACTATCTATAACACTTATAGACACCACATCAAAAGTTTTTTTCACTTCAACTCTCACTGAAGAATTCTCATAAGAATATCTGATTGCATTTGAAATTAAGTTTGAAATCACCCAAGCCGTTTTTTCTTTGTCAATTTGGACTTCTGGTAAATTTTCCTCAATCAGCAATTCTAGCTTAATTCTGTTCTGTTCTGCCAAGTTTTTTGTAGATTCAATAGCTTGCGTAATGATTGGCTTTATTTCACAAAATTCAATATTCATTTTAGATTTTCCAGATTCTACTTGAGTAATATTTAATAATTCCCCAGTAGTTTTTAGCAATCTGTCAGCATCATCATAAATACTATGAACTAATTCTTTTTGTTCTGGATTCAGTTTACCAATTCCTTCATTTTCCAACAACTGCAAACTCATTTTCATAGAAGCAATCGGTGTTTTAAATTCGTGGGAAACTGTGGCAATAAAATTAGTTTTAGCTTCATCCAATTCTTTATAAGCCGTCACGTTGCGGAGTATGATAAAAGAGCCAATATGAATTTTCTCTTTCTCGCCGGTAGGAATAATTCCGATAGGTACAAGCTGTTTTTCAAAATAACTTTCTTTTTTATCGGCATAAATCTTTAAAGTTTCAGATTTTTTTTCAGATTGATTCCCAACCAAATGTTGCAATAGAGAGCGTATCAAATCATTTGAAAGTGCCACTTCTTTAGCAGATTTCCCAATAACATCTGTTGCTTTTAAACCTGAAATAGCTAAGGCTTGTTCATTAACAAACAAGATAATATTTTTATCGTCAAGCCCTATCACTGGATCATGCATATTGTTAATTAGTGTCTCAATACGCTTTTTTTCCATCATGAGTTTGGACAAATTACTTTCATTGTATTCCTGTAATTTTTCAGCCATGGTGTTAAAAGATTTAGCCAAATCACCAAACTCATTATGATCTTCAAAATGTACTCGCTGATGATAATTTTTAGCCGCAATCTGACGAATACTATCCGTTAGATTCTTTATTGGATTAGCTATATTACTAGGTAAATTTACAAGAAGTGTAAAGGCTATGATAAAACAAGCAGTACCAGTTAAAGATATCCAAAGTATTGCATCTTGAGCAGTCTTGGAAGCTATATTACTTTTACGTTGAATAGCATCCATATTGAGCTTCATAATATCATTTATATCATTCCTAATTTTACCGGCTAAAATACTTGTCCTTTGCTTTTTATACATTGTAACATCATCGGTAAGATTCTGTGTAAATTCATCTTCTCCTATTTCAGTAATATTTTTAGATTGTAATAGTAAAAAGCTATCAAATTTTTTAAACGATTTCCCTTCTTTTTCAATCTTTTCTAACTCTTTGAGCATATTTCGGGAATAATCTAATGAATTGTAGTTGGCAACCAGTATGTTCTCAGTATCGTTGGATAATTTATGCACTTGTCGAACAGCTAATCCCACAAGTAGTACTATTAAAAAAAATAGCAATCCAACGCCAAGTGTAAGTTTTGTTTTAATTCTCATTTTTTAACTTAAAATGATTAAATCGATGTCACTCGAAGATAGTTTATTTAAAAGTTCCTTGAAAATATTCGTTGAGAGAATAATCTTCATTAGGTTCATTCGCGGTTTTCCGATGCAAACCGTTGTAATGTTTTTCTGCTCGGCAAGTTCTATTATAGCTTTCGCAATTTTTGTATGTTCAACCTTAATAACTTCGCCACCCAATTCTGTTGCCAGTTTGAAATTATTAATAAGGTGACGTTGTTTGTCAAGAGGGATTTTATCTACACTTTCATTAGGTAATTGAACATATAAAACATACCATTTGCTGTTATAGTAATTTGCAAGTCTTGCCGTTTTACGGATCACTTTTTTAGCAGTGCTTTCGTTACTGCTGATACAGGCTAAAAATTTCTCATGACGTACCCCTTTATTCTTAGGAACTTCTATTTCCACCTTTCGTTCTACCTGACTGGCTACTTCTTTCAGTGCCAACTCCCGCAATTGCAGAATGTGTTCGCTCTTGAAAAAGTTTTTCAAGGCCGTTTCGATTTTTTCTGCCTGATAAATTTTACCTTCTTTCAGACGTGTTATCAGCTCATCAGAAGTTAAATCGATATTTACGACTTCATCGGCCTGAGCCAGTACACTGTCTGGTATGCGTTCTTTTACCTCAACACCAGTAATAAATTTTACTTCTTCATTTAAACTCTCGATATGTTGGATATTAACAGCGCTAATTACATTGATGCCCGCTTCGAGTATTTCCATCACATCCTGCCAGCGTTTTTCATTTTTACTGCCTTCAATGTTGGTGTGTGCTAATTCATCCACAATAACCACTTCAGGTCGCAAATTGATAATCGCCTGAACGTCCATTTCTTCCAATTCTTTGCCTTTGTAGAAAAGTTTTCTGCGAGGAATTACTGGTAAACCTTCCAGTAAATCATGTGTTTCTTTTCGGTTGTGAGTTTCGATAAATCCAATTTTAATATCAATCCCGCTCTTCAGTAAAGAATGTGCCTCTTGAAGCATACGGAAACTTTTGCCTACACCAGCACTCATCCCGATGTAGACTTTAAATTTCCCTCTGCGCGATTTTTTTATTAAATCGAGAAAGTGCTGAACGTTATCTTCTCTATTACTTTCCAAAATACGCTTTTTTACTTGTGTTAAAATGAAATAGCCAATGCTGTTACGGCAACGAAATTTTGATCTGATGGATTTCCATTTTTACTGAACACCTCATCTTTACTGCTTAAATTCCTTCCTTCAATACGCCAAACCACATTGTTATAAATATTGTAGTCTAGATTTACAGAATAACCGAAAGTTTGAAAACCGTTTGGCGTTCCAGTAGCAATGATTACAGCGTTTTCATCAGAATAATATTCACCACGTGCTGCAATATTGATTTTATCAGTCGCTTTATATTTTGCAATTAAAACCGGTGAGTACCAACAGTTGTAACTTTTACTTCCTTTAGTTTTTTGTTCAGCACCAATATCAAAACCTGCAGTTACGCCCCATTTTTCATTTAACTGAAATTGACCGTACAGATTGTGGAAATAGCGCATTTGTTTTGAATCATTCGGTTTGTCATTTCCGATGAATGAACTACTGTTTAAAGTAACTTTTTCATTTGGTTTATACGTTAACTGATGTCCGAAAGCCAAGGTTTTATTTCCGTCCACACGTTGGATACGTTGCCAACCGTTAAGAACCAATCCGCTAACAAACCATTTTCCGCTATCAGATGTATAAGATAGTTTTACTCCGCTTTCATAATAAGGGGAGTTGTCTGCCAGCATACTTCTGGTTACATTCCAGCAATCTTTTCCGATGGCACTTTCAAAACCGATGTGGGATGCAAAAATTCCGGCATCTACCCAAAGGTTTTTTGTTTTCGAAAGTTTTACTCCGGCATTAGCTTCATAAATATTTTTTAAAACACCTTCTTCAGCCGTTAAATTGGCATTACTATAGGTTCCGGCCATTAGTGCCAAATTTGCTCTCACGTTATCTTTTTCATAAGCAGCCTTAATAAAACCTAAATTTAAGGCAACTTCATTGTGTCGGTTGTGAGAATAAATAAAACCAGGACGTGTGCTGTTTTCAGGTTGTCCGAAGTCATAAGCATAATAGGTTTCAATATAACCACTTATTTTTAAGGGATTGATTGTTTTTGTTGAATCAGTTTGTGCTTGTAAACCTAATGAAAACAAGGCCGTTGTAATTATCGTGATTTTTGTATTCATTTTATTTTAACTTATCTAGGGCAATATTTAATTTAAGTACGTTGATTTTTTCTGGACCGAAAACACGTGCTACAGGTTTTTCGGTGTTTTCAGTGATTAAATGTACCAATTTTTGTTCGTCTATATTTCTGATTTTTGCGATTCGTTTCACCTGAACTTCAGCCGCCTGTATCGAAATGTTCGGATCTAATCCACTTCCGCTTGCTGTTACTAAATCAGCAGGAATCTCACTTTTCTTAATCTCAGGATTTTGCATTAAGAACGTATCAATTCTTTTTTGTACTTCGGCTAAATATTCCGGATTGCTTGGGCCTTTATTACTTCCTCCCGAACCAGCAGCATTGTAAGCTACTGCTGAAGGACGAGAATTAAAATATTTGGTGTCCGTAAAGGATTGTCCGATGTTTAGATATTGTTTTTTACCGTTTACTTCAACGATTTCACCTTTCCCTTTGTTTGGAGTGATTTGGGCAATTCCTAAAATAAATAGCGTGTAAATTCCTGAGAAAAAAACCAAACATAATGCGGTCAATTTAACTCCAGATATAATATGTTTTTTCATTTTATTAAATTTTGGTTTACATGAATAATGCCACTACAACATCTATGGCTTTGATTCCGATAAATGGAACAATAATACCTCCCAATCCATACCACAATAGATTTCTTATCAATAAGGCCGAAGCTCCTATCGGTTTGTAGGTTACTCCTTTTAAAGCTAAAGGGATTAAGAATGGTATAACAATAGCGTTAAAGATTACTGCTGATAAAATAGCACTTTCAGGACTATGCAGATGCATAATATTCAATCCCTGTAATGAAGGAATGGCTGCAATGAAAAGGGCTGGGATAATCGCAAAATATTTCGCTACGTCATTGGCAATACTGAAGGTGGTTAAGGTTCCTCTTGTCATTAACAATTGTTTCCCTATTTCGACAATTTCAATCAGTTTGGTTGGATCGTTATCCAAATCTACCATGTTACCGGCTTCTTTTGCCGCTTGTGTTCCACTGTTCATAGCAACTCCAACATCAGCCTGAGCTAAAGCAGGAGCATCATTAGTACCGTCACCCATCATGGCTACGAGTTTACCCAACTGCTGTTCATTCTTGATGTAATTCATTTTGTCTTCCGGTTTGGCTTCGGCGATGAAATCATCAACACCTGCTTTATCGGCTATAAATTTGGCGGTTAACGGATTATCTCCGGTTACCATCACGGTTTTTACACCCATTTTACGCAAACGTTCGAAACGCTCCTGAATACCTGGCTTAATAATATCCTGTAATTCTATCACTCCCAAAACTTTTTCGTTTTCCGAAACTACCAATGGAGTTCCTCCATTACTTGAAATTTCGGTTACTTTATCAGCAGTTTCTTTAGGAAAGGCAAAACCTGCATTTTCGCTTAGGCTACGGATAGCATCGAACGCTCCTTTTCTTATTTTGGTTCCGTTCGACAAATTAACACCGCTGCTTCTAGTCTCAGCAGTGAATTTTATTAAAGTAGCTCCGTCCAATGATAGTTTTTTGACAATATCTTTTCCCGCTAATTCAATAATTGATTTCCCTTCTGGAGTTTCATCTGCTAAAGAAGAAAGCGCACAAGCTTTAATAAAATCATTTTCAGTAACACCATTTGTGGGGTAAAAGTGAGTCGCTTTTCTGTTTCCGATCGTAATTGTTCCTGTTTTATCTAACAATAAAACATCAATATCTCCTGCAGTTTCCACTGCTTTACCCGACTTTGTGATTACATTGGCACGCAAAGCTCTGTCCATTCCCGCTATACCAATTGCAGACAGGAGACCTCCAATTGTTGTTGGTATCAAACAAACGAATAATGAAATAAACGCTGCAATTGTGATTGGAATATTGGCATAATCTGCAAAAGGTTTCAATGTGACACAAACGATTATGAATACTAAAGTGAATCCTGCCAAAAGAATTGTCAGCGCAATTTCGTTAGGTGTTTTTTGACGTGAAGCACCTTCTACCAAGGCAATCATTTTATCTAAAAAACTTTCACCAGGTTCAGTAGTAACTTTAACAGTTATTCTGTCACTTAATACCTTTGTACCTCCTGTGACTGAACTTTTATCTCCGCCAGCTTCACGAATAACAGGTGCGCTTTCTCCCGTAATGGCGCTTTCATCAATAGTAGCTAATCCTTCTATAATTTCTCCATCTGTTGGTATAATATCTCCCGCTTCACAAAAAAACATATCTCCTTTTTTTAATTGAGAAGAGGAAACCATCACTACATCATCAGAATAGATTTGACCTAATTCAAGAACTTTCTTTGCAGGTGTTTCTTCGCGGGTTTTTCTTAAACTGTCTGCTTGTGCTTTACCTCTGGCTTCAGCTATTGCTTCAGCAAAATTGGCAAACAAAAGTGTAAATAGCAGAATTAAAAAGATCGCAAAATTGTAGGCGAAACTGCCTTGTGACTGTTCTCCAGACAAAATCCAAAGGCAAACACAAAACATTACTGCTGTACCGATTTCTACGGTAAACATGATTGGATTTCTAAAAAGTGTGGCAGGATTTAGCTTCAAAAAAGATTGTTTTAACGCTTCCAGAACCAACTCTTTCTGAAACAATGATTTATTTTTAGTTTTCATATGTTAATTTTATTGTTTTTCAATAGGTCATATGGAATTCGCATAGTGCTCATTTCATTTTTTATATTATTTCATTGAAAAATATTCAGCAATCGGACCTAAAGCTAAAGCTGGAAAGAAAGACAAAGCAGCAATGATAGCAATGACAGAAAAAATCATCAGTCCAAAAGTTGCTGTATCTGTTTTTAAGGTTCCAGCACTCTCAGGAATATGTTTTTTATTTGCCAAAATACCTGCAATTGCGATTGGACCTATAATGGGTAAGAATCTTGATAAAATCAGTACAATTCCTGTTGTGATGTTCCACCACGGATTATTGTCTCCAAGACCTTCAAATCCACTTCCGTTATTTGCTGAAGAAGAGGTAAACTCATACAGTATTTCACTAAAACCATGAAACCCAGGGTTGTTTAAGGTACTTGCTCCCAATTCAGGGAATCCTGTCGAAAGTGCTGTTCCTGCTAAAATCAGCAAGGTATGCAGCAAAGCAACAATCATGGCTATTTTCATTTCTCTGGCTTCAATTTTCTTTCCTAAAAACTCAGGTGTCCTTCCTACCATTAATCCGCTGATGAAAACTGCAAGAATGATAAAAATGTAGAAGTTTAATATCCCAACACCACAACCACCATAAAAACAATTTACCATCATGGCTAACAATTGATTCATTCCCGAAAGTGGCATGGCGCTATCGTGCATTGAATTCACAGAACCAGTTGAAATAACGGTTGTAGCAATACTCCAATATCCAGAAGCAGCAGCTCCAAAGCGCACTTCCTTTCCTTCTGTCGCTCCGTTAGATATATCAATCCCCATTTTTGCAATCTCAGGATTACCGTTCATTTCTGTAATTACCGTTGGAACGGTTAAAACAAGAAACCCAATGGTCATCACGCTAAAAATCATCCACGACAATTTGCGGCGGTTCAAATAGAAACCGAGAGCAAAAATCATCGCAAAAGGTATTATCATTTGTGCCACCATTTCGACCATATTGGTAAAATAGTTGGGATTTTCAAAAGGGTGTGCAGAGTTGACTCCGAAAAAGCCACCTCCATTAGTTCCTACGTGCTTGATAGCGGTAAAAGCGGCAACTGGGCCTTGAGAAACCTGAACAGTATCTCCCTGAAGTGTTGTTATTGTTTCTTTTCCTTTAAAAGTCATTGGTGTACCATTGAATAACAAAATAACTGCTACGACTACTGAAACAGGCAACAAAATACGAGTGCATGATTTAATAAAATAGTTGTAGAAATTACCCAGTTTTTCGGTAGTTCTTTCTTTTAAGGCATTAAACAATACTGCTGCGGCTGCTAATCCTATACCAGCAGAAACAAACTGTAAGAACATTAAAAACAATTGTCCTAAATAACTTAAACCAGTTTCCCCAGAATAGTGTTGCAGGTTGCAATTAACAATGAAAGAAATAGCAGTGTTAAAAGCTAAATCGGCAGTCATGCTTGGGTTGTTGTCTGGATTTAATGGAAGCCATCCCTGACACATTAAAACTAGCATTACTAGTAAAAACCAGATCATGTTCAGGGTTAGCAAAACAATCATATGTTGCTTCCAGTTCATTTCTTTAGAAGCATCAATGCCGCTAATTTTATAAAATAATTCTTCAATTGGATTGAAAACAGGATCTAAAAATGTTTTTTGTCCTGAATATACTTTTGCAATGTATTTTCCCAACGGAATAGATAATCCCAACGTAATGAGAAACATTGCAATAATTCCTAAAATTTCTGTGTTCATGATTAAAATTTCTTAGGTTTTACCAGCACATAACAGATGTATACAAACACTGCTATGGCAATTATAAATAAGGCTATCATATCTTAAATTTTTTCAAAATAATTAACCGATACATAAAGGAGTGCGAAGCAAAGCAATCCAACTCCCGTTAAAACTATTGTCATCATACCCCCGAAGTATTAATTTGTTTTACATATTCCTTGTGAAGTTCTACAGGTAAAAACTGTTTCATTGTAAAATGATTGAGTTCCAGATAATGTGATACTGAGTACAGATACACATTTGAAATGGCATTTTTAACTTCAGCATTTCCTTTCTGAAATAAATCTTCTGCCAGAGCAAAGCATCTTTTTGCTCTAACCATTTTGCCCAACTTCAAACTGTTTACGGTTACTTCCGCAAAACGTTCCATTTTTTTAATCAGGTTAGTATTTACTTTTTTCATAAATAATTGAAATTTATTTTTCTCACTTATGCCAAAAAACGGGCCTGAGTTACACCAATACCACTAACCAATTGATTTTATTGGCTTTATACTGTTTTCAAGATTTTGAACAATAAAAAACCCTATCAAAACGATAGGGTTAGGACTTTCAAAACGATAGTGTTTTTAGCTAATTTTATATTCTTCCAGTTTTCTGTATAGTGTAGTTAGAGCAATACCGAGTAATCGTGCCGTTTCAGTTTTATTGCCATTTGTATAATTCAGTACTTTTTGAATGTGAAGTTTTTCAGCCGAAGCCAATGAAAAAGCCGATAGCATTTTATCTTGATTTGAATCCTGATTTGTTCCTTTGAGCTCCTGAATTTCGATAGGAAGACTATCGGGCATCAACACACTTTCAGTTTCTAGAATAACACTTCGCTCCAGAACATTTTTAAGCTCGCGAATGTTTCCTGGCCAAGTATGAAGTTTTAGCAATTGAATAAAATCATCTGAAATAGCTTTTATTTTTTTATTCGTTTTTAAAGTAAATAAATTAAGGAAGTATTTTGCCAAAAGTTCAATATCAAGCACACGCTCACGCAATGCTGGCAATTGAATTTGAAAAACCGAAAGACGGTAATATAAATCCTGACGGAATTGACCAGTTTCGATTTCTTTACGCAAATCACGATTGGTTGCGGTAATTATCCTAACATCGACTTTGGTTATTTTACTTTCTCCAACTTTTATAAATTCTCCATTTTCAATCACTCTAAGTAGTTTGGCTTGTAGATCAAGGGCCATTTCCCCTACTTCATCTAAAAATATTGTCCCGTTGTTGGCTTCTTCAAACAGTCCTTTCTTGTCTTTTGTGGCTCCTGTAAAAGCGCCAGCCTTGTGACCAAACATTTCGCTTTCCAATAAATCATGACTAAAAGCTGAACAGTTTATTGCTACAAAACTTTTATTTTTTCGAAGACTTGACTGATGAATGGCTTGTGCAAAAACTTCTTTCCCAGTTCCAGTTTCACCTGTAAGAAAAACCGTAGTATCTGTCATTGCTACCTTTTTTGCTAATTCGATAGATTGTTGCAATGATTTGGAAGTTCCTATAATCCCATCAAAAGAAAATTTGGATTCCAATTGCGCCTCGAGTTGTGCCACTCTTTTTGTAAGACTGTTTTTTTCGATAGCACGATGAAGGAGTGGAATTATTTTATTGTTATCGTCCCCTTTCACGATATAATCAAAAGCTCCGTTTTTAATGGCTTGAACTCCATCTGGAATATTACCATAAGCGGTTAGTAAAATAACTTCAACCGAGGGATTCTTTTCTTTAATAACAGCGGTCAAATCTACACCATTGCCATCAGGAAGCTTAACATCGCAAAATACAACATCAATTGTGCTTTGTTCCAGTTTTTTCAAACCTGATTTGCAATCTCCTGCCTCGATGACTTCAAAGCCTTCCAAAGAAATGATTCTGGCAATTAATCCACGAAGTTTTTCTTCGTCGTCGATGATGAGTATTTTTTTCAATGGAGTAAAATTTGTACAAAATTACAGTTTTGATTGATGCAGCAACTTTTAAAAGTCATTGAACTTTCAAATTATTTCATAAATGGAGAGTTTTTTTCTAATGAAAGATTATAATACTCACAAAAAACAACGTTCTAAGTCGTTGCATTATAACTAGACTGTTGTGAGAAAAAGTTTGTGAGATTTTTTTCTCTCACAATAAAAATTCTCACAGCCTTGTGAGAAAACTTTTTAAAATATTTTTTTTCTCACAACAAATGTATAGGCAACTTTTAATTATTGTTTTTAAAGTTGTGACCCTAAACTAAAAACATTTCACTCTTTTATGGGAAACCATAATTTTTCTTACAGATACTTTTTATCTTAGTATTACAATTAAATTAAGCGAAAATATTCAAAATAATTATTGTTTATTTATGAGTTAGCGGTAGTTAATTGGAAACTATTAAATATAAAAAACATTTTAACATGGAAAACTGTCCTAATTGTCAAGTCAAAATGACAGGAATGTTCAATAACAACTTTTTGCTATCTAAAGACAAAAACAATCTAATAAATGTTTTTAGTGGCAATCCAGAAACCCAGTATTGCAATAAATGTGGAGAAGATTTATATTTAGAAACTAGGCTTTTAATTACAACCGAAAAAAATAACTTACTCAAAGAAATTGAAAAGTTGATATTTAAAATTCCTGTTATTTCCATACAAGCACCACTTAATTGGGATTACGAAATTTTAGATATGATTACAGGTCAAACTACCACTGGAACTGGTGTCATTTCTGAATTCACTTCGACATTTAGTGATATCTTTGGTGTTCAATCGGAACGTTTTAACAAAAAATTAAAGAATGGCGAAGACCTTTGTTTTACTCAATTACGAAAAAAAACAATTGATATTGGCGGAAATGCAGTAATAGCTACTGATATTGATTACTCAGAAATCGGCGGAGATAAGGGAATGTTAATGGTCTGTATGGGTGGAACGGCGGTGAAATTAAAAAACTTAGAAATTCTTGGGGAAGAACGTTCAAGGGACATTACAAGATTAACTGAAATAAATTCAAGATTTAATTATCTATCAACATTTCCACTAGATCTTTGAAATGTAACTACTGCTAACAACTCCTACCTCGTTGCGCAAAGTCTCCTGACTTTGTGCTATTCTAAATATTGTTTAAAAAATACTTCAATCTCCCATAGCTGTTTGTAGATATCGACAATCTCTTTAGAAGTTAGATTATTACTATTGCTTAAAGAATAGAATATTTCATTACTTTTCTTTTCTCTTGCAATGATTAACCTTAAAAATGAAGTTCTTTTTTACAAAGAATCCTATCTTTAATAGAAAATAATCAGTTATGAAGCTCACAAATGTTTCCAACTAAACAAACACAAACAATAATTAAAAAAAATGGTAACAAATTTCTTATGTAATCGTCTATTTGAAATAAATAAAAATGCAAATGCGTACTATTTTCTTCTTTATTCTCTCAATCACTCATATAACTTCTTTTTCTCAAAGTTCTACGTTAGAATCTCTTAAAAAAGATACTTTGTTTATTATCAAAAAAAATCCAGAAAAAGGATTCTATCATGATTATATCTTATTTGTTCCTAAAGAAATTCCCTTAAGTAATAAAATATATCTATTAGTAGAACCAAACAATACAGGTAGACCAACTGACAGTATGGAAGTACACAAAAAAAATGCTATTGACTTAGCATCTGTAAGTTCGGTCGGGAACAACATTTCTACCATGCTAAAAATCCCTTTACTTGTTCCTATTTTTCCAAGGCCAGCTTCACAAGAGCTAATGTACACCCATGCTTTAGATCGCGATGTAATACTTGAAAAATCTCCTACACTAAAACGGTTAGATTTACAACTATTAGCAATGATCAAGGATGCTAAAATGGTTTTAGACGCTATGGGTATTAATGTTGAGTCAAAAATTTTTATGAATGGGTTTTCTGCTTCAGCTACGTTTACAAACCGCTTTTCATTTATTCACCCTCAAATTATAAAAGCATTAGCCATTGGTGGGTTTAATGGAGAACTCATGCTTCCTCAAAATACAATTAATGAAATTAAATTATCCATTGGGACTTAACGACTTCAGCAATTTATTTGATAAAAATTTTGATATAAACTCCTATAAGCAAATCCCTCAATTCATCTATATGGGAAAATTAGATGAAAATGATGCTGTTCAGTTTGATGATGCTTACAATGATATTGAACGTCAAATAATTAATAATAATATTAGCGAAAAAGTACAGGAAAGGTATTTAAAATGTCAGGAGCTATATCAAAAAAAGAATATTTTTCCAATTTTTAAAACCTATGAAAATGTAGGACATTGGACGACATCAGATATGAATTTTGAAGTGATAAAATTCTTTTTTAATCAAATGAAAAAAAAATAAAACTACTGCTCCCCCCTGCTGGCACGAGCGTCTCGCTCGTGATTTTTTTATTTACAAAATTGGAGAAATACTTTTGGCATTTATACCTGATAACAAATTTCGGTAAAAAGAGATTTTGAAATTGTAATAAAGCAAACAGGCTTTGATTTTTTTTTAAACCAAAATAACAGTACAGAATTTAACAATTATCACAAATAAGAAAAAGTAAACAAACAGATATATGAAGAAAGACTACCCAAAATATTATTGGATTTTCATACTTATACTACAATCCTATTTAGTTTTTGAGAAAATTAAAACCGATAAATTTTACTTGTGGAATGTAATAGCCTTAATTGCTTCAATTGTATTTTTATATCATCGTGTTAGACTTAATAAAACACTTATAAATTCAGAAAAAACAATAGTTCTGATGATAATTATTAACGGAATAACATCAACTATCACAAATTTCATTTTGAACTCTGATATATTGAGAATCATAACTACGATACTCATCACAATCATCTCAATTATTATAGGAAACTCAATAAAGGATACAGAAAAAAATACAAAATAATTTTCTGATAAAATAGCCGAAGTTGTTTAAGTCAGGCGCCAATTTTCCACTCAAAAACCTTATCTTAGTCAGAAACAAATTAGTCCCGCACATTAACTGACGGCAAAAGCGGAATATTAGTAGCTGTATTTCTAAAATCCTAAAACTAGTGCAAATGTGGAAACTCATTCTTAAAACTACTCTTATAGCTGGGAGTTTAGATATAACTGCCGCATCCATTCAAACTTATATATTAAAAGGGTTGACGCCTGATATTGTACTAAAGTTTATTGCGAGTGGCATATTTGGCAAAACGGCATATTCTGGAGGAATCGAGTATATGTTATTTGGCTTGTTAGTTCACTTTTTTATCGTGTTTATGTGTGTTATTACTTATTTCTATTTTTACCCTAAGTTTCCCTTATTGAATAAAAATATTTTACTGAGTTCGTTTTTAGTAGCATTGACCGCTTGGATAGTAACAACTAAAATAATTATTCCACTGAGTGAAATTCAACCTTCTCCATTCAATTTGAAAAAAGATGTTATCGCAATAGCTATCTTATTTTTCTGCATAGGTATCCCAATTGCACTTATCACGAAACGCTTTTATTCTAATTCACTGAAATGAGAAAATAAAATAACACTCTATAAATCATAATCGAGAAACTACTTAAACATAAAACAAATGATTACTATCGATATTTTAAGAGAATTAGCACTTTCGTTTCCAGAAACAACAGAAGAACCTCATTTTGAAAAAACTTCTTTCAGAGTAAAGAAAAAAATTTTTGCTACTTATGATGAGACAAAAAATCGAACTTGCATCAAACTATCAGAAATTGATCAAAATGTTTTTTCATCTGCCGATGAAACCATTATTTTTCCTCTTGACAATAAATGGGGCAAACAAGGGTGGACACTAATTGAAATGAGTAAAGTTCATAAAGATCTATTTATAGATGCTTTGACAACTGCATACTGCGAAGTTGCTCCAAAAAAACTTGCCAATCAGGTTAGATTAAATTATTAAAACAGGATAACAGAAAAGAAAAAATGATAGATGAATTAAAAAGAATTGAAAAATCAATTTTTAAAATTAGTAATTTAAAAATTACAAATTTGCTGAATGAAAAGGAATGTGAGGAATATTTAGGCTTTAATTTTTGCTTGAATCAACTGAATATCAAATTCAGAAAAGCTAAAATAACTCCAAAAAAAGTTGGCCAGTTCGTAACTTTATGGAGACGAAACTCTAACAAAGAAACTGAACCATTTACTGCTAAAGATAATTTTGATTTTTACATCATTGTTACCGAACAAGACGATGAATTTGGTTTTTTCTTTTTTCCAAAATTAGCACTTAGTAAAAACCAAATTTTGACAACAAATGAGAAAGTTGGAAAACGAGGCTTCAGAGTTTATCCAGACTGGACGAAAACAGAAAATAAACAAGCCGAAAAAACAAAATCTTGGCAATGTGAATACTTTATAAATCTGAATAACGAAGTTGAAAGTATTCAAAAATTTAATCTAATACTTAATTCAGATTAAGAATACATCTCTTAATAATATCTAGAATACTATACCATCGCCATTTTATTGTATTTGTTACGATATTCAACTGGTGTAAGTCCAGTGATTTTTTTGAAAATAGAGCGAAAAGCTTTTGTGTCAGTATAGCCTACATCATACATTACTTCGTTAATATTTTTTCGGCTTGATTCGAAGCTTCGTTTTGCAAATTCAATTTTTACTCTGTTGATATATTCCAGAACAGAATTATTTGTCGCTATTTTAAATCGTCTTTCAAAACTTCTTCTTCCTAAGGAAACCAAATCTGCCAATTCATCAATCGTAATTTTTTCCTGAATGTTTTTATCAATAAAATCCTGAGCCTGTTTTATCGCTTCATCAGTATGATTTTTCTGCCCTTTAAACATTGCAAAAGCTGCTTGACTATCTCTATCAATATCAATAGCAAAATATTTGGAAGCCAAAATAGCCGTTTCCCTATCGGTGTACTTCTCTACCAAATACAATAATAAATTCCAATAAGACATAGCACCACCACTTGAATACAATCGCTGTTCTTCGGTAACAATGCTACCATCTATCACTTCTACTTCAGGAAACATCTCCTGAAATTCGTTTTGAAAACCCCAATGTGTTGAACACTTTTTACCATTAAGTAAACCTGTAGAAGCCAGTAAAAAAGCGCCTACACAAAGCGAAGCTACTTCTGCCCCATTATTGTATTGTTCCTTTATCCAAGGCAAGGCCTTTTTATTAGCATCAATGGCTGTTTTCATATCACCAAACAAAGCAGGAATTATAACTAAATCTGTTTTAGTTACCTCATTTAAAAGCTGTGATGTATTAATAGAAAATAAACCATCATTGATTTTCACTTGTTTTTTTAAACCTACCAACTCCACATTAAACAATGGCATTTTACCTGATACAGCCATAAACTGATTTACTGCCGAAAACAAATATTGCGGATCAGCAATGGCTTGCATTACCGAATTTTCAGGAACAAGAATACTTACATTCTTCATTTTCTATATAATTTAGTTACAAGAATAAATATAAAACAAAGTTTGTCGTAAATCACCCTTTAGTTGTCATTATTACACATAGTACTATATAAATAGTCGTTGCATCTTTGTAGTATAAATAAACAATCTAAAAAAATAAAGAAATGAAAAACTCAAAAATCACAGTTCAAGCAACTGTTGAAGCAAACGCAAAAAAGGTTTGGAATTACTATAATTCTCCAAATCACATTACTAATTGGAATTTTGCAGACCCAAGTTGGCACTGCCCTAAAGCCGAAAACGATATGAAAATTGGTGGCACTTACAAAGCCAGAATGGAAGCAAAAGATGGTAGTTTTGGTTTTGACTTTGAAGCTATTTACACTGATATCAAAGAAGGTCAAGAGTTTACTTATGAATTTGGTGGAAGAACTGCTACCGTTCAATTTGATGACAATGGCAACAAAACAGAAGTTATTGTTTCTTTTGATCCAGAAACAGAAAATTCTATTGAAATGCAAAAAGGCGGATGGCAAGCCATTTTAAATAATTTTAAAAATTATACAGAAAACAACTAAAATATAAAGAAGATGGAAACGAACAAAGTAACATTGCACAGGGTTTTAACAGCCTCTCCAGAGAAAGTGTTTCGTGCCTTTGCTGATGCAGATGCCATGGCAAGCTGGTTACCTCCTTTTGGTTTTACCTGTAAGGTACACGAATTAGATTTTAAAGTGGGTGGTATTTACAAAATGAGTTTTACCAATTTTACCACAGGAAATTCCCATTCGTTTGGTGGTGAATATTTAGAAATTGTTCCTAATCAATTATTAAAATATTCAGATAGATTTGACGATCCTAATCTATCAGGAAAAATGGTAACAACAGTACAAATAAAAGCTGTAAGTTGTGGCACAGAATTACATATTACACAAACAGGCATACCTGATATGATTCCAACAGAAATGTGCTATTTAGGTTGGCAGGAATCATTAGAAAAGTTGAAAAAATTGACTGAGCCAAATATACCTGATGCGTAAAAATTAGATTCTAAATACTTATTGAAAAGTAAATGATACAAATAAATTCTTACCTCACTTTTAATGGCAACTGTAAGGAGGCTATGACATTCTACAAAGAATGCTTAGGTGGTGAGCTCGTTTTTCAGACTGTTGGTGAATCTCCATTGTCTTCCAACATGCCAGAGCGAATGAAAAACTGTATTTTACATTCTACCCTTACTAAAAATGCTTTGATACTTATGGGCTCCGATATGGTAAGTGAAAAAGGTCTCATTAAAGGCAACAGTGTTTCACTTTCTTTAAATTGTAGCAGTGAAGAAGAAATTAAAAATTGTTATGCTAAACTCTCAGCAGGAGGAACAGCAAATCACAAATTAGAAGAAAGCTTTTGGGGAGCTTTGTTTGGTGACCTTACCGATAAGTTTGGTACTCATTGGATACTTAATTACACAAAAAAAATCTAACAACTAAAATGCTATAAAAAATGAAAAAAGATAAAATAATTTATTGGACGACAACAATCATCCTTTTTTTAATGGAAGGAGTTATGCCTGCACTAACTTCACAAACAGAATTAGCCAAACAAGGTATTAGTCATTTAGGCTATCCTGTTTATTTTGGAAACGCATTGGTGGTTTTTAAAATACTTGGAGCATTGTCTTTAGTAATTCCACAAATTCCTAAACGTTTTAAAGAATTTGCTTATGCTGGTTTTACATTTAATTTTCTATTTGCGAGTATTAGTCACTTCGCAGTAGACGGAGTAGATTTTCAGTCATTCTTTCCATTGCTGTTTTTGGTAATATTAGGAATCTCTTACACGTATTACAACAAGATTTATTCACCTAAAAATGAATACAATAGCTAAGAGAACACATCAATAATTATTTACCAAATACCAGAGATTTAAAGTTTATTTTAAATCTCTGGTATTTTTTTCGGAACTTCGTAAGAATGACAAAAACTCAACCACAAACTAAACATAAAATATCCGAGAAGAAAAACCACATTATGAATGACAACCAAAGTTTAAACGATGCCTGGACTGCCAGATGGGATAATAGATATAGTAATGAAGAATTTGCTTATGGCGAAGAACCAAACAACTACTTAGAAGAGCAATTAAAAAAACTATCTCCAGCAACAATACTTTTTCCTGCTGAAGGTGAAGGAAGAAATGCTGTATTTGCGGCCAAATTAGGTTGGACAGTTTCTGCATTTGACATTAGCCAAGAAGGCAAAAACAAAGCAATGATACTTGCCGAAAAGAATAACACAACTATAGATTATAAAGTTGGAGAATTACAATCTCTTGGTTATAAGAATGAACAATTTGATACAATAGCGTTAATTTATGCGCACTTCCCCGCTGATATTAAATCAAAGTTACACAAAACACTGGCACAGTATTTAAAAATTGGCGGAACAATTATTTTTGAAGCCTTTAGTAAAAAGCATATCGATTATGTGAATGCTAATGAAAAAGTTGGTGGACCAAGAGATATTGAAAGTTTATTTTCGATAGAGGAAATAAAAGCTGACTTTCCAGATTACGAAATTTTAGAATTAGTAGAAACAGAAATTGAACTTAATGAGGGCCTTTTTCATAATGGTAAAGGTTCTGTAATACGATTTATTGGTCGAAAAAAATAGTAAACCACAAACTAAAACGTTAACTACAACAATTTTTAAAATGACTAAAAAAGTAGCTATTCTATCTATAATTTTGCTTGTTTCAGTAGGCTTTTTTGTTCAGTCTGATAAATCAAAAATTGATGATGAACGTTTTATAAGTTATATTGTTAATCCAAAGAAACTAAAAATTGAATTTTACTGGAAAAACGAAAAGGATAAAAACTTTAAAAATGCAGAAAATTTAAGACTTTGGTTGAACAAGAAAAAACAAAACCTTGTTTTCGCAACAAATGGTGGGATGTATAAAAAAGATAATTCTCCTCAAGGTCTTTACATCGAAAATAAGATTACGAAAAATAAAATTGACACTACAACAAGAGGCAACGGTAATTTTTATCTTAAACCAAATGGAATTTTTTACTTAACAACTGATAAAACAGCTAAAATTTGTTTGTCAAATGATTTCATAGATAATGACAAAATAAAATATGCTACACAATCCGGGCCAATGCTAGTAATTAATGGAGCCATTCATACTGCTTTCAAAGAAAATTCAACTAATTTGAACATTAGGAATGGTGTTGGAATTTTACCTAATAATGAGGTATTATTTGCAATGTCTAAAAAGGAAATAAATTTCTATGAGTTTGCAGAATTTTTCAAAAATCTTGGCTGCAAAAATGCTCTTTATCTAGACGGTTTTGTATCAAGAATGTATTTACCTGAAAAAAAATGGATTCAAACTGATGGTGATTTTGGAGTGATAATTGGAGTCACGAAATAAATTATCATTGCTTATAGCAATAACATTTTACTTTTTTCAATAAATCTTTGCTATATCTTTGCAGACATCAATAAAACCTTTGGCCTCATCAAAGAAACTCGAAAATAAAGAATGGCAGCTACTCACGAAGAAACAGCAATAAAAACAACTTATTTCAGTATCATTGGAAATGCAAGCTTAGCTGTAATAAAGGGAATTGCGGGACTTTTTGGAAACTCATACGCATTAATTGCAGATGCTATCGAGTCAACAACAGATATTTTTTCTTCTTTATTGGTTCTATTCGGGTTAAAATATGCGAACAAACCTGCTGACAAAAATCATCCATACGGGCACGGACGAGCAGAACCTCTAATTACATTTTTAGTAGTCGGTTTTTTAATTACATCTGCAACAATAATTGCTTATGAAAGCATAAAAAACATTGGAACACCACACGAACTCCCAAAAGTATGGACATTGTTTGTTGTTATCCCGCTAATTATCTGGAAAGAAATTTCTTTTCAATTGGTTATGAAAAAAGCAAAAGAAACAAATAGCTCCTCTCTTAAAGCTGATGCTTGGCATCACAGAAGTGATGCAATTACTTCTATTGCTGCTTTAATTGGTATTTCTATTGCCCTATATTTTGGTAAAGGTTATGAAACCGCCGACGATTGGGCAGCATTATTTGCTTCAGGATTTATTTTGTACAATAGCTATTTGATTTTTAGACCCGCTCTTGGAGAAATAATGGACGAACATTTATATGATGATTTAATTGATGATATTCGAAAAATATCACTAACTGTAAATGGTATCTTTGGAACCGAAAAGTGCTTTATTAGAAAAGCTGGAATGAAATATCATGTTGATCTTCACGCCATTGTAGATGCAAATATTTCTGTTAAACAAGGTCATGAAATAGCACACGACCTAAAAGATACTTTACGATACGAAATACCTCAATTAGGACATGTTTTAATACATATTGAACCTAATGAATAGAAAAAATATTCTTAGATAGATCATATTAATTTGTTACTGATACAATTACTCTAGTTTGATTCTCATCAAAAACCCTACATAATTTAAAAAAGAACTTATCACACAATACTGTTACATCATCAATGAATCTTAATTAACCTTAGCAATAAGTTGAACATTCTGTTCTTAATATTATAAATTAGCAATATTTACTTCTTAATAACTTGTTATTATCTTTAAACAACTTGTAATGTAATGTGATTGCTTTTTATTATTTTTATCGGTAACAAAAACAATATTTAAATATGGAAAACGAAAACATTATTGTAGCACAGGCCAGCGAGTTAGAAAAAGCTCAATTTTACAAAAAAACCTATTCACACGTAGCTGTAGCCATTTTAGCTTTTATTGTTGTAGAAACTCTATTACTAAACATCCTTCCTATTGAGTGGATTATTGGTATGGTAGCACACAAATTCATGTGGTTATTCATCATTGGATTAATGTGGTTAGGATCATCTTTGTCTGAAAGAATGACTTTTCATCCTTCACGTCAGCAACAATATCTAGGTTTAGGTGCTTATGTAATTTTAGAAGCTATTATTTTCTTACCGCTTATTACTATTGCAATGGCAACTGCGGGAACTGAAATTTTATCACAAGCTGCTTTAATTACACTTTTTATGTTTTCTGGATTGACAGCTGTTGTTTTTCTTACTAAAGCAGATTTTTCTTTTTTAAGAACTGCAATTACTGTTGGAGGATTTATTGCATTAGGATTAATTGTTTGCGGAGCTATTTTTGGCTTCAACCTTGGCCTTTGGTTTTCTGTAGGAATGGTTGTATTAGCATCAGCAAGTATTTTGTATGAAACTAGCAAACTTAAAGATCAATATAATACAGAACAATATGTGGGAGCTGCATTGCGTCTTTTCGCATCAGTAATGTTATTGTTTTGGTACATTTTACGTATCTTAATGAGTAGAAAAAACTAAACGGAAACTTTCCTCTCATAAACATAAAAAAATCCCTGATTATATCATTAAATCAGGGATTTTTATTTAAAATAAAAATTAAAGAATTATAGTTTTTTTAATTCAGAAAGAACTGCTTTTCCAACAGCTTCTGCCGATTGTGGATTTTGCCCAGTAACCAAACGCTGGTCAGTCACAACATGAGATTGCCATACACCTGATTTTTCAAAAATCACTCCTCTTTCCTTAAGTTTGTCTTCTAATAAAAATGGAACTACTTTTTCAAGACCAACTGCTGTTTCTTCTTCATTAGTAAAAGCGTTTACTTTTTTCCCATCAACCAAATATTTTCCATTACTCAATTTAATATTCACAATTCCAGCCGGACCGTGACAAACAGCGCTTACAATTCCGTTGTTTTCATAAATTTTTGTTGCAATTGAAGCAATTTCAGCGTTATCTGGTAAATCCCACACAGCTCCATGTCCACCCGCAAAATGAATCGCAACATAGTTTGATGGATTAATTTCTGATGGCTTTAAAGTGTTCTCAACCTTGTGATGATATACATCATTTTCCCAAAACTTTTTATTAATAGGATCTTTTAAATCAAAACCATCAACAGGCGCTTTACCTCCTTTAGGGCTCACGAAATCTATCTCGTAACCTGCTTCTTGAAGCACTTCCCATGGATGAGAAACTTCACTTAAATAATAGCCTGTAGGCTGACCAGTGTCCCCTTTTTTATCGTGACTAGTTACTACAAATAAAATCTTTTTCATTTTTTTAGCTTGTTTCGTTTGTGCCATTGCTTCTGTTCCTGAAATCATAAGAGCAAAACCTGAAAAAATCATTACTCCTTTTTGTATTCTTTTAATAATTTGTTTCATAGTTATAAATTTAAAAATTATATAAATTACTTTTCATTGGTTTTACACAATAGTTGTTTATATCGCTATTAATAAAATCAATAGTACAAAATTCATAATATTTGGAAACGTTAGCAAGGAGATAAATCAACCTTTTGGGGTGAGGTAAATCACATTTTATGCTTTCAGACGGCTCAAAGTTTCTCGAGTAACTCCTAAATAAGCTGCCAACATCTTTTTAGGAACGCGTTGTATTAATTTAGGTAGTTTTTTAATCAAGTTGTTGTATCGTTCTTCGGCCGTTTCAGTTAGTAAAGACAAAATACGTTGTTGCAAGGCAATATATCCGTAATGCGATTTTATTCGGAAAAAATTTGACATTTTTGGTACTTCAGCACAAAGCATATTAAGATCTTCTAAACGAAGTGAGAAAAACTCTGAATCTTCAATACAATCAATGAAAATAGTAGCCGGAATTTGATTTTGGAAAGCATTAAAATCTGTTGTCCAATACTCTTCCAAAGCAAATTGAAGAATATGTTCTTTCCCATTACTATCTATAGCATACGCTTTTGTAAGTCCGCTAATAATCCAGAATTCCGCAGGGACAGCTTCGTCTTTCTGAACAAGAAACTGATGTTTTTTTAGCTTTTTATATTTGAAAAATTGTGACACAAAAATCCACTCCTCATCGGTGAGTGCTATAATTTCTTCTATATGTTTACGTAACAGCGTGTAATTTTCTTCCATAAAATGATACGGGCAAAAGTAATAAAATGGACTTTTAAGAAGAAAATTTCACTATAATAAATACAGAAAAAAATTATTCACAATTACCCTCAATATCACAACTTTCACCAGCTAGACCAACAGAAATATCCTGATTCTTTTTCCAGTTCTCATGGTATTGTACAAGGATTTGTAAAAAACTATCTGGAGATAATGCTCCACTAAAAGTTGCTTGATCATTAATTACAAAATGAGGAACACCTCTTAGACCCACATATTGTGCATTACTAATATCCTCTTGTACTTCTTTAGTAAAAAAATCGCCTGTGAGTGCTTTTTCTACTTCGGTTTCTGATAGTCCTATTTCTTTAGCAATATTAATCAATTGCTTAGTGTCACTTATATTTTCGCCTTTTACAAATACAGCCTCAAACAAACGTTCTTCCAGTTCATGTGCTTTCCCTTCTGTTTTGGCCCATTGCAATAAACGGTGTGCCAAGAATGAATTGGCCCATTTCATATTGTCGATATCAAAAGTAATACCTGAGTGAACTGCCATTTGGACTACTTGTTCATTTAATTGTTTTGCTGTTTCATACGACATTCCTTTGTGATCTGCTAGTGCCTGATGCGCATCTTTATCTGGATTGTATTCTAAATTTGGTGCCAATTGATAACTGTGCCAACGAATATCAATATCTGCTGCATGTGAAAATTGTGCTAATGCCTTGTCCAAATTTCGTTTACCTATGAAACAAAATGGACAAAGCATGTCAGACCAAATATCTAGTGTAAGTTTAGAATTCATGTTTTTATTGCAAAGGTAAAAGTTGGGAATTTTCTTTTCCTTAATTTTCAGTTAAAAAGAGCTGAATGGTATGTTATTATAAAGCAAAAAAGCTGCTAAAAGCAGCTCTTATATTCTATTTAAATGGAAAATACTTTATTGTTTGACAAAACTTCCATCAGAATCGATAGAATACTTTAAAGATTCTGTAGACGTGTTTTTACCATTTTCCAAAGATTTTTTAGTTACTGTAATTATATAATCTTCATCAATTGAAAAACTTGTTATTTCTTTATAAGAATCGTCTCCAGGTTCATGCCATTCTCCTTCCACATAAAGTTTTGAAAGAAGTTTGTTTTCAAAAATTGTAGCAAGAAAAAACCTATAATCAAAATCACCACAATCTACAGGAACTAAAATAACTTTGCTGTTTTCAAAATTAGGTAATGCTATATAGCGTAATGTACTGCTATCACAAAGCAATTCATCAATTCCTTCAAACTTACAGTCTGTAGTACTGTACTTTATTTTATTAATGTCAATTTTTTTAGAATATGGCAACTCTAAAGTAGATTTTAGCAGACATTCTTTATTTTCAGTTGCTGATGCTTCAACTAGAGTATCTTTTGATTGTACAGTAGCCACCGTATCTATTTTTGTACTTTCTAGATTGTTCTTTGCTACCTCATTTTCTTTACAACTAAGAAATAAAGAAAAAATAATAATTGGTACTACTTTAAAAAACTGTTTTAAAAATTTCATTTGTTAACTTACTAAACTTATTTAAGCTTTATAATTAAACCATCCTTTTTAATTTGATACTTCTCTATACTTTTTTTAGATCTAGTATTATAATTTATATCATAAACTATGACTGATATATCTTTATTTATAACAAATGATTGATAAGTCTCATTTTCTGGCATTGCATACCCAATCGATTCACTTGAAATAATCTTATTGTTATTTATATTTATTAATGTTTGTGAATCTGAGTCACCATATGTACAATAAACATAAGTATCAAAACTTAATCCTCCGTTATTTATTTGGAAAATCTGATCAGGATTATCTTCATTATTCTCATATATTATTTTCTTAATACTTTCGAATTTCTCTTCTTTTAAAGTAGGGTAAACTTCTTTAAATTTTGCTTCATTTTGATTTGCTAACTTATTTTTTTCCTCAAAATCGAAAGGCAAATTAACTAAATTAATAGGTATATTAGTATCTTCTTTATTACTTGTTAGAGTGTCCTTGTTCCCTACATTTTTATTCTCTGTAGCAATAACTTCGTTTTTTGTTTCTACATTTTGAACAATTTTAGTATCACTATCATTACTCTTACAGTTAAAAAGAGTCCACAAAAAAATACTAACTAAAAAAATATACTTTTTCATATTTAAAATATTAAATTATTTAATTCGATCCTTTACTCTCTGAGGGATTTTATTTAAATCTTTATTTTGAGATTTCATTAAGGAAATATACTTTTGATATGACTTTTTAGCATCATTTTTTCTTTCAGTGTCCCATTGAGCATCTGCAATATTTAAATATGTCACAACTCTTGTTTCATTTTTTTTAATTATACTTTTTAATAAAAAAATTGCACTAGTTTTTCCGCTTTTGGTTTGGCTTAAATAGTAAGCCAAATCATTATACTTGTTAATATTTTTATCACTAATTGGTATAACATATAATAGTTCTGCTAAATCATCAAAATTTAAATTAGCGTCAATTGCATTAATTGTTTTATTGTTTGAAGCGCTTTTTAACTTATTGTATAATGAATCTAAGTAGGTTTGCTTTTCTGTAATCCTATTTACTGATTCCTTTTTACTTAAGCTATTGTTATTGTTTTTTTTGTTATCAATTGTGTACAAATAATCTGAATAACTTAATTCTATTTTTGGAACTCTATCTTCCTCAACAACAGAGGTAATGGTTTTATAAAAAATCCAATTTTTACATTCATCAAAATATTTATAATAATTAGTTTCGGTTTGCTTAAGACTTCCACAACAAGATGTTCCAATTAACAATTCACCTTTTTTAGGGTTACTAATAAACGAATTTTCCAAAGCGTTTTCTATACCATTGAATGTATCATTACTAACTTCAAAAGATGTCGTTTTCACATAATTCTTGCCTAAATTCAAATAAATTGAATAATATACTACATCAGATGTTTTTTTATCAATAGTTATATAGTCTTCTAAACTATCATTATTAAAATATCCTTTTATTTTTTCATTTGGCTTTTGGCTTACTTTATTTAATTCTAAAGCTCTTCCGGTTATTGGAAAAAATAAATTGATAACCAAAACTACAAACATTACTTTTCTCATTTTTTTAAATCTTTTAATCTTTTTTCTGCTGCTTTTCTTACATTAACAAACTTCTTGACTTTTCCTGAAATAACTTTAGTATATACTAAATCTGAAAATTCACTTAATCCAGATATTCCATACCAATTTGTCTCATCATCAGTAGATGTAGTCATATCAACATAGCGCTGATATCCTTCAATTGCCTTTTCTTTGCTCTTTTCGCATCCTTTTTTATCAAAAGCAGAATCATGCCAAAGTCCCCAAGCAAAAGCAGCTTTTTTTACATTATACGCCTTACTCTCTGAAAATTTATAATCCGTTTTTTTATTCTTGTCATTAACACAACTATCATAAAGAACTTCAAAACCTTTTTTTACACTTTTTAATCTATCATCAATATGATTAAACCCTCCATTAACCTTATAGCAGATGTAAATAAAGTCATTATTAGCTGCTAAATCATTTAAACTTCTATTGTCCCAAAACCAACCAGCCGAATATACTGCATAAGGAGATTCTGCGACTTTATCTCTATTTTTTTCAGAAGAAGTAAAATCTTCTCCAATTGCTTTTTCAAATTCTTCATAATTAGCTTTTGAAGTCAATTGTATTAGCCCTCGACCATGCCAACCACCATATTTAGCTAAATATTCTGCACTTCCTTGTTCCACATTATATTTAAAACTTCCTGATTCAACTATTACTTGTCCAAAAAAATGAGCTTTTTTCAAACAACTATCCATTTTAAATTTATCAAAAGTCTTATTGAATCCATCTAAATATTTTTTCACATTTGCATCAGTTGCATTAGATGCAATTTTTTTCAATAAATCTTCTGTCAAATCTTTCTTGCAATAACAACCAGACTTAGTTTCTTTTTTAGGTGGTTCTACAACTGCTTTAGGTGCCATGCATGCACATGTATTTTCATAACCACTTTCTCTGGCTAATTGCATTATACTTTTACTATTTAAAGAAGTTGAATTTTTACAAAAATACTTATCCTCTAAATATTTTGAATCGAACTCTCTTACATCAACATGGATCCAACTAAAAGTATGATCAAATCTAACATTTCCTTTTTTGTCATAAAGCAAATCGATAGGTTCAATGGAAAACAAATTTTTAGCAGGCCATTCTTTTTGTGCACCAAGATATTTAATATAAAGACTGTCTCTTATATCTCTTAATGGCTCTAAATTCTTTTTTTGCTCTCCCCTAATTTGCCAATCTCCCTTACTAAATTGAATATCAATTGCTTTACCTTGATGATTAGTTGTTGTATAATTTTTAAAACGACATCTATAACCTGAAGTTATTTGATCAATTTTATAAGTTGTCTGCTTGCTAAAGTAAAATTGTAATGCTTTTATTCCAAAAAGTAAAGAGCGGTGAATACCTGGATATTCATATCTGTGAAATTTTTCAGATTTAGCATTTCCACCATAAGTATCCTTACCTGTCGAATCACCAAAACCACTGCAACTATTAAGCTCTTTAATACCTCTAAGTTTACTTATTACTTGCTTTCCTTTGGTTGAACAACTACATTTAAGCTGATTCCAAATAGCAGTTGATATATCAAATTTAAGTGAAAAATCGTCTATTGCTAACAACACATTTCCACACACTTTTCCTGTCTCAGGAACTTTCATATAGTCTCGCTGAAACTGCTTAATCATTTTTTCAGTTCTATCTGTAAATTCATCGGTTGGCACATTTCCTCCAAAACCTGCAAGGCGTATATTAATTTCACGAATTAATTCACTCTTATCACCTTTCTTAATACAGAATTTCTCTCCACAGCTATTGCCTTTTGGCGCTTCAACCTTAGAATCAGCCACCTTCGCCACTGTAGTACTCTCTGCTACATCAACAACTGTAGAAGTAACATCTGCCTTTAAACTTTTACTAATAATATGAGCTGGGACATCCATTATTTTTGCTCGAGCAAATAATTCTTGAGAAATACCTTCACCTATCTCGTATTCATTCCCTTTGGTTTGCATCTTTTCTGTAAGCTTTATGTTATCGTAACATAAATCTGAAGTAATAATAATGTCTTTTGAATATAATTCATCATTAGAATCGAAAGTATCATGCTCATATAACCACAGTCTAACTTTTTTATTTTTAAGACCTTTAGAAGCTACATATACCCTTATTGTTTTACCATAAGCACTCTTAGTCAATTTAACACCTTTGTCATCCGTAATATAAATAGCGCTTATCCCTGTTTGATCTGATGTTGCTGGCTTGGGTTGTTCATTTTTTGCTGGTCCTTTATAATCGGGTGCTGAAGGTTTAGGTTTGTTTCCGTTTAAATGATCCTGGGTTTCTGTGTTCTTCTTTTCTTTATAATCAGGGTTCCTTACGTTAATATTAGGACTAGCCTTAGATTCACCAGATGCATAGGCTGTTACATAATATTCGTGTTGACTTCCTTCACTAGAATCTCCTTTAGACAAATGAGCATTGGCAATTTTTTTGAAATCAGGTTTCAAAGTAAACTGTGTATGTGCAACACCTTTATTCCCAATTAATACTTTTTCTTTTTTATCAACCTCATTATATTTATTAGTATCGCTATGTCCTTCACCTTTTGCATCATCCTCCCATAATGATATATCAATATATTCACCTTTCATTCCTGTCGTTTCTACATGAACATTTATGATTTGTCCATAAGATAATGTACCATTAATGGGTTTATTGTTTACATCGGATATTTTAATACTTAAGATTTCTTTTTTCTCAGAAGCTTCTACATTAAGTAATAACGCGCTACCATTGTTTAAATTGGGTTCATCAAGATAAGCCACTACTTTGTATTTATTACCAACAGCTTTTTCCTGAAAACGAATTTTACCTTCTTCTTTCTGTAAAACAAGCTCGGGTTTAGTGCCATTTTGCATATAATACAAATCCCACTTTACTTTTTCTTCAGTTCTGTCTTCTTCAGGGGTACCTTCAAACCAATCGGTTACTTCATAATTTTCCCAAATACCTACTTTTACAGTGTTATTGCCTTTTATAGTTTTTACACCCTTTTTATCTTTTTCTTCATTATGAAAAGGAATCTTGAGTTCGTCACCGGGTTTAATATCTAACTTAAACTTTTCTGAACTAAAGAACCCTCCGCCATAGGAAGCAAGTGGAATTTGAGGATTGGCTTGTGCTAAATCACTTTCAGAAATATTATTTGACATGCAAATATCCTGAACTGTCTCATTCTGCTTAACAGTATGTGTCTTAAAGTCGTTGTACTTTGTGTTCATTATTCAGCGTGATTGGTTTGCATTTGTTCTTCTTCAATCTGATATGAAGCTGTGTCTACAGCAGGATTAAGCTGATTGGTAGCCGTTGGATTGGCTTTTCTGGCTTGTTGCTGACTTGGCTTTGCTTTTTGTCCGTGATCTGTTATTGTAATACAGTCAGGACCACCAATAGGACAAGTGGCTTTGCTAGATTCCGTAAGTGCTTTACCTTTGTTTTCATCTAAGGTAATTTTCTCGTAAAAACCAGTCCATTGTGTAACCTGTGCTTGACAGGTTTTGTATCCTCCCGGTATGGGTTGTTGCTTACAAGGTCCGAAAGTATTTTTTTCGAATGTTTGACCAATATCCTTATTAGTAGCCATTAATTTTTCGCTACCTTCTGGATCATTGATGAAAGTTTTCTTTTGGGTTTTGACTTTCAACTTATCTGGCGTACTACCAAACTTACATTGGCAAATTGCCCCTTGACAAACTAGATGTTTTTCTGACATGGCTTTTACTAAAAATTACACATTACTACCATTAATTTTGTGATACTTCAGCTTGTTTTGCTATAAAAGACAACTCAATTTTTGTATCATTATCCTGAACAATAGAAGCTTTACAAGAATCTATACTTTTATTTTTTTCATCAAATGTATATTGCGCAGTAATCTTTATAAACGGTGAATCTGACTCTAAGATTAACTCGGTTGTATTCACATTTTCTTGCGCATTATTCATCTGTATTTCTCCCTCAAAATCCATAAACGGAGCTGTTTTCCAAATAACAGATTGCTTATTCTCTGCATTCTTTTTAATCAACGGATTGAAAAAAAAATAACCAAACAGCTGATTCCTAAGCATTTTTTTGAGTGTTTCAATATTTTTAAGATTACTATCATTACATTTTATATAGCTCACAGCCATATCTCCTTCATAATAGTTAAGCAATTGACTTTTAATAATTTCCCAACGCTCTAACACTTTAGGGTATTCATAAATAGTAACTACATTCCCTTTCTCATCTACAGAAAATCGAAGCGGAAAAAGTGCTTTACCACATTCCATCGCCAAGATTTCAAAAACGGTATTTGGCTCCTCTTTATCTATGAGTACATTTTTTCTATCAATTTCATAACCTGTCACACCAGCTGCTGCTTGTCCCAACAGCGTTACCTCCATTTCGTACTGAAGTGTTTTGTCAAGCAAACCGCTCACATATTGCTTGTGACTAACTTCAAAGATTTTTTTACCTATTTGAGTGTGAGTCAATATCTTTTGATTGGATGAAAATGATAAATTCATAACTAAATTTAGAATGTAGCTAATGTAATACAATTCTTATATTTTACAAATACAAATTGTGCTATTTTTTGTAAAAAGATAATTGATAGTTTTAAAAAAAAGGATCAATAAACAGTTGATTATTATGATTATGGATTTTTAATTAAATCAATTCATAACTTTTTTGATTTTAGCACCTATAACTTTGAATTGATAAATCAAAAATGAAAAAATCATCAAAAACATAATTATCCATATTAGCAACATTTTCAAACCTGAAACTCCCATGAAGAATAAAGGCATTAAGACAATCAAACCCGCGAAAAGGCAAATAAAAAGTGTACTTCCTAAAAGCAAAAATAAATTAATAATGAATTGATGAGCTCCAAATCTTTTTAATAATGCCATTAAAATGAACACTACAAAGGCAACTCCCATTACTCCAAAAATAAAAGCTACCAATAAAGCGTCTCTTTCTGAAACCATCAAATCTAAAATACCAACATAACTAGAACTGAATTCCATTGTATTTTTTTTCTTCTTCAGTTATTATTAAAAGCGGTTTTTCTTTATAAAAAAGCAATTTAGCAAGTATAAAACTTGGAAATTCATTGATTCCAATATTGTACATATTTATACTTTCATTAAAAAATTCTCTTCGATCAGAAATTGCATCTTCAATTTGAGATACTCTTGCTTGAAGTGATAAAAAATTTTGGTTTACCTTTAAATCAGGATAATTTTCTGAAACTGAAAAAACGTTTTTTAATGTACTGGCTATATCATTAGAAAGGGTAATTTTTTCATCATTACTTTTAGTATTTAAAAAGCTAGTTCTCAGTTGCGTCAGTTTTTCTAAAACACTTTCTTCGTATCGCATCGATTCTTTTAGCACCTTTATTACTTCAGGAATCTCATCAGCTCTTTGCTTTAAAATAATATCAATGTTGGCAAATGCCTTTTCGACATTAAATTTCAACATCACTAATTTGTTATACATTGAAACTATTGATGAAACAACAATAATTACTAAAAGTGCTATAAGTATGTACGATACAATAGTTGGCATAAAATTTAAATATTAATTGGTTTGTTCATTTTCAGGTTGTTCGTGAATCTTTTCCATAAAATCCTCAAAACTCTTGACATCCTTAAATGGATTACCAAATTGAGGTTTACTTATAAAAATTGTGTTTTTTTCTATTTTGATTGGGGTAATTAAAATTAAAGCTACAATCATTACAAAAACAGCTGTAAATCTATGGATTGAATCTGTAAAAGGCTTTGACTCATTATGTTCTTCTAGCTTATCTAAAGGTGCAATGGCAAAAACTTTTTTTATACTCTCGTACTCAAAAACAGGGGTATTGTTTTCAAGACTAACTTTTCCCACAAGAATCATTTGATCGTTTGGTTGCAACAAATACTGCGTAAATCTTTTTCCACTATCGGAATATTGTGAGTTTTCAGAAAGCCAAATCATTTCTAATTCCTCAGGTTTTACTTCTATTTTCCCTGTTTCGTCCTCGATGTAAAAACGATTACATTTAGTTTCTTCAAAAATGGTTGTATAACTTGTCTTTCCATCCTTATCTCTGGATATTTGCTCTATTACATATCTAAAGCCTATACATTCTTTGTCTTTTATAGGAGCTAAAATTGGTCGTTCTTTATACTGCAACTTACCCTTAACCTCAGCAAGCCCCATGGCAACAGTATGAATTTTTGAAGTAGGTAAAATACCTTGAAATTTTAAAAACCTATTCTTATTGTTAGGCAAAAAGGGTTGCAAAATGATTATAGCAAATATGATCAAAAACATGTAAAACCCGCTCAGACCTAATACTACAAAAAGAACTAAAGTTAATAATCCATATATAGTCTTCCTAGTTTTTGACTTGGGTTTGATGTTGTATTTTTTGTAAAATCTCTCATTCTTTTTTGATTCTTTGAAACCATCTCTTATTCCTGCATAAATCATTCCTATAATACCTAGAGCAAATACAGAAATTACCATCACTAAAAAAACCAAGAAAACTGCTTGTTTATAAAGAAGTGCTGTAACCCCTAAAACCAATGGATTAAAA
The DNA here is from genome assembly GCF_036840915.1 of Flavobacterium hankyongi. Taxonomy (NCBI): domain Bacteria; kingdom Pseudomonadati; phylum Bacteroidota; class Flavobacteriia; order Flavobacteriales; family Flavobacteriaceae; genus Flavobacterium; species Flavobacterium hankyongi. Next base: position 1,097,378 of record NZ_CP085725.1, read on the forward strand.
ACGAAGAAAAACCAACCTTTGATTTTAATTTCAAACAATACTGAAACAATGACTGTATGAAATATAGCCATTCCTAAACTAAAAAGCATTAGGAAAATAATTAGTGGATTGTCAATATCCTGGTTTAAGATCGAGTTTAGAAATTCGTTCATTTATATTTAATCTCAACTAATTCTTTGTTTAAATTACTTCAAACTTATCACTCCCTTGAGGCAAATAAAATGAAATATCTAGCATTAGTTCTTCCTTAGTTTTTTCATTAACCAATGTCAATCCTGATTCACCATTTAACTTTTTAAGCATTGCTACTTTACCAAAACCATAAATATGGAATACTGATTTTTTATCAACCGGAATTGTTTTAAATCCGCTTTTAAAATCTTCAATTAATTCTTCAATTCTTGAATCTGATTCTGATTTGCTTAAATACATAGAAGACGTCATATTATGTTCTCTAGCTGTTATCTTCTTTTGAAAACCAGTATAATCTCCTTTATTAATCAAACCAACTATTTCATTATAAGCCAGATGCAATTTATCCTTATGATTATCATCATTTTTAATACTTACTCCATTTTGCCAAGCTTCAAGTTTATAAGGCACTTTAGCATTAAATTTTTTACTAGATGCTATTACTGGCAATTTTTTATCTTCTATTGGTTCCGATTTATATTCAGCAAATTGCTCCTTAAAAACAAAATCGTTAGAAACATCAAATAATTTTATATCGTATTTTAGCTCAGCCTTTTCGTGTATTGAGGTTTCCCCCAGCAAAGGAAGAATTTTATGTGATAGTAGTTGTTCACCACTCTCCAGAATAGCATAATTGATAGGCAAATTTGTAGAAACTTGTCCTTCAACATTCATTGAAATTACTGGATAGTCATTAATTAGTATTTCAAACATACATGCTGAAGCACTAAAATCGATCATATAATAAGGTTGTTGTGTCATTTGAACTTTATGAAGAAAATGTTTTTATTAATAGCTCTTTCGTTGTTAGTTCAGTATAACCTTGTACATCAGATTTAATATTGTTATCAATTACAAAAATGGTGATACCTTCATTTTGACTATACTTTTTCCCTTTATTAGATTCAACAAAATTTAAATCAAATGTTTGAGAAACTATTAGGCTTCTGTTGACCGATTTTAAGTCCCATGAATATGCTGAATTACCCACAAGCCATCCTTCTTTGTTTTTATTTGGTAATTGCTTCAAAATTTTAGGATTTCCATATTGACTTTGCAAATAATCTAGGGCCTTCTTGCAATTTTCTTTACCTTCAATTGAAATTTTTATACCAACAATTTTTCGCTCTTTTACATTATTAAGAAACGTTCCCACTGAATTCATTGCAATTTGATCTTCAGCGTTTTCAGGAATATTTACAATTCCAAACCTAAAACCTTTTGTTTCATATGTATAAGCTAAAGGTAATTTAGCAGCAATATCATATTGCTCTGTCATTATTTTTTTGTCTTTAAAAAGATCTTTATAATTTTCAGCAAAATTCAAATTATTTAAATCTTTTTCTTGTGTAATACACGAATTAGAAAATAACATAATAATTAAAAAATATATACAATTTGTTTTCATGATAATATGAAATTATTAACTTTTTATGATAGGTATATCGGTACTGATCCTGTTGTTGATGTATTTAATACGTTATAATTGTAGCTTTGAGAACTATAAATTACACATTTAGAAAAATCATATTGCTTTATTTCTAAAACCTTTAAAAACTGCATACAAAGAGAATAAAAGGATCAAGAAGAAAATCAAACAGGTCACAAATGCCCAGACAGGCATATCAGATTCTCCAAATAAATAATTATATATTGGATAGACTAAACCAAAAGTAAACAAGGTCAAACCCATTTTAAAGCCAATTATTAACGCTTTCACAAAAACACTCTTAAAGCTTTGAACTGAATAGCCAAAGGTATATTTAATTAAAGTAATTGATATGAAACCAAAAATTATTGAGAACAAAAAGCCAATAAATAACAAAAAGTAAGTTTTAAAATTATGTTCCAATACAGTTTCACTTCCTTCAAAATAAGATACTTTGACTGTTTTGCCAACTTCAGGAATTGAACCTGAATGCGTAACAGATTCTAAAACTTTTTCATCTCCATATTTATCATCAAACTTAAAAATAGTTATATGTAAAGTCTTGAATCTATATCTACCATCTGTGCTTTCCTGTCTTTCTTTATTTGTTTTATAATTAACAATCTTGGCAGAATAGCTATCCCCATAAAAATATGTCTTAAGAGAATCCACAGACATATAAAAAGTTGATACAAAAATTGAAATCACACTTAAAAACAAGATAAAAGTAAATGAAATTGACAAGCACCCCTTATCTTCAAGTCTTTTAGAGATTTTAAGACTAATAAATACAGAGAATAAAATGAGTATAATTATTAAATACCCTGTATTAGTAATTTTCAATAGTGGAAACATTACCTAATTATTTCGAATACTTGTTTATTTTTTATCTTATGAATTAAAATCGGATAACTAAACTCTTCATTATTTTGATTTTTATAATAAATAATTGGTAAGCCATTCTCTCTAACCAAATTTATGACACATGAATTAGCGAATTTTTGAATAGTTGTTACTTGAGGAAAAGATTCAATTATAAAATTATCATTTTTTAAAGTAGCTATTAAATCTTCTAATTCCTTTTTGTTGTTTGTATTTTGAAGATACATAGCAATATCAGTTTCTTCAAACCTATTTAACATCTCAAAGGAGATTTTATCAACATTATTTTCTCTAAATAATTCGTAAATTTTTTTGTAAAAAGCTATAATTTCATTTTTGTAATCTTCTTCTTCAATTTTTAAAGAGCTCTTCCATCCTCTTAGTTCATAATTTACTACTGAATCAAAAGTCGATTCATATTCGATAAATGAATACTCAGATTTAGATAAATCCGGAGTCTCAAACTTAAAAACATTGAAAACATTTTCATAATCAGTAGTTGATGAATCATAATAGAATACTTTTATTTTAACAAAACCATCATCTCTCAATTTACTTTCCGTTTTTAAAGGCTTAATTCTTAATCTAATCTTTTGCAGTCCTTTCCCAAGAATAAGGTGATTTATCGGATAATGAGAAAAAATAGAGCCTCCTACATTATGAATAAACGCAGGTAAATCATTAATATATATATCGAAGTTACATATTGACGAATTGAAATCAACTAGATAATAAGGTTCAATAAAATTATTCATTATGTTCTTTAGTTTAAATATTTACTCAATATTGGATCTTCATTAGGATTATGAAATCCAAAAATAACTTTGTCTTTGAGTGCTTTTTTAGAAATGACAACCAAACTATTACTTATATAATTTCCTACGGGAACTAGTGTTAATTGATAAATTATATCACTATCAACCCAGATAAAATGTTCAGGATATGAAAAATAAAATTGTTCTAGTACTTCATCCTTGTACTTTTTTGCTTGATTAGGCATTTTTTCAATTAGCATTTTTTGAGAAATATTTTTATCATCAAAATTTACACCATCTTTAATTAAAATTTCTGTTGGATTTCCTAATTTCTTTTTTAACACATCAAAAAAATCTAATGTTTGAGTATTTTTCACATGAATTCTCATAAACGATATTTTTTCATCATAAACACTAATAGAAACCCCCATAACATCATTAACTCTCAATCCACTATAATTTAATTGATTAGTGTTTTTTTCTTCCATAAAAGTATATTTAACAACTCTTTCACCATCATCCCTTAACCCCAATGAGACTTCATCATTTTGATAATCCAAAACATAGTGTCCCTTCTGTTCCTCTTTTTTATACACGTTAAGATCGTCTAAATATATACTTGCCTTTTGATTAAAATCTATTTTTGATAAATCAAGTTCTTTATTATTACAACTAATCAATACTAATAAAGTTAAAACTAACATAATCTTACTTTTCATAAATCTAAATAATACTTATTAAATTTAATTTCATCTGGTTCTACTAAAATTGCCTCATCTTCATAAGTGAAACTTCTTTTAAAAACACCAAATTTTACTGTTGCAGCTGCTATGAATGTAGCCTTTATTCCTCCAAACTCTGCAATTGGTGATGAATAAATTCCTTTTTTATCTGCACCTACTTTAACACCACCAGAAATAGATGTACTAACATCGGCTTTAACCACTCCATCTACTCCAATATTTGCCGAACCAGCTTTAAATTCAAGTTTGACTTGTATTTTTCCTTCGACACCAACTTTACCCTTAGTATTTTTAATTGATTCTATATCACCTTTTATTACAACTTCTCCATTTTGTACATTTTATGATAAGCACAAAACTATTTAATACAATATGTATGTGGTATTCAAACCTAAGATGTTGTAGTGAAATTATTTCGCCATAATAAATAAATTATAGGCGATAAAATGACAATAAATAGTAATAATAAATAGTTTAACAATCCATTGTTTAGAGTATTAAAAAAACTATATATGAGAAGAATTTCAAATATTATAATCCCACATTTTAACCCATAAAACATGCTCGAAAAAAAGATTTTTTTATTAAAAGTCATGTCTTTTCCAAGCGCATATTGAATAATTGAAAATGATATAAAACCAAATATTGTAGTAGATAAAAATGCAAATAACAAAAATAGAATAGATGTTACTCCATTTTCTAATACAGAGTTGTTACCCTTTATGTATACAACTTCTTTTTCACTACCTATTGTTGGTGAATCAGTTCCACTAGTGGATGATTTTAATTTTAGAACATTATTTTCATTATCAATAAATTGAAAAATTGGAGTATAATATTTTACTGTTTTTGTCCTATTATTAACTCTTTCACTTTCTGTGTAGGATTCTATTTTTATAACTTTAGCCTTATATATTTGTCCTTTAAGAAAATGAAAGCATAGATTTTTGCCAATGTATAAAGATCCCAAAAGCAAAGTAAAAATGCTAAAAATAGTAACAAAGGCAAATATATTTGTAAGACAACCTCTTTCACCAACCCTTTTATTTATTTTGTATGATAAAAAAATTATACATATTATATAAGTAAAAGTCAAATAGGTATTTGTTGATATTACATTAGTGATTAAGAAAGTTTGTAAAAAACACATAACCATTATTATCATTGAATTTCGAATAACTAATATTTGCGTTGTATTTTAAGTTTTTTATTACTTTTATTTTACCAAATCTATTAGTTATATTTTCCACAGAATCATATTTTTTATCAAAAAGTATATAATCTTCCAAATTATCCGATATTAAAGTAAATCCATTCACAATATCATTTTTGAAATACAATACTAATTTTTGTTTTCCTTTTAAAGTCATACCAATTGAACTACCAGTAATATTTTCTAAAACTATATAATAAAAATCATTTGTACCATTTATTAAATTAGAGTCGAAAAATGATAACTCGCTATTCTTTTTTCCAATAAGAAAATTTAAATCGATTTTTTTTTCTGAACAAGAAATCAATTCAGAAGAAAAACAAATTCCTAGAAATAAAAGAGAGGTGTTTTTAAGAAAATGTCTCCTTTCCATAATCAAATAATTGTTAAATTATCTCTCAAGGATTTTTTATGTAACTTAATATCAAACTCAACCTTAATCTCTGGCTCAATTGGGTCAAAGAAAACAATTGGACTGCTTCCATCAGGATTCAAGAGATTTACCAGCTTACCGTAACCAAAAATATTTAATTTTAATTTTGAAAAATCTAAGGGTTTAACTTCTAATTTTTTATTGAAAACCTGATTGATTTTACTACGAATTTCATTTTCTTTTTCTTTGTTAAAGTAAAAGCCTTCTGATTGTAACTTTTCTTTATCCTTTGATACTTCAATAAATTCGCTAGCATTATATGTTTTCAATAAACTATGAATTTTTGTATAGGCTTCAAAAACTTCACTTTGAAGTCTTTTTTGATCTAATTCTTTTAAATTAATTGAATTTTGCCAGCCTTTAAGTTTAAATGGTAGTGTAACATCAATTGTAGTTTTAATTATATAAGAGTCCAGTCCTTTATATACATTAGTAATTGCGCCATTTTTATCAAAAAAAGCATCCGGAGTACTTAACTCTGGGTGAAAAGAGTGTTTTGTCTCTTTCCAATTATCTATATCAGATAAATTAAATTCTATGGACATTCCATCATTTTCGGTTAATGAATTTTGTTTATGTCTAGGATACATAACGCCCTTTACTTCATATTTCCCGCTTTCTAACAAAATATGATTAATTGGTACACTACCATCATAAATCCCATCAATAGTTTTATCTCCTAAATATTCGAAGACAGGTACATCATTCACATAAACGATAACCGCACAATTTAGATTAGGATATATTTCGTAAGATGGTTTTATTATCTTATTTTTCATAATTTAATTCAAATAAAATTTCAGCATATTTGGTATTTTACCTTTTAAAAAATGCTCCTTTTCATTTCCTAGAAATACAAGTTGTTTGAAATGTAAGAAACTCAAAAGCAAATTGAAGACAATTGTATGATATATTTTTTTAAATATCATCAATAAATTAATAACTTCTAAATTCTACTTATCCAACTGGAAGATTTAATAAAGTACTTAATCACTAATGCTTTCGAAACCATCCTCTGCTTTTCTAGTTAAAGAAATCACTTCCTATTCGTTATCTAATCTCACAAGTTGATATTTTTTAATCTCTTTTACTGAATTCTATATTATTATTCTTTTTTACATATTTATCATTTAACGATTGATTAATTAAACGATCAAAAAACATAGTAACAATCACACTTATTAACAAACATAATATAAAACCTATTAAAATATCTATCGTATTGTAGAAGAACCTTATATATAGAAAACAAATAACAACTATACTAAATAACAGAACCAGAGAAGATAACAGCATTCTTCTAACAACATTTCTAAAATTTAAAAAGTATATATTATGTGTTATTGTAAATAATTTATATATTACTAGTGCTGTATTTACAAAAACCAAAAATAAGAGTAATACAAATAGATATTGAGTAAAAGACTTCTCAGTTACCCACTTTTTACCTTCAAGAAATATGATTTGCATTTTACTTCCAACAATAGGAACATCACTGGTTTCTATGTCCGTCTGCATAACCCTTCTGACATTATTCTTGTCTATAAATTCTACCCATTTCCTATATACTACAGATTCAGAATAGACATTTCTTTTATTAATATCTTTAGTTTTATCTACACTCTCAATTTTTTTTATACGAACAATAGAAGCCGTGTAAGAATCACCTTTATAATGGATTAATATTTGCTTTGAACATAAATAAACCGAAAAAACACAAACAAATAGTAATGAAAAAGTAGTGATAAAAAGAATACTAATACCATATCCTCTATATTTTTCAATTTTTAAAATTTTGTACGTGAAATAACACGCCAAAACAAATACAAATAGACTTATTTTTAAAAACATTAAAATATCAAATAATGTTAGTACAATAGAAGTTCGTTACTATTATTTGGCATATATAAGAGAAAATTTATTGTCCCAAAACAAATTGAATTATCATCTTTATATTTCGCTTTGTAAATTAATCCATATTTTTTTTCTCCTGATTTCATATCATTTTGCAATAAACAAGCTACTTTTCCATTTCCAAAATAGACAATTTTAGCATCTTTTTGAATAGGTAAAATTTCCAAATCATAAATTTCAGACATAAAAGACTCTAATGACTCATTTTTCAAATCTAATTCAATTTCTTCCTTTGTTGAAAAGTAAGTAATATGTCTTCTTTTTAAAAAGCCTTCATAAATATCAAGGTATTTTTTTGAGTCACCTTTTTCAATTATAGATTTAAACTCGTTTAATTTTGAAACAATCTTATCACCAATTTTATTGATTTCATTCAGTTTTTGTGCATTTACCAATTTATCTATAACATAAGGAACATCAACATCAAAAATCAATTCATTTTCAATTAAAGAAATTTTATTTTCCTGATCAGGCATAATATAACTTTTCACAATTTCAGACTCGTTTTCATTACCAATCTCATTGTATGATAATGTTACTTTAAATACAGCATAGTTATTAATCGTCTTTTCGTTTTTATTTGGATACACTCTAAAGTATATTCTCTGTTTCCCACTTGTCAAAATATTTTGATTAATCCCAAAAGTTGTATTCACAACTCTAGAATCCTCATTGTATGATGCTAAAATTTCATTTGTAAAAATTTCCCATCTACAATTGTTACTATAAACTTGCAAATAGTAGACTTTATTTTTACCACTATAGTTATTACTAGTCATTTCTAAACTCATATTTGTTATTTTATTTTTATCATTAGAAACTAAATCAATAAACGCAAAGCAATCAATGGCTAAAAAAAGCATTAAAATAATCGTGCCTGTGCATTTTTTAAACTTAAAATCAATCATTAAAATATTTTTTCATGTTAATAATATCTTTCTTTTCTTCAACAATCACTATATTTACTACTCTACTTCTAGAAACTTTATCAAAACCTCCTTTTATCTCTAAAACAATTTTTAAACCATCAAAATCAGCCTTTGCCCTAATAAAAATTCCTTTTTCATCAGCTTCTATTCCAACACTTGGTTTTATATATGAAGTAGCTTTCGCACTACCTTCAGCTATCAATTCGTGTTCATCTCCTACTATAACGAAAGTCTTAAATTCCCATTTTCCTTTTACAGATAGTTCGACTTCTAATCCAAATTTACCAGCTAATTCAACCAAATATTTACTTTTATCTTGAATATGTAACTTTGTAAGTTCAGAATAATAAGTGTTCAGTTTGGCTTTCAAACTTACTTCTCCAACAGCTGATAAAGCAAAAACAGTATTGAATCCCAAAGCATTAAGACTTAAATCAACAGCTTTAACGACTTGCCCTATGTATGGTATATATTCAGCTACTGCAATTAAATCTAATGTTCCTTTACCTCCAATTAAAGGGCCAAAATTAGCTTCACCTTCAATCATTGTCACAACTTCATAAAATGGCTCATCTCTTGAAGCTAAATACCAAGAAAATTCAGCACTTAAACCTGGTGACATTATAGTAAAATTCATAGGCAATCTACCTAACTTTGAAGCAGTTCGATTCATTTGCTCTTTGACAGAATTGGGTAATTTTTTTACTAATCCTCCATCTTCCGTATCTCCTATTAGATAGTTTATCCCTTTTTTTATTCCTAAGAAGATTTTAATTAATCTTTCAATTTTATATTTCAGTTCTTTTGAAAAATCAAACTTCTGTTTAGAATCGTCAAATTCAGCCCCAAGAGCAACTTTGAATTCTGTTTCTAAATTTCCATCATAACCATCTAAATCTCCAGCTTGTGCATTATTATAAGCATCATTAATCCTAGATTGCCTCATTTTGACCCAGGTATCCCTATATTTTATAGGATTTTTTGAGTTATATTCGAACTTCAATACCCATTTTATATCTGGATAAACAATTATTGAAAAAGCTGAATCATTTGCATTATTGAAATAACTACATGTATTTGCATAAAAATTATATCTCGCAACATTTCCTTTTGATGGCCAAAAATATTGCATCGGTGCTGGATTGAGATATGACAGGGTTGAATGTACAGGTATTTCAATTGAAGAACTTTCTTTCTTAATTTGTCCATTCCCTTCAAACTCACTTGATTTTACTATTATATTTTTCTTATGTTTATTTTCATTTCTAAAACATTTATTTTTGAAATTAAATACATCGACTAATATTTTTGTTTCACTACTTGAAGCCACTATTTCAAATATTGGAGCTCCGTTTCTTCTTTTTAACTTATTATTAATTTTTCCTTTATTAAACGCTTCACAATTAATTGCAGTAATTTTTCCCTCTCCATTTTTAGAATGAACAATATTTATTTTTTCAAAAGAGCATAATCCATAGTTTTCATGCTTTTTATCAGTCTCTCCTACTTTAGCAGCAGTCTTATTGTCAGGCTTTTTTGTAGCTTGTGTTACTATTTCCTTCTTTATTTTTAAAAAACGAGCATGGCAAATATCATTATTATCATCTATTATATAATTTCCAAAAGCATCTTTTATTTTAACATAAAATTGCTCAAGAATATTAATTTTATTGATTTTACCAGGCCATAAAGCGGTTCCTTCAATTTCAACATTTATTTCGCCATCAATCACTGCCACATTAGGTATGATTTTTATTTGGTCATCTTTTTTACTTCCTGATAAATCTCCCTTTACTATTCTGTATATTTCTACCGTTAATAAATTTCCATTAAGCCCCTCAGTACTGACACTTAAAAATATTTTCTCTCCATAATTGAATAATTTACTTCTCTCATCTTTTCCGTCCAAAATAGTACACCATTTGGTGCTCATAACTTTTGAAGGACAACTCCCCTTTACATATAATCCTGTAATATTTTTAAAATCTCTTTTACCAGACCAGCTTGCCTCTATGTAATAAGTATAGGAACCACAAAGTTTCTTAGGCAATTTAAATTTAAACCCTATAGGAGTCGCGATAGACAATTGTCCAATTATTTTTCTGGAATTATTACCTTCTTGCCAAATCCAAGTAAGATGCTTTTTTTTATCAGCTTCAGTTGTATCTTTCTCCCATTCTTTTACATTAAAAAAAACATCCTCATTTGGTGGTATAACCAAACTTTTATTAAGAACACTTTTATTAGGATAAATTTTACCTCCGGTATATTGTATTTTTTTTACTCCTTTTACCATACTCTCTATAATTATTCTTGTCCAACTTCAAGGCCATCATTCTTGGGCTTTTTTTCAAGCATGGTAGAACTGCTTACCATAGGATTCAACTGTTTTTGCACTGCAGGATTCGCATTTTTAAAATTTTGCGCACCAGCCGAAGTCATTTGTCCGTGTTTGATAATTTCTATACAGGGAGAACCTGCAACTGCACAAACTGCTTTACTATCTTCTAATAAAGGATTTCCCTTATTACTCATAACAACATCTTTATAAAATCCTTCCCATTCAGTCACATTAGGCTTGCAAGGTGGTGGTGGATTACCCATCTTAGGGCAGTTCCCAAAAGTGTTTTTTTCAAAAGTAGCAGCGCCAATTTCTTTAGTGGTAGCAATTAATTTTTTGCTTCCATCTTTGTCGTTAGCATATTCTTTTTTATGCGAAAGCACTTTTAACTTATCTGGAGCACTTCCAAACTGACATTTGCATAAAGCATCTTGTACAACTAAATGTTTTTCACTCATGGCTTGTAATTAATCAATTAAAAAATGACTTTGCTTTTGCAAAACTTTTGTTCCTTCAATAGAAACCTTAGAATTCGTGTCTTTTAGATCTAAATTAGAACTTGGATTAAGGTTTGCTATCGAAACTTTAATTCTTTCGACAGCTTCAACTTCAACCGAAGCTTCTACATAAGCAGCCTCGATAGATCGATCATTAGGATTAAGAAAATATTTTCCTCTATAACTACCTTCAGCTATTGTATGGCTTGTGTCTGGATTAGCATAAAAAGGAAAATTAAACTTAGATACTAAATCTTCTTTAGAGCGTTCGTCGTTTATTTCACCGTCCTGATTGATTACGATATAATTTGATTCATCGTAAAATTCTTCTATTTCGCTTTTTACGTTATACTTTATATCGCTAACATCATTCAAAACAGGAAATTGAACGTCATTAGTTTTTGATTTTTTATCTGGATATTCACTGTAAAGAGCATTAAAATAAGTCCTAATAAAATAATCACTAAGCAATGAAAACTCTATTGACTCTTTTTCGTTCAAGACTTCTTCATTGAGTTCTATATATTTCTCTACCCATTCCCCTTCATAATCATTATAAATTCGCTCTTTTACACTCTCCCATCTTCCCTTAATTTGCTCATAATTTGCGATCCCAGAAAAGTTTCCGTTTTCATCAATCAAAATCTGTAAAGGATAAAGCACTTGAGCAACTCTTATGGCTAAATCATCAGCAATTCCATCCGCTTCTTCGTCATTTATATAAACTTTCGAAATCCTATTGAGTTCAAAAACTTTTTCTTTTTCTTCCTGTCTTACATAACGAAGGTTTATTTCATATTTTATACTTTGAGAATCATTGTCCTTTTCAAAAACAATAAGAACTCCGTAATTTTTATTAATCGCTAAGGGATAAAAATCAAGTTTTCCATTAAAACCTAATCGAACTGGTTTAGGTAAACTCAATGTATCTTCTTTTTTATCAAATTCAAAAGAAGGAACAATCAATTCTGTTAAATGCTCAGGGAACTTCACCCCTATCAAATCTACAATTTCACAATAGGTATTATGAAATGATTTTAAATCATATTCATTACAATTAAGTTTTAAAGCGACACTACTTAAAGTGTCGCCTTTTAGTATTTTATATTTTTTGAATTGGGGATTCATAGTAAATATTAGTAAACCATTCTCTTTCTATCTGACGTAGGATCCATTCCAATACCTTCTCTTCTTGCTGACCAATGAAGGTATTCGTTTCTTAACGTTCTCAAATCTTTTTGCTCATTGAGTTCTTTTTGATAGTTGGGAGACGATTTATTATTTTCATATTTTTCATGGATATCTGTAAACCATTTGAATTTATAAGATGATCCATCACCCATTATATAAGGTCTCAATTTATCTTTTACTCTAACCAACAATTCATCATTTGACATCTTGTATTTAGCTTCTAGATTTTCAGTTTTATACACCACTTCTTCATTTACGCTCGACTCTGCCATAAAATGCAATGGTATGTAACTAAATGACTTTTTAAGATTTCTCGTTCCTTGTAATGCCCAATATAAATTACCACCTGTAACTTTGAGTTGTTCTTTTTTATACCAACCTTCATTTACTAGCCTTTCCTTTAAGGTATCTAAGTTCGATTTAAAGGTCCAAGAAGTTTCAATTTCTTCAATCACTTCAACACCATCATTGTAACTTCCCCCAATATCTGAGTGTACACCAGGAAAAGTTTTTTGAACACCTACATGTGTATGCGTAATTGAGAAATTCTCACGGTGCTCGTTTTCTGCTATATAATGCACCACTTTTGAGGCATGTCCTATATTATTGAGACTTAATTCGTTTACATCATTAGAGAAATCTGGAGACACACTAAAATGTTTAGAATAAGACGATACCGTATCAAAAACACCTAGGAATCTTACTTTTACAAAATCAACCTCAATACCTTTTTCTTCAAGTTTTAACCCAAGATGTCCTCTTTTTGGGAATTCATCTCTAGTAGTTATGTTACCATCGCTATCTTGATTTTGAGAAGCGGACATCCCATGACTACTCGCAACTTTGACAATTGCTTTATATTTTGATTTACTTACCTCATAAACAAAATTACGGGCTGCTGCTGCTCCTCTACTAAAACCATACACATCCAATGTAAGTGTGCCTATTTTTTGAGCCTTTGCGGATCTTTTTTTGTTTGCAGCAAGATCAACTATCTTTTCACATCCTTTTCGAACTTTACCTCTAATACCTGTATCACCTGTACCATAGGCAAAACCCATAGTTGAATCTTCTTCTTTATCGTCTGTTCCTATACCTTCTATGTAAAGCTTATTCGTCTCGTTATAAAACTCCCATAATCTGGCAACATTTGACCAATCGTTATAATAACTCGACGATTCATCGTCTTTTCCATTTTTGTTAAAAGCGGTAGAATTATTTTTTCTTTCCTCGGTATTGTTTTTATTATTTAAAGTTCCATCAAAAAAAACACCAATTGTTATATCGATAACATCCGCAGATTGAGCTTCTGGTGGAGAATAATCATTAAAAGTTACATTACTCATAAATTAAAGATTTATGTGATTACTTAGTTTCCAAAGAGATATGATTTATATTTTTTTTCACTTTACCATCACTCAAATAAAATGAGGGCTTGCTACTTGATTTTAAATCAATTACAAACTTTATTTTGGCTCCCGTTTCAAAATCATTAAAAACATTTAATAACTCATTAACATCAAGCTTTTTTACCCAATACCATTTCTCAGTTTTATCATTTGTTTTGGCAACAAATGATATTTCGTTTGGTATTTTTCTTTCTTCATAATTGTTTGCAAGCAATTCATCATCAAACAAAACTTCTAGTTCTCCACTAAAAGTTGTGATGGTTACCTCTTTCAAATTATCAGTGGCATCTGGGAGAAGTACTTCTGGTTTCCAAAGAAATTTTGTTCTTATTTTCTCATAAATTTCTGGTATAGGCAATGAATTAGCCTTAATTTTTTGATAGATTTCAGGCTTTTCTTTTTCAATGTTTCTCAGCGTTATATCATAATACTCCTGACTAAACAAATATTTTTCATCTTCATCTAAATTTGATGAATTAATTACTGTTTCTTGTGCTTTAAATGAAGCTACTTCAAATTGTTTAGAAGCACCTGAAAGCCAAACCACAACATTTCCTTTTGGAGCTAACCCAATTACAAATGAATTATACGTTTCCTTTTTGTTGTTGTCAGGATTGACAAATCCAGTTTTAAAATATTCCTTAATTTCATTCGTAGGCAATGCCCATTTACCCGAATAATTTTTTTTCTCTATTAACGAACGCCATGATATTGTAAGACTGTCTGGCAAATTTTTATAATCAGGACCAATAACGACCATTGGGCCGTTTTCACCCCAACCCTTATCAATTGTACCAAATCCTTTTAAAAATTGGCGAAAATCATCTGCAATAATTTCTCCTTTATACACTTCTATTGGATACTCTTCTGGCGCAGACAACGTTGCCGACCAATCATATTTTTCTTCAATCATCTTATTTTGACATGATGTTATTATTATACTGATGTAAAATAGTAATGTGTAGCTTATCGCTTTAACCTTTATTCCCATCTGCAACTATCTTTTTATTAGAGGCCAATACTAAATTACCCTTCATTGCTTCTACATTAAGCTTGGAAGCAATTTTTTCTAACTTTTGTCCAACCTGCAAATCATAATTGTTTTTCACAGTTACAATCATATTTTTACTTTGTTTTAATATGGCCATATTAGAACATTTTAGATTTTTCTGCGCTATTAAATTCTACCGTTTTGCCACTTTGCATAGTCATATTTTCTTTTTCACTAAAGATGGAAACCTCTCCAGCTATCTCATCAGAAATGGCAGCTTGTCGCTTAAAATTCTTCTCAATTAATTCGCTTCTGTTGTCTGAAGTTTCTTTAATATCTCCTGTAGCTGTTTGTACAATATCTGTTCCTGCTACTGATGTAATGTTCTCATTTGCCGAATTCGAAATATTTTCACCAGCACTTACCGAAATATTTTTCCCTGCATTTATAATAACATCATCTCCTGCTGTTAACGTAAAGTTTTTAGGCGCATTCACACTAATATTTCCTTGACCGTCCATGAGCCAAGTGTTACCACTTGGGTCTTCAATGAAGATGCTTCCTTGGGCATCGTTGAAGATCATTTTTGTCCCTGAACGGGTATGGATTACTTTTTGGTCATTGCCTGCGGTGTTGTATCCTGAGATTTCTTGTCCGTTGTACTGGGTGCCTATTACAAAGGGTTTTTCTGGGTTGCCTCCTTCAAAGGATACAAAAACTTCTTCTCCTATTTCTGGTATAAAATAAAAACCTTTCCCTGAACCTGCATGTGAGGTTACTAGTCGTGTCCAATCGCTTTCATGTCCCCAAAAGAATTTGACTTTAATGCGTCCCATGCCTTGTGGGTCATTATTGTCAGTTACTACTGCGCCTTGGGTTTCGGCTTTGGGATATACTAATGGATTCGTGTATGGGGGTACTTTTACATCTCTTGGAATCGATTCGAACTGACACTCGTAATGTCCAAATCCTTTTGAATAATGTTGTACTTCTGTAGCGATAAAATCTCCCTCGATACCATCTTTACTTACAGTAAACATACCTCCTATTTGCAACGGAATTTTACTCAAGCCTGAATACGTAAGTACATTGGCTTCTTTGGCCTGTTGGCTTAATTCCTGTATTCTTGTAATATCCTGCGAATCATTGGCATTGCTTATAAAGGAATGATTGGCGTTGGCTCTGTCAAAAACACTACTCGAGGCTTGTTGCGCATTTTGGGCTATATAGCTTTGGGTGTTGTTTTGTGGTTCTAGATTTTGGGCGCCAATTTCTGAAGCCGAATTGTAATCATATCCTTTGTACGATACTTTTTGAGATCGTAATCGGCTGGTGACTTTAAAATGATGTAGGTTTACTCCGTTTTCTAACGATGCTTTTGAGGTTTTCAATTCTCCAAATCTCAAATAATCTCCGTCGTAAAACATCCATTCTCCATACTGAACTGCTAAACGTTTTAAAAACTGAAAATCGGTCTCATTGTACTGAACAATATACGGTAATACCGTTTGATATTTTGGATTGATATCCATTCCTGTGAGCACACCTTTTATGATGTTCTCATCTACTTTATGCACAATTTCATTGAGCTTGTGTGAAAAATGGGTTTCACTTTGCTGAATTTCATCCAATAATATGGTGGGACTCTTTCCTACGATATGAAAGCCTTTTGAAGCGCCATCGTTGTCTAAAAGCTCCATTTCGGAAATAATTCCTTTAAAATAAACATTTTCTCCACGAGCGGTATCCTTAAGTGTGATAATCACTTTGGCTCCCATGTACTTTTTAATAAAATCGGCCTGACTCTTAAAGTCCATCACAACATCGCCAATTCTCCAGGTAAAACTAAAAGAATGGTGACCTAACAATTGCTGATTTAGTATTAAATTATAATAGACAACCGGTTGAGAGAAGCTTCCTATTTCGATGCTTACCTTGTCAACCATGGCATCAGTAACTTTTTTAATAAGGTTATTAACGGTACTCATGGGCTTATGTTTTTATATAATTGTTGTCAAAAAGTGTTCTTGACTATTGTAATTTTCTAAATTTAGGCTGGATTATAAATCCAATGACCAAGGTTTACCTAATACAGCTCCGCTGAAATCGATATCTTTGGCCGAAAGAAGTATTTCTATCTGCATAGGAACTTCGTTATTTGATCGAAAACTTTCGTGAAAATTCACACAAAACGCTTTCTCAAATTTTAACTCTTTCATTTTTGACATTGCATCTCGTCTGAAAAAAGTTATTTTACCATTTTTGGTTTGGGTGCTGCTAATCATCCATTTCATAAAATCAACACTCTTGGTCGATTCAACCACCAATCTAATATTACCTCCTTGAGCTATGGTTTGAGGTTTACCGTTATGATCTACTTCTTGGGTGATATGAAGGTCAAATTCTAAGACATTATAGGTTTCCCCATCTAATTCCAATTTTGCTAAAAAAGACATACTGTTTTACTTTAAGGTGAGTGTTTATAAAATTTGTCGAAACACCGGGATAAAGTTTGGGGTCTTTATCCCTATGCATTCCGACATCACAAATAAGAACTTATACTATTATAATCCCTTGACAGATTATACCCATTCGTTTTCGTAAACTCCTGTTCCCATTTCAATCTTTCTTGCTGAAATTGTGAACGATTCTGTTAAGGGATTTACTCCTGTTGAATCAAAATTTTCTCTGTGTTTTACTAAATAACCTTCAGTGAATTTTAATTCTTTTAAAGTAGCATCGCTGTCTCTCTTGAAGAATTTGATACTTCCATCTTTACGCTCAAAGCTATTAGTCATCCACTCGAATAATTCTGTAGATCCTGTTCCTTCGATTGTAACTTCAATTTTACCTCCTCTTGTTACTGTTGAGGGACGTCCTGTTGCGTCTGTTTCTTGAAATAAACCATAGTTAATGTTTAATACATTGAACTCTTTACCGCCAACGTTTAATCTTGCTTTAAATGACATAATAAAAAATATTTAAATAATTAATAAATAAAAACAATACTATTCCGCAAAGCATCCATAATGCCTTGACTTTTATGCTTTTTAAAAGCATCTTAATAAAATTCTCTGAAGCTCAAATAGCCGAAAGAATATCAGCTACCATATAATATGAAGTCTCTTAATTCTATTCATCTGTACTTGAATTTAATGTTACTAAATAATACACCAATCAGATAATAAATAATAGTACAATTGTAAGAATTATATTTCAAATAAAAAAATATATTGTAATATTTTTCTTAAAATAATTTATTTACAAATAATTAGAGAAAATCTATCTACTAAAATAAGTCGTGTAAATAAAACCAATAAAAAAAAGGAAACACACAGTAAAAATAAAACTATTGTATCTTTTCCTTCTAAATAAGACGATTCCTTCTATAAATAAATATAAAGTCGCTATTATAATAAAAGAAAAAACAAGGATTGCAAAAAAAATAACCTTCAGAATAACCTCCATTTGAGAACAATGTAAACAAATAAGTTAAACCAGTTATGACAGATAATATTGAAAACCGTATCAAAAAATGTCTCAACCAATTTTCACTACCATTTGTTTCATCTAAATTCAATTTTCTCAAATGATCATTCTTAAACAAAGACAATAAAAAACCTAAAACAATTAAATCAATTATTGTTCGGAAGAAATTAACTCCTCTTTGAAAATGAAAATAATATCCAAAAAAATCACATATGCTAATAGAGATTATTGAGATAGATAATAGTATAATTATGATTTTAAGTTTACTATTTATGATTTTCTTTTATTAATCTTCGTAAGAATCCCTAAAACGCATTTGGCTATTAGGATAAATACGAATGCTATCTACTTCGATTGGTTTACCATTTAAATCAATAACAATCTGATCGTTATCTTTATTCACTTTTATGTTAAAAATATTATCTTTTTTACCAGAAGATTTAAACATATCATTTGTTTTATCCCAGTTAAAAAATAATTTTCCAATGTATCGTTCATTTTTACCAGTTTCCCAGTAGATATTTAAAATTTCAGGAATAGCTCTTTTTTTAAAATCTGGATTTAAAGCATAGGAACTGTACAATGATTCAAACTCACCATTGTAAAAATCATTGTCCAAAGATAAAAACCTGAAATTATCATTGGTAGATGTCACCTTAAAACTCCAATCATACTTAGTTCTATAATTATCCCACAATTGAGGTGAAGCATTAGGTATACTCATTGATTCAATTAATTCTTTGTGAGTTTCAGGTTCAATTCGATATGTGGTTAATAGTTTAGCTTCACATTCTTTAATTTTCTTTTCATCCTTTAATTCATGAGCCGTAAAACGTCCAATTTCAATCGAAATATTAGCGTAACATATCCAAACTACAACCATCCCTTTTGGAGCAAAACCAAAGACAAGAGTACTAAACGGACTATAAGTATTTCTATATTCATCAAAATTATTATTATAATCCTGCAACGAAATAAACTCCTTAATTGGACTTTCACTTCTGTCTGAAATCGGATAACATCTATTGGTCATCTCTTTCATATACTCGACATCAAAATCTTGTTTTATTTCATAATATTTATTTTCATAATAAGAATAATAAGTAACTCCAAAGCCTATGGGTGTACCTTTTTGCTTAGTCCACATTTTTCCTGATGATCCCCATTGACCACTGCTACTTCCGTATGGTAACCCCGCAGGAGTTCCTTCGAGTGTAGTTATATAATCTAAAACTGGGGTTATTTCATAATTGTTATTGGGATGACAAATTTCAGTGTTGAATTCAGGTGTATAAGTTTTCATTTGGCAATGCAAATTAAATTGTGATAGAACAATTAAAATAAGTATTCTCCTTAAGTAACTAAGCATATTATATATTCAGATTGTTCTTTATATTATTTCAAAATTTATAATTGTAAAACTAAAAATCTCTTAATAAGTCAATTAGCAAATCTTTTACAGTATCTTTTTTGAGCTTAAACTCATCAAAATATTCTTTTCTTTTAGCAGTGTTATTCAAAAACCTTGCAAAAATTTCATAACTCTCCTTAAGTTGACCAGTTACATACAGAAAAGTATTTAGTTTTTCCTTTTGAATATTTTTTTCAAAATCAGGAAAGACTTTTTCAAAATTCATAACGTTCTCCCAAAACAAATAGGTATCAGATTCTAAATTTTGAATTTCAGAATCAGCATTTGTTTTTAAAAGCGCTAAACCATCTTTTTCAATTTTTTCTAAAATATAATATTGCTTCACTAAAAAGTCTACTCCTTCTTTATTTTCCTTTTTTGAATCTGACTTTAAATAAGAGTTATAAATGTCGTTTAAATTTGACTTTGAACTTTGAGAAAACATAACACTTGAGGTTAAAAGAATGAAAAAAAATTTAAAAATTTTATCCATTATGTATTTCCCTTTTACGTTTATTTTGAGGTAAAGCACCTTCTTCTCTTGCTGATAATCCAAACAAATTACTCTTTACTGACCAATGCAAATATTCATTTCTCAATTTTTTCAAATCGGTTTCATTGATATAGTTTGTGTAATTTTCATTTTTAATTTCTTTAATATAAACCCTTGAAAAAATATCGAAATCTTTTTTGGTTCTATTATATGTCCCTACATACTTATTTCGTATCGAAGCGCAAGCATTAAAGTAGCCTAAAACTTGATTATAAACACTGTTAATAAAATCATCTTTTATTTCATATTTCTTTAAAGAAGATTCTTTGTAAACAACATCAAAATTTTTTGACTGTTCTGTCATTAGTTTTAACGGAATCTTATCATACTTATTATAGAGCATTCTTTTACCAACAAGCCCATAATTAAATTGATTTTCATACCAACTTGTCGATGGGTCAAACTCCTTTTCGTAAAAAAATTGTTTGTTAATTTGAGGGTCTTTAAACCAACCTTCATCAACCACATAGGCTTTAAATTTATCAAACTCTTTGCTTTTACTATTTATAGCCATTTCTCTGTGCTCAGGAGTATCCGCAATTTGAATATTGTCAATTACAGAAATTTCTTGAATATTATCAAGATAAGAACCCCCAATATCTGAGTGAACTCCAGGTAATGTTAATTCCAAACCTCGTAAACCAGCTGAATTTATATCTGATAAATCAAAGTTCTCTCTATACTCATCATCTGAAGCTAAGTGAAATACATATCTAGCCTTTTGGATGCTATCTAAATTAAGATCACTTACATCATTACCATGATATACTCCAAAAGAAGCAACAGTATCGTAAACACCAACAAAATTGAATCTTATTTCTTTTATTTTCATGCCTGCATTCAACAAACAAGCTCCAAAATAACCGTATTTATCGATGAAACCTGTATTTTCAAGAGTGAGATAAAAAGTATAAGACCTATCATTAAAAGCATAATCAGGATAAATTTGATATTTATACTTTTTATCTCCTACCCTTTGCATTAAAAAATAATTAGCCATTTTACTGGCGACATAAACAAAATGTCTTGCAGCAGCAGCTCCACGACTAAAACCATAAACGTTTACATGTAGAATATCAATTTCTTTAGACTGATACCCTTTTCTTTCCATTTGTTTCACGGCATCCATGCAGCCTTTAGTAACTTTTGCAGGAACACCTGTATCACCTTGACCTGTTGCCACACCAGGGAAAGTTGTATCTCCTTTTAAATCTTCAGTTCCAATTCCTTCAATATAAACTGCTATCTGGTTTTCGGCATCCGAATCTATAGCGTCAAATCCGCGAGCTACATTGGTGTAATCATTTTCAAAGCTATCATCATTTTTATTTCCTTTTTTTATATAAGCTTGATGATTGCTTGAATTAGGGTTTCTAGCTTCGGTGTTCGTTTTATTATTTTGTGTACCATCAAAAAATAGATTCAAATTCACATTGATTGAATTTGACAAAGTATCCTCTTTGTTTGAAGCTTCATAATTTGATTCAACCACACCATCACCTTCCCCCTTCCATTGATTCTTCATTGGAGTTTGAAATTCATAATTGCCTGCATTTGCAGTCAAATTCATTGCGGTGGAAGTATTGACTAAATCCCCTTCAACTATTCTCGTGATACCCATAGTTTAGAATGAATTAGATTTTTCACCACTTTTTTTCACCACCTTTTGAGAGGCATTAACCACAATACTTTTCTCGGTAGTACTCAGTTGAGCTGATTTTGCTATTTCTTTACGCTCTGTAGTTTCAGATTCTCTATTTCCCTTAACTATCTCTAGTAAACTTCCCATTACATTTATCAAATAATTTTTCCCTACAGATACATTATGAAAAGCACCTGCAATAAGATTTTTATTTGAACCAGCTGTTTCTGTAATATCTACACCTGCTGAAATAGCTATATTTTGACCTGCATCAATTCTCATGTTCTTTCCTGCTGTAATACTTATATCATTAGGCGCATTGACACTAATATTACCTTGACCGTCCATGAGCCAAGTGTTGCCGCTTGGGTCTTCAATGAAGATGCTTCCTTGGGCATCGTTGAAAATCATTTTTGTGCCTGAACGGGTATGGATTACTTTTTGGTCATTGCCTGCTGTGTTGTAGCCTGAGATTTCCTGTCCGTTGTATTGAGTGCCAATAACAAAGGGTTTTTCTGGGTTGCCTCCTTCAAAGGATACAAATACTTCTTCTCCTATTTCTGGTATAAAATAAAAACCTTTCCCTGAACCTGCATGTGAGGTTACTAGTCGTGTCCAATCGCTTTCATGTCCCCAAAAGAATTTGACTTTAATGCGTCCCATCCCTTGTGGATCATTATTGTCAGTTACTACTGCGCCTTGGGTTTCGGCTTTGGGATATACTAATGGATTCGTGTATGGGGGTACTTTCACGTCTCTTGGAATCGATTCGAACTGACACTCGTAATGTCCAAATCCTTTTGAATAATGTTGTACTTCTGTGGCGATAAAGTCCCCTTCAATACCATCTTTACTTACAGTAAACATTCCTCCTATTTGCAACGGAATTTTACTCAAGCCTGAATACGTAAGTACATTGGCTTCTTTGGCCTGTTGGCTTAATTCCTGTATTCTTGTAATATCCTGCGAATCATTGGCATTGCTTATAAAGGAATGATTGGCGTTGGCTCTGTCAAAAACACTACTCGAGGCTTGTTGCGCATTTTGGGCTATATAGCTTTGGGTGTTGTTTTGTGGTTCTAAATTTTGGGCGCCAATTTCTGAAGCCGAATTGTAATCATATCCTTTGTACGATACTTTTTGAGATCGTAATCGGCTGGTGACTTTAAAATGATGTAGGTTTACTCCGTTTTCTAACGATGCTTTTGAGGTTTTCAATTCTCCAAATCTCAAATAATCTCCGTCGTAAAACATCCATTCTCCATACTGAACTGCTAAACGTTTTAGAAACTGAAAATCGGTCTCATTGTACTGAACAATATACGGTAATACGGTTTGATATTTTGGATTGATATCCATTCCTGTGAGCACACCTTTTATGATGTTCTCATCTACTTTATGCACAATTTCATTGAGCTTGTGTGAAAAATGG
Source organism: Flavobacterium hankyongi (assembly GCF_036840915.1). Taxonomy (NCBI): domain Bacteria; kingdom Pseudomonadati; phylum Bacteroidota; class Flavobacteriia; order Flavobacteriales; family Flavobacteriaceae; genus Flavobacterium; species Flavobacterium hankyongi. The sequence continues at coordinate 1,120,824 of NZ_CP085725.1, forward strand.
GTTTCACTTTGCTGAATTTCATCCAATAATATGGTGGGACTCTTTCCTACGATATGAAAGCCTTTTGAAGCGCCATCGTTGTCTAAAAGCTCCATTTCGGAAATAATTCCTTTAAAATAAACATTTTCTCCACGAGCGGTATCCTTAAGTGTGATAATCACTTTGGCTCCCATGTACTTTTTAATAAAATCGGCCTGACTCTTAAAGTCCATCACAACATCGCCAATTCTCCAAGTAAAACTAAAAGAATGGTGACCTAACAATTGCTGATTTAATATTAAATTATAATAGACAACCGGTTGAGAGAAGCTTCCTATTTCGATGCTTACCTTGTCAACCATGGCATCAGTAACTTTTTTAATAAGGTTATTAACGGTACTCATGGGCTTATGTTTTTATATAATTGTTGTCAAAAAGTGTTCTTGACTATTGTAATTTTCTAAATTTAGGCTGGATTATAAATCCAATGACCAAGGTTTACCTAATACAGCTCCGCTGAAATCGATATCTTTGGCCGAAAGAAGAATCTCTATCTGCATAGGAACTTCGTTATTTGATCGAAAACTTTCGTGAAAATTCACACAAAAAGCTTTCTCAAATTTTAACTCTTTCATTTTTGACATCGCATCTCGTCTGAAAAAAGTTATTTTACCATTTTTGGTTTGGGTGCTGCTAATCATCCATTTCATAAAATCAACACTCTTGGTCGATTCAACCACCAATCTAATATTACCTCCTTGAGCTATGGTTTGAGGTTTACCGTTATGATCTACTTCTTGGGTGATATGAAGGTCAAATTCTAAGACATTATAGGTTTCCCCATCTAATTCCAATTTTGCTAAAAAAGACATACTGTTTTACTTTAAGGTGAGTGTTTATAAAATTTATCGAAACACCGGGATAAAGTTTGGGGTCTTTATCCCTATGCATTCCGACATCACAAATAAGAACTTATACTATTATAATCCCTTGACAGATTATACCCATTCGTTTTCGTAAACTCCTGTTCCCATTTCAATCTTTCTTGCTGAAATTGTGAACGATTCTGTTAAGGGATTTACTCCTGTTGAATCAAAATTTTCTCTGTGTTTTACTAAATAACCTTCAGTGAATTTTAACTCTTTTAAAGTAGCATCGCTGTCTCTTTTGAAGAATTTAACACTTCCGTCTTTACGCTCAAAGCTATTAGTCATCCACTCGAATAATTCTGTAGATCCTGTTCCTTCGATTGTAACTTCAATTTTACCTCCTCTTGTTACTGTTGAGGGACGTCCTGTTGCGTCTGTTTCTTGAAATAAACCATAGTTAATGTTTAATACATTGAACTCTTTACCGCCAACGTTTAATCTTGCTTTAAATGACATAATAAAAAATATTTAAATAATTAATAAATAAAAACAATACTATTCCGCAAAGCATCCATAATGCCTTGACTTTTATGCTTTTTAAAAGCATCTTAAATAATAATTCTCTGAAGCTCAAATAGCCGAAAGAATATCAGCTACCATATAATATGAAGTCTCTTAATTCTATTCATCTGTACTTGAATTTAATGTTACTAAATAATACACCAATCAGATAATAAATATCAATACAATTGTAAGAATTATATTTCAAATAAAAAAATATATTGTAATATTTTTCTTAAAATTAACATTGTGGATTTTTAAATCATATAACAAAATGCCTTCTCAAGTCTTATAAATAGGGCTATGGAAATGTAATCAAAGAAACATTAAATTACCTATAAAAGGTGACTGAGGTGTCACACTGAGTTTGTCGAAGTGCTCTCGAAGTCAACCTAAATCATATAATAAAACACTATCAAAATGCAACACGAAGATTGAGCGGAGTCGAAATCGAAGTGAAAAAGATGACTGAGGTGTCACACTGAGTTTGTCGAAGTGCTCTCGAAATCACCTTAAATCATATAATAAAACACTATCAAAATACCACACGAAGATTGAGCGGAGTCGAAATCGAAACAAAAAAGATAGCTACGCTGTCAAAATGCAACACGAAGATTGAGCGGAGTCGAAATCGAAGTCAAAAAGATGTGACTGAGGTGTCACACTGAGTTTGTCGAAGTGCTCTCAAAGACATCTTACATTATAAGTCTCACATTGAACTTGTTTTAAACATAATTGAAGAAACATAAATTATCTATTTAAAAACAAATTATAAAACCCTGCATCATATAATGTAGGCTTCTACTATCATACAAAAGAACGTCTATTACTATTTATGGTGAAAAAGGACTCACTTAATTAGGTTACAAAAATCAGGGTGTTTTTCTATTTTTTTACAGGAATAGTCCTAATAAAAATAATTCAATTACTCAACATCTTTGCAAAGTAAGCTTACAAATAAAATCACTTAAACATCAAAAAAATGAAAAAAATTATTTTTACAAAAGCATTATTACTTTTCTGGGGATTGGTAAATGCTCAATGCCTAATCAATAACGGAGCATTAAACAGTAGCTGTATTGGAGATGGTTATAATACAACTAATCAATGTGTACCCAATTGGCTAGCCAGTCATGGAGACCCAACAGCTATGGGAACTCTAGGAGGAAACACATGGGCATGGATGTGGTCGCATAGCAATAAGGGAGAAGGAATTATGACAAACTACAACTTTCAGTCAGGACAAAACTATTTAATCTCATTTCGTATCAGAGCAACTACAAATGTAAGTAATCCTAATACAACTGTTTTAAACTCAACTCTTAATGTTAAAATTGCTTCGGGTCTTGTTTCAGGAAGTAGCTACACAATACCTACTCCATCAAGCGTACAAACCATTTGGAGTAGTACAGTTGCTGCAGTAGGTGCAAATTGGCAAACAATTACGGTACCCTTTACAGCATCAAATAACCAAACACAACTTTGGCTACATCCTTTAATGACAGCAAATTCTGGAAGTAATGGTAGTGCACAAATACAAATGGAAGTCGATGACATAGCGATTTCCCCAGCTGTAATTGCTTCAATGCACTTTCAAAATTTGGCTGGAACCATGAAAACCGACTTTTGTCCAGGTGAAAACGTGTACATGAATGGATCAAACTCAACAAATGAAACACAATATTATATTGATGTTTGGAGAAGACCAATAGGTTCAACAGCAGCTTTTCAGTGGCAAACCCAACTAGGGACAAATGGTTGGACCATCGGACAAGTAGGTGTATTAAACCTTTCTAACTTATTTGCTGCACAAAACTATTTTTTCACTGATGGATTTGAATATCAAGTAAAACTAGCAGTAGGAAACTCTTGCATACCTTGGGTAGAAATAACAAGAACATTTAGAGTCCTTTCTAACAATGTATCTCCTGCATTTACATTCACAAGTACTTGTGCTTCAAACGGAACTATTAGTGTAACAGCAACCGCTTCAAATACTGCACCTGGAATAAGCCAGTGGTGGGCACTTATGGAAACTAATACCCCAGGAGCAACTTCAGATGCTGCTACGATAGGGCAAGTTGGTTCGATTTTAATGGGAAATACAGTAACCTTTACTGGATTGAGCAATACTAAAAATTATTATATAAAACATGGTGTATATGGCGATTGCATGACATGGAGAGAACAACGCACCGCACTACCACAAAATGTAAGTTGGGCAAACTATACTACAAATTTTAATGTAGCACCTAGCGGCAATTTAAACGGTACTGTTACTGTAACTGCTGCAGCTCATAGTAATCCTGTTACAGTGAATCATCACTGGTCTATTTTTTACGCACCTAATGGTGTAACAACAGGAAATAGTAACGTTCCTGGAAATCCTGATCAATGTTGTTCAAATGCTACAGCTACCTTTAGTGCTAATTTAGTCGTGAACCAATGGTATTATATTAAACACGGAATTTGGAATGACTGTATGCCATGGAATGAAACTCGCAAAGCTTTCAGAGTTGTTATCCAAGGGCTACAAGCGAATGGCACACCAAATTATGCGATTGAAGAATCTTTAATAGACGAAGGAACAAAAGAACCACAAGCCAACAAAATGGCAACTAATGAAGAAGTCCAACTGTATCCTAATCCAGTGACATCTGGCGAAAAGCTAACTGTATCAATAGATAACCATGAATTGAAAGAAACAAAACTAATAGATTATACAGGTAACGCTCGTGTATTACCTTTTGCAAAAACGAATTCAAAAACTTATGAAATTAGTTTAAACAATCAATACAAGTCAGGCATTTATACATTAAAACTTTTGTGTAAAGACGGTACAGCAATTATCAAAAAAGTGGTAATTAAATAATTTCAAAACATTCTAATTATAAAATCCTTTCTGACGAACTGCTCAGAAAGGATTTTTTTTTTGAAATAAATGGTGCCTTACATTATCTCATAAAAAAGCTACTTTATCACAACATAATACATTGAAATTTACGGTTTTACCGTAAAAAAATAGGGTGATTTTCCTGTACCTTTCGTAGGAAAAAACTGCTTACTTTAAACATCAATAAACAAACTAAAAAACTACATGTTATGAAAAACTATTTTACAAGGGTAGCTTTTACCCTATTAATGGCAACAGCCGTTATTTCTTGTGAAAAAACAGAAGTTGATCAAGAAACTACCACAACCAACAAAGCCACTCAAAAGAGTCAAGCAAACACAGCACAAGCTTTGGCACCGTGTCCAACAACTTATGCCTTGGTATTATCAGGATCAAGTGGTTCACCCATTCCTGCAGGATTTGCTTCTACAATTTTTAAAGTCGATTTGTGTACAAGCCCAACAGGATATAGCTTTGTATCGCAAATCAATATTGGTGGTGTCTTAGTACGTTCGGTAACAGGATTATGTGACATGCCAGGAGTACCAGACTTTGCCTGGGCGGTTACTGGTATCAATTCAAACTTTCCAAGCAAACTATTACGTGTTCAAATTTCTACTGGTGCAGCTAGTGTGGTAGCAAATACGACAGTACCTTTACAGGATATTGAAAACTTTGGCAACACTGGATTGTTTGTAGCGATTAAAGAAGGTACATCACAATTAATGAAAGTATCTGTTCCTAGTGGAGCGTGTACTGCATTTGCGCCTGTGGGGCCTACACCTCAATACAACGGACTAGCAGTTGTAGGTAATAACTTTCAGGCTATTTCAGGTATAACCAACTTGATTTGTAGTCCAACATCTGGAGATATTTTTGAATACACTACTGCAGGCGGAGCTTATATTGCCAAGTACTCGTATAAAAATTTAACAGCTAATCCTACTTGGACTATGAAAGAATTAGGATTCCATTTTGATGCTTGCTGCGGAAAACGTTGGACTGTGGGAAGTTCATCTGGAATTATTTCACACAATACCAATATTACACCTTGTGTATTACCTAACCCAACTTTCTTATTAAATACTACCACAACAGGTCAAAACTACTGGTATATTTATGATTTTATGGCTAAGATTTAATACGCAATAAAGCAAAATAGAAACATCCTAATCTAGTTGTTATAGACTATGTTAGGATGTTTCTTTGTTTTAAAACAATACTGTTATTATTCTTCGTATGCTGCTACAACAGCAGCATCAAACTCCATGTGATCTATGATCTCTGCAACAGATTCAGGTTTAGAAGCTTTAAGTGCATTAAATTTTTCAATTTGCTCCAGACCGTCTTCTTCCCCACTAAAGTATGGAAAAACATCCATAATAGGCGACTCCGAAATTGCAGGTATCGAAAAATCACCCATAGTATTTTTCATGGCAAACATAGTATTATCAAAAGCTTCTTTCACATCATTAGCCTGAACTAATAAATACAAATTCGTTTTGCGTTCCTTCCCACTCTCTTCATCATAAGCCGTTAAAGCCACTTTAGAACGAAACCAACGGTCTGCATTTTCAAACGGATGAATTTCATTGTAATTGGCCACTTTAATATTGGTAATCTTGAATTCTTCACTTACATAACTCATCATTTCCTGTGTAATTCTAGACTCAGCTTCTGTATACGATAAAGCATCTACCAGATAAGGCTCTGTCGTTACCTTTTGTACACCATTTTCATCTACTTTTCTAAATTTTACTTTACATTCATACCAAGTTGCACTCATAATTATTTTTTTTTAAGGAGCGCAAAGGTAATTTTTAAAGACAAAGAAAACTGTGATTTTTAAAAAGAGATATTCACAAAATACAAATTGAGAATATAAACACTAACACAAAACTGTGCCTTCGAGAGCCTCAGGCACCACTGAGCTTCGTACACTGAGGCACTCGAAGTGTCGGAGCTACATCCAACCAACTCAAACCACTGTCCTGTCCCCTTGAAGAGACTTCAGATAGCTAAAATCGCTACCACATAATTGTCCCCTTGAGGGGACTTTAGGGGTGCAAAAACAACAACATCTAAATCAACTCAAACCACTGTCCCTTGAAAAGACTTTAGAAAGCTAAAATCACCACCACATAATTGTCCCCTTGAGGGGACTTCAGGGGTGTCAAAAACAATAAACCCCTTAGGTTTAAACCTAAAGGGCTTACTTTTAGCTTTTACTTAAGATAATGAATCTGAAAGCCAAAACTTTACTACTTAATTAATGCCTGAGCAAAGTAAAGGTCACTATTTCCACGACCTGCATTGAAAGTAATACTGATTCCGCCTTGAAGTTTCCAACCTTGTTTTAATAAAGCTGCAACCTTCTCTTCAATCAATAATTCAGACGTATCTGTAACAATCTTATATTCCATAGCCATTACTTTTTAGGAGTATTACCTCTACGTGGTCCAGATGGCATTCCTGGATTTTTACTTGGATAGTTAGGATTAGGCTTTGGAGATGGACTAATCGATGGAGTGGCTGGTTTACTTCCTGGCTTCACTACTGAATTTGTACTTTTCATTCTAAATAGTTTTTTAAGTTCACACAAAGCTTATGCTTTGATGATTCAAATGTTTACTTTTTATACGAGATGGCACAATGTTGGGAAATATCAGCCTTAACAGAATAACAAAACCGAAAACTCCAGTAACAAGATCGGTTATTTTAGTATTTTTTTAAGGGCAGAAATATAATTTTCAGAAACTGGAAGATGCTTCACGACAGTACTATTTTGTACCCCATCAAAAATCTCTACGGCAAGGGTTTCTCTTTTTTTATCAAAACTTTTAATGTGATGTTTGTTTACACGATACGATTTATGAATGGTCACAAACTGCGATTTTTGCAATCCTATTTCCTCCATTCGTGTAAACGAAAAGTCAATTAACTTTTCAGGCTTTTGATGCGTAAAATGCACCATCTTGTTGTTCGACTCTGATCCATTTTCTTTATCCGAAGACAAAAACACAATACTATTCGTCGCAATTTTTGTCCTCCCCTTTTTACCCAAATGCAAGTGCACATAATCGATAGCGCCAAAAAACTGAATCTCTTTCAAAAAACGATGCATCGTTTTAATAAAAGCATCCTCAGTAAACGGTTTGGTTATATGCTCCACACACACACCATACTCTCTTTTTAGGGTCTCTATCTCTTTTATATATTGGGGCACATTACTACTCGCAAACAAAACAGGCAACTTAAGCTCATACGCCACCTCCATACCGGTCATGTACGAATCACCAAGGTTCAAATCGAGTACCAATACATCTGGTTTACTCAACTTTACTTCTTCCATAAAGGTTTTAGCACTGGTACAAGCTATAACTACTATGGTGCTATCTACACTTTTTAAGTAATTACAATTACTTTGCAATTGTTCTGGGTTATCGTCGAGTAAAGCTATTTTGTAGGACATTATGAGATTTTTTAATTATACTTTTTATAATTCTCTGCCTGTTCAAAAATCTCTTTATAAACCTCGTCGCGGTCAACGGGAGGGTAATCATTGTCAGCCAATAGAATAATCAAATCTACTTTCAACTCTGCTTTAATGTCGTCTCTTTTGCTCCAGTCGGTGTATTTCGTTTTATCATCCACTACAGATTTTACCTCCTTTGCCAAATGAATCAGTCTTTCATCCGGATAAGCAAAATCATATTTCACCGTAAGCATTTTCAAAATATCATAGAAAGCTTTTTCTTGAATATCGATGCCTAAATCATTAATGGCATCATTTTCTTTCTTTAAGGCATAGTAAAGCTCGATGATTTCATTGGTGAAGTCTTCTAAAACAACACTCTGCAAAACATCGCTCTCTTTACGCTCGTTGTATTTGTTTACGATAAATTCCAAGCGTTTCGAAAAATCAATCCCGGTTACCCGATTCATTTTCTTCATCTTATCGATAGCCTGCTGTAGCATTTTCTGCAACAGTTTAAACTTGGTATGCGGCAGTTTTATCTTATCCAGTTTGGCTAAATAGTCTTCCGAGAATAAATCAATCTCCGTAGCCTCTTCATCACCCAGTTTAAAAATTTCTTCTACACCTTCACTTTCAATAGCCTGCTGAATCATCACCCGAACCTTCTCATTCATCTGTGCCGCATCCGGCGCTACGCCTTTAGTCAGTTTGTACACTATAGATCGGATAGCCAGATAAAAATGCACATAATCCTTTTCCGTTTCGCTGATTAATTCACTGCCTGAACAGATATCAAAAGCCGCTTTCAGTCGTTTTACAATATTCATAAAACGGTTTTCAATCTCTTTGGTGAGCTGTACAAACTCAGCGCCTTTGTTTAGTGTTTGCAACTGTTCTAAAGCCGTACCGTTAAAGTAGTTGGAAGCATCAAAAGTGTGGAAAATCTTAGCCAACAAATCCAACTGATTCTTAACCACAAGTACCGATTGTTCCACTTCTTCAATATTGGTTTCCTTACCGGAATTATACTGTGCCAAAGCCAGATTCATCTGCTTTTTAATCCCGATATAATCCACCACTAAACCTTTTTCTTTCCCTTCAAACTTTCGGTTTACACGCGAAATCGTCTGAATCAGGTTATGCCTTTGAATCGGCTTATCAATGTATATCGTATCCAAAAACGGCACATCAAAACCGGTCAGCCACATATCCACCACAATGGCAATCTTAAAATTGGAATGTTGAAACTTAAACTGACGGTCTAACCCTTTGCGGTACTCCTTAGTACCTAACAAATCATACAGTTCCTTTTCATCATCTTTGCCTCGGGTCATTACCATTTTCACACGCTCAATAGCAATAAGTTCCCGTTTTTCTTTATCGCTTAAAAGGGCCACATTTTCCGCTTCCTTGGCAACACCCCAATCAGGGCGTAATTCCAAAATATTTTGATACAACTGATACGCAATTTCTCGGCTGCTGGAAACAAACATTGCCTTTCCGGCAACGCTGGATTTCTCTGCAACACGCTTTTCATAATGCTTCACAAAATCCTCGGCTATAGCTTTCAGTCGGGAAGGGTCGCCCAAAATCACATTCATTTGCGACATGGCTTTCTTGCTCTCCTCAATCTGGTTTTCGTTACTGCCTTCTTCGGCACATTGGTCGTAGTAGCCTTCAATTTCTTTCAATTGCTCATTGTGCAACAGTACTTTGGCGGCTCTGCCTTCATATACCAACGGCACGGTAATTTCATCGGCTACTGATTCCCGCATGGTATACGCATCCACAATATCCCCAAACACATCCAACGTAGCATCTACTGGCGTACCGGTAAAGCCCACATAAGTAGCATTGGGTAACGAGTCGTGTAAGTACTTCGCAAAACCATACGTCTTTTTAACCCCTTTTTCAGAATAGTTGACTTTTTGGTTTAAATTGGTTTGACTGCGGTGCGCTTCGTCCGAAATACAAATCACATTGCTTCGGTCGGTCAGCAATTGGGTATCCTCAGTAAACTTATGTATGGTAGTAAGGAAAACCCCGCCGCTGTTTCTGCCTTGTAGCAACGTTCTCAAATCAGCACGGCTTTCAACGCTTATAACCGTTTCATCGCCAATAAAGCCTTTGGCATTGGTAAACTGTTTAGACAATTGGTCGTCAAGGTCGGTTCGATCGGTAATAAGTACAATCGTCGGACTCTTAAAATGGGTGCTTCGCATCAGCATTCGGCTCAGGAACAACATGGTGTAACTCTTCCCGCATCCGGTAGTCCCAAAATAAGTACCGCCTTTACCGTTGCCTTCGGGTTTCTGGTTTTGCTTAATAATGTCAAGCAGTTTCACCGTAGCATAGTACTGCGGATAACGGCAAACAATCTTCTCGTTCGTTTTCGAACTGTCCGGCAAATAAATAAAATGCTGGATAATATCCCGCAAACGCTTGCGGTTAAACATGCCTTGTATCAGCGTAAACATCGCATCAATACCATCTACTTCATTGGGCATACCTTCAATTTTGCGCCAGGCATAATAAAACTCATACGGCGCAAAAAACGAACCGGCTTTGGTATTCACCCCATCACTAATCACGCAAAAGGCATTGTACTTAAACAGTTCCGGTATGTCTCTTTTGTAGCGCGTGGTCAGTTGCACATACGCATCGTGAATGGTTGTCTCTTCCTTTATGGCCGACTTAAATTCAAACACCACCAAAGGCAACCCGTTAACATACAAAATCAAATCTGGGATGCGCATCTCATAGCCTTTAATGGCCAATTGATTCACGATTTTATAATGGTTGCTGTCCTGTTCGCTAAAGTCAACAAACTGGATAAAGATATCTTTCTGCGAACGGTCTTCACGCTTTAAAACAAACCCGTTGCTGAGTTGGTTCATGAACTGCTTGTTGGATTCATACAAATCCGAAGCGGGTAGCTTCTCCAGTTCACGAATAATCGATTGTATTTCACCCGAAGTAATATTGTCAGCCGCATACTGATGTTGCAAATACGCTTCCAAATCGTTTTCAATCAGTACTTTTTCGGTAGCGATATGGCCGTATTGGGCAGGAGGTTCCTGCACGGTATCGCTTTCCGCTTTGCGCACTTCGTTCCCTACAAGATGGGTCATGTTTTCGTCTTGTAATAAGTCGATGAAGGCTTGTTCTAATTGGGCTTCGGTGAATTTCATTTTGTTTAAATTATGAAATAAGTTAGCTTTTTAAATTAGTATCAATGAACATCTCTAATTTATTGAAAATTGATAATAGACAATCATTTTTTAATTTATCAATTATAAATTGTGACAAATTAGAAATTTCATCTTCTGTAGGATGATAATGTACTACCGCAAAATGAGACCAATATTCAGTAGTCGTTTTAAAATGTTCAGCAAAAGCATATTTCTTTTCTTCTTCTGTAAAATCTATCTGATTGTAAATAGTTCTGTCTTTTAATAAAGATCCTTCCATTTCAACAGCTATATACATAACCTTTTCATCGGTTAACAAATTCTCATAAACTACTGTAAACATCAATTCTTTGTGTTTATTTGAAACGTAGTATACTAATCTTTTATCATTAAAGGTATTAGCTCTTGGTTCGTATTTACTTACGCCATCTAACCTGTTGCCGGCAGTAACAATTTGATTTACGATATGTTCTCTCAATTTAAATTTGAATCGTACCAACTCATTAATTTCTTGCTGATTTTTATAGTAAAATTGTATTGCTTCTTTTTCCATAACCGGATGACTTAAGTTGATGATATTTTGGTAAAAATCTTTTAAGAAAACTAAATATTTATCATTAGCATGCAATACATAATTACCTAGATTATGCATTACTTTTGCCATGTATTGCTGGTGTGTTATATTAATGTAACGATCATGGCTAATATCTGAAATAGGGTGTAAGGATAAAACAATTCCCATTTTAGTAGTTACTTTTATTTCATTGTAATATTCCTCCAAATCGTTATTTAACTCATGATAAACTTTATTTTCAATAATAATAGCCTGCTCATTATTCTGTAACAGTATGTCAATACGTTTCTGATTTATCGTACCATATTCCGTTAAAACCTCAAAATTTAAAAACGATTCGAATACTTTATTCTCTTTTCCTAATTTGGATGTATTAATTAGTTCAACTAGACTTTTTATGAATAAGTCTTTTAATTTATGTACTTCATTTACATTAAAAAAGAATGCATAAATATTAGACAATACATTCTCATAATGAGGCTGTTTGGCTATACCCAAAAAAGTTTTTGGTTTGCCTTTGATTATAGGTATCTCGTTTTGGTTTAAAAAATGTTCCAATACTTTTATATCCATTTTTAGGGCTTTACTACTTTTATTTTTTCTTCTGCCGGAACCTGTTTGTTTAATTCTTTTAATCGCCCTTTCGATAAGGTATAAAAGGTTTCTTTATAATGTTTTAAGCCATGTTTTTTTATATAATGCTCCATAACAAAATGTCCCGGACCATTAAACAGTTCTTCCAGATCGCCATTTTCTAATATATTCACACTCAAAAAATAATCGGGGAGTTTATCCGCTCCATAAGGAAAATAACTGTAATTTTTAAACGAAGCTTTTATTTGCACTTTCCGTCTAGTGTCTATTTCTTCACCATCGTGCACCGACACGTTTTCTTTATACAGTTGTATGCCATATTTTTCAGCAGCCAATACTTCGCCAATATCGCCTACAAGACGACCGTCTAAGGGAAAACTTCTACCGTATTGCTCTCTTAGTTTTTGGGTAATGGTTAGGAGTTGTTGGATTTCTTGCATGAATATTAAATTATTTGATATGTAATATTTGATAAATCTGTCTCATTTTCAAAACTTAATTTTAATCCTTCAATCGGTATTATTGACGAATACTTTTGGGGAGCGTGAGGAATTTTGAGTTCAGATATATTCAAACTTTTGATTTCAAACAGATTTAAATAATCTAATATTATATTCTTATCAAAGAATACGTCCTTGTAGAAACTAGAATGACTATCAATAGAATCTTTTATTGCTTCAAGTAATTGTTCAACTTCAGCAGCAAACGTAGTATTCTTAATATAATTTTTAAAAAACCGTTCAAATTGAATACAAATTAGTTCTGATAATAATTCTGATAATATCAAATTATTATAAAAGAAAAAGTAATAAAAATAATTAACTTCACTTTTGCATCCGTCATATGATGTTCTATATCTATGAGTAACTCGATCTATTATTTTGATAGGCGGTTTTTGCTTTTTACCTTGTTTATCTATTTCTAAAACGGGAACAAAAGAAGTATTATTTAATAGTGAACCAACATTAAATTCAGACATTTTAGTAATACGTGGAAAGACATATAAAACAGATTCAGAGATTATTTCCTTTTTTTTAGCTAACCTCCTTAATGTTGAATGCTGAGTTCCATTTGCAGCATCATTAAATGTAAAAGCAATATGCTCTTTTTTATTTTTCCTACTACCATAGAATTGAGATTTTGGATTCATACAATAATCACAATGTTCACCTGATTTATATTGTAAAAACAGTAATCTTCCAACATTATCTTTATCAGTTTTATAGTTTATTGATACATCATAGCCTCCAGTTTTAGGGTTGGTTTCTTGCGCTTGTGTTAAACCTTCAGCAAATATTTTTTTATTCTGAAAAAAATCAAACCATTCATCTTCTGACTTTATTTTGCTGATATGTTTATTTGTCATATAGTGAATATATGAGTTACTAATATCAAGAAGTTCACTTGTTATATTTAATTCAAATGTTTTTTCGTTTATTTCTTTTGCCATTTCTTTTATAATTAGATTTGACGTGAATCAATAATAAACTGTCTCATTTGGTTTACTGAATCTTCTAAGTTTTCAAATGTAAACTTTGTATTGTGTGTATTTTCTGGATGATGGATTTGATGTCTAATAAATTCAGTTAATACAATTTGTTCAATACCTGTTCTACCCCCTCTATAAATTTTTGTATAATTTAAAGTTGGTCTTCCATTTTTATAATCAGCAAGTAAACCTTCAGCCTCTATATATCCATAAAGTTCATTATGATATTCTTCTGTTAAATCCCTAAATGCAATAAAGTTTATTTCGTTTAGTGAAGGATACGGTAATTCATTGGGAACAATATCTTCAATAATTTTGTCACCATTTTCAATTTTTGTAATTAATCTTAAATGATTAAAATCTAAGCCTTTGACAATTGTAGAACTGTGTGTTGTTAATAATACTTGTGTGTTTTCTGCTTGTGATAATTCTTTAATTGCTTTAATTAAAAGTTTTTGATGATCCGTATGTTGGGAAGTTTCAGGTTCTTCTATTGCGTAAATAATAGAAGATGAATTGCCTGCTTTCATTCTTCTCTCAGCTTCAGCTCTAAAGAAATTTAACAGTATTAACCTTTTTATACCACTCCCTCTTTTATTAATCGGAATATTTTCATCTCCTGTAATTGAAACGCTTTTAAAGACATCGGACCATTTTAATGCACTGGAAGCAGGAATAATAGGGCTTAAAGTTGATGCTACTTCCGGATTCATTTCTTTTAATTTTTCTAAGGTACTATTTGACACATCATTTAATTTTCTAGCAACCCTTTCCGCAACATCATTTAGAATATTAGAAATCTCTCCATCGGCTAAAATTTGCTTTACGGCTTCTTTTAGAGGATCTTGAACTTCACTGTCGTTATCACTGTTCTTTCTATCCGATTGAAATAACGAATAAAGAGGTAAATAATTTTGAATTTTATCCCAAATGTTTTTTGCGTCTTCTTTGGAGGTGTCTATTTCAATTTCTTGTATTTGTAAATCATCTAAAAAATGATTCCAAATAGCATTTCTCAGTATAGCATTTACCGTTTGATTTTCACATTCAATATTATGCTGTAGAACAATTCTTCTATATTCAGTAATCTTTTTTAATAATAAATCTGCACAATTAGGATTAGTTGGATGATTAGCTTTTATGAAAACTTTTGCTGTTCCGGCATTAGAATATTTTTTAATAATCTCAAGATTGCCATCCCTATTTAATAAATATTCTGCTCCAAATGTTGTTTCATTGACAGAATCAATTATTATATTTTCTGGTAAATCTGAAAAAATACCTGTTATGTAGATATCTTTATCTCCATCCGCTAATGCGGTTTTGTTAATATCATCTTTGTCAATTTTAATAACTCCTTTTCCATCGTTAAAAAATATATCTAACGCTTCTAATATGGTGGATTTTCCAATGTCATTTTTACCAACAATAACTGTTAAATTATCAATATCAATGATTGTTTCTTCTTTATACCCTCTGAAGTTTTTTAGTTTTAATTTTGTAAGTCTCATGTGAAATACTTGTTATTTATTTTAAAAATTCTCATTGATTATTTTACCTGTAGCAAAATTTTCAAGTATTATATTTTTTATCTTACTTAAACACAATACTATTTTATCAAACTCTCAAATTCTACTTGTTTACTAAGCATAATCGTTTTAATTCTTTCGTTATGTTTATTTAAAAATTTTTCAACAATTCTCTTTCTAATAAAATCTCTCGGAATATACAACTCGAGTTCTTCGATAAAATATTTATGAGACTTCTGATGATCCCTCACTTTAAGATCAATTTTTCTCATGATTTCTCTTTCTTGTAATTTATTCATCTTGTTAGTTCGTCCAATAATTACCTTGTCGTTTTCTAATCTATTAAAAATAAGGTCGGCGCTTTCAGCAATAACTTCGAGAATAAGATTCGCTAATAGATCTTCATATGTTTTAAAAATCTTTTTAAACTTATTAATCTTTCTATCTTCTAGGGCTTCTCTGGCTAACTCCTGAATAATTGGGCGTATATCACTCGTAAATGTGTGGTACGATAATATATAATTTGCATAAGCTACACTAATCTGTTTAAAATTTGGTGTCTTAATCGATGTTAAAACTATTTCAGCAGAGCTGTTCTCTTTATACCTTTCAAAGTAAGCATTTTCAGCTTCTTCAAAAGTAGCAAAGGACTTCAAAGATGGAATTTCCGTTTTAGAAGCTTCAATCAAAAAAAATGAATTCTTTTTATCTTCCCCAGACCATCTTTTTTTAACTTCTGCATTATTTTTTCTGAATGTTTTACTTAAAACAGATATAAAATTATGCTCATCTAAAACATCGTAAATTAAGTGAGCCTCCTCTTTTGTTAATTCTTTATCGCTTGACATCAGTGCATGGAATCTTCCAAATTTTTCATTTGACTCAAATCCTAGTTCTTTTAAACGTAAATCATAAAGTAAATCTGTAATTTCAATAAGGGTCGCCCAATTATGATGGTCTACAGTTCGTAATTGTATTTCGATTCGTTTTTGCGAAATAGGGTCTTTCACATACATATGAACACTTTTGTAACCTATATCACGTTTTATTTCATTTATATAGTCTCTAGTTTTGCCTGCAGATTCAAATTTATTTTCAATTAGTGCTTTTGCTTTATAAACTTCACCTTCATTGTAGAATATACACCTGACACCGCCAATATCGCCCATTCTACTTAACTCCATTCCTTGTTCACGACTTAATTTATTGATTATGGTATCAATTCTCTTTAGTCTAAAAGCAATTATACTGGACTGGTGCACAACATCAGCCAAGTCCCGCATTATATTAAAGACATTAACTAATGGTTTGGAAAAAGAAGTTCTAAACTCTTGTAGTAATTCTAACTCATCGGGTGTTATTTTTCCACCTCGAGCCGCAATGTTTTCACCAATTTTATTTATTCTAGTGTTAGATACCATACATATAACGGTTTATTTAATTCTCTCTAACCATTCTCCCCAACAACAACTCCTTCAACTCCTCAAGTTTTTGGTTCTGATTTTTTATGATGTCAATCTCTCTAAATAATGATAATCCTATTTTGGAAAAATTATTCATAACTAATTTATTTGGGATTAATATTTTAATGACACTTAAATCTTTTATAGGAAGTTGCGGGACAGCCGAACCCGAAATATAATTTTCAATTGCTTTGCCAAATTCAAATGAATTTAGCATTGAAAACAAATAACTAGCTTCAATTTTGGGTCTAATAATTAACATTCCTGAATTGATTCTAATATTTTTATATCGAATTTTATCTGAAAAAAAAGCTAGATTTCCAACCGTTCCTCTTGAAGTTAAAACAATATCATTTATTTGCAATTTACCTTTTCTTAATAACTCATCTTTTTCTTTATTTATAAATTGACACTTGCTAAAATTAAAACCACTTTTAGTAACATTACTCGCATTTAAAAACAAACAATACTCGTTTTCAAAGAAATCATTGCTATTAGGATAATTGCTTCCTCTATCGCCGTCAATCATTTGAGATAATTCACTTAATGTACCAACATTCCACCCCCCTGGAACCTCTTTATCCAACTCCTCACACCAAACCATCTTACCTCCAGAAGATTTGTACCCCTTTTGTTTTTCAATCACTTCGAGAGCCTCAGTGTCAGAAATGGGAAACTCAAAATCCACAAACCACTGCTTATAAATCGTTTGCGCCGTTTCTTCCAATTTGGCAATAAGCTGGTTGTTCAGGGTAATACGGTTTTGGATGATGTTGTATTCCTTTATAATTTCTTGTTGTTTTTCAATGGTAGGAACTTTGATAGGCATTTCAGAAAACGTTTCCCATGAAATACCACCTCTTACATCTCCACCACTAACATAACCTACATATCTGTCAGTTTCTTTTCGGAAAAGCCACATTTTTAAATATTCAGGCAATAAAATGTCACTACTAACAGGTTCAAATACGTAATATGCAGCTGATATGATTGAAGGATTTTCATCTGTATATAAATCAACGGGTAATTTTTCATCTCTACCAACACTCATTAACTTACATGCCAATTGATTTTTTTTGATAATCTTATATGTTGACATATCTGTGCCAATTGTATTAGCAACAGACTTAATCAAGGTTTTCTCAATACTTACACCAACTAAATTCTTTATTTTTAAATCTGAATTTTTGATATTTATTTCTTTAATGAAATCACCTAATCTTTTATAACTTGATTTCATAACCCAATTCTTTAAACACGTTTAATAAATCTTCTTTTGATTGGGCTTCCTCTTGTAACAGTTGGTTAATCTCCTTTTGTAAGGCAAGCATTTTGTGTTCGTAATCTATGTTTTCATCACGGTTTACAAACTCAATATATTTGCTGGGAACAAGCGAATAATCTTTTGCAGCCACTTCACTTTTAGTAGCGCCATAACAAAACTCAGGGATGTTCTGATAGGATTTTAAATCAGTCTGCCAAGTATGGTAGTTTTTTGCGATGGCTACAATCTCCTTTTCCGAAAACTGAGTGTACTTCTTCTCAAACGGAATCCCTTTTTGGCGTAAATCCATGAATAGAATCTCATCTTCACGTTTGCGGTAGTTTCGGATTTCATCCGGCAATTGTACAATGCGTTCTTTTTTGTTTTTGTTTATTATCCAAAGAGTCACACTGATACCAGTGGTGTAAAACATATTTTGTGGTAAAATCACAATAGCTTCTACCAAGTCATTTTCAATCAGTTTTTTTCTAATTTCATATTCGGTACCGCCACCGGATAAAGCACCATTGGCCAAGATGAATCCGGCAACGCCGTTTTCAGAAAGCTTGCTCACCATGTTCAAAATCCAACCGTAATTGGCATTGCTGGTAGGAGGTATGTCATAACCTCTCCAACGCGGGTCGTCGGTCAGTTCATCGGCAGCTCTCCAGTCTTTTTGGTTAAAAGGCGGATTGGCCATGATAAAATCGGCTTTCAAATCAGGGTGCTGGTCTTTACCAAAGGTATCAGCAGGCACATCGCCCAAGTTGGCCGAAATCCCGCGAATGGCAAGGTTCATCTTCGCCAGTTTATAGGTAGTGGCCGTATATTCCTGTCCGTAAATGGAAATTTCTTTTTTATTCCCGTGATGGTTCTCAATAAACTTAATCGACTGCACAAACATACCACCCGATCCACAGGCAGGGTCATAAATAATCCCCCGGTACGGCTCAATCATTTCGGCAATCAGGTTTACAATACTTTTCGGGGTATAGAATTCCCCTTTTCCTTTACCTTCCGCTATGGCAAACTTGCTCAAAAAGTATTCATACACACGCCCCACAATATCCTGTTCTTTGTCTTTGGTGGTATCAATATTGTTAATGGTGTCCAGCAAAGCCGCCAGCTTGCTCACATCCATATTCAAACGGGAAAAGTAATTGTCCGGCAAAGCGCCTTTCAGCGAAGGATTGTTTTTCTCAATGGTATGCAAAGCGGTATCAATCTTCAAAGCAATATCCGCCTGCTTGGAGTTTTCAATAACAAACGACCAACGCGCTTCTTCCGGCAAATAGAAAATGTTAGACATGTTGTAAAACTCCTTCATCTCCAAAAACTTTTCCTTGCCATCGGCAATAAGTTCTTTTCGGCGGTCTTCAAATTTATCACTCGCAAACTTCAGGAAGATCAATCCCAAAACAACGTGTTTGTATTCCGACGATTCAACGGTTCCTCTTAGTTTATTCGCTGAATCCCAAAGGGTTTCCTCAATCGATTTTTCTTTTTTTGCTTTTGCTTGTTTAGCCATTGGGGTAATAAATGTGGTATTATTGTAAGTTATCAAACTTAACCATAAATATACACTTACACAATCACTAAAATTGGTGACTTTGGCTATACAGTCAGAAATGTGACTTCGACTACGCTCAGTCACCTAAATTAACAGAGATTGAGCTGGTTACTGAGCTGATGCCTGAGCCTGTCGAAGGCAGAAGTATCGAAATCGAAGTAAACGGTGGCTGAGGCTCTCGAAGCCACCTACTAAGCCTGGCGAAGTATTTTCAATGGTGACTGACGTGTCACACTGAGCTGATGCCTGAGCCTGTCGAAGGCAGAAGTATCGAAATCGAAGTAAACGGTGACTGAGGTGTTATGCTGAGCTTCGCACACTGAGGTACTCGAATTGTCGAAGCCACCATAGAAAATTTCTCGCTGTTGCCTGAGGTTCTCGAAGGCACACCAGAGTAACTGGCAGTCTCTTTTTAGTATGATTGGCTTCTTCCCCATTTTGATGTTCTTGCAATCGTCGCTCCAAATCTATTGTACTTCCGGTATAATAACTTCCGTCGGAACATTCTAAAATATACATATATCCTTTCATGGCGTGTAATTCATTCATCTAAATATAAAAAAATTATCAAAAAGTAGCCTGAGAAATTACACGGAGATTGAGCTGGTTCCTGAGCATGTCGAAGTATTGTCAACGGTGGTTGAGCGGAGTCGAAACCACATATTCCCTGAGCTCGTCGAAGTATCGAAATCGTAGTGTGACTTCGGCTACGCTCAGTCACCATTAACTAGCGGTGGTTGAGCGGAGTCGAAACCACCTTTATAATTCTTAAAATGAGTTTCATTAATACATTGTGCTGCTTCTTTCAATGACTTTTCACAAGATCCAATCAAAGCCTCTTTCTTTTTCCTACTCCAACCCTGAATTTGTTTTTCTCTGTAAAAAGCTTCATCAATACGTGCGTATTCCTCATAATACACCAGAGTAACTGGCAGTCTCTTTTTAGTATGATTGGCTCCTTCCCCATTTTGATGCTCCTCAATCCTTCGTTCTAAATCGATAGTACTTCCAGTGTAATAACTCCCATCTGAACATTCTAAAATATACATATATCCTTTCATGGCGTGTAATTCTTTGATCTAAATATAAAAAATAGTTTCTTATTTGGCTTCTTTTTTAAGAACTGTGACTTCGACTACGCTCAGTCACCCTAGAAAAACGTTAGCTAAACGGAGATTGAGCGGAGTCGAAATCGTAGTGAAATGTGACTTCGACCACACTGAAAAAATGTGACTTCGGCTACGCTCAGTCACCATAGTATTTTTTCGATGGTTGTGCCGTTCCCTGAGCCTGTCGAAGGGCGAAACCACCTTTCCATGAACCTAACTAAAAAGCGAAATCGTAGTGTGACTTCGACTACGCTCAGTCACCGTATTATTTTTTCGGTGGTTGAGCCGTTCCCTGAGCCTGTCGAAGGGCGAAACCACCTTTCCATGAACCTAACTAAAAAGCGAAATCGTAGTGAACTGTGGCTTCGAGAGCACTTCGGCAAGCTCAGTATGACACCTCAGCCACCTAGTAAAAAAATCTGTGTCAAAATATTTTAAAATAAAAAAATGCCACACTTTTTGTGGCAAATTATTTCGTTTGATTTTTTTGCCACAGCTTTTGTGGCAAAATATTTGTGAAGAAAATTTTGCCACAACTTTTACAATATGAAACACAAACAAAATTTAAAGAGTCTGCTAGGAATATCCCAAGAGGAAATTGCTATTTTGTTAGGTATTACTCGTAGTCAATGGTCTATGTATGAACTGGGCAAACGAGACTTGCCTTTGCATGCCAAGCAAGAACTAGCACAATTGCTTATATATCTTCAAAAAAAGGAAACAACTAATATAGAATTGCAGCAACTAAGAAGCAATGAGAAAAAGGAAATGCAAAAACAATTAGAAAACGAATTACAAATTGTAACGCATAAAAAACAATTCATAGCACGAAAGATTGTGGTAATGGAAAAGCTACGCAAAGAGGGTTTTGCAGCTATGGAACTGGTTGCTTATCTAAAAGCGAAAGACCATGACGATAAAAATAAGTCCTTAATATTACAAATAGAGTTTCGCTCGCTACACTTACTAAAAAAGTACAGCGAAGTGAATATAGAACAGTTAAAAATGAAGCAACAATTAATGGAACATCAAACTTATACCCTATTAGAAAAGATAAAATCGAAACAAAACGAATCACCTGATGATTTCCTATAACCTTAAATGTAATTTATATTTTTCTTACAAAAAAGTTAATCTTATCTCAACTTGAACAAATTAACAAAGAAATCAATGAAGTTGATGCTTTTATCACTGGTATCACAGCGCATAAAGCTACATTGCAGAGCTAAATTTAAAGAAGGCCTCCTAGAGGCCTTCTTTATTGTTTTATACTTACGACTTAAACAATCCAGATAGAATTTGTACACCAACGATTACCTTACCACTTCTAAGCTGAGATTGTGATCCAAACTGATTAGTGATACATGAAATGCGCAAGCGATCTAAAATGGTTACGCCTACGCTTAACTGTCCAAAACCAAATGGTTTATGATTCATCACCTGAAGTCTTTCATAAAATGAATTACTTCCTGCATATAATGCATAATTTCCACTAATAAAAAAGTTAAATTCGCCCTTGTCTGTAGCCACACTCGCATATAAATTCCCTCCTGCACTACCATTACCTGTCGAAGTATCAACATCATCACTAAATTCAGAGATATCCAAAGCTCCTTTTGCAAAACTATTTACGACACACTGGAAACGGTTGTTGCCTTTATACAGCAAAGGGAATTCAGCGTTTAAATAGATATTACCACCACCCGAAGCCAAACGCTTAAAAGCATCAGTATCTTCAACGGCTGTCTCTTCAGCTGTATTTTCGTTATTCTTCGCATTACTTACAATGGTTCCAAAAGAAAAACGAAGTGGTCCCATAAATGCCGAAGTAAGTTCTGACTGAATAGCTGCACCAGAATTATTAAGCTGTACAGCAGCGTTATTTACAAAATAAATATCATTATCACTGTTTTTATTATAAATCATATTAAAGAAATCTTCTTTATGAGTACCAGTAGAAGGAAAAAAAGTTTTAAAGCCATTTTCTTTCATAATCTTATCAAAATAATTTTCATATTTGGCTAAAACACTTTTCTTAATTTCTATTCTTTTTTGTAAGTTCTGTAATTGAGTTATATTGGTAACATCAGTAATATCACTAACTTCATTTTCTAAATCTTTTAGCTCAGCAAGTACCTTTTTTTGATTTTTCTTGTGATAGGCATAATAAAATCGCGTGAGGGTATCATTACTTGTAATTGTTGTTGCTGGATTTGAAGTATCCTCTGGAAGACTTTTATTTTGTTGTACACGTATTCCTGTCATTTGGGAATAACCAAAATTCGAAAAACTAAATAATAGCCAAAGAAATAGTATTGTTTTTTTCATGAGAATAGTTGTTAATGTTAGTCACTAAGTTAAGTAAATTCTTACTTATTAAAAATAATAAGTCTTTTAAATATTTATTAAAAATATATTACTTTAAAATATCATTATAGTAAAAAAGAGCATCACTTGATGCTCTTTTTTGTAAGTAAACAACTTTAAAACTTTTAGTTTTCGTTAGTCACTGTGACATTTTTAGCCACTGTTTGACTTACTTGTGTTTCTTTTTGGTTTTGTTGTTGTACACCATTAGACTTTAGGTATTTAGCCTGTATTGATTTGTCATGCCAAAAAAGTAATGATTTCTTTTCTTCACCATTAACTTTAAAAATGATTGGTTTAAAAGGAACACGCATTTCATCAAGACCATATTCTCCGTTTACTCTACCAGCTAAAATTAATTCTTGTTCAGGAGCTAATTTAATTAAGCCAAGAAAATTAGCTATTGCAGCTGCTCCAGAACCAATACCAATTAATGTATGAATAGGACATTTTACCATAAACTGCGGGTCTGTTAACAATACATGCAAAGGACTTGGGCTAATGGAAGCGTTGTACTTAATCTTGTCAAGCTTAATTTTAAGAATTAAGTTTTCATCTTCTCGTTCTGAATTGATTTTTATTTTAGGAGTATCAGTAGGAATATTGACACTCACACTACTTGTCGCATTTTTTTCATAGCTGGTGTAGCAAAAAAATACATGACCTAAATCTACAGGTATCAATTCTATATTTGATTTTAAAGTCCCATCAACATTCCCAGAATATTTTAAATTTATTTCAGAAAGGTCAGAATTAAAGTTTGGTGAATCAAAATTGATAGCCGCTTTACCATTCCCTGAGACACTTCCTTTAAATCGTCCTAAAGCTAAAAAATCTAAAGTTTCTCTCCATACATTACAAGCACCTACTTTGGTTTCATTTTCTATTTGATGGGCAATGCGGGCAGTTTCCCTTGCAGTTTGCCAAACAATTCTCTCTGCTTCAACTCTTAATCTACAAGCTTTTCTACTTGCAGCACAAACAGGATCTTCGACACGAACTCTTCTACAAAAAGGACATACACCAATAGTAACTCTTCGCATACAATTCCAATCACAACTATCTCCATTGAAATCAGGATAACTAAACGAGGTTCTTACTTTCTGACAATCTATATCCCCTCTTTTAACTTCCAGTTTTTCATTAAAACTAGATTTAGGAATTTCGAAAGTTTGTTTTAGCTCAATTGGTTTTGAAAATGCAGTATTCAAAATAGTTGCGATTTCACTTTTACTAATATTCACTGTAGTTAAAGAGGCAATATCGATAGGTTCATACACTTTTAACCAAATACTATCAAATTTTTCATTGTACTTTTTAAATAATTTGTTCAGTTCAGAATTGGTTCGTCCTTGTGTTTGACCTCCTTTCAATACTGTTAAGGTAGGCTTGCTCTCTTGTAATTCTGCCATTAAAGAAATTCCCTCAGATTTAACTCGGATAGAGGTACTTTTTACAAATCTGGACACCATAATCGAATCTATACTTACTTCTGTATTTTGATCTCTAAATACCTCCTTCAACTTAAGTTTGTAAACTTCTCCCCAACCAATATTAATTACTGTAGGTTTTTTAAAAATTTCCCCATTTGCGTTATCAATAAAATTCTTAAGGATTGGCGTTATTAATTTCGCCATTGCTTTTCCTGAAAGTTTAGGTCTTTTATGAAATTTAACAGTACTCACTTTTAATGATTCTATGGCATTACGTAAATACAATGAGTCTTTTACTGTAGAAATAGCTGTAACTCCACTAAAAGCACCCTCGATATCTACATTGTATTCAGGAATGTTAAGCAAGAAATCTGCTTCAACAAAAACACCTTGTCTGTCAAAAGATAGTTTAGGTTCTATACTTTTTAGCATTACATCGTCACTTTTTACCGCTTCTGCTGCTTTTTTTAATTCTCTAGGTAGATATTGATTAATCACATCTTTATCTATATGAACTCCTATATGAGAATTAAAATCAGTAAGTCCTTTCATATTTGCATCGGTCGATGCATATTGCTGATCAATTGTTGAAAGAGGTGGAAACTCCCTATTTACCAATGCCTTAACTGGCTTGCAACTAAACAAAATTATTGCTGTAGTTGCCATAAAAATAATTTTTTGAAATAGTTTCATAGCTTTTTTATTTAAGTTGTTTTTAGTGTGTAGTAAAAAATTATTTTAAGAAGTTTAAAGATAGAAGCCAATACTCCTGCTCAGTCAATCCTTTTATGGGATCTGAGCCTTTATTAAAACTTACACCAATAGACACTCTGACGGGGGCGTTGATTAAAAAAACTTCTGCTTTAGCTTTCAAGAGATCTGTATAGCCTTCTTTTTCTGTGTCAGTATCATTAATTATATCCTGTCTACCTCTGTAAATGACACTCGCTTTAACAATTCCGTCTTTATTTTCATTTGACTTATTCAGATAAAAGGAAGCGGAACAAGAAAAAATGGGACGCATGATAAAGCCTTCGTTTATCTCTTCTTTAGCTTTAAAATTGCTCTGTAATTGCAAACCTGCAAACAAGGAAGGAACAAAATTGATACAGTTTGTAATTCGGTTATTAGTGTTCAATTTAAAAAATGAAGACTTGTAATTTTTCAGAGTAAACAAAATGTTTCCAGCAGCCGCACTTTTGTGCTCAATGCCGTTATAAACATATTTTGGGTCAAAAAGCAGAAATAAAAACCCTTTTGTAAAAGGCATTCCCAGTGTTGCTTGATAACCTAGATCAAGATTTTCCTGTTCTTTCTCCAATAAAGTATTCTTGTGAAATTCAGTTTTTATTCTTGAAATAAATCTACTTCTTGCATTTAGTCTATAGGAAGCACCAAGATTGATAACATAAGATTCTGTGCCATCTTTTGGGAAAGTGAATTGAAATTGAGCAGGTTCTGCTATTTGTTCACTTGTTTCCATAGATTCTGATATGGTAACTTTGTCCCAGAAAGTATCTTTGTCTTCGGCAACAGCAAGGGTATCTCTGGTTATTTCTACCGTGTTTTGATTACCTTGCCCATTTGCTACCTGCAATCCCAGCAGGCAACAAAGAAAAAATATATTTTTCATGTTTGTGTGTATTAAACTTTAGATATAACTAGATCTACACAATCTTTAACCGTTTTACATTCAACTATCTCATCAATAGTAATTTCAGATTCTTCTTTGTGTTTTTTTATAATAATTTCAAACTCTTCCTGAAGAGCTATTAAGTCCATATCACTAAATGAAACTTTTGTTGAGTTTTTAAGTTCTTCAGGTGTTTTATTCATCCCTGTAACCAATATAATTATTCTTTTAACCTCAATTTCAATTCCGATATCATCATAAAAATCGCCAATATCAGTAACAGACAGAAGTTGACTTCTTAAGGTTTTAGCATCCAAGTCTGATTTAAAATTCTCAGCATTGGAGAGTTGATTCAAAATTTTGTACAGCCCGTAAGTGTTGACTTTGATTTTACTATTTGTTTTCATGATTTCTGTGTTTTAAGAAATATACACTTCAAAATTACCTGACCATCTTCTCCTCATCAATGGAGAAATCCCTAACTAAAAATAGTTTTTACCCTATCCTTTAAATAGCAATGGTCTACAACATTTTATTAAGAAAAAAGTGATATTTTAGCAGTAATCAAGGCTTTAGGGGAAAATGATCTAGAAAATAGGGTTTCCCCTACTACATGAAAAAGGAGTAATCACAAACTTTGTAACCAACAATCAACTAAATACTTTTAATTATGAAAAAAACAGTACTTATGGCATTATTCACTATGGTAATGGTGGGGTGTAAAGAAGAATCTAAAAAGGAAGAAATAATTGAAGCCGAAACACAGAAAGTAGTTGGTTTAGGCTGTAGCTCAGATTTGTCAGAATATGAAGCTAAACCAAATGTTCAAGAACAAGCGAAATGGTTAAGAGACAATGGTGCTAAAGTGTGTAAGAAAGATTTGTATCCTTACATTCTGAAAGAGCACGGATTGAAAAGTCAGGAATATGAAGATCTTAGAATAGGTTATGGTACTCAAGAACCTTTGAAATTGAAGTGGAAAGATATTAGAGCAAAAATTGATGGTCATTTTTATGACAAATATGTAGGTTTTAAAGATGAAATAGATGGTTCTTTCTCATTGGAACTAATTGATGCATATACTGAAAAAAGATGTTGCTACTCAATTCCGCTATTTTGGAGTATAGCTGATACATTAAATTTAGGAGCTGATAATACAACAGTATTTGAATTTATTAGAACAAAAAAAACAGAATCACCAATTGTATTTAGGGTATCTGGCACTGGTTTCGAAATGAATTACTCAACAAAGCCTACCAAAAAAAATAATACACTTTAAACTTCCTGACATAATATGTTAGATCTAATTTTTAAATACATAAACCCAATCAAAATCATTGTTTTTTTGACTTTGATCTTTGGGTTTATGTATTTAAAAAGAAAAAATAAAATTCATAAATGCATATTATGGATACTAATAATCAGTTTTATTACTGAGTATAGTGTCTTTATTTTATTGTACTTCAAACTTCCTATAAGTCTTTTATACTCCATAAGCTTTATTTTCCACCATTCGGCTTGGTTACTTTTGCTAAGTTATTTTATCGAGAACAAAGAGAGAATGCGCATTTGGATTGGAATTTTTGTTCTCTTTGGAATTCTGAATATTTTGTCCTTTGAAGGAATCCAAAACCTGAATTATTATACATTTATTTTCGGAGCTTTTATCTATCTGTTTTTTTTTATTTCGGAAAGCTTCTTCCAGTTGAAGAGAGACAATTTTTCGTTTTTTACTTCCAATAATTTCCTTTTACTCTTCTCACCTGTTTTCTTCTTTTTAGGGTACAGCTTCATGTTTGCTTTTCAGGATTACAATGTCATATCAGTTAAAATATTTAGGACAATTGAATTATATGATTTTATAGGATACATTGTAAACATAAGCTATTACCTACTTTTAAATTATTATATTTTTAAAGAAAGAAATTCAAATGACTAATGAAAAAATTGCTTTGGGAATTATTATTGGATTATTTTTCATAAGCCTAATAGTATTGTTTTGTGTGCTGATAGTCAAACTCTACATTAACAAAGTAAAAAACTACACCAAAGTTATTTACCAGAAAGATATTGACTTTCAAAAAACGCTAAACCAAACCATACTGGAAACACAAGAGCAGGTGCTTAACAACATCGCACAGGATTTACATGATGATGTAGGACAACAACTTACGTATATTAATTTTCAACTAGAGAATCTAAAACTGGATAATACTGATTTCAAAACTGTTCTAAATCCACTTTCTGAATCGGTGGGACATTTAGCACATTCTATAAGAAGTATAAGCCATTCATTAAGCAATCAATTATTGGTACAACAGAATATTATTAGGGCTATTACTAGTGAAGTGAAACGATTACAGAAAAATTCTAAAATTAACATCAAATTTTCTTTAGAAAGTGATACTGGTAAAGAATATTCGACAAACGAGAAAATTGTAATTTATCGTATCTTCCAAGAAATCATCAACAATTGTCTCAAGCATGCTAAGGCCACTGAAATAAGAATAAATATTAGTACAAATCCTTATTTTAAAATGACAGTAAAGGACAACGGTAAAGGATTTGATTATGATAAAGCCAAAGTTAATGCTAAAACGCTTGGAATTCATAACATGAGTTCGCGTGCAGCCATTATTAATCATGAGCTACATATCACATCAAAACTTGGAGAAGGCACCACTATTGTACTTTCTGAAAAAAATAAATTATGACAACAAACAAAGCTACCATTTGTATTATTGATGACCACGCCATTGTGAGACAAGGGCTTAAAGAGCTTTTACATAAAATAGGTACTTATAATGTGATTAGCGAATTTGATAACGGAGAAGATTTTTTAGAAAGCCTTCCGTTAAACCCAAAACCTGATGTCTACATTTTAGACTATTCTATGCCAAATAGGAATGGAATTGAAGTTTTACAGGCATTGGAAGAAAAAGAAGAGGAATACAAAGTTTTATTACTGACCCAGCATTTTGATGAAAACATTATCAATTCAGCCTATCATCATGGAGCAAGAGGCTTTTTGCATAAAAACTGTAGTGCTTCCGACTTACAATTTGCGATTGACAATATCATCAAAATAGGTTACAACAATATCTCCGATATACTTAAACGCATAAAAAACTATAATATACCAACATTGACAGAAAAAGTAGATATAGTACTTTCTGATAGAGAACTCACTTTTTTAAAACTAGTGTGTGATGCCAACGAATTTACCTATGATCAAATGGCCGATATGATGAATCTCTCCTTAAAGTCTATCGAAGCCTATCGCACGGCACTTTTTGAGCGTTTTAATATTAAATCGAAAGTTGGTTTAGTCTTGTTTTCTCACAAATACAAACTTACTGAACCGTTTATTTAAGTTTCCAGACAAGAATAATCTAAATGCAAGGAATTTAAACTTACATGAGTACTATTTATTGAACATTATCAGTAAAATTGTATTGAAAAAATACATTACTTTTAATTCCTCATAAATCTGATCTAATGTTTTCTAAAAAACGCATTTATTGTTTAGAATCGGTTCCTGATGTAGAATCTCCAAGCAAAAGTCTTTTCCTCCCTGAGTTAGAAAATTTAGCTCTTCAATATGGGATTACTAATGTGTACAAAACCTGCGATAGTATTGAAGGATTTGAAGAAAGCATAAGTACTTTAGTTTATGAAGATCGTAATTTTAAAGACTACTCTATTATTTACTTAGTTTTTGAAGGCAAAGAAAATGAACTAAAAATTGATAATTACTATTACAGTTTTGAAGAATTGGCAGAATTTTTTGAGGGAAAGCTAAAAGGTAAAATCATTCATTTTTCGAACACTTTCCTTTTAGATTTAGAAGAAGAAACTTTTCAATATTTTCTTGATGTTACTGGAGCAAAAGCTATTTCAGGCTATGGAAATCGAGTACCAGTGCTAAGTGCTGCACTCGATAATTTATATTTTTCATTAGGAGAAGAATTTGATGATCCAACCGAAATAGTAGAAGTACTCTATGAAAAGCAATATACTATTTGTAAAACTATGGGGTTTAAAATGTATTATTAAATTCATTGTAACCAAATTATGACAGAAAAGTATTCAATAGTAATACATCCTTCAGAAGAAATTATTGAAGAGGTTAAAAAGATGAAAGAACTTTTAGCCAATCATGTAGGTTGGTTTGGAAGTAAAAATGCTGTAGCTCATATTACAATTTGCGAATTTGAAGCTACTGAAAATGATTTAAAAAAAGTTTATTCCGAATTAACACAACTTTCAGCCCCTATTACCCCCCTTACGGTTTCAATTAAAGATTTTGATTCATTTCCTAATGGTGCTTTCTACATGGCTATTGAAGAAGAATCTAAAAAACAACTTCGTCCTATAATGAAACGTTACCATAATAGTTTATCCGTTAAAACCTATCATCATAGCGACACTCCACACATAACAATTGGTCGAGGATTAAAACCTCAGCAGCTTAATTCTGCACAAGAATTATTTAAAAACTATAATGAGAGCTTTTATTGTGACAATATCGTTTTGAGAAAATTCAACCCAGAAGTAAAGCAATATTTTGTCATAGAAAAATTTTGGTTTAAAAGTGAACCCGAAAGTCAATTAGTTCTTTTCTAGTCTTTTATTTTTAACTAACCTTTTAAATTTATTTTTTGTAATACTAAACCTACTAAAAAGTTGAAAAACAATACTTTATAGTGCCTGATTCAATAGTGTTTATATATTTGAACCCCCCAACATCAAATAGATAGAGGCTATGAAAAAAAAACTACTATTATACCTTTTACCATTTTGTTTAATCACATCAATTGTTAGTAGTCAAACAACAATTAGAGAAAATAATTTTACAAGTAAATATTTCACTAACAAAATTGAAGTAAGCTTTGATAATCCAGCAAGCATTATAACTATTTCAGATGCATTTAGCGGTGAAAAACTATATTTTTCATCAAACAAACAAAACACAACATACACTATTCCTGTTTCTAAACCCGGACAGATATTGGTAGTAAATTATATCGAAAACGGAGTAGAAAAAACAACACGATTGGCAACTCAGTCCCTTTCAACTGGGGAAATAAAAGTGTATTTCAATCATGCAGTAAGTACATCAGTAGCTTACCCTGGAAATAATGCAACAAATCTAGGAAACACATTAGATGACAAATTAATTGAAAAAATAAATGCTTGTACCTCAACTTTAGACATTGCTATTTATAATTCGGCTTCACCAAATGCTACTTCTGGAATTGCTGGTGCAATAAACGCTGCTTATACAAGAGGTGTGCAAGTGAGAGTAATATATGACGGATCTACAAGTAGCGCCATGATTCCTTTATTAAATGCTGGTATACCAAAACTTGCGAGTCCAACTACATCTGATTATGGAATTATGCACAACAAGTTTGTCATTTTTGATGCTAATGATGCAGACGCAAACAAACCTTTAGTCTGGACTGGTGCTACAAACTGGACAGTGGTACAAATTGATGGACCAGATTCTAACAATGTAATCACTTTTCAGGATCAAGCTTTAGCCTTAGGATATAAATTAGAATTTGAAGAAATGTGGGGAAGCAATACAATGACTCCTAATCTTGTTAATTCTAAATTTGGTCCCTACAAAACTGACAATACTCCACACAATTATGTTATTGGCGGAAAGGCTGTGGAAAATTATTTTAGTCCTACGGATGGCCCTACTACAGCTATTATAAATTGTATCAACTCAGCAAATTCAGACATCGATATTGCCACTATGCTTATTACTAGGGATGATATTGCCAATGCTATTATAAATAAATATAATGCTGGAATTACTAATACAAATCTTCTTACAGATACGCAAAACCCTTCTGGAAACGATTTCAATTTAATCCAAAGTAATATTGCTTCTGGTCACGCCGTAAAAGATGTGGTAACAGGTAGCATTATGCATCACAAATTTGTTGTTATTGACAACAGCAACCCAACATCAGACGCACAAGTTTTAACTGGTTCTCATAACTGGAGTTCTTCGGCTGAAACTAGAAATGATGAAAATACAGTTGTGGTACACGATGCCAATATTGCAAATCAGTACTATCAAGCTTTTCATTATTTGTATACACTTGCAGCTGGAGTTTTATCTGTAAATAGTTCAACTTTCAATGAGCAATCTCTTACTTTATATCCTAACCCAACAAATAATAACATTACTATTAGAAATTCTGGAGAAGATGATATTAATAACTGTTCAATAGTCCTTTACGATTTTATGGGTAAGAAAATTTATGAAAAAGAAATTGGGCTTTTATTCAATGAGACTATCGATTTATCAAATCAGCAAACTGGCGTTTACATTTTGAATATAAAAAGTGATGATAAAGTAAAAAGTTTTAAAGTAGTAAAACAATAAAAAAGGCCTCTGTTGAGGCCTTTTTATTTATCCTTTCAGCAAATTAATACTTACTGTTGCGTAGTCAGTATTAGGATATTTTTTGAAATATTCTTTATCAGGGAAAAGTCCTGCTTCTGCGGCTATTTTATGTAGTACATCTATCTCTACAATAAATTGATCCGAAAAGCCATGTGTGGCATCATAAGCTGTTGCTGCAGTACTTCCAACGTTATTAGCTGTTAAATCTGGAGAAACTGTATGCAACTCAATAATTAACAATCCGAATCGATGTACATAAGGTGCCCATTTCTTGAAATGTTCTAGTAAATTATCTTCAACATCATTATTATTAATCCTAACTCCTCTATGTGCAAACGCTCCAGAAGAAGTGCTTACTCTACCTTCTGTTTTTTGAGAAGGTACTTCCCAAATACGATTATGATCTAAAAACGTACGCACATTAAGCAAATCTTTTAAATCAATATTGTAATCCTCTTTCAAATCATCTGATAATTGCTGAGGATTTCCAATATCACCCCAAATTACTTTAGCCCAAATATCTGCTTTGATTAAATTAGCTCTTGTCACTTTTAATGCAGCTTGATTATAATCGGCGCCAACTAAAAACAGTGGATGCTCGTCTAATAATTTCCCACGAAGAGTTTGTCTTTCTATCACTTCAAAAATATGTTGTAAGAAAGCGCCATTACCACACCCCATATCAAGAATTCCCTTGGGTTGTTCATGAATTGGTTTATTAAATAATTCGATAATTATATCGTCTATAACCTTAAAATAAGTTGTATGTGCTCCTCCACTACCCCACACATTCATTTCTCTGTTTACATGAATCTCTTCTTCATTTTGCCCAATGTCTCTTAGTTTATTAGGATTTCCAAAAATCAATGTTTCTAAATTCTTAAACATTGGTAAGTAGGAAACAGTTACACCGTATGCTGAAGCTCTTTTGGCTATAAACAATCCATCTTCAGTAAATTGATATTTCCCTTTTTTCTGTAAAAACCATCCCAAATAGGCTAAAAAGTCAAGCATTTTTGAAAACGATTCGGGATTTTTATGAAATTCATCGGCACTAAAAGAAGATTCCATAAAGTACTTATGAAACATACCACTCATTCCCAAGCTAACCGTTATTGGAGCAACCAAATAACCTTCAATATGCATGAGAATTTGCTCTTGAATACTTTTTAAATTTTCATCGGTTTCCCACTTTAAATCATAAGAAGCTTTATATTTTTCAAAAATTGGTTCCAAAACACTTATACTATCAGCAGTGATAACATTGGCAGTAAAAATAGTTGAAGTGTTCAATAATGTTACCACGTCTTTATAAAGATAGAACAGACTAAAAGCATATTCACTTTTCTGATTTACCTCAACCGTAATAACATCATTTTGAATATCGATGTCATAATCTAAAAATCCCTGTGAAGCTAATACTCTAAGGGCCACATTGAGATAGCCTTCATTAGCTTTAAATTCTTCAACTAACTTGGCAAGAGTAACTTTTTTATTTTTTAGAATATAATCTAAAATTCCTTTTTCTTTTAAAATATGTGCTACTGGTGCAGTAACAATGCCATCTAAATGTCTAAATATCGATTCACGTAATTTGTTTTTTGGTATCATAAAAATTTATGTTGTTTCTCAAATATATAAAAATATTGCACAATAAAACGAACTTATTATAACTCAACAAAAGAACTTTCAAGTACTATTTCGTAACTTCGAACCACAATAAAAAAATTATGAAACAAATAGTAAAGGACAATTTTCCCAGTTTTAATCAATTATTACTCGATGACATTGAAAAAAATGCTGCAATTAAAGAATTTAATGCTGGAGAAGTACTTATTCGTTCTGGACAATACATTAAAAACACCATTTTAGTCCTTAAAGGAAAAATTAAAATTTATCGAGAAGACGATGATGGAAACGAATTCTTTATGTACTATTTACAGCCCGGTCAGGCCTGTGCCATATCTATGATTTGTGCAACGAAAAGTGAAACTAGTGCTGTGATGGCAAAAGTAGTTGAAGATGCAGAAGTTGTACAATTACCCTTACCACTTATGGAAAAATGGATGGCACAACATCGCAGTTGGTATGAGTTTGTTATTGATACTTATAGAAAACGTTTTGAAGAAGTACTCGAGGTGATTGATAATATTGCTTTTAAAGCAATGGATGAACGTTTAGCATTTTATCTAAAAAAACACAAAGAAGTTACGCAATCTAAAGATATTAAACTTTCTCATCAGGAAATTGCTACTGAATTAAATACTTCTCGCGAAGTCATTTCAAGATTACTAAAAAAAATGGAGCAACAGGGCTTAGTTAGTTTATATAGAAATCATATAGAACTGATAAAATAATTTTATCCGTGTGATAAATGTTACCATCATTTATGCTATAATAAATGAATTTTGCGATATAATTATTCAATATGGAAATTTTAGGTTATTTATCATCCGTACTAATTGGTATTTCTTTAGGACTTATTGGAGGTGGCGGCTCTATTTTGACCATTCCTATTCTGGTATATTTATTCAAAATTAATCCTGAAAACGCTACAAGTTATTCTTTATTTATTGTTGGGACTACTTCTCTATTGGGAACTTACAAACATTACAAATTAGGTAATTTGCAATTAAAACCAGCGCTTTATTTTGGAATACCATCAGTTATATCATTATTGCTTACACGAAAATTTATTTTACCTAGTTTGCCTTCAAAAATTTTTGAAATCGGTCAAATGCTCATTACCAAAGATATTTTGATTATGATTGTTTTTTCAATTTTGATGATTTTTGCGGCTTTTTCAATGATTAGGAAACAACCCGAAACGATTAATAAAGAAATCAATTTAACTAAATTAATTGTTCTTGGTTTAGTCATAGGAATAATAACTGGATTTTTAGGTGCTGGTGGCGGATTTTTAATTATCCCTGCTTTGGTACTTTTTGGAAATCTATCTATGAAACAAGCTATAGGCAGCTCATTATTCATTATCTTTATAAACTCAACTTTAGGCTTTTTAGGAGATGTTTTAAATGGTGTTGTTATTAATTATACTTTCTTGATTTCAATTACGTTAATTGCTTCTATAGGAATTTTAATTGGAACGAAACTTTCAAAAACAATCGATGGAAAAAAACTCAAACCTGCTTTTGGCTGGTTTGTACTACTAATGGGAATTTATATTATTAGTAAAGAATTTTTAAACATGTGATAATTATCACTAATTATAACTTAGATATACTTTATTTTTGTTTAAAGAAAAATAATAAAAATACAAACTATGAAAATAGAACAAATATACACTGGTTGTTTAGCTCAAGGAGCATATTATATTACTTCTAACGGGGAGGCTGCTATAATTGATCCACTTCGTGAGGTACAACCTTATATTAATAGATTATCACTTGATGGCGTTTCTTTAAAATATATTTTTGAAACACATTTTCATGCCGATTTTGTTTCTGGACATTTAGACTTAAGCAAAGCAACAGGTGCATCTATTGTTTATGGTCCAACGGCTCAACCCGAATTTGAAGCAGTAATTGCCACAGACAATCAAGTATTTGAAATTGGTGATATAAAAATAAAAGCATTACACACTCCTGGTCATACTATGGAAAGTACAACGTACTTATTAATTGACAAAAACGGAAAAGAACATGCTATTTTCTCTGGAGATACTTTGTTTATTGGAGATGTTGGACGACCTGATTTAGCTCAAAAAGCAGCAGAAATGACTCAAGAACAATTAGCTGCTATCTTATTTCATTCATTGCGTGACAAAATAATGACTTTAGCAGATGATGTTATTGTTTACCCTGCTCACGGTGCTGGAAGTGCTTGTGGTAAAAACATGAGTAAAGAAACAGTTTCTACTATTGGGGAGCAAAAAGAAAAAAACTATGCTCTTAGAGCAAATATGACGGAAGCTGAGTTTGTAACCGAAGTACTTGATGGTTTAACACCTCCTCCAGCCTATTTTGGAATGAATGTAGCCATGAACAAAAAAGGATACAACAGCTTTGAAGAGGTTTTAAATAACGGAATGAAAAGCTTATCTCCAAACGAGTTTGAAGAAATGGCCGAAAATACTGAGGCTCTAATTTTAGACACTCGTAATGCTGCCGAATTTTATAAAAAACACATTCCACAATCTATAAATATTGGAATTGGTGGTGATTTTGCTCCATGGGTTGGAACTCTAATTGCCGATGTAAATCAACCTATATTAATTGTTACCGATTTAGGTAAAGAAGAAGAAACTATTACGCGATTAAGTCGTGTTGGTTTTGATAACGTACTTGGACATTTACAAGGAGGGTTTGAAGCTTGGGAAAAAGCAAGTAAAGAAATTGATAGTGTTAAACGTATTTCAGCAGAACAATTTGCTCAAGAAGTAAAAATTGGTACTGATAAAGTAATCGACATTCGTAAAGAAGGCGAATACAGTGCAGAACATCTAGATGAAGCATATAGCAAACCTTTAGCATACATTAATAATTGGATTAACGAAATAGATCCTAAAGAACATTTTTACATTCATTGTGCAGGAGGATATCGCAGTATGATAGCTGCATCGATTTTACAAGCACGCGGATACAGAAATTTCACAGAAATTGAAGGAGGTTTTAGTGCTATCGCAAAAACTGAATTACCAAGAACCGATTTTGTTTGTCAAAGTAAAGTTTTATAAATGAAAACTGTTTTAAACAATTGGCATCTTATGCGATTTATTCGATTGGCCATGGGAACTTTTCTAATTTTTCAGGCTTTCGATACGCGTCAATGGATTTTTTTGATATTCGCAGGATTCTTTTTAATACAAGCTTTGTTCAATTTAGGATGTTCTACAAACGGATGTTCAATCCCAAAAAAATAAATGTAGTATGACTGATTCATTTCAAAACATAATTAATACTGACAAACCTGTCTTGGTAGATTTTTTTGCTAATTGGTGTGGACCTTGTAAAATGTTATCACCAATTCTCAAAGAAGTAAAAGATAATTTAGGAGAAAGAATTTCTATTATTAAAATTGATGTAGATAAAAATCAAGAATTAGCAACAAAATATCAAGTAAGAGGTGTTCCTACAATGATGTTGTTTAAAAATGGTAAGCAATTATGGAGACAATCTGGGGTCTTATCAAAAGATGACATCATTAAGACCATTACTGATAAAAGCCTATAAATTAATGTTAAAGAAATATCTTTCAACAATCATTGGTATTATTTTTGGGACTATAGCAGGGTATTTGTATTACAAATATATAGGTTGTATTTCTGGCACTTGTGCGATTACTTCTAAACCAATTAATAGTTCATTATATGGTGCAATTATGGGTGGTTTAGTTGGTAACTTATTTCAAACTAAAAAATAATTTTAAAAAATTTAACTATGAAAAAACTTGTAGCATCATTAGCATTAGTAGTATTATTTTCAACAAGTACTTTTGCACAAGAAGTGAAGAAGGAAACATCTGCTAAAAAAGCTAAAACTGAAAAAGCTTGTACAACAGAAGAAAAGAAAGCATGTAGTACCGATAAAAAAGCGTGTTGTGCTTCTAAAAGTGCTGTAAAAAAAGCTTAATTCACAATTAAATAATAAAAAAAACACCTACTTCTGTAGGTGTTTTTTTTATCTCTTCTATAAATATTTCTATGTGACTATAGTTACTGACTAAAAGTTTTTATCAATATAAATTTGCTTCATAATTTATTAAACATGCTATGAAACATAATTATATATTATTGATTACAAGTATTTTAAGCTTAAATTCTTGGTCGCAGGACACGATACAACTATCTAAATCTGATTTGCAAGCTAAAATTGTAGAAAACAATTTGCAGATTAAAATAGCTGAGAAAAATTATCAATCAGCTAAAGCCGATTATAATCAGTCAAAATCACTTTTTTTACCTAATGTTACTGCATCACATACTGGTATAGTAACCACGAATCCATTAATGGCATTTGGCTCTAAATTGAATCAGGAAAT
Source organism: Flavobacterium hankyongi (assembly GCF_036840915.1). Classification (NCBI taxonomy): domain Bacteria; kingdom Pseudomonadati; phylum Bacteroidota; class Flavobacteriia; order Flavobacteriales; family Flavobacteriaceae; genus Flavobacterium; species Flavobacterium hankyongi. Next base: position 1,159,247 of record NZ_CP085725.1, read on the forward strand.
TTTAACGGCTTCTGATTTTAATCCTGCTTTGCTTAACGACCCAAAACGAACTCAGAATTTTGCCACTAAAATAGAAATTCAACAGCCGTTGATTAATGTTGACGGAATTTATGGTCGTCAAGCGGCCAAAGCTAAAATGGAAGCGTATCAATTACAAACTGAACGTACTAAAGAATATTTGGAATTAGAAATAAACAAAGCATACATGCAGTTACAACTGGCTTACAAAGCGGTTAACGTTTTGAAAAAAGCCGAAGAAACTACAAAAGCGAATTTAAAATTGGTGGAAAACTATTTTAAAAACGGAATGCTTCAAAAAACCGACCTGCTGAATGTACAGGTACGTGTGACCGAAATCTCGAATCAGCTGCAATACGCAAAATCAAATGTGCAGAATGCATCTGATTATTTAGCCTTTCTTCTGAACGAAGACAACAACAATAAAATTTTCAAACCATCTGATGAGTTGGAAAATTCGGTTACTCAATCTTCTTTTGAAACAAAACTTTCTGAAGAACGAAAAGATATTCAAGCCATGCAGAAATCAGTCAATGCCTACGAAAAAATGTTCAAATCTTCCAAGTTGGGAATGCTGCCTCGCTTGAATGCCTTTGGCAGTTATGAAATGTATGATAAAAATATCATAGGAATAAAAGCCAGCGGTTATTTAGTAGGTGCGCAATTGTCCTGGAATGTATTTGACGGTATGAAAACAATCAGCAAAACAGAAAAGGCAAAAGCCGATTTTCAAAAAGCCGAAGTAGAAACAGAACAATATAAAAAACAGAGTCAGCTGGAATTGAATAAAACTTCGCGTCAGCTGAAAGATGCTGAAAATAAAATAAACTTATCAAAACTGGCACATGAACAATCTCAGGAAGCTTTCAGAATCCGCGAAAACAGATTCAGACAAGGATTGGAAAAAACAACCGATTTATTATTATCTGAAACCCAGATGGCACAAAAAGAACTGGAGCATCTGCAGGCCATTTTTGAATATAATTTCACAAAAAGCTATTTGGAATTTTTAAGTAAATAAAACAAAAGTACAAAAGACGAAATATAAAAGATAAAGACGAAAAACATGAAAAAAATAATCGCAATTACAATCCTATCATCATTGATTATAACCTCATGTGATGGTGACAAGAAAGAAAAAACAGCTGAATTACCAGCCATTCCTGTAAAAATTAATGGAAAACTAGACATTAACAACAGTTCATTTGTTACTGCAAGCGGTAAAATTGAAGCAGAAAACAGCGCTAATTTAAGCACCAGAATGATGGGGTATGTTACAAAAGTTCATGTAAAAGTAGGTCAAAATGTTCATGCCGGACAATTATTGGTTAGTGTGAACAATACTGATTTACAGGCTAAAAAAGCACAGGTGGATGCTTCGATTATTCAAGCACAGGCAACGTACAACAATGCAAAAAAAGACTATGGCCGTTTTGTGAATTTATTTGCACAGCAAAGTGCTTCTCAAAAAGAGTTGGATGATATGACTGCCCGCTATGAAATGGCAAAAGCCGGTTTAGAAGCAGCAAAACAAATGCGTAACGAAATTCAGGCTCAATTTTCATATTCAAATATTACAGCTCCTTTTAGTGGTGTGGTTACCAATACTTTCATTAAAGAAGGTGACATGGCTAATCCAGGAATGCCGCTCGTTAGTGTTGAAGGGGCATCAAAATTACAAGTAACAGCCATGGTATCAGAAAGCGATATTGCCAATGTAAAACAAGGAATGGCTGTAAAAATCAATATTAAATCTTTAAATAAAGTTGTTTCCGGACGGGTTTCCGAAATAAGTTTATCCGCAAAAAACACCGGAGGTCAGTATTTAGTCAAAGTAAATTTAGACAAATCAGACAAAAGTATATTGTCCGGCATGTTTGTCAATGTACAATTCCCAGTTGAAAAAACTGCCGTGGCAAACACTTCATCTTCTGAAAGATTATTGATCCCAAGTGCAGCTTTAGTAAAACAAGGACAACTCTCTGGTGTATATACAGTTGGAAACGGAAACACAGCTATACTAAGATGGCTTCGTTTAGGAAAAGTTTATGGTGATCAGGTAGAAGTATTATCTGGATTAACAGCAAATGAAGCCTATATCGTTTCCGCTGAGGGTAAATTATTTAACGGAGCAAAAGTTAATGTTCAGTAAACAGCAATCGGTTTCAATTACAGTTCTCCATGCAGAACCTGAAATTTGAAACTCTTAAACTAAAAGAAATGAAAGGTATATCAGGTAAAATAGCCAATTTTTTCATCAATTCGAAGTTGACCATTCTATTGATGGTGGCATTGATGATTGTTGGTTCATATAGTTCGTTCTTGATTCCAAGAGAAGAAGAACCACAAATAAATGTTCCTATGGCCGACGTCATGGTTGGATATCCGGGAGCAAGTCCATCAGAAGTGGAAAGCAGAGTGATAAAACCACTTGAAAAAGTTATTTCAAATATAAAAGGTGTCGAACACATACATAGCATGGCCATGAATGGCCAAGCCATGATGATTGTCCAATTTTATGTGGGTGAGGACATCGAACGTTCGTATGTGAAATTATACGACGAATTGATGAAGCATCAAAATATGTTTCCTCAAGGAGTAATGCAACCTATGGTGAAAACCCGTTCCATTGACGATGTTCCTATGCTGGGAATTACACTTTGGAGTGAAAAAATGGATGATTTTGAAATACGTCAGGTTGCTGAAGAGGTAACCTCTGAAATAGAAAAAGTTAAAGATGTAGCCATTACAAAAGAGATTGGCGGAAGAAACCGTGAAGTTAAAGTCGTTTTGGATAAAGACAAAATGGCTGAAAACCATGTAGACGCATTGAACATAATGCAAATGATTCAAGCCAATAATGGTAGTGCACAGTCAGGCAGTTTTGTACAAAAAGATGAAGAATTTTTGGTTACAACCGGTCAGTTTCTGGCGACTTCTGAAGATGTTGAAAATCTGGTTGTAGGTGTCAATCAAAACATGCCCGTATATTTAAAACAAATAGCCACTGTTCAGGATGGCCCTTCTACTCCAAGAAGTTATGTATCTTTTGGTTACGGAAAAGGAAATGAGAAATTTGGTAAAAATCCATCAGAATATCCTGCGGTTACTATCTCTGTAGCCAAAGTAAAAGGTGCTGATGCCATGAAGATTTCGGAAAAAATCATCTCTCATGTAGAAGAATTGAAACAAAACTTAATTACTGAGGATGTTCATGTTGAAATCACAAGAAATTATGGTGAAACAGCTTCTCATAAAGTAGGTGAATTATTAATGCACTTAGGTGTGGCTATTTTAGCGGTAACCGTTTTAGTTATGCTCGCTATGGGATGGAGAGGCGGATTAGTCGTATTCTTCTCGGTTCCACTAACCTTTGCACTGACATTGTTCAGTTACTATATGCTAGGATATACGTTAAACCGTATTACATTATTTGCCTTGGTATTTGTAGTGGGTATTGTGGTAGATGACAGTATTATTATTGCCGAAAATATGCACAGGCATTTCAAAATGAAGAAATTACCTTTTAAAGATGCGGCAATTTATGCGATTAACGAAGTAGGAAATCCAACCATTTTAGCCACTTTTACAGTAATTGCAGCTATTTTACCAATGGCATTCGTATCAGGAATGATGGGACCTTACATGAGTCCGATGCCTATTGGTGCTTCAATCGCCATGTTGTTGTCATTGTTTGTTGCTTTAACCGTAACACCATATTTGGGCTATCATTTATTGCATGAGAAAGACGAACAGGAGCATAAAGCAGAACAAGGGTTGGAAACCAGCTGGATTTATAAAATCTACCAAAAAATGGAACAACCTATGCTGGAAAGTTCGGCGAAACGGAATTTAATGTTTGCCATTACCATTTTCTTATTGTTAGGTTCAATTGCGATGTTTTTCACCAAATCGGTTGCTGTAAAAATGCTTCCGTTTGATAACAAAAATGAATTTCAAATTGTAATCGACATGCCGGAAGGGACTACACTGGAAAGAACGGCAGTGGTTACAAAAGAAATTGCTCAGTATATTTCCACTATTCCCGAAGTTGTAAATTACCAAAACTATATAGGAACTTCCGCTCCTATTACTTTCAACGGTTTGGTTCGTCATTACGATATGCGCGGAGGAAGCAACATGGCAGACATTCAGGTTAATCTTTTAGACAAAGGAGAAAGAGACTTACAAAGTCATGATTTGGCTAAAATTGTACGTCCGGAAATTCAGAAAATTGCCAAAAAATATGGTGCTAACGTAAAAGTAATCGAAGTACCACCAGGACCACCGGTTTTATCAACTTTAGTTGCTGAAGTATACGGACCAGACTACAAAGAACAAATCAAAGTGGCGCATCAGGTAAAGGATATTTTGAATAACACACAGGATATCGTTGATGTAGATTGGTATGTGGAAGACGCACAAACCGAATATAAGTTAGAAGTAGACAAAGAAAAAGCAATGCTGAATGGTATCGCTCCGCAGCAAATTGTGGGAAATCTAACATATTTGCTAAGAGAAATGCCTGTAACAAATTTATATGATGAGCGTTCCAATAATCCTGTGGGAATAGTTTTAGCCTTGGATGACAAAGACAAAACGTCTTTAGATGATTTGAAAAATCTGAAAATCAAAGGAAACAATGGCAATGTTGTACCGGTAAACGATCTAGTTGAAGTCAAAAAAGACACGCTACAGAAAACAATTTACAGAAAAGATCAAAAACGGGTGGTTTATATAACTGGTGATATGGCAGGAGCACTGGAAAGCCCTGTATATGCTATTCTGGGAATGGAAGAGAAACTGCAGAAAATGCAACTGCCAAAAGGATATGCTGTCAACGAAATGTATATGGGCCAACCTGAAAGCGAAAACAATTTTACAGTAAAATGGGATGGTGAATGGCAGATAACACTTGAAGTATTCCGTGATTTAGGAGCCGCATTTATGATTGTAATCATCATCATTTATATGCTGATTGTAGGCTGGTTCCAAAACTTTAAAACCCCGATAGTCATGATGGTAGCCATTCCATTGTCATTAGTTGGAATTGTATTAGGACACTGGATGCTGGGCGCTTATTTTACTGCCACATCGTTCATTGGTATGATTGCATTGGCAGGGGTTATGGTACGAAATTCAGTGCTGCTGATTGACTTCATCGAAATAAGGCTGAATGACGGTATTCCATTGAAACAGGCAATTATTGAAGCCGGAGCGGTAAGAACAACACCTATCTTATTAACAACTGGTGCAGTCGTTATAGGAGCGTCTATCATCTTATTCGATCCAATTTTCCAAGGGTTGGCAATATCATTAGTAGCTGGTGCAATTGTTTCAACTATATTAACATTGATTGTTGTACCGTTGATTTATTATATCACTGAAAAGAAAAAATGGGAATCTAATTAATAAAAATTCAAGATTATGAAAAACAGGATTATTAGGGCATTTGCTGGCTCATTCATACTGATAAGCTTAGTATTAGCACATTATATAGACTCAAACTGGTATTGGTTTACCGCTTTTGTTGGGGCAAATTTATTACAATCGTCTATAACAAAATGGTGTCTGCTAGAAACTATTTTAACAAAAATGGGAGTAGAAGACTAACCTTTATCTTCATTAAACTTCTTTAAAATTGCTTTAAGTTGGGCCTTTCGCTCAACTTTTTGCTTTTTAACCTTTGCTTCGGCTTTATGTAGTTTATCGTTGTGTTTTTTAATATTTTTCTGGTTCTTTCTACTCATAAAAATTTTCTTTTAATTTCTTCAAGTGGCATTTCGGTATAAATTAAATCATCAATTATCTTTTCCCGTAATTGCTCAATATCCTCATCAAAATATTTAGCCCAATTACTCAATTCTAAAATATTTCTAGCATTTTTTAATCTTTTTTGGGTTTCTTTGGAGGTTCTTAAAACAGCTCTATTGTCATAATCAGGATTTTGTTTATGTTGATATAAAATTTCATTAACCGATTTATTCCAATCTAGATAATACAACTGTTCATAATCATTATCTGAATAAAAACTATCCCAAGTTGCAAATCCAACTTTTAATTTTGTAGTCGAAATTCCTTTATCAATTAAGCGCCATTTACTATTTGCTAATCTTCCCCAATGATTAGAGAGTCTATACATTCCTTTTTCGGTGTAAAAATATTTACTCCCCGATTCACTCTGAAAATCAGTAATTAATCCATCAATACAACTTGAGTCAACTTCATCAAAAACACAAAACGTATTTTTAAGTGAATTTGGATTAGGTCTAAAACTATTTTTCATTGAGACAAATTGGATATTAACAACAAAATAACACATTTTAGAAACAAAGAGTTCTAAAATTTTAGATAAATACTCTATTTTTGCTTCAAATTTTTTAAAAACTACAAATGAAAAAATTAGCTTTATTAGCTCTTACAGGAATTTTATTTTCTTGTAATAGTAATGGTTACAAAATTTCTGGGGAAATAAAAGGATTAGCAGATGGAACAAAAGTTTTTCTAGAAAAAAGAGACTTGATTACAGGAATTACTCCTGTTGATACAGTAAAAATTGAAAAAGGAAAATTCACATTTGAAGGAGAAACAAAAGAGCCAGCAATACATGGTATACGTTTTGAAAATATTAATGGAGGTTTTGCAATAGTTGTTGAAAATGGTAATATTGATGCAATAATAAACAAAGACAGTTTAGGGAAAGCTAAAATATCAGGTACTTACAATAACGAGGAGTTAATGAAGTATAACGCTGAGATGGATAAAATTCAAAAAAAGTTGAATGACTTTCAAGGAAAAAATATGGCTACCATGCAAGCAGCTCAGCAAAAAAAGGATACTGTAACCATTAAAAGACTTCAAAAAGAATATATCAATTTAACTAAGGAGTTTACTGTTAAAAATGAAGAATACATTCAAAAGAACCCAAAATCTTTTCTTTCTGTAGTATTAATTGAAGGAATGTTAAATCAACAAGACCCTCAAGTAGAAAAAGTAAAGAAGTATTATGATTCATTAGCAGATGAGGTGAAAATGACTTCTCCTGGTAAAAAAATTAAAGAAAAACTGGATAAATTAAAAACTGTAGAAGTTGGTCAAAAAGCTCCAGATTTTTCTGGTCCAACTCCAGATGGAAAATCTATTTCATTAAAACAATCATTAGGAAAAGTAACAATTGTTGATTTTTGGGCTTCTTGGTGTACTCCTTGCAGAAAAGAAAACCCTAATGTTGTTGCATTATACAATGAATTTCATTCTAAAGGATTAAATATTATTGGTGTTTCTTTAGACAGAGAAGGTGAATCTGCAAAATGGAAAGAAGCAATTGCAAAGGATAAACTTATATGGAACCATGTCTCAAACCTTAAATTTTGGGATGAACCTATTGCAAAACAATACAACATACAAAGTATACCAGCAACTTTTATTTTAGACAAAAATGGAATTATCGTTGCAAAAAACCTTAGTGGAGCTGAATTAAGAGCAAAAATTACTGAGTTATTAGCTAAATAATCCTTCTAAAACATACTTTTAAAAGCCTCAACAAATATTGAGGCTTTTTTATTTTGCTTATATACAAATACTTACAAAAAAGTCAAAAATAAAGTGTATTTTTTGTTTGCAAACCAAAAAAACAATTCTATATTTGCAACCGCTTTGAGAGCGATCTATTAGAAATAGTTGGGGAGATACTCAAGCGGCCAACGAGGACGGACTGTAAATCCGTTGGGAAACCTTCGCAGGTTCGAATCCTGCTCTCCCCACAAACAAAAAAACAAATGGAATCAAAACCCAGTAAATCTTATGATTTACTGGGTTTTTTCGTTTTTGGTACTTTCAAAATATTCATTCAATCTTAAATCTTAAGGGATAAAATCGAGACCCTGAAAAAAACTCAAATTTAGGGTCTCGCTAAATTCACTTAAGCCTTGCAAACACTGTACTATCAGCCTGTTCACTATTCGGTTCAAATGATGTACATCTTGTTTGTTATTACTCAGAAATTTAAATTGAATAATAATTAAAAGGTTACCGTTATGAAAACAAAAATCACTCTGCATTTTTATGCTAAAAGCACAAAAGTGAATGCTAACGGCAAATTACCAATTTATGTTCGACTGACTGTAAATGGCCAACGACTTGAATTTAGTTCTAAAAAATTCATAGAAAAAACCAAATGGTCCTCTGAGCTAGCTAAAATGAAAGGCAATACAGAAGAAGCCCGATCAATTAATAGTTACCTTGATATGATGAGATCTAAGGTTCTGAGTGCAGAAATGGAATTACTACATAAAGAAGAGGAATTATCCATTGAAAATTTCCAATCGATATTGCTTGAAAAAAATAAGAATCACAGAATGTTGATACCGGTTTTCCAAGATCATAATAATAAAATGAAAGAGCTTATAGGAAAAAAATATGCTCCAGGAACATTGCAGCGTTTTGAGGTTACTTTAAATCATATCCAAAACTTTCTGCAATGGAAATACAATGTTACTGATATCCGAATTGACAAGGTAGACCATTGCTTTATTACCGAACTTGAATTCTATCTAAGAAGCGTGAAAAATTGCAGTAATAATACATCAGTAAAGTATGTCCGTAATTTCAGAAAAATTATAAAGATTTGTTTAAACAATGATTGGCTAGAAAAGAATCCATTCAGCAAATACGAGGGAAAGGTTATTGAGGTCGATAAAGAATTCCTAACTGAAGAAGAAATACAAAAAATCTACACTAAAAAATTTATCAATGCGCGTCTGGAATTAGTCAAGGATATATTCATTTTTTGCTGCTTTACAGGTTTGGCCTACATTGATGTGCAACAATTACGAAAAGACCATTTAGGAATTGGTATCGATGGTAATAAATGGATATTCAAAAACAGACAGAAAACGGATACCAGATCTAAAATCCCTCTACTCCCTATTGCCGAAGAATTAATACAGAAGTATTCAGACCATCCGAAATGCATTAATGAGGATAGAATTCTACCAGTATTAAGCAATCAGAAGATGAATAGCTATCTAAAAGAAATTGGAGACGTATGCGGTATTCAAAAAGAAATAACCTTCCATATGGCCAGACACTCCTTTGCAACGTCTGTAACGCTCACTAATGGCGTTCCCATTGAGAGCGTAAGTAAAATGCTAGGACATAAAAGTCTAAGAACAACCCAACACTATGCAAAGATTGTAGATAAGCGAGTAAGTGATGACATGGCTATACTAAAGCAAAAACTATCAATACAAAATCTTCAAACGAAACAAGCATAATTATTATTCTAGGCGATTTATTGCAAGTTTATCGCCTAGAATATCCTTTTTAATTATTCTTTAACCTAAAATATGCGGTTCAATATCTTCATATTTTAAGCCTGTATATTGGCAGAATTCTTCTATACTCACAAAATTGTCTTTGGACTTATTTAAGCCCTCCTTTATCTTTTGAAGAAGTCTTGTGCTTTGGCGGTAACTTTTTCCAGTAATACGTTGTATGTCCTTTGGGTAGATGCATACTCTTTTTGGCTCTGATTTCATACTTTATCTATGCTTTTGATATGGCTTTACTATACTTGATTTATTGTCTTGAAACGCTAAAATAGATAATTATTAGAGTCGTTTTTGATGGTCACTTATGTTTCATGTGGACATTTATATCATTTGATGTCATTTGGTTTAATATGATTATTTAAAGCATTAAATTAATTATAATATTTGCTTTCGAATCCTTCAGGAATTGTTGCAACAAGATGAAGATTTATGAATTTGAAAACGAATTATTAATCTAATCTATTTGAAATATTATGGCTAGACAGAAAGGCATAATTAAACTAAAAGGTACTATCGGGGATATTACTTTTTATAAAACACAAGACGGGCATTTGGCTCGTGAAAAAGGCGGAATCGATGCAAGCAGAATTGCGAGTGATCCAGCCTTTCAGAGAACAAGGGAAAACGGTTCTGAGTTTGGAAGAGCCGGAAAAGCCGGTAAGGTTTTGAGAACATCGTTAAGAGGTTTGCTTTTAAATTCTGCCGATGGTAGAATGGTAAGCCGATTGACACAGCGAATGGTTAAAGTTATTCAGGCTGACACAACCAGCGAGCGTGGTTTGCGAAATGTTATTGATGGTGAAGCAGAATTGTTAACGGGTTTTGAGTTTAACATTAGAGGTAAATTGGGAACAAGTTTGTTTGCTCCATTTGTAGCAACTATTGATCGGGTAACGGGTACTATTAAAGTTGATTTGGCTTCATTCATTCCGTCTAATATGATTGCTGCTCCAACCGGAACAACACACTTTAAAATTATTTCTGCGGGTACTGAAATTGATTTTGAAGCAGAAACTTTTATTGAAGCTCATTCCGAAACGGCTATTTTGCCTTGGGATACTACCGCAACTGCCGTTATCAGTCAAACGAATGTGATAACTGCGAATAGTACGCATCCTTTGTTTTTAGCACTAGGAATTGAGTTCTATCAGCAGGTAAATGGCCAGATGTATCCTTTGAAAAATGGAGCTTTTAACCCATTGGCTTTGGTTTCTGTAAGCGGATTGTAATAGTGTCTAATCTTAAAATAGAGAATTTATGAATGTAGTTGAAAGAGCTAAGGCTCCAACACCAAAGTTTTTCAGAGTTTTGAGAACAGTAGGTTTAGCATTATTGGCGGTTGGTGGTAGTATTGCTGCTGCTCCTGTGGCACTACCCGCAGTTATTGTAACTGTTGCCGGTTATGCCGCAGTCGCTGGAACTGTTTTATCTGCTGTAAGCCAGGTTACGGTTGATGATGATGCAAAGCGCGAGCATGAAATTGTGAAACGCCTGGAGGAAGAAAATAAATACTTACCTCGTGATGGAATCAAATAATACAATCCATGTGGGAACGGCAGCCGGAACAGTTTTAAGTATTGTGCCTAATATCAGTTCCGAAGATGTTTTAAAAACGATTGTTTTGGCAATTGTCGGAGCAATCGTAAGTTTTACAGTCTCTCTACTCTTAAAGAGGCTGACAAAATCCAAAAATAAATAGTCCGGTTTTGATTGGTAACCTTTTCCGGATAATTAGAAAGCCTAATCTTGTGACGATTAGGCTTTTTTTATGTTATCCTTCCTGAAATTGATTTAAAGTTACTTCTTCAATTACTACCTCAGCATCTGAAGTATACAATCCGTTATATTTTGCAATATCGACAGCTTTGTTTCTGCTGTCGAATATTCCAAAATAAATTCTCGATGATTTGGTTTTCCAAGCATCTGTTTGGTACAAAATAAATAGTGTCATAGGATGTTCTTGTTATGTTAATGGCTTTTACTTTATCTCTTGCAATACCTGTACAGGATAGTTCTACGCAAATCGTTAATAAGATTGATATTCTCTTGAAATTGCTTTTCTTTTGATTCCAAAAGGCGTAATGCCTGAATGTTTTTTTTGTGTTGCTCGTAGTCATCATACATTTCTGTTACTCTTGGAAACAACTCTTTTTTAAATTCCTGCAATCGTATAAAAGGTATAACCGAACCTATTAAAAACTGATGCCAAAATTTTGACTTCCATAAACTGAAAGTTACCCAGTAAATATTTTCGCAATCTTCTTCGTTTTGAAAAATAAGTACGAAACTGTTTGTAAATGGCTCTTTTTGCGGTTTACCGCTGTTAAGTCCTTTGTTTAGGACAAATAAATGTGGTTTACCGTAAATAGTGTCCTTTCTGTGGGTTTTAACGATGTAATTTGTCATGGCTTCGGATTTTAGTTTAATGCTCGTTTCCTTCCTTTCACAACAATTTTTTCAAAAGAAAAAAGAGTAAAAAAGAAAGCCATACAACACTGTGGAGGGGTTCAGAAAAGCAAGTTTTTCTGGAAAAATACTACCCGAATGGGTGGAGATTTTTACAGAAACCCGTAGGGCTTGAACTTGCTTTTTTGAAGACCGGAACTAATCTTTGCCTTCTTTTTTTCTCTTTTTTGTTTTGATATCCGAATTGTTTCTTCTGAAATCCTGTTCTTCATGAATTGAGAGCTAATCGTCTTGAAAGGGTTTGAAATTTTTGGGCAGTTTGAATAAAAGAAACTTGTCAGTAAAAGCATAGTGCGTTTCAAAATGAACTAAAATTTCAAACTCTTTCTTGGATTTGTTTTTTGGGGATGCCTGCACAGGGTTAAGAAAGCAGTTAGTACTGTTAAGTGAGAGTTGATGCTATGAAAACGGAAAGCATCTTCAAAAAACAATGAAAACACTACGTAGTGCGGTGGCAGTAGCGGAAGTAAGGGTATTGTTTTTTTATTTGTGAACCACCTTACTTGTGATTGCTTTTGTGCCGGCTTGATGCCTTGACTGGTGAATAGTGAACTATGGGAAGTGAATAGTTAATTGGTGTTATGAATTGTTTTGGCATTAAGACGGCGGGGAAGCAATTAAGACAATGCTACTGACAAATGAAAAAACAATACTCTTGCGGGCAAATTTTGGCTTTGTGGGTGCTGCTTACTTGAGTGGACAGTCACAGTCACAGTTTACAAGTGAGTTGTGTTATGGAAATGCTACAGCACTTACAAAGACAATGCAAGTACTACCGATGTAAACGCAACGAATGTAAAAACAGGGAAGACATACTTTCTTTAAAGTACAGAAAACCGAATGGTTTCTTATGAAAAACAGGACGTTCTTAATGGTGGTGGCGAAGGGCGGTGTTTTTGGTAGCTGGGTGGTGCGATGGAAGCTGCCAAAAATGTTGCCCTGGAGCCACTACCCTGCGCGGCTGTTTTACATAATGACATCTTATAGTTCTTGGCTTTCCAAAAAAACAATAACTAGGTCTGACATGAACTATAAGACTGCATTATGTAACACAGCTTGGGGAAAAAAATTACTGGCGCAAGTTGCGAAGCATACGTGTTTTTGCATCAAAAACTGTGACAGTAATTTTTTTAAGGGATGGTAAATAATTCTATTGAACTACTTTACACAATCAATAAAGAAAGTACCATTTCTCTGAAGAAATTAACGAAATGAAGCAAACAAAGAACAGGCTTTAGGAATACTTGGACTAAAGACGGTTTTTGTGCAGCTGAATAAGGTAATGACTTTATAAAAAAAAGATGCTTACTTATTACAGCAAACATCATTTTCTTTTGAATTATAACTAACACTAAAATTTCGTCCTCTGAATCCGTACAGCATTAAGAATAGCCAATAAAGCAACACCTACATCTGCAAATACGGCTTCCCACATTGTAGCTAATCCTCCTGCTCCAAGAATAAGAACAACTGCCTTTACTGTGAATGCCAAACCAATATTTTGCCAAACTATTTTCTTGGTTTGCTTCCCAATAGCAATTGCCATTGGAATCTTGCTTGGTTTGTCATCCTGAATAACCACATCGGCGGTTTCTATGGTGGCATCGCTGCCTAAACCTCCCATTGCAATACCAACATTACTCAACGCCACCACAGGCGCATCGTTTACCCCATCACCCACAAAAGCAACGGTTTCGTTTTTAGCTTTGATTTCTTTTACCTTGTTTACCTTGTCTTCGGGAAGTAATTCGCCAAAGGCATTTGAAATACCAAGTTTTGAAGCAACAAATTGAACAACTGTGTTTTTATCACCACTTAACATTGTTGTTTTTACTCCCAACGCTTTTAGTTTGTCAATTGTGATTTGTGCGTCTTCTTTTATACTGTCGGCAATGGTGATGTAACCAACGAATTTAGAATCGTACGCAATCGCAATTAAAGTATAAACGATACTTGAAGGATCAATATCATAAGCAATAGAAAACTTGTCCATCAGTTTGAAATTACCAACCAATAATTCTTTTCCTTTAACAATGGCTTTCAATCCGTATCCTGATATTTCTTCCACATTTTGCAATTCAATTGAAGCATCGATAGTTCCAACGTATTGATGAATAGCTGTTGCAACGGGATGGGTACTTTGTCCTTCCAATGCATTGACCATTTTTAATATATCCTCTTTGTTAAATTCGGGTTTGATAACTACTTCCTGTACTTTAAAAACACCTTCGGTCATTGTACCGGTTTTATCCATTACGACATTTTGGACAGAAGCCATTACATCAAGAAAGTTACTTCCTTTGAACAGAATACCGTTTTTACTTGCTGCTCCGATTCCGCCGAAATAACCCAACGGAATACTGATAACCAAGGCGCATGGGCAAGAAATTACCAAGAAAACCAACGCTCTGTACAACCAATCGCTAAACACATAATTAGCCACAAACAGCATAGGTAAAACACAAATGGCTATGGCTAAAAACACTACAATCGGGGTGTAAATTTTGGCAAACTTTCTGATAAATAATTCGGTTGGTGCTTTTTGAGCAGTAGCATTCTGAACCAATTCTAAGATTTTACTCAACTTACTATCGGTATAAGCTGTAGTTACTTTTATCTGAGAAACGGTATTCAAATTAATCATTCCGGCTAAAACAGTTTCGCCTTTACTTTTGGTATCGGGTTTACTTTCTCCTGTGAGTGCTGCTGTATTGAATGATGCTATTTCCGAAAGTAATTCGCCATCCAAACCTAATTTTTCTCCTGGTTTTAATTGTATAATATCTCCAATTTTGGCTGTTTCAGCTTTGATGGTTTTAGCAACATTATTTTCTAACACGGTTACTTCATCAGGGCGTTGGTCAAGTAAGGATTTGATATTGGCTTTAGCTCTTTTAACTGCCATTGTTTGGAATATTTCGCCAATGGCATAAAAGAGCATTACCGCTACGCCCTCGGGAAATTCGCCAATGACAAATGCTCCAATAGTAGCTATACTCATCAATAAAAACTCTGAAAAGATTTCGCCTTTGCGCATACTCTCTACAGCTTCTTTTACTACAGGCAAACCCACAGGAATATATGCCACAATATACCATCCAATTCGTACCCAAACTGTGAACCAAGACGGTGTAAAATAATTATCAAAACCTATGGCAACCAATAATAAAACAAAACTTAATATTGCAGGCAAGAACATTTGAAAAGTAGATTTTTCCTCGTTTGAATGCTCGTGATTGTGTCCGTCATCGTTAGAATGTTCATGGTCATTGTGTGCTGCTGTGCAACAACCAGTTTCATTATCTGTTTTATGATGGATTTTTTCTTCTAAAGTGCAACAAAGCTGTTTGCCGTTTGCATCGTATTTATGGTTGTGGTTTGAATTTTTCATTGTTTTATTTTAAAATTGACAAGTCCTTCTGCTTAAAAATAGTGAAGATGTTGATTATTAAATATTAGTTGCTTCTTTCTTTCATCTTCCCATTTTTAAAGCGTTCGCTTGCAGCTTGATAATAAGATATAGTTACTTTTTTTAGTACTTCATTTTTGAGTTTTAATTCATTAGAAATGGTTTTATTTTCATGATTATACAGGAATTGTCGTGTGTTTTTATGGTCGTCAATTTGCGTAAAAATGTTGTTTTTAAGCAATCCTAAAGTTCTGTAATTTCCGATTAAAGCGCGCTCTTCTTCTGGTTTCATTATAAAAATATTTTTTCCGAAGGTGGCGTTTTCAAAATTCCAATCGAATAAGGAAAATAAAGTAGGCATCAAATCTATTTGTGAAGCTAATTTTCCCACTTCCATTTTTGTAGATTTGAAATTGAAAATTACGGCCGGAATGTGGTGTTTTTCGGTATTAATTTCCCATTTACCTGCACTACTTGCACAATGATCGGCTACAATAACGAAAACGGTATTGCTAAACCAAGATTTAGTTTTTGCATTTTTTATAAATTCTCCCAATGCATAATCGGTGTATTTTATAGCAGATTCTCGACTTCCTTCCTTCATCGAAATTTTATTCTCAGGAAAAGTGAATGGTTTATGATTTGAAGTAGTCATAATAAACTGAAAAAACGGCTGGTTGCTTTTAGTCTTTAAGTCAGCCATTTTCAGTGATTGATTATAAATATCTTCATCGCAAATTCCCCACGCATTTTCAAACGTAACATCCTTATCTTCAATATTAATTCTTTCGGTTTTAATATTTTCTGGTAGAGGATTCCCTCGGTTTCTATCAACAATGGTAAAACCTTGACCACCAAAAAAAGCGTTCATATTATCAAAATAACCATCGCCTCCGTATATGAATTTCAAATCATAATTTTTCTTTTTCAAAATTGTTGCAATAGAAAAAAGCTGGTCATTATTTGGTCTTCTTACAATACTATTACCCGGAGTTGGCGGAACACAAAGCATGAGCGCTTCCATTCCACGAACTGTTCTAGTTCCGGTTGCAAACATATTTGTGAAGAAAATACCATCACTTGCTAAATTTTCATAGCTAGTAGTAAGGTTTTGCTTATTCCCGAATTTTTGTAAAAATTCGGCACTAAAACTTTCAATAGAAATCAAAATAATATTGGGATTTTCGGTGCTTTTTCCTTCCCTTTTTCTTGTAATATTATCGAATTTTGTGTTGGTGAAATTTTCATTTTCTTGCAAAAGCTCTTTTTTTAAAAGAGTGTACACTTCTTTTTCTGGCAATGTGCTGTAAAATTGTTGGTAGTCTAATTCATTGGCTATTAAAGCTGAAAAAAACGAAAAAACACCGTTTTTAGTTAGCTCGTTTACATAAGTATTGGAACTAAATTCGGCTTGTTTGTTTTGTAACAACTTTAACATTCCCAAACTGGAAATGACAATTATTGCAGTGTAAATAAATCTTTCTCCAAATCTCATTTGATCAGAAAATGCATATTTGAAAATTCCTTTTTTTCTAAAAAAATAAAGAATAAGAAAAATACATACAGCTAAACCAAAGATTAACATTGGAATAGGATACGATTGATTTATGTTTTCCACTACTTCGTATGTGTAAATGAGGTAATCTACTGCAATAAAATTAAATTTTGTTTTGAATTCGTCCCAAAAAGGAAATTCAGCAGCAAAAGAAAATAATTCTATAAAAAGCATGATAGACATAAAAAAATAATTTAAGATTACATCTGCTTTACTTCCAATCCATTTTGATGGGAACACTAATAAATAAAACGAATAGAAAATCACGAAAAATAATGCGACGCAAAAATCGAACAAAAAACCTTTAAAAAAAACAATAAAAAGTTGGGGCAAATTTTCGGATAAATTTTCGGCAGAAAGTACCGCAAATGCGCATCTTACCAAAAACGCGATGATTATATATAATAGCAAGAATGCGAAAAGCAGTGCATACCTGTTTTTGACTTTTTTCTTCATAAAATTTTAGTTTTTATAATATTTACCATATCGTTCATTTTCCTTTTGATGGTTCACTTCTCCTATCATTTGATTGATATTATTTTCTATGGTATTACTAAGTGTAGTCATAGGTATATCGGTAGGTACATTTTCAAACGGGTCTTGCATTATTATAGCAGTTTTTTCAAATCCTATAAACATTAAAGGGATTAATGCGGTTAACAAAATTTCTGTAATAATATCTATATCACTTAGACCAAATGGCAATAGGGTTGTAAAAACATAAATTAAACAATGAATTAAATGGCTGTAATTTTTTGGGAAAACTGTATTTTTTATTCGTTCGCACTTACCCATAGCATCAGTCAATCTTGCTATTGTGGCATCTATTTGCACTTGCTGATTTACATTTAATGAATATTTTTCTGTGAGTAAATGCAAGTTTTCAGAATGTTTTTGCAGTAAAAGCAGTGGAATATTGTCGGCTTGAAAATTATTCGAAGTCAAATATTGCTCTACTTTTTTAGATGCTTTTTGTTTTCTCAACAATTCTGAAAGTGAAAAACACCAGATTATTTGTCTATCTGCATAATTTTTAATTTCTGATTTTCGCTCCTGGCTATTAGGTAGAAAGAGCATTATTTGTCTAATCAGTGTTCTGGAATCATTAACGATTTCGCCCCATACTTTTCTGGCTTCCCACCATCTATCATAAGATTGAGCAATTCGGAATGCTAATAATAATGATATCATTGTGGCTATAACTGTTGAAATTGTAATTGGAATATTTATTGAAACTCCAATAGAGCTATGATCAAAAAGGCTTGCTATAATTGCATATGAAATTATCAATGTAATTTGCCATTTGAGTCCTTTGAGAAAAAAAATTGTAGCTTTATAATTATTTTTTATCAGCATGTCGTTCATTATTTTGTTTCCAATTGTATTTGAAGAAAATATAATTATTAAAGATTTATTATTTAGTGTTACCAGCTTCTTTCATTGTTGTATGCAGATTAAATATCTCTTTATTGCACCAATTGAGTCCGTTTTTTTATCATCTACACCATTTACGTAAGTAATATTAAGTCACTATTGTGAAAAATTTAATAGTTTAAATTAGATATTATTTGGTTTATAATCTGCTTTATTTAAATGAACTTCTACGGTAGTATGATTTATTTTATAACTTGTATTTAATTCTTTTTTTATCTCAAAAATAGTGTCATTCATCTCTGCGATTGTATTTTGTGATTTCATAATAATATGAACACTTAACGCATTTACGCCAGAGGTTAGAGACCAAATATGCAAATCGTGAATTGAATCAACACCCGATTTTTGTGAAATGTATTTTTCAATTGCATAAAAATCTACATCTTTTGGAACACCTTCTAAAAGAATATCAACTGATTCTTTCAATAAACTAAATGTTCTTGGTAAAATAAATAAGCCAATTAATGCGCTTATAATTGGATCGATTAATAGCCATCCTGTTGCCAAAATAATAATCCCCGCAATAATGACCGCAATAGAACTTAACATATCACTTACAACCTCTAAAAAAGCTCCTTTAATATTGATGCTTTCCTTTGAACCAGCACTCAAAATTTTCATAGAAATTAAATTGATTATTAAACCAATTGAAGCAACTATAAGCATGGGAACTCCAGCTACTGCTGGTGGGTTTTCAAATCTTTGCCATGCTTCATACAATATATAGCCTGAAATAAATATAAGTACAATAGCATTTATCAAAGCAGAAAATATTTCGGTTCTTAAATAACCATAAGACTTTTTACTGTTTCGAGGTTTTGAAGCCATCCAAATTGCAAAAAGTGCTAGTCCTTGACCTGCAACATCTGTTAACATATGTGCAGCATCAGAAAGTAATGCTAAGCTATTGGTTATAAATCCTACAATTACTTCAATAACAAAGTAGGTTAGTGTTATGACAAATACAATCTTTATAGATTTGTTGTATTTATTGCCCGCTGATGTTATATTTAGTGTTGACATTTTTTTGTTTTAAATATTTAGTCATTCTTATTTTCTTCTCCATGTTTTCTAATCATTTTTTCTTTCCATTTTACATACCATTTTAGATGGTGTAATGAAAGTAAAAAGTACAATGCAATCGCACCTATTATTGCTATAATAAACATATTCAATCCTACAGCAACCCCAACGGCTGAAGTACACCATACTGTTGCAGCTGTTGTTAATCCGCTTGATGATCCTGTACTTGAATTGCGATAAATAATTCCTGCACCAAGAAAACCAACACCTGTTATAATATTTGCTATTACTCTTGAAGTATCTGCTGGATTATTTACCAAATGAGCTGTAATAGCAGTAAATAAGGTTGCTCCAATACAAACCGCAGAATACGTTCTTATTCCGGCATCACGACCATGTTTCTCTCTATCTAAACCAATAAACCCCCCTAATAAAAAAGAAATAATCAGTTTGGAGATGATAATTAATTCGGCATTAATATCCATAATTTCTATATTTTTTATTCGTTTTAATTTTTAAATGTGAATAGCTGTATTATTTGTTGCCATACATGCTTCTCTAAAAGCTTCTGTATAAGTAGGATGTGCATGACTTGTACGAATAATGTCTTCGCAAGATGCTCTAAATTCCATTGCAGACACCGCTTCGGCAATTAAATCAGCTGCTCTTGCTCCAATCATATGCACCCCTAAAATTTCATCGGTCATACTATTTGATAATACTTTTATCAAACCGTCAGTATCACCACTTGCAACAGCTCTGCCCAAGGCAACAAAAGGGAAACTTCCCACTTTGTATGCAATTCCTTTTTCTTTGAGTTGTTCTTCGGTCAGTCCTACAGATGCTACTTCTGGCCAAGTATAAACTACATTTGGAACAAGATCGTAATTGATATATGGCTTTTGTCCAGCGATAATTTCGGCAACCAATACACCTTCTTCTGATGCTTTGTGTGCTAACATTGCACCACGAACTACATCACCTATAGCATAAATATTTGGGATATTGGTTTGCATAGTCGCTTCATTTATTACAATTTTTCCTTTATCAAATTCAATACCAAGTCCTTCGGCATTTAATCCATCAGTATATGGTTTCCTACCTATGCAAACCAAACAATAATCGCCTTTTAACTCAACAGTTTGTCCGCTACTTTCTGCTATTACTATTACTTCATTACCTAAATTTTCTACTTTTGTAACTTTATGATTGAAATAGAAATTAGGGGCAAAATCTTTTTTCATTGTTCTTTGCAATTCTTTTCCCATTGTTTTGTCCATCGTAGAAATCATACTATCAGCAAACTCTACAAAGGTAATTTTAGAACCAATTCTTGCATAGACAGAACCTAATTCTGCTCCAATTACACCTGCTCCAATGATGATAAGGTTTTTTGGAATTTCGGATAAGCTCAATGCTTCAGTAGAAGTAATAATTCGTTTTTTATCTACTGGAATAAATGGTAAAACAGTTGGTTTAGAACCTGTTGCAATAATAATATTTTCAGCTGTTATGTTTTCTTCAGTGGCATCTGTTTTGGTTATTTTAATGGTATTTTTATCAACAAACGAACCTAAACCATTATAAACCGTAATTTTATTTTTTTTCATCAAATAATTGATACCATCATTTATTTTTTTGATAACTACATTTTTTCGAGTTATCATTTGGAAAATATCTACTTCGAGCGTTCCAGTTTTTATACCGTGTTCGGCAAAAGTGTGTTTGGCATTAAAAAAATGCTCCGAACTATCTAATAAAGATTTTGAAGGAATACAACCGACATTAAGGCAAGTACCGCCAAGTGTGCTATATTTTTCGATTATGGCAACAGTTTGCCCTAATTGTGCGGCTCTTATTGCGGCAACATATCCGCCAGGTCCTGAACCTATAATTGCTAAATTGTATTGCATAGTTGTATTTTTAATAAAAATTATTTTATTTGAAAACTATTTTTTATTTAGTCATAGTTCGTCTGCATTAACTTCATTTATAATCCATTCTTTAGCTTTTTCTTTTTCTGATAATTCAAAATATCTAAGATTTGCCATTGTGAATGGTTTCATTATTGAAATCATACACTTTTTCCATTTTTTATCACCTACAATAGCAATTAATTCTATATCGTTAGAATGAGTGAATTTAATATTACCATAATTAATTTCAATTTCACCATCTTCCCAAAAACCAATCGAATTTGAACTAGAACTATCATCCATTTCAAAATACCATCGCACCTTTTTACCTGTACTCATAATATTATGAATAAACGGATGAATTTTTTCATAATCTTTAATACCTAATAAGTCATTTGCTCTTGTAGCTATAATATTCCCTCCAGTAAAATCTAAAAGTTGTAACATATTTTTGATATTTTAAAATTTAAAACAAAAGTCAATAGCAATTATCACTAATGAATTTACAAAATGTAAAAGATTTTTTTTGAAAAAGTATTTATCTCCAGTTAATTTTTTTTAAATTAGACTCACTATTGTCATAAGACTTAAATTATCTGTAAGATTTTAAACAAACCTGTAATTCCACCTATTAAAATGGAATTACAGGTGTTCAGAATATATAAAATCATTTTACTTATGTAATTTGTCTGTGACTATATTGCATTAAACTTTGCAACATCCATCAAGATTATCATACGCCTTAGGGTCGGCTTTTACATCATCCGCATCATAACCCAATTTGCTGATTGCCTTTTTAATAGTAGTCAAATCTGTTTTCTTGGCATTGTAATAGACTGTAATCGTCATTTTTTTTTCATCCAATTCATACATTTTTACACCAGTAATTTTCAACATATGGTCTTTGAATTTTAAGCCACAGGTTTCACATTCTTTGCAATGGTCGCAAGTGATATTGGTTTTGATTACTGCCTTCTGATTAGTTTTTTGTTGGGCTACTGCTACATTTGAAATGAAGAATATTGCCACTAAAAACATCATTGATTTTAAAATTGAGTTTTTCATTTTTATAGTATTTAATTATCGTTTTGATATTAATGTTCGTGTTCTCCTCCGCCTTTTGAGGTGGCTAATAAATAGAAAGCACCTTTGATAACAATTTTTGCATTATTTGGAATTTCTTCAACTAACTTTACTTCCGTATAACCCAAATCGGTTGTTCCAGGTACTACTTCAATGGCTTTAAAGTGAATTTCTTTGTGTTCTTCTTCTTCGCCTTCCGCATGCTCTGAATGTGCTTCGCCTTCTTCATGTTTATGCTCTTCTGCTTTAACTTTTGGTACTTCTTCGTGGTGTTCTTCCTGTATATAAATATAATATTTGTCTCCATTTCTAACAATAGCATCTTTAGGAAGTGCCTGAACTGTTTGATTTGTGATGTTAATATTAGCTGCAACATACATTCCCGAAATTAAATTTTTGGCATCGCTTGGATTGATTTTAGCATGAACCGCCACCGTTTTACTTTCGTTTGAAAATGATTTATTGATGCCAAATATTTTTCCTTTAATGGATTTATTCGATTGATTGGTTAATACAAAATCTACTTCCTGACCTACTGAAATTTTACCCAAATCTTTTTCAAAAACATTCAAATCCAAGTGCATTTGGCTGTTATCGACCACTTCAAAAAGTGTTACTCCCGTTTCTGCAAATGCTCCTTTAGTTATGCTAATTTTACCTACATAACCACTTATGGGGGAAACAATAGGGATTAACGAACTATTTCCACTTAAACTGACATTCAATGCCTGCAACTTGTTTTTTGCGGCTTGTGCTCTAGCTTTTTCAACTGCTAACTTCGATTTTATTTCTTGAAAAACTTTGCGTGGATTTACATTTTCATCACTCAATGTTTTTTGACGGTTAAACTCCAACTGTAAGTATTCAATGTTAGCAACCGCCGAATTGTATTCTTCCTGCATTTCCGTAACTTCAAGGTTTTGAATAGTTGCCAGCGTTTTCCCTTTAGCGACATAAGTACCTTCCAATACATAAATATCTTTGACAACACCACCAATTAAAGTAGATACATTTGCCATGTTTTGCGGTGGAACAGCTGTATAACCATTGGCTTTTATAACCGTGTTTAGGTTTTTCATTTCTATACTTCCTGTTACTATACCAATAGTTTTAAATTGTGCTTCGGTCAATGCAACTTCGGTTTCCGATTTTTCTTCTTCGTGGGTTTCTTCTGCTTTCTTGTCTCCACAAGAATTTAGAGTAAAAAGAATAGAAAATAGAATAAAGAGGTTGAAAATAGAACCAAAATTATAATGAGATTTTAAAAATATATTTTTCATAAAATAGAATATTAATTATTGTTGAATGATGGGAATTGCAATTGAATCGCACTTTGATTATAAGCATTTACCGCTTCTGTGTTTTGCTTTTTAATATCAATCGCTTGGTTTAGAAAACTGATGTATGACCAATAACTCATATCGCCATTAGCATAGCTTTTTTGAGCTGTCTTAATAATTTGGTCAGCATATTGCAATCCTTCATTTTGATAATAGGCTACTGCTTTTTTCTGTTTCTCAAACTCATTTTGCAATTCTTCCTTTTGCAATTTCAAAGTCAATTTACTTTTATCTAATTCTAATTGAGATTGTGAAATACTTATCTCGGATGCCTTTGCACGAGCTTTATTTACACCGCCAAACAACGGAATTTGCAAACCAGCGGTAAAACCTTGAAAATAGGATTTGGTATCAATGGTTTGTCCAAAATAACCTAATCCCAGTTTTGGTGTTCGCAATGCTTTGAAAGTATTGGCTTCCTTCTGATATACTGAAATTTGCTGTGTATAATAATCGTTTACCAATCCTTCTAACTTATCCTTGTTTTCAGTTGATATGCTTGAATATTGCAAAGTTGTATTGGCATCGGGCACAATATTCTCTTCCGTTTGAACGAAGTATTGTAATTGTCTTTGATAGACAACCAAATCATATTCTAACTGTGCTTTTTGAGTTTCAATTTCTTTCACTTTCGCTTTAGCACTTATAACTTCGATATTGCCGCTTTCTCCAGTGTCAAAACGCAACTCGGCATTTTTCAGAAACTTAATGTAAATATCATTCAATTCATTATTCAACTTTTGAACAGAAACCCCATACAAATATTGATAATAAGCCAGTGTTACTGCTTTTTCAATTTCATATTCCGATAATGCTTTTCGCTTTTCAGCCAGTTTTGCTAATTCTTCCTGAAGTTGACGATTGGCTTTAGTGATTTTTCCAATTGGAAAATATTGTTGAATAGAAACATTATGGTCATAATCAGCACTATTAAACTGTCCGCCTTGATATTGAACTTGCAAAGGGTCAACTTGAAAAGAGGCTTTTTTAAGAACCGTTTGTTTTTCAATTTCCTTATCGGCAATTTTGAGATTTATATTACTCTTTTTTGCCAAAACAATGGCTTGTTCTAAAGTTACCGTTTGCTTATTTTGTGCAAATGAAAATGTGCTAAATAATAAAATGATTACTGTTACAATAGGCTTTGACATCTTTTTTCTTCTTTTTATTCCGTTTTCAAATAGCAAATAAAGTATCGGTAAAACAATTAGGGTTAGTAGTGTTGCCGAAAATAGTCCGCCAATAACTACGGTTGCTAATGGTTTTTGCACCTCGGCACCGCCACTGGTTGATAATGCCATTGGCATAAAACCTAAGGAAGCAACGGCAGCAGTCATCAGAACTGGTCGAAGTCGTATTCTTGTACCTTTTAAAACCCGTTGCAACGGGTCAATTATTCCATCTTCTTTGAGTTGATTGAAGCAAGAAATCAATACAATCCCGTTTAAAACTGCGATACCAAACAAGGCAATAAATCCAATTCCTGCCGAAATACTGAAAGGCATTCCTCGAAGCCACAATGCGAAAACACCTCCTATTGCTGATAATGGAATAGCTGTAAAAATTAAAATGGATTGCTTGACACTGTTAAATGTAAAAAATAACAACACCAATATTAAAGCTAACGCAACTGGCAATGCTATTGAAAGACGTTTATTAGCTTCCACTAAATTTTCAAATTGTCCTCCATAAGTAACATAATACCCAGAAGGAAGTTTAAAGTTGGTTTCTAATTTTTGTTGGATTTCTTCAACGACACTTTTCACATCACGGCCACGAACATTTAAGCCCACGGTGATTCTTCGTTTTCCATTTGCACGGCTTACCTGAACTGGTCCTTGTTCGTAGCTAATTGTTGCCACTTGAGAAAGGGGAATTTGTTGACCATTTGGCAAAGGAATAAATAAATTACTCACATCGGTTATATCACTTCTATTGGCTTCATTCATACGCACTACTACATCAAATCGTTTGCTTTCCTCATAAATTTTACCGGCACTCTCGCCTGCAAATGAGGAACGAATAATTTGGTTGATATCAACAATATTTAGACCATATAATGCAATCTTATTGTAATCGTATTTGACTGTGATTTGTGGCAGACCTGCTAATTTTTCTGCTTTTAAGTCGCCAATACCTTCTATTTTATTCACTTTAGAAATCAATTCTTTGGCTTTTGAATCTAAAATTTCTAAATCGTCACCAAAAATTTTAATCGCTATATCACTTCGGCTTCCTGTCATTAACTCATTAAATCGCATTTGAATGGGTTGGGAAATTTCAATATTCGCCCCAGGAATAGCTTCCATTTCCTCTTTCATTAAATTGGCTAAATCTTCCCAATTATCGGCCGAAGTCCATTCGCTTTTGTCTTTCAGAACAATAATAAAATCGCCACTTTCAATAGGCATTGGATCTGTTGGAATTTCTCCACTTCCGATTTTTGTTACGATAGTTTTTATTTCGGGGAATTTTGCTTTTAGAATTTTTTCGTATCTGGTAGTTGTTTCAACCATTTGCGTTAAGGAACTTCCTGTCATAATAGTTACATTAATGGCTAAATCCCCTTCTTCAATGGTTGGAATAAATTCGCCACCCATATTTTGGAAAACTACAAGAGCCAAAGCAAACAACCCAAATGAAATAGCTAAAACTGATTTTTTTAATCGTAATGCTTTTTCTAAAAATGGTGCATATATTTTCTCTAACCATGCCATCATTCTATCACTAAAGTTGGGTTTGTGTTCTGTATTTTTTGACAGAAACATTGCACTCATCATTGGCACATAAGTCAGTGATAAAACGAATGCTCCAATTACAGCAAAGCCAACCGTCATAGCCATTGGTTTGAACATTTTTCCCTCTGTTCCTACTAATGCTAATATTGGCAGATAAACGATCAGGATAATAATTTCCCCAAAAGCGGCACTGTTACGGATTTTTGAAGCAGAATGATATACTTCACTATCCATTTCAGCTTGGGTCAGGTTCTTTTGCCTTTTTAGTTTTTGTAAATGGTGCATTGTGGCTTCGACTATAATTACAGCACCGTCGACTATAATACCAAAATCGATTGCCCCTAAACTCATTAAGTTGCCACTAACTCCGAAATGATTCATAAGTACCACAGCAAAGAGCATTGATAATGGAATCACTGAAGCTACAATTAATCCGGCACGAAGATTACCAAGGAATAATATCAGTACAAAAATCACAATTAAAGCCCCTTCCAAAAGGTTTTTGGTAACCGTTCCTATAGCATTATCCACCAACTTACCTCTATCGATAAATGCCTCAGCAACCACACCTTCAGGAAGTGTTTTGTTGATTTGTTCCATTTTTTCTTTAACTCTTTCATTTACAGCTTTTGAATTTTCACCTTTGAGCATAAGAGCCATACCACAAACGATTTCGCCTTTCCCGTCTTTTGTTGAAGCACCATAACGTAATGCGACACCTTCTCTAACCTTTGCAACATCTCTAACCAAAACGGGCGCTCCATTTCGATTTTTAATTACAACCTTCTCCAAATCATTAATTCCTGATGCCATACCCACACCGCGAATGAAATAGGAGTATTGGTCTTTTTCGATATAAGCACCACCTGTATTTTGATTGTTTTTTTCGAGTGCTTCAAAAATTTCAGTAATCGTTACCCCAAGGCTATTGAGTGTGTTTGGATTTACAGCGATTTCATACTGCTTTAATTTACCACCCCAAGTACTTACTTCTGCGACACCCTCCACACCTTGTAATTGCGGAATAATAATCCAATCCTGAATGGTTCTTAACTTGATGGCATCATATTTATCTTCATACCCTTTTTTAGCATAGACATCATATTGATAAATTTCCCCAAGACCTGTAGAAATCGGTCCTAACTCTGGTGAACCTGCATAGGCAGGTATACTTTCTTTAGCTTGACTAAGCCTTTGAAAGATTTGTTCTCTTGCCCAATAAATATCTACATCGTCTTTGAAAACGACCGTAACTACCGAAAGTCCGAAACGAGAAATACTACGAAGCTCAATTACTTTTGGGATTGTTTTTACAGATTGCTCTAAAGGATATGTAATTAATTGCTCTACTTCCTGACTGGCAAGTGTAGGTGCGGTTGTAATAATTTGAACCTGATTATTGGTGACATCAGGCAAAGCATCAAGTGGTAAATTTTTAACGGAATAACTCCCCCAAGCTATTAAAACAAGGGTTAATAATAGTATAATGAATTTATTCTTTATACTGAATTGTATGATTTTGTCTAACATGAAATATTATAATGAATTAGAAAATAAGCAAAATCGCTTTTGCCAACATTTGCGGTAAAACCACAACTTTCTAACCCCGCCAAAATGGGCGGGGCATCATTATACTATTTGAGGGGGCTGCCAAATACTCCCGTAGAAATTGGAAGCAAAAACAGATTTATAAAAAGGTTCTTTGGTTTTAATAACCGTAGAAATTAAAGGAAATTCATAACTGATTACTGGAAAATAACTCAAAATCTGTGCACCACAACAATTGCAGATGCAAAAAGGCGAACACAAATCTTTACTCTTATCGTGTGAATGGTTGTCACGGTCTGACTGATGCACTGCCAAAGAATGACCCGCACTATTTACTTCCATATCAGCACAGGGCATACACGCCAAAGCTATCAAGTAAATCGACAATATTATGTTCAACCATTTCACGAGTGTAAAAATAGTAATAAAATTGTTTGTTTTTGCAATTGATAAAATATTTTAGTGCTTTTTGGTATAGTCTAAAATATTTTTTTAGCATTGCCTAAAAATTTATTTAGAACAAACATATATGAAAAATTACATACTCCTAACAATTTCGTTAGTCTTTTTAGGATTCTGTACCTTAACTTCTTGTGAAGATATATTAACACCAGAGCCTAAAATGGAAGACATTTTAGACGGACCAATTGACGGATTGTCATCGTCTGAAAGCTTGGAATTTATAGAAGGTGATGTTGCTTTTAATGAGGAAGTATTTACAGCAGAAACAGGTTTAGGACCTTTATTTGTAGCAACAAGTTGTGTGTCTTGTCATGCAGGAGATGGAAAAGGACATCCCTTTACCACTTTAACACGTTTTGGACAATCGGACGCATCAGGTAATCAGTTTATGCATTTGGGAGCACCACAACTACAAAACAGAGCAATACCCGGCTACTTACCCGAACAAATTCCAAGCGGTGCGTCATCTGCTAAATTCATGCCTCCTGCCAATACCGGTTTAGGCTTTTTAGCTGCTCTAACCGATGCGCAGATTTTAGCTGTTGCCGATCCATTCGATAACAACAATGACGGAATTTCGGGTGTACCGAATTACATAACACCTCCTTCTTTCTTTTCACCTAAATGGTTTCATCAAGAGAGTAACGGAAAATATATTGGCCGTTTCGGAAAAAAAGCAGCTGCGATTGATTTACTGCATCAAACCGTAAATGCTTACAATCAGGATATGGGAATTACATCTTCCTTTTCCCCTATTGATACCTATACCGGATTAGAGATTGACCCCGAAGTATCAAATAAAACCGTTAACAGTGTTGTTTTTTATTTAAGAACGTTAAAAGCTCCTCCGAGAAGAAATCAAAACAATGCTGAAGTGCAAGCTGGTGAAGCTTTATTCTCAAATTTAAAATGCGCAGAATGCCATAAACCGCAATGGACAACGCAAAACAGTGACATTGCCGGATTATCCAACAAAACTTTCTATCCCTACACCGATTTACTTTTACACGATATGGGAAGCGGATTGGATGATGGTTATACCGAAGGACAAGCCCTAACAAGTGAATGGAGAACACCGCCTTTATGGGGAATTGGTTTGTCTAAAAAATCGCAAGGTGGACAATATTTTCTATTACACGATGGAAGGGCAAGAAGTATTGAGCAGGCTATTTTGATGCACGGTGGCGAAGCAGCTAACAGCAAAAACGCTTACCAGCAACTAACCTCAGGTGAGAAGCAAAAGCTTGTAAAATTCATCGAAAGTTTATAGTATGGACAGAAAAGAATTTCTAAAGATTTGTGGGTTTTCCTGTTTGGGTGTTTTGGGATTGTCTGGTTTGATGCAAAGCTGTGGCTCAACCCATTATGCGGTTTCTAATATAAAAGATAATCAACTAATCATTTCTAAACAAGAATTTGAGATTACTGAAAACACAACTACACGATACAGAAATTATGTTGTAAGCAAAGTGGACGGAATCAACTACCCGATTATCATTTACAAAAACCTGAACGATACCTATACAGCACTTTTACTCCGATGCTCGCACCAAGGCGCTGAACTTACCGTTAATGGCGATCTACTCACCTGCTCGGCGCATGGAAGTGAATTTGGAAAAAACGGCGATGTCATTCAAGGACCCGCAGAGCAACAATTAACCGCATTTAAAGTGCTGACTGATGCACAAAACATTTACATTCAATTATCCTAAAATGAAATTACTTTACATAACTGCACTAACCTTACTTTTAAATTTTTCTTTACAGGCGCAGGTTGATTCTACAAAAGTTGCAACCACACAAAAAGACACCACAAAATTAGCTTTGAATATGGATGCGGTGTATGCACGTCCGTTTTTGAAATTAGGAAAATTACCTATTTCAATAGGTGGCTATGTGGAAGCCAATACAAGTTACTTTGCTACTGATGGAATTACCGAGGGAATGTCTTTTCAGATGCCGAGAATGACGCTTTTTGTATCGTCAACCATAAAGAACCGAATTAAATTTTTATCAGAAATAGAATTTGAAGAAGGGGGAAAAGAAATTAATATTGAATTTGCTTCGCTTGATGTAGAGTTGCACCCGTTATTCAATTTACGTGGTGGTATTATTATGAATCCCATAGGTTCTTTCAACCAAAATCATGATGGCCCGAAATGGGAGTTTATTGACCGTCCTATTTCATCAACCACCATTATACCTTCAACATGGAGTAATGTAGGTTTCGGAATCTTCGGAAAGTATGCTAAGAATAATTTAGTTTGGGCATACGAAGGCTATTTTTCCAATGGATTCGATGATAAAATTATCTCCAATCCACAAAACAAAACATGGCTTCCGGCAACCAAAGAAAACAATGAACGCTTTGAAGAAAGTTTTAATGGTGTACCACTAATTACTGCAAAAACAGCCTTAAAGCACAGAAAAATAGGTGAATTTGGTATTTCATGGATGGGCGGTGTTTACAATAAGTTTCAGGAAGATGGCATTCAGATTGACAAAAAACGTAGAGTAGATTTATTCGCATTGGATTTCAATACAATCGTTCCGAAATGGAAAACCTATATTAATGCCGAATGGGTTTGGGCTTATATAGATGTTCCTGACACTTACTCACAACAATTTGGATCAAAACAAAAAGGTGGTTTTATAGACATTGTACAACCCATTTTAAAACGTGATGTATTAGGCTGGCAAAACAGCACATTAAACTTAGCTCTCAGAATGGAATATACCGACTATAATGTTGGTACTTTTAATGAAACTAACGAAAAGATTCACGATGATGTAATGGCCATTACGCCGGGAATTAGTTTCAGACCATCGTCACAAACGGTATTCCGATTGAATTACCGTTATATATGGGAAACGGATATTTTTGGTAATGACCCTTCGAAAACGGCTGGTATTCAGTTTGGATTTTCAACTTACTTTTAATAAAAAAACGCTCCTAAAATTAGAAGCGTCTTTATGTGAACTAATAATTCAAAGTCATTCCAGCTCCAAACCCCATATCACTATCATAGTGTGTGCGAAGACTTAAATTTCGTGTAAAAATATATCTCAAATCAGCCATATATTCAAAATCAGTATTCCACATTAATCCCATTCGAAGTCGTTTTGAAAGTGGTATGTCTTTACGTTCCAATTGAAATCTTAAATTTCCATCTGTAAAAACTTCAGCTTGTGCTACGATGAGCATTGGTAAAGTATAGTTTACCCCTGCACTGAAGACTGCACGCTTGTCTTTAGTATCTGTTTGGTTAAATAGATTTTTCTCATGTTCATCAATACCCATTTTTCTGTATCTCCAATCAAAACCAATAAATGGCATTAACCATTGCATTTTCCCAATGTATCTGCCGATGTGGGTTTCCATCTCGTAACCGTGATGATCGTTATAACCTAAACGCCACTCGGAACCAATACTCCAACGTGTATTACCAAGCATAGCCTCACCATCAATTCCGTTGGTTGCAAAATCACTCTCACCCATAAGATGAAATTGCCTATCGTCTGCAAATAATTTACGTTGGGCTAATTTAGGATTGGGTATTAATGGATTGGGGGCTTGATTTTCATAGGTAAAAACTCTACCCATTCCAGCCATCATATGATATAGAATATGACAATGAAAAAACCAATCTCCATCAACATTTGCGTTAAATTCCAAAGTATCGGTTTCCATTGGCATAATATCTATGACATTCTTTAAAGGGGCATACTCCTCTTGTCCATTTATAACTCTGAAATCATGACCGTGCAAGTGCATCGGGTGGCGCATCATTGAACCATTATGCAATATGATTCTAACATTTTCTCCTTTTTTAATTAGTATCTTGTCTGTTTCAGAAACAACTTTGTTATCCAAACTCCAAACATATCGGTTCATGTTACCGGATAATTCGAAACGCAATTCTTTTACTGGAGCATCTTTTGGCAAAGTTGTTTTCGTAGGTGATTTCAGCATTGCATAATTTAAAGTGGTAATGTTAGAGAGTTTATTACTATTATATTGGTTTTCCGGCATTGCCATATTGTCCATTTTATTTTCGTTCTTTTTAACTGATTGCCCAGTAATTTCAGGATACATCACCACATTCATATCCATTTGGTTCAAGGACATCTGCATTCCCATATCATCTAAATCTCCGTTCATTTTCATCATATCATTCATCATTTTCATTCCCTCAAAATATTTGAGTTTTGGCAATGGGGATATTAACTGCCTAATACCGTCCCCAATATACAATGATGCGGACTTGGTTCTATCTTCGGCAGTTGCCAAAAATTCATAAGAAGTGTTTTCCGCTGGAATGGTAACTACAACATCATATGTTTCTGAAACAGCTATGATGAGTCTGTCTACTTCAACAGGCTCAACATCATTACCGTCATTTGCCACTACAGTAATTTTACCTCCTGCATAGGTTAACCAAAAGTATGATGATGCACCACCATTGGCTATCCGAAGACGTACTTTATCACCAACCTTAAATTGAGATAACTGACTTTCATTTTTACCATTTATTAGAAATTTTTCATAATACACATCACTCACATCCATAGCGTTCATACGCTTCCACTCGTTTGTAATTTTAGTTTTAAAATGACCTCCTCGAATTGCCTCTACATAACTTTGAGTAGTCCCTTTTTTAATTGCAAACCAATCCGTTGCATTATGAAGCATCCGATGTACATTTTCTGGTTTCATATCCGTCCATTCACTTAAAATTATTGGAACAGTTGGTAAGTCATCAATTCCTTTTCTAAATGTTGGATCATTCTGTTTTTTGTTCATTATAAACATTCCATACATTCCAATTTGCTCCTGTAAACCTGAATGGCTATGGTACCAATGGGTTCCGGTTTGGATTATCGGGAAAGTGTATTTATGAATTGTACCCGGTTTGATAGGCATTTGCGTAAGATTAGGCACTCCATCTTCTTTATTTGGCAAAAACAAACCATGCCAATGTAATGATGTTTCCTCTTCTAACTCATTATGCACATAAATTTCTGCAATATCACCTTCAGTAAAAGTTAATGTAGGCATTGGTATTTGACCATTCACTGCTATTGCTCTTTTTTCTTTTCCGGAATAGTTTACTATGGTATCTCTTACATATAAATCGTAACGTACTATATTTTGAGCAGTTATACTTAATGTAGTAAATGCTATAAGAATTGATAATTTAATTTTCATAAGTAATATTTTATATTTTAACAACAACCAGTTCCAACTTGAATTGGCGGGCATTTTACACTTCCGTAACTACAGTATACACAACAATCCCCTTCTAATGGACGTAATCTTTTTTTACAATTTTCACATTCATAAAAAAACTCGCAGGCATTTGTAGGCATTATTTCCTCTTTTTTATGACCGCAATTTGGACATGTAATTTTTGATTTTAGTTCTACTAATTTACCATTGTAGATGGTACATGTGTCGCAACCATTATGAAGTTTATTTCTGTAATAATTAACTATTGTAGCAATAAGAAGCCCAAACATACCAGCATATAAAAAATATACTTGATAATCATTATTGCAAAAATAATAGCTGTAAAAAATGACCAATGTACTTGGAATTGCTATTAATAAAGGATATAGACTTTTATGCCTATGATAGGAAAGAAAAAAACCAATAACAGAAACTAGAACCATACCTTGAAAAATCCACATCGTCCATCCGCCAAAAAGTTCAAAACTACCTAAACCTAAAGCAGATGCTGCAAATGCAAAAAGTGGAAAGCAACAAGGTGAAAATATTGCTGTGAAGAACATACCAATTGTTCCGAATTTATCTATATTATTTGCTATTTTCATTCTTTTTATTATTTTTTATTAGAGTTTTAAACTTCTTAATCTTAATGCATTTACAATTACGGATACAGAGCTGAAAGACATTGCTAAAGCTGCAATCATAGGAGATAGTAAAATACCGAAAACAGGATATAAAACTCCAGCTGCGATTGGTACTCCCAATACATTATAGAAAAAGGCAAAAAATAGATTTTGCTTAATATTTCTCATAACAGCATGGCTTAAATTCTTAGCTTTTACAATGCCTTGTAAATCTCCTTTGACTAAAGTTATTTTGGCACTTTCTATAGCGACATCTGTTCCAGTTCCCATTGCAATTCCAATATTGGCTTGGGCTAATGCCGGTGCGTCGTTTATACCATCGCCTGCCATGGCCACAATTTTGCCTTCGGCTTGTAATTTTTTAATTTCTTTGAGTTTGTCTTCGGGTAAACATCTTGCTTTATAAGTTGTTAATCCCAATTCATCAGCAACTGCTTTGGCTGTATTAACATTGTCACCAGTCATCATGATTACCTCGACACC
Organism: Flavobacterium hankyongi; assembly: GCF_036840915.1. Taxonomy (NCBI): domain Bacteria; kingdom Pseudomonadati; phylum Bacteroidota; class Flavobacteriia; order Flavobacteriales; family Flavobacteriaceae; genus Flavobacterium; species Flavobacterium hankyongi. The sequence continues at coordinate 1,193,928 of NZ_CP085725.1, forward strand.
CTGTTGCATTAATTCTTTTATTGCGTCTCTGCTAGAAGTTTTAATAGCATCTGTAATTGATACAAAACCAACAGCAACGCCATCAATGGCTATGTATGAAACCGTTTTACCTAATTTTTGTTCGGTAATGATTTTGTTTTCTAAATCGTCAGAAACTGTTGCCTTGACTTGCTCCATTAGTTTTTTATTGCCTAATGCCACTTTTTTATTAGTCACTGTTCCTATAACACCCTTTCCGGCAATGGCTTCAAAATCTTTTACTTCGATTAAAGAAATGGATTTTGTTTTGGCATAAATTACCACAGCTTGTGCCAGTGGATGTTCACTATATTGATTTAAGGAAGCGATGCTTTGCAATAAGTCACTATCGTTGTTATTGGATGCATAAATTTTTTCGACAGATGGTTTTCCTTCGGTGATGGTTCCTGTTTTATCGGTAATTAACACATTAACCTTATTCATATTCTCTAAAGCTTCAGCGTTCTTTATCAAAACGCCTGATTGTGCCCCTTTACCAACACCTACCATTACTGACATTGGGGTTGCTAAGCCTAATGCACAGGGACAGGCAATAATTAATACTGCAATGGCATTTATAAAACCATATACTAATGCTGGTTCGGGACCAAATTTTGCCCAAACAAAAAAGGTTATTGCTGATATAATAACCACAATTGGCACAAAGTACTTGGAGATACTATCTGCTAATTTCTGAATTGGAGCTCGTGAACGACTGGCATCATTTACCATTTGCACGATTTGAGATAGCAAGGTTTCGGAACCTACTTTTTCGGCTATCATCACAAATGATTTGTTTCCGTTTATTGTTCCGGAAATTACGTTATCGCCTTTCTTTTTATCAACCGGTATTGGCTCACCAGTAATCATGGCTTCATCTATACTGCTTTCCCCATCGGTTATTTTACCGTCAACAGGAATTTTATCTCCGGGTTTTACTCTCAATAAATCGCCTTTTTTGATGTCGTGGATTGATATTACTTTATCACCGCCATCAATAACCAAAGTAGCTTCAGTTGGCGCAAGTTTTAATAATTCTTTGATAGCTCCGCTGGTTTGGCTGTGTGCCCTTGCTTCGAGTAATTGTCCTAACAAAACTAAAGTCAGAATAACTGTTGTTGCTTCAAAGTATAATAATACAGTTCCGTGTTCTGTTTTGAATTCACTTGGAAAAATATCCGGAAAAAACATTCCGACTAAACTAAATAAAAATGCCACTCCCGTTCCAATTCCGATGAGTGTGAACATATTCAGATTCCAAGTAATAATTGATTTCCAGGCGCGGACAAAAAATACCCAACAGGCATAAAAAACAACAGGAAGAGATAAAATAAGCTGTACCCAGTTCCATTTGTCCGCATCCATTAGTTGCAATAAAGGATTATTGTGTGCCATTTCAATCATGGCAATGGCGAAAATGGGAACTGTAAACACAACTGCTATTTTCATTTTCTTAACCAAATCTTTATAAGTCCTTTGGTCTTCGCTTTCGCTTGGTTCCATTGGTACTAAATCCATACCGCATATAGGACAGGAACCCGGAGTTTCACTAATTACTTCGGGATGCATTGGACAAGTATATAGTGTCTTGTTTACGGTTAGTTCAGGTGCTTTGACTAGATCCATTCCACACACAGGACAATCGCCCGCTTTGTCATAGACTTTTTCGCCTTCGCAATGCATTGGGCAATAATATTTACCAGCGGCGTTGGTTGGTATAACAGCCTCTTTTTTATAATTATGCTCATGAGTAGAACAACATGACTTTGCAGCGGATTCATTAGTTGTAGTATCTTCTGTAGTTTTATCATTGCTCATTTCTATGGTGTATTTTCCAACAGTCGTCAGTGCTTCCTGCAACTTTGATGTTGGAATGTGTTTGTCCATAGTAATTATGGCCACTGGTGGGCTTAATGAAACTTTTGCTTCAATACCATCAATAGTATTCAATGCTTTCTCGACTTTAGAGCGACAACCATCGCAAGTCATTCCGGTAATGCTGTAAGTATGTATCATTTTTTATATTATTTTAATACAAATTTCTATCATAACTGCTTTTTGTATTTGCAAAATTTTGGGTTTGATTTGCAAGATTTATAAGTCTTCGATTTGCTTTCGTTTAATGGTTTTTATATTCTTAAAGTGTGTTGGTGAAAAGCCGGTTACTTTTTTGAATTGATTACTTAAATGTGAAACGCTACTATAGTTTAAAGAGTAAGCTATTTGGCTTAGGGATAATTCATCATAGATGATCAACTCTTTTACTTTCTCAATTTTCAGATTAATGAAGTATTTTTCAATTGTTGTGTTTTCTACTTCGGAAAAGAGGTTGCTCAAGGTATTATAGTCTTGGTGTAGCTCTTGGAATAGAAACTCGGATAGATTTGTTTTTAAATGATTGTTTTTATTTTGAACCAAATCAATAATCAATGTTTTAATCTTATCGATAGTTTTGCTTTTCCTATCATCAATCAAATCAAAGCCTACAGCATGAAGCTTTTTTAATAATTCGTTTTTTTGGATTTCCTGAATGTCATTTTTCAATTCAACTTCACCTAAATCAACTGAAACAGGATTGATGCCCATATTTTCAAATACAGATTTTACTACTATCTTGCAGCGGCTGCATACCATATTTTTAATGTGTAGCTTCATCATTGAGTTATTAAATTGTTTTTGCTATTTTATCCATGATCGAATGGTCTGTACCGAATTTGCAAATTGCATCACAATTGGTTCTTAGTTCTGAAAAGAGAATGTATTTAATATTCATTTTTGAATTTTTTATAACAGGTCTATTGAGTTGCTGAATGACATCTTTTTCGCGACTGTCAGGGATTATGATATAAAATACTTCATCACCATCAGAAATACTGAAATAAAGATCTGAAAGACGCAAAATCCCAGAGTAAATACTAGTGCTTTTTTCTACTTCAAATGCTCCGATAATGTTGTCAGTTCCTTTTTCAAACCATAAAACATCTATGAGTTTGATGGTGTTCTGAGTGTCTTTGTCACAAGGTAATTCAGGGAATTTATTTATAGAGATAAAAGAAAAATTTTGTCCGTTGAAAGCTTTGCTTTTATCATTACTTGCCGGTGTAACATCGAATCCTAATGATGCCCCAATTTTCAATAGATGGTATTGCATTTCACTATGCAGATTATCTTCTTTTTTTTCTTCGATAATTTCTTTTTGGCGTTTTACTATGTTTTTTTCGAATTTATGACGCTCTTCTTCACTCAGATAATCATCATTTCCTATTAGCATTTTTTGAGTCCCAATTTCAAAACACAATCCTGCGATTGCACCTAAATCATTGGATAGTTCCGATTTGAATTTTGAATTTGTTTCCAGTAGTGTCTCTCTAATTTTTAAGTATTCACTCCAGCTCCCCATTTTTTTTTTATCCTTGAATAAAAAATTAAAACCATTTACAATTGCCGTGTTGAAAGGAGGAAACCACGTTGGGTGCAAAAAATACAAAATACTGGCAACGGCCGGCCCCAATCCTTTGATGCGTAATTCGTCCAGTTTAACAATTTCTTTAAGTACCTGTTCTTCATTTTTTGCGTTAATACAATTTTCTAAGAATTGGCCAAAAGCAATTTTATTGGTTTGATTTTCATAGATATCAGGAATTCGGAGTTTTGGTTTCCAATAAAAAGGATGTGAAACCCCAACAAATACCTGTTTTTGCTCGGCAATGCAATTCAGTACAAATTCTAAGCTGCTATTTTTAAAATCGTTTGGGAATGATTTGTTTTTGATATCTTCAACAACCTGAATAATTCCGCGGCGGATAGTTCTGAATGCCTTTAACCGTTGGTCATTGTCAACAAACCAAGTATTATAAACACTCTCTGTATCGTTTTTGTATTGCTGTATTATTTGATTAAAATTGTTCATTCTTACTATTTAAATTACATTTTCATTCCTTCCATCGGGTTACTGCCTTTGCGGAATTTATATTCGCTATTGATGGCATAGGCACCCGTTATCACTACTTTTTGACCATTGGCAATTTTTGTTTTGATTTCTATCAGTCCATTAGTTTCAATTCCTGTTTCTACCATTAGATTTTCATAAACACCCGGTTTTTTTTCTACCCAGATGTAGGATGCGTTTTCTTCTCTAATTACTGCATCGGTGGGAATGTATATTCCTTTACCGCCGGAAATCATCAATTTTGCAATGGCCTGCATTCCCGGTTTTAAAATTAGATTTTGATTTGGTATTTCAAATCGAATCAAAAGTAAACGGGTTTCCGGGTTTATTTCAGGATTGATAAATGAGATTTTAGCGCTTATTGATTTATCAGGGAAATCGACAAATGTTATTGTAGCAATTTGGCCTATTTTGAGGCTTTTGAAGTAGTTGATATTAACTTGTGTTTCAAGCCAGAGTTTATTCAAATCAGTTACTTTGATGATTGGTTCGCCTTCCATGATATAGCTTCCTTCAGCAGTACTTATTTCTGAAACTGTGCCGCTGACAGTGCTATAAAATGTGGTATATGGGGAAACATCTTTATTACTTTTAATATTCTCAATTTGAGTATTGGACAAACCATAGAATAAGAGTTTTTGTTTGGCGGCATTCATTATATTTTTTGCGTTTTTTCCAAAATTACCGGGCATTTCCAGTTGTTTAAATGCTGTATAATAGTCTTGTTTTGCTATTGCAATATCCTCACTGTATAATTGAAAGACAGGCTGGTTTTTGGATAGGTAATCACCAGTGGATTTGAAATATAATTTTTCAATTCTACCCATTGCTTTTGAAGAAAAGGTTTTAGATTTTTCTTGATTGAATGTTAAAACACCTGTGTAGTTTTGTTCTAAATTGTTTTGTGTTTGTCCTATAACTTGAGTTGTGATATTACCAAGTTGAATTTGTTGTTTACTTAAACTTATTTGGTTAACCTCACTATCATCCTGTTTTATGGGTGTTAACTCCATGTGGCAAATAGGACACTTGCCGGGTTTATCTTCTTTTACTTGAGGATCCATAGAACATGTATAAAAAGTAGTTTCTTTATTTTTATCATGTTGAGAGTGGTCTTCTTTTTTATTCTCATGCTGAGAATGGTCTTCTTTTTTAGAAGAATTACAAGCTGTAAATATTAGGGAAAGCAATAAAAAGATGCCTATTTGATTTAAATTTTTCATACTTACTCCGTTTTAATAAAGCTTTCGCTATCGATTAAATATTGTGCATTTTTTGCAATAGTATCACTAACAGAAATACCTTTAATGATTTGAATATAACCGTTCAGTTCAAACCCTGTTTTTACCGGTGTTGCTTTAAAACCATTGTGAGATTTAACAAAAACAATTTTTTTATTACCTGTACTTACCAATGCGTTTTTTTGTATCCAAAGACCGCTAATTGACCGTGTTTTTATAATACCTTGCAATCTCAAACCTATCGGCAATTTGAGTGTATTGTTGTTTAAATAAACCCTAATTCTATTGGTTTTGTCGGTAGCATTAAATTGTGTTTCAATAAAATTTATTTTCGCTTCTATTGATTCTTCAGCATTGAGTTCAGAAGTTATTTTAATGGCTTGATTGACTTCAATAAAACTGCTGCTTTCCTGAGTAATGTTGAATACTCCCCAAACTTTATCAGTATTTACTAATTTAAACACAACTTCTCCTTTTTTGACATAGTTTCCTTCTTTTAACTCAAGTTTTTCAGTACTGTTATTCATACTTTGCATTGCAGAATTTGATGGAGTAACCATTGTTTCTGACCCTATGACAATTCCATTAGAAGGACTGTAAATGGCTATTTTAGGATTGGCTTTTTTTGAATTAGCTAAAGCACTTATTTGATTTTGAGTCATACCGTAAAGCAACAACTTTTGTTTTGATGCCTCAATAATTGAGCTGTTATCAATATCATTTGAAAGTAAATAAATAAAGTTTTCTTGCTCAGTTAAAAGTTCAGGGCTATATAAATCAAATAATTTTTGTCCTTTATTAATTCGTTGGTATTTAAAATTCACATATATTTTTTCAATTCGGCCACTTATTCTTGCTGCAATAT